>CANMWK010000012.1 GCA_947501615.1 uncultured Tenacibaculum sp. | reverse complement strand
GAAATATTGACCACACTTGGTGAAAATGTATAAGTATCTCCTGAATCAAAACCTGTGATTTGAAAACTTCCCGTAGGCGTTGTACATGTAGGTTGTGTTACTGCTCCTACAGTTGGAACTATACCTGAACAATCTATTATCTCAACTTCATAATCTTCCACTTCTCCATCATTTGCAGGACCAAGAGCCCTATCATCTATTCCTCCAGAAGTTGTATCTGTTAATGCATCTGATGTAATACGAAATCGCATATATGTTGTTCCTGAGGTAATATCCGCAGGAAAAGAAGACCAAGTTAATAAAGCTGAAGTTCCACCTGAAGTAACTACAGCACTTGCAAATTCTTCATTATCATCAAAAGTTCCATTCCCATCAAAATCTATCCAAGCATAAATAGTAGCATCAGTTCCTGTTGTATTTACGTAGGGAATATTTAAAGTATAACTACTTGAGTTTAGATCAATATCTGGAACTAAAACTAAAGCATCTTCATCATTTATTCCATTATTGTTATCGCCAATAGCCAAACTATCAAATCCATCTGTCTCAGAATCTACGGTACTTCCTAATGATAAACTTGAGGTATTGTTTACCTCATCGTAATTGTTTATTAAATGTCTTGGCCCTCCAACCCCACTGGCAACTAATACTGTTCCGTATGAATCTGGTGCGTCTCCATAATCTAAATTAACACGAGCATTTTTACAGTTAAATCCGTCGTTAGTAGCCGTCGGGACACTTGTTGAAAATTCTACAATAGTTGGTGGAGAAACATTTAAATCCATTCTATAAACAATTCCTGTATTATTTTGAACACCATAAATGAATTCATCTGCATCCATAAACATAGCACCAAATATATCAGACACCGAACCAGTACCAACAGGATAAGGAACAGCACCTAAAGTAGTGAGTGCCCCTGTAGTTAAATCTACAGAATACGCAACTTGATTAATTCCAACTAAAAATACGGTATCATCATTTACAACTATATCAGCAGTTTGAACACTGAGAGTAGGACTAATTGTAATGGTATTGGTAACCGTTAAATAGGTAGGCGAAGTTGGGTCTATATCTACTTCATGAATTTCTGAATCTACAACTGACTTTACATATAGTTTATTGTCGGAAACATCTCCTGCAACATATAGTTTTCCTGCTGTAGGAATACCTATTATTGGTCCAACTAAATGATTGGTAAATTCAAAACCAGCGACAGTTTCTACTATTTCGGAAATGATAACTTTATCTTGACCTACTACAGAATAACTAAGACCATCGTTTTCATTGTATCCGTATGCATTAGAAGTTGAGTATACTTCATTTGTGACTGTTTGCTGAACAGAAGCTCCTGTGAATAAGTCAATTTCATAGAATTCACCAGCAGCTACTTGAAAAAGAGCTGTAGCACATAATGTTGGATTTGAATCACCAATAACAGTGCCCGTTGTACACTGTACATATTGTAAAATTTGTCCTCCAGAAAATGTATTATAACCATAAAAAGCTTCATCCATTTTACCTTCATAACCTCCAAAAGGAGTTGTTACATCCATAGCTGCATGTAAACCTCCATATATCCCTCCAAATCCACTATCGTCTAAATGTGCAGGGATTTGAGTTGAAGATACAGTTACCTCGCCTTCTAATTCGCCATCTAAATATGATAAACATCTACCGTTATTAAATGTAAAAGCAATATGATGCCATTCACTATCTGTAGGATATTCAAAATCAGCAACTAAAGCTGAGGTTGCTCCGTTACGTATTCTTACTGTAATATTTCCAGTAGTTATTGCTCTAAAAATTGCCAATCCAGCACCATTACCTCCTTCTTCATACAACATTTGATTTGTTGTAGGTGTATTTGAATCTGGTTTTATCCAAAAACCAACAGACAAGTTTCTAAAGGCTCTTCCAAAAGTTTCTGTAGTTGTACTATGTTGAAAGCCCATTTCTGTAGTTCCATCAAAAACTAAAGAATTTCCACCTGCAATATTATCTGTATCAAAAGTAATTGATGAAGTAACATCAGGGTTATTTGTTCCATCTTCATCATCTGTGGTATTATCAAATGAGTAAACAGCCTCAGTATTATCAACTCTTATGTAATCTATTAAACAAGTACTTATATTTCCTCCTCCATCTATTCTAACAGTATAATCTTCAACTTCACCATTACTAGCAAAACCTAAAGCTCTATCGTCTGTATTTCCAGAAGTTGTATCTGTTAATGCATCTGATGTAATACGAAATCGCATGTATGTATTTCCTAAAGTAATATCACTTGGAAAAGTCCAATTTAAAATTGCAGAAGTAGCACCAGAACTTGCTGTGACACTTGTAAACTCTTCATTATCATCAAAAGTTCCGTTTCTATCAAAATCAATCCAAGCATAAATAGTAGCATCACTTCCTGTGTTATTTACATAAGGAATAGTTATACTATGTGTTGTTCCATTTATATCAATATCTTGAATGGTAGTTAAAGCATCTTCATCAACAGTTTCATCATTATTATCTCCACTAGCCAAACTAACAAAACCATCAGTTTCTCTATCTATCGTAGCTCCTAAATTTAAGTCAGACGTATAATTTATTGCATCATAATTTGTAATTAAATGTCTTGGGCCACCATTTCCTGAATTTACTAATGTTATTCCATAGGAATCAGGAGCATCTCCAAAATCAAAATTGAAGATATTACTTTTACAAAAAATACCATCATTAGGTCCCATAGTGATTGTATTGGAAAATTCTACAACTTTTGGGAAAGCCCCACTTACATCTAATCTATAAATTATACCAGTAGTGTTGTTAACTGCATATATGAACCCTTCTCCATCCATAAACATTCCTGCCAATGGAGGTGCCACACCAGATACTCTTCTAAGGCTGGTTACATTACCAGTAGTTAAATCAATCGTATACGCATTTCCATCTTCTGCTACAGTATACAATGTTCCATTAGAAACCACAAAATCTCCAATAGCTATATTATTACTTAAAAGAATTGTATTAGTAAGCGTTAAGTAGGTTGGAGAGGTATTATCTATATCAATTTCATATATAGCACGGAGCGAAGTGGTTTTAACATATAGTTTATTACCATACACATCACCTGCTACATAATTAACACCAGGAGGGAGACCAACTACTGGCCCCGCTTTGTGATTAGTAAATTCATAAGTTTTAGGAGCTGTTTCTTCTATCTCGGTGATTGTTATTTGGTCACCAGTCAGGGAATATATCAAACCATCGTTCTCGTTGAAACCCGCTGCAAAAGTATTCGTAAATACGGTATTTGTAACTGTTTGTTGTATGGTTTCACCAGATGCTAAATCGATACTGTAATATTCACCACTATTTGTTTGAAAAGCTACATCTGGACATAAAATTGGATTTGAATCACCAATAGCACTTCCTTTTAAACATTGTATGTATTGTAAAATTTGTCCTCCTCTAATGGTATTATAACTATAAAAAGCTTCATCCATTTTACCTTGATAGCCTCCAAAATTAGTTGAAAAATCTGATGCTATATGTGAGCTTCCATATACATTACCAAAGCCGCTAGCATTTAAATGAGCAGGCATCTGAGTAGTTGAAACAGTAACATCACCTCCTATTTCTCCATCTAAATAAGTAACACCTCTACCATTGTTAAATGTAAAAGCTATATGATGCCAATCATTATCCGCAGGATATGCAAAATCAGCAATTATAACTGATCTTACTCCATTTCTTATTCTTGTAACTATGTTTCCAGTTGTTACTTCTCTATAAATTATAAAACCTCGATTTCCTCCTCCTTCTTCATATAAAACTTCATTTGTTGTTGGTATAGCTGCATCTGGTTTTATCCAAAAACCAACAGATACATTTCTAAATGCTCTACCAAAAGTATCTGCGGCAGCGCTAGGCTGAAATCCCATTTCTGTAGTTCCATCGAAAACTAAAGAACTTCCACCTGCTATGTTATCCGTATCAAAAGTGATTGATGTGGTTACATCAGGATTATTTGTTCCATCTTCATCGTCTGTAATATTATCAAATGAAAATACAGCTTCTGTATTTGTTGTTTCGATTGTGTTCTCTAAACATGTACTTATCAAGAAAAAATTATTAGAATTATCTGAAAAATTAAAATCTTTGTTTAATTCTTTTGACTTTACAGAAGATACATCTCTATTTTTTCTTAAAATAGTTTTAGAAACAGACCTTAGATTTCGTGATATAAATCTTTCAGGTATTGAAGAAAAAGAAAGAAAAACTAAACATATAGATATAAGAAATATTTTTATGAAAATAGATATTGTTTTGTTTGTCATTTTGCACCCTTGATTACAAAACAAAGGGTTCAATTATTTAAAAATCCTCTAGTTTTTTCGTCATAATAGAGACGAAAAAACCGAGAACTAATTTTAAAATCTATGTACTTAATAAAACCCCCCGTTTTATTTGTTTTCAACAACAAAACTAACTTTAGTAATGCTAAAACAATAAAAAAATAGGTAGACAAAAAGAGAACTTAAGTAAACAAATAGATATCTAAAAAAATAAAAGACGCTAAAAATCAAATCTTTATAAAAAAAACATCAATAGTACACCAAGCAGTTTGAGTTGTATTCAAATAACAGTTGTAAATCTTAAATACTCTAAACTCATATGGTTGATTATTTCTTGTTTATAATAGCTGTTTTAATAATGATACATAAATTTTCTAATACAAAAAGCCATTGTCGAAACAATGGCCTTGTCATGTAGAAAATTTATATCCCCGCGATAAAAATCTACATTAAAAAAGAAAGAATTGAAACGTAGTATTCTTTCTTATTTTTCTAATACTATAAACTCACTTCTTCTATTTAATTGGTGTTCTTCTTCTGTACAATAGACGTAATCTTTACACTTATTGAGTAATCTAGATTCACCATAACCTCTACTTGTAATTCTATTGCGATGAATCCCATTTCTAATTAAGTATGCTCTAGTACTTTTTGCTCTTCTCTTACTTAAAGCAGTATTATAATACCATATTGCTCTACTATCTGTATGTGATCTTACTTGAATTTTAATTTTTGGATACTTCTTTAATACAGCAACAATTTTATTTAATTCAATAGCTGCATCTGGTCTGATAAAAGATTTATCTAAATCGAAATAAATTGGATTTAACACTAAAGTTTTTCCGAGATCATCACCTTTTTTAATCTCAGTAATCTCTGGTATAATAACAGTATCTTTTTCAATTTTCGGTTCCTCTTTCTTAATTTCAATTTTCGTAAAACTGTAAATATCATCTTTTCCTTTTCCTTCTTTACGATTTGATGAAAAGTATCCCTTTTTTGAATCGGAACTCATAGTTATGGCAAAATCGTCTGCCCTACTATTAATTGGTTTTCCTATATTTTCTACTTTCCATTCTTCTTTTTTATGCAGTGATGGAATTCTAAAAATATCTAAACCTCCAAGCCCTACGTGTCCATCAGAAGCAAAATATAAATCGTTATTTGCACTTATAAAGGGAAATGTTTCTTTCCCTTCTGTGTTAATAATTGATCCTAAATTAATAGGAACCCCAAAAGTACCATCATCATTAACAACTACCTCATAAATATCAGATTCTCCCTTACCTCCTGGCATATCTGATGAAAAGTATAGTTTTTTTCCATCATTACTTAAAGCTGGGTGTGCTGTAGAATAGGAATCACTATTAAAAGGTAATGGTTCTGGCTCTGTCCATTCTCCATTAGCGTTAAGACTCGATCTATAAATTTGTAACTTATCTGTTCTTATTTTTCGTTGCTCTGTAATTCTGTCGTAACTCCCTCCATTTTCATTGTTTCTTGTGAAATAGACAATCTTTTTATTTTTTGTAAACACAGGAGTAGACTCATGTAAATCGCTATTAAAAATTTCATTCCATTTTTTAATTTCATATAAATCTCCTGTTTCAGGGTCTGGTTTACCTTTATAAACATCTAAATACACCTCTTTATTCCACTCATGAATATCTTGATTTATAGTTTCTTCTTGACGAGAAGAACTAAAAAGAACTTCTTCCCCATAATATGCTGTTCCAAAATCGGTAACCTCAGAATTCATAGACAAGTTTTTTACTTTAAACTTATCTAAATTAGTATTGGTTTTCACCAAGTAATCCTGTTTTTTCAGAAATAGCTGTGCTCTTTTATCATCTGGATTTAACCTTGCAAAACGATGCATGTACATATCTGCCTCCTGGTAATTCCCAATAGTTTTTAATGTTTGTGCATATCTAAAAAAGTATTCTATTTTAATAACTGTTCCGTACTTTTCTATTAGTTTTTTATACCATTTAGATGCATTTTCGAACTGACTATTAAAGTAATAACTATTTCCTAGTTTTTTAAAGAGTTCTGAACTTTCAAAACCTGTATCTACTAATTTAAGATAGGTGTTTTGTGCATTGATATATTCGTATTTTTCATATTCTTCATTCCCTTTTTTCAGCAATCTGTTTTGTGAAAACGAAGTTATGCTAAGCATAAAAAATACACTCAGAACACATCGTCTTATTCTTATTTTTTTCATCTTCATTTTCATGTTAAAAAAATCGTGGTGTTAGTCGCCTTACATTTATTTTTGGAAGTTCAAAACGCAACATTGCCTCATAACTACCGCTATTAAATCTTGTATTTCCTAATTCAGTGGTTTCTGTATCATAAGCGAACCCTAAAGTCAACGAATTTGTTATTCTGAACCCTACCAAAGCACTTAAAGCTGCACTCCATCGATATGCTAATCCAAATGTGAATTTTTCATAAAACATAAAATTTGCTGAAACATCTATTTGCAATGGAGCTCCAAAAACTAGTTTTGTTAATAGTGCTGGTTTGAACTTTATATGATCATTCAAATCGAAAACATAACCACTAATCAAATAATAGTTAATACGTTCTTCTCCTAAGACTCGATTTCCGTTAACATGGTCTGTTTGCAAAAGATTAGGTACACTAAAACCTACATAAAATTGATCTGTATTGTAATAGACTCCCACACCTATGTTTGGACTGAATTTGTTATTTATATTAGTACTAAAACTCTCATCATCTAAATCAAACAAATTCAACTTATTAAAATCTACACTCAACAAATGTGCTACTCCCTTTAAACCAAGACTTAATTCTCCTTTTTCTGACACATTAATCCTGTAAGAAAAATCGATATTAAAATATGTTTCAGAAGTCGGACCTATTTTTTCGTTAATCATTGAAACTCCTAAACCTAATCGTTGTAATACACCCAAAGGCATATCTAAAGCCAAAGTTTGCGTTGTTGGCGCTCCTTCTAAACCTTGCCATTGATTTCTATATAAAGCCGTAACATTTAATGTTCTTTTATTACCAGCATATGCAGGATTTACACTTATTGTGTTATACATATACTGAGTATATTGAGCATCTTGCTGTGCACGACATACGCTTATTATACATAAAAATGTTAGTAATAGATTTGCTTTTTTTCCCCCCATTATATACACAATCTAATTTCATTTTTTTGAATATCCGTTTTAGTCTTTCTGTTTGTTCTTACGTTATTCCGAATTTACATGTGCTGAATTTGCTTCAGTATTTCGGAATCTCACAACTTTAATGACCTCTAATTTCTAATGAGTATCTGAAACAAATTCAGATTAACGTTAGTTATCATTACGAATAATCGTATTTTATTCTTCTCTGATCAAATCTTAAAAAAACACACTTGTTTTATACAAGAAATCGTTGTTAGAATTGATAAGAAAAATATTATCTACAATGATAGAACAAAATGAATTTCGCACTTAAAAAAACATGTATACAAAGAATGTGTTAAAGGTTATCAATAGGTAACTCTAGCCATAAAACTTGAAGGATGGCATTTTTTCTCAACAAAACAACAGCACCTAAAAAGCAAAATTTAACATTTCTGAAAACAACTTTTTAAATGTTGATTTTCAACCAATAACAAACCTACTATTAGTTTTTAATCACCATAAATAAACTAGTGTCTCCCGTTTGTCCACCATCATCTTTCTATTGCTTTACAGTACTTTTTGTTTTTTAGATGTAACCAAAATAATTTAAAAACTAAATTCCTACAGAAAATGAAATTTCGATTTAAAAAAACTCGAGTATTAATTCAGAACCGGATACGTATTGTATTACTATTAAGTATTAGCTTTAACTTACAATTATCTGCTCAAAACAAACTATTATTTAGTAATAACACTAAATTAATGTCGACAAGCTCTACGAATAATTTTCTAATCGTAGGGTTTTTCTTATTCTTCTTAACCACCTCTTATTTTATAATACACTATTATCGTAATGTATTTTTTGAAAAACAGAAAGAGTTGGACATCCAGAAACAAGGGCTTTTAAAAAAGGAGAAAAAAATAGAACAAACAATTACCTATAAAAATCAACAACTTACTTCTTATGCTTTTAGTTTTCAACAAAAAGATGCTATTATTAATAAAGTATTTTCATTAGCTAGATGTTTTGAAAAAACCTCTTCTTATTCAGAAGAGAAAAAACTTATTCAAGAATTAATTCATATTGGAAAAGAAAATTTACATATCGATAAGGAATGGGAACATTTTAGGCTTTTTTTTGAAGAAACTTTAGCTGGTTTTCATACAAAATTAAAATCTAAACACCCAGAACTAAATTCTAACGACCTAAAAATATGCTCCTTAATAAGACTAAACCTTAATATTAAAGAGGCTGCTAATATTCTTAATATTTCACCTGGAAGTTTAAAAACAGCTAGGTATCGTCTTCGCAAAAAACTTGATTTACAATCTGGTCAAAAAATTATTGACTATATTTTAAAAGTAGAAAAAGAAGAGTTTTCCTTATAAAACAAAGCGGTTGTTAATTAAATAACAACCGCTTTTTTGAAAATATTTATTTACATTAAATTCCATTTTACAGGAATACCATTAATAAAATACACATCCTATATTTTCCATATTCAATTTTCTTAAACTATATATTTTTAGTTTTTTCGCTCATTTTAAATGGGATCTAAAAACTACTTTCAAAAGTAATTTACTTCTTTTTATAAGTCGTTTCCTCTACTCTTAAATTCTCAACATCAATAAATTCATATTCGAATGTTGTTGTTGTTCCGTCAAAGAAATAAAACAAAGTGCCTAAATTAGCATCATAAAAATAATTTCCTTTGTATTTACCTGATTCTCCTGTTTCTGAATCGTAATCAGAGAAATAATATTCCATGTTCCTATTAAAACGTACTCTGGCGTAGCTTTTATCTTCATAAATATGTTCCCAATTACCAATAAATGGATTAACTGCTTCTGATTTAGTCCATGTTATATTATCAATTTTCAATTGATTAGAAGTAATAATTTTATAGGACTTATTTTTTCTTTTCCCTTTATAAACATCATATAAAATTGAGTTATCCTGATCGAAAGTATAAGATCCTTTAAACATTTTCTGATTTGTCAAAAATTCTTTTGAATTATGATAAAACATAATATATGTCATATCTGATTTATACACTAACTGATAGGTATCACCTTTATTATTCTCGTACATCCATGTACCTACAAAAGGGTTTGAATTCGATTTTTGTGCTGATATTGACACGATATAAAACAGCATCAATACTACAAGATTTGTTATTTTTTTCATTGTTAAGACCATAAATCAACTTTTTTATATATTTAATTTATTGCTTGGTTAATTCTTCTATCTTAGTTTTCAAAGTACTATCCATTATTAATTGGAAAAATTGTGTTGCTCCATTTTTCTCATAATATTTAATAGTTGGGCAAAACTCTACATCAAATACAGCAGCTATAACACCATCAATCCTAATTGCATATACTGGCTCAAACTTGCATTTTCGAGTTAATGGTTCGTAATTACTTTTTTTAGATATCTCCTTCATTAAGCTTTCTTTTTCAGAAGTTTTTAACTCAAACTCTTTCAATATCTTTCTATTATTTACATACCCATTACTTTCAATATTAACTTCAGATTCTACTGCATCTAAATATAGTAACTGTATTTTTTTTCCTTTTTTGAAATCATCTAAATCCTTTATCATATTTTGACACGATGTAAAAACAATTAATAGTAGTACATAATTTATTATTTTATTCATATCTAACGTCTTAAATTATTAGTATTTGTTCCTGTTTGTCCGTAAGAACCATCTTGATTTTTAGTGTCTCTAGTTTTATATTTTGCTTCATCGTATGCATTATTAAATAAAGAAATCCAACTGCCACTGTGGTTACTTACTTTACTCACTTCATTAGTAAATGCATCTATAAAAGCGTTTGTAAAATGTCCGTTATCACCATTTCCCATAGTAAAGGACCATTGCCCTTTTTGTGAAGAAGTAGAAATTAAATCCCCTTTGGTTTCTATAAATAATCTTTTTAGCTTTCGGTTATCAAATAAGAAACCTGATTTAAAAGGGATTTCTGTTTGCCCTGTAGTTCTATTTCTCATTCTTGGTATCGAATTACACAGGTCACCAATTGTCAATAGTAACCTTGCTTTTTTATACTTTAATTTACTATGAATACTTTCTAGACTTAAATCGGCGCCATCTAGACTCATATTAGGAAATTTATTGTAGGTATTTGTGTTGTTATAACCATGTCCAGAATAATAAAATATAATTACATCATTAGTTCCTATAGATAAATTATCGATAGTTGAATTAATACTATTTTTATCAAAATGATCTCCATAAAGTTTATGATGTTTAAATGTAACACCTAGTTCCTTGGCAGCTTTCTTAAATAAATTTGTGATATCATTCATATCCTCTCTAGTACTATTCCCAATTGATGGATCTTCAACATCAGCAGCAAAAATTAGATGTATTTTTGTATTAGAAACTGTAGCGCCTCCACCACCGCTATTATTGCAGGTTAAATTAGTAGTCCAATCACCAAAATGTTGGTCTGTACTTTTCTTTATTAACCCATATTTCCTTCCATTAAAACTTTTAAAATTATCTTCACCTCTCCATTCTTTAGTACTCTCTGTTGATTTTGCATAGAAATAAAATATACTATTTTTAGTATCTTCTACATATGCAGTTTGACCAGGTTTTATTTCCCACCATCCTTTTGTTTCCCATTCATCATTTGCATTTTTATATCTAATTAAGGTTGAGATTTTTTCATGGCACTTATTTTTGAATTTCAATTTAAAATGATTAGAATTTGATGATGCTAAAGTTGAATAACTGGAAGAAACATTTGCATAAGTGGTATCATAATTAGACACATTACCATTAATCAAATTAGTGTAAGTGGTATACTCGGGCTCATGCTTTTCAAAAAAATTATAAATATATTGTTCTGTAAAATCTGAGAATGGGTTTAAAACTTTGTAGGTAGCTTTCTCTAAGCCCGTAATTGATCCATCACTTTTAATTGCATTATTGTCGTAAACGTATAAATCTTGATAAACATTATTATAATTACGGTTTGTAAAATAAAAATTATCAGCTGAATATGATGCTGTATTTTGAGCACTATAAGGGTAAACAACTTTTGCATTATCTCCAAGAATAAGATAACAATCCTTAGCGGAATCATAAAAAGCTTTTGATGTATACTTTGCTACCTTATACTTCCCTTTTGAAGTGTATTTTACCCTTACATTAATATTTTCTGTAGTAAAAAACTCAATAAGAGCAGTATAATTAATATTATTAGAAACCCATTTAACTTCATAAAAGTTTTGAGATCGTACATTATTAATAATACCTATTACAAAAAGAATTAAAAGTTTTTTCATAATTAATGATTTATTTTTTATCCGATAACGTAAGTCTAAAGACGTGCTTCTAATAAATAATTCGCTGCAATTGTATTGAAGACTTTAGTTTACTCCTGTAAAAACTATAAAATGTACATAAGCATTTTTAGGCCTAGTTTCATTACCTCCGCTTTTGTCTATTATGTTCCCAGATCGTTCTATTATTCTTCCACTGTAATGTGTTTTTTGACCTACTCTCCTTGCATATTTATTACCACTATCTGAACCTGTTTCATTACCACTTGCATCTCCATCAAAAGTTGATATTCCATGTATGTGGCTTCCATCTCCGTGATCATGATTACCTCCTCCATGATTATGTTCTTCAAACCAATCTATCTGAAAACTCCCTGGATCATTAGTTCCATAACTTGAAGAAACAGCAAGTCTTTTTCTATTTTTTAATGCTTCATCTCTATACTTATCCTTTCTAGATCCATTAACTCCTCGTACAAAAACACCTCTTAAATCAGGAACTCTAAAAAAATCTTTACTTGTTCCTTCATCAGTATTCCATAAAGTAGAAAGTTTAGAATATAATTTACTATAATCTCTTTTTAATAAATCTCTACCATCACACAAAACCCAACCACTTGGTATTTCAGATGCTTTTCCTGGCCAAACCAAAATTGAACCTATTTCAGATGTATTAAGAATTTGACTCTTTGAACTCGCTTTAAATCCTAAAAAACTTAGAATTATAATGGTTAAAAAGGTTGATGATATTGTCGATAATAACAATGTTTTTTTCATAATACTTAGTTTAAATTATAGTAATCTTGACAAGCAAGTGTCACTAAAATCGGTAGTACAAATAGTATAAAAAATATGTGTTTTCATGATTTATTTAATTTGTCATAAAATTAATTTTTAAAACATGTCATAGCATACCTAAGAATAGGTATAATTCATACTTATTTCAGTTCTAAATGATTTTAAAGTGAATTTGACAGCAAAATTCTTGATAGTAAGTATCTCTAAAAAAAAACACCAACTAATTCTTAAATGAGTTGATGCTTTTACAAGTTTAATGAGACTTACTTACTATGTTACTTTAAGTTAAGGTTGAATAACTTTACCCGACTTCCAATACAGAATCTCTTTTATTAAAAAGACATTTGCTATTACCATTAAGAATAAAATTAAAATTTCCGAAACATTACTTATTTCATAAATCATAGCTGTTATCCAATGATATAAATTAAATATTCCTAATACTATTGCCCAAATTAATGAAGTCCATTTAAACCACTGCTTCGAAATTTGTACTGTTAATACAGCAAAAACAAAGGCTATACCTTCTAAAAGTATTCTCCATTGATGCGCCCATCCTGGTGTTTCACCATTTGCGCCTTCTAATAATAAAGATTCTTTAAAGTATACATCTGCAATTCCATAAACATGATGCATCATAAATCCTATGACTAAGAATGTCCATAATAGTATAATTTTTGTCCTCATTGGTATAAAGTTTTTGTCTTTTGATTTTTCTGATTGTTGTTCTAATTTGTATTGTTCTTCTAACTCTTTTTTAGCCTTTTTATAATCGATTGGATGTTTCGTAAAAGCACTTTGTGATTTTACTTTTTCTGATATTCTTGAATACATCAATAAACTTATGCTACCAATACAAAGCCATAAGAAATCGATAATGAAAAAGTCTTTTTGATTATTAATGAATGAATTCCATATCCATTGACCTGATACAATTCCATTAACAATAGGGATTAACAAACCAAAAATTCCACCAAGCAATAAGCTAATTTTATTGACTTTATAGTTGTCTTTCTTTAGTTTAAAAAATAGAATTGCAACAAACCAAAGTATAAAATAGCAAGCGTAAATAGCAGTTTGCAAGTTTGAAAAGCTTTGTCCGAATATTTTAATAAATAAGAAAGAAAGCGCTGTTACTGGAAGCATGGATAAACATATGGCAAGATATGTATGCCCGACTTTTGCTGTATACAATCGCTGTTGCATTGTCATACTCTTTTTATTTCGAGCTTCTACCCAAATTAATACTCCAGAAATAATTACAAAACAAGTAATTAAGGCAAGAATAAAGTATATAGTTTTAATTAAAAAGCCTCCAAAACTTCCAAAATGTAATCTTCCCAAAGTAAGTTGAACATCTTCAACGTAGTTTAACTTTTCCGGATTTTTAGCAATTTCTATTGCTCCAGTTTCTTGATTATACATCGTTCTTCCAATGCCAACAAATCTATCTTTATCATGTAATTCTCCTTGAAGAACATATCGCATATTACTTCCTTCATAATTTCTTATAAAAGCTGAAGTAAAATGAAAATCTTCCCAAATTGCATCAGATTTTTGAATAAACTCATTGAAACTTGGTAATTCTGAAGCAGTTTTTCCTTCCCATATATATGTTTTTCGCTCTGGACGAATATCTTCTAATAATTTAGTTTGATCTCCATTATACAGAAAATTAGCAGGTATTAAAACCAGTATAGACAAACAAAAATAAGCTCCTGTTACCGCAAAAATAAATTGAAAAGGTAATCCTATTACACCTAGAGCAGTATGCGTATCTGTCCAAACTCTTTTTAAAGTAATTTTAGGATTGAAACTATAGAAATTAGACACTATTTTTTTCCAGTGTACTATTACTCCAGTAACAATTGCAAACAAAAAGAATAACGCTACAAAACCAGCTAAATAAATTCCAATCGTTGGAATTTGATGAAAGAAATGTAGTCGGTATAAAAACTCTCCTACTCCATAATATTCATGATATTCTTTTCGCTTTTCAGTATGAATATCAACAGAGAAATATTGACTTTCTGCTGCTTTTTTATTTGAAATAGTATCTTGACTTGGAATTACTGATACATAAATTTTGTCTTTATGTTTACCTAAATTGATTTGTAAATCTCTTCCTGTAAGATCATAATCCTTATCTAAGGTAGCAAATAATTTATCATAGTCAATATTTTTTCTTTCGGTATGTGTAATACTTTTCCCTTCTTCCCAAACTTCAATTTCATCTTTAAATAAAGCAAATGCACCAGCAAAGAAAATAATGTATAGCGCAACACTTATTACAATTCCGCTTACGGTATGTGTATGAAAAAACACATTATAAATTCTCTTATTCATTATATAAAAAGATTTTCTTTGTTAACAAACGTGTATACTATAAAAAGGACAACTATAATAACCACATAAATTAAAAGTGCTTTTAATCCGTTTTTAAATAAAAAAGGAATAACTAATAAAGCTCCCCAAACGATAAACATGGTAAATATTGAAGTGATTAGAATTTCTTTGTGAAAAGGAAAAACTAAAGCCACAATCATATGCAAAAGTGCAGATATACAATAACCTCCAAGAATTCCGGCTATTAATTTTGAAGCTTTATGCCATGGTGATACTGTTAAATACTTTTTATTAGCTGGCATAGTTTAAAATAAATTCAGAGATGATTACTATAAAAATGAACAGAACAACAATTTTAGTTTTCATTATATGCAAAGGATAAATACAAACTAGTAAACTAACGGAAATAGTATAGATGAAAAGACCTATCAAAATGCCTGAAGTAAATCCAAGAATTACCGTTAAACTAAGAATGCTAATAAGAACTATCAACCATCCTATTTGATTCTTAAATTTAAATGCGGTGTTTAAACGTACGTCCAAAGCAGAATTTTCTGACAAATTAACTTTAGTTGAAGTACTGTAACTTAAAAAAGTACCTAATAGAATAAGAGAAAATAAAATACTTATCATGATTTTTATATTAAGCACAAAACTCTAAACCATAAAAGTTTAGAGTTTTGCTATCTTAGTTATAGTTCAAATTACTTAAGATTAAAATTTATAAGTTAATGTTCCAAAATACGCTCTTGGTTGCTGTGGAGTAAGCGTACTCCATCCTTTATAATAAACTTCGTTAGTTAGGTTATTTACGTTAAAACTTACTCTAAACTTCGCATGATCGTAATACAAACCGGCATTAAATATTGTGTATGCAGGTAATATAAATTCACCTACATTTGGATAACCTTCCATAGTGTTATAATCACTAGATCCGTTAAAACCAGCAGTAATTCCTAAGTTTTTAATTTTCCCTTCTTGAAATCTATAATCAGCCCAGAAATTATATGTGAATTCTGCTCCTGCTTCACCAAATCTTTGACCGATTAATAAAGGATTTGAAGCTGATTCTACGATTTCAGAATCATTATAAGCAAATCCTCCTCTAAGGTTTAAACCATCAACAGGATATGCGTTAAAATCTAATTCAATACCCTGACTTTTTACTTTTCCATCTTGCTGTTGTGTAGCACCAAAACCAATAATTTTATTATCTACAGTAATATTGTAGTAACTCACTGTAGTTTCTAACTTATTGTTAAATAAGTTTGCTTTTACACCTCCTTCAAACTGATCTGCATTTTCTAAGTTGAAAGAACGTAATACTAATGGGGATGTTAAATCTCCTGGAATAGAATTAGCAAGAACTGGATTTACATAATTGAATCCGTTTTGATAATTAGCGAATACTGAAACCTTATTTAGAATTGGTTGATAAACCACACCTACTTTTGGTGAAAATGTAGATTTTGTATAAGCTGTAGTATCATCTGCATCCGTATTTTTATCACCTTTATAATCAAATCTATCATATCTTACTCCAGCCATAACAGAAAGTTTAGGTAAAATGTTGATTACATCAGAAACATAAGCACTAAAAACATTTTGATTTGCATTTGTATTAGCATTAGCAGCTCCAATTAAAGCTAAATCTAGATTATTTCTATTCGTTGGTAATCCTTGAATTAATTGTCCTTGTGGTGTAATTACATTAAGTAATGTAAAGTCAGAACTACGATCAATATTCTGAGTTTCTAAATAATCTACTCCAACCAATACTCTATTACGAATAGTACCAAATTTAAAATCTCCTGTAAAATTCTGTTGGAAATCAAACGAATTTGTTTCAGCGTCACTTTTTTGACCTACAGTTGCTAAAAATGGATTTGGTTGAGTTGGATCTAAAGGATTTGCAAAAATATTGTTTATGAATGTGTAATATCCTTTAGACTCTGCACTACTTCCAGAAATAATAGTTTGTGAAGACCAATTATCTGTAATCTTATAAGCAACTTCTCCTCTAAAATTTTGAGTAGGATTACTTATTTGTAAACTATTGTCTGTAAAAGATAAATTAGGATCATAATTTAAGCTTTCAAAATCATTAAAAGCTAAAGGTCCTAATCTGTTTAAGAATAAGAAAACAGGATTGGTTTGTTTATTTCCAGAAACTTCATAATTAAGATTTATAGTTAATCTATCATTTACTTGATAAGAAATTGCTGGTGCCATAAATACAGATTCTCTTAAACCTGCATCTTGAAAACTATCTTCTGATTGAAAACCAGCGTTGAATCGAATAGAGAACTTTTCACTACTATCTGTGGTATTTAAATCTAGAGCTAACTTTTTAAATCCAAAAGATCCACCACCAACAGATATTGTTCCACCAGTACCTTTGTATGGTTTTTTAGTCACGATGTTTATTAAACCTCCGTAAGAAGTAACTGTACTTCCAAATAAAGTAGCAGATGGTCCTTTGATAACTTCAACACGTTCAACATTAAACGGATTTATAAAACCATTTGTAATACCTGGCATTCCATTTACTAATTGTGGTTGTGTAGCAAAACCACGGATAGAATAATATCCAGCTCCATCTCCTGGTCTACCAGTAGATTGCCATAATTTATCTACCCCAACTGCATTTTTTAAAGCATCTTCAAAATTATTAACGTTTTGAGAAACTAATAATTCATCTGTAATAGTACTGTAAACCTGAGAATTTTCTATGTTTTTAAGAGGAAGTTTAGCTACATAAGCAGTTTTCTTTCTAGAAAATTTATTCTTTTGATTTGTGATCGTTACTTCTTTTAATAGTTCATTCCCTTCATAAAGAACTACAGTAGTGTTATTTGCTAAATCAGCAACCTTAATTGTCTTTGTTTTAAAACCTAAATAAGAAAATACAAGAACATCATTTTTAGCTGCTTCAAATGAAAATTTCCCGTCTATATCAGTTTCAAATTGTTTTACTGTTTCTTTTATTATAATGCTAACCCCCGGTAATGTAACATTGTTGTTATCTACTACTTTTCCACTTACCTGCGCCTGTATTATTAGACTATGTAAACAAAGTAGAGAAAAAAGTATATTTTTTTTCATTTATTTTTATTTAGACTTATTAAATATTAAATTTACAGCAAATGTAATTTGTTCCCCGTATACCACAAAATAATTTAGAATAATTTTAAATAATATTTTTAGGTGTAATATTTGGCAGACTAAACTATTTACAAATAGGATATAATTAATGACGCATATGGGATAAAAAATGACGAACTATGAAAACTATAAATATTGAAGTAGGTTTAAATAATGAACATGTACTAGATGATATTCTAGAGTTAAAATTTAGTAGCGAATACTGTGGATTGATAAAAAAATCTTTTAACATAAAAAAAAAGTTTGGTGATGGTAAAGTAACGTGTTGGAGCTTTGATGGACTCATGGTTCGTAGAAGAGAATTGCGATTTCATAATGAAATGAAAATTAGTGGTTTTAATGAAATAGATTCTTTGTTCTTTAGCATTTTAGTTAAAGGAGAGAAAAAAATATATGTTTCAGATCCTAAAATAGAGCTCATACAAGAAGAAATGGAAAGCTGTATTTCATTTATTAACAAATCAGATGGATATATATCTTTTCCTAAGGGTAAATTCATTAAAGAAATAGTAATCAAAATTTCTGATGATTTTATTAAAAGGCATCAACTTGGTATCTCCTTCCCTATTTATAAGAATTATTCTATAGAAAATTTAAAAGAAAATTTTTCTAATCAACTAGATTATAAAACTGAACAAATTGTAAATGAAATTCTTAACGATAATAAAAAGGGACTTTTTAAACGTTTGTTTTTAGAAGCTAAAGTGCTTGAATTATTAATGTTACAATTTGAAAATGAAAAGAAAGGTATTAATACTTCTACTACACTAAAAAAAGTATATTTAGTTAAAGATCTAATATCTAACAATCTTGATATTCAATATTCAGTTTACGAACTTTCTAGAAAAGTATATTTAAATGAATTCTTATTAAAAAAAGAATTTAAAAACTGTTTTGGGATTACAATTTTCGAGTTTGCAATTCAAGAACGTATGAAAGAAGCTAGAAAGTTACTTTCAAATTCTACAAAACCAATTTATGAAATAGCAGAGTTGGTAGGATATAAAAATCCTACCCATTTCTCTGCGGCTTTTAAAAAGCATGAAAAAATCACGCCTAAAAAGTTTCGAATGCAAGAACAATAATTATATAATTTTCTTTTTCAAAGCTAAATCTCTATAATATTTTGCTTTTTTTCCTCCGTCGATATGATTCCAACCTGGTGGCATAAAAATGTATTTTATCTTGTCTATTAAGGTTGGAGCATTTTTAACATCAATCCATAAATCTTTCCAAAGTAAAAACTGAACATGCCAAAAACTTTCACTATTTAATCCATCATGCATAACCCCATACTCTATTTTTTCTTCTTTTATTTCTTTCTGAAAAGTTTTAAATAAACGATCCCAAATACTAAATGTTTCTCCATAATTTCTATCTAAATACACATGATTTTTAGCATGGTGTACTCGATGAACGGATGGAGTTACAAATATTTTTTCTAACCATTTATGCTTCCAAACATATTTTTCATTAATATGAGTTAATGTAGCATAAAGTCTAGCAACAGGTTCTATAACGAAAATCATAAAAGGATGAAAACCAAGAATAGGCAGCCATATAAAATTAAAAGGAGTAAAAAATACATCGAAAATTGAACCTCTTGCAACTACTGTTAAATTCATTTCTTCAGCAGTATGATGTACACCATGAATACACCATAAAATTCTAACTTTATGACCCAAAAAATGTATGAAGAAAACTGTAAAATCGTATAATAAATATGCTAAAACCCAATTATACCATCTAAAACTTACATCGAATAATTTATGTTCGTAAAGCCAAAACATTGTTCCAACGATAAAAATTTTAGCTAATAAAAAATATGGTATACTTTGAATTATGTAGGAAAGAATACTAACTACTCCTTCTTTTTTCTTTTCTATATAATTAGTTAGAAAAAGTATTCCTAATTCTAATAACATTAGAATTAGAACAATTACACTCATATGAGCTAAATGTCCTGATAAAATCTCTATTGATGTTAAATCCATTTTATTGATTTGAAAAAGTCGTAATTAAAAAGTTTGAAATTTGCTCAAGAGCTGCTTTTGAAGCCGGAGTATTTCTTAATGCATTCAGGACTATAAAATCATGAATAGTTCCTCCATATCTTGTAGAAACTACAGGAACATTTGCCATACGTAACTTCTTGGCATAAGCTTCTCCTTCATCACGTAATACATCGTATTCGGCTGTTATTAATAATGCTTTTGGTAACTCTTTTAGTTCTTCTATAGTTGCTTTTAAAGGAGCTACAGTTGATAAATTATGCGTTTTTACATCTGGTGTGTAGACTTCAAAAAACCATTTCATTGTCTTTCTAGATAAATAATGCCCTTTTGAAAATTGATGATAAGATGCAGTATTTAAATTAGTATCTGTAACAGGATACAATAGTACTTGTCCGCTTAATTTAAACTCTTTCCGTTTCTTTGCCATTAAAGCAACTACAGTAGCCATATTTCCACCAGCACTATCTCCACCAACAATAATCTTTTTAGAATTTAAACCTAATTTTTCTCCAAATTTGCTGATGCATAATGTAGCTAAATAGGCTTCCTCATTTGCAACTGGATACTTTATTTCTGGCGTTCTTGAATATTCTACAAAAACAACTGCAACTTCAGCTCTATTAGCTATATCTGACATTAAACGTTTATGAGTTTCAAAACTGTTATAAGCCCAACCACCACCATGAAAATACATCAATACAGGTAATAATTTATTACTTCTTTTAGGTTTGGTTAGTACAACATTTACTTTCTGATTTTGAAGTTTTAATGAATGTTTTTCAAAAATTACTTTGCTGTAGGAAATTGCGCTATCTATTTGCATGTCTTCCATTGCTTTTCTGGCAATGTCAATAGGCAATTCATGAATTGGCGGGCCATTATATGAATGGATTACTTCTAAAAACTGTTGTACCATAGGATCTAATCCATAACTTCCTGCAAGTTTAGCTTGAGCAAGAGTAGTGTATTGCACAAAAGCAACACAAAATAAAATTATATATCTCATTACTTAAACAGTTTGTTGAATTAATGTTGCTTTCTTTTTTCTCTTGGTAATCACATATGCATTGTAGACATACAACAATAAAAATGTTCCTAAATTGACTCCTAAGATGATTGATAAAGTAATTGGTTCGTTGTAATGAGAAAAATTAGCAAATGGTAATAACCAATAAATTAAAACCCATTGAAAAATATAGAAAGGTGTTACACTTTTACTGCAATAGAATAATAATTTACTGATATAATTTTCTTTAGGAAGTAATAATTCTATACGATAGTACACCCAAAACAGTACTAATAAAATTCCCATTAACCCCATACTTCCGCCAGGACCTAAATGATAATAATCTCCAAAATGATATTCGTAATTATAATCGCAAAGTAACTTACCTATAATTAAGAAAACAACGCCGAAATATAGCATCGGTTTAAATAAAGATTCATTGGCATTTTCAGGTTTGTCTTGATAACTTAAACCAAAATATAAACCTACTAAAATGAACGATAGCCAAGGAAATAAAGGAAAGTAAACATCAAAATTATTTCCCCATAGTAAATTTAGTATATAATCAACACCAGGAACTCCTAACTGAAAACCACTTACAACTTTAGATAGCCACATGATTATTAAAGCTAAAATGATTAATAGATATTTATTTTTAATTAAAAAATTAAAAGAAAGTCCGATTAAGAATAATGAAATTCCTACCAATTGAAACATATCCCCTTTTAAGAAATAATTCCACATTCTACTTGGAGCATTTAATGCTAAACCACTAGCTTCTACAAAGCTTTCTGGAAAACCTCCAAAAAGTAATAAAGGAACAATGAATCTTAAAAAATTTAAGAAATAACCTAAACCTATAATTAATAAAGCTTTTCTTAAAATTCCGTTTCTATTTGCATTTTTAGAAAAGGCAAAAGAAATTCCCATGACAATAAGAAATATAGGAGAACCTCTTTCTAGTAATTGCACAAAATTTCCAGTCACCGTGTTTTCCCAAGTTTCCATACTTGAAAAGAGCATCATTACATGTACAGGTATCATCATAAGAACACTGAAGCCTCTAACAAAATCAACTCCTCTTACTCTATTTTGTTTTTTCATTTAATCTGATTTAATTTTTAAAATCCCAAGTCAATTTTTTAGATAATGGTTTTCTTCTTCTATTGCCTAATGCAATATTTTCTTTCAATTTTCCCATGAATAAAATTCCTAAAAATTGTTCTTCATCTTGTAAAGGAATTCTTTTTCCATATTCCATAGTTGCAGATGAAGTATCCCAATAACAGCCAATTTCAGCTGCAGTACAACTTAACCACATGTTTTGAATGGCACATGAAATTGCTGCAATCTCTTCCCATTCTGGAAGTTGTGCTCTTTTACTAGGTTGAAAAATTATACCTAATAGCGTAGCATTTTTCGCATATTGCTTTGTAGATTCAAAACGTTCTGTAGAAAATTCTTCTTCTGTATATAATTCTCGATAGTATTTTGCCATGAACTCACCTAATTCTAACTTGTGATTTCCTTCTAAAACCACAAATCTCCAAGGTTGAGTTAGTTTATGAGTTGGTGCCCATAATCCATTTGACACGATATTTTCAATAGTTTCTTTAGATAACTGTTCTTCAGAAAAATCGTACGCATATGTTGATCTTCTATCTTTAATCAACTTGGTAATTGCTTCAAAAGTCATACTATATCGTTTCTAAAGATTGTTTTGATTTCGTTTTTTTTCTGAATTTCGCCAATGGATTTTCAAGAGTTCCTACAAGTTTTAAACTTTCGATAGGATCAGCTAAATTCAACATCTGTTTTGTATTATCTAATTGTAGCCTATTTAAACAACAACGATCAAATTCATCAACAAATAAGTCATAACGATCATATTTATCCATAAACTCTGGATGTTGTTCTTGGTATTCATAAATACAATCTGCAACTAATTGCCAGAAGTTATATTCAGAAAAACTAGCATGAATATCTAATTGTTCTCCCATAAACCTGAAAAAACAATCAAAAACATCAGTAAAAATTGATAATACTTTCATTTTATCTGAAGTCTCTGTATACAATCTGTCAACATGTTCAGGTAAATCCATTTTTTTATTGAAAACAATAACTTCTTCAGTAATATCTTTCATTAAAACATAAACAGGAGTATCTTCTTCCAAAACCAGAATTAAGTTTTCACCATGAGGCATGAATACAAATTCATATTTGTAAAAACAATGTAGTAATGGAGATAAATATGCTTTTAAATAACGCTGTATCCATGTTGTAGCTCCATATGGAGACTTATCAGTTAATTCTGCTAAAAGTGAATTATCTTCAGAATCTAAGTGCAATAGGGCAGCCATTGTAAGTACTCTTTGATTAGAGCTAATTTTAGTAAATGGACTTTCTCTCCACAATGCAGATAACATTTTATTATGCGGATTTGTTTTTCCTAATATTTCGTAATAATGATTTTGGTATCCAATAGTAGCAACTTCACCAAGCATTGTAAATCCGTTATTAGTTAAGTATTCATCTTCAGCTAATAATTTGGTAATCCAAGTTGTAATTGGTGGCGTGCTTTGCATATAATATGGCGACAAACCACGCATAAAGCCCATATTTAAAATAGATAAAGCTCCTTTGGTATATAACTTTTCAGGATTTGAAGTATTAAATAATGTTCTGATCGATTGTTGTGCTGAATAAAAATCATCACTTTCACCAACTAAAACAATGTTTTTCTTAGCAATATCAGCTGCAAAAACATGAGTGATTTTATTTACCCATTGCCAAGGATGAACTGGCATTAAAAGATAATCTTCTATATTTACATTTGCTTCTTCTAAGATTTGATAAAATTCATATACTTTTTCTTCACCTAACTCTCCATCTAATAATTTCTTGTATTCATTTCCTTTTACTGCAGTATATACAGCATAGTTTTTATGAACGCCTAACCATAAAATTTTGAATGGTTGATTTGCTTCTGGAGCATATAAATGATAATCATTTGTATTAAAACCTATTCTTCCATTATTGGCTACAAAACAAGGATGACCTTCAGTCATACTAAGTTCAATCTCTTGGAAACTTTTAGTAGCTAATTCTTTTGCTGAAAAATCTTCATTTGCTAATTTATAAGCTGCTCCAAAAAGTGTACTTGTTATTTCTTCTAAATAGGTTGCCAAAAATTCATCTGGAATGCCTAAAGTAGATTTAAACTCAGTTATAAAATGAATTGCATCTAGCTCTATTTTAGTATTCTCTGTATCATGTTTTATGATACTTTTTTTATTAATAGTCCAATGATCTAGAACCTTTCTTTTCGCTTCAAATTGATATGTAAATTGTTTACAATCTGAGGTGATTTCATATACTCCCCAATCATTATTATGTTTTATAAATGTGGGAGTTAAAATAAGCTCGTGTGCAAATTCACTAATGGCTTTTTTTATTAAGTTACAATTTACAATACTCCATATATGAGGTTGTAAATGTGCTATATTTTGTGACATTTTATATCTTATTAATGGCTTTCTGAAATGATTCTCTTGTACAAAAAGCTAGTGAGGCTATTTTATGCGATAATTCTATATCTTTTTCATAAACGAAACCTGCTTTTTTATTCAAAACATGAATTTTATCATTGTTCTTATCTGGTTCAACGACTACCCTTTCTACAAAAGGTAAGTTGAAGAAATATTCCATAATCGTAGCAAATATGTGCCATGTAAATTGAGGAATTCTTTTTTCTACTGGAGCCACGAGAATGTGCATACCATAATCATTAGGTAAAGCATTATAATGTGCTGCGATTTCATCTTCTTGAGCTCTGTATCGTTCCATCAAAAAGACAGGAACATCATTCAACAAACCAATAAAAGTGTGATGATTAGCATTATCCTCTATTTCTTGATAAGCTTGTTTTACTTCTTCAATAGTTTGACCTAACATTCCCCAATACTTTGCATAAGGTTGAGTTACCCAATGATGAAGAAAATTGATATCCTCTTCTAAATTAATAGAACGAATACTCATTTTTCCAACACTAGGAATATCCTTAGAAAAAACTACAACATTAGTAGAAATCATAACTATACTGTTTGAGTTTTAAATTGTGCAATAGGATTTTCTAAATCACCTGCAAATTGAAGTAATGCGACAGGATCATCTAAATCAATCATTTGTTTATGATTATTTAATTGTAACCTGTTTAAACATGATAATTTAAAATCATCAGCAAACATGTCATACTTTTCGAATTTTTCTGAAAGTTGAGGGAAATGCACTTGGTATTCCGTTGCATTTTCAGCTACTAATTCCCAGAAACGTTCTTCTGCATATTGTGCATGTTCAAATAAAATCGGAGCTAAAAATCTAAAGAACCCGTCAAACATATCTGTGAAGATTGAAAGTAATTTTACATCTTCTGGTACAGGAGCATACATACGTTTTAAATGATCTGGTAACGCTACATCTGGACTTAAAATACAAGCTTCTTCAGTAATATCTTTCAGTAAAGCATATACAGGAATATTATTCTCTAAAACTAAAATGATATTTTCTCCATGAGGCATGAATACTAAATCATAATAGTAGAAACAATGTAACATCGGACTTAAGTATGCTTTTAAATATTTTCTAATCCAATCGTCGATTGAAATTCCTGAATCTTTTATAATTTCTGGTAATAAAGCATTCCCATGATGATCAATGTGGAGTAAAGCCGCCATAGTTATTGGCTTTTGATTTTTTGTTACAACTGAGTACGGGCTTTCTCTCCACAATGATGCTAACATTTTGTTATAATCGTTATGTGGTCCAAACTCTTCAAAATAAGGATTAACATAACTTACAGATCCAATTTCACTTAACATTCTGAATCCGTTTTCTTTAATATAATTATCGTTATATAATAAATTCTCCAACCAAACTGCCATCTTAGGAGCTGTTCCTAGGTAATATAATGGCAAACCTCTCATAAAGCCCATATTTAAGATTGATAAGGCAGATTTGGTGTAGAATTTTTGGAGATTTGTTGTATTAAAAAGTGTTCTTATTGATTGCTGTGCTAAATATTGATCTGGACTGTATCCTAAGCATATTAAATCTCCTTTAGCAACTTCTGGAGCAAATATATTTGCCAACTTATTAAACCATTGCCATGGATGAATTGGAAGAAACAAATAATCTTCTGGTCGATGTCCTTTTTCTAGAATTGTATTATTAAATCGAACTATTGTTGCTGGATCTAATTCTTGCTGAATCAATTTTTCGTAAGGTAAACTCTCCAAAGCAGCATAAATAGCTTTACTTTTATGTCCGGCTAACCATAATAACGAAAAAGAATTTCCAGCTTCTGGAGCATAAGAACGATAATCTGTACTATCGAAACCAATCCTCCCATTGTTGGCAACAAAACCAGGATGACCTTCTGTCATTGATTGTTCTATGGTTTGAAAATCTGCAGTTGCTAGTTCTTTTGCTGTAGGATTTCCTTTAGTTATTTTATAAGCACTTCCGTATAGAGTACTAATAATTTCTTCTAAGTATACAGGCATTTTTTCATCTGCAATACCTAAAGCTTTTCTAAATTCTTTTATGAAATGAATAGCATCTAATTCAGTTTCTATATCATTATCAAACTTCTTAATTGAAAACTCATCAATTAAAAGATGATTCATAGCCATGGGTTTACCATAAAATTCATATCGAATTTCTTTTCGATCTGCATAAACTTTATAATGGTTGAATCCTTTATCTATTGATGAAATGAGTTCAGGCTTGATTAATAACTCATGTGAAAATTCACATAACGCTTTTTTTACCAATAATCTGTTGGCCTGTTGCCAAACCATTGGTTGTATATGCTGGGTTGATTGTTGTGGTGAAACCACATTATCTATAGTATTCATACTACTTCTTTTTGAAGGTAAACGTGTTTTTATTTTTTGTTGATAGTTTTTCTTAGTTAAGAAAGCTAACTGTGCAGTTTTGTATGGTAATTCGATGATGTCTCCAAGTTGAAAACCTATACGTTCACAAAGCGCAAACATCTTTTTATTTCGAATATCTGGTTCTACTAATATTCGATATACAAAATCATTGGAAAAGATAAAATCCATGATTGCTCTAAACATAAACCAAGTAAAATTTGGTATCTTCTTTTCAGATGGTGGAGCTACAATAATATGTATTCCGCAATCGTTATGTTTGGCATTATAATATTCTCCTACAAGATCTTGTCTTGGATCGTATCGCTCTAATACAAAAGTAGGTTCGTTATTATATTCTCCTACAAATACATCGTAATGTTCTGGAGTAGTTAATTTCTTATATTCTTTTTTTACATCTTGTAAAGTTGCATGCTGCATTCCCCAGAAAAAGGCATATTCTTTTGTAACCCAAGAATGTAAAAACTCGCTATCCTTTTTTACATCAAAAGGTCTGATGTTTATTTGACCTATTGAATTGTATGTTTTACTGAAAATTGATTTTTGTTGACTCATTCCTTAGGTTTTAGCAAGTTCTTTATGAGTTATTCTTACAGATTTAAATACGAAGAAGTATAAAACGAGTGTAATCACAAATCCAGCTAAGGCAATAGTAAATGGAATTTGTAAACTAAACTTGTCTACAACAACACCTACACTTAATGAAGCTATTAGTACTCCTAAATTTTGAAAAAAATGAATCTTACTATAATCTAATGCATAAGAATCTGGCGTACTTAATTCGAATAAAAGAATATCAAATTTTACAACGCCTTGGAAAATTGCCCATCCGTAAATTATTCTTCCAACAATTACAAAAGCATCGGAAGGAATTCCTTGAAGAAAAAGTCCGATTAAAGCTATAGCTAATGCATTTACAATTCCTTTATAACCATCTTGAGTTTTTCTTTTGTTGTTAATCCAAAGTGTGATTAAGGCAACAAAGCCAGGAATTGCATACACTGTTCCTGATATAAACTTGGTTTTATATGCTGAAAAGCTCTCCCAATACAATGAAAAAAACGGTCTGATTAAGAAATCACTGAAATATAAAATCAGTGTTATTAATCCTAATTTCAGAATGAAACCTTTAGGAATAAATTTCTTTTCAGACTTTATTTCTTCAGTAACAATTAATCCGGTGGCATATTTATCACTCTTTAATAAATATCCGCTCATTCCCATCTGGATAAAATCTCCAGCAGCCATGATTAAAAAGATATTTCTAGGATCAATTAAATCTACTGTAAGTCCGCCAATTACTGCGCCTAGAATTCCACCTAAATGCACAACAACAGATAACAATCCAATGGTTTTAGGATGTTCATCTTTTGTTATTATTTTTAAAATATAAGGATATACTAGAAGGTAACTTCCTTTGAATAAAATCATTAGTAAAGAAACAATCCAAAAAGTGATATATGAACTAGTGTAAAAGCAATACAATGCTAAAATTCCAGCTACAAACTGAGTATACACTAATATACTTAACTCTGAAACTTTCTTGGATATATACGCCCAAAAAGGAAAAGCAATCATTACCATAAAACATATCGCAGCAAAGTAATAACCAATCATTTCTGGATCTTTTACACCAAAACGTAATTCAAAAAATTGAGGGTAAAAAGGATGTAACAAATAATCGCTAACAACAGCGACTAAAGTCATTAAAATCAAAAAGTTTTTTAATTTCATTTGTTTTTATATTCTAAATGTCACCTTGATCGCAATCGAAAGATTATTAATTTTCATATATAATTAGGTCTCGACTGCTCTCGACCAGACATTCATTTTGTTTAAACTTTATTGTCACTTCGAGTGAAATTATTTGTAATGCAATGGGAAATAATTTTGTATCGAGAAGTACTTTTATCTATTTACTATTCTCGATATGATTTTTCTTTTGATTTCAATCAACTCAATCATCAGAAAAATCGCTCGAACTAACATCTTTAATTTATGATTATTGATTCATTACATTCATTAGAATTTCTTCTTCTTGACGCACACCAAATTGTTGGAAAGCAATTCTATTTTCAATCGAATAATGCTCTACTCCTGTCATTTCTTTAATAATGTAAGAGTTTCTATACGCTGCCATTCCTAAATCTGGAGTTACAAAACCATGAGTATGTAGTTCAGCATTTTGAACAAAGACTTCGTTTTTATTAATATCTACACTGTAATTACGTGCTACATCAAAACGATCGTTATCATCCCACTGAATTCTATCAGAAATACCTTCTATAAAATCAGGTAATTGGTAAGAATAACCTGTAGCTAAAACAAGACCTTCTGTTTCATGTTTAAAGTATTTATCTTGTTCAACTTGATGTAATTCTAACGTAACTATATTGTCTTCTATTTTTGTTTCAATAAGCTCGGTATTTGTTCTTAAAGAAACTTTTAAAGGCGCTTCAGAAAGTACTCTTTTGGTGTATAAAGTATCGTGGATAGCAGCAATTAAATCACTATTAATTCCTTTGTATAAATGTTTCTGATTTTTGATTAAATCATCTCTTTTTTCACTAGGTAAATCATAGAAATAATCTACATATTCTGGAGATGTCATTTCTAATGTTAACTTAGAATATTCTAAAGGGAAAAATCTTGGAGATTTTGTAATCCAATTTAATTCGTATCCTACAGTATCTATTTCCTGTAGTAAATCATAGAAAATCTCAGCAGCACTCTGACCGCTTCCTAGTACAGTAATTTTCTTTTGCTTTTGTAATTCTTCTTTATGATTTAAATATGCTGAAGAATGCACCGCTTTTCCCTTAAGTTTTTTACAACATTCTGGAATATAAGGTGGAGTTCCTGTACCAAGTACTAACTTATTAGCCTTGTAAATCTTTATTTCATTTGTCTTTTTACAAGTAGAAGTAACTACATAAATCCCTTGATTTTCATCATAATTAATATGAGTCACTTCTGTATTAAAATGAACGTTTGATAATCTTTCAATTGCCCACTGACAATATTGATTGTATTCATTTCTCAATAACAAAAAGTTTTCACGAATGTAGAACGAATACATTCTTCCTTTTTCTTTGATATAATTTAAAAAACTGAATTTATTTGTTGGATCAGCTAATGTTACCAAATCTGCCATAAATGGAATTTGTAACGTTGTATCTTGTAGTAACATTCCCGGATGCCAATTAAACTTTTCTTTTTTATCTAAGAAAATTCCATTTAAATTTTCGATCGGATCAGTTAAACAAGCCAAACCTAAATTAAAAGGCCCTACTCCTACTGCAATAAAATCTGCTACATTGTTACTCATAATAATTCGGTTTTTGGTTGGTATTGTTTTCCTGTTTCTTCAATCATTCGAACAATATTCAATAAGTTTTGTATAGTGTTTTTAGGATTTAATAAAGTAAACTTCAGAAAGATGTTTCCGTTTAGTTTAGTACTTGCAATCGAAGCTTCACCTGCTTTAAACAATGTGTTTTTGATATATAAATTCACATCGTCGTGAGTTGGTTCGTGTGCTGCTTCGGAATTTTTGTATCTGAAAACTACAGTACTTAATTCTGGAACATGAGCAAGTTCAAAATTCGGATTATCATTCATGTAATCGTATACTTGCTTTGCTAATTCATGAACTTGTTCTAAATACGCTGCAATAGTTTTAGTTCCTAAAGTTTTTAAGGTTAACCAAACTTTTAAAGCATCGAATCTTCTTGTTGTTTGGATAGACTTTTCAATTAGATTAGGACGCTCAACATCTTTATTTTCAATAGGATTAAGATAATCTGCGTAGTAAGACACATACTTAAAATGACTTTTATCTTGAACAAAAAATGCACTACAACTTACAGGTTGGAATAATGTTTTATGAAAATCTACTGTTACAGAATCTACCATATCCATACCTTTAAAGTGATGTTTATGAGTTTCGGTTAATACATAACAACCTCCATAAGCTCCATCTACATGCAACCACATGTTTTGTTCTTTAGCAATTTTCCCAATAGTTTGTAACGGATCAAAGCTTCCATAATCTGTAGTTCCTAACGTAGCTACAACAGCAATAGGAATGTTTCCTTCTTGCTTTGTTTTTTCAATGGCCACGTATAAAGCTTCTGTATCCATTCGCATTTTAGCATCAACTTTAACAGGAATTACAGCATCGTAACCTAATCCTAATAAAGCTGCATTTTTTTGAATACTGAAATGCGATTTTTCAGAACAAAAGATTTTAAATTTATTTACTTCTTCAGACCATCCATTTTGTTTGATATTGATTCCGAAATTCTCAAAAGCATAATGATCTCTGGCCATTAATAAAGCCATAAAATTAGATTGCGTTCCACCACTGGTAAAAACCCCATCTGATTGATCATTAAAGCTAAATTCATTACAAATCCAACGAATAACTTCTTGTTCTATAAAAGTTGCCGAAGTACTTTGATCCCATGTTTCAACAGCTGTATTTACAGTTGTAGCAATAAGTTCTGCTACAATAGATGGTAAAGTAATAGGACAGTTTAAATGCGCCACATAATTAGGATTATGAAAGCAAATTGCATTTTCTATATATAATGAATTTAATTCATTTAAAACATGGTCTATAGGACTTGAATTAGCAATACTTGCTAGTTTTGCTTTCTCTTTATTGTTTCGTATTTCCTCTAAATTATCTCCTTTATAAAACTTTCGATTCGCTAAAAACTTTTGAACATGATCTAAAGTTTTCGATATATAATCTTCATATAGTTTAAGTGACTCGTCATTAAAAAGATAATTATTTAATGACAATTCTTTAAAAGGAAGGGCTGCGTTTACAATCATTATTTTTATTTAGTCTTAATAATTAGAGCGAAATTATTAATCTACTTAAATAAAATTATGACGGAAGAAGGATTAAAAAAGACGTGATCACAATTTAATCGTCAAAGACTGAAAATAAAAACTAAAAATTACTTTGTAAAAAATGTTGTGTTAGGAAAACACTCTTAACTTTATAAAATTCTTAATATGTCCAGCCATTTTAAACAATACTACATTTTCTTATGTATTCTTTGATAAATAGACTGTAGTTGGCTGATTTAAAAGTTTAATAGCTGTGTAAAATATCCATGAAAAATAAAAGAAGAAGACAATTCTTTGTCCAACAGCGGGAACATTCGAAAAAATAAAGGGCCAAGCGCCGAAAATAATAGTTAAGTACGTGAAAATTAAGGTCGCCTTTTTTGCTCTTTTCCAATAATCTTTTTTACTCATCAATTTTGGATAGGTAAAAGCACCTATCAAAAAGAAAATATAACTACCAAAACTTCCAAGAGTATGTAAAAGCATTGTAGTTGATTGTTTGTTATCAAAATCACCTGGAAATATTCCAGAGAGTATCATAAAAATACCACTAAAAAAAATGCCATAAAGTGGAATTTTACTTGATTTTTCATTTATTATATTTTTATAGAGTCCAACGGAATAAATTGCTATAAGCAATCCTGAAAGAATATAACCTAAACTATTCCATATCCATCCCTTAGGTGCATCTACTGACCCAAGTTCACTTATTGCTTTAGTGAACATTGAATATTCGGGTCGAATTGATGACATTATTATGTAGGTAATTAAAAAAACTATTGGTGCTGCAATCCCTATTATTGCGTAAGATTTGTTAGTCATATTTATTTTTAAATTCAAATTTATGTATTAATATATTTCACAAATTTGATTTACATCAAAAAGTGTTTTTTGAAAATAAAAATAATTAATCTACTCATCTCTCAACTGAAAAATAACATCTAGAAGTTCTATATCTGGGACTTGTTTAATAGCGTAAGCAGATGGTATACTTTTGGCTAAATCAGATGTTTGGTAATTTTTTAGAGATTGTTTAGAATCCCAAAGATATACACCTCCGTATTCCCCTTCATTACCTGTTTTAATATAGTATTTTTGTAACAGCCCAGGAATGGTTTTAAAATTAGAAGCTCTTTCTTCAGCTCTTTTTAATAGTTCCTCTTCTGGTAGGTCAGATTTTAATTTAATAATTTGCAATATCATAGTAAGTCGATTTTTAAAATCTAAATCTATTTACTTTTTATGATAGAAAATTGTAAAAATCGGTCGTTTTCGTTTTTTAATAGTGATTTTGGAGTAAACGCTGTTATTTTCTTTATTTCTTTTATAAAATGAGATTGATCAAAATACCCTTGTTCTGGATATAACTGCCCGTTCTTTATTTGACTGTATGTTGCTGCGCATTTTCGAATACTGCAATAGCTTTTCAAAGAGATTCCAAAGGTAGATTTAAAATAACGATGTATTTGACGCTTTGACCAATTGGCTTTTTGAGAATAGTATTCGACGGTCTTTTTTCCTTTTGTTTGATTAATAGATTTTAAAAGGGTGCTTTTTTTTGTATCAATTAAATCTCGTTCCTTAATTATTATAAAACATTCGTTTAAATATTCAAATATAGAATTATCGTTAGTTGAACCAAATTGATGAAGGTTTAGATAAGACGATTCTATTTTACTAATACTGTTAAGTAGTGTCGCAATACTTTTTTGAAATATTTGTTCTACAGCTAATAACCTAAACTGCACTCCATATATTATTGTTTCTGGTTGCACAACTACATTAGTTTTATGATTCCACAAACCAGTTAAGTATACACTCTTTTTATTACCTTGGTGATAACAAATCAATAAATCAAAAAAACCATCTGGTAAGATCGTATAAGATTTAGCCTGTTTATCTCTATTTTCAATTTTCCAATAGCACCTTATACAATCCCTTAAATCTTTATGGGCTTGTTGTTGAAAATAAATCATTTTAAAAATTTACACTAAGATACAATTAAACAATTCGTAGTTAACACATAACTTCAGGGGCTAACTTCTTTAGAAATTATTAACCAATATATCTACTCAACTGTAAAGTGTTGCTCAAGAAAATCATAAACAAGGTTAAAGTTTTCTAATGGGGCAATGTGTCCACCATCTAGTTGAATATGATTATAATAATACTTAAAGTTATTTTCTTTTAACTGGTTGATAATTTGTTCTGACATTTCGGATGCAGGCCATTGTTCATCATTTTTACCTGAAATAATTAACACGGATCCATGAATATTTTCCACTGGAATTTTAGCTTTATTCACAGCCTCTTTATCTTCAAGCATCATAGTGTGTGCCGTATATAAATCCCCTTTTATGGCTGGTAAAATAGTTTTTAAAGGAGCTGGAACATAGGCAACTTCCTTATCCTTATACATCCAACAAGAGGTGTTAGCGTATATAGTAAGAGCAGGAAAACTCACATTTGAAGTTGACATAGCAACTACTCCTTTAAACTCTTTGTATCTACTTGCCAGATTAAGTACAAGTTCACCACCTTTTGAGCCGCCTAAAAGTATAATTTTTGAATCATCTATTTTGGGATGTTCGGCAGCAGCCATTATAGTATCTCTAATTGCATCTAATGATATTCTATCTAAATTTTCTGGGGTTCCATTTGCCTTAAAATAACCTACAGCTAATAAAGCATATCCTTTTTGGTTTAAACTATCTCTTTTCCCCTTTAAGTAATTTCTAGTCCAGTCATTTCCACCACTGCCCCCACCAAAAGCAACAACCAAAGGTTGCTTATCCGAATTTCCAAGATATAATTTTGATTCAACTGCTCCATACTTATCAGACAATTTTGGGACGTGTATAAAAAGATATAAAACACCAAAAAACAGAAACAATAAAAAAGCTATTCCCTTTATTTTATTTTTTTTTCTCATTCAGTTTTAGATTTAAAAACTAAATTATCATAAAAGTGTTAAATTCTTTTTGACCTAAATCAAAAAATCATCTCTCAGAGCGTATTCTACTCAAAGTTTCTTGGGTAATACCTAAGTAAGAAGCAATCATACCAAGTGGTATTCTAGGATAAATATAAGCGTATACCTCTTTAAAATGCTGATATCTTTCCTTTGCAGAAGTAAAACGTAAAGAGGTGATGCGTTCCATCAAATGACTAAAAATATTTCCCATGGATAACCTGGCGTATCGTTCCATTTCAGGGAATTTCTTAAAAAGAAACATAAGATCATCTACATGTAATATAAGAGCGTGTGTGTCTTCAATGGCATCTAAATAATAAATATCTATAGTGCGCTGTATAAAACTTTTTGGTGAATTTGCCCATTCATTTTCACCAAAAAAGTATTCACTAATTTCCTTACCATCTTTTATAAAATACGTTCTTAAAATTCCTTTTTGAATAAAATAACTTTCTTTATAAATTCGATTAGCATTTACAACTAATTCACCTTTTTTGAAGGTTTTGGACTTTAATCTATTCTCTAATTCTGATTTTAATTCATCAGAAAGTTTAATGTAAGTCTCAAAATGTTGATATATATTTTCGATTTCTATAATGTTTTTTCTGTAATTAGTATCTTTTGTAAGTTAACACATAACTATTACATTCTTTCAAGTTGTAAAAATTAGTGATTTTTATTTCATCAAGCGCATTATCATTTTTCTACCTCCAATATCAATTTCCTGCTTTATTATTTGTCTTGTTATAACATCTAGATAATAAATAACCGTTGTTGAATTATCTGAAATATCATCTGTGGTTTCAACTTTCCAAACTTCCTTCTTTTTATTCTCTATAGTTGTCGTTGCCTTTTTCACATTTTTTAAGGTTGCCGTTAGTATACCTATTTTAGATTTTGGGTTATAATCAAAAATAGCTATTGTTTTACTATAGTCTTCTTTTAGAGGAAGTAACCGAATAAATTGAGGATAGAAATTGCTGTCAAAAAATGAGCTATTGATTTCTTCGTCTATTTCAACCTTAGCATTAGTTCGCTTATCTAAATAATAGCCCTTGATTTTTTTACCAAATTTCAACACCATATCTCTTTGTTGATTGAAAGAAGAATGATAAACAGACTCAAAATTTGATGTTCTTACAATAGTACTATCAATCCATTTGGTTGGTGATTGCTTTATATTTGTTGTAGTTATAATATATATTAGGTCTTTTTCTTTCTGAATTTCAGTTTGTACATCTCCAATTTTAATTTCAACTGAATCTTGAATCATAAACCAAGACATTTTAGAAATTCCTGATTTAAGTAAATTAATATCAGCAGGATTATTTTTTGGGCTTAACAGTACTTCTTGACTAGTCAACTGAGTAATATTACTTATAACAAGTAGCAATATAAATTTTTTCATTTTCAGTCGTTTTAAATTAGTTCAGTATTTTGCATGTTATTTTAATTCGTTACCTACGTATTATTTCTAATTTATGCTTACGCATTCTTATTCTAAATTCACCATTTCAATCTCCTTTATCTCATTACCTGAAAGTTTTGTTTCATGAGACCTCAACCTGTTTTATTCCATAGCATAAAAGCAATCACATAATAATCTCCAACAGGAAAATTTTTAAATTCGAATTCTCATTTTTCAATTACACATTACTTTCTTGGTTTTATAGTAACCTTCTGAGTCTAAAAAAAACTTTAGAACTCCATTTTCTCTATAAACAAATTCAGAATTATCATTTTTTCGAATTGTATTTAGATTGACGTCTTACAATAATAAAAATATATCTACTAAATGAATTTGATATACATCAAATAATGCCTTTTATGATTTTTTTAGTTTTGAACCAGTGCTTTTTATCTGAACAACTCTCTTTTCTATAAGGAGTAATTGAAGATGCAAGCATAATAAAATTTAAATATGCAATCGAAAATCATACTTGAAACTACTCGACTTACACTTCGTGAATTTATTCTTGAAGATGTACATTTTATAATTGCTCTATTAAATTCACCAAACTGGTTTGAGTTTATAGGAGACAAAGGTGTTAGAACCTTAAAAGATGCAAAAAACTACTTTAATAACAACCTCTTATCCAGCTATAAAAAAAATGGATTTGGACTGTGGTTAGTACAATTAAAAGACAGTAAAATTCCTATTGGAATGTGTGGATTAGTGAATAGAGACAGTCTTGACGACATTGATATTGGGTTTGCAATATTACCAGATTATGAAGGTTTGGGTTATGGATTTGAAATAGCAAAAGCCACAATCGATTATGCTAATTATAATTTGAAAATAAATACAATTATTGCTATTACTGACTCTAATAACATTAAATCTATTAAGTTATTAGAAAAAATTGGTCTTCGTTTTGAAAGAACACTTGTACTAACAGAAAGTGATAGTGTACTAGTTTTTGCTCCAGCTAAATACCATAAAGATAAAAAGGAAATTCAGGAATTAACATCTTCTTTTTTTGACCTTTTCACTAATACTGACGAAAGGGTTCCTTGCTTAAAAAAAATACATGAATTATTTATTCCTGATGGTAGGATAATAAACAATTCTAAAAGATCTCCAAAAATATATAATTTAGATACATTTATTAAACCAAGAATTCAAATTTTGACTAACGGGAAACTTACTAATTTTTGCGAAAGCGAAGTTTCATCAAAAGTTGAAATATTTAAAAATATAGCGCATAGATGGAGCCTTTACACAAAATCAGGTATACGCGATGGTGTATATTTTGAATCTAGAGGTGTTAAAACGATTCAATTTGTTAAGAAGAAAGAAAAGTGGAAAATCGCCTCAATAGTTTGGAGCGATGAAAATTAAACCCGAATTATACATTAGTAAAATGATCGATTTTTTATGACACACAATAAAATTAGTTATAACAAAGCTACAAGCAATTTTTACTTGGAGGTATAGTGTAAAAGACACATTTTAATTGAAGATTTTATAACAATAAGAGCACCTATGAAAAATACTCAAATTGATGCTTATTTACAAAGAATTGAATTATCAGATTGTAATCCTACTCTGGACAGTTTAATACAATTGCAAAAAAATCATATGCTACATGTTCCATTTGAAAACTTAGATATTGTATTAGGCAGGCCCATACACTTAAATCATGATAACCTTTTTGAAAAAATAGTAAGACGAGGTCGCGGTGGTTATTGTTTTGAACTCAATTTATTGTATGCATCACTTTTAAAGTCATTAGGTTTCTCGGTTCAACCCGTATTAGGAAGAGTATGGCTTAGAAAACCTACTAAAATACCACCAAGAAATCACTTGGCACATTTGGTTGAAATAAATGGTACGACATTTATTACTGATGTTGGTTTTGGAGGATTAACAACAAGAATCCCTTTAGATATTAATAGCGTGCATCAAGTAAATGATGATGATGGCATAGTTAGAGTTTTACCATTACTTAATCATCAATATATGATACAACGCAAAGTAAAGGGGGATTGGGAAAATCAATATAGTTTTGAAAACACCATAATTAGTACTGAAGATATTGTAATGTCGAACCACTATATGTCAACGCATCCTAATTCACATTTTAAAAAAGATAATTTTATAGGAAAATTTACCTCGACAGGAAGAATCGGTCTTTTCAATAATCAAATGTCCATAAGAGAAGGGATTGAAGTTGTTGAAAAAAAGCAAATACAGTATGGAATAGAATGGGTTGACACTCTTAAAACTAACTTTAATTTGACTTTAAATTTTTCTGATAAGGAGTTAGCAAAATTATATAAATAGTGGCTTAACACACAACACAAAAACATTTCACTCAGTATAAACTTCTCGTCCATTAGATTCCTGCTATAAAAACAAAAAAGAGAACCTAAATATAGATTCTCTTCAAAATTAGTAGCGGGAGTAGGACTCGAACCTGTGACCTTCGGGGTATAGAAACAGATATGACTTAAAATTCAAACAACAACTTTTAAACTTAAATACAATTTAATTAAAAAAAACAGGGGATTTTTACATTCCCCTGTAAGTATTAGCGCTTATTAAATAAAAATCTTTCCCCCTGAAAGACAACAATAACTATCTAATATTAAGCTAATACATTTTCTTCAATTCTTTTGTATTTAAAGACTTCTTACTAAGAATAGCATATTTAAGTTATGTAAAAATTATGTGTGACATAATAGAAGCTGTTTTTAATTTAGAAATTAAGAACCCTTTTAAGTCCGATTGTCAAATTCCTTTCTACAACCGAAAAATCCTTATCAGCATCAAAAACCTCCTTTATATCATAAAACAAATTCTGAATTTGATTTTCAGAATAATTAAATTGTCTAATTGCATAACTAATTTTTTTAATGCTTTGATGATGACAGTCTGCACAAAATTCATTGTACATTTTGTCAAATGTCTTAGGGTTTACAAAAATTTTTATTGTTTCTACCTCTTCTGGAGTTTCTTTACGATCAGCACTCATCGCATAAATAAGTACATATGCTTTTAATTCATTTTCTGTCCAATAATTTTTCATTTTGTTAGGGTTTAAATTATAAATAAAGTCTTGATAGTAATAACAAATATTCATTTAGGTTTGAACTATTAATAGCTCCAACTAATTTCTGATTTTGAATTACAGGAAAAAAAGAACTTCCTTTTTTTTTGAATAAATTATATACTTTACTTAATTCGTCTTCAGCATTTATAAACTCAACATTATAATTCATTACGTCTTTTATTTTTATCTTTCTAGTAGAGTTATTTACAATGTCATTATGATACAACACACCTTTTACCAATCCATTTTCTTTTATTACAAAATCTGTTTCAGTACTTACCACTAGTTTGTTTACAACATTATGGAGATAGTCTTGGGGTTTAAACGTGGTAATATTGGTTAACATTGCATCCTTTACTGTTCGTTCTTTTAAAAGCGTTACATGTTTAGCAAATTCATTTTCGTTATAAGCTTCTAACAGAAATAAAGCAGCTATAAATAGTAATAGCATGTTGTAAATAAGGCCCAGAAGCACAAAGATAAGTACTGTAAAAAAACCAATCTTAGAAACAATAGTAGTTGCTTTTAAACGATTAGTTTTTAATGTTAAAATAGCTCTTAAAATACTGCCTGCATCAGTAGGAAATACTGGAATAAGATTAAAAACCAATAGCAAAATATTTACATTTAATACATAAATTAAAGAGCTTTGAATTGTAAGATTCAGTAAATTCTTATGTATTTCAAAAAAATTGAAATTGTAATTATTTAAAGACATAAAAGAATAAAGAAAAATAATTATAGAGATGTTAACTAATAAGCCAGCTATTTCTACTAAAAGTTCTTCTTTTGGTGAGTTCGATTGTTTCTCATATTTATGAATACCTCCAAGGGCTGAAATATTAATCTCTTCGAATTTTATATTTAATTTTTTAGCTACTAAATAATGCCCCAGTTCATGAAGTACTACAGATAAAAAGACTATTGAAATAGCTAAAAACATTAATAAAAGACTATTTGTTGTATAAATTAATTGTTGAATAGCTAACCATAGCAACAGAATATAAAATGTCCAATGGAGTTTTATTTTCATTCCAAAAACCTTTCCCAGATATAAATTTGCTTTCATAATTTACTTGCTTTTGATGTCGTCAGGAATTATTAAAAAAGGAATTTCACTATGATAACCTAAATTATTAATCACTGATTCATTGGTCCAATTATAATAATCATCATGGCTATATTTAATCATTACTAGCATATCAAAATCAAAGTTTTTAGTATGTTCTACGATTTGTTTTTCCATCGTTTTTTTAGTTTTACTAATGAAACTTGTGTTATATCTAGTACGATCAAAGACTTCTTCCAATACTTTTCTGTTTTCATTTTCTTTCTCTGTAAACGGCTCTAAATTATCTATGTGAACAGTTTCTAATTCCGCATTATGTAATTCACAAAAGGTTTTTAAAAAAGATAATGATTGTTTTGGGTATCCATTTTTAAAAGCAGTAGCAAAAGCAATTTTATCTAATGTGAATTTATCTACCTCTAGAGGAACAATTAATAAAGGTGTTTCGTGAAGTGATTTAGCGACTTTTACAGTATTACTTCCAAAAAACACCTGTTTTAAACCGCTAGCACCTTTTGTACCCATTACAACTAAATCTATTTTCTTTTTCTCAATTGTCTTATGAATTGTTTGTACTAGAGGTTTGGTAATCGCTAAGGTTTCAAATGAATGATTTGATCCTTCTGAAATAACATTTACACTTACCAAAATTTCATCAAGTTGATCTTGAACAGTTTTGAGATTTTTCTCGTATAACAACTTACCTGTTTCCTTATTTAGTATGCTTGATATAATAGGTGGATTTACCTCAAAAGTATGAAGGAGATAAAATTTACAAGTTTCGTTTTTAAATAGTTTAATAGTATAGAATAATGCTTCATGAGCATTTTTTGAAAAGTCTGTAGGTATTAAGATATTGAGCATAATTACATTCTTTAATAAATTACACTGTAAAATTATGTTGTATTGGCTTCTATTACTATGATATTTATCAGTACAGGGAAGAATCAGTATATTATTAAATATGACCAAAATCATAGTCTAACAATTTTTATATTAAGAAATTTGAACAACTTAAATTTATTAATTATGAATGAATTAGGACTTGTACGTGATATTATGAGCACAGATATAATAACAATAAAACCTCAAGATAGATTAGTTGATATTAAAGAATTATTTAAGATAAATTCAATTCGACATTTGTTAGTTGTTGACAATAATGAAATTGTTGGGATTTTGAGTAAAAATGATTTGTTAAAAGTTAATACTAAAGATAATTGGAAAGAACATATAGGTGTTGATATAGCAATGGTTTATACATTTACTGCTGAAGAAGTAATGACCAAGAATATACTAATAATTAATTCTGAAACAACAATTAAAGAGGCTGCTAAAATTTTGTCTGAAAAAGACTTTCATGCCTTACCTGTAGTAGATAATGGTATTTTAAAAGGGATTTTAACGACTACTGATTTAGTTAAATTTGTGTTGACATTAGAGAAAGATATAGTATTATGGAATTACTTTGAAATGAAAAGGTATATAAATTTATAAGACTCATGCCTCCAAGAAGTTTATATCGAAACTACTGAATTATAACGTCCTAAATAACCAATACAAATTAACTAGAAAAAAGGAAGTAGAATCAACTACTTCCTTTTTCTTTTATATCCTTAAAGTAAGAACAGGAACATTTAAATGATTGACCACATCTTCTGAAATACTACCTTGAAAAAAATGACTTAGTCCCCTTCTTCCATGTGTTCCAATTACTATTAAATCTGTATTGTAAGTCTCGATATATTCAGTTACAGCACCTTCAACACTAAAGTGATTTAGAAAAACAACTTTATCTAATGTTTGTCCTTTCTCTTCGGCGTTATATAAAAAGTTTAAAACCTTATTTTTCATTTGCATTGAAGTCTTAAAATTATCATATGGAGTATTAACATATATAAGCTTCATTTCACCCCCTAAAACATTAATTATTTCTTTTGTTTGCTTAAACATTTCAATGTTCTCATCCGAAAAATCACTTATAAAAGCTATATCTTCAAAATTATTTTCAATAGGAGAGTCCTTTACTATAAGTACAGGAATCTTAGAAGTACGAACTACTTTTTCCGCATTAGAACCAATAAATACTTCTTTTAATCCTGATGCTCCATGAGAACCCATTATAATTAGATTTGCCTTTTCAGATTCTGCAATTTCACTTAGTTCATAAAAAGATTTATGATATTTAATAATTGGAGTAACCTTTATTTGAGCTAAGTATTCTTTATTAAGAAACTCTTTAATTTTCTTTTCTGCAATTTTAAATAGATATACGGTTTCTTCTTGTATATACGAATCGGAAACAGAAATAATAGCGTTAGATAATTCTAAGAAATGAATTACAAGGATTTCTGCATTATTTTCTTTAGCAAAATATGCAGCTGTTTTTAATGCATTTTCCGAATTAAGAGAAAAATCTACGGGTACAATAATTTTATTCATAATAAAGAGATTTAATTAGTTTACAGGTTAAAATTACTTCACCTCTCAAATAAAAAATATGATATTAATCAGTTACCTTATTCAAAAACATGAGTAAAATCATGTTTCAGTAAATTATCTACATACGGCTTTGTGTTCAACTAAATTACTCACCGAATTTGCTGGTGAGATGTAAGGAATATCTAAGGCTAAGCCTCGAAGAATAAATAATACGCCAATAATAATAACAGCAAACGGAACTATTTTTCGGAAATATTTATAGAAACTGAAGTGTGTGAATTTCCCCAGATATACTATTGAACTCATTAACGGAATTGTTCCTACACCGAATAAAAACATATATAAACTTCCGTATAATGCATTGTGAGTAGCTATAGCTCCTAAAATAGCCATATAAACTAATCCGCAAGGAAGAAAACCATTTAAAAAACCAATAAAGAAAAAAGTATCTCTTTTTTTCTCTTTGAGTTCTTTACCTAACTCAGATTTTACTTTGATAATAAACCTATTTAATGAATTAGTAATTTTTAATCCGTGAACAATTCTTGGAAATAAAATAATTACAATCATTAAAATTCCTGTGAAAATGGATAAATGTTGTTGAAATATAAATAACTCAAAACCTCTACCTAACAATCCGAATACCAAACCTAATAAAGCATAAGTTGATAATCGTCCTAAATGATAACTCATTAATTGAAAAAACTGTGTTGTTTGGTTTTGCTTGTTTAATGGTAACATAAAAGCTATTGGTCCGCACATACCTAAACAATGTAAGCTTCCCAACAACCCTAATATAAAAGCAGTGTATAACATTAAAATGTAAGTTTTTTATGATATAAAAAAGGAGTTCCTTTGTAATTAAAATCAACTGTAATATTCCAACGCCCTCCAACTAAAAATTTTTCAGGAATATGAAGTTTGTGATTTTTTAAAACTATAGGGAATTCACTATCTAAGGTTTTATCTGAAGGTCTATATAAAAATACTTGTCCTTTTATAAATTCTGATTGAAATTCTTCTGAAAATAGAATTTCTAAACCTTTTTTATTCGATTGAATAACTATAGCATCTTTTATTGTTAATACATTTTGTTCTGCATTGATATTATCTTGATATTTTAATTCTTTTTGATAATACCTGTCGGTTACCAAATCATGATTGTATTTGCTATCTGTTATCATTGTTGTAACCATAAACATGATAAATCCTATAAAAGCTATGATTGCTATTACTATACCTGTACCCCAATTTAGTTTCATATTCGTTTTAATTTAAAGTCCTACCAAAATTTTCTAGGTCCTAAAAAATTTGTTGTGGTAGTTTCTATAAGTTTGTCTTTACTGTACACCCCTATTTTGAGTTTCACTCTATCTTTTTTTAACTGACTTTGATGTAACTCAATAAAAAGAGAACCTTCTGCCATACCTTGTTTAGGTATTGTAAAATCCTGATGTGTAACAATTTCTATTTTTCCTTTATGAGACAATAGTTCGTAATGTATACTGTTAATTTCTTCTGTAGTTTTATTTACAATTTTAAAAGAGTACACATTACTGATAATTCCGTCTGCTTTTCGTTCATATAAGTGACCTGGTAATCGAAATACTTTAGCTTCAACATCATTTCTTAAGAATAACATTCCTGTTAAAACTCCAAATAAGATGACAAGCACTGCAGCATAACCTTTCATTCTAGCAGTAAACTTAAACGGACTCTTTTTTTCTATGTTTTCAATACTTGCAAAACGAATTAATCCTTTAGGATACCCGATGTTTTCCATCATGGTATCGCACTCATCTATACAAGCGGTACAATTCACGCATTCTAGTTGAGTTCCGTTACGAATATCTATTCCTGTAGGGCAAACATGAACACATTGTTTACAATCGATACAATCTCCTTTACCAGAGGCAACTCTATCTTCTTTTTTATTAAATTTTGCTCTTCCTTTTTCTTTTTCTCCTCTTTTGTAATCGTAAGCAACAACAACCGATTGATTATCTAATAAAACCCCCTGTAATCGTCCGTACGGACAAGCGATAATGCATACTTGTTCTCTAAACCAAGCAAAAACAAAGTAAAAAACACCTGTAAAAATTAACAGCGCTATAAATGTTGAAACATGATTTGCGGGACCGTTACTTATGTATAATAAAAGTTCATCACTTCCGATAATGTATGCTAAAAACACATTCGCAATACCAAATGAAATTAAAAAGAATACAAACCATTTTAATACTTTTTTTCTAATCTTTTCAGCATTCCAAGGTTGTTTAGCCAAACGAATTTGTTTTCCTCGATCTCCTTCAATCCAATATTCTATTTTTCTGAAAACCATTTCTAGGAAAATAGTTTGCGGACAAATCCATCCACAGAAAACTCTTCCAAAAACAACCGTAAACAGAGTTACAAACACAACTCCGATAATCATGGATATGACTACCAAATGAAAATCTTGTGGCCAAAATGGAAATCCGAATACATTGAATTTACGTTCTAAAACATTAAATAATAACAATTGATTTCCATTGATTTTTATAAATGGTGCAGATAATAGAAAAAGTAACAAGGCGTAGCTCACATAACTACGATAATTGTATAGTTTTCCTTTAGGTTGTTTAGGAAACACCCAAGCACGTTTTCCTTCGGAGTCTATGGTACCAATACTATCTCTAAACTTTTCGTTTTTAGGTGTTTCCATTGTCAACTATCAAAACTAATTACTAACTATTCTTTTTTCCAGATTTCTCCTTGTGGTTTCTTTGGTTTAGCTGTTGTATTTCCTTCAAGAGAAATAATGTAACTCGCTACTTTTTGAATGTCTTGAGGTTTTAAAACTCCTTTCCAAGGCACCATTCCTTTTCCTGCTCTACCTCCGTTATAAACCGTATTAAAAACATTCTTAAATCCACCACCTAAAATCCAATATTCATCCGTAAGATTTGGTCCTACACCTCCACCTCCATCAGGAGCATGACACGACGCACAATTCAAATTAAACACTGCTTTACCTCTTGCTAAATCTGAATCTTCTGTTAACAACTCTACCTTGGCGATATCAAATAAATTTGGTGTCGTAGATTTATATTGTTCTATTTCATATTTGGCTTTTGTCATTGCTTTTTCATATTCCATTTCTTGAGTATCTCCTCCTGCAATATGAAAACGTATCAAGTAAATTACTCCGAAAACAATTGTTCCATAGAATAAATACACCCACCATGGCGGAAGCACATTATCTAATTCTTTTATGCCATCGTAGTTATGATCTAATACAATTTCTTCTTCCTCTTCTATTGCTTTAGACCTTGTAAATTTCTTCAGGATCTTTTTAAACCATACTTCCCATTCGTCTTCTATTTCTTCAGGATTAATCCCTTCTTTTTCTAATTTTAATTCTTCGGTCATTTTATACACTGTATAACTAAAGTATTCTTTAACTAAAATGACCAATACTAAGAAGACTAGCAGTATCCAAACTAATGGATTTTCGTATAAACTAAATGGATTTTGATAATAAGTAATTGCTTTAATTAAAGCCCAAAAACTTACAAAAACAAATAGTAGATATAATATTGATTGAAAAACTCTTTTCATGATTTTTCTGTTTAATTATCTAATGGTATATGACTTACTTTTTTTATGTATGATTTCTTTGCTGTAAAGACCCACCAAAAAAGCAATAGAAAAAAGGTGAAGAATATGCTTAATGAAATCAGTGGATAGATTTCAATTCCCGTGATACTCTCTAAATGATTTTTTACAAATTTTAACATGATTCTATTTTTTTGATAACTTGTCTTTTACATCTTCCACTTTAATATCAACTCCTAATCGTTGCAAATAAGCTATAAGTGCTACAATTTCCCTGTCTTTCATTTCTATAAAAGGAATATCATTTGCTATTGCGTACTTTTTACTTGCATCGTAGTTGCTTGCAAAATCTGGATCTTCATATAAGTTTTGCTGAATTTTCATTCCTTGTTCATCCATACTTTTTTGAGCATTTTTCACATCTTCTTCCGTATAAGGAACACCTAAAGTGATCATCGCTCGCATTTTCTTTTCAGTTTGCGATTTATCTAGCTTGTTTTTGATAACCCACTGGTAAGCTGGCATAATTGAACCTGGTGAAGTACTTTGTGGATCGTACATATGATTAAAGTGCCAACTGTCGTTATACTTTCCTCCTATACGATGTAAATCTGGACCAGTACGTTTACTCCCCCATAAGAAAGGATGATCGTACACAAATTCTCCTGCTTTAGAATATTCTCCATAGCGTTCTACTTCACTTCTAAATGGACGAATCATTTGTGAATGACACGAAACACAACCGTTTGAGATATAAATATCTCTACCTTCTAATTCTAACGGAGAATATGGTTTTACAGCTTCAATGTAAGGAATGTTAGATTCAACCATTAACGTTGGTACAATCTGTACTACTCCACCAATTAAAATTGCTATAGTAGCATACAATGTTAATTTCACTGGCTTACGTTCTAACCAAGTATGCCATGTTTCTCCTTTTGTTCTATATTTTGAAACTTTAGTTAACGGAGCTGCTTCAGCTAAATCATCAGTTACTTTTTCGCCTTGTCTAATCGTTTGTACAATAATGTACACCATTACAAACGCACCTACAATGTACAAACTACCTCCAATAGCTCGTAACCAATACATTGGTAAAATTTCTTGAACTGTTTCTAAGAAGTTTGCATAAGTTAGTGTCCCATCTGGATTGAATTGTTTCCACATAAAAGCTTGAACAAAACCTGCAACATACATTGGTAATGTATAAATAATGATTCCTAAAGTTCCAATCCAGAAATGGAAATTTGCTAAAGCTTTAGAGTATAATTTTGTTTTAAATAATTTAGGAACTAACCAATAAATCATACCGAAAGTCATAAACCCATTCCAAGCTAAAGCTCCTACGTGAACGTGAGCAATAATCCAATCGGTAAAGTGTGCAATTGCATTTACATTTTTTAGCGATAACATTGGTCCTTCGAAAGTTGCCATACCATAACCTGTAATTGCAACCACCATGAATTTTAAAACTGGATCTTGACGAACTTTATCCCAACTACCTCTTAAGGTTAATAATCCGTTGATCATTCCTCCCCAAGATGGAGCTATTAACATGATTGAAAATACTACTCCTAAATTTTGTGCCCAGTTTGGTAAAGCAGAATATAATAAGTGATGAGGACCAGCCCAGATGTAAATAAAAATTAAAGACCAAAAGTGAATGATCGATAATCGGTAAGAATATACGGGTCTGTTTGCTGCTTTAGGAATAAAATAATACATCAATCCTAAAAAAGGAGTGGTTAAGAAAAATGCTACGGCATTATGTCCGTACCACCATTGTACCAAAGCATCTTGAACACCTGCATAAACAGAATAACTTTTTAATCCACTGACAGGCAATTCTAAACTATTAAAAATATGCAGCACCGCGACAGTAACAAAAGTGGCGAGATAAAACCAAACTGCTACATATAAATGGCGTTGACGACGTTTTAAGATTGTCCAAATCATATTCACCCCAAACACAACCCATACTATGGCAATAGCGATATCTATAGGCCACTCTAACTCGGCATATTCTTTAGACGTTGTATAGCCTAAAGGAAGCGTAATTGCAGCTGCTACTATGATTAACTGCCATCCCCAAAAATTAATGTTACTTAACAGATCACTTGCCATTCTCGTTTTTAACAAACGTTGGAGCGAATAATACACACCTGCATAAATTGCATTTCCTACGAAAGCAAAAATCACAGCATTAGTATGTAACGGCCTTAAACGACCAAAACTAAGCCATGAAATCCCATCAGTTATATTTGGGAATAAAAACATAAAAGCTAAGAGAAGCCCTACTGAAAAACCTACGATTCCCCATAATAAGGTAGCGTAAATAAATTTTTTCACGATTTTATTATCGTAATAAAATTGTTGCATTTCCATAATTTAAATTGAATTAAAATCTATTTTTTATTTGTATTCTTGGTTACTAATTCGTCATCAAACAACATTCGAACTGATGGTGTATAGGTATCATCATACTGTCCTTTTTTTACCGAAATTATAAATGCTATAAAGAAGACTATAGCTACTAATACACTTACTATAAGCAACAAATAAATTACCCCCATCGTATTGTTTTTTAATTATAAGTCAAAAGTAGTTTTGAGAATATTTTTATACTATGACATTGGTCATGTTTGGAGTTTTTATTGTGAGAAATTCAAAAATAGAAGTTAGTTAATGGATTTTTTTTAGCCAATTAAAAACAGTGTTTTAATTTAACTTTACTATATTGATTTTTATATTTATACCTAGATATTAACTATTTATTGAATGAAAAAAATTGACTATCACATTAAACAATTTGAGATTATTTACGATCTAATGAAAATTTCAAATCAAAGAAAAAAGAGGCATATTATTTTCTTTATAGTTTCAACTTTTATTTTGTACACAGTAATAGAAAATAAATCTGAAACTATTGAAATAGCTGGAATAGAGCTTAAAATAAAAGTTCAGTATTTATTAATGATTTCTCCCTTAATTCTTACAATAGTTAATAATCTAATTCAAATTCAAAATACCGCAGAAATTTTTTTTTCTAATAAAATTAAAAATCTTCATAAATTAATTAATTCTAAGTTAGAAATTGAGCAAGAACATGTAGACTGTTTTTATTTTGAAATTCCAGATTATTTTTGGTTATCCGGAACTTTTGATTTCAATGAAGAACCTAATTTAATCGTCAAACTATTTAATTATATTTTACTCTTAGTTGAATACATAATGTTTTTTATATTTCCATATCTAATCATTTTTTATTTTTTATTTAAATCTTTTTCTAATGCAGATTCATATATACATAAAGTATATAATTTTACACTTTTAATTTATATAATTTTAAGTCTTATAAAATTACTAGCTTCATTCAAAAATCTAAAAGCTTAAATTACCATTGAGAATAATTTTGTTTCTGGCTTTTTACGCTGTAATCTAAGATCAAATGCCATACAAATGTTTCGTATAAATGGTCGAGCTTCTTGAGTAACACGCAAAGAATTTTTATTGATTCTGATTAAATTATCTGAAGCTATTTCTTGAAGTAATGCTAATGATTTTGGTAAAGCTTCAAAATGCTTTTCTTCTTGTTGCCAATTGGTAGAAAAATGACACATGATATTTAAAATATGTTTTCTGATCACTAAATCTTCATCGGTTAAAATATGGCCTCTAAATACTGGGATTTCACCATTATTCACTAACATTTGATATTCTTTTACTGTTTTTACATTTTGTGCAAATCCGTACCAAGAATCACTAATTGCCGACATTCCTAAACCGATCATGAGTTTGGTTTTACTCGATGTGTATCCCATAAAATTTCTATGGAGTTTTTGTGAAGTTGTCGCTTTAAACAAACTATCGGAGCTCAACGCAAAATGATCCATTCCTATTTCATGATATCCAATATTGGTTAGCATTTCTTTCCCTAATTCATATAAAGCTCTTTTCTCATCTGACTTAGGTAAATGTTCTTCACTAAAACCACGCTGCCCAACTCCTTTCACCCAAGGCACATGCGCATAACTGTAAAAAGAAATTCGATCTGGAAGTAATTCTTTTGTCTTTAAAATTGTGTCGGTAATACTTTCTTTAGTTTGAAAAGGTAATCCGAAAATTAAATCGTGACTCACAGATGTATATCCAATTTCGCGAGCCCATTTTGTAACTTGTTTTACGTTTTCGAAAGATTGAATTCTATGAATTGCTTTTTGAACAGTACTATCATAATCTTGAATACCAAAACTTACACGTGTAAATCCGAGATTATATAAAGTTTCTAATTGTTCTTTTGTTGTATTATTCGGATGACCTTCAAAGCTAAATTCAAAATCAGGGTGTTTTTGACTTCCTTCTAAAATTGAATCAATCAATTCTTTTAATTGTTTCGAAGCAAAAAAAGTCGGTGTTCCTCCTCCTAAATGAATTTCTTTGATCACAGGAACTTGAGTCATTTTTTCTCTATATAATTTCCATTCTTTAATTAAAGTTTTGATATATGGAATTTCAACTTCATGACGTTTTGTAATGTGTTTATGACAAGCACAAAATGTGCATAAACTTTCGCAAAAAGGTAAATGTATGTATAAACTTATTCCTTCTGCTTGGTTACTTTCTTCAAATGATTTTTTAAAACTTTTGAGCCATTTTTCTTTTGAAAACGTAGTTGCATCCCAATATGGAACAGTTGGGTAACTCGTATATCTTGGCCCTGGAATATTATATTTTTGAATTAGTGATTTCATGTTATAGTTTTTTTCCTAAAATATTAGTTGCTATAGTGGTAAACACCACAATACTTATTGAACTTAAAGGCATTAGAATCGCAGCAATTACAGGAAATAATTGTCCGGTTACAGCGAAATACAATCCGACACTATTATATATCAGAGAAATGATAAAACAGTATTGAATAACACGCATCGTTTGTTTTGTAATTTTTATAAATTTTGGTAATTTCTCGAACTGATTTGCATCTAAAATTGCATCACATGCAGGTGAAAACACATTAATATCTTCAGATACTGCAATACCAACTTCACTTTGCATCAAAGCTCCAGCATCATTTAATCCGTCTCCAATCATCGCGACATTTTTATACTTCTTTTGAAGTTGAGAAACATAAGCCAATTTGTCTTCTGGCTTTTGATTGAATAATAATGTCGTGTTCTCTGGTAATCTCTTTTTCAAATACACTTTTTCCCCTTCATTATCGCCTGAAACAACAGAAAGATCATATGCTGAAAACATCTGAAATACTTCATCGACATGTTTACGATAAGTATTTTTTAATGTGAACTTTCCTTTATAATCGTTTTGAATACTTACATGCACAGAAGTATCTGAACTAAATTGTTCCTTTTCATTTTTCACAAAAGAAGCAGATCCAACTTTAACATCAACAGTAGCCACGGTTGCTTGTAATCCTTTTCCTGTATGTTCAAAAACCTGACTCTCTTTCTCTAAAGGAATGTTCGTCATAGTTTCATAAATTGTTCTACTTAAAGGATGATTAGAAGCTCGTAATGTTGCTTTTAAAGCTTTTTCTTCATTAAAACTTAAGACTGAACCTGTGTATTTTACTTCACTATTTGCTCTAGTTGTTAAGGTTCCTGTTTTATCGAAAACCAACGCATCTACTTTTGCTAACTGCTCTATAACTGTAGCGTTTTTTAAATAAAATTTTTGCTTACCAAAAATTCGTAACATATTACCTAAAGTAAATGGAGCTGCTAACGCAATTGCACACGGGCAAGCAATAATAAGTACAGCTGTAAAAACATTTAAAACTTTAGTTGCATCTGTAAAAAACCAAAACATACTTGCTAAAACAGCTATGGAAAGAATAGCAATGGTGAAATTTTTGCTTATTTTATTCGTAATGGTTGTAAACTTACTGGTTTTATCTTTTTCGAAAACGGCGTTACTCCACAATTGCGTTAAATAACTTTGTTCTACAGAATTGATTGCCTCAATTTCTATGGCTCCAGACAATTGTTTTCCTCCAGCAAATAATTTATCTCCTGATTTTTTCTGAACCGGATTTGCTTCACCAGTAACAAAACTGTAATCGATTTGAGCATTTCCATTGATTAGAATTCCATCTACAGGAATCAATTCTTGATTTCGAATTAAAATACGATCTCCTTTTTCAATCTTATAAATCTGAATAGTTTCTTCATTTCCGTTTTTATTCACTTTCGTGACAGCAATTGGAAAATAAGATTTATAATCACGCTCAAACGATAAGTAATTGTATGTTTTTTGTTGAAAGAACTTTCCTAGTAACAAAAAGAAAACCAAACCGGTTAAACTATCAAAAAAACCACTTCCTAAATCAAATAACACCTCAACAGCACTTCTAATAAAAAGTACTAAAATTCCTAATGCAATAGGAACATCTATATTCAGTAATTTAGATCGTAATCCTTTATATGCAGAGATCAGATAATCTTGGGCTGCATAAACAACTACTGGAATAGAAAAAACAAACATCAACCAACGAAATGTATGTTTATACTTTTCTAACCAAAATTCATTCACTTCAAAGTATTCTGGAAAAGATAGTAACATTACATTTCCGAAAGCAAAACCTGCCAAACCTAACTTATAAATTAAACTACGATCAACATTTTTACTTCCTGATTCATAATCTTCTAAAGAAATATAAGGTTCGTAGCCAATGGAACTCAGCAGCACCACTATTTCCTTTAAACTAATTTGATCAACTTTGTATGTAATACGTACACTCTTTTTAGGAAAATTAACTTGTGTAGTTACGATTCCTTTTTGAAGTTTCTGAAGATTTTCTAACACCCAAATACATGAACTACAATGAATATGCGGAATGTATAAATCTACAATCTGAACATTTTCATCGTTAAACGAAAGTAATTTTTGAATGATACTTTCATCATCTAAATAATCGTATTTCCCTTGAATATCTAACGGTGTTGCTCCTGGACTTTCTTGTAGATCGTAATAGCATGTTAAATCGTTTAGCGAAAAAATCTCGTATACTGTTTTACATCCATTGCAACAAAACGATTTATCATCAAATTCTATTTTTTGATGCTCGTTACATTCGTCTCCACAGTGATAACATGTTGTTTTCATATACACGATTTACGTAAAGCAAATTTCTGTATGAAAAGAAAAGTAAACTATGATATTAATCAGTTCTGATCTTATAAAATGAAGCGATCTGACCAGTTTTGTTGAAATACTGGCTTTAATTTTTCTAAAGGAATTTCGATAGAATATGTTCCTACAAACGAAGGACACATAATACAATCGTTGAAGTAAAAAATGATATGATTATCGTTAACTACAAAATCGTTTTTAGCAACTTCAAAATCATCTAAACTTACTTCAAAACATTCGTAAAATAAATCCCCTTTAGCGATTTGTGTTCTAATTTCTGAATTTAAAATCTTATGAACTTCTGATAAACTTCCAGGTAAAAAATAATCTTCAAAATGAAGTAGTTTTCCTTTTATCTTATCAAAATTTACTGTTTTAAAAGTGTAGTAAGCTGCTTTAGTTTGTGCGTAATGATTCTCTAAATAAAAGAGTACACTTATGTGCGTTTCTTTTTGTTGATAAATCTTGTACTCTCCTATTCTGTGTTCTCGAATTGGATTTTTCTGTAGTGTATCACATAAGAGTTCTTGACTTTCTAAAACATCTTGTTCTATTCTAGAAAGTTGTATTAATTCGTTTTCAACAAAATCATTAAAAAGTTCAAATTTCGGATTGTAATTTTCATCTAACTGTGGATAACAAAAGTCAATTATATAATTGTCAGTTTCTTTATACAGCTGTTTATGCACCACATAATCTTTGATGAAGTTACTATCATCTTCATCTGATTTTATTGGATTAATTTTTACATTTTGCTGTAACTCTTCAGCATTGAGTTGAATGGTAACAGTATCATTAATAATTAATGAATCTTTACTCCTAATTTCAGTAGCAATATGAATTGGTTCTTTGTCTAACTTGCAACTAATAATTACCAATACCACTATTAAAAAAGATACAATTCTCATAATTTACATATTTAATTATGGTAAAAGTATGTATCACAGTACTCCAAAAAAATGATAAAAATCATTCTACTAATTTCAAAGCATCTAAATCTAAGATTTTAATATTTCTACCTTCTATAGCAACAATACCTTCTTTTTTTAGTTTGGCTAAGCTCCTAATTAATGTTTCTGTAGCAATTCCAGCTACACTTGCTAAATCAAAACGAGATATTTTTATTGGATCTTCAGGTTTATGATTAATTTTTTCTGCAAATTTCAATAATGTTCCTGCTGTTTTTTTATGAACAGAATTATAGGCCATATCTAATAACTGGTCTTTTACATCTTCTAAGTTGTCCGACAACAAATCCACCAAATCTAAAACGACCTTATGATTTTTGTGTAATACACTTTTTAGTTCCGATTTTTTTACTGCAACTAAATCTGTATTACCTATGGCTGTCGCTGTTTCTTGATAAACTAAATTTTGAGAAAAAGAAGTATATCCAAATAAATCATCTTCTTTATATAATGAGGTAGTTAAATTTTTACCTTGTTCATTTAATTTAGAACATTTTATGGCTCCTTTCACAATTAAATAAATATAATTGGAATTATCTCCTTCATGATAAATAATTTCTTCATTTTTAAACGAAAAAGAAGTTCCGTTATCATCAAAAAAATTCTTTAAATCATTTAAACTTCTTAATTCACTTTCAAGTTCTTTGTGAATTTTTTGCTCTCTTTGTTCTTTTAAAATAGAAGATTTTGCTAATCTACTTTCAATAGCACTAGATAATTCTTCTTCAGTAAAAGGTTTGGTAATATAATCATCTGCTCCTAAATCCATTCCTTTTCGTATGTCTCCTCTTTCTGTTTTTGCTGACAGAAAAATAAAAGGAATAAATTGAGTTTCAGAATTTTTAGATAAGGTTTCCAAAACACCATAACCATCTAGTTCTGGCATCATTATATCACAAACAATAATATCTGGTAATTCGGCATTTGCTTTTTCAACTCCTAATTTGCCATTGGCAGCTGTAATAACATCGTAATAACCAGAAAGTTCTAAAAGCTCTGCTGTATTTTCACGTAATGTGATATCATCCTCTATTAATAGTATTTTTTTCATAAAACTGCTTTATTTGGTATGTTTACTGTAAAGATAGAACCTCTATTTTCTTCACTTACAAAACTAATTTTCCCTCCTAAATTTTCTAAATGGCTTTTTACAATATTTAAACCAATTCCTGTTCCTTGATTCAACAACGCATTTTCTGCTCTAAAATAACGCTGAAAAATATTTTTTTGGTCTTTTTCAGGGATTCCAAAACCTTCGTCTCTAACTCTAATAGTTGTATCCTCAGAATTTTGAGTAATCTCAATAAAAATCTTTGTGTTTTCAGGTGAATATTTAATGCCATTACTTAATAAGTTAGATAATGTTAAATCTATAATTTTTCTATCTTGATATAAAAGAATAGGTTCTATCTCTGAGTTTAAAATTATTTCTTGACCATTTTTTAATAATAAATCTACTCCATTTATGGCTTCTTGTACAAGTTGTTCTAGCTTAAAAGATGTTAAATTGTATTTTATTTCTCCTTTTTCTAATTTCTCTACAGATAAAAAATCATTTAAAATATTATTCAAATAATGTACTTTATTATTAATTATAGATAAATGCTTTTCTCGTTTCTGTTGTTGTTCTGTTAATTTATATTTAGCTAATAGCATACTCGATGTTAAAATACCACTTAATGGTGTTTTAAATTCATGCGACACTAACGACAAAAATTTAGTTTTTAATTCATTTAATTCTCGTTCTTTCTTTAAAGCCACATTAGCTTTATTTTCTGCTTCAATTCTTTTTTTATTTTCATCGTCTAATTCTTGATTAATTATCTCTAGTTTTTCAACTGTTAATCTTAAATTTCTAGTTCTCTCTTTTACCTTATTTTCAAGCCTTGTATTTAATTCTAATATTTCTAATTCTTGATGTTTTCTTTCTGAAATATCAATTACCAAAGCCATGACATAACGTTTTCCTTTTATTTCTAAAGGGTTTAACCCTGCTTCAATAGGAAATACATTTCCTTTTTTATGAAGTGCATACAAATCTCTACCTTTTCCCATTTGTCTTTTTTCTTGTGCGGTAAGAAAATTTTTAACATGGTTACTGTGATTTCCTTTATATTTTTTTGGTATTAGAGTTTCTAAACGTTCATTTAACAATTCATCTTCTTTATAACCAAACATCTGTTCTGTAGATGAATTTATTACTCGTATTTTCTGTTGTTCATCTACAACAATTACAGCTTCTGAAACCGCTTCAAATAGTGTGTTAAAAACAACTTTATCTTCTTTTTTAAACATGAGTAAAATATTTAGGTTAAAGATAATATTTCTACATAAAAATAAAACTGATTTATATCATTTCATATCGTTTATAACGCTAGTAGTTTTGTCTACAAACATTTAAAAATGAAGATAAACAACTTAAATATAAAGTTTTATCAAAACGTAGCTAAGTTATTTTATGCAGTAGCTAAATCTGATAATATAGTTACCAATAAAGAAGTAAAAACACTAAAAAAAGCAGTAAAAGAAAAGTGGTTACAGGTAGATGAAACTTTTGATGTTTTTGGAGCTGATACTGCCTACCAAATAGAAATTGTTTTTGATTGGTTACATAATAAAAATGCTACTTCTGAAGATTGTTATGCTGATTTTATTGAATACTATCACAATCATCCTTATTTCTTTACAGGTGAAATCAAACGATTAATTATGGAAACATCGGGTAAAATAGCAAGTTCACTTTCTGGCAAAAACAAATCAGAATTAATACTACTAGCAAGGTTGAGTTTAGAGTTTAACCATGTGATCTCATAAAATAAAAATCATGAAAAAAACTATTCTACTTCTTTTAGCTCTAGTCACTTTAACTAATTGTTCTCTTAACTCTAATTATGGATTACCAAATACAGAGAAAATAAATCCAAAATTAGTAGGAATTTGGATGACACCCTGTATTGAAAATAAAGAAAGTGATACATTGACTATAAAACCATTAAATGAGTATAGATACCGTTTAATTTTTGACACTAAAGAAGAACTCACATCTTATTCTAAAACTATTAAGAAACATAGTATTATGACTATTATTTCAAGTGATGGTAACAGCAATACTTTTTATGGGTTTGATATTGAAAATGACACATTAAGATTCTATGAGGTAAATCCGAAAAATTTAACTACAGAAATTAATTCATCTGAAGATTTATTGAATTTTTTTGAAGCTAACATAAATAAGCACAACTTTTTTGTTAACGCTTGTATTATGGTAAAAAGTAAACCTTAAACTGATATATATCATAGTAATAACAACATTGCAGTACTACTTTTAACAAAAAAACATCATGAATAAAATCATTGTCCCAATAGACTTTTCTTTATACTCTGAAAACGCTTTAAGAACTGCTGCTTCTGTAGCAAGAATACACAATTCAGAACTTATTCTTTTTAATGCGCTACAACTTCCAAAAGATATAGCTCTTGTTCCTGAAAAATATCTAAATGAAGAGGCTGATTTTTACCATAAAATAGCAAAAGATCAATGTAAAGAATTTTCAAAAAAAAACTATTTAAAAGGTTTAAAGGTAAGATATGTAATAAAACGTTTCAAAATTTTCACAGAACTTAATGATTTAGCAAACAAAGAAAATGCAGATCTTATTATCATGGGGTCACATGGAACATCTGGTTTAAAGGAATTTTTTATTGGTTCAAATACCGAAAAAGTGGTACGGACATCAGATACGCCTGTTTTAGTAGTGAAAGGTTTACCAAATACAGCTGATTTTAAGAATGCTATTTTTGGCTGTGATTTTTCTGAGGGAAGTATAATTCCTTATCAAAAAATAAAAAAATTATTAGCATCTATTAATTGTGATATCACATTATTGTATGTTAACACTCCCAATAACTTTTTAAGTTATAAACAGCAAGTTAAAAAAGCCATTGATTTTCTATTTAAGGCCGAAGGAAATTTAGATTTATTAGATAGGTTTAGTTTTACTTCAGATTATACTGTAGAAGAAGGAATTATTCATTATGCTAAAAAATATGACTTTGATTTAATCATAACCGCAACAAATGGCAGAAAAGGGTTAAGTCATTTCTTTAAAGGAAGTATTTCTGAAGATGTTGCAAATCATGCCATACTACCTGTAATGACCATAAAATCGTAACTCAAATTTTAAAATATATAATTATGAAAACTAGTACACCATTAAGAACAAATTGGACTCAAGAAGAATTAAAAGCCTACTTATACATTTATGCAATGAGTGCCGATTTAAAAGAAAGTAAGGAAGAAATTAAATTCATTAAAAAATATATTTCTGATAAAACTTTTGATAAAATGTATAACGAATTTACTTCGGATAATGACTATCAGGCAATTGAGAAAATAATCAATACAATTGAAGATTTGAAATATACAGAAGATGAAGTTCGATATATACTTGATGAAATGAAAAATATTTTCGAAACAGACAAAAAGTTTAGTATCATGGAAAGAAATTTAACTTCTGGACTTAAAAGAATATTCTATTTAACTTAATTATTATGAAAATCATTATTTACGGTGTATTTATCGGTTTTCTTATGATAAGTTGTTCATCTAGCAAATTAATACAAGAGTATAAAAATTCTAATACAGACTTTTTTCAATCTAATAAAACACTCGTAATTGGATTAGAGGCAGATTTTGAAGCCAGAAAAACATTTGAAAAACTTGTTATTGAAGCTTTTGAAAAAGAAGATGTTAGAGCTGTAAAAAGCATAGATTTTTTTGAAACTTCTTTTACAAAAGCACAACAATCTAAAGAAGAGCTTAATAAAATTGAAGAAAGTCTGTTAAACTCTGGATTTGAAGCTATATTAATAACGAAAATTTTAGGAAAAGAAAAGAGATATTATACCTCAACATTACTCCATGGATATATGACAAGTGATCAAACTTTTGGAGAGTACTATTATGTTAATCAATATCTTTATTTAAAACAAAAAGGATGGAAAGAAGATTATACCATATATTTTGTCGAAACTTCTTTATACTGTATTTGTCCAAGCAAAGAAAGGGAATTACTTTGGAGAGGGGAAATAGAAATATCAGACTCAAAAAGCATCAAGAAAAACATAAACAAGTACATTAAAATACTTTTTAAAAGCTTAAAAGAAAATGAATTATTGATTCATGAATAGTTCTTTTTTAAAACTGATAATTGTCATTTTTTTAGACAATTTGGAAGTCTACTTTTGAAATAAATAAAAACACACTTTCCATGAAAAAAAAGATATTATTACCTACAGACTTCTCAAAAAACTCTTGGTCTTCAATTGCTTATGCTAGTGAATTATATAAAAATGAAGAGGTAGATTTTTATGTACTTAATGCTTTTCAAACCGATAGCATTTTCCCCAATTTTTTCCCTCCTAAACCTGGTGATGAGGCTTATGAAACTGCTAAAGAAAAATCATATTCTGGTCTTGAAAATTTATTAGAAAAAATTAAAGATTTTGGACGATATAACAATCACGAATATTATACCGTAAGTTCTTATAACACTCCATTGAATGCAGTTAAGAAATTTATTGAAGACAAAGATATTGATATTGTCATAGTAAGCAACAAAGGAGAGACTAATGATTTAGATACTATCATAGGTAGTAATACTATTAATATGATGGAAAAAGTAAGGAACTGTCCTGTACTAATGATTCCTTCTAATGTCACTTTTAAAATCCCAAATGAAATTGTATTCCCTACAAATTTTGAAACGCACTATAAAAAAAGAGAGCTAAATTACTTATATGAAATATCTAAGATAACTAAAGCTCCTATACGAATTTTACATGTAGGAAAACAAGATGGTTTATCGGAACAACAAAAAAATAAAAGAATGCTATTAGAAGAATGCTTAGATGGACTAGAATATTCTTTTCATTACTTGAAAGAAACAGATATTAATGAAGGTTTACAATTGTTTGTTGAAAGTAGAGAAAGTGAAATGATTACATTCATTAATAAAAAACATGTTTTCTTTGATTCCGTTTTTACAAAACCAATGGTAAAAGATCTAGGTTTTAACTCAAATGTACCAGTACTAGCTCTACATGATTTGAAAAATTAGATTTAGTTTATCTACAGTTTTGTTTTAAGTATATTTAAGAAAAAAGGCTTTCAGAATCCTGAAAGCCTTGTCAAATCTAGTAGCGGGAACAGGACTCGAACCTGTGACCTTCGGGTTATGAGCCCGACGAGCTATCCTAAGCCCCACTTCAAAAAACATAAACACTTGTAAATAAGCAAGTTTGTTTTTATTAAATTTACCAAAACTATTAATGCCGTATGCGCTTTGGTATACGCTAATATACTAACTTTTTTCTATACAAAAAGTACGAACGTCATTTTATTTATACATTTTAAAAGTTGCGAAAATCCTAAAAAATGCGTTCTCATTTCTTTAATATAACTCAAATTAATCAGTTATCTACGAATATTTATTGAAAAACGCCTAATATTTATAACTATTTTACGTTTATCAAAATATCCTTTAGTTTTACTTAAGATGGTGAATTAGAGGATGAACAACGTTCATTATTATTTATTGTCTTAAAACCTCCCAATCAACATTTAGATTATTTTTTAGTTTTTCTAGGTTTATACACTAGTAGTTTGGTTATCTAGTGATTTTCCCTGGACGTTTTGGTTGTTTAATCTAAAAATGTTGATCAAATGAATATGTTTTTTGATGAAATATTGAATGAAGTACGAGATAAATACGGATCTATTAAATTCGAATCAAATGAAATAGAAATTGCAAGAAAAATGATTTCATATCTCCATGAAAAATTAGAGCTTATGAAAAAGCACTTATTAGACTTTAATTTTAGCACTGCGGAAGAAGAAATTCATTTTTTTAAAGAAATAAAACCCGAAATACATGGACTTTTAATTTTCTACAAGCATGTGTATTGTGTAGAGACTACATGCCCAATTGGAAATGCTCAAAAAAATATACAACACTACACAAATTACCTTGAGAAGGTTTCAAAATCTAATAAAAGGTACTACCGTAGTAATTCATTTTACCAGTATATAAAATCAGGGAGAACTGATAAGGATTATCTTTATTTTTTAAGACAAAAAAATGATGATATTGTTTACTCAGGAGATCAAACTTTTACTTTTTTTGATCTTCAATTTTCTACTTTCTATGATTCAGTATTTTCATTAATAAAAGCTGAGGAGAAACTTCATATTTATGTGAATAGTAAAATTGATGAATCTCCTAGAAATTCTATAAATGTAGGTAATTTAGACTGGTCAAACTCTAAAAGTTCTATGATAGAGCTTATCTACGCCTTGCATATATCTAAGTCAATCCCTAAATCAAATATCCGTAAAATTGCGAATGTTTTTGAACAGATTTTTGATATAAAATTAGGAGATATACACCACACTTATCATCGAATGAAATATCGCACAGATAGCAGAACACTATTCTTGGATCAGTTAAAACAAGCTTTAGAAACTCATTTAGGTGAAAGTGATAGATAAAAAAGCATTCTCACCAATAAAAAATCATTGCCAATTGGCATCTACTTGGGTATGAATGCCCAATAACTACTTCACTTTTGTTCCATCATTTTAACTCACTAAAAGATGGAATTAGACAGAAGAGAATTTTTTGCTTGGATGGATCGCATTCAAGATCGTTTTGACTTATTAGACGAAAAAATAGCTCGTTTACAACGACAAAAAAACGTAATTGAAGGTGAACAATTACTAGACAATCAAGATGTACTAACAATCTTAAAAGTTAGTTCCAGAACTCTTCAACGATATCGTTCCTCTGGAAAATTACCCTATTATGCTATAAGTGGTAAAACATACTATCGACTATCAGATATAAATCATTTCATAAAAGCTTTATTTAAAAACCCCGTAACGCCAAAATAAGTTATAAAAGGTCATAAAGTGACAACTTAAATCACTCGTATTTCTACATCGTTCAGGATTATAATTTCGAACAAATACTAATCGTAAATCATAATAAAATGAATGATGTTAATCAAGATTTACCCGAGCAGTTCTCGGATATTTTGTTGGTGCTAGACCAAGAAACAAATGAAATTAAAGCGGTCAAAGGATTAGACAAAGATGGCAATTTAGAAACAACTGATCCTAAAGAAGCAAATCAAAACGATTTTCTCAAAGTAGATAAAAATGGAGATATGCTATCTAATTTCTTTTCTAATTATTTCCGCCAAGCAAAAGACCCTTCACGTTTTAAATTTTTTAAAGTGCCTCTTAAGCAAATAGAAAAAATCACCAAAATTTTCAAAGAGCAATTAAAAAACCCAACACAATCAATGAGCAAAATAATGGATAATCATGAATTAGACATTGCAAAATTTAATCATAAAAAACAACCACAAATGGAAACACAAGCAAAAGATTTAGAAGTACAGCACCAAGAAATTAGTCCTAATGAAACTAGTGAAAAAACCGAGACTCATTCAACAGAAAACACAAATCAAGAAAGTGAATACCGCTATCAAGAAAAAGATATTGATTGGGAAACTCTCGGTAGTCTGGGTATTACCAAAGAAAAGTTAGAAAAAAGGAATTTACTAGATGGTTTGTTAAAAGGATACAAAACCAATGAACTAGTACCTATTAGTTTTAATGTAGGCACTGCTTTCAGTCGATTAGATGCTCGCTTGTCTTTACAAACAAATAAAGAAGGAAAAGTAACTATGGCTATTCATGGCATTCGACGAGAACCTACGCTTAATTATCCGTTTTTTGGACATGAGTTTAGTGATGCGGATAAAAAAAACTTAAAAGAAACTGGCAACATGGGTCGTGTAGTAGACCTTCATAACTTAAAAACAGGCGAAATGATCCCCTCTATTATAAGTATAGATAGATTGACCAATGAATTGGTTGCTTTAAAAGCTGAATACATTAAAATCCCTAATGAGATTAAGGGAATAACTCTGAATGATCAACAAAAACAAACTTTACAAGAAGGGAAACCATTACAGCTTAATGGAATGATTTCTTCTAAAGGAAAAGAGTTTGACGCGAAGGTTCAATTTAATGCTGATAAACGTTACGTAGAATTTCTATTTGATAAACCTATTCTAAATCAACAGCAAAAAAAGAATGATGCCCCTTTGAATGAAATCCCTAAAATGATTAGAGGTAAAGAATTGACCGAGGATCAACGTACACTTTTGAAGGATGGGAAAACGATTTACATAGACGGTTTTATTAGTAAAAATGGAGATGCCTATAAAGGGTATTTAAAATTAAATGACAAGGGAAGTAAAATTGATTTCTCTTTTAAAAACCCTAACAATAAAAAAGACAAAGTAAGTCAAGAAACTGGTAAAGGGGAAGTGCAAAAAGTGGATGAAAAAGCCACAAAACAAAATGGTAAAAAGCTATAAAAATGATAGCTATTATTACAGAAAAGCCCAGTGTAGCTAGCGATCTAGCTGCACACTTGGGCATTACTCAACGCAAAAATGGATATTGGTTGGGTAAAGAATATGCCATTACATGGGCATTTGGACATTTAGTAGGATTAGCAATGCCAGAAATATATGGTATTAAAAGTTTTCAAAAAGACAATTTACCAATCATTCCTCAAGAATTTTTATTGGTCCCTCGTCAAATCAAAATAAAGAACGAATATAGAAATGACAAACGTGCTTTAGAACAGCTACAAATCATTAAAGAGGTTTTTGATCGCTGCAATAAAATTATAGTAGCAACTGATGCAGGACGTGAAGGGGAATTGATTTTTAGATATATCTATCATTTTTTGAATTGTAAAAAACCTTTTGAACGTCTTTGGATAAGTTCTTTAACTGATAAAGCGATTACTGAAGGTTTTCAAAATTTGCAAAAAGGCACTAATTACGATAGCTTATATGAATCTGCTAAAGCTCGTAATCAGGCAGACTGGTTGATAGGAATTAATGCAACTCAAGCATTAAGCACACAAGCCAATAATGGTGTGTATTCTTTAGGAAGGGTACAAACTCCAACACTAGCTATGGTATGTGAACGTTACCTAGAACACACAAAATTTCAATCAGAGTTATATTGGAAAGTTAAACTACAACATAGTAGTAATGGTATTATATTCCATACGCTTTCTGAAGCTTCATTCTCCTCTAAAAAGGAAGCCGAAGCGAGCATAAAGGTTCTTAACACTTTAAAATATGTAGTTATTATTGAATCTGAGCAAAAGGAAAAAAGAGAACAACCTCCATTACTTTATGATATAACTGGATTACAAAAAGAAGCCAATACAATGTATAATTTGTCTGCTTCTCAAACATTAAAAATCGCTCAATCTCTATATGAAAAAAAGCTTATCAGCTATCCAAGAACTGGTAGTAAATACATTTCTGAAGACATGTGGCATCAAATACCAGAATTAATACTAAGCTTAGAAAAAAATGAATCTTTAAAGGAACACGCAAAGAAGTTACGAACACAAAAGTTACAAAAACGAATTATTAATAATGAGAAAGTAACCGATCATCATGCACTATTAATTACTGAAAATACAGCTTCAGATTTAACTAAAGAAGAAAGCATGATTTATCAATTAATTGCATCTCGGATATTAGAATCTGTATCAGCTCCTTGTATAAAAGAGGTTACCAATATAAAATGTAAAGCTAAAGACCAACTATTTACAACTACTGGTATCGTTATTATATCGGAAGGATGGCGAGGAATTAGAGGTTATTTTGGTCAAAGAAACACCCCTCAACTACCCGAGGTGAAACAAGGAGAATCAATAAAAATTAGAAATACATCTTTACAAGAAAAACGAACTCAGCCTAAACCCTTATTGACTGAAACTACATTGCTATCAGCCATGGAAAATGCAGGAAAAAGAATTGAAAATGAAGAAGAAAGATTAGCAATAAAAGAAGTTGGTTTAGGGACTCCTGCAACACGAGCCAATATTATTGAAATTTTATTCAAACGCAATTACATACAAAGAAAAAAGAAATCTCTTGTACCTACTGAAAAGGGTTTACAAGTATATGAAATTGTAAAAAACAAAAGTATCTCGAATGTAACAATGACAGGAGAATGGGAGAAATCATTAGCCAACATCGAAAAGGGAGAAATGAGTGTAACTGATTTTCAAAATTCTATTGAACACTACACAAACCAAATTACTACTGAAATTTTAAATACTGAAATAAAAACCAGTCCAAAACAATTATTGCAGTGCTCGAAATGCAACAAAGCTTCCGTTAAATTATTTCCAAAAGTTGCTAAGTGTACTAATGATGGTTGTGATTGGCTGTTATTTAGAAATATTTGCGGAAAAATTATTTCAGAAAAAGCTGTAGAAATGTTATTGACTAAAGGTAAAACTCCGCTATTGAAAGGACTAAAAAGTAAAGCCAATAAAACTTTTGATGCCTATTTAGTTATTGGAACTGACGCAAAAACTTCTTTTGAGTTCCCTCAAAGAAAGAAAAAATAAAAAACTTAAAACATCGTTTAATTAAATACTGATAATCAATTATTTGGTTTTCAGTATTTTATTTTCTAAATAAACCATTATGAATGACACAAACCAACAACAAGACCTGTCTTATTTCCAATTGAGATTAAAAGAACATTTGAACTATAGTTATCCTGAATTAGCAAAAAACAATGATTTTATAGTTGCACGTAGTGAAATAGCATCACAAGCCTATACCGAAGCTATTAGCACTAATCATAACCATATAGAAGCTTCTCATATTGCAAATACAACATTGTTTTCTGATTTACCATTTTCAAAAATGGATATGCTTTTTGACATCATTTGCAATGAATTTAATCGTGAAATTAAAGATGAAGAATTACACGAATTCACAGAAAAAATGTATCCAATTAGTTTACCCTTATTCAGCCAATACAACATAGACAAGGACTTTGAAAATAGCGAAATGCACATGGCATTATACACTGAGCTGACTGGTGTAATTCAAATTTGGATAGAAGAAAATTTAATAGCCATGTAAAGGATGAAGTATACTAATAATTCTGTAGAAAGTAGATTTATCAAAAAGAAAATTTACAATGAGTTTTTTGTGATGTTTGTTTTTGGATTATTGATCTGTACTTATTTGCTGTATCAAAATTCCATTATTGGTAACGCTCAACTAAAAGCTTCGGGCATTCCTAAAGGGTTTTTAATTTTTCAAGGTTTCTACATAGGAGCTGCTCTTGTAGCTGGTTGGAAAGCTTTAAATAGTATTACCCCAAGAATATTTTTAGTATTACCTGTTATAGGTTGGGTCATTTATTTTATTCTGAAACTATTCCTTTCATCTATTACAGGGGTTTTCATCCTGCCTATTAGACTAATTCAACGCATAAGACAGTTATACCTAATCAAAAGGCAAAGTAACACCACTGCTCAGTAAAGCAAAGCCATTATTCATATTCTATAAAATCGAGTATGGTGGGTTGGTAATTTCAAAAATTATCAATCTAAAATACTATGGGATTTTCTAAAAAAGAGCATCTTCAGGATAATATAGCAGCTATACAAACAGCTTTAACTCTTGAAAAATTAAAAAGGCAAGCTAATGAAGAAGAACTTAGACTATTAAAAAAATATGTTGGTTTTGGTGGTCTAAAATGTGTTTTATATCCTGCAAACTCATTAGATGACATCACTCACTGGTCCAATTCAGAACTAAATTTATTTCCTTTAGTTGGCGAACTTCATCGAATTCTACGAGAAAATACTTCAAGTCAAAAAATATATAAAAACTATCTTGATAGTATAAAAAATAGTGTTCTTACTGCTTTTTACACTCCTCACACATTGGTAGAAGCACTTGGTCAAGTTTTAAAAAACAACGACATACAAATCGATAATTTTTTAGACCCATCAGCAGGTATGGGAGTTTTTACGGCTGTCTTAGGTGAAAATAATCCTGTAGCATTTGAAAAAGACTTGCTTACTTCAAAAATACTTCAACATACACAACCTGAAACCAAAGTATTTGGAAAAGGCTTTGAGACTATAGATAAAGCATATCATAACCATTTTGATGTAGTAAGCAGTAATATTCCATTTGGTGATATTAGTGTTTTTGACCCTGATTTTTCAAAAAGTAACGATGAGATTCGTGTGCATGCATCTAAAAGTATTCATAACTACTTTTTTTTGAAAGGTGTAGAAACATTACGCGAAGGTGGTCTGTTAGCTTACATTACATCACAAGGTGTTTTAAATAGTTCTAGAAATGAACCTATTCGTAGAAAACTGTTAGAAAATATGCAGCTAGTATCTGCTATTCGATTACCAAATAACCTATTCATAGAAAATGCAGGTACAGAAGTTGGTAGCGATTTTATTCTTCTCCAAAAAAACAGTCAAAAACAACAACTATCAGAGTTAGAGCAGAAATTTATAGAAAGCTACATAACAGAAGAAAAGACTCCTTCTAATCGTCTTTTTGAGGGACAAAAAAAGGTACTCTTTACCAAATACAGCATTGATACAGATCCTTACGGAAAAGCTGCCACCATTAATTGGCATGATGGAACACCAGAAGCTATTGCTTATGATTTTGGAGTACTCATACAAAACGATCTACAACAAAACTTTGACAGGGAATTATATCAAAGTAAACAACTAAAAAAAATTGCATCTGCTGCTGATCAACCTCTTCAGAAACAAGAAATAACACAACAAGATTCTATACTTACACTATATGATTTATTTAACTTTTCCGAAGAGGAACGTAACCCAAATTACAAACCTAAAAAACAGAAAAAGAAACAATTAAAATCAGGTATTCCCAATAAGAGAACACCTAAACCACCTAAAGTATCAGACCAACCCAAGTCATTTACAGAAAACATATTAGATCATTACAAAGAAGGCTGTTTAGTTTGTTTTCAAAATCAAATAGGTTATTTAAAATCACTTCCTAATACCCCAACTTTTCATCCGCTTTTACTCAACTCGCTACAACAAGAAAAAATAGAAAAATACATCTCTTTAAGAGATATCTATTTTGAGCTGTATGACAAAGAATATCATACCCAAGTTGAGCAACCAAAATTGCGTGAACAACTTAACGAGTATTATGATGCTTTTGTAAAAATAAATGGATACTTAAATACGCCTAGCTCCATAAAATTTTTAAAATTGGACACTGTTAGTAATGAAATACTCTATCTCGAACGTAATCAAGGAGATTCTTTTAGAAAAGCAGATATTTTTTTTCGCCCAGTAGCTTTTAACTCAAAGAAAACCGAACCTATTAAAACCCCAAATGAAGCTCTGAGTGCTTCTCTGAATAAATTCTCAAGAGTGAATTTGGAATACATGGAAAAAATTACTCAAATACCCCAAGTAAATTTAAAAGTAGCACTAAAGAATCGAGTACACTATCATCCAATAGAGAACGAATATCAAGTTAGTGATAAGTTTTTAGCGGGTAATGTTATTCAAAAAGCAAATGAAATAAAGACCTACCTAAAATCTGATCCAAATAATATACAGGCTAAAGATTCTTTAAAAGCCTTACAAGATATTTTTCCTCGTCGTATTTCTTTTGAAGAACTAGATTTCAATCTTGGGGAACGTTGGATACCATCAGGAATTTACAGCCGTTTTGCTTCTCATTTATTCGATACCGAGGTGAAAATTCATTATGCTCCGAATGGTGATGAATTCTCGGTGAATTGCAAACAAAAAAATGCAACGATATGGAGTAAATACAATGTAAAAAGTGAAAGCAGAAATTATGATGGAATCGCCCTATTAAAACATGCTTTAGTAAATACGACACCAAAAATCACAAAGAAGATCCTTCTTGGAGAAAAAGAAGTAAAGATTCCAGACAGTGAAGCCATTCAACTTGCTAACAGTAAAATTGATGAAATACGAAACGAATTCATTGATTGGCTACAAGTACAAAATGATGATTTTAAAAATAGGCTAACAGACTTATATAATAATACCTTCAATTGCTTTGTTCGTCCAGAGTACGATGGTAGTCATCAAACTTTCCCTCAATTAGATAGAAAAGGACTTGGTATAGAAGATTTATACAATAGTCAAAAGGATGTCATTTGGATGATAAAAAACAATGGCGGTGCAATCTGTGATCATGAAGTTGGTGCAGGAAAAACTTTAGTTATGTGCTGTGCTTCTTATGAACTAAAAAGATTGGGTTTAGCCAATAAACCAATGATCATTGGTTTAAAAGCTAATGTCCACGAGATTGCCGAAACTTATCGAAAAGCTTATCCCAATGCTCGAATATTATATCCAGGAAAGCAAGATTTCAGCCCTAGTAAACGTCAACGCATTTTTGGAGACATTAAAAATAATAATTGGGATGCCGTTATCTTAACACACGATCAATTTGGTAAAATACCACAATCCGCAGAAGTACAGCAAGAAATTTTACAAGCAGAATTAGACAATGTAGAAGATAACTTGTGGGCTTTAGAGCAACAAGGTGAAGAAATCTCAAGAGGTATGATTAAAGGGATGCAAAAAAGAAAAGAAAATTTAGAGGTTAAACTAAAGTCATTAGCCCATGATATTGCAGAAAAAAAAGACGATATCATAGATTTTAAAATGATGGGAATAGATCATCTTTTCGTAGACGAAAGTCATAAGTTCAAAAATCTAATGTTCAATACACGTCATGATAGGGTCGCTGGATTAGGAAATTCGCAAGGAAGCCAAAGAGCAATAAATTTGTTGTTTGCTTTACGTACCATTCAACAGCGTACTGGTAAGGATTTAGGTGCTACCTTTTTATCGGGAACTACCATTTCTAATTCTCTAACAGAGTTGTATTTATTGTTCAAATACTTACGCCCAAAAGCACTTGAACAACAAAATATTCATTGCTTTGATGCATGGGCTGCTATTTATGCTAAGAAAACAACAGACTATGAATTTTCTGTAACCAATACGATCGTACAAAAGGAACGTTTTAGATACTTTATTAAAGTACCAGAGTTAGCTCAATTCTATTCGGAAATTACCGATTACCGTACCGCAAAAGATATTGGTATAGATCGTCCAGAAAAAAATGAAATACTATACAATATCCCTCCGACTCCCGAACAGGAAGCCTTTATCTATAAATTAATGGAGTTTGCTAAAACAGGGAATGCTACACTTTTAGGGAGACCTCCACTTTCACAAAAAGAAGAAAAAGCGAAAATGCTAATTGCTACTAATTATGCTCGTAAAATGTCCTTGGATATGCGGATGATTTCATCTGAATACGATGATCACATAGATAATAAAGCTTCCCATTGTGCAAAAAAAATTAGTGAATATTACCATAAATTTCAGGCGCAAAAAGGTACTCAGTTTGTGTTCTCAGATTTAGGAACTTACAAGCCTAACACTTGGAATCCATATTCAGAAATTAGACGTAAACTCATAGAAGATTATGGACTACTTCCTTCTGAAGTGCGATTTATTCAAGAAGCAAAAAGTGAAAAAGCACGCAAAGATTTTATTACACAAATGAATCAAGGGAAAATTCGGGTGCTTTTTGGTTCTACTGAAATGTTAGGAACAGGAGTTAATGCACAGCAAAGAGCTGTAGCCATACATCATTTGGATACTCCTTGGCGACCAAGTGATTTAGCACAACGAGATGGTAGAGCCATTAGAAAGGGTAATGAAATTGCTAAACATTTTGGCAATAATAAAGTTGATGTAATTATTTATGCAGTAGAAAAGTCTTTAGATAGTTACAAGTTTAATCTACTGCATAACAAGCAACTTTTTATAGATCAGTTAAAAACAAATAATTTAGGAAAACGAACTATAGATGAAGGTGGCATGGACGAAAAGTCTGGAATGAATTTCTCTGAATATGTAGCAATACTATCAGGAAATACGGATTTATTGGAAAAAGCTAAACTAGAAAAGAAGATAACTGCCCTAGAAAGTGAACGAAAGGCATTTCACAATTCTAAATGGACTTCCAAAAGCAAATTAAAAGACCTTTGCCAATTGGTAGAACTTGGCAAAGAAAGAATAGCTTCAATGACTGATGACCAAAAGCAATTCTTAGCTAATCTTAAAAAAGATAAAAACGGAACTATCTTGAACCCTATTGAATTGAAAAATTTGGATAGTTCTAACATCAATCAGATTGGAAAAAAGCTAAACGAACTATCCAAAGAAATGAATACTAGAGGCGAATACCGAAGCATTGGTAGCTTGTATGGATTTACGCTGCTTATTAAAACAGAGGCTTCTATGAAAGATGAGTTTGATTTTAATATAAATCGTTTTTTTGTACTTGGTAAAGGAGATATTAAGTACACCTACAATAATGGATTAATGGCTTCCGATCCTCAATTAGCTGCTTCTAATTTTTTAAATGCTTTACTAAAAATTACTTATTTACTTGAAAGTGAGCAGAATAAGCTAAGTAAAAATGAAATACATATACCTACACTTAGCGAAGTAGTTCACGCTAAATGGCGTAAAGAAAATGAATTGAAAGCTATAAAATCTGAATTGGAAAACCTTGATCGAAAGATTAAAAATGCTATTACTAAAACGGAGGATAATAAAGATGAAATTACAGAGTCCACGGTTAATAAAAGACCTAAAAAGGCTATAAAAATATAGGTTAAAGGAGCGTTATTTATCATCATTATTTTAGAGCTATTATAAACTCAGCTTATTTATATGTTTTTATAAATTCAGATTTCAAATCTTCATATAAAGAAAAAGCAGATTCTAAAATTTCTTCCAATTCTTCATAAGTTCTAAATCTAGGTTTTTTAATATATCCTTCTGTAATTGAAGATTTATTAATTTCTATTAGTTTACAAACTTCTGAGGCTACACCTCCTATCATTTCCTCTGTTTTCCTTTCTTCCTCTGTTCTAGATTTTCCAAATATTAATTCAACAAGTCCATATTTTAAGGAGGTATGAAAATAAAATTTATAGCCACTAAAATCTTCTCTCAATTGATAAAACGATTCACTAGTTATATATTTAACATTAGAATAACCGAGCTTTTTGAAAATTTCTAAAACTACTTTCTTATCTGTTTTCTCTAATCTTACTTCTTCTGTATTATAGTCACTACTTAACTTCTTGTATCTTTCATAATAGTTGACATTAGTATAAATTTTTGCTAAATGATCACTAAATTTTAAATCTTCTCGAATCATATCATATTATTCACTTTTAAATAAATCTAAACCATTATCTTTTAAATATTCTATATAAGGTGTTGGTATTTCTAAAAGAAAAGGTTTTTTTAAATCTCCGTGAGATAAATCCTTATATCTTCTTTTATGAATTTTTGATAATCCATCAAAGTAAGCCCCATAACTTATAGAGTAGCTTACTTCCAAGAAAATAATTTCTTTATCTTTTATTAGTTTCTGCAATTCAAAATCATCTTCTTTAGGATCAAAAGGATCAAACGAAAAGCGATTAATGCTTGTTGTTGCATAATCTATTTTAGAAAGATATTCTTTTATTGTTTTTATGTTATTATTAAAAATAATTTCACTTAAATATGTTTGCCATACAATAAAAGTATTACTTTCTGCTATAGCTTTTAACTTGGGAGGTTGTATATCTGAATTAAGAGATTCTTTTTTAGTATAAATAATTTCTTTGTCAAAGTAAATATCATAACCTTCTCCAATAGTTTTGTTTTTTAAATAAGAGTTTTTTACATAAATAGAAATACATTTACTATCTGTAAAGCTGTCACTCTTGTAATGAAAAAAACCTTGCCAAACTTTTCCTATTTCACTTTTGATCCTTTGAAGATCATAATAATTACTTTTTTTATCAGCATAAATGACTATATCATTTACAGCGTTAAATTTAGGTTCTCTTTCTTCTTCTAAAATAGATGAAGAAAGTTGATCCCAAAAGCGTATTCTTTTTTTATTAAAAAAAACTTCATTGTCTTTTGTAAAATAGATACTATGATGCTTCTTTTTAAAATCAAAAGTATCTATGCCTCCTCTAGGAAGTGATATAGAATCTATTTGGGCATGCAACAAATGAAAACAAATTACAGCAAGAAAGGTTAATCTTTGTTGTAGCATTATTTTTAATTTAAATAACCAAGCTTAAATTTAAGCTTGGTTACTATTGATTTATTCATATAAATTTATAAATTCAGATTTCAAATCTTCATATAAAGAAAAAGCAGATTCTAAAATTTCTTCCAATTCTTCATAGGTTCTAAATCTAGGATCTTTAATATATCCTTCTGTAATTGAAGATTTATTAATTTCTATTAGTTTACAAACTTCTGGAGCCACACCTCCTATCATTTCCTCTGTTTTCCTTTCTTCTTCTGTTCTAGATTTTCCAAATATTAATTCAACAAGTCCATATTTTAAGGAGGTATGAAAATAAAATTTGTAGCCACTAAGATCTTCTCTCAATTGATAAAACGATTCACCAGTTATATATTTAACATTGGAATAACCAAGCTTTTTGAAAATTTCAAGAACTATTTTTTTGTCTGTTTTCTCTAAACATTTTTCTTCTGTATTGAAACAAGTACTTAACTCTTTATATCTATGATAATAATTTATTTTATCATATAAAGTAGTAAGGTTTTTACTAAACTTTAAATCTTCTCGTATCATTATTTATTCTGGTTTAAATCTTATCCTAACTCTATAATTATTCCAAGCATAATCTATATATCTCTGTATATCTGGAAACGATCTGTTTATATCAGGAATTTCTAGGTAATATGTACCTCTTAATCTTGAATTAGTTCCGAATGCATCTAAATATTTTTTAGAGTTTATTCTTGTTCCGACCTTATATTTCGTCGTTAATTCCTTGAGATATTTCTCAAAGGTAGCAAACTTTATATTATTTAACGTAGTTGCTTTACGAGATACTATTTCTCCTAATAATTTATTATAACTATCTAAACGTTTACCATTTGCTAATACTATTTCGTGAAAAGGATACCATCTATTTTGAACTGCTTTCTTATTAAAATCATTTCCTCTTTTGAATAAAGCTTTTACCTCTTCCCAATTTAATTTTCTTCCTTTTTTTTCAGAAATATCTTTTAATACTTCTCCACCTTCCTCTACAATATCACCTGTAAGCTCTCCTTTCCTTAAGGCTTCATCAATATGTTTAACAATAGTCTCACCACCATATCTATGATAAAGTCTAACTGTTGCCTCAGACATTGCTCTTATAATCTTGGTATAGTATCTATTTCCTTCTTTTACTATAATTCGCCATTGTTTTGTTCCAAATTTTATAATTCCACCAACAGCTTTGAATATTTTCCCCCCAGCTACATCTGTAATAAGCATTACACCTGACTTCCATCTAGATACATTTTCTCCATTAAAATCTTTTCCTGTGATAACTACTTTTATATCTTCAATAGGTAATACATATCTACCAGCAAATATTGCTCCTTCCTTAGCACCTAAGATGAAAAGCATTTCTAATTCATCAACTGTGTTACTTGGATGCTTTAATAAATATCTTGACCATTCTTCTTCTCCTGCAAGTTTTATATAATGGTACTTATAATCACTTGGTTCTGAAGTATGAAATGCGTTAAAATGACCATTTTTATCTAGAGTTAAAAGATTTGGGCTCTCCAAAATAGTTGATCCATCTTTCATTCGATACATATTATATACTCCATTACTACCGAATTTTGTATACTCCTGATCGTCCCTATTATTTAACTTACCAGTTCTCGGAGTTAATTTAATAGTTATCTCTTTTTCAATACCTCCAAGCTCTGCTTGTCCTTTGATATAGTCTTGAATTTCAAGTGGAATAGTGTTGTTTACTCTATTTTGATCTGCTAATTCTCTTAACCTATTCGCTTCTTTAGAAAAGTCATACAAATATCTTTTTTGTGAATTATCAGTAATTCCTAACTCTTCAATCATAGCTTGAACTAATCCTCCATTTTTAATCTCTGTTGAGGCTAATTCTATTGCATTACCAAATGGTCCTCCTGTACCACCTACAATAATTATATCACCATCTTGTGTGTTTCCATGTTCTCCAGTCCCTACATTTTCTTTTTGATCTTCAATAATTGTCTTATAAAAAGTAGCTCTATTAGGATTAGCATTTAACCAGTTGAATTCATGTTTATTGGTAATACCTAACTCATTTACTAAATAGTCTACACTTGAATTAGCTCCTATAGGTGTGTTCTTAACTAATCTATCACGCTCTTCCTTTATTAACTTTCTATGAAGGTTTTTAGCTGCATTTTGATTTAATAGCAATCCTCCAAAATATTTATCTAATAATACTTTCCAGTAATCTGGGTGCATAACATACATGTTATCCAAGTATTCTTGCTGTAGCAAGTTTTCGATATATTCTCTTGTTGCTACGATAGTTTTATCATAAAATTTATCAAATATTTGTCGTTCTTGTTCACTAAAAGCTAATCCCGTTACACCTCTAGCTCTCAAAATTTGCTCCGTGTGAACTAAAAGCTGGATATAATTTAATCGATCCCAATAATCGTAAGAATCATAATATTGATTTTTAATTTTACCCGTTTCCCATAAAAGTTTTTCTTGAAAAGGATTATTACGATCCATACTTTTAGCTAAAAAGTTATACTGGTGAGATTCCCATAATTTTTTATCTAAATTATTAGTTAGTAAAATTTTATTTCGCTCTCTGGTAATTGTACTTAAATTATTAATATTCTTAAGCGGTATTCCATTAACCTTTACATCAGCATATAAAGAATTCGAAACATTTCCATTTCTTATTTCTAACTCACGTTGTTTAAGGCTTCTTAATCCTTTTAAATCTGTGGTTTTACCTCTTATACGGGAATTTAAAGTGTTATATTTATTTTGGATATTTGGACGATAATCATTAATAGCTCTTTTCTCTGATTCTGCAAAAAGTCTGTTTTTAGCTTGCTCATAATTTCCACTATGGTCAAAGAAATTATTTAGGTGTTTACGTATAACTTCTTTTTGTTCTTCATACCAATCGTGAGCTCTATCTCTTGCCGCTTGTTGTATTAATAATTCGTTAGCTAAAGCAAAATTAAAGCTATTGCTAAATGCAAAATTAAAATCTCTTATTTCTGAAGAGCAATTTCGACAACCATCTCCTGGTCCTGCAATGATAGCATTACCACCACCAATCAAGAATTCGTTTTGATTTGTTGGTTTATCTGGATTTAAAAACTGTGCTTGTATGGTTATTGTGCCTAAAACAAAAAGTAATAGGGTTAGTTGTTGGTATATTTTTTTCATGGCTGTTTACTTTTTTACAATTACTCTTGTCTTTCTTTCCCCGTTTACCGTTACACTTACTACATATGCTCCTTTTTGTAGTGGTGAAGCATTAAAAAAGTAACGATGATCTCCTTTAGCTTGGATTTTTCCTGAGGCTAACACAGCCTTACTGTTACCTGATAAATCTGTAATTTCTACTTGAACATTGGCTTGTGTTTCTAAGTTGTAAGACACAATCACATCATTAACAAATGGATTTGGATATAACTTAATAAAGCTTTCTTCTTGTTCTGATAATGCTTTTAAAGCGTCATCGCTTAATTCCTTATCACTATTCGCAAAACCAACTACTTTTTTAAGTACCAATCGTGTAGGCACACCCGATTCATTCCACTTAGGGATATAACTGTCTATGTTTGCAGTTAAATAATTAACACCTTCAAAAGATTTTAATTGAATATCACCCGATAATAATTGATAGGCTAATGCAGTAGGTATTGATTCCTTATAAGCTGTATGAGGTAGTGTAATGTTAGTATTGTCAAAATACAGGGTATTATCCAATAACAATACATCATCATTAATCGTCTGATTATTTGATACTACAGACGATACTAATGTACCTGTTTGTTCGTCTTTTTTGATGGTCAATTCAAAATCAATCTTTTTAGTAATAGTAGTTTTCGACCAATCCAATTGAATTAATTTTCCTTTCCAAGAACCTAACAAGCTTTCTTGGTCTACAGTAGTAGTAGTAAGGCTATTTGTAGTTGTTGTAATAGATGATTCTGATACTGCACTAGTACTTTGTTGGCTATCTGTATCAACAGCAGTACTTAAATTAGTAACGTCAAAATTAGTTTCTAATAATTCGTTGGCTTTTTGAATGTTTTTAAGTACTCCATAGCCGTTCAAATAACATACACCTAACCAATATTTAGCCATAGCATACTCACTTTTTTCAAAATAGCTCACTGCTTTTTTATAGTCTTGATCTATTGATCCGAGACCTTTTAAATACATATAACCAAGGCTATATATTGCCATTTCATTGCCTTGTTCAGCAGACTTTTCAAACCATTTTCTAGCTTTATTATAGTTCAGTTGGCATCCTTTACCGTTTTTGTACAACACTCCCAAATTAAACATAGCAATAGCGTTACCGTCTTTAGCGACTTCTTTATAGAGTTTAAACGCTTTTCGGTGTTCTTTGTTTGTTGTTGAAGCTTCGTAAATAGTACCTAGCAGTACTTTAGCATACACATGACCATTAGAAGCACAGGGCTTCAATAAATTAATGGCAAATGTTTGATCGTCAGTAGAGCTTTTATCCTCCTTTAAAAAGGTTAAAGCTTGTTTAAAATTAGAATCACATTTTGATTCTTTTTCTTGTGCCCATAAAGGCAGAGCAATAGTGAGCGATAGCAACACCATTGCAATTGTGGTTACTTTCATTTTCTATGATTTAATGATTAAAGGTTACAACTCATAAAGAATTATTTATGAGTTATTTAATTTGTGTGTATGCGTTGCGAAATTGAAATTATTTTAAGGAGAGTAGGTACGGGCGAGCCACACTTTTAGTGTGGGTCACCCGTACTTTTTAACCTGCACATACTTTTAAATATTTTCTAGTTATAATTATCACACATTAAAAAACAACCCAAGCATTTTATTTTGCTCGGGTTGAAGTCATTCAGGGAATAAAAGAATAACTAAAAAAGGGATTATATGAGATTCCCCTCCAAAAACAGCTCACCCCCAGCCCAACTAAAACTAGACCTCCGCTGTTATTCTTAACCTATCGATTAAGTAGAATTACTTTGCTACTAAATGTGATATTTTAATATACTGATCGTTTAATTTTAAATATATTTGTTAAGAGCACAACACAAATATACACACATTGTTTGTTTAAAACAAACAAAAATAACACAAAGTATGTTTTTTATTAATTCTTCATGCGATAATGACTGGTCAAGAAATAAGGCGAATAAGGAGAGAACTCAATAAAACACAGGAAGAATTTGCTAAAATAATAGGGGTTTCTAAAAATTCTGTACAACTATGGGAAACTGAAAAACGCAACCCTAGTTTAACTACGGTTAAATTAATAAAGGAAACTTACAGCAAATACTCTCAAATCTCAAACTCGAATCAAGGTGGAATAAACTTGGTTAAAGATGGTGTTGCTGTTAATTTAAGAGAAGTGGCTTTGTTTGTAGCAGACAATATAGAAGAATTAAAAAAGGAAAAGGTTTTCTATAATGCTCTTATTATTGAAGCACTAGAGCTTTTAAAAGAAGCACAGGATAGTGACGGTAATATCAACCCTGTTAAGCTATTAGCGAAACGTTAGTGATAAAAACTGTTTTAAGAACTCGCTTTTATTGATACTTCAATTTTTTTATTTATTTTCAGATAAGTATTTAAATCACTTAAATTTAGATTAATAGAAGATTTAATTAAATCTTTCTTTAGATTATCAATTTTTTTATGCTGTTCTTTAACTTTTGAATCAATTAAATTTTCAAATTCTTTATTTACTTCTTTGGGTAATAAATCACCAAAATATTCTTTGATCCTTTCTAATTCTTTTCTTTCTAATTCTTTCATTTTCAGGTAAGATAGTTGTTAGTTTATTTCATCATGTAGACCTGATAGTAATTCTTTTTCATACGCTTCAATATTCTCTGTTTTTATATGTTTTTTAGCGGTTATAAAACTAAATATTGAAAATGCATTAACAGCTTTTTGAAGCCTAACTCGTGTACTTTCTCTTGCATGTATAAATGAATTAAAAGTAACCGTTGAGACAAAACTTAAAACAACGATAGATATATAATAAAGTGGCTTAGGTAAATCTTGCCTATCCCAAAAAATCCATATAAACTGAAAAAAAGAACTCCATAAAAACAGAACAGCAATAATTCTAACTTGTATTTTGGGAGAGTTTTTCTCCATAAATTTTGTAATGTATAATAGGACATTTGCACATGTAAAAAGAGAAATAGGTAAACCTATTACAAACAGAAAAGTCCTTAGATTATTAAATCCAAAGACATTCACTGTATCTTTTTTTGACAAAAATATATGTATGTAAGGAGCAACAACACTAGTAAATATTATGATCCTTATTAAAGATATCATTACTTTATTTCTTCTTTTTCTTCCCTCTGTCATCTGGGCTTTGGACTTCATCTTTGTCAATATATTCAGCTTTAAATTCAATGTTACTTTCTTCAGCTTGTGACTGCACTAATTCTTCAGAAGAATCTGTACAACTAGTTAACACTAACAAACTCATTACCATTATTGTAATTACTTTTTTCATTTTACTCTATATTTAAAATTAAACGTGAGTAAAATAGACAAAATTAACATACACAAGCGGTTATATAGAATTACAAACACCCTGAATTTGATCTAAGGGTTTACCCTGAAAGCCTCAGGGTAAACCCTTAGAAAAAAGTTAAGAGATAACTAATAAAAGAATTGAAAGAAATAGTAATAGCTTATAAATAACATTATCAAAAATACTTTTTCTCTGTATTTATAGTGCCTGATTTATTGAAGAATTACAACCTAATAATTTCCCACTGGTTATTTTGTAAGTTTATATGTTGTAGCATTACCAATCCTTTTTTAAAATCTACGAAATGGGCTTTGTATTTGTTCAAAATGTAGCGTAGAACACTATCTAATAAAGCAGTGTCAGAGTAATCAATACGATCTTGAAAATACATTGTTTCAGAAAAAAGGTTAGGTTTTTCAATATCTTTATATAAGAAAACGTATAAAGTTCTATTATCGTCAGGATCTGAAACAATATCCATACGATAATCAAATTGAACTTCCTCTTTTAACTCAAAGTTAAAAACCATACCATAAATAGCATTAACAATACGTTTATCCGTGTCCTTTTCTACAACTTGAATCAATGGAGCATGCTTTTTTTGTTTTACAATATCCTTCGCAATCCAAGCTAGATTGGCTAATAGTCTCTGATTTTTAGTAAGCTCAGTATCGATGTACTCTAAAACAATTTTAAAATCAATATTCCATGAGACATAAGAAGTATTTTCCATAACATATTAATTAATTTACCACCCTCCAATTAATTCTCTTTCTCTTTGTTGCTCTGGTGTGGCTTCAGGAGTTGGCGTATTACTTGGATGTAAGGGTTTTGGGAAACCTTCAGCTTTTCTACGCTCAAAATCTCTTTGACGGTATGGATCAAATGCACTACCAGATGGCAATGGTCTATTTTTATCCATATACCATACCATAAAACTCCAGTAAGATTTAATATCATATATTTCTGATTGAAAATTTTTAAAAGTTATATGCTTTTGCGATTGGACAATTTTTAATTGATATTTAAAATTATCATACTTCCCCTTAACATATAATTTGAGAATACTTTCACCTCCATAATCATCTGGAATACCTAATATCTTAATAAAAGCTTGTATTTGACTAAATTTTATTCTTTTAAGTTTTAAAAAAATAAAATTAGGCAAAGTGAATGTTCCATTCATTCTATCTAAAAGTAATTCTCTTTTTAATGAAAAAAAGTAATTTTTATCTTGTAAGAAACAAGAATCTGTAGCAGTTTGTATTGCTCCCTTTTTTTGAAGCTTAATATCTTCTATATTAACTTTTTCTTTTGTTGTATTTATTTGATTTTCAAGAAATATAGGACGAATCATTAGATTATTTATATTAAATATTCTTAAGTTATGTGAATTTTAATTATGATTTGAAATTTTATTATTTTAAAAAAAGTCTCAAACTCGGTCCATTCATTCAAAGAATTAATTTGACTTTAGTGTTGAGCATATTTATTAATGTTTTTTTATTGTATTTGCCTACCGAAGAGTCAATATGGTAAATAAATTATTTTCTTACCACCCCCCAATTTTTTTTCGTTCCCGTTGTTGAGCAGTCGTAGCTTCTGGAGTTTCAAACCTGCTTGGATACAATGGTTTAGGAAAGCCTTCTGCTTTTCTGCGCTCAAAATCGTTTTTGCGATAAGAGTCAAAGGCTGTACCTGGTGGCAAGGGTCTATTTTTATCCATATACCATACCATAAAACTCCAATATTCCTCAGGGTATCTGCTTTCTAAATCCCAAGTATAATCGTATTTTCTATCTCTAATGCGTATTTTTTTACCTGTAGCAGCAAAGTCTCCTGTAGTAGTCATGGTTTCAAACACATGTAAAGAATCAAATTGTATGGTACGATGTTCTTTATTACCAAATAAACGTGGATAAGTTATTTTACCATTTATACGATCTAAAACTATCTCTTTGACTGGAACTAAAAAGAATACTATTAAATGAAATAGAGCTATCAAAGTAGTTGGTAAAATTACTAAATAACCTTTTAAAGGAAAACCTCCTTTCACTCCAGATAGAGAGACAAGAAAGAGTACAAAAAAACACAACGTTGACATACTAAGATAAGTCCAAAAAGCAGTTAATGCTTGTGTTTCGTTAGTTACAAAAAACAAATCATTAGCTTCTTGTACTTCTAGTCTTTTACTAGGTTTTACTTTTTCTTGATGTATTTGATGATACTCAATAGGATAACGTATCACTTTTTCTAAGGGTTTATTTTTCCAAAAACTACTCATTATTTAGGGTTTTGAAGTGGGTACGCCTTTAAAAAGGCTTCTTTTTTAATAATCATAGCGTCAAAAGAACGACGGATGAGAATTCCGTCACTATAACTTAATCCAATTTGCATATTGGTATACAAATAACCATGTGTATCATCTAAAGTTAACGGAAAAATAGTTTCGGTGTTTCCTTTGAATTTGCAGAGTACTGCAATACGTGCGTCTGGCTGTATGAGTATGCTTTGGGTAGTAGTACGTGTTTGCTGTAGCATTATGGATACGTTTGCAGTTTGTTTTACAGGTTCATTAACCTTAAGCAGTAATTCCTCGGGTACTTGTAACCATAACTGTAACTGCTGTGTGCCATTTTCTTGTTTTTCCATAAAACTTTGTAGCGCTCTATTGGGAATGTGGTAACTCACTGGCTTAGAAAACATATCTTTTTTCTGTAACAAATACACCTCGTATTCAATTTGATTTTGATCTTGTAAAAAAGAAGCAAAAGAAATACGAATATCCATAGATGTCCAAAGCCCTGAGTTAGGAGCTATGGTATTCCTATGCCCTGTTGCATTTAAGTAATGCCCTCTATCATTTTTAGATCGAGGTTCTGAACTTCCTTCAATTTTTAGCATACCTCCTGCTAATAGATTGGTAAGGCGTACAAACAAATGTTTATAGCTTACATTGGTATGCCCCATATATTTGGTTTCCCATTGTTTAATGTATTTATCTCTGTGTTTATAAAGCGCACGTGCATATAAAAACGGGTTGTCACTACTTGTAGCATGCGTCATTTGGGTACTGAACGGATAATGCTTAAAGAATTTTTCTAAATCACTATCGGTTAGGTAATACGCTAATCCATAAAAAAGTAGACCAATCCCTGCCACGACAATAAAAGGGCCTGTAGATAAGCTTGCCATGCCTAATTCTACCGCTAATAAATACCCACTAATCCCTGCTGCAGCACTATAGGCTAAAGCGGCATCGTTGTCATTAGCATTAACAGCTTTTACCATATCTTTAGTAGCAGAATAGACCGTAAATGCTGAACCTGCAACACTCCAATAACGTATCGTTGTTTTCCCTAATAATCTGGGCTTGGTTGAACCGTTGAGTTCATATATGGTTTCTGCTAATTTTAAACTTGCTGCTGTAGTTTTCACAGTTGCACCTATAACCCCAATTGTATTAGACCAACTAAATTCATTTTTAAGTTTATCAATAGAGTTCACCAACGCCCAAATTTCAAAAACGAGTACTGCCGATTTGTACTCTGGGCTTTGTACCATTTTTTCGAGTTGCTTGGAATAAGGTAAACGGTCACGCCTTTGTACATAAATAGAAGTCTCTTTACCCGCTCCTATTCTACGAGCTATATTTTTACTTTCTTCGAGTACGTCTTTATGTATTTTTAAGAAAGCGTAAGTTTTAGTAAAATGATTATAACTACTGCTACGATATTGTTTGTATTTTTCAAAACCGCCCTCTTTTTTTGTAAGATTCCTTAAAAAGTCTTTCCGGTTTATTTTTAAAAAAGGGCCTTCTTTGCCGTTTTTAGAAATTTTGGTAAGATAATTTACTTTGGTGTCTACTAGTTTAATTTCAGTTTCTTTTAGTGCACCTACACCCATATAAGCTTTCACCATTTTGCCGTAATGGCTTAAAAACTTTTTACAAAACTTGGCTGCATAAATATTTGCTTTGCTATCCTCTTGTTCAACTTTTTCAATTGGAATACGCAGGTTTAAGAGTTCATTTATTTCTGTAAACTCACTATTTCCTGTAATGGTTTTACGTACTTGTTTAACCCATTTATCCTCATAAGGTTTGTATTCACTTGCCAACAGTAAATGCCTATCTACCATAGTTGGGTGTACTACTAATGTGCCCAAGTGGTCTGCAATGATGTTTTTTCCTGTTTCTTGTATAGGGCAGGAACTTTCTTTAAAATCTTTTAAAGCAGTATTGTAATAAGTACTTTTTAACAAGTTTCCTAAATCATCACGTAAATTATTTATCAGGTTACGTTGATTTTTGCGTTGAGTAATGGCTAGTATTTTATCTAGTTTTTCATCGTCTATACCATGATTCAAATACCACTTGCCATGTTTTCGGCTAAAATCGTCTTTGAGTTCTTCGTTGTCGTAAATGAATTTATATGTTGTTAATGCTAATGCAAAGATATATCCTATTTCTTCAGCCTCTTCTTGTGAAACATCTATCGTGCTATTATTATAAATAGGCAATTCCATAAGTGTATCATAGACATCATAAGCAGATTTCCCTGTTTTTAGAGTATCTGTCAATGCTTTTAGCCATGCCATTTCACCATCAATAACATCGGTTAAATCATTAGCACATTGCACAGGATCTTCTAATAATAAAAATAAGTCTTCATAGGTAGCGTCCTCTTCATCTCTATTTTCAGGATACTCTAATTGTGCAATGTGGTCTAATCTTGACTGAAGTACTTTTGCATTGTTTTCTTCATACACCGTAAATGAAGCTGTAAATTCATTAAAGGCTCTAAAACAGGCTTCTTTACGTTCAGCAATATCAGATGCTTTTTCTATGGGATTGCAGACCAGTGATTGTAACCTATCAAAACTATCAGGATTGTCTGAATATTTTTGTAATTGTTCTGTGGATAGTTGTGCTTGTGAAAAGGTAACCCATATTTTTGTCCCTTCTTTGATAATATGAGAGGTTAATGATTCGTCACTTATAACGTTCCTGATATCTTTATACGTACCATCTTCATTTACATTGTCTTTCCATAAAACAGGATGTAAGAATCCAAAAGTATCTACTGCAAACTCCAACCAAAAATTTTCTTTGCCTTCTTCGTGAATATAAATATAACCTTCATTAATTCCAGTTACTCGGTATTGTGCTGTGTTGAGTTTACTGGCATTATCAGATGGGGCAGGAAATTTCCTTTCTGCTGTTATAAAGACCTCATCTAATTCTATAGGGTCTTTTGGATTTATTACTTCTGAATCCTCATCTGTAGGATAATATTCATAGGATCTGTTATCTTCGGGGGCATGGACGTCTATAAAAGAAGTTTTATAGTAGTGCCTTGGGCTAAAAACCCCATATCGCAAGAAATGTAAATTGATTCCTGGCTTTTTTGCTTTGAGTTCTGCTCGTTCATTTGAAGTTGCTCCAGCAACTTCTACAGAAAAGGTATATGTAGCTATATCTTGATTATAGGTTTCCTTCTGGTAGGCTTCGAGGACTTCGTTTCTTTTCATAGACCATTATAGGGTTTAGTTAACTAGCGAGTGCATCTTCTAATTCCCAGTCTACAGTGACTTGTTTGTTTTTAACTGTACCCGTTAATTCTATTACTTCAGTCTCTTCATTGTCTTCCGTAGCAGACTTTGAAACTTTAATTGTAGCGGTTTCTCCATCTGGTATGTTCTGAACATCTGCTGTTATGGTAACCACTTTCAAAACTTTGCTATCTCTGATTATGGTCTCTTCTTTTTTCCACTGATAGTTGTATACTCGTGGCTCTCCCTCATTATCTTGCGCTGCTTGTTTAATTAAAGCTTGATTTACAATTGCCTCATTGAGTTTACTACCATGACCAGCCAAGTAAGCTAAAACTTTATTTTTTGTATCGATGTTTGGAAAATCTATCTTATCAATGGGCATGGTAACTATTTTTGTAGGTTTATTACCTGTGATAAGTGCATTAGCTTGACCAGATGTTAGAAAACCGCCATGTGAAGTCATACAGCCTACATAAGCAATAGGTTTGCCACCTACCAACACATTAGCATCTCCTTGGATAATAGTGGCAATCATCCCTGTACCTGTACAAAGTACTTTATCACCCATCCGAGCTACTGGACTATCATTTAATAATACAGTTGTACAACCTGAGATTACAGTGCCACCAACGTGTGGTACAGTTCCAGATACCATAGGACAACTATGTGTATCGCCTACTGTAACAATCATTTTTGCCATTACTTTTTCTTTTTTCGATCATAAATATAAATAAAACACAGATTTAAAGGGCTATACATAACTTTTTATTTAAAATTAGTTTTGTTAGTTATTCTAAGCTTGGATCATTTTCGATACGTTCCAATTCTAACAAAATAATATTTTCTACATCTGCTTTTACCTGTCGGTAGTTTGCATTAATTTGTTCCTCCATGGTATCATTTCCATCACTATCTAAAAACGAAATAATTTCGGGAATAGGTTTATATTGTTTTGTTTCTTGGGTAACCTTATCCACATCTACAACAATTTCAGAATGAAAAATCTTTTGTTCGATACGTTCATCAAAATTGTCTGAAACTGCGCCAACAAACATCCCCTGTGTAAGATTGGAAATTTTACTTGGTGGAATCAAACTATCCATTTGAGTAGAAATAGAAGTGGATTTATCTTGCCTGTTAATGGTCATCGATTGCCTTTTTTGCAGTACTTTACCAAAACGTTCCGATAAAGTTTTAGCAGTTTCACCAACGACCTGACCACTAAAAATATTCCCTACGGTATTTTGAATTACTTTGCTTTCCTTGTCGCCATAATCCCTTGTCAACTGTGAATAATCTTGAAAACCCAAACAAACTGCTACCTTATTACTACGAGCTGTAGCAATTAAATTATCTAAACCTCTAAAATAAATGGTCGGTAATTCATCTATAATTACTGAAGATTTCAATTGCCCTTTCTTATTAATCAACTTTACAATTCTACTGTTATATAAGCCTAAAGCAGCAGAGTAAATATTTTGACGATCAGGGTTGTTTCCGACACACAAAATTTTAGGAGCTTCTGGGTTATTGATATCCAATGAAAAATCGTCACCTGTCATTACCCAATATAAGGCAGGACTTATCATTCTAGATAATGGAATCTTGGCACTGGCTATTTGTCCTTGCAATTGGTCTTGTGCTCCTCCTTCCCATGCATCTATAAACGGAGAAAGATAATTTTCTAACTCTGTGTAACTTCTTAGAATTGTAAATATGTCTGTATACTTTTTGTTGAGCAGTTCTATGGCATGGGGGAATGTGCAATATTTCCCATTTTCATAGATCTTCAGATACCAAATAATCGAAGCCAATAAAATAATAGGACTTTCCACAAAAAAGTCTCCTTGCTTTTGTATCCATGTTTTATTCAAATTGAGCATTATCGTGTAGGCACTCTCATAAGCATCCGAAATGTCCGTCATAAACATAGGATTGATGGGGTTACAACGGTGGCTTTTACGAGGATTATCAAAGTTGATTACATAGAATTTTGGAGGTATTTTATACTTATCTGTATGCTTTAGTAAATGATTATAAGCGATAACTGATAGGTCATCAAACTTAAAATCATAGATATACATCGAAAATCCTTTTTCGATTTGTTGCTTGATGTAGTTATTTACTACAGCAAACGATTTACCAGAACCAGGAGTACCCAAAACAATAGTTGCTCTAAATGGGTTTACAATATTAATCCATCCCTCATTCCATTTCTTTTTGTAGTAAAATCGAGTAGGTAAATTGATAGAATATTCGTTTTCTAACAAGCGAGTTTCTTGCATGAAACTTTCGTTTTCAAGATTAAAAACATCATCCATTAGATGATGCTTAAATAATCTACTCATCCAAACACCTGCCATTAGCAAGCCAATATATCCTACACTTAACGTCGAAATATAAAATATAGCGATTTGTAATTTGGGTAATGATACTTGTAATATCCAATAATTGAAAAAGAAAAATAGTAGCCCAATTACCAGTGCAACATTAATCTTTGTCCATGTTATTTTTTCTTCTTTAATTCCCTTAGTACCCAAACAAGATAAGCTTAGAAATACAAGTGAAAATAATTTAGTCCATAGTAAGGACGAAAACAATCCTGTATCACGTTGAAAGTTCCATAAAATTCGATCTACAGTTGGAATAGTAAATCCCCATTGTTTGAATGTTTCATAACAAAACCAATAACAATGTATTACCACAAACAGAATACTGATTGCTCTCATAAACTCCATTGTTTTGGCTAATCCTCTAATATCATCTTCGTTTTGCATCTTTTCTATTTTTACGTTTTTTCTTTACTTTTTTCGTATCATTTTCTTCTGGAACATCCGTTGATAATAAACCGCCTAAAGATTCCATAATACCAGCATTAAAAAGAGGTATTGTCTCTGCTGTAGGTTCATTTTCTATATATTCTATATGTTGCGTTTTAGGGGTTTCAGCATTGGCTATTAAAGTGGTCTCTTTTTCTTCATTCCAAAGGCGATGAAATACATTAGCCGAAAGGTCTTTTCCTAATCGAGAACCATTTAATACTGTTTTAGAAGTATGATCTATAAAACTGATCCCGTAAATTCTACCTTGATCGTTTTCTCTAATAAACATTGATATTTTATGATCCTGTAAATACTTTCTAAAACGATCTTTAGAGGGATGCTTCTGCATAGCATCACGCACCAGTTTTCGTACTCTCCTCTGAGGTTTATGTTTATCGATATAAGTTTTCGATTTTTTAAACTTTTGTTCCAAATCCGTTAAACCAACAGGCATTGAAAAACGAGAAGATTTAAAAGGGTTACTTGCTTTTTCTCCTATATCATTAGTAGCAAAGTAGACCAATCCTCGTTTTTCTTTTCCGTGAATAATTCCTCGAACTTCTTGTGCAGTTACATTAAAAAATGATAGTAGAGCCTTGTATTCACCTAAAGTTTGAAACTTGTAGTTTTCGTTTGTAAATGTGAGTACCGAAGCAATTTGCTGCTTTACATTATCTTGTTTAACATCAACTTTTTGTAATGGGATGTCTTTTTTGTCAGTTGTACTAATTGCAGAAGTGAGTTTAAATTGTTTCTCTAGTTTTCGGCATAGTTTCATTGAACGTACTTTCTCAAAACTATCTGAAATACGTTTGCCATTTTCATCTACACAAACTGAAACAATATGAATATGAGCACGTCCAGTATCGGTATGTTTAAATACTACATAAGGTTGGTCACCGTACCCCATTTCCTGCATATAATGATCTGCCAATTCACTAAAAAGTTCATCTGAAACCACATCTTTAGGATTGGGATTTAATGAAATATGAAGAATTGGTTTTTCAGTACGATTATTAGCTATGAGATAAGGCTCAAAAGAACGTTCCAATAACGGAATGGTAAATTCTCCCGTCAAAGGGTATATCATTTTGTGGCAATGTAAAATATTACCTTGATCTTCTTTGATCTTTTCGTAGTTGTATATCAGGATTCCTTTTAAATGATTTCCTCTTCCTATTTTTGCAACCATCTTTCATCAAATTTTTGGATTAAACGAACGATCTTTTCAAGAATAGCAATCATCGCTACAGTATTCTTTTCCAATTTTATTAGTAAAAATTTTGCCCTATTTTCAGAAAAATTGGTATGTAAGGCTTTGACAACTTGATTGTAATTCACTCCAATGGCTCTAAATTGAGCATGCAAAGCCGTTAGTTTCATATAAAAATCATGAGCAGATTTATCAATGGTTACTACTTTGATTTGTTTCTCAAATAAAATGGCACGTATAAATTCGGCTTTGGTTAAAACACCAGAGATATCAAATCGCTTTAAAAACACTGCATTTTCTTCAGCATTTAAGCGAAATACATAGCGATACACTAAAGGGGCTTCTTTAGGTTTTCGTCCTTTTTTAATTTGTTTTTCCTTCATCTTTAATTCGTTTTAAGTAAAAAATCCAATACATCTATTTTCAAAATCCTCGACTTCGGAGGGATTTTAACTCCGTAGGACAAGTTTGTAATGAGAGGCACAAAAGCATTTTTGAGGCACTCATTACACAACTTGCTCTGTTCCGCTGAACAGTTTTTAAATAGAATTTTATGTGGTGATATGATATCACCAATCCCAAAACTGATCTCTACAAATTAAAAGCGTGAAAACGGTTATAACACCATGGTTATTAATGACAAAAAGAGCCATTTAAAGCCACTTACAACCACAAAATGGAATCCCTGAAAAAATGAAGTGAAAGCATTGTTTTTTTGATGTAACGACGTAGAGCTGTATAGCCAGCTAAACAGAAATACAGTTGGTCATTTAGTTAGGCGTGAGCATAAAAACATCACTAGCCAATTAACTAATTATTTGAACAATAAGTCAATCGTGCAACTAGAGATAGCTACTACTAGCTGCACAAAAACTTAGCTAACTGAGCGCATGAGTAATTAGCTAAAAAGACTACTGGTTAGTCAACTAGCTAATTGTATAACGAGCTGTATGTATCACTAGCTAGATAATCATAAAGCTATATAAACTTATAAACCGTAAAATTTTAACCAATGAAAAAAGAACCATTAAAAATCAGTTTTTCATCTCAAAAAGGAGGTGTAGGGAAAAGTGCAATTACTGTACTAACTGCTGCAATGCTACATTACAAAATGGGATACCAAGTTGTAATTTTCGATTGTGATTTCCCGCAACTTAGTATTGCTAAACAACGAGAACGTGAGCTAAAAGCGATTATGGAAAATGATCATTTTAAACGAATGGCACACACACAATTTTCAAGTTTAAACAAAAAGGCATATCCCATCATCTCCTGTAATGCAGATACTGCTTTAAAAGAAGCAAAACAGTTTTTGGATAACAGCCCTATAAACTATGATTTTGCCTTTTTCGACTTCACAGGAACAGTAAATTCTACAGGAATACTACAAACCTTACTTGGAATGGATGCCATTTTTTCTCCGATGACTGCCGATCGATTAGTCATGGAAAGTACCCTTTCGTTTTCGCAAGTAATGGCACAAATATTTGCTGGCAAACCTGATAAGAAAGGCTTACATCTATTTTGGAATATGGTAGATGGTCGAGAAAAATCTACCCTCTATGACACTTATGAAAAGGTTATTAATGAGCTTGGGCTACACAAAATGCAACATTACTTTTCAGATAGCAAACGCTTTCGAAAAGAGCTTCCTGAAATTGGCAATGGATTGGTATTTCGTTCCACACTCTTTCCTCCTCACAACCGTTTAATTAAATCTTCTCGTTTAGACGCTTTTATCAATGAATTTTTACATCTATTAAACCAATAGCTATGGGAAATACAGATTGGGAACAAGCTAGGAAATATGTATTAGAGCACTACCCTAAAGCGGTTTGCTTTAAATATAGAAAAAATGTCTTTGCCATTTTTTCAGATCGAAATCTCACAAATGCAAAGCGGTTATCGAAAAATATAAATGAACAGAAAACTGCCATTAATAAAGGAATGGCTTGGATAGAAGCTAAACAAGTTTTAGAACAAGTCAATGAATTTTCTTACGAACCATCTAAAAATGATACAAAATGAAAAAAGATAAAACACCGATAGACGAAAAGGAATTAATGAAAATGATGGCACATTCATTTTCAGAAGATAGAAAAGTTACTAAAGCGGAAGATACAAAAGAAGAACCTCAAAAACTTCAACCTAAACCCAAGTCCAAGACGAAACAAACAGTTAAGACAACTGTAACTTCTAAGAAAGAGATAACATCCTATCAGGAAGTGTTTTTACAAAAAAGTCATTTAATTGCCCGTAATGGAAAAGCAATATATATCCGTCCTGAATTTCACGAACGCTTGTTTAGAATTACCCGAGTAATTGGAGAAAATAATATGTCTATATCTAATTATTTAGACAATATTTTACAACATCACTTCTCCGAATTTGAAACTGAAATTAAGAAACTATTTAAAGACAATTTTAAACCCATTATATAAATTATGGAACAGTATATCCAAGTTGTAATTTTATTGCTATTAATTGTTCTATTAGTGGATCGATTTTACAATAAATCGGCACCTCCAAAACCTCCTCGTAAAAAGTCAAAACCTAAACACATCAATAGTGTAATGGGAGAAAGTAAAGAAGCGAAAAAACAACTAGAAACTAAAAAAGTATTGGCAAATAGTGATGATAAAATGAAGACATCAAAAGTAATTCCTTCAGAAGCTTTAGATGCTGTTTTTAATTCTACACCCCCTGAGAATATAGATTTAGATGAATTGAAATTCGCGGAGGAAGAAGAAGAATTTAAAACGAATCCATCTAGTGAAGTAGATCCAGATTTTAATACAGGTTTGAGCTTTGAAGAATTGCAAAAAATAGCCAAACTATTAAATCAAAAGGAACTTACTAATGATACCTTACCTATAGCTATGAAAATTGAAAACACCGAATTATTAGAAATACTAAACGAGCAAATTCCTAAAGCACAACAACATGTTTCTAATTTGTTAAATACACATTTAGCTACTCATAACAGTTCTAAAACAAATGATGACTGGCGTGATTTTGATATTGGGGATTTTGTTTAAAATAGGAATTTGTCATAAAGCGTTTTTTCTTTGAATGATTTCTATTTATCCAATGTTATTTTCATGCATTCTTCTAGAATACAAAATCTTAAATTTTCACATATCCTACTATTTTTCTAGTTCTTTCATCAAATACTATATAAGTATACTAGCAGTATTGGATTTTAAAACACTATTTTTTCATTCAGATTACATTTTTTTTAACAAAATAACGGTTTAAGTTTACGACTCAATCACAATTACTTATGTACCTTGTTGACGGCAATCATTTATTCATAGAGACTCTATTCGATTAGATTCCTGTCTAGATAGTAATCATAATCAAGTCGTAAAATCACTGTAAGATAATTTTACAGATGAGAAAATAGATTTACTATAGAAATAGAGCCTTTTTCTAATTCCAAATTTACTAGATTACTTATTATACTACAGCAAAAAGTAGTAAAAAGCCTCCGTTAAAAACGGAGGCTTTGAATTTCAGTTTAGCCCCATAGGGGCAACAATACCTAAGGTCATTAACTATGTCTCTAAAGTAGTCAACAAGTATAAATATTATTTAAATTTAAGTATCTAGAATAAGAAAACTAAATAATGGCAAAGCCTTTAAAACATGACCTCCGTCTTTGACGGAGGTTTTATAGACTCAAATAAATATAATTCATCTTAATTAAATCTAAATTGAGGTATTTGATCTTTGAATATTCTACTCAAGATTTAACTCTAGAATTAATTGGAATCACGATTTTCGTTCATTATATTTGCTTGTTCATTGTCACTGAACATTATAAAATAATGAACAATCAATTTTATGTATCGTAATAATGACTTTATATATGAAGCTACTTCTAAGCTAGAACAGCTTATAAATATACCTATTGAAATAGATAGTAGTAGGCAAGATTATGATGGACTCTTATACATCAGGAAGCAGCAATTTATTGTAGAAGCAAAGTCAGCAGTAAGAACATCCAACCAAGGTTTAGTAATGTCTCAACTAGAAGAAATGAAACAGAATAGTAATAGACCTATTATTTTGATTGCTGAATACATTTCAAAGAAAGCTACAGAAGAACTTAAGGAACGTGGCATTAACTATATAGATATTGCTGGAAACGCTTTTATCAGACATAATGATCTCGTTGTATTTATAGAAGGTCAAAAAAAAGCGAAGAAAGAAAAAACTAATCAGTCTCGTGCTTTTCAAGAGGCTGGTCTAAAAATACTATTCCATCTATTATGTAAACCAGAACATTTACAAGACTCTTATCGGAAAATAGCTGAGAAAGCTAATGTTTCTATAGGATCTGTAAGTAATGTGATGGTTGAGTTGGAAGAACTTAATTTTTTACTAAAAATAAATGACAAGCGTGTTCTCAAAAACAAAAGTGAGTTACTACAGCGCTGGATTGTAGAATTTAATGCTGTATTAAGACCTCGAATATTGAGAAAAAGAATGCGCTTTATAAATGGCGACTTTCAACATAAATGGAGAAATATAAATACAAACATAAATGATGGTTTTATCCTATGGGGTGGAGAACCTGGAGGTGCAATTTTAACAGATAATTTAAGACCTGAAAAATTCACACTTTTTACTGAACTCGATTTATCTGAAGTAGCAAGAGCATTAAAATTAGTACCAAGTGAAAATGGGGACATTGAAATACTTCAAAAATTCTGGAAGAATGACTTAAGTAATAATAAAGTAGCTCCAGCACTTTTAATATATGCAGATTTAATTAACAGTGGTTTCAGTAGAAATATAGAAACAGCTAAACAAATACTAGAAAATGAGCTTAGATATATCTAGTGATAAGTTTTCACATCCATTATTGAAGCCTATTCTCTTAGAGCTTACAGGATACTTCAAACAGGTAGGTATCTCTTTTTTTGTAATAGGTGCTACTGCAAGAGATATCGTTATGGAATTGCATAATGAGAAATCAGGTCGGTTAACACACGATCTAGATATAGCTATTACTGTAAACGATTGGGAACAATGGCAAAAAGTAGAAGAAGACATAGTGAAGCTTGAGAACTTCACTAAAGATCCAGATCAAAAACAGCGATTTCTTTATAAAGATAAATTTCAACTAGACATCGTTCCTTTTGGTGATATAATGAAACAGGATAGTAAAATATTTTGGCCACCAGATGAGAATTTTGCAATGTCTGTATTAGGTTTTGATGCAGCACAGGAAGCAGCACTAAATGTTAGTGTAGATCAAGAAATAGAAATACAAATTGCTTCTTTAAGTGGAATATTTCTTCTGAAAATTACTGCCTGGAAAGATCGCTATCACAAAAGCAATAAGGATGCTGATGATATAGGTTTTATCCTTGAAAATTACTTGATGATAAATGAAGAACGAGCAGCTATTAATTACTATGATGCTATCTATACTGAAGATTTTACAACGGTAAAAGGCGGTGCAACTTTATTAGGTATTGACGTTTCAGAAATACTTAAAGGTTATCCAGAAGAATTGAAAATAATCAAACAGATTTTGATTGAAACATTAGAAATGAAAGAACACAGTGTTTTAATCAATCAAATTATAGAAACGCATAAAATGCTCACATACGAAGAGATTCTAGAAAGCATTAAAAATATAGCCAACCAACTTAACTAACGAATCACATTATATAATGTCAACAGATATAAAAAGCAAAGAAGAAATAGTATTAGAGGATAATGAGCTAGTATGCATACTGTCAGGAGAAGTTAAAAAGATAAAAGCACAAGAGTCTAATCTACAATCTGTTATTCTGATGCTTAATGAAGAGTACGGATTTGATTTAGATGATATGGAACGTGATTATACCATTTTCTATGAAGATCCAGAAACAGGAAAAACTAAAAAGCAAAAAGTTAATCTGGTCATCTTTGAAAAAGGGAAATCACACGAGCAAGACTTCATTATTAGAATAGCCATTGTCCACGATGATAAAGTTAAAGTTACTGACAAAAAGAAAGGTTTAAGTGCTACTCTTGAAAATGCAATGGGTGCTGTTGAAAATTGTGAATTTGGCTTATGGGCAAATGGATCAAGCTATAACTTTTTACAAAAAGAGGAAGATGCTATAGGCTTTGATTATGACTTTACAGACCTATCTGACTTTCCTGGTGAAGGAGAAACCTTAGAAGACTTAGACCGTGCAGACCGTTCACATACGCGAACACCAGCAAACGACTCTTTAATTAAGGTGTTTAAACGCTCTCACGATTATATTTACGGTAATGAAGGTCGAAAAAAAGATGCCTTCTGGCAGTTACTAAATTTAATTTTCTGTAAGCTCTATGATGAAAAACGTCGTTTTATGGAATTGCCCAATGGCGAAAGTTACCGTCGCAAGTTCTGGGTAGGCGTTAAAGAACAGAACACAGAAGAAGGCCGTAAAGCGGTTGCCAAAAGAATAAAAGGACTTTTTAATGAATTGAAAACTGACACCATATTTTCTGAAGTATTTCAAGGAAACGAAAGTATTGATTTAACAGATAAAGGTCTCGCTTTTATCGCTGGGGAATTGGCAAAATATTCCTTCTTAGATGCATCAGTAGATGTTAAGGGGCTTGCGTATGAAACTATTGTTAGCAATACTTTAAAACAAGAAGCAGGACAGTTTTTTACACCACGTAATATTGTGAAGTGTATGGTAGAAATGCTAGACCCACAAGAACATCATCGTGTGCTAGATCCAGCTTGTGGTTCTGGTGGCTTTTTAGTGATGGTATTAGATCACGTGCGTCAACAAATGGCAAAAGAAATGTTTCCAGATTTAGAAGGTCCATTTCTGGAAGAAAAATACAACTCCCCAGAAGTAAATGCTAAGGTGAAAGAATATGCAGAGCGTAGCATTTTTGGTTTTGACTTTGATCCTGATTTAAAAAAGGCAGCCAGAATGAATATGGTAATGGGCGGCGATGGTCACGCTAACATATTTCACGTAAACTCACTGGCTTATCCATTATGGGAGCACCCTACAGAAATTGAAAAAATTAACGAAGCTATAGATAAGAGCTTACGCGAAATGCAAGACATAAATAACGCTTACGGTACAGATGCTCGTGGAAAATTTGATATGATTTTTACGAATCCGCCATTTGGTGCAAAAGTAAAAGTTGATACTAGTATAACAAGTCGCTATGAGCTTGGGGCTTACAGTAAAGCTCCTGAAGTTCTATTCATCGAGGCTTGTTTTCATTTTCTAAAAGACCGAGGAAAAATGGCAGTTGTACTTCCTGATGGAATTTTAGGTAACCCCAATATGCTTCCGGTTAGAAAATGGATTCTAGATAGATTCAAAATATTAGCATCAATAGACTTAGCTGTAGAGGCTTTCTTACCTCAAGTAGGTGTGCAGTCTTCATTACTTTTTCTACAAAAAAAGACCGAACAAGAAAAACAACTTGCACAGCAAAAGGATGAAGACTACGAGATATTTATGGCAATAGCAGAAAAATTGGGTAAAGATCGAAGAGGAAACCCTATTTATTTGCGTGATGATGACGGCGCAGAACTATTATATAATACTGAAACTAAATATCTAGCACGCCAAAAAAACGGAAATAAAATTCTTAAAATTAGGAGAGAAAAAGCAAAGCGTTTGAACGATGATTTAGAAGTGATAACGGAGTCTTACAAAAAATTCCTAAAACAGTAGATCAATATGAAAAAAGGAATTATAAGACTAAATCGTTTTAAAGATGGACTTACTGTTTTTACACCTAATTATTATCTAAATAGAGGAAAAAAGACTATTTCTGACCTCATAGATAGAGGTATTTCTTTTAAAAAATTATCTGATGTTACTGATGAAATTTACCAAGGAGGCATATTTAAAAGAGTGTTTGTTGAAAGTGATCAGAACTCTTTTAAATATGTAACAGCAACTGATATGATTAAAACCCAACCAAAAAATACTTCTAAGAAAATAAGCAAAAAGTATACTCCTTGGATAGAAAAAATGACTCTTCAAGAAGAGCAAATTTTAGTAAGCTGTGCTGGAACCGTGGGCAATATTTCACTAGTAAATAAAAGTTTCAAAGGATGCATCGGCTCGCAAGAGATAATTAGAATAGAAACCGAAAAGATTAGTTATGGCTATCTATATGCATACTTAAGTACTCCAATAATCAACGATTATATACAATCAATGATTTATGGGGCCGTAGTTCCAAGAATATCACCAATAGAATTAGGTCAATTACCAGTTCTCCTACCAAGCGAAAATCAACAAGAAAAGATTCATAAATTAATTGTTGAATCTTCAAGTTTACTAGCCAAAGCTAATATACAGCTAGAGCAAACAGAAAATAAATTGAAAAATGAAATTGGCTTAAGACATCTTAAACCGGAAGACTATGATTTTTTTGGAAGTCACTCTTCAACAAGAAGTGTATCCACATTCAAGAGAAATATTTCAGAAATTAGAGCATTGACTATCAATGCATTCAATTATTCCTCCAGACTTCAAAGAATTAAAAATGAGTTTAAAAAAATTCCATTTATTTCACTCGCTGAATGCATAGAAGGAAACAATTTTTTTACTACGGGTGCTTTTAGAAGGTTAGAAATTGATTCAGACAAATCAATTAAGCTCCTTAACCAATCAGATATTTTCAATTTTAAGAAGAAAGGTAAAATGCTGTCAAGAAGATATGTTAATAGTGATAATTTGGTGGAATACGGGGAGATTTTGATTGCAGGTGTGGGGACTTTAGGAGAGAGTGAAACATTTTGTAGAGCGATTTTTGCAAATGAAGAGCTTGAAGGTCAGTTAGTTGCTGGAGAATTTATTAGAATGAAAACATCGAAGGATATCCCCTCGGGATATCTTTTTAGCTGGCTATCATCAGAATATGGATTTAGATTCATTCGATCTACTCAAACGGGAACAAAACTATGTAGACCTATACAGGAATTATTGAAAGAAGTACCTGTGCCAATTTTAGACAAAGATGTTATGCAGGAAATCGATACTAAAGTTAAGGAAGCTCACACAATGATCTATCAAGCCCTACTGAAAGAAAATGATGCAATAGCCTTGGTAGAAAAAGAAATAGAACAATGGGAAAAATAATAAAGCCACCATATTTTGATTCAGTAGTTAATGCTGGCGAGAAGCGATTGTTAGATTACTTGCTCGTTAATCTACCAGATAACTATTTTCTTATTCCAAATGTAGAGATAGCTTCTACTAACCCACGTAATAACCGTACCCAGTTTTGGGAATACGATTTAATCGTAGTTGCGCCACACGCGATTTATAATGTAGAGAATAAGGACTGGAAAGGTCGTATAGAAGGTGCAGATGACTACTGGTATGTAAATGATAGGCAAAAGCCAAATCCATTAAAAACCAATCGTCAAAAGACAGCCGTTCTTGCTTCTAAATTAAAAGAGGCAAATCGCAGTTATGGTAAAGCCTGGATAGACAATATGGTAACACTATCCTATCCCAACTCTTTTCAACCTATTATGTGGGAGAATGCAGCAGATATGACATTCACGTTATCAAAAAAGCTTATAGATCATATTACAGATCCAGAAAAGGTAGGTAAATATGAGAATGGCATCATTGATATTCAGGAAGGTATTGTTCAGTTTTTAATAGGAGAACAAAGCAAGAAATCTCCTAACGAGAAAAAAGAGATTCAGGGCTATGAAATTGTTGAGATACTTAAACAAGAAGACCATAATTATGTAGAGTATTTGGTTAAACCTAAGAATGTAACATCTAACATTAGAAAACGAGTAAAAGAATATGCTCTACAGGTAGTAGGATTATCTCCAGAAGAATTAAAGTCACGAGAGGAAAGCATTAAAAATCAACACAATGCTTTGTTAAAAATTAGATCAAATCCATTTATACTACCAGTAGAGTTTAAAATAGACGAAGAAAACCATCTTTTTTACGAGATTACAGATTTAATGGAAGAAGATTCCTTACGATCAGTTTCTAGAAACAAGACGTTTACCTTCGATGAGCGTATTGATATTTTAAAATGTGTTATGAGCGCTTTAAAGGCAGCTCACAAGGAGAATATTTTTCATAGGGATATTAATCCTGAAAATATCTTTTTAAATAATGGTTATGCCTATTTAGGTAATTTTGGCAAGTCCTATTTTACTGATCATAATGATAATGGTTATACCGTAATGCATACCATTAGTGAAACCAATGCTTCACCGTATCATCCACTAGAATTGATTGCTAAAGACGCCTCCAGAGCATCAGACATTTATTCACTAGGTGTATTAATCGCGTGGTTATTTTCAGGCAAGGAACCCATAAAAAGTCCTTTTGAATTAGATAAAATCGGTGGTCAATTACCTAAAGATCGATTACCATCGGCAGAGAATGGTTCACTTCCTAAATGGCTTGATGAAATTTGTTTAAAGACAATTCTTACGGATAGTGAAGCTCGTATAGATACTATTGATGAGCTTGAAGAGTTCATTAAAACAGCACTTCAGTTAGATCTATCTACTAAGGAAGAAACGAAATCGTCGCAACAGTCATCTTCACAAGTTACTGATACTTACGAGGTAAAAGAAGGTGATAAAGTTGGGGATTATATAATTCATAAAATACTTGGTCGTGGTGGATATTCCAGAGTTTTTAAAGCAAAGCATGATTTACAAGGTCGCGATTATGCGCTTAAACTATTTCACGAAAGTGTAAATATTGCTAATGTACTAGATGAATACAATGCCCTAATTGAATTAGATCATCCTAATATTGTAAAGTTCAGTTGGAATGGAAAAACTCCTCAAAACCAATTTTATACAACTACCGAATTTCTTGACGGAGATAATTTAAGCACCTATATTAAAACGGATGCTAATCTTCCAGTTGCTACCATATATCGTTTAGGTATAGAAATACTCTCTGCACTAGAGTATCTTCAAACAAGAGAAAAACCTATACTTCATAGAGATGTTAAGCCTCAAAATATCATTTGGGATAATAAAGGGCGCTTTGTTTTAATCGATTTTAATGTTGCATCACTTAAAGAAAATGATAAATCGTATGTAGGGACTAACCCATACTTGGCGCCAGATCTACTTGACGGACATCATATCAATTGGGATTTCTCGGCAGATACATTTGCTTTAGGAATCACGCTCTATGAACTTGTAACAAAAAATTACCCTTGGCCAAAAATTAGAATACCTAGTTTAAGTCAAAATCCTACAAATCCTAAAGAGTTAAACCCTAGAATTTCTGATGCATTTTCAGAATTCTTGACTACGGCTATAGGGTCAACAACAGAAAAAAGATATTGCTCTGCGAGTGAAATGCTTAAAGCATTGCAAGCTATAGGAGAAGACAATTTACTAGAAGAGAATAAACCAAATACAGAAGGTGTTCAGGAAGATAAACTCTATAGGGTTGAAGTGTTTATTAGTGAAGAAAGTACAAGTATAAAGTTATTAAATGAAATGTCGACCTATGGAGAAATCCGAAAGACCGTAAATTCTTCTTTAGGTAAGTTTAAAGACAAAATTAAAAGCTATAAAAACTCTATCTCTTTTGGAGATAAATTGAAAATGTTGGTAAAGGTTGATAATGAAATATTAATCAACGAGACATTCTGGCAAGGTGGTGCACGTAATTTTAATGAAGGTAATATAACCAGAGTTTACAATGCTTTAAAAGAATCATTTGAAGAAAACACAAATAGACTTAAAGAGCATAAGGTAGAAGTTGAAGGCATTGATATTGTTGATTATATAAACTCTCTTTATAGTCAATCAAAATCTGGAAACTGGGGAACTAGAGTGAATGAGCGAGGATCAAATTACGATCAACTTACCTACTCACCATCAAAGTTAGATAGAAAACTTATTCCTGATATTCTTGATGCAAGGTTTAAGCTTATTATAATTACTGGTAATGCTGGGGACGGTAAAACCGCTTTTATTAGAAAAATAGAAGATGATCCTACTGTAAAAAACCTAAAGCGTTTTGATCATAAGAATGGAGCAGAATTCTCAATAAATGGGACAGCATTTGAAAGTAATTATGACGGGTCACAGGATGAGGATGGTAAATTGAATAATGAAGTTCTAGAGTCTTTCTTCAACCCTTTCGAAGGTCTGAAAAATTATAATCAAGCTACAGAAGGAAGAATAATTGCTATAAATGAAGGGCGCCTTGTAGAATTTCTTAAAACATCAGATAAGTACAATTCCCTTCACAACACCATAGATCAATATTTTTATAAAGAAGGTCATTACGACTTGCCACAAGGTTTGATGATCATAAACCTAAATCTCAGGTCAGTCACAGCTGTTGACGGAAAAGAGCCAAGTCTCTTCAGACAGCAGGTTAAAGCGCTGACTAATAAAAGTCTTTGGAACAAATGTGAAGGTTGTTCCGTCGCAAATAAGTGTTTCATAAAGTACAATGTAGAATCTCTTAATGACCCTGCATCTGGTAATGAAGTCATCACAAGATTAGAATGGTTATTGCGCACAGTCGCCTTAAAACGAGAGCTTCATATTACGATGAGAGACTTAAGGTCCTATATAGCTTTTATGATTTCTAGAGACCATAGTTGTGAGGATATTGAAAATATATACACTAGGCTCCAAAGTAAACCAGAAGAATACTGGCAGTTTTTTTATTTTAATCTCACAAACTCTAATTATGAAGATACTGGAAATAATGATCGACTAATACGATTATTACGAGAGACGGATATAGGTAACGTGGCTATTCCAAATCTCGACAGGGATTTATTTTTTGGTCAGCACAGTAAAAGACAGTACTTGGAGTTTTCTGATAGGTCATTTGATTTGGTCGATCATTTTAATGCAAATAAAATTTGGGCTCCTGCTCACGAGCAAACTGATGAACTGCTAGAAAAAATTAAGTCATTTCAAAAGTCATACATAAGACATCAATATTTTGAAGGGAGAATTAGTAATTACAAAAAGCGCTTACCATGTCAATCACTTTTAAGCTTCTATAAAGCTTTAAATATTGATAAATTGAATAGTGTTTCTGATGTTGTACTGAGTTATGTAAACATAGAAGACGAATCAAATCAGTTTAAACTGTCTTTTAATAAAGAAGACTTTAATGATACTTCCGCTTTCGAGAAAGCATGCCTAAAACAAATAAAATATATAGTTCAAAAAGAATCTATTGCTCTTAAACAAATAAGTCTTAAAAATGAGAGTACAGAGTTTTATGAAATTCTGCCATTTGAATATTATAAGGCAACTAGTTGGACAGATTTTAAGTCTTCTCATAATGTAGGTTTAATTAAGAAGATTTTACCAAGCTTGTTTACTCAATTATCACAAGATTCATTGCTTAAACTTAAAATGTCACTATCGCAGGCAATTTCTATGAATGAAGGTTGTAAGAATTCTTCTATTTGGAGTAAAAATTTAGTTTTAAGCTCATCCGAAATAAATGATCCATTTAGCAAGTCATTTAGGTTATTTGATTTGAATGATTTTGAGCTATTTGTAAGTAGAACAGATCATCTAGTAAAATATCTAGAATATGAACCTGATAGTCTAGTATTTAGGCATAAAACAGAGCAGCACATAGAGTTATTAATCTCATTAGATTTATTTGAAATGCTCTACTTTATTCAAAAAGGTTACAGCCCCTCTCTAAACGATATCAGAGGAAAGTTTGTAGAGCTTACAATTTTCAAAAATCTACTTGAAAATCTATCATATGACAAAGTGATTGTTACAAGAGATAATATAGAGTTTTATGAAATTAGTAAAAACACTAAGAATCAACTTAGTATAAAATCAATGCAGTTATAGTTATGGCGATAAAATTAAACAAAGAAGAAAGTGTCCTAAGAAATGAACTCATCTATGCCGGTGACGCTAAAGCTGTTAAAATTGATAATGTTTTTGTGAATCTTTTTATGCTGTTAAAACATAACGGAATGAGACCAAGACAAAGAGCAAGGAGTAACTCGTTTATCGATTTAAAAACGCTCCAGAGGGTTTTTTCTAAATTAGAAGAAAATGATTCGGTAAAAGGGTTTAGTGAGAACAAAGAAGCTGCTGAGTTATGGATGCGAAGTAATCTAGTTAATATGGTTTTTAGAGGAAACTTAGACAAAGAAAAAATCTCTTCCTTAAGACCTATACATCTTGAAAGTTATCGTGTTAGAAATGCCGCACATAATAGAGATTATAATACTGCAGATCAGGTGTATTTAATGTTAGGTGCTAACCCTAAGGTTAAAGAAGAGTTGAAGAGCTTTTTAATGGAAGGTTGGGATAATACTACTAATAAAATAAATATTCAAGATGGACTAGACGTTGACAGCCTTGGTTTATTACATATAATAAAAAATGTGAAGCCTGGTTTTCTTGATACAAATAGCTCCTTAAATCAAATTAAGCCACTCTTAGATAAGCAGGCAAAACTATACTGTGATGATGTACGTCGTTTACTGGTATATAAACGGAAGATTCCCAGAAATGTTGTTGTTGATTATTTAAAGACCATCACCTCATTTCATCTATCTCTTTACATTCAAAAACTTGTATATCTGCTCCCAGAGATGGTTAAAGATGGTTCTACTGAAGTTCAGGACAACTGGAGCATTGTTATTGATACTACAGATGATAATGAAAGTAAAATTTCAAAACTTGCGAGCAGTGATGCAGAAAACTTAACTAACAGTGTTTATGAATACATTAAAGCAACCTTTCAAGTAAATGCTGCATTGAGAAGACTTAAGTTAGAAAAGACTAATTCTTCAAACTTAGATAAAGCGCTTAAAGCACTATCAGAAAAACCTGATGGATTTGAGATGTATTTTGAAACTCAGTGGGATAACCTATATAACTCTCTGGAAGATGATGATCGAGAACTTATAAAAGATATGGTGAAATATGAAGATACGTATTTTGATAAATATATTGAGCTGATTGTAAAATCACGTGGAACATACCAGTATCGTTACCACTTACAATTAATCGATAATCTATCACAAAAAAATACTGAAAGAGGTTTTATGTCTCAAGGGCGTAGCAAAAAACATCCACGCCGTTTTGTATTAGGAACACGATTATTAGAAACTTTAGTTCAAATATTGGTACTCGATGTGCAAGACGACCATTTTACTACTAAGACACTATCTATTGAAAAGTTAATAGAAAATATTAGGGAGAGATACGGGCTTATCATCAATGGACTTGAAGAAGATAGATTTAAAGACGTTGATCTAACTACTCATTTGGCTTTTAAGGAAAATGTAGAAGCCTTTAAGATAAAACTACGTCAGATAGGCTTTTATAATGATTTGAGTGATGCGTATATCCTCCAAAGAATACGTCCTCGTTACGAATTAAAGAACTAATATATGGATACAATAACCATAAACACATATTATAGAAAATTAATTGCACTAATTCTTGAACTGCATCAAGATGATTTTGAACGTGCAGTAGCAGGTCATTGTATGAAAATTACTGGCTTGGGTAAATCAGAACTTGAATACCTATGGGAAGAAGTAAATAAGAAACATCCTCACTTAGACCTTTTTATAGTTTCAGAAAATGATAATACTGATAATCGATATATATCAGCTACTAAACTAATCGAGCTTAGAAATAAACAAGACAAACCTTTATTAATTCTCATTCCTTCAAATAGCCGTACCGCTGCAGAAGACTCATATGGCAACGCAACATTTAAAGAAATATCATTAGAAGGAATAGAAGCTGAATTAGTTAACACTTTAATAGATGAAATTCCTGATGATATAGAAGATTTGATCTCATCAGACATCATCAATTATCTTACCCCAACAAACTCCGAGATAATCGAATACTTGATAGCGGTATCAGAAAGTAATTACAGTCTTAAATCTATTGGTGATAATTTATATCATCTTTCCCTAATCCCTGATTCAATTCTTTTAGAGCATTCAGAAAAAATTAGGTCCAGACTAAATTTTAATAGAGAGAGTGTTAAGCTTTTGTCTGCATTCAACAAACCACTATACGATCGCATCGCAGAATTACGGCTTGAAAATGATTCTAAACAAAAAGAAATTGTTGACTTTTTAAAAGCTGAGAAGAATGTCAAGAGTTCACAAGACATTTGCGCAAGTATATATCAAAACTATAGTAATCTAAATTTTTCTAACTGGCCAATTCCTGATTTAGACTTTACGCACATAAAGTTAATTACTGATGAGATTAAATCGAAAGAATTAAAAATTGAAAATGGCACTAACGTTTTATTTGCTCAAAATGGGCAATCAACCAAACTCAAAGTAAGATTCCATACCAATCCAAACCCTAAAGACATTAAGGATTTAAAATACTTCCGTATTATGCTTATGGCTGTAAATGGTAGTAATGGCGATGAGATATGTGTATTAAGGAAAGTGAAAAACTCCAATTCTAATAGACCATATAGAGATGTAACTTTAGAATTTAACTCAAATGTAATTGAGGAAGGCTCTTATTTTCTAAAGGTTTTAGCGGAGGATGAATACGGTAATATGCTCAACGCAAATGATGAGTTTAATGATTCTAAAGTTCAAAAGGCTTGGGAACAGGCTTTAAGTGAAAACCCTAATACTAAAAAGAGTGATTTCCCTTATAAATTGACCTGCGATTCTATAGACTTTGATTATGTAATTGAAGATGTTATAGAACGTGATGAAAATCAACGTAAAGATAAATTGAATAATGTCTTACAAGCATTTTTTAAATACCGAATTGATGGACTAAAGAATGGCGACGATTTAGAAATTCCAGAGCCATCTGATTCTTCTAATATTTGGATTAACGACGGAAAGGAAAAACATTCTTCCACCTTTCATATAAATTACTCTGACAAGCATAATTATCAAATAAATATATCAACAAAGCTTAGGCAGATAGAAAATAAATTTTTGCAAAATGCAGGGAGTATTGGTTATGTGACATCACGTTTAAAAAGCAACAAACTAGCTATTGGTTTTGAAAATCTTGAGTTTGTGAAAAGTGATATAAATGAAATAGCTCCAAAATCACTTCTTAAGCTTAGAAGGGAAGTTTTTGACAGCATAGCTAAATCTAATGAGAATGGAAATGGAATATTTGAATCTACTAATGTTTATAGATTAAAAGAGGGTATTAAAAAATACATTGAATCATATTCAAAATGGACATCTAAACTTAAAAAACAACTCGAATCAGATGACATTGAATTAGAAGAAAAGACGAAACTTCAGGCATTTCTTCTTGAATTACAACTGATCGATGTTTCTACTGTGAAAAGTAAATTGCCCGATGGTAGTAGAGTTGAAGCGTTACTTATTTCTCCGTTACATCCACTTCGGTTGACATGGATAGTTCAATTAATAGAAGTTTTTGAAAATTGGGAGCAACGAACAAAAGAATTTACAGGACATAAAGACTCTTGGTCTCAGAATCTCGAGGATTTGTTTACTGGCGGTCTCTCTCCAGAAAACAATCCGCTGGTATTGATTGAACCATCTACTAAAAAAACATATTATTATAGTGGAGAACTATCTTTTGGCTGGGGATTATATCTAAATACAATATCTCAAGAGCCTAAAAATGGTATGACGTCTATTTCGAGACAATTGCGACACTACTTGAGACTTCTTTTTAATGTAACAAAAGATAACTACGTAGAAACAGACCTTAGCCTTAAGTTGATAATGCGCCACATTAAAAACTATTTAGCTCAACACCCTTATATTGATAAACTTGTAGTAAACCTATTCAATGCTGGTGATGCTGAAATTTTTTCGGATTCGTTTGTAGAGTTAGAAAAAGAAAGTTCTTTTCAAAATATTAATTATGAGGTTAGGATATTCAAGGGTAATGATAAAATTATTGAACATGGTGCAGCACTTAAAACGCTTATAAATCCGGAGTCTAATATTTCAGAGGAAGCAGAAGCCTTTTCTCAACCATCAAAGAATAGATTATTTCCAAAGCTTAGATTTTCAATTAATAATATTTCAGATTATTTAAAAGAACCTAGCAATTTCACTTCTCATTTGAGTTTTGTAGTAAGTCCTTTTCCAATTACTATTGAGTTAATTAAACCATCAGAAGAAGGTCGGAATTTTTACTTAAATGGCTTAATCACTGATTCAACTGTAGTAGTTGAGGAAAATGGGGCTAAAGTTAAATGGAATCGTTTTGTTCAAGGAAATAAATTGTCTGTTAAGTACGATACCACTGGAGCTTATGGCATTAAACTCTTTGAAAATATTCAAAGTTTTGTGAGTAGTTCTCTTGTTTCAAAATTTACATCATCTGTACCATCGACCCAGCTCAGATTAAATGACATGGACAAAGTGCTTCTCACCCACCTTCACGACTATTCAGATTGGGTAATTACTTTTGATAAAAATCTTGGGCCTCAAATCTTTGATCAACCTTCTAAAGATGGAGAAATCCCTTTTTTACTTGATTATGTCCCAGGTGAGGACACATTGGGTATTTCTTCATTTCTAACTACACGACCAACATCGGAAGTTTTAGGTTTATTAGGCCCACATTTTGAAGAATTTAATTTGGATATCCACAACGAAAACGATGAACGCAAAATAAAGATTTTACTTGAAGATTTAAGAGCTGTTAGTAGCTCCCTTGTCTTACAGTTGAACTCAACCAAAAACAAGGCTTTTGAAGTTATTGGCTCAGCTTTCACAAAGAGAGTTTTAGAAAAGAAAGGGATGTTGAAAGATTCCTTCTTGATTCCAATTGATTTGCATCAGAATTTATTTGACAGCCTTCCATCAGGCAGCAAGTCACGTGCAGACAATCTACTAATTTCTATAACCCCCTCAAAAAAGGAAATTTTAATTGCTGTGATAGAGATAAAATGTCGGAAATCCCTTGGAGAAACTGAAAAAGATGCGCTAAGGTTGAAAATGCTAGAACAAATTGAAAATACTATAGAAGCTCTCCGAAATCACTTTGATCCAGAATACAACAATTCTTTCGACCGCCTTGACAGAGAGATTAAAAACAAGGAGTTAAAATCGCTCCTAATGTTCTATTTAGAAAGAGCCAATAGGTATGATTATCTATCTTCAGTAGCTTATAATCAATATCTATCGTTTCTTCAAACTCTTGATCTTGGATTTTCTATCAAGTTTAAAAGGTTAGGATTAATTTTCGACTTCGCTGCTAATGATCGTCATAAAAAGGTAGTCTTAGATAATGATTCGGTTTTCTTCACTTTTGGCGGAAAGTTAATAGATGAAATTCTTGATCCTGATTCTGATTTGAACACACAAAGACTTGAAGAAAATGATTTTGATAAAGACTTGAATAAAGCATTTGGCAACAAGAGTGAGTTGAAACCATTCTTACAGAAATTCAAATCCAAGCTTGAGGAGATAATTGATCAAGGTGAAGAAATAGAAGACAATAAGCCTATTAAACTACCCAAAGATTCTGAAAATCTTTCTACAGAGTCTAGTAGGTATGAATTAACACAGGAAGAACATAGTATCGTATCAGAGCGCTTGAATGATAATGTGATTAATGTTAGCCACAATATTCCAGAATATGATATTTTAATTGGAAAGACATCTTCTAGTGATCAATTTGGAATATTGGGGGAAAGCATTACTAAAAAGAAAATTGCTATTGATTTAAGCGAAACAAATACCATTAGCCTTTTTGGCGTTCAAGGTGGTGGAAAAAGCTATACAATTGGAACTATCTCAGAAATGGTTTTAAAGCAATTTAATAATATCAACGTTTTACCTTCACCACTTGCAGGTGTGATTTTTCACTACAGTGAAAGTATGGATTATGAACCTGAATTCACATCTATGGTTTTACCTAATAACAAAGAAAATGAACTTGCCAAATTGAAGGAGAGATATGGTGCTGAACCCGACAACATAGAAGATGTAATTATATTAACACCAAAGGATAAAATAAACCAACGAAAAATTGAATATCCTTCCATTGAGGTACTACCAATTGCTTTTAATTCAAAGGAACTTAATGTCCAAGATTGGATGTTCATTCTAGGAGCAATTGGCAATGATTCTACATATATCAGGCAGTTGAAGGCCATTATGAAAGAACACAGAGCAAATATTACTATAGATGCTTTATCTCAAAGTGTTGAAAATTCTGAATTACTTAGTAACTCTCAAAAAGCCTTAGCCAGACAAAAACTAAGTTTTGCAAGAGAATATATCGATGATCAATTTACTATGAAAGATGTATTAAAGCCTGGAAGGTTAATAGTTGTTGATTTAAGAGATGAGTTCATCGTGAAAGATGAGGCTTTAGGACTATTTGTTATAATGCTAAATATATTTTCAGCGGTTAAGAATGTTAATGGTATACACTTTAACAAGTTTATTGTATTTGATGAGGCACATAAGTATATGGACAATAAGGATCTCACTGGAAATATTGTAACTTCAATTCGAGAGATGAGACACAAAGGTGTGAGTATTATGATTGCAAGTCAGGATCCTCCAAGTTTACCAAATGAAATTATTGAATTAAGTTCGGTAGTTCTATTACATAAGTTTAATAGTCCTCAATGGTTAAAACATATTCAAAAGTCTATTACTCAGTTATCAATACTAACTCCAGCAGACATGAGTGCCTTGACTCCAGGAGAAGGTTTTTTATGGGCTACTAAAGCTACTGAAAAAAGTGTTTCGTCTAAACCGGTTAAAATTTCTACTAGACCAAGAGTAACGAAACATGGAGGAGGTACAATTCAAGCTACAGGTAATCAATGAAAACATTTACTATAAGTCATAAAGGGAAGCGAAAAACTAATGAGGACGTAATTATTATAAACAATATAGATTCAGAAACATATCTCTATCTCATAGCAGATGGTATGGGTGGTTATGATAATGGTAAGGTCGCAGCACAAATAACAGCTGAAAGTGTACTGACTTTTCTATCAAATATAGACAAGATAACTAAAGAAACTATTCAAAAAGCAATTAATAAAGCAAATCTTGCAATAAGACAATATCAAGAGAAAAAGCATACGAAAATGGGAGCTACATTAGGAGCGGTTATATTATCAAAAGGAATCGCTAAATGTTTTTGGATTGGAGACGTTAAAATATTTCATTATTCAAATAACAAACTAATATTTGAAAGTAAACCTCATAATTTAATAAATGAGCTTTCTAATAGTAAAGTATTAAAAGAGAAAATTAATACTTCAAAGTTTTCTCACATAGTTACTCGATCTATTCAGGGTAATGTAAAGAAATCTATCATATCTTATCAAGAGTTAATGATTAAAGAAAAAGATGAATTAATAATATGTTCTGATGGAGTGCACAATATTATAGATAGTCAAACAATATTGTTTTTAATAAATAAAGAAAAAACATTTAAATCGTTTATAGATAAATTAAATGACAGATTAAAAATTGAAGCATATGACAATGCTAGTTTGATTGGTCTCAAATGTAGTTCAAACTATGTACTTTAGTGCATTTTACTTTAGTTTCTGAAAATCTTTTCTTCGGTACTCATCTGACTAAATTTATCTATTACTAATTTAAACTAAATTGTCAGATTAAATATTAACTAATACATATTAACGCACTTAATATGACGTTTTGTTTAGTAACGCTTGCGTATTACTCCGTACTGCTGACTTTAGTCAGATTTAAAAACCTATGGTACTTTAGTCCATAGGTTTTAGTTATATTTTATGAAATTTTGCACAATTACGTTTTCATTACTGTGGTGACCTACAGTATTTAATAATATCCACAACCCCAAAACTCCTCTCCCAAAAGAGCTCTTTTAACTCTTGATGCTTGTGCAAAAATCTCCTGATCTGTTATACTTTTTATTATTCTTGTAATTTTTGTTAGATTATAAGTAGTACACTCTGCAACAAAAAATGAATCTCATACCAATCTGAAATTTCCAAATAGGTATACAAAATACGATTCAACCTTAGGACTTAAAACATGACACCTGTATTTTGTAGCACAAATCAAATGGTAAAGTAACAACGAAACATTTAGCTATTTCGGATGAGGGAAGCCTTGGTAGTCCACCCTCCTAGAATAGAATAATAAATCAGCAAGCTGACTATATTATTGCTGTAAAGGACAGCCAAAAACTGTTAAAGGAAACTATAAAAATACTACTTCACTTTCCAAAAACTACCTCTAACAGCCAACTAAAGCCATAAAAACAGCTTCTTAAAAAGGGCTGTATTCTCAAAATACATTCGTGTAAAACAAGCTAAAAATCAGCTTATAAAATATACACGAATGAAAGAAAAACGCTTTCTACAACAGCATTTTGAGTACGGATAATTTTTTACTGCTCATCACTTTTTCCTGAATCAGTCAGGGATTTCTAGGTATTCAATTCACTAAAAAATTATCACATTATGAAAACTAAAATTTATAAAATAATCTTTAGTCTAGCTGCTTTCTTATTATATGGAATAGAAGCACAAGCACAAAATGGTGTAGGCGGTATTAACCAAGCTACACAAATGGTCACTTCTTATTTTGATCCCGCTACAAAACTTATTTATGCTATTGGAGCAGTAGTTGGATTAATTGGTGGGGTTAAAGTATATAACAAATTCTCATCAGGCGATCCTGACACTTCTAAAACAGCAGCTTCATGGTTTGGAGCATGTATTTTCTTAATTGTTTCTGCAACCATTTTACGCTCATTTTTCCTGTAAACTATGGCTAGCTTTCAAATCAATAAAGGCATAGGAAGAACCGTAGAGTTCAAAGGTTTAAAAGCACAATACCTATTCATCTTTGCTGGTGGATTATTGGGACTTTTTATTGCCATAGTCATACTATATATGATTGGTATAAACCAATATGTGTGCTTAATACTAGGGCTTATTAGTGCAGGAGTTTTGATATGGAAAACTTTTGAGCTAAACACGAAATATGGAGAACATGGATTAATGAAAATTTCAGCTCGTAAAAGGCATCCGAAATTTATCAGCCGTAATTACACGATACTGTCTCTTATCAACTCTCAAAATCAAAGCATATGAGACCAATAGCTAAACGTAGTCCATTTGCTGATAAATTTCCGATCTGGGCAGTAGAACATAATTGTATTTTAAGCAAGGATGCAGATATTACCATTGCTTTTAAAGTTACTTTACCCGAGCTATTTACCATTACGGCAAAAGAATATGAAGCGATCCATGCTGCATGGCATAAAGCCATTAAAGTATTACCAGATTTCAGTATTGTCCATAAACAGGATTGGTATCTAAAAGAAAACTATGAACCAGAGATTCAAAAAGATGATTTAAGTTTTTTGTCTCGAAGTTTTGAAAAGCATTTTAATGAGCGTCCTTTTTTAGCACATCATTGTTACGTCTATGTGACTAAAACTACCAAAGAGCGCATGCGTCGTCAAAGTAGTTTTTCAACACTCACCCGCAAGCATTTAATTTCAAAGGAGATTCAAGACAAAGAAGCTATGCTCAAATTTATAGAATCGGTAGATCAGTTTGAACGTATTATTAATGATTCTGGTTTTGTAAGCTTGGAGCGTTTGACGGATTCTGACATTGTTGGATCAGCAACTAAAAAGGGGCTTTTAGAAGAATATTTATCGCTTACTTCTGAGCAAGATAATTTTACACTACAAGATATTCATTTAGGCATGGATGAGGTAAAAGTTGGAGATAAGATCCTATGCTTACATACTCTATCAGATACTGAAGATTTACCAAATGAAGTAAGTACTGATAAACGTTTTGAACGATTATCTACAGACCGTAGTGACTGTCGATTATCTTTTGCTTCGCCAGTGGGATTGCTATTGAACTGCAACCACATTTACAACCAATATATTTTTATTGATAACAGCGATGAGAATTTACGCAAGTTTGAAAAATCAGCACGTAATATGCACTCACTAGGTAAGTATAGCCGAAGTAATCAAATCAATAAAGAGTGGATTGAGAATTACCTCAATGAAGCACATTCAAATGGGCTAACCTCGGTACGATGCCATTGCAATGTATTGGCTTGGAGTGATGACCGAGCAGAATTAAGACAAATCAAAAATGATGTTGGTAGTCAGTTGGCTCTTATGGAATGTCGTCCTCATCATAATACAGTAGATACTGCAACATTATATTGGGCAGGTATGGCAGGCAATGCAGGTGACTTTCCTGCGGAAGAAAGCTTTTACACATTTATAGACCCTGCGTTATGTTTCTTTACCCAAGAAACAAATTATCGCAATTCCTTATCTCCTTTCGGAATAAAAATGGTGGACAGATTAACAGGCAAGCCCATCCATTTAGATATTTCTGATTTACCAATGAAAAAAGGAATCATCACCAACCGAAACAAGTTTATTTTGGGTCCTTCAGGAAGTGGAAAATCTTTTTTTACGAATCATTTAATCCGTCAATATTACGAACAAGGAACACATGTGTTATTAGTAGATACTGGTAATAGTTATCAAGGATTATGTGAACTCGTTCGTCAAAAAACAGGTGGTAAAGATGGAGTCTATTTTACGTATACGGAAGAAAATCCTATTGCGTTTAATCCATTTTATACAGATGATAATGTGTTTGATATTGAAAAAAGAGAAAGTATCAAAACACTTATTATGACCTTGTGGAAGCGAGACGACGAACCCGCTTCACGTTCTGAGGAAGTAGCCTTATCAAATGCTGTAAACCTATTCATTAAAAAAATTCAAAAAGATAATACCACAGAAGTTTCTTTCAATGGGTTTTATGAATTTGCCAAAACAGACTACAAAACCATTTTAGAGGAAAAATCAGTACGAGAAAAAGACTTTGATTTAGCCAATTTCCTAAATGTATTAGAGCCTTATTACAAAGGTGGGGAATACGATTATTTACTTAATTCAACTGAGCAACTAGACCTGTTGACCAAACGATTTATTGTATTTGAAATAGATGCCATTAAGGATCATAAAATCCTATTTCCTGTAGTGACCATTATCATCATGGAGGTATTCATTAATAAGATGCGACGACTCACAGGAATTCGCAAACTAATATTAATTGAAGAAGCATGGAAAGCTATTGCCAAGGAAGGCATGGCGGAGTACATCAAGTATCTATTTAAAACCGTACGAAAGTTTTTTGGAGAAGCTATTGTAGTTACTCAGGAAGTAGATGATATTATTCAATCTCCTATTGTTAAAGAATCCATTATTAATAATTCGGATTGTAAGATACTTCTTGATCAGCGCAAATACATGAATAAGTTCGATGGTATTCAAGAAATGTTGGGGCTTACCGAAAAAGAGAAAGCACAGATTTTATCCATAAACCTAAACAATCATCCAAGCCGATTATACAAAGAAGTTTGGATTGGATTAGGCGGAACACAGTCGGCTGTTTATGCTACTGAAGTAAGTGCCGAAGAATACTTGACCTACACTACTGAAGAAACCGAAAAAATGAAGGTCTTAGAACTTGCTAAAACCAAAGGAGGAGATATCGAATCTGCGATTAAGCAATTGGCAGAACAACGAAGATAATCTTATCAAAACCTCTTGTAATAGAGGTAAAAAGCAACATTAATTTTTAAAAATATACATCATGAAAAAATACATATTCAGCATATTGTGTATGATCGGTTTTTATACTACACAAGCACAATGGGTGGTTACCGACCCTACTAATTTGGCACAAGGGATTGCCAATACTGCACAGCAAATTGTACAAACTTCTACCACTGCTACCAACATGATAAACAATTTCAAAGAAACGGTAAAAATCTATGAGCAAGGGAAAAAGTATTATGACAAACTAAAGCGTGTAAACAATTTGGTTAAAGATGCTCGAAGGGTACAACAAGCAGTTCTTATGGTTGGAGAAATTTCAGATATCTACGTAAATAATTTTCAAAAAATGCTTAATGATGAAAATTACGCACCTCAAGAACTTTCTGCTATTGCATTTGGATATTCTAAGCTATTAGAAGAAAGTGGCAGCTTAGTAAAAGAGTTAAAAAAGATTATAAATCCTTCAACCTTATCCATGAATGATAAGGAGCGTATGGATATTATAGATCGTATTTACAAAGAAATTAAAGCCAATAGGGATTTAGTGAATTACTACACCCGAAAAAATATTGGAGTTAGTTATTTGAGAGCAAAGGAAAAAGGCAATACGAAACGTGTATTGGCTTTATATGGAACAGCTAACGAACGTAATTGGTAAAATCTAACAGTTATGTATTTAATTGCTGATTTCGACAATCTACATCAAGTATTACGAAGTTTATACGACGAAATGATGCCTTTGTGTAGTAATATGATAGGTATTGCAAAAGCCATCGCTGGTTTGGGAGCATTGTTCTATGTTTCTGCAAGGGTATGGCAATCATTAGCAAGAGCAGAACCTATTGATGTATATCCTATGCTACGCCCTTTTGCTATAGGAATGTGTATCCTCTTTTTCCCATCTATAGTGCTTGGAACAATTAATAGTGTCCTCAGTCCTGTGATCAAGGGAACAGCGACCATTTTAGAAACGCAGACTTTTGATATGCAATCTTATCAAGCGCAAAAAGATAGGCTTGAACGAGAAGCCTTACTCAGAAATCCTGAAACCGCTTATTTAATCAGTAACGAAGAGTTTGATAAAAAACTGGAATCGCTAGGTTGGTCTCCTTCAGACTTGGCTACTATGGCTGGAATGCATGTAGAGAAAGGAATGTATAAACTTGAAAAAAGCATGAGAGATGCATTTCGTTCCCTATTAGAACTTATTTTTCAAGCGGCTGCTTTAATTATTGATACCATCCGTACATTCTTCCTTATTGTACTTTCTATTCTTGGTCCAATAGCTTTTGCGCTTTCAATTTGGGATGGTTTTCAATCTACACTTACTGCATGGCTTAACCGCTATATCAGTGTGTACTTCTGGTTACCTGTAGCCAATTTGTTTGGAGCTATGCTTGGTAAAATTCAAGTACTCATGCTTACCAAAGATATTGAAGCACTATCTAACCCTAACTATATCCCTGATGGCTCAAATACAATTTATACGGTTTTCATGCTTATCGGAATCATTGGCTATTTCTCGATTCCAACGGTAGCAAATTGGGTTATTCAAGCTGGTGGAATGGGGAACTACAATAGAAATATAAATCAATCTTCTAAGAAAGCAGGGAATTTAGCTGGAGCTACGGCAGGGGCTACTTCTGGAAATATTCGAGGGCGATTAAAAATAAAATAAGATGAAACAACATATAGAATTTAAAACCTTAACTACTGTAGAAAGTAGTTTTAAGAAAATCCGCTTATTAAGTATTCTCTTTATTGTTTTGTGTACAGCAATTGTAGGTTACAGCATATTTAGTTCCTACCGATTTGCCGAAGCACAACGTGAAAAAATTTATGTGCTAGACAAAGGAAAGTCTTTGATGTTAGCATTATCCCAAGATGCATCCTTAAATAGACCTGTGGAAGCTAGAGAGCATATGCGTAGGTTTCATGAACTATTTTTTACACTTGCTCCTGATAATAAAGCTATTGAATCCAATATCAAAAGAGCCTTATTCATGGCAGACAAAAGTGCTTTTGATTATTACAAAGACCTTTCTGAAAAAGGGTATTACAATCGTATCATTTCTGGAAATATTCATCAGCGTATTGTAGTGGATAGTATTCAAACTAATTTTAATACCTATCCCTATGAAATGGTATTGCATGCCAAGCAATGGATTATAAGAGCAAGTAACAAAACAGAGCGAAGTTTAGTAACTACTTGCCAACTCGTCAATTCTGTTCGTTCAGACAACAACCCTCAAGGTTTTACTATTGAAGGCTTTAGAGTATTAGTAAATACTGATATCCAAACTATCAAGCGATGAGTTTACTATGCCTACAAAGAATAGCAAAATGGCTTCGAAACCAATGTGAAAGTTTAACAAATCGACAAGCCAAAGTGCTACTATGGATACTTTTTATAAGCTATATCCTACTCACTTTGGTGGTGGTTATAACCACATTCTCATAAAGTGGTTTATGACTCTAATTTTTAAATCAAAATAAGATGAAACAAAATCCAAATAACAACAAAAAGCAACCTATACAACTGCAAGAAAAGCATAAAAAAATACTGGTTTACTCAGGGCTTTCCTTCTTGTTTATAGGAGTAATGTATCTATTGTTCGCTACTGGCAGTAACGATAAAAAAGCATTAATCAATGAAAATCATGGAATGAATATTTCTATTCCAGAAGCTGCACATACAGGACTACTAGATGATAAACAATCAGCTTATGAAAAGCAGCAGTTCGAAGAAGAACAAGCTCGTAAAAAATTAGAAATGGCAACACTTTCAGATCTATTTCAAAATACTTCAGATACTCTTGAAAATAAATCTAATGCCTTCAAATCATCTAATAGTGCTATTGGTTCTTCTGTTACTGCCTATAAAAGTATGCATCAAACCTTAGATAATTTTTATATGAAAGATGATACTGAAACTAAAGCTTTACAGGAAGAAATAGAGTCATTAAAAAAGCAATTAAACTCCAAAGACAATACCATTAATAATGAAGATCGCCAGTTGGCTTTAATGGAAAAGTCTTATCAAATGGCAGCAAAATATTTACCTACAAATGCCCAAGGAATGAACGTATCTCCTTTGAGTGGAAGCACAAAAAAACGACATGTAAAATCAGTACAGCAATACAAAGAGCGTATCGTGTCAAGTTTACAAGAAAGTAATTGGGCTAATGGGCAATTATTTTCAACTCCTGTAGGAACTACACAGCAAATAAAGCGCAATACTATCAAGGCTTGTATACATCAAACTATGGAAATTACTAAAGGAATAGATGTACCTATTCGGCTTTTAGAACCTATACAAGTAGCCAATATAGTTGTCCCTACACAAACTATACTAATCGCTACACCGAAATTGGAAGGGAATCGTTTGCAGCTTTCTATTGCTTCGATACAGTACAAAGGGGTATTAGTTCCTGTAGCACTTAATGTGTATGCTTTGGATGGAAAAGAAGGAATTTCTGTTCCTGGCACACTAGAGCAAAATGCTGTCAAAGAAGTATTAACAAGTTTAGGTAATGCATCAGGGAATGGTTTTACACTTAATAATTCGGCATCTGAGCAGCTCTTAACTGATTTAGGAAGAGGGGCTATACAAGGCACTTCTAATTATCTAAAAAACAAAATCCAACAAACCAAAATCACCATTAAAGCAGGACACGATGTTCTATTGCTTTCTGAGGTACAATAATTTTTTATTAACCGATACTGCTTACACAGTATCACAAACTTTAAATCGTATGAAACATTTAATTTTAGCAAGTATCATCTTCACAATGATATGTAGCAGTTTAACCGCACAAGAAAAAGCATCTAATGACTTGTTTAAAGGATTAAGCCAGCCTTTTTCTTATCAAGAAATGATTGTTCCTTTTGGACTAGAAGTTAGTTTCCATAAAACCTCACATCTATTATTCAAATCTCCTATTCGCTATGTTGATTTGGGTAGTAATAATATTATTGCAGGAAAAGCAAAACAAGCAGAAAATGTACTGCGTATCAAAGCCAACAAAGAATATTTTGATACCGAAACAAGTCTTACTGTTATTTGTGCGGATGGGAGTTTTTATGCCTTTAATGTGAAGTATGTTGATGAACCCGAGAAACTCAATATTGACATGAACGAGGTGGTATTAAAAGATGCCCAAGTACAACCCAATAAGCAAACTGTATTTTTCGAAGAATTAGGCAATGAGTCTCCTCGTTGGGTAGATTTAGTAATGCGCACTATTTACAATAATAATGACACGCATATCCGTCATATTGGGGCAAAAAAAGCACGAATTCAATTTCGATTAAAAGGTTTGTATGTAGAAAAAGGCTTGCTGTATTTCCACACAGAACTAAAAAATCGTTCTAAAACACCTTTTGAGATCGACTTCATTAGTTTTAAAGTAGTTGATAAAAAACTTTTGAAACAAACAGCCATACAAGAAGTACCTCTTTCTCCAGTTCGTGTTTTTCATTCCATGGATAAGGTGGATAAAAAAAGTAAGGAACGTACCGTATTTTGTTTGGGAAAAATGACTTTACCTAATGACAAACTGTTAGAAGTAAGTGTATTTGAAAAGAATGGAGGTAGGCATCAAACTTTTCTATTAGAAAGTAAAGATTGGGATAAAGCTCGTACTATTGAAAATTTACAGTTGAGATGGGAATAAGATTCATAATTCTAACAGGGCTCATACTACTTATAAGCCCTGTTCATACTCAACGTTTATTGGGAGGCGAAACGGCTATACAACTATCTGGTGCAATTCCTACAAACTCAACGGATGCTATATCAGAAAATTTTAGTTTTCAGTTAGGGGTAATTACTAACACCAAAAAAGGGAATTACTGGAAGTTTGAAACAGCGTATCAGCGAAAAACTTTTGACTACAAAAACCAAAGGTTACCCTACGATTTTTATAATGGGAACATCGGGTACTTTTTACAAACTTTTAGTAATTATCAAAAGAATTTTTTAGTGTATACAGGAGTCTCAGGTATAGCTGGCTACGAAGTATTTAATAACGACACCTCATTATTACAAGATGGAGCAACGCTTAACAACAGCTCTGGATTTGTTTACGGAGGAAAAGCAACACTTTCAATTGAAACCTACCTATCAAACCATTGGGTACTGTTTGCTTTTTCTGAAGTAAACTATATACCCAAAAGTGGATTGGCACAATGGCAATCACAGTTCGGGATAGGAACACGCGTATTTATAAATTAAAATTTAAAATAAAATGAAAATCATATCAGTTTTAGGGCTCTTTATCTTTATTATTTCTTCCATATTGGCTACTGCTTGTAGCAAGGAAGAATTAGATATTCAAAAAGCCTATTCGTACCAATTAACCCATTTACCAATCCCTGAAGAGATTGTTAAAAATGAAACCGTAGAGATACGTTGTACTTTAGACAAACAAGGAGACTATAAAGACGCTACTTTTAAGATTCGTTTTTTTCAAAATGAAGGAAAAGGATGGTTATTTTTAGAAGATAAACCATTAGAAATCCCTAATGATTTATATCCTTTAAACAAAGATACATTTCGGTTATATTACACCGCTAATTCTACAGGAAATCATCAGTTTGATGTATATATAGAAGACAACTTTGGGCAATCTGAAAAGGTGAGTTTTGAATTTAGAACACAGATACAAACGGACGATTAATTTTCAATTTTCTTGAATTGTTGTACGCTAGGTAATTTTTTTGGGGCAAAATAGGAAAGCCTTTTAAGAGTGAGGAAAATGATATTACTATTAGGAAGGCATATCCCTTTTTAGAAAAATCAATTTTTAAATCTTAATTGGAAGAAATTAAAAGAGTCTATCTGTACTAGATGTATTGAAAATAAAGAAAAAACAATTCGTCCAAGCGAAGTTCTTTTGCTTCTTTTCTTTCTTCGCAATTATTAAAGAAAAGAAGTTCAAAGGGGGTACATAAAAATACCTCCTTTTTTAATTCACTAATTAGTTATTTTTTAAAAATCATATACTCAATGAATTTCTCTTCATTTAGCATGTGATTACAAGCTATAATTTAGTTTTATAGTTTACAAAATTCCGTTATCTGCAAAACTGTAGTAATTACCATTAGGAGCAAGTATAAGATGGTCTAAAACCTTAATATCAAATAGCTCTGCGGCTTGTTTAATTCTTCTTGTTAGGTTTTGATCTGCCTCACTAGGGTTTAGTTTTCCACTTGGGTGGTTGTGTGCTAAAATTACAGCTACGGATAACGATTTTAGAATAACTGCAAACAAAATTCTAAGATCTATTAACGTAGAGGTAATTCCTCCCTGTGAAAGTTGATATATACCTTTAGCCTTATTACTATTGTTCAATAAAAGTACTTTGAAGCTTTCTTGAATCCCGATAGTGTCTTTATCCCAATGCTCGAAAAGTAATTGAGCAGCAGAATCTGAACTATTAATTTTTAACCATTTAGAAGATGGTAAACCTTGTTTATAACTAATCTTTATTTCGTTGACTTGTAATTTCATTATTTTTATTTTTTTGAATCGTAATTTGTAAACTTCCCTTCGATATTCATTTGGGCAATTCACTTGAAAAATACCTACTCATTTCATTTTCTTTAGCTATCAAATAATTGATACTAACAAAGTAATCCCACCTATAATACAAGCCCATTTAACCACTATAAATAACAATGAAAAAGCAAAACTGAACAACCGACGTACTATAGAAACTGTAGCTAGAAGAGCAATAACAACAATTGCTTCTTTTGTTATGATATTTAATAGTAAATATCCTAGTGCTAGAAGTAGCAGTATTTTTATAATTGTATTTGGTAAGACTTTCATAATCACGCTTGTTTTTTTATTATTCCTATTTCAATTAGCTTTCGATCTTTGAAAAACATTATTTTACCATAATCAAAACCTATATTGAAAGCTATATTTTTAAGGTATTCTTGATATAGTACTCCTTTTATATTCTCACCTATTAGGTTATTAAAAATTACTTTTAAACTTCCTTCGTTGCCTTGTAAAATAGTCTCTCCTTTTTGCTTGATTTCTTCACGAACATTCATACATTTTGATTTTAAATTAGTTGTTGATTTTGTATGTTCTTAAGCCATATATTAGCAAAGGCAACATTCTTAGCTACTGCCTTATGCCTAATCCCTTTTATCTTTCCATTCTCAATAAATAAGTCTATTTGGTCTATGCCCATATAATCGTTACGAAAACTGTAAGGCATTACTATGGTGTCTTTGTCATTTTGGGCTAAAAGGAAACACATTTCAGGGTCTGCCATTAAATCTCCATTTTGTGCACCATAATGAGCAAGGGAGTATATTTCATAATTCTCTATCTCCTCAACTTTCTCGACAATTAAAGGCATAACTCCTTTTTTATTATCTAGCTTTACATATCCGTTATTTTCTTTGGCTAATGCTACTAACCTTAAAAAGATATTAGTGGCTGTTTTATTTAGAATTTTCATTGTATGATTTTTCAAGTTGTACTAGTAAGGTTAAATGCTATTTAAAATGAGAGTTTTGCATTCTAAAGCTGCTTTGTTAGGGTAATTCTCCAAATACTCAAAAGCATCTATTTTTTGAGTAGTAGATAGCTTTTTAGTAAGTCTTTCTGCTTGTTTTCGTTGTCCGTTTACAATAGACAATAGGATGTACTCGTAATAATCCGTTATCCTGTTGAAGTCGTATTCTTTTAATGTTTTCAATGATACCATAATTCACGTTTTAAGAATTTCAAACCCTTTCATTAAATTTTAAGGGGTGTTTGTTTGTTTCTTGCGTGCATAGCACAATAAATGAAGTAGGTTTTGTCAAGACTTTTCTAGAGAAATTAGGAGTGTTTGCGACGTAGTAAAATACTTGTATTTTCAAGGAAGTAGATACCTCATTTCTTTAGAAAACTTGTATAGTCTTGACAAGTTCTATTAGGATATTTAGCAGTTCTTTTGAAGGGTTTTGTGTTATCGTGTACGGTGAGTTAAGCGATATAAGCAAAAGATTTCAAATTAGAAATGCTTATATCCTACCCGTTTTTCGCTGTCCCGAAAAACGATAAAGGCTTCATTTATTATTAACCCCTTAAAATGTATTAGTCCAATCTTGAATTTTTAAGAATTGGTGACAAAGGCTCAAGAAGAATTTGTTGCTAATTCAGTGAAGAAAATTTAAGATTGGATGTTCTAATACTACAATTGTAAGAGATAATCCTAACAACTTTCCTTAGGACTATTTTTTAAAAAATGTCCATATAGATTGTCTTGTTTAATTTTAAAGTCAATAAAATTGTACTATGGATAACAAAGACGAAATAGTTTCAAAATTTATAGATTTTATAAAAAATCATGATGTCCCGGAAAAGGGAAAAATTAAACCTTCAACTATAAACGATGTAGTCCCTTATAGTAAAAGACACTTTGATAGAATATTTAAAGAATATTCGAAATATACACCCTTTGAAATAGCCGAGAGATTTAGACTACTGTGCTGTGTAGAAAGTATAAAAAAGGGTAATACATTAAAAGATACAGCCTATGATTATGGATATACACCAGAAGCTTTATCTAATCTTATAAGAACTAAAATAAATATTGATGTTAAAAAAATTAAACAGAAAAATTTTGAATTTGAAAAACATATGAAAATTAGTAATCTAATGATACAATTAGACGAATTTAAGTACAAATTAAGCTTGGATAATTTTATGATGCTTTTAGGAGGACTAGATGGTGAGAAAATATTAAAGACAATTACGACAAATCCAAACACTTCAAAGCCAGCAGACATTTTTGACCTAAATTTAGACTCTAGAAAACTATTAGAATTCTTAAAAAAATATGACGGCTTAATTGTGGATAAAAAAACTTACGAAAACATTGATTCACAAGAAGCCATAGTTATGAGTGTAATTTTAGAATATAACACTTTAATTAATGGTTTTAATGAATTTACAATGAGATATGATGAAATGTTATCAGTGTTTTTTTTATTGAACTTCTTTTTTAATATTAGTTCACTTAAACTTAAAAATGGGCAATATGAACTTGTAGTAGATCAAGGATTGAAAGAAGTACTAAAATTCGTCAAAGAATTTGAAAATGTAGCAGCACAGCCATTAGATATTATGTTACACTGCATTGTTAAAGAAAAAAAAGTAACAGTAGAGTTTAATTGGCTTTACAAAGGTATGTTACTTGAATTTAAAGAAAATGCTAAGTAAATTCAATAATTTAATCCTATTTTTACGGCTACACTGACTGCCATTATATGACAAGTAAGGTTATTTACAGTCACCTAGATTTAGTTTAAATCTACAGGATAGTTTCTCACTTATTTTACAACAATATAAAGAGGTAAAATAATAGTGAGTTTAACCAGTGATAAAATATTAAATGCTTTATTAGAGGGTTTATCCATAGAAGATTTAGAAACTATTCTAAAACAGAAAAAGGATAAGTCTACTCTTAAAAAGACCCTAAAACCTATGACTAAGAAACAAAGGTTAAAGAATCACTATAGAAGTCTTATTCTTTCTAGAGGCAACTTATATCTCAATAAAAAATAAAGTACAAATCCGTTTTAAATCACCAACAACCCGCTATAATCTTCTGGAAGTTCAGCATCAATATCTTTTAAATATTCTTTAAGTGCTTTTAATGTAGAATGCCCTGTAATTAACATTAGTTGATCACAAGTTTCAGTATAACTAAACTCTTTTCTCAATTTCCTAAACAACAACGTTATAAAAGTATGCCTAAAAGAATACACTGTATATTCACTACCTAATTGAATTGATTTACCTTCTTTTTTTAGGTGTTCATTATAGCGTTTTTTCACCTTTCGGAATCTTGTGGTAAAATAATCTCTTCTACTGGTTTCTTTAGCTTCCCATTTGCCAATACCTGTTGGTGTGAATAAAAAATATTCCTGTATAGAAAAATCAAAATTCTTGATTTCATCTATAACAATATTAGGTATTATTTTGGTCTTTCTTCCTTTCTTTTTATTCTTGGTTTGGACCATTAGTAGTTTTTGTGATAGCACTATATCTTTAATTTTCAAACGACAAACCTCAATTGGACGCAAAAAATTATAAGACACAAATTTTACAAACAATAGTAGTAAAGGATCATTTTCTTTCATGTAAATAAAAAGTCCCTCTAAAACCTCTAAAGGGTAAGTATTATGACTAGTAGATTTTGTATCAAGAACCTTTATGTTTTCTACCACATTCTTTGGAATAATCTCACTATCCGCTAATTCTCCAAATAAAGCACTTAAAACAATACGTGTATTATTTCTATTTCTAGCACTGCTTTTCTTTACGATACTTTCAAGATATGTATTAACTACTTGCCTCGTTACACTTAATATACTTTGATCAGCCAGATGATTTTGCTCCAAGTACTTTTTGAATTGATTACACCTACTTTTATAATCAGCTTTCGATGTATCAGAAAGCGTACTATTTTTTAAATCTAAAGCATGATCCAAAGCATCATTTGCTCTGTATTGTAAAGATTCGCTAGTAAGCTGAAAATTATTTTTGTAAGGAGAGTAACCATCTTTAAGCAACTCTAACACCACCTCTCTAAGCACCCCAAGATGATACAATCTTTCTTCTTTGGTTTTATAATCTCTATTGATACTCATGGTTAAAGGAGGTTGTCGAACCATTACTGGACTACCATCTTTATTTTTAAGTTGCGGATGCGCGTAAGAATAATACACATACCATCTTTTAGAAAGATCAAAAGTCTTTCCTCCATGATATATTTTTGGTGTGTTGTATTTTTTCTTCAAACCGTCTTTGTATGCGCTAGCGTATGCGGTTTGTAATATATCAAAAAAAAAGCTCATTGAAAAAGGTTTTAAAAACCTGCTTATCAATGAGCTATGCTAGTAGCGGGAACAGGACTCGAACCTGTGACCTTCGGGTTATGAGCCCGACGAGCTGCCTACTGCTCTATCCCGCGATATTGGACGGCAAAGATACATACTTTTTTCTTATCTATCCAAATTTAATTACACTTTTTTTTAAAAAAAGTATTTTACACATTCTAATCTTCACGCTAAAAAACACTTACCTTTGCCTGCATGACACATAAAGCAGGATTTGTAAACATTATTGGAAACCCAAATGTTGGAAAATCAACCTTAATGAACGCATTGGTTGGTGAGAAACTTTCCATCATAACTTCTAAAGCTCAGACTACCAGACATCGTATTTTAGGTATTGTTAATGGTGAAGATTATCAAATCGTCTTTTCTGATACTCCTGGTATTATAAAACCTGCTTATGAACTACAAGATTCTATGATGGATTTTGTAAAAGCTGCTTTTGATGACGCCGATGTATTAATCTATATGGTTGAAGTTGGTGAAAAGGAATTAAAAAACGAAGCTTTCTTTAATAAAATTATCAATAGTAAAATTCCAGTGATTCTATTATTGAATAAAATTGATATTTCTAGTCAAGAACAAGTACAAGAAAAAATTGAATACTGGAGAAAGAAAGTTCCAAATTCATTTGTTTACGTAATTTCAGCTTTAGAAAAATTTAATGTAGAAACTGTTTTTTATAAAATCATTGAGTTATTACCAGACTCTCCTCCTTTTTATCCTAAAGATCAATTAACAGATAAACCTGAACGTTTCTTCGTAAACGAAACTATTCGAGAAAAAATCTTACAACATTATAAAAAAGAAATTCCTTATGCTGTAGAAGTAGAAACTGAAAGTTTTGTGGAAGAGCCTAATATTATAAAAATTAGAGCTGTTATTATGGTAGAAAGAGAAACTCAGAAAGGAATCATTATTGGGCATCGAGGAACAGCAATTAAACGTGTTGGTACAGAAGCTCGAAAAAGTTTACAACATTTCTTTGATAAAAAGATTTTCCTAGATCTATATGTTAAGGTGAATAAAAACTGGCGTTCAAACGATAAGCAATTAAGAAGGTTTGGTTATAAAGAATAATTTAACATTATTAAGCTTAACCTAACAAACACTTTTACTTCGCATAACTTTTAAGTAAAGTTTTAAAATAAGTTTTGTCAAAATTATCAATCATGAAAAATTTATTTAAAACTTTATTATTATTGGTGTTAACCCTAAATTTAGTAAGTTGCGACAATGATACAATTTCTGATCCACCTCCTACTCCAGTTGACACAACTGTAAATTTTCAATATTTAAGCACCATTAGTGTTGGTGGTGAAGGTGCTGCTGAAATTTCAGCATACGATAAAAAAACAAAAAAGTTATTTGTTGTAAATGCTGAAGCTAAGGAGATTTCTGTTTATAATATTGAAAATTTAGTTGCACCTCAACAAGTTTCTTCTATTCCAGTTATGAGTGGTGCTCCTAACAGCATTACTGCTTACGACGGAAAAATAGCAATTGCTTTAGAAGATGAAGTAAAACAGAATAATGGAAAAATTGCCCTATATAATGCAGAAAGTAATGCCTTAATGAGTACTTACAATGTTGGAGCATTACCAGATATGGTTACTTTTTCTAAAGACGGGAAATTATTAGTTTGTGCTAATGAAGGAGAACCTAATGCTTTGTATACAAATGACCCTGAAGGTAGTATTAGTATTATTGAAATTGAAAACGGACAAGTAACTACTTTAGATTTCAATGCTTTTAATGGTCAAGAAGCTTCTTTAGAAGCAAATGGCTTTAGAGTATTTGGTCCTGGTGCAAATCTTGCTCAGGATGTAGAACCAGAATATATCGCTATTTCAGACGATTCTAAAACGGCTTGGGTGTCTTTACAAGAAAATAACGGAATGGCTAAAGTAAATTTAACTACTAAAACTATTGAAGCTATTTATCCTTTAGGTTTTAAAGATTACAACCAAGCAGGAAATGAAATCGATCCTAGTAATGAAGATGGAAAAACAGAATTAAGAAACGTTCCAGTATATGGAATGTATCAACCAGATGCTATTACTTATGTAAATATTAATGGAGTTGGTTATGTTATTTCAGCAAATGAAGGTGATGCAAGAGAATATATTGATGATAAAGGAACAGATACAGAAGATGACGACGAAGATGTTTTTGTAAACGAAAAGAGAATCAAGAAAATCGATTTAGATCCAACTGCTTTTCCTAATGCAGCTGATTTACAAAAAGAAGAAGAATTAGGTAGATTAAAAATCGCATTAGATTTAGGTGATACTGATGGCGATGGCGATTATGATAAGTTATACTCTTACGGAGCTCGTTCTTTTAGCATTTGGTCTGAAAACGGAACTTTAGTTTACGATAGTGGTAACAGCATTGCTCGTAAAACGTTAGAATTAACTCCAGCTAGATTTAACGATGAGGATAAAAGAAGTGATGATAAAGGTGCTGAACCAGAAGCGGTAGAAGTATTAAATATTGGCAATGAAAGATATATTCTTTTTGTTGGTTTAGAACGTACCGATCAAGTATTAGTTTATGATATCACAACACCTACTGCACCAACATTTTTATCAATTTTATCACATGATGGAGATGAAGCTCCAGAAGGTTTGTTAGTTATTCCTGCGGAAGATAGCCCTAATGGAAAAGATTTAGTACTGGTTTCTAACGAAGATAGTGGAACTGTAAGTATCTATCAGAATGTAAAATAAGAACTTATTCATCTATTTATAAAAAACAACTATTGATGCACTTCAATAGTTGTTTTATTTTATAGAAACGCTACCTTTGCAGCATGAATAGTATTGTAGCCATTGTAGGAAGACCTAATGTAGGTAAATCTACTTTATTCAACAGATTAATTAAAAGAAGGGAAGCTATTGTAGATTCTGTAAGCGGTGTAACTAGAGACCGTCATTACGGAAAATCAGAATGGAATGGTAAAGAATTCTCTGTAATTGATACTGGTGGATATATTGTAGGATCAGATGATATTTTTGAAGGAGAAATTAGGAAACAAGTACAGTTGGCTATTGATGAAGCTGATATTATTTTATTTGTTGTAGATGTTGAACAAGGTATTACACCTATGGATGATGCTGTTGCTAAAATTTTACGTCAGGTAGATAAACCTTTATTTATTGCAGTTAATAAAGTAGATAACGCGATGCGTGCTGCGGATGCTGTTGAGTTTTATAATTTAGGTTTAGGTGAATATCATACTATTTCATCTGTAAATGGAAGTGGAACTGGTGATTTATTAGATGCTATTGTTGAAAAAATCCCAGAACCTATAGAAGATGAGGAAGCTATTGACGAATTACCTCGTTTTGCTGTTGTAGGTAGACCAAATGCTGGAAAGTCTTCTTTTATCAATGCTTTAATTGGTGAAGATAGAAACATTGTAACCAATATCGCCGGAACTACAAGAGATTCTATTGATACGAAATACAATCGTTTCGGATTTGAATTCAATTTGGTAGATACTGCCGGAATTCGAAAGAAATCGAAAGTTAAAGAAGACTTAGAGTTTTACTCTGTAATGCGTGCAGTTAGAGCCATTGAATATTGTGACATTGCTATTGTTATGGTAGATGCAACTCGTGGCTTTGAAGGTCAAGATGAAAAGATTTTTTGGCTTGCTGAAAAGAATAGAAAAGGTGTTGTTATTTTAGTAAATAAATGGGATTTGGTTGATAAAGAAACCAATACCATGCGTGATTTTGAAAATAAAATACGTGAAACTATTGCTCCTTTTACTGATGTTCCTATTGTATTTATTTCTGCTTTAACGAAACAAAGAATATTTAAAGCTATAGAAACTGCTGTAGAAGTTCATGAAAACAGAAAGCGTAAGATACAAACGAGTAAACTTAACGAAACCATGCTGGAGATCATGCAACAAACACCTCCTCCTGCTACTAAAGGTAAGTTTATAAAGATTAAATATTGTATGCAATTACCAACGCATACACCTCAATTCGCTTTTTTTGCAAACCTTCCACAATACATAAGAGATCCGTACCGAAGATTTGTTGAAAATAAGTTACGTGAGCAATATAATTTTAATGGAGTGCCTATTAGTATTTATTTTAGACAGAAGTAATTTTAACTAAAGTAATACAGTTTATAAATAAAAATTTATAAAAATAAAAAAAGACTAAAGACAGCGTTTAAATACTGCACCTTTAGTCTTTTTATCCACATAATGTAATACAAAAACTTTTTTAGTCTTCTAATTCAAAATCGATAGGAATAAAATATTCTACATTTACATAATCATTATTTTGTTTCCCTGGCATGAATTTTGGCAATAAAGTAACCAATCTTTCAGCTTCTTTCTCTAACAATTCTCCGTTTTCTGGGCCAGAAGTTGTTATATTTTTTACATAACCTTCTTTATCTACAATAAATCTCACCCATACTCTCCCTTCAATACCTTCAGAAGCAGCATCGAATGGATAAATTAGATTCTCTAAAATATTGTTTGATATAGTTTCTTTAATACAAAGATCATTATTTGAAGAATTATCTCCTGAACAAGTAATAAAAACAGGCTGATCTGTTACTTGATTAAATCTCACAAAATTCTTAAGTAATGTTTCTCCTAACGCACCTTCTTTTACGTTAGTTTCTTCAACTTTAGCTTTTTTATTAATTGCAACTAAAGCTTGTTTTTGTTTAGAAATAGCATTTAAATCTTTCTTTAATTTTAGAATATTCGGCGTATTTCTTTTTCTAACCACTCTTCGTCTAGTCGAAATCGTCACAAATTCTTTCTCTTTAGATTTCTTAAAGTTCTCAATAGCGCATTTTCCTATGCTATTTAAGTCTTCAATTTCATTTTCCGGTGCAGTACATACATTGTTTTGAGCTGTTGTTATTCCAGATGCAAGTATAATAAAACAAGCAGCTACATAGTTTTTAAGTTTCATAATATTGGGGGTATTTGTTAAACTACAGAGTTTGCAATAACTCTTATAAAAATCAAGTATTTTTAGTTAAATACTTAAACCTACTTCAAATTTTAATCCATACATTTTTAATGTTTAAGTTCCTCATGTTTATATATGTTATTCTATTCTTACTTTTTCGTAATAATTGGTTATTTTGTTAAATGTTTTGGTTAGTTTATTACTCAAATTATACATTTCTAAATCTGCATAACCTTGCTTAAATAATCGATCTTCGTTGGTTTTTATTGTTTCCCATAAAGCAGATACTTCACCTAAAGCTTCATCTATTCTATCATTATTAAAATTAGAAATTAACAAATCGTTTAATGCATTATCTAACTCAGTAAATACACTCTTAAGGTTTCTTTCACTTTTTGGAGTTTTCAACCCAGGCTTATTAGCAAAATAATACAAGGCTAATCTTTGTGATAACATACGTTGCCTACCAGATTTATTTATAATTTGCTTTAATTCTGAATCTTCTTCTTCTATAAACGAATCATTAGAATCTAATTTACCTTTTGATTCTAAAATAATAGCATTTACAACATTATTCGCATATTTTAATATCGTAGAATTCGTATTGATAATTTTAACGGCATCATCATTATTAGGTTCCGATGCTAAAAACTTCTTATACTTTTCCCAAGTATCTTTAACCTCTTTAATACGAACCTTTGTTAGTTCAGAAGATGTATTCTTTCCTAATATATTATTTTGTTTTTCAAAAATAATTTTAGTGATTTTTAAATCTCTTTTTGCTTTAAGATCGTTCGGGTTTGTTAATAAATACAAATATATTTTACCCATTCTTTGGGTTAACATTCTTTGTTTTCCAGATATATTAACCGCTTTGTTATATGATAGAGCTCCATACTTACTTGCTTCTTGACCTAATACTACATTAGTAATTAGAAAAAAAGCAAATGTGAGAGCTATGTATTTTAGTTCTTTTATCATGACGACTGTGTTGTATTGTTTTTTTATACTTATGTAAGAATTAATAATCTTTAATTTGAAAGGTTGAAATTTTACCATCTTTAGCTAAGTAGAGTAAAAACAACATAGAACCATTTTCAAATTCTACAAGGAAATTTTTCTCTTTTTCATCTTCCAAAATCAATTCATAGGTAGACATTTTGCCTTTATCATTATGCAAACTGTCAATCATTTTAACAAAAGCGTCTGGCTTTAATTTTTCCTTCAATGCAGCATTGAACTTTTCATGTATTATAGATGAATTCTTTTCGTTAAAACCTTTTTTAACGAGTTCCAGTGTAGTGTTATAATCTTCTTTGGTTTGTGATAACACCGAAGTTGACAAAAATAATGTCAATAAAGAAACAAACAAAATCTTCATATGGGGGGATATTTTGTTATTAAATTAGACTGTAAATATATGGGCATTCTTCAAACTCACAAAATGTTCACTTCAAATTCAGGAAAAACACCTTAAAAAACATGAAGAATTACACCCTTTTTTCAACATTTGATGCTAAAGTAATAAAATTTTAACAAAAACTATCAAAAAAAATCATTTATTAACATTCGTTAACCTTTATTAACGTATCCTAACTAGGTATTCCTTCTTTTTTTTACTTTTTTTGTCTCGGTTTTAAAAATCATGAAAACTTAAATGTTATGAAAAAATAATAGTAGTATATAATGAACTCTAATACAAGCACAAACAATTGACTTCATTAAAATCACATTTCATTACATTTTATTTTTTCAACCAAAATGAGCCTACTATTTTTGGCGACTCAAAAAAATACACACTTATGAAAAAAGCGTTATTATGCATCATATTAGTTTTATCTTTTTCTACTTATGCACAATCTTATAAGTTTAAGATCTCAGGAACTATTAAAACAGAGAAAGAGAAAACTCCAATTGAAGCTGCTACCATACACTTAGAAAAAGAAAAGGACAGTACGGTATTATCATATACCATTTCAGATAATAAAGGTTATTTTTCATTAGAAGGTAAAGTATATAATAAGGATGTAAAGTTATTTATTTCATTTATTGGAATGGACGAATACAGTAAAACTATTACACTTGATAAAGATGCTACTATTAACTTAGGAACTATATTATTAAAAGAAGAATCAAATCTACTTAATGAAGTTGTGATTAAATCTAGAGCTCCTATTACTATTAAGAAAGATACTCTTGAATTTAATGTGAAATCTTTTAAAACAAAAAAAGATGCTAATGTTGAGGATTTATTAAAAAAACTACCTGGTGTAGAAGTGAATGAAGAAGGACAAATTACAGTAAATGGTAAACCCGTAAATAAAATTTTAGTTAATGGAAAACCTTTTTTTGGAAACGACCCTACCATAGCGACTAAAAACCTTACTAAAGAGATTATAGAAAAGGTTCAAATTACAGATACAAAATCAAAGTCTGAAGCTTTCTCTGGCGAAAAAGGAGACGCTAATAACAAGACAATTAATTTAACTATTAAGAAAGAAAACAACAAAGGTTGGTTTGGTCGAGTTGCCGCTGGTGGTGGAACAGATGAACGATACGAAGCTGCGACAATTGTTAACCGATTTGATAATAATACTCGTTTTAGTGTTTTAGCTGGAACAAACAATATTAATTCACCTGGATTTAGTTTTGGTGAAATTTCAAAAATGTTTGGTAATGGCGGTGGTGTAAGCTTTTCTAGTAACGGAAACTTTTCCATAGGAGGAAGAAATTTTGGTGGAGGAGAAGGAATTATCACTTCTAGAACTGCTGGGGCCACATATGCTGATGAATATGGTAAAGGTGTAGATTTAAATGCCAGTTATTTCTATTCAGGTGCCGATTCTGAAAACATCAATAACAGTAATCGAGAATATACAGTTCAAGTTCAAGATGAAAATAATCCAACTGAAACTAGAGAGTTAATTTACTTTACAAATTCTAGCTCTAATAGTTCCACTGAAAACGATAATCATAGTTTTGATACTGATTTAGATATTGAAATCGACTCAACTTTTCTTATTAATGTTACACCTCGTTTTACTTTTAATGATAGGAATTCTCGTTTTTCTCAATCCAATGAAACTTTAGATGAAAACAGAGCACTCACCAACAGCTTCTCAAGTAGTTCAATAGCGAGCTCTCAAGCGAAAAATTTCCAAAACACAATTGATATTACTAAAAAGTTTGGTAATAAAGGAGGTTTTATTAAAGCTTCTATCACTAATCAAATAGACAAAACTGAAGGAGAAGATTTTAATAATTCAACTATTGAAACTTTTGGAACAACTTCTACTACTGAAATACGAGACCAAAAAACGGATATTACAAGTGATTTGAATGGTTTCAGAACTCAATTATCGTATCGACAACCGATTATTACCAAGAAACTTTTTGTGAATCTGAACTATCGTTACAGAATAGATGAAAGAACAAGAGTTGAAAATACTTTCGACTTTGATAACAGCACACAAAATTTCACCAATTTTAATACAGACTTAAGTACTAATTTTACATTTAATGACATCACTAAAACTCCATTAGTTGGAATCACATACGAAACAAAATCATTCAGCTTAGATTTCGATATCGGTCAAACCATACGAACATTAGAAAATGAAGATGTTTTAAGACCTAATTTAAGTTTAAACAAAGATTTTAACAACGTTACTATTGATGCTAATATAAGGTATAACCTCCCTTCTAAAGCAAGAATATACGTTGGTTACAATTTAGACAATAATGCTCCAGGCATTACCCAATTACAACCATTTACAGATGTTTCGAACCCATCGAATATTATCACTGGTAACCCTAATCTTAAGCCTAGTCAAAACCATAGAATTTATGCAAATTTCAATAAATATAATTGGCAAAAAAGAACCGGTTTTTTCTTGTGGGGAGGAGGAAACATCATAAATAATCAAATTGTAAACAAAACAACCATTGGTGATGGCTTAGTAAGAACATCTACTTATGAAAATGCAGATGGTCTTTATAATTTTTACGGAGGTGGTAGTTACAATAAAGGTATTAAACTAGATTCTGTCTCTACTTTAAATATTAGAACTGGATTAAGATTGAATGGTTCTAAAAATATCAATATTTTAAATGAAATAGAAAATACTACTATCAGTAACTCTGTTACTCCAAGATTAGGTTTAGAATTCAATTGGAAGAAAAAAATAGTTATTCACCCTAACTATGAAATTTCGTTCACAAATACAAAATTCAATACCAATACCATAGCAGATCAAAATTTCACTAGACATTCATTTCGTTTAAGAACAAGAACAAATGTTCCTAAAAAGTTAGAATGGCGTAATGATATTCGCTATACCTTTAACCCTAATGTTATTGGCTTTAACAGATCGGCTTGGTTCTGGAATTCAACTTTAGCATACTCTGTACTTAAAGATAAAGGAACAATTACATTAAAAGCCTATGACTTGTTAAATCAAAACACGAACGCAAGAAGAAGTGTAATTGGAAATTATGTAGAAGATTCTGAAAGTACAGTATTACAACAATATTTTATGATCGGATTTAGCTGGAAATTTAATAGTTTAGGTAAAAAAGGAGAAGTAAGAGATTATGGATTTCACTAAAACAAATTAAAAAGTCATCTTAAAAAAGATGGCTTTTTACATTTTATCTGCAAGTTGTCATAGATCAATACGACTAAAAAATACATTTCGTAATTTTGTAATTACAAAAAAGAGATGAAGATGACTATTAGAAGCTTTCATGATAATGTTGATTTAGAGTTACCGCTGCATATAAACATCAGCTTTAAAAAAGTATACGATGTATATCAAAAATATACAGCCAAAGAGTTTGAAAACCATCCTTTTCATCAATCTGCACATAGAATGGTTAAGGAAATTGAAAAGGTTCCTGAATTAATTCATGGCTTTTCAGATTTTTCTTTACTGGAAAAACACGAAGAATTAATTGAAATATTATTAGACACTCTTTTTCCTGAAATTTTAAGTACTAATGAGATTAAAGCAGCTACAGTACCTTTCTCTTTTACTTGTTTTAAATTTACAGAACGCTTCGAAAATATTCTGAAAAATGCAGGAGATGATTATAAGTTTGTTGTTCGAAATTTCGAACAAGATGCAATGTATATTTATGCTTGTACTTTAATTTTATCTTCTATTTATAATTATCATGTAGATCTAAAACGTCCTTTTTATTTTGACATTCCTGATAAAACAATAGATGTTACTAAACATTATAGAGTTGCTTTTAATGGTGATTTTATGGAGATTACACCTACAGAAAATGCTCCAAAAATCACAGAAGATGACATTAAACTACTGTTAGATAATTTTGATAATATAGATATTTGGAAAGAAAAATTTCCTCCTAACTCATATATTTTCAAAGGTTTTGGAATTATGAATCTGTTTGATGTTACTACTGACGAAACAATTACTTCTATTCGAGATAACCTAGTCCGAAGGGAAAGCGAAAGTATGACTGTAAAATTAAGAGATAACTTAAGAGATTTCTATGCTATCAAAGATTTAAAAGTAGGATTTTCAGTCTTTGATATTAGTAATATTTCTGATGGAATTGTGAGGGTAAAAAGGTCTGAAAGTATATTAATTGAACAGGAGACACAGATAACGTGTAGTGAATATTTTTGTAATCATTTAATTAGTAAAATCTTTAGAGAAAATGAAAGTATAGTCATTTCGGATGCTAAAAACTATCATGATGCATCTGGAGGCAACAAATTCTCTAATAATCTAGAAGACAAACACATTGGTAGTATCATTCTCATTCCAATTACCACAAGTACCAACAAAGACTTAGTGCTGATTGAAATAGCATCACCAAGAGCTTATGAGTTAAATTCTGTAAACAAACAAAAGCTTAAAGATATAATTCCTGTTTTTCAAGCTGCTGCCGAACGTAATTCTGAAGAATATATGAATATTCTTGAAGCTACGATACAGGAATACTACACGTCAATTCACCCTTCTGTGAAATGGCGTTTTTATGAAGCTGCGGAAAACTATCAAAATGCACTTTTAGATCAGGAAGAAGATGCCAAAATAGAAAAAATCACTTTTAACGATGTATATCCTTTATACGGACAATCTGATATTAAAGGGTCTTCTTTTGCTAGAAACTTAGCCATTAAACAAGATTTAACGAAACAATTAAAAGCAGCCATTCATGTTTTAAATGAAGCTTGTTTGAAAGAAGCTTTACCTATATATGATGAATTGATGTATCGTGTAAAAGAGTATTTAATTGCTGTTGAACAAGGAATGAAAGCAGGTGATGAAGTAGCTGTATTAGATTTTTTAAAACGTGAGATTTACCCAGTATTTAATCACGTAAAAGAGATAAACAACGAACTAACACAAGTAGTTAATGATTATTTAAATTTACTAGACACCAATCTTCAAGTCGTTTACGAAAAAAGAAAAGATTATGAAAATAGTGTAACTAAACTTAATGATAAGCTAGCTAAGTTTATTGATAAAAAACAAGAGGAAGCTCAAAAAATATTCCCTCATTATTTCGAACGTTATAAAACTGATGGAGTAGAATACAACCTTTATATCGGTCAATCTATTACTAAGGAAAGAAAATACGATTCATTGTATTTATACAATTTAAGATTATGGCAGTTACAAACTACTTATGAAATGGAAATTGTAGCTAATGATCTTAGAAAGGAATTAGATCATGATTTACGTGTTGCTTCTTTAATATTAATTCACAGTAATCCATTAGCAATAGAGTTTAGAATGGATGAAAAGCAATTTGATGTTGATGGTGCTTACAATATCCGCTATGAAATCATTAAAAAGAGAATAGACAAAGCTCATATAAAAGGTACTACAGAACGTTTAACTACTCCTGGCAAAATTGCCATTGTATATTCTCAAGATAAAGACGCACAAGAATATTTAAAATATATAAAATATTTACAGTCTAAAAACCTACTAGGAAAAATAGAACTATTAGAACTAGAAGATTTACAAGGTGTTTCTGGACTAAAAGCTATTCGTGTAGAAGTTATTTATAATGAAGAAAAAAGTTCTAAATCTACTTTATCCATCGATGAATTAATTAAAAAAATATAATTTAAAATAACATATTTTAATTTAAGAGGTCTAAAAAAGATTTTTTTTAGTCAAACTGATTTCTTGTTTCAGTTTCCCAACACAATTGATAATCAAAAGAATGGGATTCTAAAATACTGAAACAAGTTCAGCACAGGTAAATTCAGAATGACGTTTTCAGATACTTTTTAGACCTCTTAAGTTTTTAAAATTTCTATGCTTTAGTTCACTTCTTTACCATCTTTATCTAGGAATCTTAATTTATAATTCCCATCATTATCTTTAAAAACAACCGTTTTTTCAGTTTCAGGTTTATTAAAGTCTGTTACATTTTTCCCAGTTACAATTAGTGTTTTACATGATTTTTCAGGAGTACAGTTATTATTCGCAATTGCCACGCTTAAACAAACAGTATACTCACCTTCTCCTATCCCCCACACGAATGAGTTCTCTCCTCTACTTGTGTCTTTTGATTCTTGACTCTTTCCTGTAGCATCTTTTTGATTGACCTGAAAAGTATATGTATACCCATCTTTCTTTTCAGCTTCAAATTTTAAATCTAAACCTACATTTTCCGAAATTGTAAAATCAACTTTTCCACAAGAAGCATCAGCATTATCTGGATTCACAAGATCTGAGTTATCATCATTACAAGCAACAAATAAGAATAGCGCTAAGTTAATTACTACTAGATTTTTAATAAATTTCATGAGAATTATTTTTTAAATTATTACTCATGTAATACAATCCAATAGAAAATTACCCTATAGTTGGAAAAGATTTTTTTTGATAAGAGAACTATTTACTAAACCTCCTTTATAATTTACAGAAACTAAGCTCCAGGAACAACTCCTGTACTTTGATTATAAAAAGCAATAGCAAATGCAATAACACTTACAATAGTCCCTATCATAAACACAGTATATGTAGTACGCAACAAACTATATTTTCTATTTAAAACCAAACCTAAAAAGTATAAATCTTTAGTTAAAGACCCGTATAGGTAATCGCGATCTTTCATCATTTCACTCATCCCCCACTCAAATTCTTGTAAACTCATTTTATGAAAGTTACCGAAGAAAATCAAATTCACTTTTTTATTTGCAATATCCTCTTTAGAAAACTTACCTTGAGTAACATTAGGTCTTGTTGCTAAAATGGAAAGAACTATAGATATCATAGTAAAAACAATAAAAATTATTGTTGGCACAATTAAATATCCGTTAGAAGGATTATCCAACTTAGGAATTAAAGTAGATAATGCCATCGAGATAATAATAGCATTCACAGAAAGTAAAATATTGGCTTTTGTATCTGCAATATCACTTAATGTAATATGATTCCTTAACGCAACACGAAACATAGTTTCAATACCTCTCTCTGGCAACTCTACTTTATCTTTTTTAAACTGGAGTTCTTCTTTCTTTTGTGATAATTTCTTTTGTTCTTGCTTAATTTTCTTTTCTGTTTTTAGGAGTTGAGCTAAATTTTTAGATTTTTGCTTTTCCCATTTTTTTACTGCTATATCTGTATAATAACGATGATCATTTGTTAAAAAATCAATATTCTTCTTAATCCACTCAGTCTCTTTAATCTTTTCTCCTGACAAGAGTTCTATTTCTTTATGTAATAAATCAGAAAACTCATTATAATTTTTACTTCCTAAATGAGAGCAATCTGCATCCTTCAATAATTTTTGTAGTCTAGTCTGAGGAGTAACTCCCATTTTTGTTGCCAAAATTATTTCCTGAACAATCGCAATTTTATCTTTAGCTACCCCTTCTTTTGATAAGAAATCCGAAGCTACCTCTGCACTCTTTTCCTCATGATTTTGAGCATCTAGAGTAAAACCTGTATCATGAAACCAAGCCGCTAAAACCAAAGCTTCTTTATCATGTTCAGCGAGTTTATCCTCTTCAGCTAATTCCTGAGCCTTTTCGACTACGCGAAGTGTATGTGACAAACTGTGATAAACTAATTTTTTATCAAGTTTTTCATTTAAAGTATTCATCACAAAACTTTCTACTTTTTCTAAAAGAGTGCTCATAAATCCGTAATTTAGTTTAGTAAAAGTAACTAAACTTTAGCAATTTTTATAACGCAAGGTTTCTTGAATTATAACGACATACAATTATGCTTACTTGGAAAAATATTATACACTATTCAGTAAATGGTAACCCAGCTCCAGATAAAAGAGTTGAAAAGACGGATGAAGAATGGAAGGAAATACTTTCATCAGAACAATTTATGATTACTCGATTAAAAGGAACTGAACGTCCTTTTAGTGGAGAACATTGCACTTCTTTTAGTGAAGGCAAATACAGTTGTGCTTGTTGTGGAACACCTTTATTTGATTCTTCAATAAAATTCGATTCAAGTTCAGGATGGCCTAGTTTTACCCAACCAATCAAAGAGAATGCAATTAAATACCATAAAGATGCTTCGCACGGAATGATACGTGTTGAAATCGTATGTAATACATGTGATTCACATTTAGGGCATGTTTTTCCTGACGGACCAGAACCAAGTGGCTTACGTTATTGTGTAAATTCTTTATCAATTCAATTAGACGATGAAAACTAAAATAGCAACTGTTGGTGGTGGATGTTTCTGGTGTACTGAAGCCATTTTTAATCAAATAAAAGGTATAGAAAAAGTAGTATCAGGTTATGCTGGAGGTAATGCTCCAGGACATCCAACTTACAGAGAAGTTTGTTCTGGTTTAACTGGGCATGCTGAAGTTATTCAAATTACTTATGTTCCTGAAATCATTTCTTTTCAGGAAATTTTAACCATATTTATGACTACTCATGATCCCACGACATTAAATCGCCAAGGAGCAGATATTGGTACTCAATATCGTTCTGTTATTTATTATCAGAATGAAGAAGAGAAAAATAGCACTAAAGAAGTGATTGAAAAAGTACAACCTTATTTTGATGATCCAATAGTGACTGAGGTGAGTGAGTTACCCATCTTTTATGCTGCTGAAGCCTATCATCAAAACTATTATGCAAATAACAAGGAGCAAGGGTATTGTAATTTTGTTATTACTCCTAAACTTTCAAAACTTAGAAAGTTGTATGCTGATAAGTTGAAGTAAAAAAATTAGAGTATGATTCTATTTTTAAGTATGGAATCGTACTCTAAAATAATATCTTATTATTTTAAAATATTAAACAACGCTAAAACTTCTTTTTTATGTCGATGACTCAAAGGAATCGAAACTTCATTTTGTAGTATAATATTATAGTCAGCCACATCAATTCTACTAATCTGAGTTCTATTGATCAAATATTTTCTATGAGTTCGAATAAATAATTCTGAAAACTCTTCTGCAAAACTTGATAAGCTTTTCTGAACTAAAAACTTATTTTCATCTGTAAAAATATGACAATATTTATCGTCTGCTTCTACGTAGAAAACATCATCTTTTGAAATTTTAAATAAAGAATCTTTCTTCTTAATAAACAATTCTTTATTCATTCTAATAACACTTGAGTCTTTTGTTGATAACTGCCCTACACCATTGACAAACTTTTCTAAAGCCAACTCTATATTAAAATGTATCCCATAAAGATCCACTGGTTTTAACATGTAACTAAATGGATTTGTTTTTTTAGCGGAAGAGAAACTAAGTGTATCTTTAGCATTAGTTAAAAACAAAAGAGGAATAGGCTCTTTAGTATTTATATACTCTGCGAAGCGAATTCCTTCTCGTTCTTCATTAATAAAAATATCTAAAATAGCTAAGTCAGGTTTATATAAGTGATAAAAAGCTACTGCTTCGTTAAAATTCTTCGCTATCCCTATTATTTCGTACCTATCTAAGAGAAACCCTTCTAGTAAGCTAGCTTCTTCTAGTGTGTCTTCTAAAATTAAAATTTTTAATTTCTGCATTATTTAAGCGATGATTTTATAAGGAATAGATATGTTTACAATTGCACCTCCACTAGGATGGTTATTAATATGAATCAAACCATCATTTAACTCTATCATAGATTTTACAATATGTAAACCTAATCCAGAACTTTTTCTTCCTGAAGTATCTTGTTGTGCTTTTTTAGCGTGTAATTCAAATAATGTTTTTAATACGGTTTCAGGAATTCCAGTTCCAGAATCTTTTATTTTTAATTTGAAAAAGTCTCCTTCTATTGCTCCAGAAAAGGAAATTTTTCCTCCTTGTGGTGTAAACTTAATCGCATTATCTAAACAATTTCGAACCACTACTTTAAAAAGTTCCATATCTCCGTAAAGCAACACATTATCTATATCATGAATGGTTAATTCTATCTTCTTTTGATCTACTAATGACGTATATTGATAATGTATTTGCTGTATTACAGGCAGTAATGGAAACCAATCTTTTTGTACTTGTAATAAATTAGATTGACTCAAAGACCAATTCAATAAATTGTCTAATAAAAAATGCAAAGAATCAATTATAGTAATCACATTTTTATCCAATGTTACACTAGTATTATCTGTAGTTTTTGGTGCTAATCTGAGTTTTTGTTTTAGTAATGCAACAGGACTTCTTAAATCATGAGCTACAATACTAAAAATTTGATTCTTAACATTGTTAGATTCTTTTAACTCCTTGTTTAGCTCACGTATTTTTTGATATTGAATCTGTAATCGATTATACAAATAATAAATAACAACCGATACAAATAACACTATAATTGTTACTAAAAAGAACATGTTACGCTGTGCGGTTTTTTTATCTATTTCAGCTTGTTTTTTTGCAATATTAAAAGCTTCTTTATGCTGTGCTACTTCCCATATTGTTTTTTCTGTATGGATAGAGTCTTTAAAAACATTATACTCTTTCAAATAACTAATTGCATCTTTATGAGATTGTAAAGCTTCAGAAACAATATATAAATTGTAGGAAACATCTCTCTTTAACTTTAAACTCTTTATTAATTTACTTTGTACATAAGCCGTATCGAAGTACTGCTTTGCCTTTTGATCTTGGTATTGTTCAAAGAATAAATTCCCTAAACTTGAATACACTCTTGCTAAACTTAATGAATCATTACTCTTTTTATAATTAGACTTTAATTTTAAAAAATACTGTTCTGACTTCTTGTATTTTTTTTTAACTAGGTAAATAAACCCTAAATTTTCAAAAATTTCATCTCTTACTTTATCTGGTATTTTTTGTAATAAAACTTCATTATAATATTTTAGAGCTAAGTCGTACTCTTTTTGTAAAAGTTTTAAATCTCCAAGACTTTTCGTAGCAATTAAAGAATAATCTGGATTATTCAACAAGGTTTTTTGATTAAAAAAGTTTTCAGCTTTTTCGTGTAAATCTAAACCTAACATGATTTGACCATGAAGCAAGTCCTTGATCTCTTTTTTACTTGTTCCATCTTTCAATAAATAGTAGCTTGCTTTGTCATAATTATTCTTTGTAAAAGATATATGAGCATTATGCCATGCATTCTCAACATTATCTGAGAGTATGACATCACTAGTAATTTCCTTACAATGATTACATTTTTTAGCGAACCAATCATCAATAAAAAAATTCTGTGCATTACACGTAAAACACAAGAGAAGAATACAAGAAAGAATATAATATTTCACAATAGTTCTAAAGTTTCTATTTTATAGCTGGTGTAGCTACAGTTCCTCTAGTTGGTTCACCTACATCTCCTTTTGATTTTTTTCCATTAAAATCAATTTCAATATCTATTTCTTGATGTTTTCCTACCTGCTTTTTTAAACGAATAATAAAACACAACAAATCTTGTTGTTTGTTTTTAATATTACTTTCTGTTACTGCCGAAATCGTTAATGTTGGAAAACCGTCTGCTATTCGAAACTCTTTTACTTCTTCATTAAAATAAGCTAAAACATACACATGACGCCTTTCTTTTTCTCCTTGTGTAATTCGCACAAATGGTCCCAGTGATGTATGATTGTTTTTTAATTTAATAATAGGCCTGTTCCAAGCTATTCTTTCAATTGTTATACTTTCAATATTGTCAGTACTTTCAGGGGTGATCTTATATTCCATAATACTTATAATTTGTTTTTATGCAATATATTTCTTTATAGATTTGGTAGCAAGCATTTGATATTTAGATTAAATACACTCATTCCTCTTTTTAATACACTCACGAATTTCTGCACTTCGTTTACCTACTAATCTCCTTTTTAAAGGTGTTTAAAAAATAATTTTGACAATGAAATTAAGAAGTAGCGCTACTCAAATTTTCACATTAAATAGAGTTCAGAAACTATACAAAACGAGGCGAAACCCGAAAAGCCAAAAGAGTAAGGAAGTTAAATAAATTAAAAATGGATACTTTAGATCAAAGAGAAGTAAAAGGTGGAAAAGAATTAGATAACGTACAAAATGGTGTAACTACATCTACCCGAAAAAGCAGTTTGAGAATACAAAACAACTGGGGGCATGACATTAAAGATCTTCTATTAGAACACACATCTGGTAACCATAAAGATGTTATTGAATTAAAATCATTACCAAATGACTCAATTTCTGAAAAGTATTCGATAGCATTTGAAACTGGACTATTTGCTAGCCATGATTATTGGTGGGTTCGATTCACTGCTAATGGTAAAACTTGGGAATGTAAAACTAACTTTTATTGTGATTTAAGAGCAGCAGATGACGGGACAACTACTATTGCAATGCTATCTGGTCAAGATGATAAAATGTATGTTATGGAAGGTAGTGGTACTTGTAAAGTAAGCTTAAATAAAAAGTAATTTTATACAGACTACATGAGTATATTTAAAAGTAGACTTATGTAGTCTTTCAAATTAAAAGTTATACCAAATAAATTATTGAAATAAAAAATTAACTTTAGCTAATATCAATTTTTTATCAAATCCTCTAAATATGCAATAGTATCTTTCTGAGCGATACCATTAACAACTACTTCACCAGAATTTTGAATGGTAATCGTTAACTTATTTTGAATATTTAATTCTTTTGCTAATTTTTCATAACGATTGGTAAAAAAGAAATAACGCTGATTGCTTGACCCAGACCATGGTCGAGATAAATCATGAAGTTTTTCTATGTAAGGTCCATCAACAAAAATATCACATAAATCTAAAAGTAATTGATTGTATTTATCTTGCCTTCTTTTCAAATGTTCATAGGTATAACCACTAAAAATCATTACCGAAAGCTTTGTATTCTCTTTTACTTTTTTCACTAAATTATACAATCCTTCTACTTGATCAAAAGGCTCTCCTCCAAAGACAGTAATTCCTTCTATTTCATTTTTGTAGCTAGAAATAATGGTATATAATTCATGTACACTAACATCTTTTCCTTCATCTATATTCCAAGTATGCGGCACAAAACAGTTTTCACACCGAATACTACAACCTTGAACCCACAAAACAAAACGCTTACCTGGCCCTTCAACTTCAGAAGTTGGAATGTATTTATGAATTTTTAAATGCATTTATAAATCTAATCTTCGTCCTCGATTTCTAGTTTCTTTATTTTTCCTTGTGTTCTTTGATGTATTTGTTGACTTTTTCTTTTTCGTTCTCTCATTACAGAAAAGTTTGTGACGAATGTTTTCTATAATATTTTCAGACATTTCATTGCGTTCAAAAAAGTCTTCTAACGACAGATAATCACCCTGCTCTTCTCGTTCTTGAACGATATACTTTGCTTGTATGGAAGATATACCTTGCAAGTCAGCAAAATTTTCTTCAGTAGCGTTATTAATATCCACTACATTATAACTATTCGAAGTCGCTTCCTCTTCGTCCTCGTCTAAAAGAATAGTATCTAAACCTTCATCAAGTACCTCCTCAGCTTCTAAAATCATTTCATCTTTCGAACGCTTCGGTTTTATTGTATTGATTTTACCTTTAAGAGACTCCACATATTCGTGATCTCCGCTCAAATAATATGAATAAAATGCAGTGATAATACATAAAACATACATAATTTGTTTTATATACCAGAGAAAACCTTTATAATCAACTTTATAGCCAATAATTACTTTCTTATTAGGATAATCACTTTTATAGTTTACTAATTGCTGGTTGTGTAAAAATTGTTTTTGATTTTTTAATGTATCTCCATTCTTATTTGTAATATAATACGAGACATATTCTCCATATTTCACTGTAATTTTATGAATCTCATCTTTTCCTTTTTGTGTTACTTTCTTTTCATGATACCCATCATCTAAATCGGTATCCATTAATGAATATTTAGGGTAATAGGTTAAGAAAGTATCATAGCTTGGGAAAAATTCTAAATTTCTACTATCAGTTACCTTATAAAATTCCTGAAGATACTCTTCATTTTGCTTTTTTTCTAAGCGAACTATAAAAACATATAGCACAAATAAAATTATAGCACCAAGTAATAATTTATAATTTCTGATTAACAAGGAAAAAAAGATCGCTACTACAATATTTATGTAGGGCAGAAAAGCTAAAACAAGTAATATGACTATTGCTACACACATAATAAATAATCAATTTTAAAAATCTAAAATTCTCCCTCTTCTATCCTTTTTTTCTTCTGAGCTTGACTGCTCTGTAATAGAAAGAAGAGGGTTCAATTTATTTTTCAAGTGTTTAGATATTGAATTTCTTTCAAAGAAGTTTGAAATACTTGTATAATTCCCATGATCTTCACGTTCTTTTATAAAGTAAAGTGCCTGAATACTTGATACGCCTTCTAATTGAGAAAAAGCTGATTGATCTGCTTTATTAACATCAACAGTTTTAGTAGTAGTAGTAGTAGTAGTAGTGGATACTATTTCTAAGTCTTTTTCATCTTCAAGTAAATGTTCAATACTTGTATTCAAATTTTTCTCGTTCTCAACAACTTTTTGAATCTCTCTTGAAGGTCTAATACGCATTTGAGAACTTTGATCAACAGTTTCTTCCTTATCTTTTCTTAATGTAAAAAAACAATGAATCATCGATAATAAAACAAAAATTACCGCTACACTTGAATAATAAGTGCTATAAATTTCGTCACTAAAAACAACTTTCTTGTTTGGATGATCCTTTTTATAATTTTCTAGCTGTTGATTGTATAATTTTTTTAATTTATTTCCTATAATGTTTCCTTCTTTATCTTCTATTAAGTAAGATTCATATTTCCCATCTAAAACAGAAATTTTATGAACATACTCTTTACCGTTTTCCTTTTTTATTTCTTCATGATATCCATTAGGTAATGTGGTTTTTATTAGGCTATATTCTGGATATGAAAATGAAATATCTTCAAAATAAAAAATTCGCAAATCACTTCTATTTTCTACATCATATTTTTTTAAGATATGCTGATTTGTACTGTATCTATCCATTTCAAAAAGAACAAAAGTAGTAATCAGAAATAATGCAGCGTATACAGCAGCTCTATAGCGTTTACTAAAAATAGCATAACTCGTAGCCACTACGCTATTTAAAAAAGGAATTATCGAAATTACAATTATCGAAATTAATTTTAATGTTTTCATTTTTAGTTAGCTATAGCTTAATGGGCTAGTTTTGATTATTCGATAATGTGTTTGAATTTTCAGAAGTGATTTCCTGTTCATGAAATTCATGAGTTAATTCATGCTCTAAAGTTTCTCCTTCAATTAACTCTTCTAGTATGCTTATATATTCTAAACATCGTTTTCCTTTCACTCCTTCTACTTTAGCTTTTACAGCTCCATTATTAGTAATTTCAATGATTATTTTTTTCATAGAACTTATTATTGCTGATTGATAGTATAGGTTAATACTATTGATTTTTCTTCTGTTAATTGTTCCGATGCTAATGTTAACCCTTTATTTTCCGCATCATTTTTCAACTTTTCATAAACCAACTCTTGTATTACATTACCATATTCTTTTTCTATCTCGGTAACTAAAGATTGTGCTTTACTTTCGTTAGCACCAACAAAAACGATATCTATCGCTTTACGATCTGTATTAAAAACACACTCTATTTGCACTCCGTCTATTTCTCCTAAAACATGTTTGTCTGCATTTACTCTTGGATGTGCAGATAGATTAGATAAGGTTGTTTTAACAATACTCATCTTCCTAAAAATTGAAGGATAAATTACAGTATCCATAACACCTGAAGTATCAGTTTCTAACTTAGATAATATTGCTTCTGCTACGGTTCCTACTGCAATACTTCCTACAGTAACACCTGCAGCTCCTAATAAAGCACTTGCTCCTCCAATTACGACTACTACACTCATGATAAAATATTTTATTAAAAATCTATGGTTCTTCCTCCTCGTTTAGAACTATTATTTGGCGACGGTTTAGCATCTTCTGGGATATCACTTATGAACGCTATATCATTTTCATCTTGATTATCTTTCATTGATGTAGCCGATACTGCTCTAACATTTGCCCACTCTCGAATAGCTTGAATATTTTCTGCTTGTGTTATTCGTAATGGAACAGTATTTTCTATCGATTTCTCAAAATCTTCAAAGGTCAACTTCCTTCTTTGATCAAAAGCTTCAAATAAAGCACTTATCACCACCTGTTCTATTTCTGCACCTGTAAAACCTTCTGTTTTTTCCACTAAAACATCTAAATACTTTTGCTCAGTAAAATCAACCTCTAATATTTTGTCATTCTTAAGTTTCTTACGCAAATGAACATTAAAAATTGCGGCTCTTTCTATTGGAGTAGGAAGATCTACAAAGAAAATTTCATCAAAACGACCTTTACGCATTAGTTCAGGTGGTAGTAAATCAATTTTATTTGCTGTAGCCACTACAAAAACAAATTTCTCTTTCTCTTGCATCCAACTTAAAAAGGTTCCGAAAATACGTGTAGATGTTCCACTATCTCCTGATGATCCTATACCTGTAAAACCTTTTTCAATTTCATCTATCCATAATACACAGGGTGCAATGGCTTCAGCAGTTTGAATTACCTTTCGCATATTTGCTTCGCTACTCCCTACAATTCCTCCAAAAACACTTCCTACATCAAATCGAAGCAATGGCAAGTTCCATTCTGAACTTAACGATTTTGCTATTAATGATTTTCCGCAACCTGGCACACCAGTAATTAAAACTCCTTTAGGAGATGGTAAATTATACTCTTTGGCTATACTTCCCCAAGAATTCGAACGCTTGTATATCCAGTTCTTAATATTATTCAAACCTCCAACACTTTTCATATCAATCTTTGGAGATAAAAACTCAAGAATTCCCGTTCGTTTTATTAATTGTTTTTTCTCTTCTTTTATAGCTTCAATATCACTTAAACTTAATGTACCATCTCTGGTTATGGCTAAAGCCAATGCATTTTCAGCTTCGTGCAAGGTTAAACCAGAAGCAGCATCACTTAGTTTCTTTAAATCTTCGTCGTTAACCCTAAGTCTAAGTTTTTCATTGTCTTTGTTAGCGTCTATAATATCTTTATAAACCTTTTGGATTTCTTCATTGTTTGGCAATTCAAAATCCATTAAGCAAATTTGTTTTGATAAGTCGTCGGGCACAAAAACATCATGTCCAACGATAACTATTGTCTTTGAATATTCAGATAATTTAAGATTATATACCAAATCTTTAATTTTTCGAATTAAGGTCTGATTCGGATGATTTTCACAACATCGTTTTAAATCAAAGTACAAGTCTTTCAAAATAAATACAGCATCATCTTTATAGGCTTCAATATGCTCTAGAACACTTATAGAATTTTTAAGTTCAGGTTTTTCTTCCTCACCATTCTTCTCTAATCCTTTAGTTACACTCCATTGAAATACTTCTTTCTTAAATTTAAAATAATCTCCATCATTAACCATTTGTTCAATTAACTCTATTAATCGTTCTTCTTCCCAAGTTGTAATGTATATAATTGGAAATCTTGCTTTAATATGATTCGCTAGAGATTGTTCAAACTGAAGGTATTGTGATTTCATTGCTCTCTTTTTGGTTATTTTGCCATAAAACTACTTAATAAGTAATGATTTTAAAAGAAATAATAGCTCCTTTTTACTAAGGCACTTCGTAAGAAAAAAAGATATTCACCGACATAGCAACTGTATTTACTTAAATATCCTCAACTCATGAAAAGATCTAAATTAAAAATACCTAATAGTAAAGGACAAATTTTAAATGCATTTTTAGAATTACCTGCAAATCAAAAACCTGATTTCTTTGCCATTTTTGCACATTGTTTTACCTGTACTAGTTCTTTAAGTGCTGTAAAAAATATCAGCAGAACACTTACAAATTATGGTTTTGGAGTTGTTCGTTTCGATTTTACAGGTTTAGGTAAAAGTGAAGGTGAATTTCATGAAAGTCATTTTTCAGCAAATGTTGCCGATCTTATTGCGGTAAGTGAATATATGAATACTAATTTTGAAGCTCCTTCTTTATTAGTTGGCCATTCTCTGGGTGGTGCAGCAGTACTTACTGCGGCTGCAGAATTGACTTCAGTAAAAGCTATAGCAACGATTGGTGCGCCAGCAGATGTAGAACATGTAACACATTTATTCTCTCACGGAATTCACGAAGTAGAACAAAAAGGAGAAGTTAATGTAAATATTGGAGGAAGACCTTTTAAAATTAACAAAGAGTTTGTTGATAATTTCACAAAAACAGATTTACCAAGTATTGTAAAAGAATTAAGAAAACCTATTTTAATTCTTCATTCTCCAATAGATACTGTTGTGGGTATTAAAAATGCTGAGAAAATATATCATAACGCACATCATCCAAAAAGTTTTGTAACCTTAGACAATGCAGATCATTTATTAACCAATCCAGAAGATAGTAAATATGCGGGTAATGTTATTGGAGCTTGGGTGCAACGTTATTTCCCTAAAAAAGCAAGAGTAAATTTAGATACAGCTCAAGAACAAGCTCTTGGACATTTAAATTTACTTGAAGATAATTTTACAACGAAAATTCAAACCAATAATCATAGTTTAATTGCAGATGAACCTGCTAGTGTTGGTGGAGACGATTTCGGCCCTTCTCCCTTCGATTATCTTAATGCTGCTTTAATTGCTTGTACTACGATGACACTTAAAATGTATGCCAATAGAAAGCAGTGGGATTTACAAGAGGTATTTGTATATGTTACTCGTGTAAAAAAATCTAGTGAAGAATTAGGAATAACTTCAGAAGGAATCAATAGACATGATCATTTTACAAAAAAGATAAAATTGGTTGGTAATTTAGACGAAAAACAAAGAACACGTTTATTAGAAATCGCTGCAAAATGCCCAGTTCATAAAACTTTAGCAAACAAAGCATATTTTGAATCTAGTTTACTAGATTAATTGACCCTAGATTTTTTTAGCTATATAATTAATAGGATAGGTTTTGACTTTGATAATATATATTCCTATTTCCACATAATATATAGAGGTTTCTTGATATTTTTTTTGCCTTGTATACAGAAAGTTAATCATTATTGATAACTTGTGCAACAGATACAATGTGTATACTATCAAAGCAATGAAAAAGTTATTTTTTATATTTTTTTTATCAATAAACATCTATAATTCTTACAGTTGTAGTTGTAAACACAATGAGATAACTCAAGAGATATATAATGATTATTCTTTAATTTTTACAGGAGAAATCGTTGAAGTTGAAGATTGTGATAATTTAGGGTATCAAAAGTTTACTTTTGAAATTGAAGAGATTTTTAAAGGCCAAACAACTAAGTTTATTTCTGGATACAACAATTGTGGAGGGGTTTGTAATTTTTTATATAAGAAAGGGCAAAAATGGTTAGTTTACTCTAATCCTAATAAATACGGATTAATAAATGATTCTTATTTATGTAATCAAAGTATAACAATTTACAATAGTGAAAACAGATGGTTATCAGGAGATCAGTATACTAAATATAGGGAGAATTTAAAATTTGAAATTGATTTTTTAAAAACTAGAAAAACTATAGACGCTAAGATTGTTAATTATCAATTAATAAAATTCATTCCTTTTTTAAAGCACTTTTTAATTTTAGGAGTTATTATTTCACTTTTTTTAGTCTTTTTAAAACTAAAAATCAAAATATTACCATATAGCATTGGTATAGGAATAGTGAGCGGTATTTTATATTATTCGTTACTTCGGAACTTTTTCCTCTCCATACCAATAAAATTTAAAATCATATATATTGTTTTGATATTTGGTTTTATGTTCATTTCAAACTTCATTTATTTTCTTTTTACAAAAGAAAAAGTAAGATTTAAAAAATCAGTTATCTATAATTATTTCTCTTTTAGTTCAATAGTTATAACAACTCTTTACATGATGGTTTCGAATGAACATCAAGAAGTAGAATATAACGAAAACTTTCATAAAACTTTTTTATTCATTATAGCTATTGGAATACCTTTTAGCCTTCTTGTAACTACAATTTTACTGATCGGAAAAAATATTCAATTAAGAATAAAAAAGTAGTATCTAATATTGACTATTGTTTACAAGAAGTCTAGTGTTTAAATAAAAGTTTAGTGTATTTTATAAGATTGTCCTTAGTACATGACAAAAATTTTAAAAATAATTTTTCGTTGTCAGGTCAAGCGCAGTCCCTTATTATTGTTAGTAACTTTAATGAAAACCTATCAGAAATCACTAAAACTAAATCCATATAATACGAATGCAACTAAAATGATAAACAAACTAATAGCAACTAAGTGTCATAAAAACAATAGCGGTTTTGACGCTTAAACCGAGCTACTTTTTTTTATCTTTGGGTTTTACTCAGATTATGCGATAGAAAATCTATTACATCTTGTAGTCACTGCAAATACAATTGCTGCGCTGCGTTTTTTAATTTCACCATAGCGGTGCTATGCAAAAAGCAAAAAACACTAGTGTTTATCACTACTACAAGCCTCATAATGACCTTCTATCGCATAATCCTGATTTAAAATAGTTTGAATAAATCAGGTTTAAAAACCCACTACTATCTTATACAAAACCGTTGTGTACCATACAAAAACATTTAAAAATTGAATAAGCTTCTAAAATATCGAGAAAAACTAAATCTCACTCAAGAAGAATTAGCAGAAAAAGCAGGGATTTCTGCCAGAACAATTCAGCGAATAGAAAAAGGAACAACACCCAAAGGTCATACCTTAAAAGTTTTGGCAAACGCTTTAGGTGTTAACGAAAATGATTTAAAAGAAGACCTATTTAAATCTGAAACCATCAATTATCAACTTGTAAAATACATTAATCTTTCGTCTTTACCATTTGTTATGATTCCTCTAGTAAGTATTGTTTTACCACTTCTTATAGTATTGATTAAAAAACAATTTAATCATCTCACCAAACAAATAATTTCTTTACAAATTCTTTGGTTTATTCTTTCAGTAATTATCTTTTTTTTAATAGTTCTTTTCATTAAAAATGGGAATATTATTTTATTCTTAACTTCTACCATTCTGTTTAATATCTTTGTGATTTTAAGAAATACCGTAGAGCTTGACAAAAACAAAAAACTATATATAAAACTAAAATTCAGCATCATATAAACAATGTCAGGTAATTGTCAACAAGTTGTCGGGTAGTTGTTGAGTGATTTTTTGATGACCTTTGATAGGTTTGTGCTATCAAAATAGTAATCAAAATTTAAAATGAAATCATATAAACTAATTTTCGTAATTGTATTAATTTTTATAACTAATTATAGTATTTCGCAAGTCCCAAAAAACTCCTCTTTATTTATCGAATTAAAAAAAGCAGATAGTTTAATCTTTAAAGGAGGTTTTAATAAGTGTAATTACGCAGCACTAAAAAAAGTACTTCATAAAGATGTAGAGTTTTTTCACGATCAAAACGGTATTACTAAAAATTTAGAAGAATTTCTTGAACCGTTTACGAGCAGTATTTGCTCAAACCCCAATTTCAAACCTATTAGAAAATTAGTAAATGAAACACTAAAAGTATTTCCCTTAAAAAACAATGGAGAAATATATGGAGCTATACAAACAGGGGAACATATTTTTTACATTAAAGAACCAAACAAAGAGCTCTATGCTACTGAACAAGGAAAATTCATTCACACTTGGATTTTGGAAAATGGACAATGGAAAGTTAAACGAATTTTAAGTTATGAACATAAACCACCTCCAAAAGAATATGGTCCTAAATTCAATGCCGATTATGTTTATAAACTGTTTGATAATGACAAAAAAATAGACGAATTATTAATAAAACACAAAATTCCATCCATAGCCATAGGATTGATTAAGAATGGGAATCTTCAGCAAATACGAGCATTTGGAAACAAAAAACCAAATCAACCAATTTCTAATAATAGTATCTATAAAGTAGCCTCTTTAACCAAACCTATTACAGCATTCGTCGTTTTAAAATTGATTGATGAAGGTAAATGGAATTTAGATGAACCAATTTCAAAATATTTCATAGACAAAGATATAAAGAATAGTAAATATTTAAATAAATTAACTACAAGACACCTTTTATCACATCAATCGGGTTTTCCTAATTGGAGGTATTTAACCGATAGTAAAAAATTACACTTTCAATTTGAGCCAGGAACAAAATGGCAATATTCTGGAGAGGGATTTGAATATTTACGTAAAGCTATTGAAAAGAAATTAAAACGTCCTTTTGAGGAAATTGCACAACAAAAATTGTTCAATCCATTAGGAATGAAAAATACGCATTTTTATTGGACAGATAAGATTAAAGAAGAACAGTATGCAGTTGAACATGATGAAAATGGCAAACCAATAAACTTTGAAAAATATACTGTAACCAATGCTTCCGCCAATTTATTAACCACAGTAGAGGATTATTCTAAATTTTTAATGTATGTTTTGAACGGAGCTGGTTTGTCTGAAAAAAATTATGATGAGTTTTTAAAAGTCCAAGCACACGAAAAAAAGGGAATTGATTGGAGTTTAGGAATGCAAATGCTGACGAATTTACCCAATAATGAAACTGCATTTATGCATACTGGTGGAGATTACGGCACAAAAACAATCGCCATAATTCTTAAAAACTCTAAAAATGGTTTAGTATTATTTTCAAATTCAGAGAATGGGATGGTTTTGTGGCAAAAAATTATATCTGAATATTTTGGAGAAGTTGGAATAGAAATCGGGAGAAGGAATTTGGAATAGATACAAAAAAGATAACAGTAAAATATTATATTTGACTAAGTTATAAACGTGAAGTTATATAATCACATACTGTTTTACAAAAACTCATAATTTTATCAAAAAAGTTAAGTTTGTAAAATATATGCTTTTAAACATGATTACTTTCGAACATGAAAAAACAATTAATATTGGAGCCTTAATTGGCGTCATGATAGCCATAACAATTTCTTGGGATAGAAATAAATCAATTTTATGGGCAATTGTGCATGGAAGTTTGAATTGGTTATATGTTATATATTATTACTTTTTTCTAAAGGAAGACAATTAATTATGAAATTTAAAATCAATAGTTTTTTTACAACTGAGTTACCAGCAGATAAAACTTTAGAAAACAACGCTCATTTTGAAACCATCTTAATCGATTAGTTTTAAACAAAAGTGACATATAGGATTCACAATAAAAAACTACAATATTTCTATTGTAGTTTTCTAAATTTCAAATTTCATAGATCTATTAAGAATCTAATTGAAAAATCATAAATCTAAGCACGACATATAAGGCTAGGGATTGGTCTGTATACATAAAGACTAGTATAACCAGAATATCCATTTGAACAAAGTCCTGCAATTGCTCCTCTATTTTGACTTCCTCCACAAGCTATAAAAGTAGTACAACTTGAATAACCCCCGACACTGTAACCTCCAATGATGGTTTTAGTTTCTTTCTTTGTAAGCAAAGAAGCCTTGATGTCTTTTAAAATGGTTTTTTTCATAATTATTTGATTTAAATTCTTTTGAATTTAAAAAACAAAAAACACAAAAACACAAATGAACAGACACTTAACCGATTTCGTGTTGATAAAAAATCAAACTTTATGATTAATTAACACTTTTATAGTCATTACATTATTGTATAACTTGAAACAAAAACTCTTTTTTCTAAACCTACAATGGCCTTATATCTAAAAAAAGAGAGAAGATATTACGGATATTAGAAATACGATATTAAATTTGGGTAGAGGGTTTCAGGTAAAAGGTTTGAGCGAAAAACAATTCGTAATTCATAGTTTAAAATTCGCAATTATTTTAGATACTCATGTTAAATTATATCCTTTACATTTGTATAATAATGAAATTACACATCCAAAACACTTTTAGCAAAGAGTTACCAGCAGATAAAACTTTAGAAAACACAAGAAGGCAAGTTGTTGATGCTTGCTTTTCTTATGTTACTCCTAAAAAAACAGCAAAACCTGAACTTTTACATGTCTCTGAAACTTTACTCGAATATTTAGGTTTGACCAAAGAAGACACATCATCAGATAAGTTTTTGTCGGTTTTTACTGGAAATCAAGTTTTAGAAAACACACATCCGTATGCTATGTGTTATGGTGGACATCAGTTTGGAAATTGGGCTGGACAATTAGGTGATGGTAGAGCGATTAACCTTTTTGAAATTGATCATAATAATAAACATTGGGCATTACAATTAAAAGGTGCCGGTGAAACGCCATATTCTAGAACAGCAGATGGACTCGCAGTACTCCGTTCTTCTATTCGTGAACATTTGTGTAGCGAAGCTATGCATCATTTGGGTGTTCCAACTACACGGTCTTTATCGTTAAGTTTAACAGGAGATCAAGTATTACGAGATGTAATGTATAATGGAAATGCGGCTTACGAAAAAGGTGCTGTAGTGTGTAGAGTTGCACCTAGTTTTATCCGTTTTGGAAATTTTGAGATTTTAGCTGCTCGTCAGAATCATGAAACACTACAATTGCTTACAGACTATACCATTAAACATTTCTATCCTGAAATTACTTCAGAAGGAAAACAAAAATATTTAGATTTTCTAACAGTAGTTAGAGATCGAACTATTGAAATGGTAGTCCACTGGCAACGTGTTGGTTTTGTTCATGGTGTCATGAATACTGATAACATGTCCATTTTAGGATTAACTATTGATTATGGTCCGTATGGCTGGTTAGAAGATTTCGATTACGAATGGACTCCAAATACTACTGATGCACAACATCGACGTTATAAATTTGGTAATCAACCCTACATTTGTATGTGGAATTTATTCAAATTGGCAAATGCGTTATATCCTTTGATTAATGAAGTAGAACCACTTCAAGAGGTTCTAGATACTTTTGAAGGATTATATATTGAGCAGTATTCTAAAATGATGATGCAAAAACTTGGTCTTTCTATCAATGGAGATTATGTTGAACTTATTTCATCTTTGGAAAAATCCTTACAACTTATAGAAACGGATTATACTATCTTCTTTAGAAATTTAGCTTTAATTTCAAAAAGTGATTCAACTGCTAAAGCTATCGAAAAAATAACGTACGCATTTTATAACCAAGAAGATTTACAAGGAGAAGTTTTATCACAGTGGAACGATTGGATGAATAGTTACATTGAAGTATTACAAAATGAAACTATTGAAGATGATGAGAGAAAAGCTAAAATGAATTCAGTCAATCCAAAATATGTCCTGAGAAATTACATGGCACAATTAGCAATTGATGCTGCTGATAAGGGAAATTATGAATTAATTGACGAACTCTATCAAATGCTAAAAAATCCTTATGATGATCAACCTGAATATGAAAAATGGTTTGCCAAACGACCTGATTGGGCACGTCATAAAATAGGTTGTTCTATGTTATCTTGTAGTTCATAACTTTTAAAATAAATAACACTCTCAAAAACCTATTATCCGTTCAATTTAAAACGGTTTACAATTATTTTTTCGCATATGTATAACATCGGCATTACATTTGAGAAACGAAAGAAGTAATCTGTTAATTAAGAGTGAGATCACTTCATTAGTACCATTACCTTCTACTTCCTTCAATAAACTCAGGATGCCCTTAAGAACGCTTACAACAACAACAAATGTTCGGTGCCTGAGGCTCTCGAAGGCACATTACAAAGACTTAAATTCCACTCCCATAATCACAGGATTCATCTGTTAATTTAAGATGAAAAACACACCTATATTTTTACTTTAAACATCTGTAAACTAATTTGTACTTTTGTCAAGATAACTCAACTACTATGAAGAAATTTTTTCTTTTAATCATAATTTCTATATGCATTTATGGATGTGCTACCTACAAAGCACAATATGCAAACAAAAAATCACCTAAAACTATAGAAATCAATAAAAAACCTACACATTCTTTCTACTTAATTGGTGATGCTGGTAATGTAGCCAAAGAAGGAGAACAACTTACTTCTTTAAATTTCTTTGAACAAGAGCTTACAAATGCTTCGGAAAACAGTACTGCTTTATTTTTGGGTGATAATGTGTATCCTGTTGGAATTTATCCTAAAAAGCATCAGGATTATAAACTTTCAAAATATCGTCTAGAAATTCAAACAGCTGTTGCAAAAAAAAATAAAGGAAGAAGTATTTTTATTCCAGGTAATCATGATTGGTATAATGGTGTTGATGGATTAAAAAGACAGGAAAAAATAGTAGAAAAAGCGCTAAAAAAAGGTTCTTTTTTACCTGAAAATGGATGTGGTATAGATAAAGTTGACATCAATGATAACTTAACTTTAATTACCATTGATAGTCGCTGGTTTATTATGGATTGGAATGAGGAACCTAAAATCAATGATAACTGTGCTATAAAGACAAGAGAGTTGTTTATTGAGGAATTATGGAGTTTATTTAAGAAAAATAGATACAAAAATGTAGTGGTAGCTATGCATCATCCCATGTATTCTAACGGTCCTCACGGAGGAAGTTATTCTTTTGGAGATCATATGAAACCAATACCTGGCTTAGGAACAGTAAAAAACATTATCAGATCTCATGCTGGAATACAAACTGATAACTTTAACAAGCAATACAGCGATCTTGTCAATCAAATAGAAACTATAGCTAACGATTACAAGAATAATATTGTATTTGTTGGTGGACATGAGCATAACCTTCAGTACATCGAAAACAATGGTTTTAAACAAATTATTAGTGGTGCTGGGTCTAAAAAATCTCCTGCTTTAATAGGTTACGGAGCGGAATTTACTTACGGAAATTATGGATATGCAAAATTAAATTTTTATGATGATGGTTCTGCTGTGGTAGCATATTATGCTGCTAATAATGAAGATAAGAACAAACTTTTATTTAGTAAACAAATCATAGCTCCTCGAAAAGAAGTAATTATTGATAGTTTTGATTTTTCTGAATTTAATGCCCATAAAAAAGAAGTTACGACATCATTATATCCTAAAGAAGCAGTTGATGTTTCTGGCTTTCATAAATTTATGTGGGGAGACTTAAACCGTGAAAAATATGGTAAAGAAATTACCATTCCTGTTTTAGAATTAGATAAAACTTTTGGGGGATTAAAACCAATTCGTCGTGGTGGCGGAAATCAAACAAACTCATTACGTTTAGAAAATCCAAACGGAAAACAATATGTACTCCGCTCTATGTATAAAGACGGAAGTAGAATAATGGGAGGTGTACTTAAGGGTACTTTTTTAATTGATGTTGTACAAGATATTTTTACCATGTCGCATCCTTATGCCGCTTTTGTTATTCCAGATATGGCTGAAGCAGCAGGAATTTATCATACCAACCCGAAGTTATATTACATGCCTAAACAACCAGCTTTAGGTAAATATAACGACATTTTTGGAGGAGGAATGTATTTATTAGAAGAGCGTCCGGCGGGTAATCGTGATGATGTGGCTTCCTTTGGAAATTCAAAAAAAATTATAAGTACTTATGATGTTCTAGAAAAAATCAGAAAAAACGGAAAGCATAGTATAGATCAAAACTTTACTGTTCGTTCTCGACTATTCGATATGGTTATTGGTGACTGGGATAGGCATGAAGATCAATGGCGTTTTGCTTCTTTTAAAACTAAAGATGGTAAAACATATTATAGACCTATACCCAGAGATCGTGATCAACCTTTTTCTATGTTTGATGGTATTTTAATTCCTACATTAAAAATAAATACACCTTTGATTAAGAATATGCAATCTATGGATTATGACATTGAAGACATGAAATGGTATAACAATTATCCTCGTTTCTTTGATGCAGAATTCTTAAACCAACTCACTTTAGAAGATTGGTTAACTCAAGCTGAACATATCCAAAAAAACCTTACCGATGAAGCAATAGAAAACGCAATACAACAATTCCCTAAATCAATTTATGATATCGATGGCGAAGTTCTTATTGCTAAAATTAAATCTAGAAGAGATAAACTAAAAGAATTTGCTAGAAACTACTACAAACGACAATCTAAAAGAGTGTTAGTTATTGGTAGTGATAAAGACGATAAATTCATCATAAAGCGTTTAAACAATGAAGAGACTAGTGTTCAGGTATTTAGAAAAGATATAAAAACATATGAAAGAGTTTTTAAAACTAATGAGACTGATGAAGTTCAGTTATATGGTTTAAATGGAGAAGATGAATATTATATTTCTGGAGATGTTGATGATGGTATTGTATTACGATTAATTGGTGGCCATAATCACGATACTTATGAAGATTCTTCTCACGTTTCTGGGTGGAGTAAAAAAACAAAAGTATACGATTATGTATCAAAGAAAAACACCGTAAAAGGAGGCAAAGAACTTGCAGATTTACGACAAGACAATCATTATAAGAATACTTTTAACAATAGAGATATTCAGAATAACACAACATTAATTTTCCCTGCGATTGCTAGTAATCCAGATGACGGCTTAGCTATAGGTATTGATATTACACATACTCGTTATGGTTTTAAAAAACTACCTTTTGACAATCAACATAATATAAATGCAAAATTTTTCACTAGTACAAGTGGTTTTGATGTAAATTATATTGGAGAATTTACCGAATTTATTGGTCAATGGAGTTTAGAGTTAGATGCAAGAGTAACCAGTAGCAATTATGTTTTTAACTTTTTTGGTTGGGGGAGCGAATCTGTATTCAATCAAAATTTAGACTTAGATTTTTTTAGAGTTCGAAAAGAAGAATATCGTTTAAACACTTCCTTATTAAGACGATTTAATGGAGGAAGCCTTTTAAGACTTACTGGAACTGCCGAAGCTGTAAAAGTAGAAAATACGCCGAACTCGAATATCAGTAACTTCTCATCAAACAATGGTGTTACCTCTATTTTTGATAGAAATTATTTTGTGGGTGGTGAAATTTCTTTTAATCATAATAGAATTGACAATGCAAGTTTCCCTACTAAAGGAATGAACTTTGACGTAACAGTAGGAGGAAAAATAAATACTGAATTTACAAACAGACATTTTGGATATGTCAAAACTTCATTAGCTATATACCAAAATTTGGTCTCTAATAGAAGTTTAGTCTATGCTACCGAAATTGGTAGTCAAATCAATTTGAAAAATCGATTTGAAATTTATCATGCCGCTAGCTTAGGAGGTAACAGATCTTTACGAGGGTATAATACACAACGATACACTGGTACTGAAAGTTTTTATCATACCAATGATTTACGTTTACGTTTAGGTGATTTCAAGGCTTTTATACCCATGCGAATAGGAGTTACTGGTGGATTTGACTATGGTAAAGTTTGGAGCCCTTTTGCTCCACAAGCAAAACAATGGAATTCTAGTTATGGTGGATCTGTTTGGTTGAGTGGTTTAGATATGTTTACTGCTAATATTGCCTTATTTAATGGAGATGATGGAAGTCGTTTTACTTTTGGTTTAGGATTTAATTTTTAAAAAATGACACAAGAAACCACAATGCTTTTTGCATCAATTTTTGGATGTTTAGCTATTATTTTAGGTGCTTTCGGAGCGCATGCTTTGAAGAAAAAATTGACTACAGTACAATTACAGAGTTTTGAAACTGGAGTTAAATATCAAATGTATCATGCCATTGTTTTACTTGTATTAGGATTACAATTTAATGAGAGTTACACCAATGCAATACTATTATTTAGTCTTGGTATATGCTTATTTTCTTTCAGTATTTATGGGTTAGTACTATCTGATGCTTTTGGTAAAAAAATGAAATTTTTAGGTCCTATTACTCCTTTAGGTGGACTTTGTTTAGCGGGTGGCTGGTTCTTATTGTTTTATAATACTATGTAAACAATCTATTACTTGACTTGTCAATATGTCCTAATAAATCACTTAGGTTACTAAATAATCTATATTACTATACAAAAACTTGACTCTAATTGTAAATTAAAATAGATCACACCATAACCTACAACTTTTTTATATTTTGAAAATTCTATTAATAATGTACCAGACAAATATTCAAAATAATGAAAGTCAAAATATTTTTACTTCTATCTATTGCTATATTGATTCAATGTAAAAAAGAAAGTTCAAACTTAATATCTGATTCAAAAACAGTACAAGATTCTACAAAAGATAAACGTCCAAATATTGTAGTTATTCTTGCTGATGATTTAGGTTATAATGATGTTGGCTTTAACGGAACAAAAGATATAAAAACTCCAGAGTTAGATGCTCTAGCTCACAATGGTGTAATTTTCACTAATGGTTATGTAACACACCCATATTGCGGACCTTCTAGGGCCGGATTAATAACAGGAAGATATCAAGCACGTTTTGGTATGGAGAATAATGTGCATTATAACCCAACAGACCAACACTTAGGTTTACCTTTGTCTGAAAAAACTTTTGCTAAAAGACTTCAAAATGTTGGTTATCGAACTGGGATTATTGGTAAATGGCACTTAGGTGGTGCCAAACATTTTCAACCTCTACAACGTGGGTTTGATTATTTTTATGGTTTTTTAGATGGAGGGCATAATTACTTCCCTAAAGATGTAAATTTTGGTGGTGATGGGTATGCTATTCCAATTCAAGAAAATCATGGACTGGGTGAGTTTGATGAATATTTAACTACTGATTTAAGTAAGCATGCTGCAAAATTTATAAAAAACAATCAAGACAATCCTTTTTTATTATACGTTGCATACAATGCTCCTCATGCTCCTTTAGAAGCCCCACAAGAATTAATAGAAAAATATAAACACATAGAAGATCCGGAAAGAAGAACGTATCTAGCTATGATTGATGCTATGGATCAAGGAATCGGCCTAATTGTAGATGCGTTAAAAGAAACAGGAGATTTTGAAAACACACTTATATTTTTCCTTTCTGATAATGGCGGATTGTGGCCTGAAAATTGGTGGCCTAACTTCGATTGGGCAGATAATTATCCTTTTAGACGTGGAAAAGTTGCCTTAACAGAAGGTGGAATACATGTTCCATTCATTGCCCATTGGCCAGCCAAAATTAAAAAAGGACGTACTTTTGATGGACTAGTTTCTGCTCTTGATATCGCTGCAACATCTGTAGCTATTAGTGGAGCCAAATCAGATAGCCTATTAGAAGGTGTAAACTTAACTCCCTATTTCACTGGCATAAAAAAGGATTCTCCTCATGATGCTTTATTTTGGCGATTAGAAGAAGCTAATCATATTTGGGCAGTTCGTACTTCTAGTTATAAATACATGAATCAACCTTTAAAAGACGTAGGGTTAAGTTTTTTTGATATGATTAATGATCCTTATGAAAAAAAGAATATTGTTGGAACCATGCCTAACCAACAAAAAGAACTTGCGGAACTCTGGAATAATTGGAATAGAAATAATATTAATAATATCCTTTTTCAAGCTTATCCTTATAAAAACAAAATCAAAAAGCTTTATGACGATTTTTATGATGCTCAGATAGAACAATCAAAAAAAAGAAAAACATATACGATAAAATAACTTAGTTAAAAAAGAACTTTCTCTAAAAAAGCAATTTAAGATGCTAATTATATTTTATGCCAAATTCTTAAGGTATTATTCAATTATAATTTTATTTTGTTTAATTAAAACATTAAAAAGTTAAACATTTTGTATCTTTGTGTAAAAGTTTATATCATGTTTACTATTTTTAAAAAGAAATCCAAAAAAGAGAAACTACAAGCTCAATACGCTAAATTACTAAGTGAAGCGCATCAATTATCTACGATTAACAGGAAACTTAGTGATGAAAAAGTTTTTCAAGCTGAAGAAATTATGAAACAAATAGAAGCCTTAGACTAAAATAAATCCATTTGATAATAGTCCAAAACTAAGCGCATAGCTATTTCATTTATTAATAAACTTCTAATTTGAAATGAGCTATACTTTTTAAACATCTAAAACCTTTCAAATGTCTGTAGATCAAGATAAAAAAACCTATATTATTGGTAGTGGAGTTAGCGGCTTAATCACTGCTCTTGTATTAGAAAAAAATGGATATTCACCAATAATAATAGAAGCTTCTGATACTGTTGGTGGCCGACTGAAAACAGATACTGTTGCCGGGTATGAACTAGATCATGGTTTTCAGGTTTTACTTACTTCTTATCCGTTAGCGAAAAAATATCTTAACTACGAAACTTTAGATTTACAAAAGTTTTCTCCTGGCGCTGTGATTTATAAGCATCAAAAAGCTTTTACCATTGGTGATGGTCTTAGAAAATTTAATCTTTTAATACCTACATTATTTTCGAATATTGTTAGTTTAGGAGACAAGTTAAAAATACTAAAACTCAATTCTAAGCTACATAAAAAGTCTTTAGATGATATTTTCTCAGACAAGGAGATATCTACATTACAATACTTGAAAGATTTTGGTTTTTCTAAGAAAGCCATTGAAAACTTTTTCATTCCTTTTTTTAGTGGCATCTTTTTAGAAACAACACTAGAAACATCTAGTAGAATGTTTGAGTTTGTGTATAAAATGTTTGGTAATGGTTACGCTGCGCTTCCTAAAGGTGGTATTGGCGAAATTGGCAAACAACTTCAAAAACAATTACAAACAACAGATTTTATATTCAATGGAAAAGTTACATCAATAGAAAATCAACGTATCCAATTACAAAACGGTGAAGTTTTAGAAAGTGATATGACTATTATGGCAACAGATCCAACACAATTATTAGCTGTTGATAACACAAAAAAGATAGGATGGAAATCATGTCAAACATTGTACTTTGAAACTTCTGATCGAAAAATAAAACAACCAATTATTGGTTTAATTGCCGATTCTTCAGCTTTAATAAATAATATTTTTTATCATACCTCAATAGCAAATGAAAACACTAGTAAAAAAGAATTACTATCTGTAACAGTAATTAAAGATCATAATTTACATGAAGATTTTTTGGTGAAAACTGTGATTAAAGAATTACAAGATTTATGTGGAATCCGAAACTTAAGATTTCTTAAAATGTATGATATCACTAAAGCATTACCAGATCGTAAGCATATTAGTTATGTACCTTTAAAAGAAGATATAAAAATTAATGATCACCTCATTTTAGCTGGAGATCATCTTTCTAACGGATCTTTAAACGCCGCTATGTTATCTGGTGAGTTCGCCGCTAATTTGGCAATAGAAACTTTAAAAAAACAAGCTATTTCTTAGGCTCAAATGCATAAGATTTCAATAACTCTAGTGTTGTATATTGCAATGCTTTATTATCTGTTGCTTCTAAAACGATTTTAGGAGCTTTTCCTTGACGTGCAGCTTCCAACCATCTAGAAATACATAAACACCATTTGGAACCAGGCTTTAAACCTGGAAACTTCCATTGAGGTATAGGCATTGTTAAGTCATTTCCTCTTTTTTTGGTAAATTCTAAAAACTCTTCTGTCACTACTGCACAAACAACATGAGTTCCATAATCATGATCGATAGTTCTGCAAAAACCATCTCTAAAATAACCTGTAGCCGGATTTTCACAACAACTTTCTAATGGTGTTCCTAAAACATTCAACTCCATAAAACTATATTTAATTACTTTGATAAATTAAAAGAATACAAATTTCCTCCTTTTCCATGAGCTCTTTCATCTGTAATGTAAAGTTGCGTATTATCATCATTAAAATCTATAGCTTCTTTTTGAGACACGAAACCAAGATCTATTTCAGTTCGTTTTCCATTAAAAAAATTATCAGCTTCAAAATTTGTAAACAACAATACCTTATCTGAGGTCAATAATGCAACTTTCTTCCCATCATTAGTAATACTAGCAGCAGTAATCCAACAACGCATTTTAGAACAATGCTCAAAAGTCCCTAATAACTGTGCTTCATACTTACCTTTAGTTGCCGGAATCTTATACAAACTTGTTTTTCCATAATCTTTCTTAACTCTACTTTTTGTAAAAATATACAGATACCCATTGGCATGAACAATACTTTCAGCATCAAAAAAGCGCTTTCTCTTTTTAGGTGGAAACTTATGCTGTTCGGGATATTCAAATTTTATCTTTTCAACCTCAACAGTATTCTTAGTCATCACATCATTAAACTTGATCTTTAAAATTTTTAAATCCTTTCGTCTATTTTCATTATTCCCAAAATCAGCTAGATACAAATTGCCTTCATCATCGGATGTAATATCTTCCCAATCTTCATTTTTAGCTTTAATTTGCACAGTTCTTATAATATTACCTACAACATCTACTAAATAAATTTCATTTTTATTCCCTCCATCATTATGCATCCAAAACAAATCTTTTCCTTTTACTTTTTCTATTCCAGAAACTTCATCTAGTAGTTTCGGCAATCGAGCCATTTTATTTAACTGTCCATAATTTGAACAACCAAAACTCAATAAAAATGCTATTAGCAGATAACTTTTTTTCATGTATTTAAAGATAAACAAAAAAGCTCCTGAAATCAGGAGCTTTCAAATTTAATCAAATGATTGATTATAACGTCAGTGTATTTTTTATTGAAGTTGAAAATGTAGTTTCAGTAACTGTATCAACGTAAATCCAGTCTGTTTTTACAGCTCCAGAAGTGACAGTTAACTTCATAAATCCACGGTCAACTAAATTTGCAAAATTCAAATCATCAATTAATAACTCTAGCGCACCTCCTAATTGAACTGCACCTTGAGCACCAACAAAAGATTCAAATCCTGGTGAAGAAACAGAACTTGTCGCTAGCTCATCCCCTACTTTTTCACCTGTAGCTGTCATTAAATCCGATTGCCAAGCATTGTGTGTGTCACCTGCTAGCACAACCACTTTTTTATCTTTAAACGTTGCTAATATTTCTTCTCTCTCAGCGAAGTAACCATCCCAAGCATCTAAATTATATGGAATAACTGTTTTTACTCTGGCAATTTCTTCTGCTGTTAAAGTAGAGTCGTTTTGTAACAGTCTCGTTTTTATTTGTGCTAACTGACCTAGTGCAACTTGAAATTCTGGACTCCCAAAAAGCGCAATTAACTCTGCCGGAATTAACATTTTTCCCATTAAAACTTGTTGACCTATAATTTGCCATGAAGTGCTTGAAGCCGCTATTTCACTCTTAAACCAAGCCTTTTGTTGTGTTCCTAATAAAGTTCTAGAGGGATCTAACCAAGATTGTTGGAAAGCTTCAGTATCAAAACCACTTGCAGAAGTAAAACTAGCATATTCCAATTGCTTATCTCTTCCAACAATTCTAGTATCTAACATTACTAAATCTATCAAGTTTCCTAATTGCAGTTTTCTATAGATAATTGAATTATCCGTTAGATTTGTAGTATTTGGTAAATATTCGCTATAAGCTTGTAATGCGCTTCTTTTTCTTTCTTGATAGTCTCCTTCATTATCTTGATGATTTTCTGCTCCATCGGTATAAGCATCGTTGGTAACTTCATGATCATCCCAAACACAAATAAAAGGTTTCTTTTGGTGTAACTCTTTTAATTGAATATCTGATCGATATAAACGATAACGCTTTCTATAATCATCTAAAGAGATAATTTCTCCTATTGGATCTGGATCCCTAAATGATCCATAAGTATCTTCTCCATATTCATAAATATAATCTCCTAAATGAACTACTACATCCGCATCTGATTGGTTGATCGCTTCATAAACATTAAAATACCCATAAGCATGATTAGAACAAGAAGCTACAGCTAATTTAATCTCTGCTACATTTGCTCCAAAAGTTAACGTTTCCCCTACTGGTGAAGTCGCTTTATCATTTACATTTACAAAACGATAATATAACCTTAAATTCTCTTCTAAATCTTTTACTTCGATAGCTACTGTATAATCTCTAGAAGCGTCTGTTTCTACTTCACCTTGTCGAACTAACTTTGTAAACTCTTTATCTTTAGCTAATTGCCAAGTCAATTTTGCAGTTGGATTTGTAGTAGAATACCGTGTCCAAATAATTACTTGAGAATTCGTAGGATCGAAACTAGCTACACCAAGATCAAAATTCTTTTCAGTGATATCTGAAGGTATTGGATTTGTAATTTCACTTGGATCTGAATCGCAACTTATAAAATTAGGCGCTAAAATAAGCCCACTAGTAGCTAATAATGAGTTTTTTAGAAAACTTCTACGTTTTAAATTGGTTGACATGATATTTAGGATTTAAGTATTTGCATAATTACATGCCTTCTTTTTCCTAAATGTTACGAAAAGATAATGTAAGTGTAAAGTTACCAACCGCCAGTGGCACCACCACCACCAAAGCCGCCGCCGCCAAAACCACCACCGAAACCGCCGCCGAAACTACCTCCACCACCAAAGCCTCCTGAAGAACCCCCAAAACCACCAAAGCCGCCGCTTCTACGAGATGAACCTCCACCTCTACCAGCATTACTTAAAATAATAGTCTCGAAGAGATCACGAGAATCTGTATTTCTATATTTTCCTCCACCTCTACCTCCTCGATTTCCTCTAGAAATCAATAAAATAAAAATGAAAATAAAAAAGATGAAAATAAAAATACTAGGATTAGTTCCTTTAGAATTTCGTTTACGAGTTCCTTTGTACTCGCCTTGCATTACTTTAAAAATAGAAGATGCACCGTTATCTAAACCAGCATAATATTGTCCTTTTTTAAAATACGGAAGAATGTCGTACTCAATAATTTGTCGAGAAGTAAAATCAGTTAACAGGTGTTCTGTACCGTAACCCGTTCTAATCGTAATTTTTCGGTCGTCCTTTGCCAACAATACAAAAACTCCATTGTCTTTATCTCCTTGTCCTATCCCCCATTCATGAGCCCAATTTGTAGCCAAATACCCAATTTCTTCTCCTTGCGTCGTATTAATAATAGCCACAACAACTTGTGTAGAAGTAGTATCTGAATAACGTACTAACTTATTTTCCAAAGCCTTTTTTTGGTTGGCCGAAAGTAAATTAATGTAATCGTAAACGCTTGTCTGAAATTTAGGTTTCTTAGGAATATCGAACTGAGCAAAACTCAATTGAAATCCAATGAAAAAAAATACTACCGTAAAAAAAATCTTTTTCATCTAGCCTTTTGAAACTTCATTTGGTAATTCATCTGTATCATCTTCATCCCAAGGAAAGTGAGCTTTCAATTCTTCACCAGCTTTTAAAATTCCTTGAACTAAACCTGCTGCAAAATTACCGTTCTTAAAATTGTGTTGTATAACATCTCTTGTAGTTTCCCAAAAATCATTTGGTACAACAGCATTTATACCTGTATCGCCATAAATCACAAAAGCGTGATCTATGACAGCAACATAGATTAAAACAGCATTTTCTGCCTTAGTTTGATCCATATTGAGCATTGTAAATACTTCTAGTGCTCTATCATAGTGCGAAAGCGTGGTTGTTGCTTCAATATGCACTCTAATTTCACCAGAAGTATTTAGTTCTGCTTGCCGAATTGCTTCAACTATTTCTTGTTCTTCTTGTTGAGAAAGAAAATCTTCTACTTGAGACATCTACTATTTTTTTCCAAAATCAAAATTAACATCTGGTGCTTTTTCTGAACCTGGATCTGCTTTGTAACGTGTCATCTCATCAAATCCAAACCAACCAGCAAAAATAGATCCTGGGAACTTTTTAATATGCTTGTTATAAACATTAACATTTTCATTAAAACGATCTCTAGCTACGTTAATTCTATTCTCTGTTCCTTCTAATTGACTCTGTAATTCTAAAAAATTACGATTTGCTTTTAAGTCTGGATAACGTTCAACAGAAACTAATAATTTAGATAATGCTCCAGATAAACCTGATTGCGCTTGTTGAAACTGTGCCATAGTTTCTGGAGTTAATTTACTCGCATCAATATTTACTGAAGTAGCTTTAGCTCTAGCATTAATCACCTCAGTTAAGGTACTTTTTTCAAAATCAGCAGCACCTTGTACTGTTTTTACAAGATTTCCAATTAAATCATTTCTCCTCTGATACGAACTTTCAACATTTGACCATTTTGTTTTTGCATCTTCCTGATATTCAACAGCAGTATTATTAAAACTTACAGCTGCACTATAGAAGTAAAATCCTATTACTCCAACTACCAATAAAGGTATTAACCATTTTTTCATATTCTTTTGATTTTTGTTATTCTATTTGATTTTTGATTTTTATTAATTCTGCTTTTACTGCTTCTAATCTACTAATTATTTCATGGTTTTGAACCATTTTATCAGGGTTCTTCTTTAATTTTTGTTTCGCTCCTTCTAAAGTAAAACCACGCTCCTTTACTAAGTTATAAATCAACTTAAAGTTTTCAACATCCTCTGGAGTAAATAATCGATTCCCTTTTGCATTCTTTTTTGGCTTAATAATATCAAACTCTCCTTCCCAAAAGCGAATTAAAGATGTATTTACATCAAATGCTTTGGCTACTTCACCAATTTTGTAATACCTTTTTTTAGGGAGATCAACATGCATGTTACTTTAATTCTATTTTTCCTGATGTTCCAAACTTAATTTTATTTTCTGGAAAATCTTGTAAAGTCAACTTTTTAATTTCGTTAAATGCACGTTCTTGTGTATCTAAAAATGGATATCTTGTTTTAGTCTGAATTGCTGAATGAATTTTCCCTTCAATAAAATCTCCATTCTCTTTTAGTTTCAATTCAAAAATTGGAGAATACGCTTTAGATCCACTCATACTAAAACGCTTGTAGGTTGCAAAATTACCCATACTATACGCTATAAATTTACCTTTGTAAACTTCTATAGCTCTTGGTACATGAGGACCATGACCTAAAACCAATCCTGCGCCAGCATCAATCATTTTATGAGCAAACGAATATACATTTCCTCTATTTTCTCCATAGAAGTATTCTGTTTTTCTAGGGACATTTTTATGTTTAGTTCCTTCTGCACCTCCGTGAAAAGAAACAATAACAATATCAACTTTTTTTGCTAAGCTCTTTACCATTTGTGTACCCTTAGTTACAAAGTTTAACTTCAAACAATCTTTGTTTGGTGCAAAAGCGATCAATCCATATTTTATACCATCTTTTTCAAAGATAGTTGTGGGTTTTGATAATACCCCTGCACTTGCAATCTTAGCATTATCTAATGTTTTTAACGTATTTGTGATTCCTATTCTTCCAAAATCTCCAATATGATTGTTTGCTATACTTACGACATCAAAACCTGCTTTTTCAAAATGTTTCCCAAAAGATTCAGGGCTCTTAAAAGAGTAACATTTAGATGGATCTTTACAGCGTTTAGCGTTCCTTCCAGTATCTGTTAATGTTCCTTCTAAATTCCCAAACAACACGTCTGCATTCTCAAAAACTTGCTGTACATCTTTAAATGGATAGGTTCCTTTGGGCGGTAAATACGAGGCGTTAGGAAAAGTTGTTCCCAACATCATATCTCCAACCGCCATAAAGGTAATCTCTTTAGGCTTTGTTTGAATTGAATCTGCTTGTTGTGCTTGTACACTTCCAAATAAACTAACTATACTTAATGCTAATACTGTTTTCTTAAATAACATATTTTAATACTGGGGTAAAAAATTAATCAAAAGATTGTCCTTCGTTTTCAGATGCCTTTTGCATCGCTAAAAATTCTTTAGGCGTTAAATCTCCATAATAATAATATATAGGATTTACGGCTTTTCCATTTCGGTGTACTTCATAATGTAAATGGTCGGATACTGATCTTCCTGTATTTCCTACATAACCTATAATATCTCCTCTTTTCACTTTTTGTCCTTTTCGTACTCCTATTTTACTCATATGGGCATATACTGTCTTATACCCATAACCATGTTCAATATATACCACTTTTCCAAAAGTAGCACTTCTGTCTGCTCTTGAAACTTTTCCATTTCCAGATGCATAGATTGGTGTGCCTTTGGGTGCTGTAAAATCCATTCCCTTATGCATTTTACGAATCTTTAAAATCGGGTGCATACGCATTCCATAACCTGAAGCTACACGAGTTAAATCTTCTACTTTTACTGGTTGAATAGCTGGAATTGATGCTAACATTTTTTCTTTCGCCTTGGCTAATTCAACAATTTCATCGAGAGATTTTGACTGTACCACTATTTGTTTAGACAATATATCTAAACGTTTAGTCACATCTATAATCATCTCACTATTATTAAAACCTTCTAAATTCTTATAGCGATTAACTCCTCCAAAACCTGCCTTTCGCTGTTCATCAGGAATTGGATTTGCCTCAAAATACGATCGGTAGATATAATTATCGCGCTCTTGTAAATCTCCTAAAACCTCAGAAACCTCTTCAATACGTTTTCCTAATAATTCGATATGAAGTTTAGAGTTTTCTAATTCTCTTGTTTGCGCTTTTTGTTTTGGCGATTCAATAAACTGACTTAACACCATAAACCCAAGAAACATCGTAAGTCCAATCCCCAATAGTATAATGATACTATTTTTGAACTTATCTCGTTTTCGTAGCTCAATTTGCTGGTACGATAACGTTTCTGGATCGTAATAATATTTTACTTTTGCCATATGACCAAATGTAGTACTTTTGTGTCCTTTAAAAGGAACATATTTTAGTTGATTAGACATACAAAGTTATAAAATGTTTCAAAACTCAACGATTTCCTTTTTTTAATTAGAATTTTTTTAACGAAATAACCCATGAAATCTCAAGAAATTAGAAGCAAGTTCTTAGCATTTTTTAAATCTAAACAACACGAAATCGTGCCTTCTGCCCCAATGGTATTAAAAAATGATCCGACCCTTATGTTTACAAACTCTGGGATGGCACCATTTAAGGAATTTTTCTTGGGAAATAACACCCCTAAAAATCCTCGTATTTCTGATTCTCAAAAATGTCTTCGTGTTTCTGGTAAACACAACGATTTAGAAGAAGTTGGTTACGACACATATCATCACACCATGTTTGAAATGTTAGGTAACTGGAGTTTTGGCGATTACTTTAAAAAAGAGGCAATTGCTTGGGCTTGGGAATTATTAACTGAAGTTTACAAAATTCCAAAAGATATTTTATACGTTACCGTTTTTGAAGGTGATGAAGATGATGGTACAAAAATGGATCAAGAAGCTTATGATTTATGGAAACAACATATTGCTGAGGATCGTATCTTAATGGGAAATAAAAAAGATAACTTCTGGGAAATGGGAGATCAAGGACCATGTGGACCTTGTTCTGAAATTCATGTTGATATTCGTTCGGCTGAAGAAAAAGCTAAATTAGACGGAAAATCTTTAGTCAATGAAGACCATCCTGAAGTTGTTGAAATATGGAATTTAGTTTTCATGCAGTACAATAGAAAAGCAGACAAATCTTTAGAAGAACTACCAGCGAAACATATTGATACGGGTATGGGATTTGAGCGTTTATGTATGGTTTTACAAGGCGTTCAATCGAATTACGACACCGATGTATTTACTCCGTTAATCAGAGAAATTGAAACCATTACTGGTGTACAATATGGGAATGATGAAAAGATAGACGTCGCTATTCGTGTAATTGCAGATCATGTAAGAGCGGTTTCTTTTGCTATTGCTGATGGACAATTACCAAGTAATAATGGAGCTGGTTATGTAATTCGTAGAATTTTAAGACGTGCGATTCGTTACGGATTTACATTCTTAAACCAGAAAGAAGCATTTATTTATAAGTTATCAGAAACTCTAGCACACCAAATGGGTGAAGCTTTTCCTGAATTAAAAAAGCAAGCTACTTTAGTTCACAATGTAATTAAAGAAGAAGAGTATTCATTCTTAAAAACACTTGAACAAGGACTGCTTTTATTAGATACAGTAATTCAAAATAGTGCTTCTAAAGAAATTTCTGGACGTAAAGTATTTGAATTAAAAGACACTTATGGTTTCCCAGAAGATCTTACAGGTTTAATTTTATCTGAAAGAGGTTTTTCTTACAATACATCTGAATATAAAACGGCTTTAAAAGAACAGCAAGATAGAGGTAGACAAGCTACTGCACTTGCAACAGATGACTGGGTAACATTAGTTGAGGATGAAGTTGAAGAATTTGTGGGATATGATACTTTAAGTGTTGATGTAAAACTAACCCGTTATAGAAAAATAACGACTAAAAAAGATGGTGATCAATATCAATTAGTATTCAATATGACTCCTTTTTATCCTGAAGGAGGAGGTCAAGTTGGTGATAAAGGTTTCTTAGAAGATGCTCATGGTGATGTAGTTTATATTTTAGACACAAAAAAAGAGAATAATGTAATTATTCATTACACGAAAAACTTACCAAAACATGTAAATGAATCGTTTAAAGCTGTGGTAAATGAAGAATATAGAAGATTATCTGCAAGTAATCATACAGCAACGCATTTATTACACCAAGCTTTACGAACAATTTTAGGAACTCACGTAGAACAAAAAGGATCTTTAGTTAGCCCTAAACATTTGCGTTTTGATTTCTCTCATTTTTCTAAAGTTGATAGTGATCAACTAAGAGAAATTGAAGAATTTGTAAATGCTCGTATCCGTGAAAATCTTCCGTTAGAAGAAAAACGTAATATTCCAATGCAACAAGCAATAGACGAAGGAGCAATTGCTTTATTTGGAGAAAAATATGGCGATAGTGTACGAGCGATTAAGTTTGGACAGTCTATGGAATTATGTGGAGGAACACATGTGCAACAAACTGGTGACGTTTGGTATTTCAAAATTAAATCTGAAGGTGCTGTAGCAGCTGGTATTCGTCGTATTGAAGCGATTACAAATATGGCTGTTGGAGAATATTTCGAAGACGTTGAGGATAAATTTAATGCTGTAAAAGATGTGTTGAAAAATCCTAAAAACTTAGCCAAAGCGGTTACTTCTTTACAGGATGAAAACGCTGCTTTAAAGAAGCAAATAGAACAGTTATTAAAAGATAAGGCTAAGAACATGAAAGGTGATTTAAAAAATCAAATCACTGAAGTTAATGGTGTAAACTTCTTAGCAACAAAAGTAGATTTAGATCCAGCTAGTATTAAAAACTTACTTTTTGAGTTAGGTGGTGAAATTGATAATTTATTTGTTGTTTTTGCTACTGCTCCAACAAAAGAAAAAGCAATGTTAACGTGCTATATTTCTAAAGATTTAGCGAACGAAAAAGGGTATGATGCTGGTAAAGTAGTTCGAGAATTAGGAAAATTAATCCACGGAGGTGGTGGTGGACAAAATTTCTTTGCTACGGCTGGAGGTAAAAATCCTGGCGGAATTCCAAAAGCATTAGAGCGTGCTAAGGAGTATATTGCTTAATAAAGTCGGAAGTCGGAAGTCGGAAGTCGGAAGTCGGAAGTCGGAAGTCGGAAGTCGGAAGTCGGAAGTCGGAAGTCGG
>CANMWK010000011.1 GCA_947501615.1 uncultured Tenacibaculum sp. | reverse complement strand
GGCTGTTGGCTGTTGGCTGTTGGCTGTTGGCTGTTGGCTGTTGGCTGTTGGCTGTTGGCTGTTGGCTGTTGGCTGTTGGCTGTTAAAATCGTTATATTTTAATCACTTACAATTAAAATCTGAGATTTTTATTCATTTTTATCAACTAAATACTCAGCACTAATTTATCGAGCCGTCTCCTAGTATAAGCTCTATTACCGATTTTTTAGGCAACTTATCTCCTAAACCTATTTGTTTTCCTTTGTGTTTTAATCCTCTCACAACATCTTTTCCTATATCTGGAACGTAAATAAATTTTTCTCCTATAAAAAAGCCAATAGATCGTAAATGCGTAATGGCTTGACGCTTTGTTTTACCATTTAAATCAGGAATAGCTACATCTTTATATTTAGATGGGTTTAATGTCAGGTAAATTTTTCTTTTCTCTTTAACAAAATCTCCAGCTTCAGGATTTTGCTCTATAACTGATTTGTTAGGATAATCAGGATTATAACTAGCACTATCTAAAACTTTATAATCTAAATTCAACTCTTCAAGTAACTGTTTTACTTCAGCAATACTTTTCTTTTCTAAATTAGGCACTTGAATTTTCTGATTATGATTTGTAGTATATCCTAACCACCATTGCAATAAAAAAACGAAAAGCAATAAACTAACTACTGCAATTATAATTTGTTTTAAAAAAACTTTACTCTTTAAAAACTGTAACAATTTCATTATCGATTTTTTGAAAGATTCAACAAATGTACATTAAAAATAAGACTATTTTAAAAATAGTATTTTTTAAACTTCTTTTTTGGTAAGTTTGTAGGGTTAATTACTGCAAATGAAAAAAAATATCGCCATAATCATGGGTGGCTATTCTTCTGAAGTAGCTATTTCTCTTAAAAGTGGAAATGTTGTTTACAATCACATCGACAAAACTAAGTTTAACGCATATTGCATTCATATCTTAAAAGAAGGATGGTTTTTAGTTCAAGACGAAATCAAACATCCTATTAATAAACATGATTTTTCAGTTGAAATTGATAATAGAAAAATAACTTTCGATTGCGTTTTTAATGCTATTCATGGTGCGCCTGGTGAAAATGGAGTTATTTTAGCTTATTTTGATCTATTAGGGATAAAACATACCTCTGCACCATTCTATCAAATGGCGTTAACATTTAATAAACGAGATACGTTAAGTATTTTAAGAAAATATGATATTCCAACAGCTAAGTCTATTTATCTAAATAAAGGTGATGATTTTTCTGCCGATGTACTAGTTAGTAACATTGGTTTGCCTTGTTTTATAAAACCAAATAATGCCGGATCTAGCTTTGGTATTTCTAAAGTATATCATAAAAAAGACATTATTCCTGCCATAGAAAAAGCATATAAAGAAGATGATGAAATTTTAATTGAAAGTTTTTTAGATGGTAAGGAAGTTTCTGTTGGTGTTATTGAATACAAAAACGAAATTGTAGTGTTACCTATTACTGAAATTGTTTCGGAAAATGACTTTTTTGATTACGAAGCTAAATATGAAGGAAAATCTCAAGAGATAACACCGGCTAGATTAACAGAAGATGAAGAAATAACTGTTAAAAAAATGGCTAAAAAGGTGTATAAAACTCTTAATATGAGTGGCTTTTCTAGATCTGAGTATATTTTTGTAAATGGTGTTCCTCATTTTTTAGAAATGAATACTGTTCCTGGTTTAACAGAAGAGAGTATTTTACCGCAACAAGCCAAAGAAGCAGGTATAAGTTTAACCGATTTGTTTGAGAGTGCTTTGAAGGTTGAAGGTTGAAGGTTGAAGGTTGAAGGTAAGTTTTAAATTTTAAACATTAAATAACATCATATACTATACTAAATTAGTAGCAAACCAATAATTGATAATTAAAACATATGAAAAGAGCTATTTTTCCAGGATCATTTGATCCCATCACATTAGGACATTTAGATATTATTCAACGTGGAATAACATTATTCGATGAGCTTGTTATTGCCATTGGTGTGAATGCTGATAAAAAATATATGTTTCCTTTAGAGAAAAGAAAACAATTTATTGAAGAAGCTTTTAAAAACGAACCAAAAATTAAAGTTGTTACGTATAAAGGACTTACTGTTAATTTTTGTAAGGAAATTGATGCGCAATTTATCTTAAGAGGTTTACGAAATCCTGCCGATTTTGAGTTTGAGAAGGCTATAGCACATACCAATCGTAAATTATCAGAAATTGAAACGGTGTTTTTACTTACTTCTTCTGGAAAAAGCTATATTTCTTCTTCTATTGTGAGAGATGTAATACGTAACGGTGGTGATTATACTGGTTTGGTTCCTGATTCGGTTAGGGTTTGAGGTTTGAGGTTTGAGGTTTGAGGTTTGAGGTTTGAGGTTAAAAATAGAAAATACTTTTTTTGATATGTATAAGCACATTATTTTATTATTCTTTTTTTTACTAATGCTTTCTTGTGAGCAAACAAATACTAATAAAAAAGACTTCACTACTCTTTTTGAAGCTTCTAAAGGAACAGAAACTCCAACATATAGTGAAGTGATCACTTATTATAAAGATTTAGCTAATACGTATTCTGAAATTTCTTTATTTGAATTTGGTGAAACTGATAGTGGCAACCCCTTACATTTAGTGGTTTATAATGCTGAAGGAAATAGTAAAAAAAATAATATAAAAGAATCTAAAAAAAATCGAATTTTAATCAATAATGGAATTCATCCGGGAGAATCTGATGGTATTGATGCTTCTATGTTATTATTAAGAGATATTGTTCAAAATGATTCTTTGCAAAAAGCTTATAAAAACACAGTACTTTGTATTATTCCAATTTATAATATCGGTGGTGCATTAAATAGAAACTCGCATACGAGAGCCAATCAAAACGGTCCTAAAGAATATGGATTTAGAGGAAACTCTAGGAATTATGATTTAAATCGCGATTTTATAAAGCAAGACACTAAAAACGCCAAGGCTTTTGCAGAAATTTTTCATACTGTAAATCCAGATGTTTTTATAGATAACCACGTAAGTAATGGTGCCGATTATCAATATGCTATTACGCATTTATTCACACAACATAACAAATTAGGAGGTAAATTAGGCAACTTCCTGGAAACCAAAATGCGTCCTTATTTAGAAGCATCACTAGCAAAAAAAGGAATCCCAATTACGCCTTATGTAAATGTTTGGAGAAGTACACCTGATAAAGGTTGGTCTCAATTTATGGATTCTCCAAGGTATTCTACAGGGTACACTACACTCTTCAATACATTTGGTATGATGGTAGAAACCCATATGCTAAAACCTTATAAAACTCGTGTAGAACAGACTTATGAATTAATGCTTTCTATGTTCGATTTTACAGCACAAAATTCAGCAACAATAAAAGAATTGCGTAAAAATGCAGTACAGGATATTCTTGCTAAAAAAACATATCCTATTCACTATAAAAGTGATCTCGAAAATCCTTCAAAATTCAATTTTAAAGGCTATGAAGGCACATACATAAATAGTAAAGTAACCAACGGAAAAAGATTGTTTTACGACAAAAGTAAACCGTATGAAAAAACAGTTAATTATTATAATAACTTTACAGTAACAAAAGAAATTGAAATACCTAAAGCCTATATTATACCTAAAGGTTGGCATCGTATTATAAAACGTTTACAAACAAATAATATAGCGTTTCGTATTTTAAAAAATGACACCATTTTGAATGTAGAAACGAATCATATAGAGAATTTCAACACTGTAAAATCTCCTTTTGAAGGGCATTATTTACACTACAATACCACTGTGACTAAAACTGTATCGAAAATTCAATTTGTTAAAGGAGATTATCTAATACCAACTAATCAGAATGGTATTCGTTATATCTTAGAAACTTTAGAAGCTGAAGCGGTAGATAGTTTTTTTAATTGGAACTTTTTTGACACTACTTTACAACGCAAAGAAGGTTTTTCAGCTTATGTTTTTGAAGATATTGCTGAAGATTTCTTGACTAAAAACCCTATTATTAAAGCTAAGTTAACTGTTAAAATAAAAGCAGATACCAGCTTTGCTAAAAACCCTAGAGCACAACTAAACTGGATTTTCAAACAAACACCACACTACGAAAAAGCACATTTACGATTGCCTGTTTATAAACTTTTCTAAGTGTATGCATGAACAATATCAAAATATTCTTTTATCTACTTTAAACTCCTTTGGGAATTATACTTCTAAAGATTTAAAATTATTATCAGAAGTCTTAATTGATATAGAGTTTGATAAAAATGAGATTATCTTGAAAAAAGGAACTGTTTGTTCTGAAGTTTATTTTATTATTGAAGGAGCTGCATATCAATATGAAATTGATGAAAATTTAGATCAAAAAATTATTGATTTATATTCCAACAAACAATGGTGTTTTAATGTAAAAAGTTTTGCTTCCAAACAACCATCTGAAAGTTCTATTATTACTTTCAAAAAAACAATTGCATATAAATTAAGCATTGATACTATTCATGAGTTAATTGCTAAATCCCCTTCTTTTTTACAATTGGGAAAAATACTAGATATCGCTAATAAACGTGTACAGTATTTTGATAAAAATTATACTCCTGACGAAAAGTATAAATATCTCTTAAAAGAAGATCCTGATTTTATTTTAAAGTTTCCTCAAAAAATTATTGCTTCTTATTTAAAAATAACTCCAGAAACATTAAGCAGAGTTAGAAATAGAATTACAAAATAATGTATTCGAAACACTACCATTAATAGCTCTGTATTATAAAACTTCTTATTAGATAACAAATGGATTTCGATAATAGTTTAATACTTTTTTTGTCCTTACTAATTTATTGATTTGAATCAAGTGCTCTTTTTTAGAATTCTATTGAGTTTTGTGACATTCTAACTTTTTAATTTCAAATCAATGAAAAATAAGTATTATAAAAGCTCAGGAATTTCACTCATTATAGGTTCTTTACTTATTATTTTAACAATGATAATTCATCCAACTGGAGGAGATTTTCAAACAATTATCAAAACTTCAAAAATTATTATTACTACACATAGCATTGCTATTTGTTGTTTACCTTTTGTCGTTTTTGGTTTTTTAGGTCTTACCACAAAACTTTCTTCAGAGTACCGTGTATCAATATTCGCTTTTATTAGTATTGTTCAAGGTTTAATTTCAGCTTTTTTTGCAGCGTTATTTAACGGTTTAGTTCTCCCTTCTTATTTAAATAAATTTTCAAACTCACTTGAAGAAAATATTGTTTTTTTAAAACCAATAGTTTCTTTCAGTTTTGCTATTAACAAAGCTTTAGATTTAATTTTTATAGTAGCTTTAATCATTGCTATATTTTTATATTCTATGCTAATATTACGGTTAGAAAAAGGAAGAAATTGGATTAGTTACTTAGGTTTTCTAATCACTTTTCTAACATTAATAGGAATCTTTTTGAACTTAAACTTTCAACATTTATTAGAATTTCAAATTTTTACAATTTCTATAGCCATATGGGTTTTAGCTAGCGGAATTCTACTAATTAAATCAAAATAATGAGTACTTACAAAATTAAAACAGCTTATAATAAATTGGCTGAAAACTACAATCTGCTGATAGATCATAAACCTCATAATGCATATTACGATCGACCAAATGTCTTAAAACTTTTAGGAAATGTTAATGGAAAACATGTTTTAGATGCTGCATGTGGACCTGGTAAATATGCTGAAATTTTATATTCTAAACAAGCTTCAATCGTAGGACTAGACATTAGTAGTGAAATGATTAAGCATGCTAAAAAAAGAACTCAACAACCAAATTCATTTTATGTTCATGACATTCAAAAACCGTTGCATATGTGCACTTCTGAAACTTTTGATATTGTTCTATGTACTCTTGCCATGCATTATTTAAAAGACTGGAATACAACACTAAATGAATTTTACAGAGTTTTAAAACCTAATGGAGAACTTATTCTTTCTATAGAACACCCATTTTTTGAATACATCTATTATAATTCTAACAAATATTTTAATATAGAGCCTGTTAGTTGTACTTGGACAAGTTTTGGTTTTCCTATTGAAATAAATAGCTATAGAAGACCCTTACAAGACTGTATAAACCCTATTATTGAAAATGGATTCTCAATTGTAAAACTTATTGAACCCAAACCTGTTAAAGAATTTAAAAATTTAGACCCGAAACATTATAATGAATTAATGCAATTCCCCGCTTTTATGACTATTAAAGCTAAAAAGTAAGAATACATAAATAAAAAAAACATTAGCAAAAAAAGATTATTTTACCACAAAAATAAACCGTAGAAAAAAACAATTAATTATTATAATAACTTTACGGTAACAAAAGAAATTTAAAGACCTAAAACTTATGTTATGCCTAAAGATTAGCATCGTATTATAGAACGTTTACAAACGAATAATATAGCATTTCGTATTTTAAAAAATGACACCATTTTGAATGTAGAAACAAATCACATAGAAAATTCCAAAATAATGTTACGTGCTTTTTCTATTCTTTTTCTGTGTTCTAGTATTTTCTTTAGCTGTACCACAAAAAACAACAGTAGAAAAGAACCAAACATAATTCTAAATCAAGAAATCAAAAAAGAATATTGGGATAATGGTAACTTAGCTTCAGATGGAATTTATGTTAATGGAAAAGCTAACGGTTATATGAAATGGTATCATGAAAATGGTAACTTAGCTGGAGAAGGAGGAATGATAAATGATAAACGAGATGGCTTATGGAAAGTATATGAATCTGAATTCGAAACATTAAGTACAGAGGGATATTTTAAAGATGGGATTAAACATGGAACTTGGACACTCTTTCACCAGAATGGTAGTATATGGAAAGAACAAATTTGGGAAAGTAATCAGCTAATCCATGAAAAAAAAGTTATAAAAGAAACGTTTACATCTTCTTCATCAGAAAAAATTAATATCACTACACTTTTAAACTTTAAATTACCAGAAAACAACGACAGCATTTACTACTATATTCAAACAATAAAAAATTCAAAAAACAGCATTCATAAGACACTTTTTACTCAAAAAAAAATAAAATTTACTTCTAATAAAATGGTTACTATTGTTCCAATTTTTGATACTGAAAAAATAAATCATGAACATAATTTTGATACTTACTTTATTTTGAGTAATCCTGAAAACAAAACAATACTAGGTATATATAGAAATCAAAATACTGGATACAGAACTACTGAATCTACAATAAAAAATATTAAGATTATAGATGATCGAGAATTTAAAATTCATAAAGATAATTTTTCTTTCGGCATTCAAATAGATTGGGAATCGGACATAAAAGGACGTCAATTACTCATCTTAAGTCAATATCAAAATGAATTAAAAAGGGTTTATGATCAAACCATTTCAGAAACATCTAAAACTTTTAAAGAAGCCTGTAAATACAAAAAAAATCTTTTCAATTCATTTGCAACTAATCTTACGATCACTGATACTAATGAATATGGATATTATAATATCGAACATAATATAACCCATCAATATTATATTTGGAGTAAAAATTGTAACGCTAAAAAAATAACATCTAAAGGTTTCGATATTTACACTTGGAACAAAGAGTTAAACGAATATGTATCTAAAAGAAATAGTGATCCTAAAATACACTTCGGTCATTCAGAAACAAATGAAAAAGCTATTATCTTATCAGAAAGTTTAGTTGCGGAATTTAACGAGTCTAGACCTATAGATACCTTTAAAAACACAGATAACGTTATTGTTACTATAAGTCATAAAACCAATGCAATTCAAATTAATCATAAAGAACCTTGTGATTCTTTTTCTTATGTAAAAATTGCACATGAACCTTTTAATTGTTGGGTTAACGGACGAAATTTATGCAGTATTGATACTAAAAAAGCAATAACTTTTCATGTAAATGATAACAACTACAAGTTCACTCCTGTGGTCAACTACAGTGATAAACATCTGTATCATCAAAAAATGAATTGTTCAGTTCATACACCAATTGTTTTTAAAAATGAAAAAACAAATTATGAAGGACTTGTATACATGGAAAATAATGAATTTCACTACCCTGGCGATTTTCCTTATTTTGAATTAAAAAACGATTCTAATACTACGGATGTAATTCAAAAAATAGAACACAAAGACACCTCCTTAGCACTTACAGTTTTAAGAACTCAGAAGAAAAATAAAATACTTTTAACTGTACACATATACCCTAAACACACCTTGAAATTAAATACCGTATATTATGCTGCCATAACAAACAAAAAGGTACTTACCACCAAAGAAACAAACAATAAAAAAAATTAAAAGATGAAAATCAATACTTTAATAACTGTATTACTTTGTACTTGTTTCAATGTTTTTGGTCAAACAAAAATTAATCTAGATAAAATTCTAAAACAACTCAATTTAACAGCAGCACAATGTAAAACAAGCTTAATAGCTACAAAAACTGCACCCAACAATCCTAACGAAACCATAGTTGTAATTCCTGAAATAGCAAAACAAGAAGACGATATTTTCGAACTCAATAGTCATATTTTAATCGTAGACACTAAAACCAGCAAGATTACATCTCGTTATTATGAAAGTTCTAAGACAAATGAATGGTTTTCTGATGCTTTTGCTATAGTTGAGATAAAAATTGATACTGCTCATTATATCATTGCTAAAAATAAAAGAGCTTTTGGAATTCGTCTGTATTTTAATAATTACTCTAAACCAAATCCATACAGTAAAGAAATCATTTCTTTATTTGTTCGTAAAAACAGTAAACTAAAAAATATTTTAAAAAACTATACTGTTATGGAATATTATGGTGAAGGTGATGCTTCTTGTTATGGTGAATTTTTTAGAACTGAAAAAATCTTAATTATGAAATCCAAAAAAACGAATGCTTATTTTGATATTTTGGTAAAAAGTAAAAACACCAAAACATTGAATGATGTAGATGAACAAGACGAATGTATTAGTAAAGATAACGTCAGTACCTCTAAAACAACTTTAACATTTAATGGTAATATTTATTTGTAAAGTACCCTAATTTTAGTTGTACGTTTAAAAATGAGAAAAGAATATATTGCATTCTTTAATATTAAGATATAATTTATAAAAATGAACAACCTCGATGCTAGTATACGAAGTATTTAATTGAAAATTTTATAACTTTCGATACAAGTATTGGGGAATTAAACCCTTGACTATCGCCCTGCGATTAAATGTTTCAAAAGTTTGAAAAAATATCAAACTAACTCTTTTACATGAAAAAAATAGTACTGAAAAGATTTTTAACCAAGTTGAACATCTTACCGCTTATTGAATACATAAACTTCTACCGTCAAAAGTTTAAAAACAGAAAAGAAAACAAGCAATTTAGTATAGAAAACCCAGATGTAAAACTTCCTCCTGATTTCTATATGTATGAAACTTTTCAACTCAACTACACAAAATTTTATACGGAAGGTGTTCCTACTGCACAATGGTTATACGATCATGTATCTGAGTTTAAAGAATTGAAAAATTCATTTATTTTAGATTGGGGATGCGGTACTGGCAGGATTCTTAGACATTTACCAAATATTGCAGGTAATTCAAATTCGTACTTTGGTTCGGATTACAATCCGAAATATGTAAAATGGTGTCAGGATTATCTTACAGGAATTGATTTTAAATTAAATCAAGTTACTCCTCCACTATCCTACAAAAGCAATACATTCGATCTTATCTATGGAATTTCAATTTTTACGCATCTTTCCTTAGAACAACATCATTCGTGGTTTAAAGAGTTATATAATGTTTTAAAACCAAATGGAATTTTATTCTTAACAACACATGGAAATGTACATCAATTTAAACTTACGGATAAAGAACAAAAAGAGTATGAACAAGGAAATTTAGTAGTACACGATTTTAAAAAAGAAGGAAATCGATTATATGCTGCATATCAACCGGAATCTTTTATGAAAAACATTGCAAAGCAATATCATTTCAATTTATTAAAACATATTCCAGGCAATTTAAAGAACGGTAAAGCCCAACAAGATGTATGGATATTCAAAAAGTGAAAAAATTCCGCAAAAACGGAATTTTACACAAGTCATGCATAAGAAATAACTGATATGGTTAATGAAAAATTAGATACAATCATGTTTCGTGTTCCCTTCGATAATAATTATAAAAGATTCGCTATCTTCTTATTTTTAAACTTTTAAACTTTGAAAGTTTGAAAGTTTAAAACTTTCAAAACTCCCCTAATCAGGTAAACGGTCTCTATCTTTTTTACTTCTATTAAAACGGTATGTAAATGTAACACTAAACCTTCTACCACTGAATTTTTGACTATTTACTATATCATAATTTTCACCTACAATAAATTGTTCTTGCACTAGCGAATCGAAAATATTTTGAACATTTACTGTCACAGAGGCTTTATCTTGAAACAAATCTTTACTCATACCTAAATCTGCCCTGTAGATTGCTCTTGCTAATGTTTGTCCACTATTACGTTCTCCTTGATACGCAAAACTAGTTTGCAAATTGAACTCTGGGAGTCTAATATTAGAGTTTAAACGAGTATACCAAGCATTGTCTTTGAAGTTATAAATTCCTTTTTGATTAAAGGAATAGAAATTAAATTCGTTCGATAAACGCCACCATGTAAAAGGTGAATATTGAATTGCTAACTCCGCTCCCAACCTATTTTCTTTCCCAGAATTAATAGGTTTTGATATAATAGCCCCATTTCCGTTGGAAGTAATTTGGGTTTCAAACAACTGTACTGTTTTTTGATAATATACAGACGGATTCAGTGTAAAACCTTTCCAACGCTTTAAAAAACCAACTTCAAAAGAATTCGTATACATTGGATTCAAATCTGGATTTCCGATACGAATATTACGTCTATCTGCAATTCCCCCAAACGGATTTAACTGCCAAAATCTAGGTCTACGAATACGTCTACTATAACTAAGCTGCATATTTGTTTTGGGATTAAAACTATATGTTAAGTGTAATGTTGGAAATAGATCTGTGTAACGCTTACTAGTTGTGAACTCATTCTTTCGATCTGTACTTCCTGTATTGGAATGTTCTGCACGTACCCCTATTAAATATTGTAGTTTATTTTTTCTGTTTCCATATTGAATATATGCACCATAAATTCGTTCTTTATATCGTAATAAATTATCCAAACTATCTACAAGCATCTCATTATCCCAAACTTTATAATCACTATCAATATTTCTAATTTCTCCTTTTAAACCTAGTTCTAAATGCGTTTTTTTTGCAAGCGGAAGTTTAAAATCTGTTTGAAATAAAAAATCATGACTACTTTCAATATCTCTACTTTGTAAAGTGGTTATTGTATTATTATTTCGTTCTTCTACAAATTCATTTTCATCATCATTCCAAAAATCATATTGAAAATCTAACGTTAACTTTTGTCCTTTTTTAGCAAATGTTTTTACATGATTTAATTCTATTCTATTTGCTGTTTGTGGTTCTTTATATTTTTCTGTCGTAGTTAAAACATTAGCCAAATTTTTAAATTCATCTAAAAAATTAAATGTAAAGTCTACAGCATTTTCATTAGTATTTCTTCTATAAAAATAGCTGAATGTTGTGGTATTCTGATCATTAAAATAGTAATCGCTACCTACATATAAATTAAATATATTTCGTTTTCTATCCCTAATAATTGTTTCCTCTAAAAACGAACTTGGTATGTTATTTTCATAGTTAGTTCTAAATAAATTAGCATCTCCTAAAAATTCCAAATAACGGTATCTTACGTTTGAAAATAAATTGAATTTTTCCGTTTTATAATTTGCGTTATAATTTATTCCATGATTTGCTCTATGACCTGTGGTTAATTGTAATGAACTACTCCATCCTCCTATTTTATTTTTCTTTAAAATGATGTTTAAAATACCTGCAGTACCTTCTGCATCATATTTAGCAGACGGATTAGTTATTACTTCTACTTTTTCAATGGTCTCCGCAGAAATTTGTTCCAATCCGTTATTATTGGTAAGTACAGATGGTTTTCCATTAATTAAAACACGAACATTTGAATTTCCTCGTAAACTAATTCCACCTTCAATACCAACCGTAACCGATGGTACATTATTTAAAATATCTGTTGCTGAACCTCCTTTAGATAATAAGTCTTTTCCTACATTAAACACCCGTTTATCTAATTTATACTCAGTAGTAGATTTTTCTGCTACAATTTCAACTTCATCTAATTGTTCTGTACTTTGTCGTAATTTGATGTTGGGTAGCGTTGTATTTTTTTGAAGTAAAATTCCTTTTTGGATATACGGTTGAAAACCTATAAACTCAACTTTTATATCATAAGTATTAGGTTGTATTTTTAATAAAAATTCTCCTGCTGTATTTGTTGTTGCTCCCATAACTATTTCTTTTGAATTTTGTTTTAGAACGATTACTGTTGCAAATTCTAAAGGTTGATTTGTAGTTTGCTCAACTATTTTCCCTTTTAATTTTATTTGTGAAACAACTACAGTTGTTTGTAATAGTAATAACAGTATAAAAAAATTTCTTTTCATGGGTATTGTTTTAAATTCAAAACAAAGATGCTATGAAGAGAAAAGAAATAGGAAACAAGTAGACTAACACCTACAATTAATCGACGTTTTAATGTAGGATTCAACCCTTAAAAATTCATCGATGATTTATAATAACTAAGGATACAAAAGCTTTAATTCGTCGATAGAATATAGTAACCAAACAAAAAAAGCCTCAGAAATTGAGACTTTTAATGTGCTATATCGATGTAATGGAGTACGAGACATATAGTTAAAACCTTAAAATACATAAACTTAAGAGCTATCAACCAAACTCTTACACATAAATCTGCAACTAAAATTAACTTTGGTCTTGTTATTTATAGTTACTTTTTCATTTCTAATTTTTTAAGTTGCGCTATCCCGAATTTATTCTTTGGATTTAATGCTATCGCTTTTTTATATACTATAATCGCATCTTTATGTTTACCTGTTATAGCATATACCTGCCCTAAATAATTGAATGCTAGAAAGGATTTAGGAAATTTTTCAGTAATGAGTTCAAAAATAGCAACTGATTCAGTGGTCAAATTTTGACTCATTAAGGCACTACCAATTCTTGCCAAAGCTATTTCAACATACACTTCTTGAAAATCAGGAAACTTTTTCATAATGAAATTTAAGATTGTTTCTCCATCTTTGACTTTTCCTATACTTAGGAAATGATACCCTATTTCAAGTAATTCGAATACTTCATAATCGACTATATTAACATCAATAATTTCCATAGCTTTAACAACACCTTCTTTTTCTATAACACCTATCGTATAAGAAACAACACTAGGCTTTGGTGTAAATACTTTCCCCCCTTTTATAATTGTTTTTTTTGCATTAAAATTTTCATGATTGTCAAACGGATTTTTATCAAATAGTACCAAGTCTGCTTTGTAGCCAGGTTTAACTGTTCCTAAATCATCCTCTAAACGCATAGCTTTTGCTCCATTCCATGTTGCTATTTGTAAAATATCTTCTACAGAAAAACCTGCTTTATAAAGCAACATAAATTCAGAAATCATAGACCTACCTACTTCTCTGTTATCTGTACCAATTCTTATCTCAATACCTTTATCATGTGCTATTTTCAAATACATTAACATTGTTTTTAATGCTTTTTTTATTGCTAATTTTTGTACTGAAGTATAATCAGGAAAATGAGGTTTATCTCTAACAGGAAAATGATTGAAAGATGAGAAAAAAGCAGTTTCTTCTGCTGCAGCTGCTAACACATGAATTGTTGTGCTTATGGTTGCATTATGTGCTGCCATTCTATCTAACAATTGGAGTAGTTTCTCTTCTAATTCAGGTTTTTCTTTAATATATTCAAAGAAAAAAAGCATGTAAGCAGACCAATCATCAATATGATTGTATGGATTCAATCCAAATCGTTTCTCCATTAAATCCCAATGCACACTATAATCTAAAATACTTGGTAATATGGTAAAAAAATGCTCAAAATGTTTTACTCCCATTTCCATAGCTTCAGAAATTGTTACCTTTCCAATTCCTTCTGTATGCGCATACATGCGCATTCCTCTTTTAGTTGCTTCTTTAACTACACTAGCCATATCATCAGCTTTTAACCTAGAATACAGCTTAATATAATTATTCCCTATACTATCATATTGGCTAACTTTTTCAACAGGATTTTCTACTTCTACATGATGAAAAGCTGGGTTATTTCCTTTTGAAATCATGGCTGCTCCTGTAATAAAATAATTAGGATAATTTGGAGAAGCTTCTTTTTGCCAATCTATTGTTTCTGGCATCCAACTTTCTGGTTGTCCCATATCTAAAACAGTAGTTGTTCCGTAGGATAATATTTTTTCTGACAACTTTTTTCTATACGTATGATCTAGTTTTTTGGGTAAATTTTTAGGAGACACACTTAACATTTGATGTAAATGAACATGGGTATCAATAAAACCAGAAGTTACCAATCTACCTCTTCCTTCAATGATCACTCTCGCATCTATTTTATTATCTGCATTAACTATAGCTACAATGGTATCTTGTTTAATAAGAATGGTTTTATGTTTTAAAATCTCTTGTTTTTCACTTTCAAAAACAGTTACGTTTTGAATTGCTAAATCATAAAACGGATTAAAATTATCATTAATTATTTTTCTACGCACTTCTATTTGTGATATTGCCAACGATGCCAGCAATAGTAATACCAGTATAAAAAAATTTCTTTTCATGTATCTTGTTTATAAATTCAAAACAAAGATGCTACGAAGAGAAAAGCAATAGGAAACAAGTAGACTAACACCTACAATTAATCGACGTTTTCAATAATAGCCAAAAACAATAAAATTCGTCGACGATTTAAAATAGTTAAGGACAAAAAAGATCAAATTCGTCGATTTGACACTTAACATCTTATGAATACCTTTATTTTTGTTCTAATGGAAATAGTGAGTTCAATTGTTGGTTTTTTTAGAAAAAATAGAGTTGCAAAACATGTCCTTTTTTGGGGTACTCTATTCTCTTTATCCATCCTTCAAGATTTAATTGTACTTAACGATCAAGATCTTAATTTTGGAATTAAGGACGAGTTAATTTACAATACCTGTGGTTTCTTAACCAAAATAGCGGCTTCTTATTTTATTGTTTATTTTTTAGTACCTAAGTACGTAAAAAGAAAAAGATATGTTTTAGCGCTCCTCCTTTTTTGCTTGGTTATCTATTTTTTAGCTGTTATTAGTAGAATTCTTATTGTATATGTTGCAGAACCTTTAACTATAGATGGTCCCTTTAGACAAGAACCTATTTTAGAAATATTTACTCATTTTGCATGGTTATTTAAAAAATACATTCCCAATATTATACCTACTAGTTTTATTTTTATTGCTGTTAAGTTTTTTCTGAACGAAGAAAAGGAAAAAGAAAAAAAACTAAAGCTCGCCAAAGAAAAGGCTGAAATAGAATTAAAAACATTAAAAGGACAATTAAATCCACATTTTTTATTCAATACATTAAATAATATATACTCATTATCTATAGTAAATTCTCCAAAAACATCTAGCTCTATAGCCAAGCTATCAGAAATTTTAGATCAAATTTTATACAAAAGTGATTCTAAATTTATCTCGTTACAAAGCGAACTTACTTTGATTGAAAATTATATTGAACTCGAAAAATTACGCTACGACGAGCGTTTACAAGTATCTGTAACTACTAATATTACTAACGAAACTGAAGTTCCTCCACTAATACTCTTATCTTTGGTTGAAAATGCATTTAAACATGGCGCTGGTGAAGATGATGGTTCTCCAACTATAGCTATTTCTGTAGAAAGTTCAGAAAAAACACTTGTATTTTGTATCGATAATTCTGTTTCTAAATACTATCAGCATCAAAATAAAAAATCCATCGGATTACTAAATATAAAAAAACAATTAGATTTGATTTATGGAACAGGCTATAATTTAGATATTCAGCAAACATCAGATAATTTTAGTGTTACTTTAACTATTAATCAATAACATATGACCTTAAAGTGTTTACTTGTAGATGATGAACCTTTAGCTATAAAATTACTAGAAAATCATATTGCTAAAATTGATTCTTTAGAAGTTGTAGCCACTTGTAATAGTGCTATAAAAGCTTTTGAAAAATTGAATACTAAAAAAATAGACATCCTATTTTTAGATATAAAAATGCCACATCTTACAGGTATTGATTTTTTAAAAACATTAAAAAATCCCCCAAAAACTATTTTAACTACCGCTTACAGAGATTATGCTACAGAAAGCTACGACTTAGAAGTTATAGATTATTTATTAAAACCTATCACTTTTGAACGCTTTTTAAAAGCTGTGGATAAGCTATTGAGAAACTATAAACCTAGTAATTCTATTACTGAAGTTCAAAAACCCATTAATGAATTCATCTTTATAAAATCTGGCAACAAACATCATAAAGTTTTTATAAACGACATTTTATACATTGAAAGTTTAAAAGATTATATTAAACTTCATTTAATACATAAAAAACGTATTGTAGCTAAATATAAGATAAGTGATATTGAACAAGAACTCAAAAGCAAGGATTTTTTACGCGTACATCGATCCTATCTAATAAACAAAGAAAAAATAACGGCTTTTTCTACTCATAATATTGAAATAGAAACTGTAGAAGTCCCCATTGGGGTAAGTTATCGTGATGAAGTTACTAGTTTTTTAGCAACATTTAAAAGATGATTTTTCAATCGTTTTGTCTTATATAATTTACGGTTAAAATTTCGTGTAAATTGTATTAGATCTCTACTCCACTCAACCTAACATGAAATTATCTTTTAACAATTTTTATATGCACTGATTGTTTCCCCAAAAAAAAGTCCAAAATGAAAAACTCAATTTTGGACTTTATAACTTTATTTTTTTTCATTCAATACTTAATACTAACTAAGTATTCTCTTTAAAACTTATATTCGTGTAACGATTTAGGAAAAGCTTCAGGATTTTCCGCTAAATGATAACGAGGATCATCTACATCTTCAATAATAACATCATGAAACTTATCACTAGCCTTATACATTAACACTTTAGAATCTTCATTTAAATGCTTTAATTTAATCGATTTTCCAGCTGCTTGATACTTCTCTACAAGTACAAATAATGCTTCTAAAGCTGAATGATCTGACACTCTACTTTCAACAAAATCAATTTCAACATTTTGTGGATCATTTTTAATATCAAATTTTTCATTAAAAGAAGAAATACTTCCGAAGAATAATGGGCCCCAAATCTCATAAACTTTTGTTCCATCTTCACGCATACGCTTACGTGCTCTAATTCTTTTCGCATTTTCCCAAGAAAAAGATAATGCAGAAATAATAACACCAACAAAAACAGCAATAGCTAAATCAAAGAAAACAGTAACTGCAGAAACTATAATTAAAACAAAAGCATCTGATTTTGGTATTTTCTTCATAATTCTAAAACTAGACCAAGCAAATGTTTCAATGACCATCATAAACATTACTCCTACTAAAGCTGCAATTGGTACTTGCTCTATATATTTATCTGCAAATAATATGAATACTAAAAGTGTTACTGCCATGGCAACACCAGAAAGTCTTCCTCTACCACCAGCATTAATATTAATTACTGTTTGCCCGATCATACCGCAACCACCAGTACCACCAAACATTCCACTTAAAATATTACCAGCTCCTTGCGCAACACATTCTTTATTTCCATTACCTCTAGAATCTGTTAGCTCATCTACAAGGTTCATTGTCATTAAAGTTTCAATTAAACCTACCGAAGCAGCCAAAAATGCATATGGCGCAATAAATTTTAAAGTATCTAAATTAAATGGAAGATGACTCCATAAATCGAAAATATTTAGTTTTTTAGAAATTTCATCAACACCATTTAAACCAGCTCCTCCACCTTCTCTAATAAAATCACCAACATTTATAGAATTAATACCACCTAAAATTACGACTAGTGAAACAATTAAAATAGCCGTTAAAGCTGCTGGTACTTTTTTAGTTAGTTTTGGTAAACCCCAAACAATCAACATCGTAAGCAACACTAAAGCAATCATTGTATACAGGTTTTTTCCTTGCATTACCTCTTTTACAACTCCATGATCTTTTACTGAGTAAAAACCATCATCAGTACTATTAAAAACAACTTTTTTAGTATTCACATCAAACACTTGTCCGTTTGAAATTAGAAATGCCTCTTTGTTTGTATTTGCATTAACTACAGCATTATTGTTGATGGTAAATAAAACTGTATTTGAAGCTAAATCTTTAACTTGGTTATTTTCTACATGATACACTAACTCTTTAGAAATTGTTTCTCTTTTGTTTTCTCCATACACATTCTTCACATGTTCTTTAAACATACCCAATTGAGCCATGAAGATTACAATAGCCAATCCGTTTACAAATCCCATCATAACTGGATGAGGAATTAAACGCACAAACTTTCCTAGTTTAAAGACTCCTGCCAACACTTGTATAATTCCCATTAACACCACAGCTGCTAATAGATAAAAATACCCCATGTTTTCTACAGGTTGATCAAATAAAAGTCCTTTCGCATGACCTTCTTGAATCATATTCACAAAGATTACAGCAACTGCTCCTGCTGCCCCAGAAATTAACCCTGGCCTTCCTCCAAAAAGAGCAGCGATTAATCCTATAACAAAAGCACCAAAGAGTGCAACAATAGGACTAATTTGAGCAACGAATGCAAAAGCCACTACTTCAGGTATCATAGCTAAGGAAACTGTAATACCTGCTAACGTGTCATCTTTTACGTTAATCTTCTTATTTCTAATGTATTTCATCATAATAATACGAGTCTTTTCTAAAAGTTGGCAAATGTAAAGATAATTTTATTGATATACTTTTTTGGTTTCGTTAACTTTAAATTTTGTTCACTTATTTTTTTACTTTAATTTTGGCTGCAAGAACTATCAAGAAAATTGGTAGCAAGTCATGAGCAGAAAAACTTTACTTACTTCAAAAGAAATCGACATCATTCTGCATCGTTTAGCTTGTCAGTTAATCGAAAATCATAACGATTTTTCAAATACTGTTTTAATAGGTTTACAACCAAGAGGTACCTATCTTGCCCAACGTTTAAAGAAAATTCTTATTGAAGATTACAACATAGAAAATTTAAAATTAGGTCTTTTAGACATTACTTTTTATCGTGATGATTTTAGACGTAATGACGAACCCCTAGAAGCAACTCCTACGCAAATTGATTTCTTAATTGAAAACAAAAAAGTGGTGATTATTGATGATGTTTTATACTCTGGAAGAAGTGTTAGAGCAGCTTTAACAGCTTTACAAGCCTTCGGAAGACCTACTAATATTGAATTATTAGTATTAATTGATCGAAGATTTAGTAGACATTTACCAATACAACCCAACTATAGAGGTAGGCAAGTTGATGCTATTAACGAAGAAAAAGTTGTAGTAAACTGGGAAGAAACGCACACAAAAGACGAAATTTATTTAATACCAAAACAACCTAAGATAGATAACTAATGAAGCAGTTAAGTGTTGAACATTTATTAGGAATTAAATATCTAAACCAAAACGATTTAGAACTTATTTTTGAAACTGCAACTCATTTCAAAGAAGTCATTAATCGTCCGATTAAAAAAGTACCTTCATTACGAGATATAACTATTGCTAACTTGTTTTTTGAAAACAGTACTAGAACGAAATTATCTTTTGAACTTGCTGAAAAAAGATTATCTGCAGATGTTATTAACTTCTCTGCAGGGCAATCTTCAGTAAAGAAAGGAGAAACTTTAATTGATACCGTAAACAATATTCTTGCTATGAAAGTTGATATTGTGGTAATGCGTCACGGAAATGTTGGTGCTGGAGTTTTTCTTTCAAAACATGTAGATGCTAAAATTGTAAATGCAGGTGATGGTACTCACGAGCATCCAACACAAGCTTTATTAGATAGTTTTTCAATGCGTGAAGCATTAAATTCTAATTTAAAAGGAAAGAAAATAGTTATTGTTGGTGATATCTTACACTCTAGAGTAGCTTTATCAAACATTTTTGCGTTGCAAATGCAAGGTGCAGAAGTTAAGGTATGCGGACCAACAACTCTAATTCCTAGATATATTACAAGTTTAGGTGTAGGCGTAGAAACTAATCTAAAAAAAGCATTAGAATGGTGCGATGTAGCCAATGTGTTACGTGTTCAACACGAAAGAATGGCTATTAAATATTTCCCTTCAACTAGAGAATACACACAACTTTTCGGAATCAACAAAGAAATTCTAGATACTATTAACAAGGATATTGTAATCATGCATCCTGGGCCTATTAATAGAGGTGTGGAATTAACAAGTGATGTTGCCGATAGTAAACAATCTATTATTTTAGATCAAGTACAAAATGGTGTTGCTGTTCGTATGGCTGTGCTTTATTTACTAGCACAACAAATAAAAAGATAAAAATGGAAATCGAAGAAAAAAAAGAATATATATTATTTAATTCTGGCGAAAAAAATTTCAAAGATTTTTATGCTTTTTTCACTATTGAACATAAAAATTATACGAAAAATAATATCATTATCAACATTTCGTCGAATTTTAACTTAGATTCATCTGATATTTCCCTATTTTTGTATTATACTGATTTACATCAAAAAAGCGGCACAACTTTTGTTGTAATTTATCCGAATATTGATGTAGATGATCTTCCTGAATCATTTAATATTGTACCAACTTTAGTTGAAGCAGAAGATGTTTTAGAAATGGAAAATATTCAGCGAGACCTAGGTTTTTAACTAATTATAATCCCCAATTATGATAAGAAAATTACTTTTTATTTTTTGTTTTAGCTGTTTTGCAATGGTGTTTTCACAAGAAAAATCTGTGAACAGACTAGTTGCATCTCAAAATCCTTACAATTCAATAACCAACATATCGTTTAACTCAACTAACAAACAACAAGTTAACATTAGTGTAAAAAATGTATTAGGTAAAAATGTTTTTTCAAAAAAAATTGTAGCTCATAAAGGCAAAAACACAATTCATTTTAATAGAAACAACCTAAAATCTGGTATTTACATTTATGCTATCCAAACAAACAATGAAATAATATCGAAACGTTTTGTGATTAAATGAGTTTACAGTTAACAATTTTAGGATGTCATTCTGCTACTCCAAGAGTAAATGCATACCCTACATCTCAGTATCTTGAAATAAATAATCGCCATTTTTTAATTGATTGCGGTGAAGGCACTCAGCGACAAATGAGAAAGTATAAAGTTGGTTTTTCTAAGATAAACCATATTTTCATTTCGCATTTACACGGGGATCATTTTTTTGGTTTAATTGGCCTTTTATCTACTTTCGGTATACTGAGTCGTGAAAAAGACCTACATGTATATGGACCTAAAGGTATTAAAGAGGTTACAGAGTTACAACTTAAACTTTCGATGTCTCATGTACATTATAAAATAATTTTTCACGAGTTATCTTCAAAAAAAAGTGAGTTGATTTTTGAGGATGATAAGGTTGTTGTAAAAACTATTCCTTTAAACCATCGGGTGTACACTAATGGTTTTTTATTTACTGAAAAACCAAGACCTCGACATTTACATTTTGATAATATTAAGCAGTATGATGAAATAGAAATCTGTGATTATCATAACTTAAAAGCAGGGAAAGATTTTATGTTAAGTTCTGGAGAAATTATTCCTAATAATGAATTAACTACTCCTCCAGAAACTCCGAAAAGCTATGCTTATTGCAGTGATACTACATTTAAACCTGATATTATTCCTATCATAAAAAATGTTGATTTATTGTACCATGAATCTACATTTTTGAAAGAATTGGAACATTTATGTGAACGCACCAAACATTCAACCGCAGAACAGGCTGCCACAATAGCTAAAGAAGCTAATGCTGGTAAGTTGATATTAGGTCATTACTCTAGTCGTTATTCTGATGTTACTTGTTTCAAAGAAGAAGCACAAACAGTTTTCGAAAATGTTGAATTAGGAGAAGTTGGAAAAAAATACACGACGAATAAGGCTTGTAAAGAACTGGTGAATTAATATTGCCCAGTTCCTAATAAAACTAAAGTACATGCAACTTCGGTTGCTATATTTTCTTCTTGCAACAGTTTTAAAAATTCATGATTTTCAGTACCTGGATTAAATATGACGCGTTCTGGACGTAAGTTTATAATATAATCATAGTAATCTTTTTGACGTGACGGATTCAAATACAATGTTACTGTATGTATATCTTTATACGGTTTCAATTCGGTATCTATATTTACTTCTGCAACTATTCCTGTTCGTAACCCAATTGCTTTCACTTCAATGTCTTTACCTACTAATCTTTTTATTGCCTTGTTAGAATATCTTTCAGGTTTTACTGATGCTCCAATAACTAATGTTGTTTTTTTCATAGTTGTTAATTTAGGTTAAAAAAAACTTAAAACCGAAATTTTCGGTAACGTTTTTTACACTAGACTGTCTAGTCGGTATAACAACTAAAACATTACAGCAATGCAAAAAGTACTATGCTTATTCATACTAATTATAAGCACATTTTCATTTTCTCAGATGAAAAAAGAATATCTCCCTAAACCTGGAAAAATATCAGGAAAAGTTATAGATAAACTATCTAAAGAACCATTACCATATGTGAATATTATTATTCGTGACACTGCAAAAAAAATAGTAACTGGAGGAATTACAAATGAAAAAGGAATTTTTAACGTCTCTAAAATTCCATTAGGAAAAAACATTGTAGAAATTCAATTTATCGGTTATAAAACAATCACTAAAGAAATCGTAGTTGATAATAAAAGTCGAAATATAAAAATGGGCACTATTGTCTTAGAAGAAGATGCTACAACTTTAGATGAAGTTGAAGTAAGAGCTGAAACTTCTACGGTAGTCCAGAAAGTAGATAGAAAAGTAATTAATGTAGGAAAGGATTTGACTTCTGCCGGAGCTACTGCTTCAGAATTGTTAAATAATGTGCAATCTGTAAGTGTTGATAGTCAAACTGGAAATATTAGTTTACGTGGCAATGAAAATGTTAGAGTTTTGGTAGATGGACGCCCAACAAATGTTCCTGTAGCTCAATTATTAAGACAACTTCCTTCTTCTTCAATTAAAAGTGTAGAATTAATTACAAACCCATCTGCTAAATACAATCCTGAAGGAATGAGTGGAATTATTAATATCATTTTAAACAAAAATGCAAATATTGGTTTTAATGGGTCTATAAATACTGGTGTAGAAGCTGGACACTTTGTTCGTTATAATGCTTCTACAAATATGAATTATAAAACAGGAAAGGTAAATTTCTTTGGTAATTATGGATTCAATGGAGGGAAACGATTCAATTTTGGTTTTGTAAATAGGGCTAATGTAAATTTCCAGGATTTTCTTTTCAAAAATGATACTGAATCTCATCTATTCAAGATTGGAGCTGACGTGTATATTGACGACAAAAACACATTCTCTTTCTATACTACACAAAATTGGGCAAATAATTTTGCTAATGGTCGTGTATTAATTACTGATAATACGAATACTTTAATCAGTAATTCTCCGAACACACAAGATCCTGAAAGTCAAAATCAAACATATAATATTAATTATAAGCACGATTTTAATGATAAAGGACATAATATTGAGTTTGAATCTACATATTCATTAAATGACAATCCTACATTTTTAACGAATTCTGATGTATTATTAAATCCAATAGATAGAGATTATAGATTATTAAATTACTTTAATGATATTAATAATGAAGGAGAAAACATTTTACTAAATTTAGATTATACAAACCCTATTTCTAAAAAAGGAAAATTAGAAATTGGATTAGAATATAGAAGTAATGAAACCGACAATACTAATATCACCAACCAAGAAAGACATGTAGTTACTGGGAATACTATTACAGGAACTACTCCTATTGGAAATTCTAATTTTACTTACGATAGAAAAATATATTCTGGTTATGTAAATTATGGACATAAATTTGGCAAATTAACCATGCAATTGGGAGCTCGTTTAGAGCAATACGAAATTATAGGAAACTTTACCGGATTGGATGATAATTCTGTTGTAAGAACCGATGTCGTTACCGATGATATTTTTTCTGTTTATCCATCTGCTTTCTTTACCTATAATCCTTCAGAAAAAAATCAATTTCAATTAAGTTATAGTAGAAGAGTTGATCGACCAAGTATACAACAAGTGAATCCGATTAGAGAATGGAGCACACCTTTAATTACTTCAATAGGGAATGAAAATTTAGTCCCTCAGTTTACAAATTCTCTAGAAATTAACTATACCCGTAGAATTAAAGGCGGATCTATTACATTAGGAACATTCTATAGAAATATTAATGATGTTATTTCTAGAGTTACATTTAAAGACCCTACAGATGTTACTGATGTGCGTCAGATCTTAACATTCCAAAACTTTGATGATACAGATGCCTACGGAGTTGAACTTTCTGCAAATTATAAAATTGCAAACTGGTGGAGAGCTAATGCTAGTGCCGACTTTTATTCGCAAACACAATTTGGTGTTACAAATTTAAACGATGCTAATGCTCCGAGATTAGAAGTACAAAACGAGGTATTTAATGCTAGAATAAGTAATAGTTTCACACTATCTAAACGTTTACGTTTACAGTTATTCGCGATGTATCGTGGTGCACAAGAAGATATTCAGTGGAAAACAGACCCGATGAAAATGGTAAACTTAGGAGCTAATTATACTGTATTTAAAGGAAAAGGAAATGTAACCTTTAGAGTAAACGATATTTTTAATACCATGCAATTTCAATTTCAATCTAGTAATCCGTTTACACAAAATGGTCGCTTTAAGTGGGAAAGTAGAACCGCTTATATTGGTTTTAATTATCGTTTTGGTGGTGGTAAAAACAAGGCGAAATCTAGAAGACGTAGAGATAATAATGAGAAACAAGATGGAGGTGGTTTCTTTTAATTAAAAGGTAAAATTAAACGCTAAAAAGTCGAAGTATTAACTTCGGCTTTTTTATCTTAATTTCGTTATACCTATATTCATAAATCTTCCAGTTAGAGGAGTACCACCTGCATTTAAAACGTAACGCATTTTAATTCTATCATTAGCATTTAATTGATACATTAAAACACCTGTTCCTCCCCACCAATCTCGAGAAGGTAATGTAACAAAACCTCTTGTTAAATACCCTATTAAATTGCTATTGTTATTCCTAAAAGCACCAATTATATATTTGGTTCCTCCTGCTGGCATATTAGAAGTTGATAATTCCGCAGACATTAAATAAACTCCATCTTGTAGTACCGTAATTTCTCCGTTTCCTGTTACAGAAAAAACGTCTGTATCAATGGTTTGGGTATGGGTTGCATTTATTGGAAAATCCTGATATTGATTTGTTTGATTAGGCAATGTGTAACCTCCAGTTCTATTCAACACTACTACTTTAAGTGAATTTAATTCAGGGTTATTTAATTGTACCCAATTGGTACCATCAAAATAGTAGAACAATTTTTCGTCTGTACTATATGCAATGACACTTTCTACTGGAGAAGTTATAGCATTAATTTGAGCTGTAGTTCCACTTGGAAAACCAGCAACGGGGACACCTGGTAATACTTGCGAATTCATCATAATCCCCTCCAATAGTAATACTATTAAAAGTAACTTTTTTTTGAATCTCATACGTTTTAATATTCTTTATTCAAAGTAAGAAAATAAATTTAGAGTTCAAAATAAGAAGAGGTTATCTGAAGAATTACTTCTCAAAATGTAATGAAGTAAAGTTTTCTTGTTGAATATTTGAAAACACTTTTTCAGATAACCTCTAACTAAGTTTTAAAAATTCTTATTATCGAGTAAAGTTCCTGCAAACTGTAAAAGCTGTAATTCTGCGTTTTTAGCAACATACTTTGCATTATTTCTACTTAACTCTGCATTAATTAAATTGATTTGTGCTTGACGAAAATCTATGGAAGAAATTTGTCCTAATTTATAACGTTCATTAGAACGCTCAAAGTTTAATTTATTGGTCAATACATTTTGCTCTTGGGCTTTTAAAGCAAACAAACTATTCTGATATGTTTCCCAAGCATTATTTACATCTCGTTCTAATTGTTCTTGTAATTGCTCTTTTCTAATCTCTTGAGTTTCTAATGCTATTTTTGCATTGCCTACGTTTGTTTTTGTTCGTCCACCATCAAAAATATCCCAAGAAAGGTTTACACCAGCGCTTAATCCGGTTTGTGTACTACTTATTAAACTAATCCTATTAGTTGGATCATTTATATTTCTATTCCATGCATAAGAACTTGTTAAACTTACATTCGGCATCCAACCAGATTTATTAATCTTCACATCTAATTTACTCAGCTCAATATTCTTTTTTGACTGTAGTAAATTCGCGTTTTTAGATGTCGCTTGATTTAAAATATCTTGTAAATTGATTTTTAGATCGTATAGCACATTTGTATCAACATTTACAGGCGTATTTACTTTTCTACCCAAAACAACATTTAAATCTCGTTTTGCATTCTTTAACTGTCGATGAATATCAATATAATTGATGCTATCATTATTTACATCCACCTTAGCATTTAACACGTCTAACCTGGTACTCTGCCCATAATCGAAACTATATGTAGCCCTTTCCAAACGTTTTTTAGAAATCTCTAACGCTTGTTTTTGTGTCGTTTCATTTTCAGACAATCTACCCACTTCATAATACGCAATAAACAATGTAATTACTGTATTTTCCATTACTTGTCGCGCTTGTAATTCAGATAAATTATAACTCTCTTTTAAACGTTTAAAAGTATTCTGACGATTAAATCCATTAAAAATTGTGTAGTTTACACCTACAGAAGCGTTGTAAATTTGTGATTCTACGCCTGTATTATTATTGTTAAAACTCGAATCAGTAAATTCAGCCTCAGAATCATTATTCCGATAATTTGCTCCTGCATTTCCAGTTACTGTAGGTAAATAGCCACTATTATAAATACTCTTATTATTTTTTGCAGTTGCTACATTATTCTTAGTTACTCGAATATCATAGTTATTTGCTAAAGTTAACGCTAAAGCTTTCTCTTTAGTTAGTAATTCTTGTGCATAAAAAGAACCACTCACTAAAAAAAGTCCAAGTATAATTTTTAACTGTTTTTTCATGTTCATTTACTTTTTAAGCTAATTCTTCGTTTTCTGACTTTAATTCTTTTATTGCTCTTTCTACTCCTTCTCTAGTTGGTTTTTTACCATTCCAAAACCAATAAAAATATACTTTTACATAATTAGAAATTGATAACAAAACAGGCAACGTTAATAAGGTTAAGAATGTAGCAATCATAATACCATAAGCTATAGATATTGCCATTGGAATTAAAAACTGTGCTTGTCTACTCGTTTCAAAAATTAACGGAGCTAAACCAGCAACTGTAGTTATTGTGGTTAAGAAAATAGCTCTAAAACGAGAGCGTCCAGCTTCAAATAACGCTTGTTCATATTTCATTCCCTCTTTTAAGTAACTATTGAATTTACTAATGAGAACTAATCCATCATTTACCATAATTCCGATTAATGCGATGATTCCTAAAAGTGATAAAATATTAACAGCAAATCCGTGAATCCAGTGTCCCCAAGCCACGCCAATCAAACTAAAAGGAACCATCACTAATAACATAAAAGGTTGCCCATAAGAGCGAAAAGTAAATACAATTACAATGTAGATTAATAATAAAATTACTGGTCCGACTATTTTTGCTGACCCAGATACTTTTGAAGCTTCTCTATTCTGACCTTCATATAACGCTGTAACTGATGGATATTTTGCTGTAATCTCAGGCATTATTCGCTCTTTAATATCAGTTAAAGCATCTGTTGCACTTGCTTGTGCATCTTTCATATCTGCTTCAACTTTAATTTCACGCTGACCTTCTAAGTGATTGATTGAAATTTCTCCTCGTTCTATTTCATAACTTGCGATTTCAGCTAAAGGAACTCGAGCTCCAGTTGGAGTAGCAATACGCATATCATCTAAATTCTTTATTGATGAACGCTCTTTTCTATCGTAACGAACCCAAACTTTGATTTCATCTTGTCCTCTTTGAAAACGTTGTGCTTGTCTTCCAAAGAAACCACTTCTAATTTGAGACATTACTTCGTTTAAATTTAACCCTAATAAATACGCGTTATCTTTTAATTGAATTTTTATCTCCTTAATTCCTTGCGGATCGTTATCGGTAACATCTTTTAATTCTTGATTCTTTTTAAGCTCAGATTTTAATTCAAGCTTTGCTGCTTTTAACTCTTTAATATTATTACTTAATAAAGAAACAGAAACTGGACTTCCACCAAAGTTTCCTCCAGAACCAAAAGTTAACGATTCTACACCATATACATCTCCTACTCTATCTCTAATCTCATTTGTAATTTCTCTAGAACCAAAAGTTCTTTCTTCACCAGGTAAAAGGTTAATTCGTAAGGAAGCTTTTGCAGAACCCGGACCAATCTGTTTTAATACATTTTCGACTACAGGCTCTCCATCTGTTCCGTATTTCTCTGTAAACTCTTTTTCTATTTCCCAAACTTTAGTTTCAATTACAGAAATAATACTGTCTGTAATTTTTTCATTCGTTCCTTGAGGCATGGTCAAATTCACAGAAACACGATCACTGGCAATAGAAGGGAAAAACGTTCCTTTTATTATTCCACCTTGAAAAGCTCCCATGGTAATCATTAACAACGCAATTGGAATAACTAAACCAAAGAATTTAAATTCTAAAACAAATTTAAGAGCAGGCGCATAAATTTTATCTCGCATAAAATCCATAACATCTTCTGCATATTTATTGAATTTATATAATTTCTGATTTCTATCTAAAGATTTAGAATGCGCAACGTGAGCCGGTAAAATAATTAAGGCTTCTACTAAAGAAAGAATTAATGTTAATGCTACAACTGTAGCAACTTCTCCAAAAAACTCTCCAATATTTCCATCTAAAAAGAAGAATACCGAGAATGCTAAAACTGTAGTTGTAATTGCTGAAATAATTGGCGGAACAACTTCCATAGTTCCATCAATTGCTGCTCGGATTGGACTTTTTCCTTGTTCGAAATGATGATAAATATTTTCTGATATAACAATTCCATCATCTACCAGAATTCCAATTACGATAATCATTCCGAATAATGATAACACGTTAATTGTTATATTGAAATATCCAGCTAACATAAACATTCCAAAGAATGCCACTGGTAAACCTGCTGCTACCCAAAATGCTAATCGCGGACGTAAAAACAATGATAAAAATAGCATTACCAATAACATTCCTTGCCAAGCATTTTTAAATAATAATTCTGTACGTTGATTTAACGTAATTGAAGCATCTCGAGTGATTTCAACTTGAACATTTTCATGCGTTTCATTAAACTTTTCTATATACTCGTTAATCTTCTTAGCAGACGATAATAAATCTTCATTATTAGTATTACTCACCTGAACTCGAACCGCTAAATTTCCATTATAATAATTTCGATTTGGTGTTTCGTTCCAAATATCTTTTACCGTTGCAACATCTTTTAATCTGATAATGCTACCAGAAGCATCTGCTCTTACCACAAGATTATCTAATTCATCTCCATAATACGATCTATTATTTGCACGAATTAAATATTCTTCAGCATCAGTTTTTACAGAACCTCCAGTAGTCAAAATATTTGCTGTAGCCACTGCACTAGCAACTTGATTGAATGTTAAATTGTAAGCTAATAAATCATTCTCTCGTACGGCAATTTCAATTTCTTCTGCAGGATAACCTGAAATCGTAATTTGTGAAATTCCATTAACTCTCCTAATATCATTCTCAATGTCTCGAGCGATAGATTTTAATGATTTTAATGGAATTTTATCTCCTGTTACTACAAAACTTATGGTTTCTGCAATATTCTCTCGTTTTGCTACCACTGGTGGTTCCATCCCTGTAGGGAAATTAGGAACTTTATCCACTGCATTTTTAACATCTGCTAACACTACATTTATATCGTAATCTTTTAATGTTTCTACAGTGATACTGGCTGCATTTTCTGATGAAGTGGATGTGACACGATCAACACCAACTAAACCTTTAAGGTTATCTTCTATTTTTAATACAACTCCTTCTTCAATCTCTTGTGGGGAAGCTCCAGGATATACTACGTTAATGGTAATAAACTTTGCTCTAGTTAATGGAAAGAAGGAAGATTTCAATGTTGAAAATCCTAAATACCCAAGGATTACAAAAGCAATAATGATAATATTTACTGCAACAGGGTATTTAATAAAGTATGCTATTATTTTCCTCATTTCTTATTTTTTTTCTTTTTGTTGAGTTTCAGAAAATATTTTAACTGGCATCCCAACATAAGCACCAGCAACTGGTTTAGACACCAATTGTTCTCCATTTACCATACCTTCAATAATAACAGTATCTTCATTGAAATGAACTGGGGTAATTGCTAGTAAAGCCAAAGCATTGTTCTTAACTACATAAACAGATTTATTTTCTACCAATAGCTTTCTGTTAACTTCTATAGCTTCAGGAACAGACTTTGTTGTTACATTTGCTTCTAAATACATACCTTCACGTAAACCTTCACCTTTTACTTGTATAAAAATTTGAACTGTTTGAGAGGTTTGATCTATCTTACCGTTGATTCTTGCTACTGTTCCTTCCCAAGTCTTCGTTTTCTCTAAATTTTGTAGTGTTACTTTTTTACCTTGTACTAAAATATCAGCAAAACTAGCACTAACAGCTAATGGTAATTCAAAAATTGATGTATCAATAAACTCTCCCATTTTCTGTCCAGGTCTAACTAAAGTCCCGTTAGTTACCAAAGCTTCAGTTAAAACACCATTAAAGGGCGCTCTAAGATTGTACTTTCCAAGTTTTACTTCTAGATTTTTAATAGTATAAAACGTAGTATAAATATTCTTTCCAGAAATAAAATATTTCTCTTTATCAGATTTAGGCTCTGGTAAAGGAGCTAAAGTTTTGTTGATATCGAAATTCTGTAAATAGGTATTCCAAGCTTCAAAAGAAGCTTCATAATCTAAACGGATATCTGGCATTATTGAAGCAATTAAATTCTGTAACGAACTACGTTGCGATTGAATCGATGCATAAAATTCTTGATTATTGATTCTTAACAACGTTTGTCCTTTTTTATAGCGAGTACCTACTCTAAAATCTTTTCCAGCAGTTTGTAAAACTCCTTGCACTTCTGAATAAATATCTACTTTATTTTTAGCCTTCAAACTTCCGTTTGCAGTAATAGCAATAGGAATTTCTTTGTTTTTAACAGTAGTTACAAATACTGTTTTTTCTATTTTAGTTGCTTTTGGTTTAGGGTTCTTCTTACTGTTTTTAAAATAACTTGACAGTAAAAATGATAAAGCTAAGACGACAATGCTTACTCCTGTTATGATTAGTTTTCTCATGTTTTATATTTAGTTGCTTATACAACTTTTCCTGTTTTTGATATTAAATTTTCTTGTACTTTTTTTATAACTTCTATTGTTAATTTTATCTCTTCTTCTGAAATATTTTCTTGTAATGATTGAGCAAAACCTTCTATAATAGGTAATGTTTCTTTAAATAATAATTCTCCTTTTTTAGTTAAAAAAACATGGTTAATTCTTTTATCTGATTTTGATGGAATTCTTGCCACTAAACTTTTCTTTTCCATCGTATGTATTAGTCTTGTAAGTGAGGTTTTATCTCTTCCTGTCAAAAAAGCTAGCTCTTGTTGTGGTACTCCGTCTTTCTCATCTAATTTTTTTAATAATATCCATTGCGTTTTAGTGAGCTTAATATTTTGCTCATGAAAAATATCTTGAATATGATTGTCAATCATTTTCGTTGTTTTACCTAACCAAGGTGCCAATGTATTTTCTAACCCCATAAAAGCTATTTATTAAGACGCAAAATTACGACTAAGGTTTAATTTAGTTGCATATACAACAAGTTAACTTTCTGTTAAAAAAAGATAAAAAAAAGAGGTTGCCTTTACTCTATTAAGACAACCTCTCTCTTTTAAACATAAGGTAATGACAATAGTACTTTTACTCCTTTATTTTCTGTATCTAGAACCTTATAGCCAGCTTTTCTATTTAAGGATTTAGCATAAATATCAAGACGTTCTTTTAAAATTTGTCCTGAAAATGATTGATGATCTAAATTATTATGTTCTTTTGATGCTTTTAAACCAATACCATTATCTTTAATTTCAAAGATTAATAAACTATTTTTCTTATCTATTTCTATAAGAATCTCTATAAAACCAGATGTAATGCCATTAAAACCATGTGCTATTGAATTTTCTATAAAAGGTTGAACAAACATTGGAGGTATATACAATTCTTCATCTACTTTAACACTTTTAATAATATTGTACTTAAATTTATCTGAAAAATTAGATTGTAACTCTAAATAATCTTCAATAGATTGTAATTCGTCTTCCAAAAGCACAAACTCTTCACGAGAATTTTTAAGTATTAACCTTAATAAACTAGATAATTTATTTACATAAGGAATTACATTTTTAGCATTCTTTATGGACAAACTATTGATTGTATTAAGTGCATTGAATAAAAAATGAGGGTTTAATTGAGATCTTAATAATCTTTGTTCAAGATTTATTGTATTATATTTTGTTCTAATTTTTTTCTTTTCAAAAATTAAAAAAACAATAATTCCTATCACTAGTAAAAATATCATTAAAAAAATTAACGCATAATTTCTTTGTCTAATTTCATTTGCTTGATTAGAATTTGTATGTTTCAATTCTTTAATAGAGGTATCCTTTTCTTTTACTCCATAAGCCACACTTAGCTCTTGTAACTTTTCCTTTAAAACCTGTTTATGAAATTGTTCCAGTAATACTATTTTCTTTTGTGAAATAGCCAATGCTTTCTCTGGTCTTTTTTTCTTTTGATAAGCTTCAATTAAATAATCATACGTAACAAGCTTAAGCATTTTAATATCTTCATCAATAGTAATCTTTTTAACACTAGTAAGTACTTGATTTAAAACTCTTATTGCTTTATTTATTTTATTCTGTTTTATTAAAACATAACCATAATGAGCTTCTGTAAAAAACTTTGAATTGGAATAATTTTCATTTGGATACTTATCTAATAATAACTTAGCTTTTTTGAAATGATAAATCGCAGAATCTGCAATATTCATTTCCTTATATAAATTACCTAAGTTGTTATGCATACCCCTAATTCCAGCATAATTATTTTCTCTCTTATGAACATTATAAGCTTTTGTATAATATATTTTTGCAGAATCTTTTTTATTGAAATCATTATATATCTCTCCTAAATAATTATACAAAGAACTACTAGCAGTAGCTGATAACATAAACACAGAATCTTTTTAAAAACTTCGCTTAAATTAAATTAGATTACGCTTATCAAATAATTATTTCCTTTCAAATAATAATACGTTTTTAAACACTGAAACTTAATTAAGTTTGGTGAAGAAAAAAATTATTAATATTTAAAACAACTTAAAATGAAAAAATCAATTTTAAATCTTGGAAAAACTTTAAATAAAGAAGAACAAAAAAAAATTAGCGGAGGAGATAAATATGATGACCCTGTTTTTGTAGAGAATGGTTGCTCTGATGGAAGTATACCTACTTATACTTGTATTAATGGCTTTATTGTTGGGTATTGTGATAATGGTAGCGTTATTGGTGGTGATGGAAGACACTGCATATAAAATACTAAAGGCTAATTCTACATAAGATTAGCCTTTTTTATTTCTTGGACAGTAGCTTTAACCAAAGCTCCTAATTTTTCTTTTCCATTGTGTTTATTAGTCTTGTTAACGAGGTTTGATATCTTCCAATTAAAAAACAAAAAAACCTAAAGAGAGATCTTCAGGTTTTTAATAACTAGTCAAGTCAAATTATTCTTTAATAATCCATAAAGAATTATCACTTATTTTATCCATACTTTTATTTTACGATAAACTTTTTAGTAAATCGTTTAGTATTTACTTCCACTGCATAGATATAAATACCAGATGCAATAGATGTACCAACATCTTTTAGCAACTCTATTTCTAGTTTATTTTGAAATACAGATTCGTCAAAAACAGTAGCTATTTTTTGTCCGTTTAAATCAAGTACATCTACTTTAACATAAGAATTATTAGACAATTCAAGTAAAATGTATGGATCAAAATTGTTTTTATAAATAAGTTTATGTGTAGTATCTCTTAACTTGATTACATTTTCTTCTGTACTTAATACTCCTCTACAACTTGTAATCCCTAAATTTAAGGATCTATATTTATAGCCCAATAAAAATTCTTCTACCATAGGCACGGGAACACACATCCATTGTTCTAGAATAGAAGCGTATACATCTCTAAAATCAATTTCATGTTCTAAATTCCCTCTGCTATCTACGTCATCATTAAGGTTTGGATGATTTCCTACAAAACCACTTCCATTCAAACCTCCTCCAAACAATAACATTGGGGCAGCTTTTCCGTGATCTGTGCCTCTAGACCCATTTTCGAAAATACGCCGTCCAAATTCAGAATATGTCATTCCTAGTACTAATTGATCATGACCCGTAAATTTCAAATCATCATAAAAATGACCAATAGCATCTGTTAATGTTGTCATTAATTTTTTATGTACAACAGGCTGATTCGCATGAGTATCAAATCCCCCAAGGGTAATCATAAATACTTTTGTTTTTAAACCTCCCTTGATCAACCTAGCTATAATAGCTAATTGTTTTGCAAAATCATTATTAGTATACTCAACTTGGTTTTTTCCTAATTTATACGCTTCATTAATAACACCAGAATATTGATATGTTGTATTCGCCATTCCTCTTAAAAACTTCAACTGTTTATCATATGTACACTCATCAAATAACCTATCTTCTACTTGATATTGCAATCCTGAAGTCGCTATTTTTTCGAGTTGCGTAACGTTTGATGTCGTAAAGGCATAATCTATTTCTTCTCCAGAAAAAAGCAAATCACCATAATTTCCTACTTGAATAGCAGCTGGTGAATTTGGCGGATTTAACAAGTAATCTGGATATTTATCTTCCAAATACCTACCCATCCAGCCTGTGGTTTCTCCTTCAAATGATGTTGTATTTATATCTGCATTAGACCAAATCTCCGAACCCGTGAAATGAGAGAGACTTTGCCTTTGCATCCCAACAGCATGCACAGCTTTAAATTGACCTTCCCCCCACATTTTTTCAACAAATTTCATATGATCTGGTACACCATACTCATCTGTTAACTTTAACACTTTATTCTCTGGAATATAAATATTAGGTCTAGCATTGGCATACAAACCATGTTGATTTAATGGAACTATGGTATTTAAACCATCGTTTCCTCCAGAAAGCCTTATTAATATTAAAATATTATCATTTTCTGAATTAGAAATTGCATAAGATAACAATGAAGGCTTGGAAGCTGCTAAAACCTTACTTCCTAACATCATAGATCCTACACTTGCAATTCCTAAAGTTTGCATAAAAGACCTTCTACTCCAATATTCATGTTCTAAATCATGTTTAGAACCTTGTTTTTTATTTTCTGACATATCACACATAGCTTTTATTTTAATTGAAATTCAGGTTCTCTAACTAAGTATTTAATCAACAAAAAGACTTGGGTTGGTGCTTTTTGAAAGGTTGCTAATGTCCAAAATGGAGTTGATCCCCCCTCATAATATGTCTCAGAAACATCACTTCTGAATATATCAAAAGCAGCCTGATAATCGTCCTCAGAATGTAAACCTTTAGCCAGAATCGCATCTATAATTAATCTAGCTATAGTATCAGGATTATTAGTAGTATTACCTATATCTCCAACTATAGTTAAAGCCAGTTTTCGAAAAGATTCTTTGTCATTAAAAAAGGCTTCTTGTATATATCCCTCTAAAAACAACCATCTATTAATGATAAAATCACTATTAATCCAACCTTGATCCCTATCCCAGCCAGAGACGTCTGGAGGAGAAAAAATTCGTTGTCCTGTTCCTCGTGTTCCTTGTTGAATAACAGCAAAAGCTCTATCTGTAAAAGGGATACTTAATTCTTTAGTAGCATTTAAAAACAGATCAAAAGGACTCTTTATAATCACCCCAACTGTGGAATTATCATAAAAATGTTCACTTTTAAACAACATACTCAAAACTGGAGCAATTTCGAAATTATTTGCTACAAAGGTAATTGCTAACTCGTTTATTATTTCTTCTGCTTTGCTTGATCTTGCATCTGGATGCACGAAAAAATTATAAAATTTCCTACAAATATGCTGCGCAATAAGTTCTTTCTTTTCTTCAAATAAAATCTCTATAACATCAAAGTAATCCCAATTGCCTTTTTTACCAAAAATTTCTTTCTCTGTATTATCGAAATTCTCACTTTTAAATACTATAGGACTACATTTGGTATGGCTAACTCCTTCAATAAAATATCCTGTTAAAGCTCTTGATGTTTCTACAATATCTTGTTCAGTATAACCAATTCCTTCACCTAAAGTAAATAGTTCATATAATTCTCTAGCATAATTCTCATTAGGATTATCTTTTTTACTAAAAGCTCCATCTAAATAAATTAGCATGGCATTAGTTAATCCTATTTCTCTAGTAAAATCTTTAAAATTACCTATTGAATACTTGTTAATACATTCAACATATTGAGATTGATAAGAATTACAAAAATGCGACGTTCTTGTGGTAACAAAATGACTTGTCCAAAAAAAACTTAATCTTCCTATAAGATTATTTTTTCTTAAAAAATCAATGTATTCGTATTTATGTTCTTCAAATTGTTCTACTAGAAGTTTATTTCTATCTGCATTATTTGTAGGGTAATCATTTATATCCCAATCATGCCAAATTGGTCGATCTATAGGATTCGAATTTATAGCATCAGTAATAATTGTATCAACAACTTCTTCTGGATTTTTTCCTGCTAATTTTGTTGCTTCTTCATGATTTATTCCAAATCCAACTCTTCTAAATAAATGTTTAACATTTTCAATAGACAGAGGAGTGTTTAAACTTGTAATAGAAGAAGTATTACAATTTTTTATTTCCATACTTTTATTTATTATAACATTTAAGGGGCTGACGTCTAATCTACAACGACAATCAAATAAAAGTATTACTCTATCTTATCTTATATTAATGTTATTTTACCTTTAATCTTAAATACTATTAAGCAACACTATATAAGTATATTTTCTTCAAAAAAAACCTGAAGATCTCTCTTCAGGTTTATGGTATGCTTTACTAGTAAATTATTACTTACTCAAATACATCTTTCTTCTAGAATATATGTCGTAAAACTGATCATCTCTTAAATTATCTATAAATAAGATGCTCTCTCCTGTACTCTTCATTTCTGGTCCTAGATTCTTATTTACATTTGGAAATTTATTAAAAGAGAATACTGGTTGCTTGATTGCAAATCCTTCCAACTGCGGATTAAAATCAAAATCAGTTACCTTTTTATCTCCTAACATTACCTTAGTAGCATAGTTTACATAAGGTTCTTTATAGGCTTTTGCAATAAACGGAACCGTTCTAGATGCTCTAGGGTTTGCTTCAATGATGTATACTTTATCATCTTTTATAGCAAACTGAATATTAATTAATCCAACAGTATCTAATGCTAGTGCTATTGTTTTTGTATACTCTCTTATTTGATCTAACACTAACTCTCCTAAGTTAAAAGCAGGTAATGTAGCATTAGAATCTCCTGAGTGAATTCCACAAGGCTCTATATGCTCCATAATACCGATAATGTATACATTTTCGCCATCACAAATTGCATCTGCTTCTGCTTCAATTGCACCTTCTAAATAATGATCTAATAATAATTTGTTATTTGGAATCTTACGTAATAAATCTACTACGTGTTCTAATAACTCTTCTTTGTTGATTACAATCTTCATTCCTTGACCTCCTAATACATATGAAGGACGTACTAAAATTGGAAAATCCAACTCATCTGCCAACTTTAATGCCTCATCAGCATTTTCTGCCACACCAAATTCAGGATAAGGAATATTGTTTTCTTTTAATAATGTAGAGAAACTCCCTCTATCTTCTGCTAAATCTAACGCTTTGTAGCTTGTTCCAATAATTGGAATACCATATCTATCTAACTTTTCAGCTAACTTTAAAGCTGTTTGTCCACCTAATTGAACAATAACACCTTCTGGTTTCTCATGTTTAATGATGTCGTAGATGTGTTCCCAGAAAACAGGTTCGAAGTATAATTTATCTGCAGTATCGAAATCTGTAGAAACAGTTTCTGGATTACAGTTAATCATAATAGTTTCGTAACCAGCTTCTTTAGCTGCATATACCCCATGTACACAACAATAATCGAATTCAATACCTTGTCCAATACGGTTAGGTCCTGATCCTAAAACAATAATTTTTTTCTTGTCAGAAACTTCACTTTCATTTGCTACATAACGCTCTCCATTAGCCTTTTCAATTTCTTGTTCGAATGTTGAATAGTAATATGGTGTTTGGGCTTTAAACTCTGCTGCACAAGTATCTACTAACTTATATACACGTTTAATATTGTACTCCTCACGTTTTTTATACACTTCACTTTCTAAACAATTTAACATATGAGCGATCTGACGATCTCCATATCCTTTTTGTTTAGCTTCCAATAATAACTCTCTATCTAAAGTATCAATTGTATAGGTAGAGATTTCCTTCTCTAAGTGAAATAACTCTTCGTATTGCTTTAAATACCACATATCAATCTTAGTGATATCGTAAATCTTACTTAAAGGAATTCCCATAGCAATAGCATCGTAGATTGCGAAAACACGATCCCAACTAGCGTGAGTTAATTTATCTATGACTTGGTTATAATCTTTATATCCTTTTCCGTCTGCACCTAAACCGTTACGTTTGATCTCTAAAGATTGAGTGGCTTTATGTAATGCTTCTTGGAACGAACGTCCAATTCCCATTACCTCACCTACTGCTTTCATTTGCAACCCTAAAGTTCTATCAGAACCTTCGAATTTATCAAAGTTCCAACGAGGAATCTTTACAATAACATAATCTAAAGTTGGCTCAAATAACGCAGAAGTAGACTTTGTAATTTGGTTATCTAATTCATCTAAAGTATAACCGATGGCTAACTTAGAAGCGATTTTTGCAATTGGATATCCTGTTGCCTTACTTGCTAAAGCAGAAGAACGAGATACACGTGGATTAATTTCAATAGCAATAATATCTTCTTTTTCGTCTGGAGAAACAGCAAACTGAACATTACATCCCCCTGCAAATTCACCAATACTACGCATCATTTTAATTGCCATATCACGCATTTTCTGATACGTTTTATCAGATAATGTCATTGCTGGAGCAACTGTAATAGAATCTCCAGTATGAATTCCCATTGGATCCATATTTTCGATAGAACAGATAATAACAACATTATCGTTATCATCACGAAGTAATTCTAACTCATATTCTTTCCATCCCATCATGGCTTTATCAATCATTACCTCATGGATCGGAGAAATCTCTAAACCTCTAGTTAATGATTCTTCAAATTCTTCTTCATTATATACAATAGAAGCTCCTGCCCCACCTAATGTGAACGATGCTCTAATACATAATGGAAAACCAAATTCTTGAGCAATCTCTTTACCTTTTAAATATGAAGTAGCTGTAGCTTGTGGAGCCATTGGCACATCAATAGTCCCCATTAACTCTCTAAACTTCTCTCTATCCTCAGTGATATTAATGGCATCAATATCTACTCCTATAATCTCTACTCCAAAATCTTCCCAAATACCTTTTTCATCAGCCTCTATACATAAATTTAATGCTGTTTGTCCTCCCATAGTTGGTAGTACTGCATCAATTTGTGGGTGCTCTTTTAAAATTTTTATAATAGAACGCGTATTCAATGGCAATAAGTATACATGATCGGCCATTGAAGGGTCTGTCATTATAGTCGCAGGGTTAGAATTGATAAGAATTGTTTCTATTCCATCCTCTCTTAAAGAACGTAATGCTTGCGAACCTGAATAATCAAATTCACATGCTTGACCAATAACAATTGGTCCAGATCCAATAATTAAAATCGATTTTAGCTCTTCTCTCTTTGGCATTTGTGTTGTTTTGCGTGTTTATGTAAAAGTATAAAATTTGACTAGGTATAAAAAAAGGTGTTACTATAAAAAAGTAACACCTCTATATGAATGATATATCAATCATTATTTTTTAGGTCTCGTTTCAGATGAAACCGATAATTTTTTTCTTCCTTTCGCTCTTCTTCTAGCTAATACTTTTCTACCATTAGCAGAAGCCATTCTTTCGCGGAAACCGTGTTTGTTTCTTCTCTTTCTTTTTGATGGTTGGTAGGTTCTTTTACTCATTTTAAATAAAACTTAAAATTCTTTAAACTTATCTTTTGCTAATAGTGAAATATCGACTGCTAAAAGCGTGGGCAAATATACAACAGTTTTTTGTTTTAACAAGCTATACAAAGTTTTTTTTTAGAATATTTTTTTTTAGTCAATTTTCAGACATTTTTTTTATGTTTTTTAATTGCAAAATCTATCATTGTTATTACTTTTGCGCAAACCTAATACTACATGAACAACACTAAATATGTATTCGTAACAGGTGGTGTAACTTCGTCACTTGGTAAAGGAATTATTGCTGCTTCTTTAGCAAAGTTACTACAAGAGAGAGGATACTCTGTTACAATTCAAAAACTAGATCCTTATATTAATATAGATCCAGGTACTTTGAACCCATATGAACATGGGGAATGCTATGTTACAGACGACGGTGCAGAAACGGACTTAGATTTAGGTCATTATGAGCGTTTTTTGAACATCCCAACATCTCAAGCTAATAATGTTACAACAGGTAGAATATATCAATCTGTTATTAATAAGGAAAGAAAAGGAGATTTCTTAGGTAAAACAGTACAAGTTATCCCTCATATTACTGATGAAATTAAACACCGTATTAAAATCTTAGGAAATACTGGTGATTATGATATTGTAATTACTGAAATCGGTGGAACTGTTGGTGATATTGAATCGTTACCTTATATAGAGGCTGTTCGTCAATTGCAATGGGAACTTGGAGAAGATAATGCCATTGTTATTCATTTAACTCTTGTACCTTATTTAGCAGCTGCGGGTGAATTAAAAACCAAACCCACTCAGCACTCTGTAAAGATGCTAATGCAAAGTGGTATTGGCCCAAATGTCTTAGTATGCAGATCTGAACATGAAATTTCTGAAGATATTAAAAGGAAACTGGCTTTATTCTGTAATGTAAAGAAAGAAGATGTTATTCAATCTTTAGATGCAGAAACAATATATGACGTCCCTAACTTAATGTTCGACGAAGGTTTGGATCGCGTAGTTTTAAATAAACTGAATCTTTCTACAGAAAAACAACCAGAACTCGTTGAATGGAACTGTTTTGTAAAGAAATATAAAAATCCTAAGCGTACTTTAGAAATAGGATTAATTGGTAAGTATGTTGAACTACACGATTCTTACAAATCCATTACTGAAGCATTTATCCATGCGGGTTCTACTCATGAAGCTAAAGTAAATGTTCGTTGGATTCATTCAGAAGAATTATCAGTTGATAATATTACGAAACAATTAAAAGGGTTAGATGGTATTCTTGTTGCTCCTGGTTTTGGAGAACGAGGAATTGAAGGTAAAATAGAAGCTGTAAAATATGCGCGAGAACATCATATTCCTTTTTTAGGGATCTGTTTAGGAATGCAAATGGCTGTTATTGAATTTGCAAGAAACGTTTTACAATTATCTGATGCGAATTCAATTGAAATGAATGATACGACTTCTTCTCCTGTTATTAATTTAATGGAAGAGCAAAAAGATATCACTGAAATGGGAGGTACTATGCGTTTAGGTGCTTGGGATTGTGAATTAAATAAAGATTCTAAAACTTTTGAAGCCTATCAATCTGTAAACATTAGTGAAAGACATCGCCATAGATATGAATTTAATAGTGATTACAAAGAGCAAATAGAAGCTGCCGGAATGAAAGCCACTGGAGTTAATCCTAAAACTGGATTAGTTGAAGTTGTTGAAATACCAGCTCACCCTTGGTTTGTAGGTGTACAATACCATCCAGAATATAAGAGTACTGTATTAAATCCACATCCTTTATTCTTAAGCTTTATTGAAGCAGCAATCAAATATTCGGAAAATTAAAGTTTCTAAATGTTATATTTTCAAAAGCATCAACACTAGTTGATGCTTTTTTATGTTAAAAACGATATCTTTAGAGTACAATAAACTATTGCTTTATATGATTGCATTACAACAACAAATTCAATCTTATTTTGGTATTACCAATGACGAATTTATAGCTATTGAGCATTTATTTACTAAAATCGATTTATCAAAAGGTAACTACTTTATAAGAAAAGGTCAGTATTGCGAAAAATTAAGCTTCATTAAAAGCGGGCTCATACGCATTTTTGCTACAGAAAGTGACAAAGAGATTACACAATGGATTTCAACCGAGGGATATTTTATTACTGATTTGCATAGCTTTATTTTTGATCAGAGATCGAGATGGAACATGCAAGCATTAAACGATTGTGTACTGTATACTATTACAAAAGAAAGCTATAAAAAGCTTTATCAAATTTTACCAAATTGGTATCAAATTGAAAAAAAGTTTGTCGCCAGTTGTTTTACCATTCTCGAAAATCGAGTTTTTGATCATCTTTCTTTAAATGCTGAAGAGCGTTATTTGAAGTTTTTCAATCAGAATAAAATAGTATTTAACGAAGTTCCTTTACAATATTTAGCATCAATGTTAGGTATGACTCCAGAAACTTTAAGTAGAATTCGTAAAAAACATACTTCTTGATTTATATCAAGAGGAACAGTTCAATTCCTTCAGAAATTTGTTTTCATAAAATACAATTCATGAGAACAGAAATTATTACTTCAATACAAATACATGCAGCTCCAGAAAAAATTTGGCGTATTCTTTTAGATTTTGATGATTACCCAAATTGGAATCCTTTTATTACCAATATCTCTGGAACTCCTAAAAAGGGAGAAAAACTCCATGTCCAAATTGATTCCATGGTATTCTCTCCAGTAGTTCTCAAATACAACATCAACAAAGAATTAAAATGGAAAGGAAAACTACTTTTTAATGGACTCTTTGACGGAGAACACCAATTCTTGTTAGAAGATAATAAAGATGGAACCACAACTTTTATTCATTCTGAAAAGTTCTTCGGACTTTTAGTCCCACTATTTTCAAAAAAGATTCACTCTGAAGTCAAAAATGGCTTTATTAGTATGAATGAAGCTTTAAAAAGAGCAATTGAACAATAAAAAACTATAATTTTCTTGATTCTTGATTCTTGATTCTTGATTCTTGATTCTTGATTCTTGACTCTTGACTCTTGACTCTTGACTCTTGATTCTTGACTCTTGACTCTTGACTCTTGACTCTTGACTCTTGACTCTAAAAATCAACTTTAATCAAACTTAATAGCTTTTGAAGGCTGAATTTTAGCGATAATCATTGAAGGAATCAGTAACATTATCAGACATAAAAGTAATGTACCTATATTCAAAAGCAACAAATAAAAGAAATTAAAATCTATTGGCACTGTAGATACATTATATGTTTGAGGGTCAAGACTAATTAACTTAAAATACTTTTGTACACACAACAATAAGAAAGCTATTAAATTCCCCCAAAAAAGACCTTTTAAAATCAAATACGAAGCATTATATAAAAATATCTTTCGAATTTCTTTATTGGTACTTCCTAGAGATTTTAATATCCCAATCATTTGCACACGTTCTAAAATAAGCACTAATAAAGCAGTAATCATATTAATTCCTGCAACTAAAATCATTATCGCAATAATAAACAAAACATTATTATCGAACAGCTCTAACCAATCGAAAAGCGATCTAAAATTCTGTAATAATGTATTCGCTTGTAAAGTTGGACCAATATTCATATCAATCTCCTCTCCTTTTTCCTTTAGCTCATCAAAATTATCAATTAATACTTCAAAACCTCCAATCTGATCTTCCTTCCATCTATTAATATGTTGAACCTCTTTTATATCACCAACAATAATAGAATTATCGAATTCCGCAAATCCTGTTTTGTAAATCCCAACAACAACAGGCTTTCGTTGCTTAAAGCCTGTTTTTGAAGCTACTTGAAAGCCAACATTTAACGTATCATTTAATTTTAATTCCATTTGATCTGCAACAGATTCAGAAATTAAAATCTCTCGATTTCGGGGTTGATCATAATTCAACAATCGACCTTCAACTAAAAAATCATTAAAAAAAGAAAAATCATAATCTGCATCTACTCCTTTGAATACAACTCCTTGAAAACTTTCTTTGGTTCTTATTAAACCCGCCTTGTTTATGTAAGGTTGTACTTTTCTAATTCCTTTTACATTTTTAAAATTTGGATAAAAATCTTGATTTAAATTAATAGGTACTGTAGAAACATCAGAATTATTATTATCAAAATTTGTAATTTGAACATGACCTTTAAAGCCTGCTATTTTCTCACGAATCTTGTTTTTAAAGCCTAAACTTACAGACACAGAAATTGACATTATAGCAATACCCAGACTAATAGCAACTATAGCTATTTTTATAATTGGCGACGATATACTATTTTTATGCGCTTTACCAGCAATTATTCGTTTGGCAATAAATAATTCGTAATTCAAAGAAATGTTTTTTAATACTACCAAAAGTACATATTTATTCTTGTTTTTAACTACGATTTTTTTTCTTAGTTCTTGTAAACAGACATCTCAAATACCTACTACAAATAAAAAGGAGAAGAAAACTAGTATTGAGAAAAAAGACACTTTGATTATTCCCGCTGCAGACCAGACAGGCATTTATATACCAAAACTTTTAGATAAAAATGTTGGAATTGTAGCCAATCAGACTTCAGTAATCAACAAAGTATCGAAATTCAATCCAGCTATAACACAAATTCACTTAGTCGATTATTTGCATAATTCAGAAAAAATTAGTGTTAAAAAAGTGTTTGCTCCGGAACATGGATTCAGAGGTAAAGCAGATGCTGGTGAAAAAGTAAAAGACGGAATTGATACTAAAACAGGTTTACCTATTATTTCATTATATGGGAAAAACAAAAAACCATCTGCTAAACAATTAAACGACATCGATTTGATGATTTTTGATATTCAAGATGTAGGTACTCGTTTTTACACCTATATTTCTACCTTACATTATGTTATGGAAGCTTGTGCCGAGCAAAATATCCCTTTACTTGTTTTAGATCGCCCTAATCCCAATGGGCATTACGTTGACGGGCCTATTTTAGAAACTGAACATAAAAGTTTTATAGGGATGCATAAAGTTCCTGTGGTATATGGAATGACCATTGGTGAATATGGTAAAATGATTAACGGAGAAAAGTGGTTAAACAATGGAATTGAATGCGATTTAACTGTAATACCGATCAAAAATTACACGCATCATTCTACGTACAGTCTACCAATCAAGCCTTCTCCAAACTTACCAAATGATACTTCTATTAATTTATATCCTAGTCTATGTTTTTTTGAAGGAACAAATGTCTCTGTAGGTAGAGGAACTTCAAAACAATTTCAAGTTGTTGGTTCTCCTTTTCATCATTTGAAAAAACACAATTATCACTTTACACCTAAACCAAATGAAGGTGCTAAATATCCTAAACACAAAAACAAAGAATGTTATGGTTATAATTTATCTTCTGAAAAAAAATTGCAACAACTCAATTTACAATGGTTGATTGAATTCTATAATGCTCATAAAGCACATTCTAAAGAAAAAACATTTTTCACTTCATTTTTTACAAAATTAGCTGGAACCAAACAATTACAACAACAGATTGAAGATGGTTTATCTGAAGAAGAAATCAGAAAAACTTGGCAGTCTGGTTTAAAAAAGTTTAACATTATTAGAGACAAGTACCTTATTTATAAATAAACCCCTAATAACTTTCTTGTTATACGATTTATGATTAAAAACTTCGCATAGATTAGTTGAATTATTTTTTTCTTCAATACAAGGCAAAAAAATAAAGCATAGCTTTGGTTACGGTTTCTTATTTAAACAAAGTAGGAAGGAAAAGAAACGACTAATATGCGGAATTTTTAGTCGTTAATCGTATTATAGTTTTGTTGATTTTTACAATTCATGTTTTTTACACACACCTATAAACCAAACCGTTTAAAAAAACATGATAGATAAACTTTTAAAATTAGAAACTATTCTAACTAAAACAGAACAAAAATCTATTAATGGAAATGGTTATAGTTCTATGTGTACTGCTCTTTGCGCACCTATAGAACAAGAAAGCGTACCTATTTATGATAACAATCCTTTTGACAACAACCCTTTACCAGAAGAAGTGGAGTATTTTGTGCCTAAAGAGTTTTTTAAAAAGAAATCAAAAACTCTTTTTCAACTCATTATACACTTTCCATGATATTAGTGTTAAAAAAAGATTTATATGATATTCTGTTGAATAGCATATTTTACCAAACCAACCATATTTTTAGTTCCTATTTTTCGCATCAAATTTTTACGATGAGTCTCAATAGTATAAATAGAAAGTGATAAAATTTCAGCTATTTCATGAGAACTTTTCTCATTAGAGATTAATATCAAAACTTCTTTTTCTCGTTCACTTAAATTAACTGTATCTGTTTTTTTAATATTAAAAATACTATCATTAATAATTTCTTTTATTTCATTATTGAAGTATTTTGTTCCTTGATATACCGTTTTTATTGCTTTGCATAATTCTAATTTGCCTGTATTTTTTAGTATATAACCATCTACACCAGCCTGTATTGCTTTTGTTATAATAACACTTTTACTATGAGAACTTACTGCTATTACTTTTATTTTTGGGTACAATGATTTTACTTCCTTGGTTAGCTCAATACCATTAATTATTAGCATGTCTATATCAGTAATTAAAACATCAGGCATAAAATTAGGAAGTATTTTTAGCGCTTCTTTTCCATCTTTTGCTGTCATTATAACATTCATATTTTCTGTATTACTTAGAACAGATGTAATACCTTCTAAAAACATTTTATGATCATCAACAATACACAAGTTTATTTTTTTATCCATACTTCTTTTTAAATTGGAATATCAACGTTTACAATCGTTCCTTTTTGACTTTCAATATGAAGATTACCTTTTAAATCAACAACTCTAGATCTAATATTCTTAAGTCCGATGCCTTTATTAATTGTATTTTTTGAAAGACCAACACCATTATCCTCCACTAAAAGATTTATATACTCATCGTTGTGTAAAGTAATATTAACTGTACATTTAGATGCTTTAGAATGTTTCTGTACATTAGTCAATAACTCCTGTAAAATACTGTACAATTCTGATTGAATCTTTTGTGAAATAGTATTTAATTCATCTTCTGGAAACATTTCTAACGCTATTTTCAAATCTTTTGTACCTCTAAATATTATTAGTTTTTTTATGAGTTCGACGAATGTATTTTTAACACTTTTTTCAGGTATTAAATCGTGAGAAATAGTACGTACTTCATTATAAGTATCGTCCAACGAAGTGATGATATCTTGAATTTCAATACTTTGCTTTTGTAATTGCGACATTTTTAACTTTATAGTTGCCAAGTTACCACTAATATTATCATGCAAATCTTTTGCTATACGTTCTCGTTCTTTATTTTGAACATCAATTTTCGATTGTATAGATTTTGTTTTTTCTGTTTCTAAAAGCGTTTTTATTTTTTCAGATGCCAATTCTCGTTGTGCTATAATACGTTGTCTATGGATATAAATTAAAAATCCCATAAGAAGTACAAGAAAAACAATTCCCGAAACAAGCCATTTATTTTTACTTTTTTGCGTTTCTATTAACAAATTTTGATTTGATATTTTTTCGTTTTTAAGCTCAGTTTCGTGTTGAACTTTTAATTTGTTGACGTATTCTTCACTATCTTTAGAATATAAGCTATCCTTATACTTTACATATTTTTCAAAATAACTTAATGCTTTTTTATAATTCTTAAGCTCTTCATTATACACATAAATATTATAATATGCATCAACCTTGTAACTTATTGATTTTGTTACACTCGCGATTGAATCACACTTCTTTATGAATTCTTTTGCTTCTTTTTCTTTACCTAATTGCAAGTAAAAAACACTTAGATTTAATATGTTAGTTTCTATATCTTCTTTTGAACCTACTTCTTTTGTAATTTCATAGACCTTTAAAAAATACTGTTCAGCTTTATCCAACTCATTGGAAACTGCATATATTGCAGCTAAAGTATTGTATGCATTTATACGCATTTCTCTATCTTGTTTCTTTAAAAATTCAAGAGATTTTAAGACAAACTCCTCCGCTTTATTATAATTCTCCATACTATAATAAGTAGCTCCGATATTACTATAAGCTTCATACTTTTTATTTCTATCAATTGAATACGTAATACTTTGTTTAAATTGTTGAAGTGCGGCTTCGTAATCACCTACCTCTAAATATATTGAGCCTAAACCATTATGAATGTACCCGCTTGCTGCAGAATCTTTAAGTTTCCCGCTAATTTTCAATGCGTTATAGTAACTTTCTGTAGATTTAGCATATGCTTCTTTATCATAATAAAAATGTGCTAATTGTATAAAGTTATCTAATGATATGGTGTCCCTAAGTTGAGAGCTTTTTCTTAATTTTAATTGCTCTCTACTTTCTAACAATAGTTTCTCAGCTGAATTAAAATCTTTTTTTAATAAATAGAGATCAACTAATAAAGTTCTTGATAAAAACTCCCCATATATAGGATCTTTTTTCTCTCCTAGTTCTCTTAGTGAATCGATACTTAACTCTAAACCTTCTATATCATTACTTTTTAACCTTTTTACGATTCGTTTTTGTAATTTTTTAATTTTATTTAAAGATTCTTTTTGCTGTGATAATAGATTACATGAAGAAAACAGTACTAATAACGTAATAATAAGTCTCATACTCTTATTTAATTTGGTAAAGAAAAGAAAATATAATTTGGTATCTATAACTGTAAACAGTGAGTATAAAAATACCAAGATACTTGTATTAATAAGTTTATATATGGTATAATATTTGTCCCGTAACTTAAAATAAATTAAAATTATGAAAAAAGTATTCTTTTTAACTTTAATAGTGAATATTATATTTAGTACTTCTTGTAGTCACGATGACAATATTGATAATATTCAAGAAAATGTATCAATAGAATTCAAAATTTCATCAACTTCTAGCAATAGACTTTCAGAAATAATGACTATTGTAACTAATGGAGTAGATGAAAATGGTATTTCAAAACTAGACCTTAAAAATGAGTCTAATAGTAATATACATTTACCGTACAGCAAAGATTATATAAACCAAACGGTATACCACAATACCTCTCTAGGAATACATTATAGAGATAATTCTGGAGTTTCTATTGGAAGTACTTTTGAAAATTATAGTATTACCATGACTATTCTTGTAGATGGAGTTATAGTATCTGAAAAAGAAGTTGAAATTACCGAAGCCGGAATGGTCGGTAACTTAGATTATTCTTTTTCTTTAATATAAATTTAAAGAATTAGAAAAATAGACAAATTCGTAAAAACTATTACCGATAAAATGGTAAAAACAGTACACTAAAGCTAAATAAATCGTCTATGTATGAAAATATTTAGACGATTTTTGTTTTTTTAAAAAATTACACTCGAATTTTAGCCTGTTTCTCTAACGAAAACCCTTGAGCTTTCATCCACTCATCAGAGTAAATTTTATCCATATAACGAATACCATGGTCTGGTAAAATTACAACAACAAAGCTATCTGATTGAAACATTCCTTTTTCGGCATATTGTTGTGTTGCTTGAATTACAGCTCCAGAAGTATAACCACATAATAAACCTTCGTTACGAACTAATTCTCTTGCTGCTAATGCTGCATCTTCATCAGTTACCTTTTCATATATATCTATGATATCAAAATCGGTTGAAGTAGGAATTAAGTTTTTCCCTAAACCTTCAATTTTATATGGTGAAATTTCTTTAGGATCAAATTCCTTTGTCTCATGAAATTTTTTAATTGCAGAACCAACAGCGTCTACTCCTAAAACTTTAATATCTGGATTTTGTTCTTTCAAAAATCTTCCAGTTCCAGAAATGGTTCCTCCTGTTCCACTAGCAACAACTAAATGTGTAATTCTACCTTCTGTTTGTTTCCAAATTTCTGGTCCGGTTGTCGCATAATGAGCTTCTATGTTTAACTCATTAAAGTATTGATTGATATAAATAGATTTTGGAGTTTCACGATGTATTCGTTTCGCAGTTTCATAATAAGATCTAGGATCATCTGCAGCTACATTTGCTGGACAAACATGCACCTCTGCTCCCATTGTTTTTAAAACATCAATCTTATTTTTTGAAGATTTATCACTCACAGCTAAAATACAACGATAGCCCTTTACTAGACTTATCATTGCTAAACTGAATCCAGTGTTACCTGAAGTAGTTTCAACAATAGTATCTCCTGGTTTTAAAATACCTTTCTTTTCAGCATTTTCTATAATATGAAGTGCAATCCTATCTTTTGCTGACTGTCCCGGGTTAAAAGATTCTAGTTTTGCAAAATATTCCCCTGGTAACTCTTTAGTAATGTTATGCAATCTAACAATTGGGGTCTCTCCTACTAAATCTAAAATCGAATCTACTATTGCTTTGTTCCTATCCATTCTATATATAAAGAAACGTTATTGCATAATTTTATCATCTAATTGTAATTGAGATGTTTGTTTTTACAATAACGCTTACACTTACTCAATCGAGGGCAAAAATATAATTATTTTTCTAACTTATCTTCTAATGCTAATAAGAAAGTATATTCTCTAGCTGTTTCTTTTAAAGAATCGAACCTACCAGAAGCTCCTCCATGACCAGCTTCCATATTCGTATGCAAGAACAATAGATTGTCATCTGTCTTTACTTCTCTTAATTTAGCAACCCATTTCGCTGGTTCCCAATATTGTACCTGACTATCATGTAATCCTGTAGTTATCAACATATTTGGATATGATTTTCCTACTACTTGATCGTATGGTGAATACGATTTAATGTAGTCATAATATTGCTTATCGTTTGGATTTCCCCATTCGTCATATTCTCCAGTAGTTAATGGAATACTATCATCTAACATGGTAGAAATGACATCAACAAAAGGTACAGCAGCTATAATTCCGTTATATAATTCAGAATTCATATTGACTACGGCTCCCATTAATAAACCTCCAGCAGAACCTCCCATAGCATATAAATGCTTTGGGGATGTATATCCATTATCAATTAAATATTTAGAGCAATCAACAAAATCGTTGAATGTATTTTTCTTATTCAACATTTTTCCATCTTCATACCACTCTCTTCCTAAATACTGACTTCCTCTAATATGTGCTAAAGCGAAAATAAAACCACGATCTAACAAACTTAAACGTGTTGTTGAAAATCCATCAGAAACCGTATATCCATAAGAACCATACGCATATTGTAATACTGGAGTATTCTCGTCTATTTTAGTATCTTTTCTGTAAACAATAGAAAGTGCAACTTTTTTACCATCTCTAGCAGTTACCCATAAACGCTTACTTTCGTAATTATTTTTATCGAATTTTCCGCCTAATACTTCTTGCTCCTTTTTTATTTCTTTGGATTGATCTTTCATATTGAAATCAATCACAGAACTTGGAGTCGTCATCGAATTATAGGAATAACGAATTACATCTGTATCAAATTCTGGATTTGAATACACACCTGCAGAATATGTTTCTTCATCAAAAGGTAAATAGTAATCTTCGGTTCCATCCCAACGTTTTATTCTTATTTTGAATAATCCGTTGTTTCTCTCTTCAAGAACTAAATAATCTTTAAAAATTGAGAAATCTTCTAAGAAAGTATCTTCTCTGTGTGAAATAACATCTACCCAATTTTCTTTAGCTGTATTATCTTCTGGAGTTTTCATAACTTTAAAGTTAGTTGCTCCATCAATATTTGTCTTGATATAGAAATGATCTTCATAATGAGCGATATCATATTCTAAATCACGTTCACGAGGTTGAATTAAACGAAACTCACCATTTGGATTATCAGCTTCTAAAACTTGATATTCACTGGAAACCGTACTGTAAGACCCAATTACTAAATATTTTCTCGACTTTGTTTTGGTTACAAAAGTTCCGAAAGTTTCATCTTTTTCTTCAAACACCAACACATCTTCAGAAGTATCTGTTCCTAAAACATGCTTATAAATTTTAGAACTTCTTAATGTTACAGGATCTTTTTTGGTGTAAAACAATGTTTTATTGTCGTTAGCCCAAACACTTCCTCCTGTTGTATTTTCTATTTTATCATTATAAATTTCACCTGTTTCTAGGTTTTTTACTTTGATGAAATATTGTCGTCTACTTACTGTATCTGTTGCGTAAGCTACTAGCTTATTATCTGAAGTTACATTCAGTCCGCCTAACTGCATATAATCATGTCCTTCTGCTTCTTTATTCACATCAAACATAATTTCCTCTTCCGCGTCTAAACTTCCTTTCTTTCTAGAATATATAGGATATTGTTGCCCTTTTTCATATCTAGTAATATAAAAATAACCGTTCTTTTTATAGGGAACCGACTCATCGTCTTCTTTAATTCTTCCTTTCATCTCTTCAAACAAAGTCGTTTGAAAATCATTCGTATGTCCCATTACTGTATCGAAGTAAGTATTCTCTGCTTCTAAGTAGTCGTAAACTTTCTGAGTTTGCTCGTCTTTCTGTTCAGCTTTTTTTTGATCATCAGATAAACGCATCCAGAAATAATTATCAATTCTAACATCACCATGTTTTTCTAATTTTTCTATTTGTTGATCTGCTTTTGGTGGCTTAACGGTATTATTCTCCATCTTTTCATTTTTTCGGGAAGCTAAAATAACACTTAATGCGATACTGAATACAAGTTTTTTCTCATTTGATTAATTTTTAGTTCAGTATTATAGTAATTTTGTTGTTATAACTTTATTAAAAAACAAAAACATATGTTCGGAGATTTATCTGGAATGATGGACAAACTTAAACAAGCACAACAAAAAGTTGAAGAAACAAAACAACGTTTACATACTGTTTTGATTGATGAAAGTGGGGCTGATGGGAAAATAAAAGTTACAGTTACTGCGAATAGAGAAGTGAAAGCTATTACTGTTGACCAAAGTTTACTACAAGATGCTGAAGAACTAGAAGATTATTTAATAGTTACACTAAACAACGCTTTAAAAAGAGCTGGAGAAATTAATGAACAAGAAATGGCTGTCGCTGCTAAAAGTGGAATGCCAAATATTCCTGGAATGGATATGTTCAAATAACTGTGACCTATGAATTTGAATCAAATTACTGTTCCTTCTATAGATTTATCTAAGTCAGTTGCTTTTTACCAGAAACTAGGTTTAACACTCATAGTCGATGCTTTGCCTCGTTATGCAAGATTTGTATGTCCTGATGGTAATTCAACTTTTTCGTTACATTTAGTTGATGAATTGCCTAAAGGAGATGGAGTTTACGTGTATTTCGAATGCGAAAATTTAGATGAACATGTTAAGCAATTGAAAAATAAAGGAATTGTATTTGATCAAGATCCAGTAGATCAAACATGGTTATGGCGAGAAGCTCGATTAAAAGATGTAGATGGCAATCAATTGATATTATTTTATGGAGGTGAACATAGAATTAATCCGCCATGGAAAATTCAATAGCACATAAAATGACTGAACCTCAAAACAAAAAAATAGAAGACTACATGTTATCTTGTCCAAATAAAAAAATATTTGGAATAGATTGTCCTGGATGTGGTTTTCAACGTTCAGTTGTTCATGTGGCTAAAGGAGAATTTAAAAGCGCATTTCATATGTTTCCGCCTATATATACTTCGCTATTTTTTATTTTGGCCGTGATTTCACATTTTATTATTAAAAAGAAAATTACCGCACGAATATTACTTATTATTGCTATAATTAATGTAGTCACCATAATTGTAGCTTATATTATAAAAATGAATACATTACTTTTCAAATAAATTAAATTGTAAAATATGTTCGAATTCGAAGAAAGAACTTTACCTAATGCTAACACAGTACTCGTTTTAGGTATTTTATCTATACTCACTTATTGTTGCTATGGTATACCTGGTATTTTATTAGGTGTTGCTGGGTTAATATTACATAAAAAAGATAAAGAGTTATACTTATCTAACCCTAGCGTTTATTCTAATTACTCCAATTTAAACACAGGATTTGTATTGGCTATTATTGGGATTATTTTAAGTGTAATTTGCTTACTTTTAATGTACTGGTTTATCTCTTTAATTGGTTGGGATGCTATGCAAGATCCTGAATTAATGAGAGAAAGAATAGAACAATTCGAATAATTAGCTCCAAGACCTCTTTTGCTATTTCAAAAGATTTGTTTTGGAATTTTATAACTTTTGTAAATTGGAATTTATGATAAGAACCTAAATATTGAAATAAGTGTAGCATATACAAGTTCAAATTAAACTTGCTTTATGTTTACACGTTGTATGCCATAAGATGAAACTATCAGGATTTTTAATATTGACCCTTGCATTCATTCCCATAATTGGTTTTGGACAATCTGATTCCTTGAATACAAACGACTCCATCTATCATCAGTATTATATGAAGAAAAATTTGACCATCATAACAGGTTATCAAATTCAAAAAAATCACTTCGCAGAAATAGGAATCGGAATAATGAAAGATGGAGTTATTGGATATCACCCAAGCACATTAATTTATGGATTGTCAAATGAGTTTAAACTTTCTAATGATTTCATTTGGGGTTTAAAAGCTGGTTTTTGGATGGGAGGTGGTGTTGCAGGTATGAACATGGGATTCAATGTAATTAATTATACTGACTTTCAAGAAAACTCACTTCGATTTAGACCTGAGATTGGAATAGGGTTTGGAGTTTTTAGAATCGTGTACGGATATAATTTTGCAATAACTAACAAAGATTTTGAAGGAATCAATAAACATAATTTCGGTTTGAATATTATGCTTAAATTAAAAACACTGAAAGAGGAAAAAAGATAAACAGCATACAACACTATGTAAAAATGCATTAAGACGTATTTTACACTAAACGTTACACATAATTTCAAAAAAGCAGATGAGTAGTCATCTGCTTTTTCGTTAATAAAAAAACTAAAAAAAAGAACTTCTTATTTTATTAATATCCTATTTTCGCCCACTTTTATACGTTTAATGTGAATATTATGATGCATAAAAACTGGTTACAGTATTACAAAAATAGTTTAACAGATAGTGAAAATCTAGCTGTAGATATTACTAAAATCAAAAACTTATTTCATCAAAACAATTCAAATCTTAGTGATGGATTTATTCACAATAAACAAGCTACTGAATTAGTAGACGCGGAAGAACGAAGAATTAACAGACTAAGAGGAGTCTTAAAAAAAGATAGTAGTAACTGGCATAAGATTGATCAAACAAAAATCTTAATCGCTCCTTTTCATTTAGCATATCAAACAGATAACACCAAATTTAAACAACGAATTATTCATCCTTTTTGGATATATGCTACGGTAAATAGACTAGGACAATTATCTGCTCCTAAAGATCTATTCCCTCTGATTGTTCGTAATTACATGACTCCTATGGCTGATGTTAAAAATGATTTTATTTTCACAGCTATAGATACTGTTTTAGATGCTAGAGAAATAGCCCCTCCAATACCAGAAAATGAAGATGAACCTGTTGCTTGGGATGTGTATTGGGATTATATTAATGAAGTTTTTCAAGCAATAACATTTAAGAACTTATTTCATTATCGAGTAGAAAAATACACGACACAATTTAAGTTAACATATTTTGCGCTCAGTTCAAAAACTTCTACCGCAAAAAGTATCCTGTTTCTTTACGAAAACATTTTAAATTATGATGAAGAACTGCCATTACTTTCTAAGATAATTAATCCACTACAGGTTGAAAAAAAAGATGCCATTACTGATGATGACTTTTTAAACTATAATCACCTGCATTTAGGACAAATGTCTAATCAATTTCCATTATCTGTAAGTCAGCGTAAAACATTATTATCTTATTTATCTGCAGACGAAAGCTCTGTAACAGCAGTTAATGGTCCTCCTGGAACAGGAAAAACAACATTATTACAAAGTTTAGTAGCTACAGAGGTAGTAAAAAGCGCTATTATTGATGAAGAACCTCCCATAGTGCTGGCTTGTTCTAATAACAACCAAGCTGTAACAAATATTATTGATAGTTTTATTAATTCTGAAAGTAGTTTAACATCCTTATCTGAACGATGGATTCCTGATTTTAAAGGCTATGCCACTTACCTTCCTTCTAATGGAAAAAATGAAAAACATTTAAAAGGTATTAATTTCTTAAAAGGAAATTTATTTAAACATCAAGGTACCTTATGTGATCTTGAAAATGAAACGTATTTAGAAGAAGCTGAATATTATTTCCTAACTCAATATTGCAACTATTTTAATGTAGAAAACAACTCTATTGATGATGCTATTGCACATATACAAGATGAAATTTTAATTATTGAAGAGCAATTAATAGAAAGTGTCGATTTCCCTAAAAATCTTTTGAATTCTATTCAAAAAATTAATACCGCACTATTACACCAGGAAGATCATGTACATCGAGAAAACTTTAATATTGCAAAACTTACAGAATGGCGAACCATTTTAAGTACTTTAAAAGCTAGTTCTAAAAAACCTAATTTCTTATCTCTTGTAAAAGAATATTTCAAAGTTAATACGGAAGAAAATTTAGAAGATAAACAATGGATTTTTAAAATTAAAGAAAGCATTATTAGTGATAAAGAGAAAACGAACACTTATTTAAAAGAATTAATCAATTATTTAAACATTGCATTACAATCTAATTTGAAGCTAAAAAATTGGCTACAACAAATGGATATGCAAAGTTTTCCGATTACTAAAGAAGATGATTTATGGGCTTCGGAGTTTGAAAAATTAAATTCAAAAAACCCAACACCTCGTTTTTATTATGACGAACTAGATATTTCTTTACGCCATAAAGCATTCTTATTAGCTACTCATTATTGGGAAGGGAGATGGTTATTAGCTACAAGAGAAGCTTTAGAAGAGGACACAGAACGAGGAACTGGAGAACATGCTATAATGCTAAAATGGAAGCGAAGAGCTATGTTAACTCCGTGTTTCGTTGCTACTTTTTACACTGCTCCAAGTCATTTTTTATATAGTCAATATCAAGGTGAAAATGAAAATGGAAGGCCTGTTTTCGAGTATTTTCCTTTGTATGATTTTATTGATTTATTAATCATTGATGAAGCAGGACAAGTAACTCCGGAAGTAAGTATTCCTGTTTTTGCATTAGCTAAAAAAGCTTTTGTTGTTGGAGATTTAAAACAAATAGAACCTATTTGGTCTATTCCTTCACGAATAGATAAAGGAAATCTATCAAGTTTACATATCATACAACAGGAACAAGACATGCTTTCTTTAGAAACCTCTGGTGTTTTAGCTTCTAATGGATGCATCATGAAAATGGCTCAGAATTCTTGTGAATTTGAAACTCCTATTGCAGATACAAAAGAACAAGGTTTAATCTTACTAGAACATAGACGTTGTAATGATGAAATTATTGATTTTTGTAATGAATTAGCTTATGGTGGTATTTTAAAACCTATGAAAGGTAAAGCGAAAGAAGAACAAGCCTTTCCATCAATGATGGCTTATCATATCGAAGGAGTTAGTGAACGAAAATATAATAGTCGTCAAAATATACAAGAAGTAAAAGCTATCATAACATGGTTACAGCAAAATAAAGAAAAAATTAAGGATGCCTATCAAGTAGAACATATTGAAGAAGTTTTAGGAATTATTACTCCTTTTGCTAGTCAGAAAGGAGAGTTATCAAAAGCCTTACTTGAAGCTGGTTTTAAGGTTACTAACATCAAATTAGGGACAGTACATGCATTACAAGGAGCAGAACGTAGTATTATTTTATTTAGTTCTGTATATACTAATGATGATGAAGGTACTATGTTTTTTGAAAAAGATAATAAACCTAACATGCTAAATGTTTCAGTATCCAGAGCTAAAGATAGTTTTATTTTATTTGGAGATACCAGAATTTTTGACGAAACAAAAAACACGCCTTCTGGAGTATTGAAAAAACATTTACATGTTTATGAAATGACAACGTAATTTAATTAGGAGTTACAATTAAAAATGGTGTACCAATTGGCACACCATTTTTAATTTAATATTTGAAATAAAACTCATGTTAATTCACTATCAGCTTCTTTCTATTTTTAACTCCAAAAACATTTTCTACTTCTACTATATATATTCCTTTTACTAAATTAGAAACATCTAAAGTTTCAGAGCTATTAACCATAGTAGTATTTAAGATCAAATTCCCTTGGTTATCAAAAATACGGATTATCCCCCCTACTTCCTCTGTTTCAATAGTTACTTGCTGAGTATTGGTAGGGTTTGGAAATACTTTTATTGAGAATTGAGTAAGTGGTTTTATTTCGTTTACAAGTTCCATTTTATCTAAATTAGGTCCTCCACTTCTAGTGTTTGCTACTAATCTTACTCGATGTATTCCTTTAGCTATCGATATATTTTTACCCTCAGTTGTAATCCAATTAGACCAACCTCCTGAGTTTGTAAACCCAACTACTCCATAACTTTTACCATCTACAAAAAGCTCACAACTACGATTTGAACTAGAACCGTTAGCATAGGTAAACATGATAGTTGTATTTTCTTCTAAAAACTCAACATTACTCCATTCTATATAACTTGTATCCCCGCCATAATCTACATATCCCGTACCTGTGTATCCTTGATGATGAACATTACTTGTAATACGACTACTCTTTTGTATATCTGAATCTTCTGCTTGATATGTGTTTATTTTTACATTCCCAACTGGAACATCTTCTTTCACAACAACTGTAATACTTCTCTTAAAATCTCCATCGTCAGTAGCCACAGTTAAAATAGCATTTCCTTCTGATAACCCTACAACTTTACCTAAATCATTTACATAAGCAACCGCCTCATTTGAAGAAGTCCAAACTACAGTTTTATTTGTTGCATTAGAAGGTGTTATTTCTGATACTACTGTAATTTCTTCTCCTAAATCTAACGTTATCTCAGAAACATTTACAGTAACTCCAGTAACAGCAACTGTTGAATCTGTATCAGGATTTTCTTCTGACACAATGACTTTTGTTGTATCAAATATCTTATCATTTGACAATGATCTAACAACAAGAGTTGCCTCCCCAGTAGCTATTGCTGTAATTTCGCCTGTGTTAGGATCAACTTTCATAATATCTTCATTAGAAGAAGACCATACAACTGATTTATCTGAAGCATTCGTAGGATGAATATGATAATGGGGAGCTGGCATTTTGTTTTCAACTACAAGTGATATTGCTTCATCATTTTTAAGTTGTAAACCACTAACTGCCACAACTTCGTCTGTTTTCTCTTCTACATAATACCAACCTGATCGTACTCGACTCTGTAAACCATCTTTAACCGCAACAGCAAAAATAACAGAACGCTTTGTGTTAAAAGTTATCGTTTCTCCATTGTATTTATTGGCATCTTTAAGATCTAAGCCTTTAATTGCTGAAGTATCTTGTCTCCAACTACTTCCCGATACTCCATAAGAATAATACACAGTAGTTCCTGGTTCCGAAATAATTTTTAATTGAACTTCTTCATTATGAATACCTGGTGCTACAGAAAAATAAGGTCTATTAGGAATCTTATTGATATCTACATTATCCTTAAAATGATTTATATCCATATTATCCGCAATCTGTCCTCCTTTTAAAAAGAAAGAGCTCTGATTATCTATATATAATTTATTATCATTTTTCTCACTCAGTTTACCTGACTTGTCCCTAATGATCTGAAACCCGTTTACAAAACCATAAACTGTTACATTTTCAATAATACTCCATCCTTTTGTTGATAGTCTGAATAAATGATCGAAAGTAGAATTTACGTAAATTCCTACAGCTCCTTTATGCTTTGACGCTTTCAACACATCATCTCGTAATACCTTTACATTTTTTAAATGTAGATTTCTCATATAAGTAATCATTAAGCCATTCCTACTTATAGTATTTAGTGATATAAAGTTTTCAAAAAGATTGTTTGTATTGAACATCCCATTCAATTCAAGATCAACAATAGTAAGTCCATGTACACCTCCATAATTAATATTGTTCTTAAAAAAATTAATTCCTACATGTTTTGCATTTACCAATTTACGTCCGCCTCCTTGAGAAGGATCATCATGTACGTTGTAATCATATTCATGTAAATCATCTGGAGCTTTTCTTGAAATAATAGCAAAACCAGACATATTTTGATCTGTTGCAATATTTCCATCCCATCTCACAGTAGCACCTGTAGTTGCCCAAAAACCAACACCACTATGTCCATGATCTCCATTTTCTCTTCTTTTTTCTGCCCAATCACCTGCATTATTTATAGATCCTTTAGAATATATTGCGATATTCCTTCTAAATCCACCTAATTCTGATCCATTTTCATCTGTAAAATGGGAACCTAACACATTGTAAGAAGCATTATCATCAAACCAAACATTAGATTCGTGATTTACAAACCCCCAACCTGGGCTTCCCCATACTACACAACCTTTTACATAACCACTTCTTCCATTTTTATCCATATCTCCTGCTCTATGAAAATGCAAAGCATATCTCCCTACTACATTGGTAGTAGGAGCTGTAACTGGTTTTTCCAATTCAATAGCCTTATTGGTTCTACCTAATTCTTCTAACTGAACATATTTCATATCAACTTCTTGCTGATGCATAAACATGATATGCCCTCTACGATGTATGTCTACTTTATTTTCTGATTCTAAAATGATGTTTCTAGAATAATTAGCTACATATGGATATAAACCATTAAATACTTCATTAGATGAGCTTACCAATCTATCATTAGTTGTAGGATGATCTAATGTTATTGTTTTTCCTACGATATTTTTAATAGTAAACTCCTCTTGCTGTTTATTTAAAATACCAGATAAAACAATTCTGTCTCCTATACTCCAATTTAAAGGTGCTGTTTCTAACTCAAAAGATGAAGTACCTGAAGGAAACCATTGATTCGCTTTTACAAAACTTGTTTTTTCAGCTCCATAAAATACTATTTTTCCTAACGCTATTATTCCTCTACTTAATAGTTGTGGGTCATAATTCGTATCAATATCTCCGGTATCTATGAAAAGTATTTTAGCACTTACATCTTCATTTATAGGGTCGTTTTCTGTTCCTATAATTAAGCTACTGTGAGGCATGGTTACTATTGTTTCCACATTCAACTGTGTATTTACTTTTGTTGAAAACAATAATGTACCATCTACACGTATCGTTGATAATCTTTCATTGAAGACCTTATCTACAGTAACAGTAATAGATGCAGGAATGATTACTTTTGCGTCGTTTGAAGGTATTTCTCCTCCCCAAGTACTAGTATCACTCCACACACCTGATTGAACAGCTTTGTGTGTTGCAGTACTGTTTGGTGCTAAACGCATGGATTGGTGTACATGACCATGTTGATTATGATGATCGTGTTGAGAAAACATGTACTTACTATTGCAAAAGACAATGCATAGTAATATGAGTTTAATTTTTAAATAGGGATTATTTGGTTTCATAATTATTAAAAGATTAAAGTTTATGCAAACCTAAATCTTAAATTCCCCAATAACATCCCTGAAAACAGGGTTAATAAAGAAAAAATAAATCTACGAAGTATATATTTTAGACGATCTATATTACAATGGAAACCTCTAAAAATTATTACACCATTTCATTATACAAAAAATCACAAACAAAAATGCTTTCAAAAATGAGTACATTTTTGAAAGCATTTATACAAAAAGACGTTTGCCATAACTTGTAATGATATCTAAATATTTTCTTGATACAGAAAATTATAAAAATCATTACTATTTCTCAAACTCTACAATTGTTTTCTTAATAATAGAAATACAATCTCTAAGCTCTTCTTCATTCATTACCAATGGTGGTGCAAAACGAATAATATTTCCATGTGTAGGTTTAGCTAATAAACCATTATCACGTAACTTCATACAGATATTCCAAGCAGTTTCACTCTCTTCAGTATCGTTAATTACAATAGCATTTAATAATCCTTTACCTCTTACTAACGTTACCAACTCAGTTTCACCCACTAACTTACCTATTTCTTCACGGAAAATCTTTCCTAAACGATCGGCATTTTCAGCTAATTTTTCATCTTTTACAACCTCTAAAGCCGCTACAGCAACCGCTGCTGCAATTGGATTTCCTCCAAAGGTAGACCCATGGTTTCCAGGACGAATTACATTCATGATTTCATCATTAGCCAATACTGCTGAAACAGGATAAGCTCCACCACTTAATGCTTTTCCTAAGATTAAGATGTCTGGTTTTACATCTGGAGTACCTGAACAATTTTTATCCTCGCATGAACAATTACCACAAGTAGCTAATAAACGACCCGTCCTAGCTATTCCTGTTTGTACTTCATCAGCAATAAATAATACATTATACTTTTCACATAATGCTTTTGCTGCTGCTAAATATCCTTCAGACGGTACATAAACTCCTGCTTCACCTTGAATCGGTTCTGCCATAAATCCTGCTACGTTCTTGTTATTCGCTAATGCTTCTTCTAAAGCTTGTAGATTATCATATTCAATTTTGATAAACCCATTTGTAAAAGGCCCAAAATTCTTACGCGCTACTGGATCATTTGAAAATGAAATAATTGTTGTTGTTCTTCCATGGAAATTATTTTTACATACTATAATTTCTGCTTCATTTTCATCAATTCCTTTAACTTCATACGCCCATTTTCTACAGATTTTCAATGCAGTTTCTACAGCTTCTGCTCCAGTATTCATCGGTAATAATTTATCAAAACCAAAATATTCTGTAGCATATTTCTCATACTGTCCTAACATATCGTTATAAAAAGCCCTGGACGTTAATGTTAATGTTTTAGCTTGTTCAACCATAGCATTAACAATTTTTGGGTGGCAGTGTCCTTGGTTTACAGCAGAATAAGCAGATAAAAAATCATAATATTTTTTACCTTCCACATCCCAAACATAAACACCTTCTCCTTTACTTAATACTACTGGTAACGGATGGTAATTGTGGGCTCCATACTTGTTTTCTAAATCGATTGCTTGCTGTGACGTTAATTTTTCTAAAACAGCCATTCTTAATTTTTTAAAAATTTATAAAATAACCATTCCTACTGTACCTTTATTCTCTCGAAGAATTTCGAAAAAGCAGCGTGGGAGAGAAATCATCCCTAAAAAGGTGTGCAAAATACTAAATATTAAGTATCTTTAAAAGGCAATTAACCTCAAATAATTGTAATTATTCACCTCTTATTAAGTGACTTTTATAACGCAAAGCGGTCTAAAAAAGTATATTAACAAAAAATCAACTATATATGGAACAAATCCTAAAAACATTTAACGACATTACTGGATCTTTTGGCGGTCCTATCAGCGCAATACTTATTATTATTCTCGGATGGTTTATTGCTGGTTTAATTAGAAAGTTAATCGGTAAAGTTTTTGCAAAATCTCAAATAGATCAAAAATTAAATAACGATAAAGTAAACATCGGATCTTTGATTAGTAAATTGGTGTATTACTTGGTCATGATTTTTGTATTTATGCTAGCACTAGAAAAATTAGGAATGACAAGTGTTTTAGAACCTGTAAAAGATCTTTTAAAAGGTTTCACCAACTTTATTCCTAATATTATTGGAGCTTCTTTAGTCGGATATATCGGTTATATGTTAGCTACAATCGTTTCTGAATTGGTAGAATTATCAGGTGAAACTATTAAGAAATTCGCTCCTAAACTAAAACTCCCAGAAAATTTAAATTTAGTGGTAATATTGAAGAAAATTGTTTTTATTTTCATCTTTATCCCCCTATTAATTGTCGCTTTAAACATTCTAAATTTTGAAGCTATCTCTGCTCCTGCTAGTGATATGTTACAAAGTTTCTTTGAGGCAATACCAAAAATATTAGTCGCTACCTTAATTATGATTGTTTTTGTTGTTGGTGGTAGATTCTTAAGTGAATTAGTTAGAGATTTATTAGATAGTTTAAATGTAAATCAGGTATTACAAAAAGCTGGATTAACTTCGTTAACTGGAAGTGCTAATATTGAAAAATTAATAGCTAATGTTGTGTATGCCTTTATTGTATTATTCGGATTAATGACTGCTATAGATAAGCTTGAATTCACAAAGTTATCTGAAATGATGAGCACTATAGTGACATTAGGTGGTAATATTTTATTTGGACTAATCATACTTGCCGTTGGAAATTGGATTGCTAATATTGCATCTAAAAATTTCTTGAAATCAGACGACAATCCATTTATAGCAAACATAATCCGTATTGCAATCTTAGCAATATTTTTAGCTATTGGTTTACGCAGAATGGGAATTGCAGACGATATTATTAACCTTGCTTTCGGTATTACTTTAGGCGCAGTTGCTTTAACTGTTGTATTATCTTTTGGTCTTGGTGGACGTGAAGCCGCTGGAAAGCAAATGGAAAAAATCTTAGATAAGTTTAATAAGAAATAACAAGTATCATTTATTAATTTATACAAAAGCACCTTAAGAGAGGTGCTTTTTTTATAATTTTGCACTCCTAAAAAATAACTGATGCCTAGAAGAGAACGTAACAAGTTTGTAAAACGAGGAGAGATTATAGAAATCTTGATTGAAGATTATGCTTTTGGAGGAAAAGGCATAGGTCGTATTCGTAACGAACATGGAGAATTTGTAGTTTTTGTTCCAAATACTTTACCTGGTCAATTGGTAAAAGCACGAGTTACCAAATCTCAAAAAAAATATGCAGAATGTAAATTGATGGATGTACTTAAAGCTTCCGAAGATGAAATTCCTTCAAGCTATCAAGAAGTTCCTGGTGCACCATATATTCAACTACCTATTGAAAAACAACATGAATACAAATACACAAGTACCATGTCGTTATTCAAGAAAATAGGAAAGATTGAAAATATTGAAGATTATTTTGATGAATTTGTGAGTTCTCCAAACGTTTTCCATTATAGAAATAAAATGGAATATAGTTTTTCTGCCATAGGATATGATCGTGAACAAAAAACAGATGTAGATGAATTTACATTAGGTTTTAAAAGACGAGGTGTATGGTGGATGGGTGAAAATTTAGATAAAGACAGTGGTTTATTTGACGCTGAATTTGAAAATAGCCTTAAAAAAATTAGAACTTATTGTGAAGCAACTGGTTTAACCCCTTGGCACGGCCCTAAAAAAGAAGGTTTTTTCAGATATTTTGTGGTTCGAAAATCATATAAGACCAACGAATTACTTTGTAATTTAGTAACCACATCTAAAGATTTACCAAAGTTTAGCATGCCTAATTTCGTGGCGCTTTTACAAGAGTTGTTAGGTAATCGATTAGCTGGTTTATTACACACCATTAATGATGAAACTGGTGACAGAACAATTGCAACTTCTGGAAGTATTGATTTGGTATATGGTAAAGATAAAATTGTTGAAGAGTTATTAGGTTTAAACTTTGAAATTAGTATGAAAAGCTTTTTTCAAACCAATCCGAAATCTGCTGAAAAACTGTATAGTAAAGTTGTAGATTATGCTTTAGAAAATAAAGAAGCTGTAGATAACACTGTTGTTATGGATTTATTCTGCGGAACAGGAACTATAGGTCAAATTTTAGCGTCTCGTAGTAACAATGCAAAAATTGTTGGTGTAGATATTGTTGCTTCTGCTATTGAAGATGCTAAGAAAAACGCAAAGAGAAACAACATTGAAGGAGTTGAGTTTTATGCTGCCGATGTAGGGAAATTTCTATTGGAACAGCCTCAGTTTAAAAACAAAATAAAAACAATTATTTTAGATCCTGCAAGGGCTGGTATTGCTCCTAAAACACTTAAAAAAATCATAAATCTGAACGCAGATAGAATGGTTTATGTATCTTGTAACCCAGCTACTCAAGCAAGAGATACAGAGCAATTGAAAGAAGCAGGTTATACTATCAAAAAAATGAGTTTAGTCGATCAATTTCCTCATACTTCTCATATTGAAACTGTAGTTTTATTTGAAAAATAATAATTTATGAAGTATTTAAAACGCATATTGATCTTATTAATTATTGGAATTAGCTGTTTTTCATGTGAAAAAGATGATTTTTGTACACAAACCCCAGTAACTCCTAATCTGATATTACGTTTTTATGATCAAAAAAGTTTAACTGAATTTAAAGCAGTACAGCGTTTTTCTATGACCGCTACTGGAATTCAAGGGAGCGATACTTTTTTTACAAACATCACTACAGATAGTATTGCAATACCTTTAAATTCATTAGCTGAAGAAACTGTATTTACGCTAACTCGAAATGAAACTGACAATACCGATAATACAGGAGAGGAAACAGCTACACTAACTGTAAAATATACACCAGTAAACGAATACGTTTCACGTTCGTGTGGATTTAGAGTCATCTTTAATGATGTAACTTTCGAAAAATCAGGTTGGATAGATCGTTTATCTGTTACTGAAGTAGAATCAATTAAAAATCAAGTCAATGCGCACGTTAACATTTTCCATTAATTGCTTCTTATTTCTCTTTGTAGTTCATTTGAACGCTCAAAAAACTACAAAACAAAAAAAAGAGACTCCTAAAGATACTGTTATTTATAAAACAGGATACGGGTTGCGTTTAGGTATCGATTTAAGTAAACCTGGATTAAGCTTTGTAGATAAAAGCTATTTAGGGTTTGAAATTGTTGGAGATTATAGAATCTCTAAAAACTGGTATATCGCTGGTGAAATAGGTCGTGAGGAAGAAATTACTTTCGAAGATTTCACAACTTCAACTTCTAAAGGAAATTATATTCGTTTAGGTGCAAATATAAACACTTATACCAATTGGTTAGACATGAATAATGAAGTGTACATAGGTGGACGATATGGATTTGCAATTTTTGAACATACACTCAACCAATTCACACCTAATGTAGCTAGCGGAAATAGCGAAATTCCTATTTTCTTTCCTTCAGAAACCATCAATACTCCTGTGAGTGAATCTGGATTAACGGCTCATTGGTTTGAATTTCAAATAGGTATTAAAGTAGAAACGTTAAAAAATTTGTTTATCGGTTTTCATGGAGCTTATAAAATTGGATTAAGTATAGACAATCAAGATAATTTTAAAACATTATATGCGCCAGGCTTTAATAGAGTATTTGAAAGTAATACTGGTTTCGGTTTCAATTACACTATATCGTATCTAATTCCTTTTGTTAATAAATAATTTTAGAGTTCAACTGCTATTTTACTACATTTACACTACGTATTAAATTAACTTATTAACAATGGAGAAAATACCTAGTGTTGATCTAAAAGATTTTTTATCAGAAGATAAAAATAGAAAACAAAAATTTATATCAGAAATTGGAAATGCTTATGAGACTATAGGTTTTGTTGCCTTAAAAGGTCATTTTTTAGATGACGCTCTAGTTGAAAATTTATACCAACAAATTAAGTTATTCTTTGATTTACCTGTTGAAACTAAACAACAGTATGAAATTCCAGGAATTGGCGGACAACGAGGTTATGTTTCTTTTGGTAAAGAAAGTGCTAAAGGTAAAAAAGAAGGTGATTTAAAAGAGTTTTGGCATTTTGGCCAATATGTAGAAAACAATCCTAAGTTAGCAAAAGAATATCCTGATAATGTACTTGTAAAGGAGTTACCAGAGTTTAATGAAATCGGAAAACAGACCTACAAAATGCTGGAAAAAACTGCTAGGTATGTTTTACGAGCTTTAGCGTTATTTTTAGATTTAAATGAAACATATTTTGATAATCATATCGCGAATGGAAATAGTATCTTAAGACCAATTCATTACCCTCCTATCCAACAAGAACCTAAAGGAGCTGTAAGAGCTGCTGCACATGGAGACATCAATTTAATTACGCTTTTAATGGGAGCTCACGGTAAAGGACTACAAGTGCAAAACCATGATGGAGAATGGATTGATGCCATTGCTGAACCAGATGAATTAATGATTAATGTTGGAGACATGTTATCAAGACATAGTAATAATAAGTTAAAATCTACAATTCATCGTGTTGTAAATCCTCCTAAAGAACTATGGGGTACCTCAAGATATTCCATTCCGTTTTTTATGCACCCAGTTTCTGAAATGAAATTAGATGTTCTTGAAAATTGTATCGATAAAGATAATCCAAAACAATTTGAAGATATTACCGCTGGTGAGTTTTTAAATGAACGTTTACGCGAATTAGGTTTGATAAAATAAGTGATATCAGTATTAAGTATAGAGTATTAAGCAAATTGTTTTACCCATACTTTGTACTTTATACTTTGTACTTTTGAACTTTGAACTTTGAACTTTGAACTTTGAACTTTGAACTCTAAAATAAAAAACTATGGATTTACAAGATCAATTAAAAAATTTATTTCCTGAACATAAATTTGAGGAACCAAAAAAAGAAGAAAAGCCCGATGTTTGGTTGCAAGAAGAACCATTATTGTGTAAATATGAAAAACGTAAAGGAAAACCTATTACAATTATTGATGGATATAATGGAGCCACTGAAGATTTTAAGAAACTAGCTAAAGAGATTAAAACTAAATTTTCTGTTGGTGGTAGTTTTAAAGATGATAAAATTATAATTCAAGGAGACTATCGAAATAAAATTATGGAATTGTTAAAAGAAAAAGGCTTTAACGTTAAAAGAGTTGGAGGTTAACCATTAATCTATATTTATTGTTTTTATTAAAAAAATAAATATCACTCCAATAATACATACTTTTTTAACAAAAAAACCTATTTTTTTTTAAAAATTAAACGAAACCGAAATAATATCCTCAGCGTGTTGTTTTTTTTATTAATATTGATTTGCATTTTTTAAGTCAGTATAAATGAGCACATATTTACATATTACAAACGGTGATTATACAACGCAAACTTTACAGAACTTACAAATTAAAGGTGAAATTATTACCTGGCGCGAAATGCTATGTGAAGGAAAAACAACTACCGATGTAGGTAGTGAAGACTTTTGGAAACTTCGTTTTGATTTTTTGAACGCTGCTTATCAGATCACTAAAAAAACTTTTATCGATTTTACTCTTAAAGAATATAGAAATCTCTGCAAACAAAATCAAGATGAAATTGTACTTTGGTTTGACTATGATTTATTTTGTCAAGTAAATATGATTGCTGTGATTAGTTGGTTAAAAAAACATAGAAAAGGAAGAAATATATCTATAGTAAGGAGTGGCTTGCCTGAAAACTCTAATCAAATGTCAGGCTTTAACTATTTGACTGAAAAAGAATTATTAGACTTATATAAAAATAGAATTACTTTAACGCAAGATGATGTAGAATATGCCGATTATATTTGGCAATTGTATTGCTCTGATAGTCCTCTACGTTTAGAAACAGTTCATAAATTTAATCCTTCTTCTCCTTTCATATATTTAACCGATGCTATTAGCGCTCACCTACAACGTTTTCCTTCTATAGAAAATGGATTAAATACAGTAGAGAATACAATATTGCAAACAGCATCAAAAATAAATTCGAAAAACGAAGATAGTTTCATAAAATCATTATTAAAAAAACAAGGAGTTTATGGCTTCGGTGATATTCAATATGCGAATAAAATTAAAGAGTTAAAAGCGCTTTTTTCATCGTTTAATCCAGTTAAATTAAGTGAGACTGGTAATAAAGTACTTCATAATCAACTTAATTACTACAGTGCAATACGTTCTGATTTTTCGTATCTTGGTGGAGCAAAAAAATACAGTTATTTGTATGTAAATGCTACAGACAAGCTACTTAAATTAACATCTTAAATGAAGTTACAAAATTCTGAACTTATTTTAAATGAAGATGGTAGTATTTATCATCTTAATCTTAAACCTGAACATATTTCAACAAATATTATTTTTGTTGGAGACCAAGATCGTGTAGAAAAAGTAACGCAACATTTTGATAGCATTGAATTTTCTACTCAAAAACGCGAATTTAAAACCGTAACAGGTACCTACAAAGGAAAACGAATTTCAGTAATTTCAACTGGTATCGGACCTGATAATATAGATATTGTTTTAAACGAATTGGACGCGTTAGTAAATATTGATTTCAATACTCGCGAAATTAAACCTAAGCATACAGCGCTTCATATTACTCGTATAGGAACTTCTGGGGCATTACAAAAAGACATTCCTGTTGATAGTTTTTTACTCAGCAGTTATGCAATTGATCTTAACGGTATGTTACAAACATATGATATTGAAAAGATTACACACCCTGACATAGAAGCTGCATTTGTTAAACAAACGGATTGGTCCCCAAAAAAAGCGTATCCTGTAGTGATTTCTAATGCTGAAAAATTAGCTAATCGTTTAATTTCTTCAGAAATCTATCAAGGTATAACAGCAACAGCTGGAGGTTTTTATGGACCTCAAGGAAGAATTTTACGCTTACAACCACAAGATCCTGATTTACACAAAAAAATAGATAAATTTTCATATCTAAATCATAGAATCACTAATTTAGAGATGGAAACTTCTGCTATTTATGGACTTTCAAAGTTATTAGGGCATCATGCTTGTTCAATGAATGCCATTTTAGCAAATAGAATACATGGCACATTTAGTAAAAATCCAAGTAAGGTTATTGAACAATTAATTACATATACACTAGATAAATTAGTTAAATAAATGTTGAATTTAAAAGTTGGTGGTGTTCCAGAGCATTTTAATTATCCTTGGTACATTACATTAAAAAATAAAGAATACACAAAACAAAATATTAATTTACGTTGGCAAGATTTCCCTGGCGGAACTGGTGCTATGTGTAAAGCTTTACGAGATAAAGAAATTGATATTGCCATTGTATTAACCGAAGGAATTATTAAAGACATCAGTAATGGTAATCCTTCTAAAATTATTCAAACTTTTGTTAAAAGCCCTTTAATTTGGGGGATTCATGTTGGAGCAAAATCCAAGTTCAAATCTATTGATGATTTAGAACATGCTACTGTAGCTATTAGTAGGTATGGATCTGGTTCACATTTGATGGCCATCGTAAATGCTTATAATAATGGTTGGGATATTGATACATTAAAATTTAAAGTAGTTAAAAACTTACAAGGAGGCATTGATGCTTTAACTAATGGAGAAGCTGATTATTTTATGTGGGAACATTTTACCACAAAACCTTTGGTAGACGATGGTACATTTCGTAGAGTTGGTGACTGCCCTACTCCTTGGCCTTGTTTTGTTATCGCAATTCGAGAAGAAATCTTGGACAAACACCCTGAAGAAGTAAAAAAAGTTTTAACCATTATCAATAATTGTACTTCTGGTTTTAAAGCTATTGAAAATATAGATGAAACCCTTGCTGTTCGTTACGAACAACAATTAGGAGATATTCAAAAATGGCTATCAATTACTGAATGGAATGACGGAAAACCTATTTCTGAAAATTTATTGACAGAAGTACAAAATAAAATGGTAGCGTTTAACGTTATTGAAGAGAAAATTGATTCTGGTAAATTGATTAAAATTTTATAAATTAGCATTTCTAAAGATAAAAAAATGAAAAGAGTAGTATTTATTGCAATTTGTGTAGTTGGTTTATTAGGATTAACATCTTGTGGAAGCACGGCTCCTTGTGGTTTAGCTGAAACTAAAACTAAGCAAACTCAACAAAACCATCAACAAGAAGTTGTTGTTGCTGAGGCAATAGCAGAATAAGTTGATTGTTCTTTTTTCAAATTCAATAAATCCGCTTTGTTAGGCGGATTTTTTTACTTGTAAAAAAGGATTTTTATGGATTTGTTAAAAAGCTTGATTATTAGTGGTTCCATTCATGGTATACTATTTTTCTTAATTGTAAACTCCCGATCCAATGATTTTTTTGCTAATTTCACTTCATGAAACTGAAACCTAGATTTATTTATACTTTATTGACATTAACCATAATTTCTAGTATTTTATGTTTGTATTTTAGTTTAATTGAAAAATCCGAATTTGTTTTAAATACAACCGCAACAATACTGGTATCTTTGCTTATATCATTTGGTTTTATTTCAGAAGAATCAAAGTACTTTGATAATTTTATATTCTTCTTTTCCTTCGGGATTTTAACATTTAATACTAGACCAATATTTAACTTGTTATTTTAACTACACCATTATTGCTATAGGGCTTGAATCTGGTTTTAATTCGAAATCTGCATTTTATAAGGCTTTTAAGAAAGAAACAGGAATTAAACCCTTGTCTATCGCCATGCGATTAAAAAACATATTCCTATGAAAACAACATACATCCTTCTTACTTTCTTCTTTTTATATAATTGTACTTTTTCTCAAAAAAAGAATACCAATCAAAACATTGAAGAATTAAACACATCAGAACAACACATTTTAAATGATTTAAGAGCAATTACAAATACTATTGTTCCAAGAAATTATAAAAATACTAGCGCTCTAAATAAAGTAGCATCCTATATTTCTAACGAATTTCAAAAAGTTTGTGATACTACCTTTTTTCAAGAATATAAAGTCGGAAAAAATACATATAAGAATGTAATTGCTTCTTTAGGTACATCAAATACAACGCGTATTGTAATTGGAGCTCATTATGATGTCTGTGGTGATTCTGATGGTGCTGATGATAATGCTTCTGGTGTAGCTGGCTTATTAGAACTAATACGATTATTAGCAAAACAATCACTTAAATATAGAATCGATTTTGTAGCATATACCTTAGAGGAACCTCCTTTTTTTAGAACCAATAAAATGGGAAGTTATATTCATGCTAAAAATCTATTTGACAATAACATACCAGTTAAAGGTATGATTTGTTTAGAATCTATAGGATATTTTAATGATAGTCCTAATTCTCAATCCTACCCTGTAGAAGCTATGAAATACAAGTATGGTACAAAAGGTAATTTTATTACTGTTGTACAGGAAAACAATGCACAAGACTTTAGCAATACAATCACCGAATTAATGAAAGCTAAAAAGGATATTAAAACTATTTCTTTTAAAGGATCTAAACATGTAGAAGGCGTTGATTTTTCAGATCATTTGAATTATTGGAAATTCGATTATGATGCTATAATGATAACAAATACCGCTTTTTTTAGAAACAAAAACTATCATCAAAAGTCTGATAAAATTGAAACTTTAGATATTTCAAAATTAAATTTAGTTGTACAGCAGTTATATCATGCTATTCTAGAATACAATAAATAAACCAATATGGACTGAAAGTACAATAGTTTTAACTATTTTTGAGACCAATAAAACATCAAAGTATTTGACAAAAATGAATCTTATTTAGTATCTTTTTTATTTTAGAATTATGAAAAAGTTTATAAAAGTGTTTTTCACTATTTTCTTTGTTATTGTTTTATTAATTGTTATTGATTTACATATGTTTAGAGGTTACTTTTCCGACCTATACTTGACTCCTTTTTATAACGAAGATATGAATACTGAAGAGGTAGAGTCTAATGACTTACAATTAAACATTTTTAAGAAAGATGACAGATATCACATTTGTTTCAAAAACAAAACAGCAAAACCTTTTTTTGTTTGGACTTACAGGAATGATGAAATTTTATTTAAAGTAAATGATTCTGTTTTTAGATACCATTATAGATTGATACCTGATATACCAGAATTTAAAGATAAATTTGACTATGGTTTAGATTGTGGAACTGGCGCTGGTTCTTTTTCAATCAATCCTTATGAAAGTTTTTCTTCCAAAATAAGTCACAAACAATTTTTAGATCCTTATTACTGGGGTGCTTATCACCAAAACAATACAAGTAGTGATACCATAAATGATTTAATCTATAACAAACCATTATTAATTGTTCATCATAGAAAAAATACATTTAAAGTTTTTAATAGAGAAGATATCACCGATAAAGATAGTTTAAGCGCACAATTATACTTACCTGTATTTTCTTATAATGGAAAAAACTTACACTACATAAAATCAAATTATATAGATATAGCTTACAAGGATATAATTGATCGTATGATTAAGGAAAAGGGGGAAGTTTTTAAACAAGTGTATGACTAATTCTTTTTCTCTAACATGGGTACAAATTTAAAATCACCTAATTCGTGTTTTTCAAATTCTTTGAGAGATTTGCGTGTTAGCAATGTCATAATTTGAGTCCCTTCTCCTACAGGAATTAACAATTTTCCTCCCACCTTTAGTTGCCCTAACAACGCATTCGGTATAAAAGGAGCTCCGGCGGTAACAACTATTTTATCAAAAGGAGCTTGTTCTGGTAATCCTTTATAACCATCTCCAAAGATAAATCGTTTGGGTCTATACCCTATTTTAGGCAGAAATAATGATGTTCTCTTAAACAATTCATGCTGTCTTTCTATCGTATACACTTCTGCTTTTAACTCTAACAATACAGCTGTCTGATATCCAGAACCTGTACCTATTTCCAATACTTTTTCACCTTCTTTTATTTCCAACACTTGCGATTGAAACGCAACGGTATAAGGATGAGAAATAGTTTGATTAGCAGCAATAGGAAATGCCTTGTCTTGATAAGCATGGTCTTCAAAACTACTATCAATAAATAAATGTCTAGGAATTTTTCTTACTGCATTTAAAACGTTTTCATCTAAAATCCCTTTTTTATGTAAGACAGTAGCTAACTGATTTCTAAGCCCTTGATGTTTGGTAGTATCGCGCACAACATATAAATTTTCAGCAGCCTAAAAGTAACAATAAATACTAAAAAAAATCTATAAAAGTGTATCTTTGTTACTGCTGATTTGTAAATCAGCGCAATAAAAATAAATCTAAAATTTATGCTAAAAGCTGGAGTGTTAGGCGCAGGACATTTAGGTAAAATTCACCTTCGCCTTTTACAAGAATCTGATAAATATGAACTGGTTGGTTTTTACGATCCTAACAAAGAAAATGCAGATAAAGTAGTAACAGAATACGGATATACTTATTTCGATTCAGTGGAAAGTTTAATTGACGCCGTAGATATCGTTGATATTGTAACACCTACACTTTCACATTTTGATTGTGCAAAACAAGCCATTGAAAAAGGCAAACATATTTTTATTGAAAAACCTATTACCAACACAATCCAAGAAGCAGAAGCTATACGAACTTTAGCGAGTCAACACCATGTTCGTGGACAAGTTGGTCATGTAGAACGTTTTAATCCTGCTTTTACAGCTGTTAAAGATATTATTGAAACACCTATGTTTATCGAAACCCACAGGTTAGCTGAATTTAATCCAAGAGGAACAGATGTACCTGTAGTATTAGATTTAATGATTCATGATATTGATATTATTCTTTCTGTTGTAAAATCGAAAGTAAAAAATGTTTCCGCTAGTGGTGTATCTGTAATTTCTGAAACCCCGGATATAGCAAATGCTAGAATTGAATTTGAAAATGGTTGTGTTGCCAATTTAACTTCAAGTAGAATCTCTATGAAAAACATGAGAAAAACTCGTTTTTTTCAAAAAGACGCCTACATATCAGTAGATTTTTTAGAGAAAAAGTCTGAAGTTGTTAAAATGAAAGATGCACCTGAAACTCCTGATGATTTTGCCATGATTCTTCAAAATGCGGAAGGTATTAAAAAACAAATTTATTTCGAAAATCCTAAGATAGAAAAAAACAACGCGATTTTAGATGAATTGAATTCTTTTGCTGAAGCAATTCATAATAAAACTACTCCTATAGTTTCCTTAACTCAAGGAACAGAAGCACTTAGAGTAGCCCATCAAATTATCGAATGTTTTTCTAAATAATAATCCAAACAAACTTAAATTAAATTTTACATGAAAAATATTGCAGTAATTGGTGCTGGTACTATGGGTAATGGTATCGCTCATACGTTTGCTCAATTTGGTTATAATGTTCAGTTAATAGATATATCTCAAGCTGCTTTAGACAAAGGAATGGCTACAATCACTAAGAATTTAGATCGTATGGTAGCTAAAGAGAAGATATCTGATCAAGATAAAGAAAACACGTTAAACAACATTAAAACATTTACTTCTATAAAAGAAGGAATACAATATGCAGAATTGGTGGTTGAAGCAGCAACAGAAAACATCGATTTAAAGTTAAAAATCTTTAAAGATTTAGATGAGGTTTGCGGTGAAGATACTATACTTGCTACAAATACCTCTTCTATCTCAATTACTCAAATTGCTGCTGTAACAAACAGACCAGAAAAAGTGATAGGAATGCACTTTATGAATCCTGTTCCAATAATGAAATTAGTTGAGATTATCAGAGGTTATAATACCTCAGATGAAGTAAACAATACCATTGTTGAACTTACTAAAAAAATTAACAAAGTTCCTGTAGAAGTAAATGATTATCCTGGTTTTGTAGCAAATAGGATTTTAATGCCAATGATTAACGAATCTATAGAGACCCTTTATAATGGAGTAGCTGGTGTTAAAGAAATTGATACAGTAATGAAATTAGGGATGGCACACCCGATGGGACCATTACAATTAGCAGACTTTATTGGTTTAGATGTATGTCTATCTATTTTAAATGTAATGTATGATGGATTCAAAAATCCGAAATACGCACCATGCCCTTTATTAGTGAATATGGTAACCGCTGGTAAATTAGGAGTAAAATCTGGTGAAGGTTTTTACGATTATAGCGAAAGTAGAAAAGCTGAGAACGTGGCTAAAATGTTTATATAAAAAGAAAAGAAAGGAACTCAAAATGAGTTCCTTTCTTTTTTGGGGAATTACATGTCTTCAATGTAATACAAATGAAAAACATTAAATATTTAGTATAATTGGGGATTATACATTTTTTGTATTATTTAAAGGGGTGTCTATTTTTATTTTCACGAACATACACAGGGATTTTTTGCATATTCTTCTCAGATAAATTCACTGTTGTAAATAACTTAACTATAACTTCTCTTACTTCTTTAAAACCTTTCATAATTTAAATTTTATGGGATTACTTACTTATTATATCAACTAAATTACAATCCTTAATTTATTTTTTTATCTACTTTTAGACTTCAGTACCCTTGTCATCGACAAACGGTATTCATTACTCGTTAAAGCAAATTAAATTCTTTTCTTATACTTTAATAGACGAAATAATTACCTGTAACTTACATAAATTATTTAAAAAGTAATTTCCCTTTCATTTCCAATTTATTAGAACTAATTTTATAGAAATAAATTCCAGAAGACAGCTGTTGTCTGTTAAAACTAACTTTGTTTTCTCCATATTTAGCTTTGAAATCTTCTTGATAAACTCTTTTACCCATTACATTATATATTTCAAACTGATAATTATCTTCATTTGTTGAATTAAATGTAAAAGTTGTATGTGTTTCTACTGGATTAGGACTTACCATTACCTTTGCTCCAAAAGATTCGTCTTTTATAGAAGCTGTAGCTTGTTTAGAAAACTGAATGGTATCTAGTTCTAAAGTTTTACTCACCATGCTTCCATCCTCAGCAACTAATGTTATGAATAACATTTTAATATCATTTAAACTCACCTCTTCGTTCGAATTAGAAATAATATCACTTTTAAGTAATGTATAGTTTTTTCTGTATTCTGTTAAATAAACTTCTGAATAAGGCTGATCTTCCCAGTTTCCTACACTCTCTTTTACAAAAAGAATTTTCATTTTACCAGTTCCTTTAGCTGCAAATGATATTTGATCGAATTCAGATAAATCTACTTTCTCGAACTTTGGTGTCAACGATCTGTATATAGAAACATCTTGGTTAGCTGTTGCCGATACTGCAATACTTCTCTCTACATTATATGCCCCCTCTTCTTCATTCTCATTATTTGCAATAACCTCGAATGTATCGATGAATCTTTGAGAACTATCATCTATTCCCCATGTACCATCAGAAAGAAATAAATCATCTGGTGTTAAATCATATTGATTTCGAAGTCTTAACCCAAAGTCATATAGACTACCAATATCCAAAGTAATGTTATTTATATATCCTGTTAAATCTACAGTAAACGATACTGGTTCACTACTACTTGTTTCAGTAGCTCTTTTATTTCCTTCTATAACTACTGTTGTAGCCCCTAGGTTATTTACAATCTCTAAATCTATTTTACCTCCTCTACTATACACTGCATTTTTAATAAATACAGGAGGAGCATCAGAATGTCTATACTCACTAATTGGTTTTTGAACTGTTAATAAGTTCAATACTTCCTCTGTTACATTATACAAATCATCTATTGAATTTGCCCATACTTGAAAATTATAATACCCTTTATCTTCATATTGATCTAAATTCCAATGCGATTCTACAATAAAAGAGCTGTTATCATCAGATTCTCTAACAGAAAAACTAGCAACAAATTCTATAGAACCATCAGGTTGCTTAACTCTAGATTTTATAAACAATCCATCATTAACCTCCATATTAGAAACTGAAAGTAATTCTGCTCCAGTAAAACGATCGCATATATGCTTTGTATGTTCATAAACTTTATCTTCTGTTTTAAGTAGTAATAAAGTACCATATCCTACATTATCTTTTACATAATCTACAGAAACTACATCCGTAGCATTAGTAATACCTACCAAATCATTAGGAGAACTTTCTATTGCTGTAGTTCCTGGTATAATATCCATTGGAACCAAATCCCAAAGAGCAATATTTTGATTGTTAGATCTTCTAGCGTAAAAACTATTTTTAGTTACTCTTCTAGCCATAGCAACATCAAAACTATAATTTCTTTTTACTCTATTAATATTCCTTTTGTTGATTTGAGCTGATAATCGGTTATTACTCTCTAAACCACCATTATTACCTGTCGAAGTCGGTGTAATAGTAGGACAAGCAGCTACTCCAGAACATGATGGATCATCACAGTCTACCAAACCATCTCCATCATCATCTATTCCATTTGTACAATCTTCTTGTGGCACTGGAGCTGTTGGACATCTAGCCCCATCATTACTATTACTAGAAGGACCAAATGCAAATAAATTAGAATCCATATCTGAACTATTCGTTATGTTTTGAACCTGACGCACAATATATACTGTTCCTGTTTGATTTGCTGATACATAAAAATTACCATCTAAATCAAAATATACTGCCCCGTAGGTGTAATTTAACCCTGAAAGAATAGGAACTTCTCCTAAAGTTTCAACACTATTGGTTTCTACATCTATTCTGTATAAATTATTGGTGTTTTTTTCTACGGTGTATAATTTACCATCAACGGCATTAAAAGCCCAATCATGAACATTTATGGCTTTATCTATTGTTCCTGTTCCTATTTTAGTTAGATAACTTGGTGAACTCGGGTCTAAATCTACCATATAATATGTAGTACTAGAACTTCTTAAATAATAAATTCCGTTTTCATTAACATCTCCAACATACGAGAACCCTGCGCCTGGAATTTCATATGTTGTTGTACTATAATCTTTACCTATTCTTATAATTGTATTGTCAGGAAATCGTAAAGAACCCCATATGTACCCATCTTTCTGATTGTAGCCTACCGCATTAATATTATCCAAAGCTAAATCCATACCTTCTAAAGTAGCTGCACCTGAAGCCAAGTTTTGAGCATAAACATCATTTGTTTGAAATAAATATGCTTCGGTTACACACGTGAAAGGCTCACTTACTTGTGTCTCTGCATTCTGATAACTTAATAATAACACTAATATTACTATGTACTTTCTAATTGTTGTGTAATAATTTTTCATGGGGAATGTTGTTTGTTTTATACTAAATATATTGACCTAACAATAACGTTACCACTAAGTTAACATAAAAAGACTTGTTTTTATGCAAAAAAAAATATTTTGTAGTTCTCTGATGTCTAATAACAATTATTGTATGACGAATAACATATATAAACAACAAAAGGAACTAATAAATAGCTCCTTTGTATTTTTATTTGTAATTATTGCTTAATTGTCCTCTTCTTTTTCCTCTTTATCTTTAGAAACTTTATTCCATATTTTAATTTCATCTTCTATAGATATACCTGATTTAACTTCGATATTAACTCCATCCGATATCCCCAACTCTAACTCTTTCTTTTCAAATGTCCCATCCCCTACTTTTACTTCCACATAAGGTTCTTCTGTTTTTTTATCGAAACGTAATAAAGCTTCTTTTATAGCCAAAATATCATTTTTTGTTTCTAAAACTATATCAGCATTAGCTGAATAACCTGCTCTAATAAAATTACTATCATCTAAAGTAACGTCTGCTTTAATTTTGAACTGAACCGCCCCTCCTTCTTCTGTTCCTTTAGGAGCGATAAAATTTAATTCTGCAGGAAATTTTTTATTTTCAATTGCACCAAGAGATACTTGCAATTTAGTTCCTTTAACTAATTTACCAACTTCCGACTCATCTACTTTACCTTCAAAAATCATTCTATTCATATCTGCAATAGTGGCAATTGTTGTTCCTGCATTAAAACTATTACTTTGTATTACTTGATATCCTTTCTTAACAGGTATTTCAACTATCATACCTGAGGAAGTAGCTCTAATATTAGTATTTGCTGCACTACCTAAACCTGCTGTTGTCCCTCTTTTTACAATATCCATATTAGATTTTGCATTAGATAGACGCTGCTTAGCATTATTAAATGACAATTCTGAGTTTTCAAATTCTTGCCTAGAAATAACCCCTTTTTCAAAAAGACTTCTATTTCTATCGAATTGTGTTTTTGCATTATCATATGATAATTGTGCATTTTTAATTTCATTATTTGCAGAGTTTAATGCTTCTACATTTGGAACTACTCGAACTGTAGCAATTAAATCTCCTGCTTTAACAATTTGACCTTCTTCAACTAAAACCTTATCTACAATACCAGCTATCTGAGGTTTAATCTCTACCTCTTCTAAAGGTACTACTTTACCTGTAGCTACAGTTTTTCTGACTATACTTGTTTTAAAAGGTTTCTCAGTTTCGTACTGTACAACATTTTTCTTATTCTTTTTCGCAAACCATATTAGAACGGTTGCAAATAAAAGTAATACAGTGATCAATATAATTTTTGCTCTTTTACTCATTGTATCTATTTATAAAGTCTGATTATTATTTTATTCTTCTCTTAATGCTTCTATAGGTTTTACTAATGTTGCCATATAAGCAGGTATTAAACCTATTGAAGTTCCTAAAATTATTAAAATTCCAAAAGCAATTAATACAATAGGAATATTGACTGTTGGATTTAATAAGGCTGGATCTGGACCAGAACCTACAGTATAGTCTATTATAAATAATACTAAACCTCCAAAAACAATTCCTAACATACCTGCTATTGTTGTTAAGAAAACAGATTCTAAAATTACCTGTTGTCTTATTTTTCGTGGTGTAGCTCCTAAAGCTCTTCGAATTCCAATTTCCTTAGTTCGTTCCTTTACTGTAATTAATAAAATGTTTCCTATAGCAAAAACTCCAGCTATTAACGTCGCGATTCCAACAAACCAAGTCAAAAACTGCATTCCTGTTAAAAAACCAGTTATTCTTCCTATTTGTTTAGCTAAATTTACACCTCCAATTGCTTTATTATCTTTAGGATGTACTTTATGTAAATTTTTAAGCACCAATTGAACATCTTTTTCAAACTGATTAATATCTATCCCTTGATTAACTGTTACTAACATCCAGTCAATTTCTTCTCCTCTATTATAAACTTGTTGAAAAGTGGTAAAAGGAATATATGCAGCATCTCCGTCAAAATCTATATTTCCTGCTTTATAAACTCCTACTACTTTATAATTAACACTATCAATAATTACATACTTATTGATAGGATCTTCCTTTTTTTCAAAAAGTTGTTTGTAAATATTTTCTTCTATAACAACAACTTTTGTTTTATTTTTTATATCATTTTTGTTTAAAAAACGTCCAAAAACTAATTTTTTCTTTTGAACTTTATCTAAAACTGGGTAATCTCCACTTATTTGAAATTGCCCATATTTAAAACCATTAGTAATTTGACTAGAAGTTTGACATCTTGGTGCTATGTATTGAAGTTCACCTTCAAACTCCTCTTTTAAAACTTCAATATCTTTCGATTTTAGTTGTATTCTTCTCCCTTTTTGAAACCCTTTAAAAGGCTTGTCAGTTCTTTGCGTCCAAACCGCTAAACTATTCGTAGCAAAATCACCAAAAACAGTTTTAAAATTATTTTCCATACCTCTTGCTGCTCCTAATAGAACAACCAATAAGAATATTCCCCAAAGTACACCTATAATTGTAATTATAGTACGGGTTTTATTTTTACGAATTCCTCCGTAAATTTCTTGCCAAGTATCAGAATCAAATAAAAATTTAAACATAATTAATCTGCTCTTAATGCTACAATAGGTTTAATTTGTGCCGCTTTTTTTGCAGGTAAATAACCAGCAATCAACCCAGCTAAAATTAAAGTTATAGTCGCTCCAACGACTAAACTCGAACTTACACTAGGATTGTATATAAAATACTTTTCTAAACCATCTCCGATTTGATCTAAAATAAACGTTCCTAATAGTAATCCTAGATACCCAGAAATACTTGTGACTAAAAGAGACTCTTTTACAACCATTTGTATTATTGATGAAGGTTTGGCTCCTAAAGCCTTTCGAATTCCTAATTCTTTTGTTCTTTCTTTGATAGAGAAAATCATAATATTACTAATACCGATGACTCCTGCAACTAAGGTTCCTGAACCAACTAAAATTACAATCCAGAATAGTGCTGAAGTTAATTGACCTAAACCTTTATTTTCTTCTGCTCTATTTCTAATGAATAAGGCACTTTGGTCTTTGGGATGAATATCTAATTCCTTTCTGAGTTCTTTTTCTAAGTCATTTCCAAATTTAATTGCCTTAGGAATTGTTAATCGAGGATTATATCCAATAATAATATTATCTACATAATCGTTGTTTCCATAAATACCTTGTACTGTACTGATAGGCATATAAATCCTTCTCTCTTCTCTATCTCCTCCTTCATCAGAAAAAACACCTACAACTCTGTACGAAATTCCATTAACATTTACATACCTATCTAAAGCTGGTCTTTCTCCAAATAAATCTTTCTTAATTAGCCTACCTAATACAACAACTTTAGATTTTTTCTTAATATCAAACTGACTTATAAATCTTCCCTGGTCTATAATTGTTTTTTCGATATACCTATGATCAGGATGAACAGCTCTTATATCATAAAAATCTTGTTCTCCTTTATAAGAAACATTTAATCTTAAATTTTTTCTAGCAGATATATACTGAATATCATCATAATGATTATCTATAATGTATTTTATCTCTTTATTAGTTAATTGAATTCTTCTACCTGTTTGTAAACCTTTGTAAGGCTTTGAAGTATTTCTTGGTATAACTACCATAAAATTACTAGCGTCATCTACAAAAGCTTCTGTAAAAAAGTTTTGTAGACCATTAACCACTCCAAATAATAATGTGAACAATAAAATTGCGAAAGAAACAGTAAACCCTGAAAGTATGGTTCTCAATTTATTTTTGTTGATACTTTGAAATATCTCTCTCCAAGAATCTATATCGAACATACTAATTTACGTTTTTCATTTCTTGTTTATTAGTATATTCATCGCTAATAATTACTCCATCTTTTAATCGAACAATTCTATTGGTTTGTTCTGCTACATCTTCTTCGTGAGTAATTACAAAAACTGTCATTCCTTCGTCATTAATTCCTTTTAACAAGTCCATTACAGAATCTGTCGTCTTTGAATCTAATGCTCCTGTAGGCTCATCAGCTAAAATTACTTTAGGTTTAGTCACTAATGCCCTAGCAATTGCAACTCTTTGTTTTTGACCTCCAGACAATTCATTTGGCAAATGATTCGCCCAAGGACCTAATTCTACTTTTTCTAAATACTCTTGTGCAATTTTTAAACGTTCTTTTCTACCCATCCCTTTATAATACAATGGTAATGCTACGTTCTCTACAGCGGTTTTGTAAGAAATCAAATTAAATGACTGAAAAACAAATCCTAGAAATTTATTTCTTAAAATTGCCGCTTTTTTTTCATTCAAATTTTGAATTAATTGTCCGTTCAAATAGTACTTGCCTTCATCATGATTATCAAGTAAACCAACTATGTTTAGTAATGTTGATTTTCCAGAACCAGAAGATCCCATAATTGAAACAAACTCGCCTTCTTTAATGTGTAAATCAAGTCCCTTTAATACATGGAGAGATTCTTTCCCTATCGGATAAGATTTGTGTAGTTGTTCTATTCGAATCATATGGTTAGTTAATTTTTACTTAAAAAGCAGACATTACATATTAATAATGTACACTTACAATCACTAGACGCCTACTATTAATTTTTGTTACAAAAAGTTTATTGTAATTTTGAAAAAAAATTCAGCATAGGATTCATGGTTAATTTTCCTGAAAATAAACAAATAATACTTTTTGATGGTGTTTGTAATTTATGCAATCAAACTGTCTTAAAGATAATTAAACTTGATAAGAAAAATCATTTTTTATTTACTTCTTTACAATCTGAGATGGGTGAAAAAATTTTAGCTCACTTAAAAATTGATCCTTCAAAAATAGATTCTATTGTTTTATTTCAACCAAAAAATAAGTCTTATATAAAATCTTCAGCGGCATTAAAAATTATCAATCATTTTGGCGGAGTCTGGAAATTAACTCAGTTTTTTTGGTTATTTCCAAAAGCTTTACGTAATCTTGTCTACGATTTTATAGCTAAAAATCGTTATCGATGGTTTGGTAAACAAGACCAATGTATGATACCTACTCCAGAGTTAACATCTAAATTCTTAAGTTAAAATGGTACAAGATTTAAAATGTGTAATTTTTGATATGGATGGTGTAATTATAGATTCGGAAGAGTTACACAAAAAAGCATATTACCAAGTATTTGAATCTTTAGGACTTGATGTAAGTGAGGAATTATACACCTCTTTTACAGGCTCATCTACTCTAAATACATTTCAAAAATTAATTGAACATTATAATTTAAATGAAGATCCTGAACTTCTTGTGTTAAATAAAAGAAAACGATACGTAGATTTTTTTGAAACCGACCCTAATTTAACATTAATTGACGGTGTAAAAGAGCTTATTCAATACTTTTATCGTAAAGGTTATACATTAGTTTTAGCTTCTTCTTCTGCAATGGTTAATATTAATAGAGTCTTTGATCGATTTGATTTGCAACAATACTTTACAGCTAAAATTAGTGGTGCCGATTTAAAAGCTTCTAAACCACACCCAGAAATATTTGAAAAAGCCGTACATTTGGGCGGACATAAAAAGGGGCAATGTATTGTAATTGAAGATTCTGATAACGGAATTAAAGCAGCAAACGATGCTGGTGTTTTTGTAATTGGTTATGATAATCCTAAAGCAACCAATCAAACACTAAAAAACGCCGATATGATTATTAACAATTACAAAAAATTAATTGAATTATTTTAATGAAAGCAACGTCATTAAGAGCGTTTTTTGTTACGCTTGCTTTTATAGTATTCTTTTGGGGGTTATCATTATATATTTCAGACAAATCTGAATCTCACGCTACTAAAAAAAGTGTAGCTGAAAAATTACAAATGGTAAAAAGAGCTAAAGATAAAATTGATGCTATAAAATTAGATACACAAGTAAAAGATAATGTTATGGAACAAATCATAACATTGCTAGATGATTATGAAAATCATCAACAAGTTGGAAAAAAGTTATCTCAAGTTGATATTCAATCAATTGAAGAACGTTTAAATCTAATCTTTCCTAAATCTTACGTGACTTTTTTAGAATATTTTGGAAATGGAGGGGCTATTTATAACAATACTATTGTAGATATTAATAAGCCATATTTTTTATCTCATCATATAAAGAATAGTAATAAAAAAGTTGTCGATGAATTTGGGGATGAATTTAATGCTAATTCATTGTTGTGTTTGACTAAGGAAGATACCAATAAAGGGATATGGTGTTGGATGACTAATGAAACAAAAAATAATGGTGAGTGGCCATTAGTGTATTTCAATAATTCAGATCAAACACTTTACTATAAAATTAATAACTTTTCAAAATGGCTTAATGTAGCATTAGAAAGTAAAAAAGAAGTTATAAAAAATATAGATCCAAAAAACAGTTTAGTTTCAGAATAATTATTTAAGGTTTTCTAAAATAAAATCAATTGTTTTATTCTTATTCGCATTTTCAGCAAAAGAATCTGTAATAAATTTTGAAGAAACTGCATATCCGTTACTGATCAAATACTCTATTTTATCGGCATATTCTAATGTAACTTTCCCTGTCAATAATATACTTAAATCTTTTCCAGACTTATAATAATTGTAAATCTTTTTTAGTCCTGTTAGGTATAAGTAATCTTTCGTAAAACCTCCACCTCTGTATGCCCTTAAAGTGATATAAAAGGCAGCTTCTCTATTTAAATCATACGTATTATGTAATGATCTAAATGTTTTTGAAAATGAATATCCTTTTGCTAAGCCATTAACCGCTAAAACACGATACGCTAATTCTTTTAATCTTTTTAACGTTAAATTGCCAGACATATACTCACTAAAAACAGCTAAACCCTCTTGAGTTTCTTCATTATTAGGAAAACCATGTGAAAATATGTTAAGAGCGTGTGCTACCCCATTCATTGTAGTTACCATATGTACTCCTATCTCATGATTTGTTAAAATCGCCATTTCATTATCAGAGTACGTATGATTACTATTAATTACCAATGTTTTTGTACTATTTAAAACCATGGCTATGGCACTCATCTTAGATGAATGTTTAATATTATAATCAAAACTATATTTTTCTCCGTACGCTCTAAAAATATCTTCAGCTTCTTTTGGAGCATATTTTGGTTTAAAAATCGGATTCGTCTCACTATCATCTTCAAAATGTAAGATAAACTTTGCATTTTCTACATCAGCTTCTGTAGGCGATCCAAAAGAACGTAAACTATTATAATAAAACTTTTTCCCTTCTCCTATTGTCTCTATACATTGAATTAATCCTGAATAAAAATAAATTATATCTTCATATAAATCTCTAATTGTGTCATCTTCTATAGCTTCTAAATCCAATGTAAAAAATTCACGATGCAATTTAAATTTATCAAAATCTCTTTTCGGATATTTAAAATTAGGGTCTGTTAAATATTTAGAGGCAAAGAATTTTTGTTTCTCTTCCTCTATATTTTCTGGATTAACATATCGCAAAAGCTCTATTTTCCTAACAAGTGTATCTATTTGCTTGTCTATAGCTAATATTTTTTTTGCCTTTAAAGAAGTATAATTCGTCATTTTGAAAACTCAATACTGCAAAGTTAAGATTTATGTTTAGCATAAAAACTTAATGCATGTTCTTTTAACATTACTTCAAAATAATTCTTTACCGCAAAAACTACTTCTGGATATATGATTTGCTTTAATTCATCACCATATATTTTTGCAATTTCAGTAGCTAATACAAGCGTATTTTTAAAATTCTGTGTGATAAATTTCAAAAAATATCCATTTCCTTGAAATGTATCATTAATCTTAGCTGTAGATTGCAATCCGTTAGGTAAAGGTGTTTTTTCTAAAATAGCTCTCCAACTTTCAATGCTTTCAGAAAACCTTGTTTGATCTATGTTAGTAGTACCTATATTCCACACCGGCACTTCTCTTTCCCAGCGTTGCCAATTATAACTATGCATATCATACACTATACAAGTTTCAAATTTCTCTTCTAACTTCTGAATTAATGTACGAACAACTTTATAGAAATCAGTATGTTTTTGCAAGCTTTTAGCTCTCATTTGTTCTTCTAATGGGGTTTTCCATAATTGTTTACCCCATGCATCTTCATAAATAGCATCTTCAGGCGCTCTATTTAAATCGTATTCAAAACGAGAATCTAAACCAGAAATTACTATAGGATGAAATGCAATCATATCTTTTGTACATGGATCTTCTTCATACCAACGATCATATTCAGAATGTAAACAATTATCCCAAAGTTCTTTTCTGAACTGATGTCCATCATGAACCGCTGCGCAAACATAAGGTACATAATCCGTAATTTTTAACGTAAAAGAATACGCTTCAGAAACAGCTTCAAAAACTTCTTCAGCATGTATTTTACGAATAATTTCTTCAACAGAAAGTTTCTCCATATTACTTTAAAATCTTTTGTAGCGTTTTAAAGATTTCTTTTTCCATTTGATCTACTGTGCCATCTGCAAAGAACACCTCTTTAATATCATTTATCAATGCTCTTTTTTCCTCTGAAGCATAGTTATGAATCAACAAATACTCTTTAATATTTTCAATAATATCTTCTTCTTTATCAAAAACAATTTGCGTGTGCACTTTATTAAATGTCTGTTCATTCACTTTAGAAAGAATATAGTTTCTTTCTTCTTCAGTTTCTAACATATTACACTGAGCAGCATATAGTAACACATATGCTTCAAACTCAGTTTTTGTCCAATCTGTAATACTCATATTTATTTTTCTATTGGTAAATCAACTATACTTCCCCATGCTGTCCAAGAACCATCATATACAACAAAGTTAGACTGTCCTGTAATTTCTAATCCTAATGCTAAAATGCATGCTGTAATTCCTGTACCGCAAGAAAAAATATACGTTTTGTCCGATGAATTTATTGAATTAAAAATTTCTAGTAGTGCTTTCTTCGATTTCATTTTGCCATTATGTTGGAGTTCAGTATACGGTAAACTAAACGAATTAGGTATATGTCCACCTCTAACTCCTTCTCTTGGTTCTTTTACCTTGGCATAAAAGCGATCTCGTGATCTTGCATCTACTATACAATAGTTTTGATCATTTATTCTTGATAGTACTTGTTTAGTAAAAAATACTTTTTCTGGATTTAAATTGGCTTTAAAATCACCTTTTGAACGTATGCCTTCCTTTTTATCTTCTACAAGTAATTGTTCTTGCTCCCATGCTGGGAATCCTCCATCTAAAACAGCAATATTGTGAAACCCGTACGTTTTGAACAACCACCAAACTCTTGCTGAAGCATAAATTCCCAACTCATCATAAACAACAATACAACTATTTTGATGTACACCAAGATTTTGCACTTGTGTTTCGAAATATTTTTCCTTTGGAAAAGTATTCGGGTATGCTCCTTCTTTATCTAAAAAAACACCTTTAAGATCAAAAAAAACAGCATTAGGTATTTGCTTTTTATTGATTTCATTGCCTTTATCAGCAGTAACTTTTGAAATCGTAGCATTGAAAATAATAAGATCCTCAGAAAATTGATTTTCTTTTAACCAGTTTACAGAAACTAGTGGAGTTGTTAGTTGTAGCATAACTTTTAATTTTCTAAGCTTCTTCTACCATTCTTTTCAAATCAGTCATTCTTTTAAATGCTGCATTTTTCTCTAGTACTTTACTTTCTAGAAAATCTATTACTTTCTCTTGTAACCTTACTTTAGACACTTTATTGATATAAGTAATTCCACCAGGACTCATTACATTTACCTCTACTAATTTCCCATTAATCACATCAATACCCACAAAATATAGACCATCTTTCACTAATTTTGGCCCTATCTTTTTACAAAGTATTTTTTCTGCAGCTGTTAAACGATGCTTTTCTACAGTGCCTCCAGCAGTAACATTAGATCGATGATCTTTCTCTCCAGGAATGCGTTTCATTGCTCCTATTGGTAGTCCATTAAGCATTAAAATTCGCACATCTCCTTTTTCAGCACCTTCTATGTATTCTTGAAGAATTACATAATCTGAAGAACCATCGCTTTTACTAATGTAAAAATCTAACAATGAATTAATATTCCCCATTGCCGATTTTTCAATCAGAATAACACCAGAGCCTCCATAACCATTTAAAGGTTTTAATATCATTTTATCAGCAGTAGATTCTTCAATCGTTTTTATTAGATAATTCTTGTTTTTAGACACATGGGTTACTGGTATAATTTCATTATCAGGATCCTCAAAAACAGCAGTATACAACTTATTGTTTGCTTCTCGCATTCCTTGAACAGAATTGATAATGAAAACATCGTCTTTAACTGAATCTAAAAAGTTTAACATTAAAGGGTCTAAAGGAGGATTTGCTCTCATAAAAATGGCATCAAAGCCAGCTAGAGGTAGCATTTCTTCTCTTATTGTGGCCTTTTTGTAATATGACTTTGGTGAAGAAGGCACTTTTTCCATTCTATTGATAATGGTACAAAATGCATTTGTAACACTATTACGAATTGTTAAATTTGAAGGTGTACAAATAGCAACTCCATGTTCTCTTTTAGCGCACTCGTGAATCAGAGCAAGTGTAGAATCGTGATCTGGTTTAATCTCCTCCCAAGGATACATCAAAAAACAAATATTCATCTCAATTAGTATTGATTTAGTTAGTTTAAATTTGGTGATTCTAATATAAAAACATTACGTATATTAACTAATATTAATAGAAATAAAATTACATATTTTTTAATAACCTAAACTGTAAACCATATGAATACGATTTATGGTGAAAAATTTTATGTAATTCCACTTTTACATTTTCTTCTTACGCTTTTGTAATTGCTATTTATTATTCGAAATCATTTCTCTTTTTTTACTTTGAATTTTAAAATCAATTATTATGTTAGGAAAACTTTCAAACCTTGGACAAAAATTATCAAGAGAAGAATTACAATCTATTAATGGAAGCTACGATTGGGTAGTTACTTGTTCTTTTTCAGATGGTGGGAATTGGCAAGGAAGTACAACAAATGGAGGTGCTGTTTTAAACATGTACGCGCATTGTCTTAGTCAAGGAGGCTCACCTTCGGACAATCATAAATAAAGAAATGTTTATAAAAAAAGCGACTATTAAAGTCGCTTTTTTACTATCTGTATATTATTTTACTTCGTCATAATGATCATCCCAATTTTTTGGTTTAGGATCTCCCAATTTACCTACTGATTTTGCTACTAAAGTTGATACTGTAGCATCTCCTGTTACATTAATTACGGTTCTACACATATCCAAAGGTCTATCAACCGCAAAAATTAATGCCAGACCTATAGCTAGTTTATCCGCAGGAAAACCAACTGCTTCCAAAACGATAACCAGCATTACCATACCTGCCCCTGGTACTGCAGCAGAACCTATTGAAGCCAACAAAGCAGTTAAGATAATTGTTAATTGATCTGCAAATGTTAAATCAAAACCTAAAGCTTGAGCTATAAAAACAGCTGCAACAGCTTGATACAGGCTAGTTCCATCCATATTAATTGTTGCTCCAACTGGTAACACAAAACTAGAAACTTCTTTATCTACCCCTACATGTTCTTCTACACGTTCCATAGTCACAGGTAATGTAGCAGCACTAGAACTTGTTGAAAATGCTAATAATTGTGCTGGTGAAATTTTACTTAAAAACCAAAATGGATTCTTTTTTACAAAAACACTTACTATAACCATGTAAAAAGCAACCATTAATAATAAACCAAATACCACTGTAAGTGCATATTTTAATAATGCTAAAAGTAAATCTGGGTCGTTAGATGAAACTACAACATTTGCCAATAATGCAAACACAGCATAAGGAGCGAATAACATAATTAAATCTACCATTTTTAGCACTACTTCATTTAAAGAATCAAAAAACTTCTTTAATGGATTTGATTTTTTCTCTCCAATTAATAACATAGAAATACCAAGAAAAATAGCAAAGAAGATAACCTGTAACATGGCTTTATTATTACTCATTGCTGCCATAGCATTATCAGGTACCATATCTACTAAAAATTGTAAAGGACTACTATTCTTTTGTTTCGCTGCCTCAGCTATTTTAGCCTGAACACTTCCACTATTTGCATAGGTTTTTGTAAGCTTTTCTATCGTTTCTTCTGAGATACCTTCTCCAGGCTGTACCACATTAACTAGCAATAAACCTATTGTAATTGCTATTACTGTTGTTCCTATATAAATTGCAATAGTTTTTAATCCTATATTTTTAAATTTTGAGATATCTTTTAAATCTGAGATTCCTTTAATTAATGAAGCTATAATTAAAGGCACCGCTATTAATTTTAGTAATTTCACAAAAATAGAACCAAAGGGCTTTATCCAATTTCCTACAAAAGTACTTCCCCCACTAACATTAGTCATTACTAACCCAAATAAGATTCCTAAAATCATTCCTAATAAGATCTTCCAGTGCAGTGCTAATTTTTTCATACGATATATTTAGTTTCTGTAAAAATATAAAATTGAATACAAATCAGCTATCAAGGTACAAGTACTAATGACATCTTACCCTAAAGTATCAATAACAAAAAAATAAAACACTCAAAAACAAACCACTACCCTTAAAATCTTCTATAAATGGGTTTCTCATATTGAACTTTCACAAAAAACGTTTCCAAAGAAAAAATTTAAACTAAAGAGATCTAATCATCAGACTTTTAAATTCAGGTCATTTGATGACTTTTTATTGATTAAAAGTCTCCAAGGCCGCAATAGTGTTATAAATTTCAGCAAATTTGTGACTTACTTTTTGTATATTGTGTCAGTATAATTGTAGAATTAATATAAAATCAAAGAAATGGAAGGAATTTTAGACTTACTAAACGGCCCAATGGGTAAAACTATTATTAATGGTGTAGCTGGATCTACAGGACAAGACAGTGGTAAAACTGGAAGTGTTTTAACTATGGCTTTACCTGTACTAATGAAGGCTATGCAACGTAATGCAGCTACCCCACAAGGTGCAGAGGGTTTAATGGGTGCTTTAAGCAAACACGATGGAGGAATATTAGATAACCTTGGTGGTTTATTTAGTGGTGGTGTAAATAAAGAAGTAGTTGACGATGGTGGAAAAATATTAGGTCATGTTTTAGGTGCTAAACAACAAGGTGTTGAGCAAGTTATAGGACAAAAAACAGGTATGGATATTGGTGCTGTTGGAAACATTTTAAAGACTGCTGCTCCTATTTTAATGGGACTTTTAGGTAAACAATCAAAACAAAGTGGAATTAGTTCCGGTGGTGGAATTGGTGATTTACTTGGCGGAATGTTAGGTGGTAACAGTACACAACAAGAACAAAGTTTCCTTGAAAAGATTTTAGATGCTGATGGTGATGGTAGTGTTATCGATGATGTAGCAGGAATGGTACTAGGTGGCGGTGGTCAGAAAAAATCTGGAGGTTTGCTTGGCGGACTTTTAGGTGGTTTGTTTGGTAAGTAATAAGATTCGACACTTATAAAACAAAAGGGTAAACATGCTTGTTTACCCTTTTTCTTTTATATACATTTGCGCTCTAATTTAATGCTATTTCGTGGATAAATTAAAAGAACGTTGGGGACTTAAAACGACTTGGGATGTAGTAGCCGTTTTAATCGTATTTGCAATTAATGGTTCATTTTCAGCATGGGTTGCTAAACCTGTAACTAATTTTCTTGGATTATCACCTGAAACTTTACATCCTTGGATATATTATCCTTTGAGAATACTTCTAATATTCCCTATTTATCAGACTACACTACCAATAGTGGGATGGTTATTTGGTCAGTTTAAGTTTTTCTGGGAATTTGAAAAAAAGTTCTTATCGCGTTTAGGCTTAGGCTTTTTATTTAAAAAGTAATATTTAAACATCTTCATTGTATTATATTTCTATTTTCACTAATTGAGCATTAAAATGTTTTTTTGGTATTTATAATCTCTATGTATATTTTTATTGTTGATATACATCGATTTTGAACACAATTTCATATTATATCAATAATAATCAACTAGAAAAAAGTAATACCCTTAATGGAGTTCACACATTTCACAAACAAAATTGAAGCATTCAAAAACAAAAAATTAGGTGGTAGAAATTCTCAATTCAAATTAGTTCCAGAAATACGAATTAAAATTTCTGAGGAAACCATCAAAAAAAGTAACCCTAGAGAAGCTGCTGTACTTTGTCTTTTCTACCCTAATGCTATAGGTGAAACAGTTTTTGTTCTTACCAAAAGAGCTAGTTATAAAGGAACTCATTCTGCACAAATTAGCTTTCCTGGAGGTAAAGTAGACAAAGATGACACCAGTTTTGCACACACTGCGTTAAGAGAATTAGAAGAAGAAATAGGAATAGACCGTAGAAATGTGACAATGATCAAACAAATGTCTGATACCTATATCCCTCCTAGTAATTTTATGGTGACTCCTTTTATTGGTTTTTTAACGAATACTCCTAATTTCACCACCAATGAAGAGGTTGCTGAAATTATAGAAATTAAAATAGATGATTTACTTAACGACAGTAAGTTATCTTCTATTGAAATGAATACTTCCTATATGAAAAATATTGAAGTCCCTTGTTTCAAATTTTCCAAAACAATCGTTTGGGGGGCAACTGCTATGATTCTGTCAGAAATAAAAGATTTGATAAAAGAATCATGATTAAAAATCTTTTGTAAATTTGTTTAACAAAATATCTATTTATGCCCTTGTTTAAAAGGAATCCGTTCGGACATATTCTTTGGATTAAAAAGTGGCTCATTAGAATTCTCGGTCTCATTTCTCATGGTCGTTACCGTCGTTTTAATGAATTACAAATTGAAGGTTCAGACGTTATTAGAAACTTACCAGAACAAAATGTTCTTTTTATCTCAAATCACCAAACTTATTTTGCTGATGTGTTTGCAATGTTTCATGTATTTAATGCTGCTTTGAAAGGTAGAGATGACAATATTAAGAATGTTGGATATCTTTGGAATCCGAAACTTAACATCTATTATATTGCTGCTGGTGAAACAATGCGATCTGGTTTATTACCTCGTATTTTTGCATATACAGGTTCTGTATCTATAGAAAGAACATGGAGAAGTGCTGGTAAAAATGTAAATAGACAGGTAAAAATGTCTGATATCTCTAATATAGGAAAAGCATTAAATGATGGTTGGGTGATTACTTTTCCTCAGGGAACAACAACTCCATTTAAACCTATCCGTAGGGGAACTGCACATATCATTAAAACTTATAAACCTGTAGTTGTTCCTATAGTTATAGATGGGTTTAGAAGGTCTTTTGATAAAAAAGGCTTAATGATTAAAAAGCGTAACGTACTACAGTCGATGGTAATTAAAGAACCTTTGGAAATCGATTATGAAAACGAGAGTATCGAAAGTATTGTAGAGCGAATTGAATACGCTATTGAACAACATCAATCATTTTTAAAAGTACTAACTCCAGAACAATTAAAAGCACAAGAAGAATTTATAGAGAGTAGAAGTTTTTGGGGTGTAGATCATAAAAAGAAGAAAGAATAAAACATATATTATGTCAAAAAACACATCTATTTTAAATAAAAAATCACTTGATTTTTTAGAAAAATACCTTAATAACGCTGCTCCTACTGGATATGAATGGGAAGGACAAAAAATATGGATGGAATACCTAAAACCTTATGTTGATGATTTTATTACTGATACTTATGGTAGTGCTGTTGGAGTAATAAATCCTGATGCTAAATACAAGGTAGTTATAGAAGGGCATGCAGATGAAATTTCTTGGTATGTAAATTATATTTCTGATAAAGGATTAATTTATGTGATTAGAAATGGTGGTAGTGATCATCAAATAGCACCAAGTAAAGTTGTTAATATTCATACAAAAAACGGTATTGTAAAAGGTGTATTTGGTTGGCCAGCAATCCATACAAGAGATCGCGGAAACGAAACTCCACCTAAGCCAGATAATATTTTTATTGATGTAGGTTGTGCTAACAAAGAAGAAGTTGAAGCTTTAGGTGTTCATGTAGGATGTGTAATTACTTACCCAGATGAATTCCATGTATTAAACGGAGATAAGTTTGTATGTAGAGCTTTAGACAATAGAATGGGTGGTTTTATGATTGCTGAAGTAGCTCGTTTACTTCATGAAAATAAAAAAGAATTACCTTTTGGTTTATATATTACAAATTCTGTTCAAGAAGAAATTGGTTTACGTGGTGCAGAAATGATCACTCAAACAATAAAACCTAACGTAGCTATTGTTACTGATGTAACTCACGATACTACTACACCAATGATTGATCAAAAAAAACAAGGTCATTTAGAAATTGGTAAAGGTCCTGTTGTAGCTTATGCACCAGCAGTACAACAAAAATTACGTGATTTGATTATTGAAGGAGCTGAAGAAAACAAAATTCCTTTCCAACGTTCTGCCTTATCCAGAGCTACAGGAACAGATACTGATGCATTTGCTTACAGTAACGGAGGTGTTGCTTCTGCTTTAATTTCTTTACCATTACGATATATGCATACAACTGTAGAAATGGTACACAGAGATGATGTAGAGAATGTAATCAAAATGATCTACCAAGCATTATTAAAAATAGAAGACGGAGAAGATTTCTCTTATTTTAAGTAAGAAAATTTTCAAAAATATTTTTAACCCTTACAGATATTGATTCATCTGTAAGGGTTTCTTTTTTTAGCAATATATTTATGTAAATGTTAATTTTAGAACATGGCAAAAGAAAAATTTGACTATCAATATTTAGGTTTAAAAATATTAATTTATGGAGGTACAATCGCCTTTTTTTTATTTCAATGGTTTGGACCCGGACTTATAAAAGCGTATAAAGAAAAAAAAGAGCGTGAATTAATACTACATGGAGGTAGTGTTTCTGAAGCTAACGCTACGATACAAGAAAGAAATAAAAAATTAATAGCACTCAACAATTTAGAAAACGAAGAAACTAAAAAATACAATGAGTTATTAGTCTTCACTAACGATACTACTAGAACTATTACAACTCTTTTACAAGCTAATAGAAGATACCGCGATAATTATAAAAATCCTTATAGTATTGGCTATAATACTATTCAAAAAAATGAAGAGGATATTGAGTATATAAATGATTTTTTTAATAAAAAAGACAGCTTAGGTTATAACATTTATGCTTTGAATGCCTTTAAAAATCAAGAGGTAAAATTAATGCAAACAAACACTATTGATACAAATTACCGATTTAAAGTTTCTTACTTTTATTACTATACCGAAAAGCAAAAAAAACGTTTAGCCAGACGCATTAATGAAAAGCCTAATAACCACTTTAGTTTCGTTTTTGAATCAAAAAAAGAAAAATTAGCAAAATTAGACAGCATTCAATTTTCAAAAATTGTTTTAAGTGAAGCAGAATTAAGAGATGAAAAGATAAATCAGCGTGGTTTGGTTAAACTCTTTGCTCCTAGAGTTAGCGCTAATAATTATGGTGTTTTTTATTTTTCTTGTTATAACAAACCAATAGATAGTATTACTTTTCATAAAAAAATCATCTCTTTTACATCGATGTTTCTAAAAGATTTAAAAGGTAAACATAATGGAAAAATAAGACGTTTTACTGTTCCAGAAAACAAATTAGATTATGAATAATGGTATAATTTCATAAGATAACTAAACAAGAGTATGTATTTTGTAGTATTTTGAACAAGTTTGAAAATCTAAACTATTTTTAACTAAAGTTCAAAACGACATTTTTTATTTTTATGGAAAATCAACACAAATGAGCTTAACACATCAAAAAGATGTATTTGATATCCCTGAAGATGTTACCTATTTAAATATAGCTAGCCTTTCCCCTTCTTTTAAAAGCATAGAAGAAGCTGGAGTAAAAGCTGTAAAGGAAAAAAGTAAACCTTATTTAATTCCAAGTTCAGACTTTTTTAATCCGGTTATTAAACTTAAGAAATTATTTGCGCAACTTATAGCTGTTGATGATTATAATAGGATTGCCAATATCCCATCTGTTTCCTACGGATTAGCTACTATTGCTCATAATATTACCTTAACTGAAGGCAGTGAAATTATATTGATTGAAGAGCAATTTCCTAGTAATTATTATATCTGGGAAAAATTAGCAAAGAAGTACAACGCAGCTCTTAAAATTGTAGCTCAACAAGAAAACGGTGAGCTTTGGAATCATGCAATTTTAGAAGCAATTACTGATAATACCGGACTTATAGCGCTAGGGAACATCCACTGGGCCAACGGAACCATATTTGATGTAAAAGCTATTCGAGAAAAAACAATACAACACAACGTATTATTAATTATAGATGGAAGTCAATCCGTTGGAGCCTTACCTTTTTCAGTAAAAGAAATTCAACCAGATGCTATGGTTTGCGCTGGTTACAAATGGCTTTTTGGTCCTTATGGCTGTGGTTATGCTTACTTCGGATCATATTTTGACAATGGTAGTCCTATAGAAGAAAATTGGGCTAATCGTTTGGGAAGTGAAAATCTTAGTAATTTAACAAACTACGAATCTAACTATAAGCCATTAGCCAATCGCTACTCTGTAGGTGAACATGGTAGTTTTATTTATATCCAAATGCAAATTGCGGCAATTACTCAATTATTAGAATGGAATGCAATCGATATTCAAAACTATTGCCATCAAATTACTAAAACATCAGTTTTAAAACTTAAAGAAGCTGGTTGTGTTATTGAAAATGATGCATTTAGAGCAAAGCATTTATTCGGTATAAAATTGCCTGATTCGATAAACAAAAATGCTTTAAAAGAAAAGCTATCTCAACAAAAAATATTTGTTTCTTTTAGAGGTGATTATATTCGAATTTCATGTCATTTGTATAATACTGAAGCGCATTTCGAAAAATTCACGGAATGTATTATCTCAGAAATTTCTTAATTATGGATGAATTAATTGATATTGTTGATGAACAAGGAAATTACACTGGAAAAACTTGTTTAAAATCAGAAGCACACAAATTCGGTTACTTCCACCCTACTGTTCATATCTGGATCTATACTAAAGATCACAAGATTTTACTTCAGCAAAGAGCTTTTACAAAAAAAGTTTTCCCTGGATTATGGGATATTTCTGTTGCTGGACATATCGGAGCTGGAGAAATTATTGAAGAAGCTGCCATTAGAGAAGTTGAAGAAGAAATCGGGTTTAAAATTAAGTCAGAAAACTTAAAAAAAATCGGAACGCGAAAACATCAAGTTAACCACCCGAATGGAATTATCGATAATGAATTTCATCATGTGTTTATTACTGAATTAACTATTCCTGTCGAAGAATTAACCCTACAAGAAAGTGAAGTTGCAGGTCTTAAATTATATGACTTAGACATCTTAAATAACACCTCTGAATACGATAATGTTTTACTTCCTGAGTATAGCCAATACTACGAATTTGTGTATACTTCAATTGTAGCAAAAATTGAGATGTAAAGAATTTTTCGGGTAACTTTAAAGTTAATCAATATTATTTTTTTAGCATCACGAATCGTAAACCAGGAATCTAGCAATACAAAAAAAGCATTTTGTAATAGAAAAAACACAATTTATTTGTTTTAAACAACTATACATACAGTTATTTAAAAAGCTCATTATCAAAACACTCAGTTTTATAAATTTGCATCAGAATAGTAAATCCAAAATTTAAACTAATGAAAAGAGGTAGCATCTGTCTAGTATTGTTACTGGCTATGAGCTTTATAAGTTGTAAGACTGAAAAACACAATTTTCCAATAGAAAAAGAATATTGGGATGTAAATGATTATGAAAAGGTAATTTTTGATTTAAGATTTACCTACGAAAACAATGAAACAAAACCTACTTTTGACAATCCTAATGATAGAATTGTTCTTGAGAAACTAACCAACTCAAAAAACTATAGTATATTCTTAAATGATGATAATCTAAATTTAAATCAGAAGAAAAAAGTTGCTTCCGATTTCATTTCTCAATGGAAAGAAATGAATAAGATTTATGCGATTACCGATACTAGTGATAAGTTTTTATATGGAAAAGAAATGCTTGAAATATGGCAATTTGGCTTAGGTTTACAACTTGCTGCATTTAATTTAAAATTTGATCAAATTTTAGCTAACTCTAAAGATGCACAATCTGAAGAAGTTGAAGATAAAATACAAGCTACCATAGCTAAATTAATGATTAATTATGACGATTATTTGAACCTTGCTGCAAAAGAAAACTCTTTCTATGAGAAAGAAAAAGAAACATATGCTAAAGGTATCAACACCTATTTTAAAGAACTTATTCAAGTATATCCTGATATCGATTATGAGCGATTATTAAAGAAAGCTACTTCGATATTAGAAGTTGCAAAATCATCTACAATTAAAACTCCGTTAAAGAATTTGATAGCTTTAATAAACACACAAAAGGATAAAGCTGAACAAGCATAAACAACGTTTATCGTTTTTTATTAGCACTAATATTAAAGTAAAATTTAATATTAGTGCTATTTTTTTGTAGTTGTATAAAAGTTTTTAGTGCGTGACAAAAATCTTAAAAATGTTTTTTAGCATGTGTAAAGATAAAAGTTAGTTTTCGCCAAATTCTTAACTTAAAATTAAGAGTTAAAGTCATATTATGATATTTTCAAAATAGTTAACTTGATCTTTTCTAAAGAACGTACTAAAAAGAATGAAAGGACTACTTCAATACAACGGCAATCAAATAGAAATACACTGGGATACTTCATCTTACATGTATCAACAACTTTTAAATCATACTTCTTTAAAAGGAATTGCAAATAATATTGGAGGTGAAGTTTTCTTTTATCAATACGATTTAGATATTGAATTTGATGGTCACCAAAAAGAAATTTTTGAAGTTGGTGATGTAGTATATTGGCGTTCTCCGAAGGAAAAAGGAAAATTCGGTATCCTTTTTATGTATGGAAATACCAGTTATGGAGACGGTACAAAGCCGAGAACTTCTAGTCCGGGTATTAAAATAGGTACTTTTAAAGCCATATCAGACATGAGTACTATTGCTTCTGATACGGCTCTAGAGTTAATTTAATTTCTATTTACTTATGAGATTTCATCATACTACAATAATCAAACAATTCGTATTTGTAACATTACTTTCACTCTCTTTTAGTTGTAAAAAAGAGGTTCAAAAAGAAATTCAACCTGAAAATCAATCCGAAACACTTTTAGATGCTCCGCCAAAGTGGGCTAAAGAAGTAGTTTGGTACGAAATCGCTGTTGAACGCTTTTATAATGGTGATACTGCTAACGATCCTACTGTCGCAGATATTCAAGGTTCTTACCCTGGATTTGTACCAAAAGATTGGAAAATAACTCCTTGGACTCAAGATTGGTATAAAGAAGATTCATTTTTTGACGATTATAAAAACCATAAAGACTTCTACGGAAATACATTAACAAAATTCGTTGATAAAGTTCAGTTAAGACGTTATGGAGGCGATTTACAAGGTGTGCTAGATAAAGTAAATTATTTAGATTCTTTAGGGGTAACAGCTATTTACTTTAGACCTTTAAACGATGCGCCATCGCTACATAAATACGATGCTAGAAATTGGAGACACATCGATCGTAATTTTGGTCCGAATCCAAAAAAAGATATTGAAACTATTAATAATGAAAAACCTGACGATCCTAGCACTTGGCAATTTACTGAAGCCGATAAATTATTTTTAAAGGTTATTGATGCTTTTCATAAAAGAAATATTAAAGTAATTTTAGATTATTCTTGGAACCATACAGGAGGCACATTTTGGGCTTGGCAAGATGTTTTAAAAAATCAAGAAAAATCGAAATATAAAGATTGGTATTGGATTGATGAATTTGATAATCCTAAAACTCCAAAAAATGAATTCAAATATCATGGTTGGTCTGGTGTACATGAACTTCCTGAAATAAAAGAAACTCAGAAACAAGATTTATCAGTTAAAGTAAATGCCTTTGAAGGAAATGTATATAGTGATGCTGTAAAAAATCATATTTTTAGTATTACTAAACGATGGTTGGATCCGAATGGTGATGGCGATCCTTCCGATGGTGTAGACGGTTATCGTTTAGACGTAGCTGGTGAAATGCCTTTAAATTTCTGGAAAGATTTCAGAAAACAAGTTCGTGATATTAATCCTGATGCCTATTTATTAGGAGAGATTTGGTGGGAACAATGGCCAGACAAACTATTAAATCCAGAACCATTTTTAAAAGACAGTATTTTCGATGCTGTTATGAATTACAGATGGTATAGAGCTTCAAGACAATTCTTTAGTACTACTCCAAAAAACATTACTGCTCATCAGTTTATTGATAGTTTGCAAACTTTTACTAAAGGTATTAGAAAAGCGAATAACTATGCAATGATGAATTATACTGGAGGTTTTGACACACCACGATTGCTTACTTCTTTATTTAATAATACCCAATATAAATTCGGATGTAAAGCTCATGAAAATTCAGATTATAAAGTTCATAAACCAGACAATGCAACACTGGAAACATTAAAGTTATTGATTACTCACCAACACACTTATTTTGGCGCTCCACATATTTATGCTGGAGACGAAATGGGAATGTGGGGAGCAGATGATCCTTCGTGTAGAAAACCTTTAATTTGGCCAGAGTTTACTTTTGAAGATGAAACAACGCATCCTCTTGGATTAAAAAGACCAACAGATCAGGTAAAGTTTAATGATGAACTTTTCAGTTTTTATCAGAAAATCATAAAAATAAGAAAAGAAAATCCGGTTTTAATTCATGGAGAAATTGAGTACATCAAACAAGACAATCCAACAGTATTAGTATACAAACGTTACTCTAAAGGCAAAGAAACTTTTGTTGCTTTTAATATTGGAGTAACTCCTACACAAATTGTCTTACCTAAAGAGAAATCAGAGATTATTTTTAGTACTTCTAAAATAGAAATTGAAGAAAATAATACGAACATAACAATTCCTGAAAGAAGCGCTGTTATTCTAAAATAAAAATAGAATTCTATAGTATATTTCAAAGAAAGGTTTAAATTTATAAGTAAACAAACTAACCTTCAATATGCTATCTAAACAAGAGAAATCAGATCTCAGAGGTAAATTATTTAGACATTTAGACGGAATCGTTACTTGTCCTGCTGCCTTTGAGCTTCATAAAAAAGGAATTACAACGCATGTATTAAAAAAGAAATCTGTTACGATAGATGAGCTTGCTAAAGACTTTAAAGCAAATGCAGGTTATTTGAATGTAGCGTTACGAACTTTGGCTTCTCAAGGTTGGTTAGTGTATAAAGTTGATAATATTTCTAACACTGTAACGGTAAGTATAAATGAAGTTTCAGAAATTGCTTTTCAGCATTTTCATATGTATAAAGAAGCTACAGAATTACTTAAATTTTCAGAACAATTTAGTTCACGTAAATTCGAAGTCGCACCTTTTCTAAAACTTGAAGCATTATTTAAAAACTTTACCCAAAATTTTGGTGTAACACTTTCTGAAGAGCAAAAAACTAAAAAAACACAAACACAAATATTAACTCATATTGAAGGTATAATTGTAGGTCCGACTTTAGTTTTATTAGGCATGAAAGGAATGTTTCATAAATACTTCATGCAAACTAAATTTAAAGCTGAAGAATTCCATAAAGACCCGGAGAATTTTGGTCGCTTATTAGATATTTTAACATACCTGAAATGGTTTAATAAATCTGGCGATTCATATGAGTTTACTGATATCGGATTGTTTTTTGCAAGAAGAGCTAGCGCATATGGCGTAACGGTTTCTTACATACCAACACTTCGAAAACTAGATAAGTTTATTTTTGGCGATCCTACCATTTTTAGATCTGAAGGAAAAGGGAATGAAGAAATTCATGTTGATAGAGAAATGAATGTTTGGGGAAGCGGTGGAGCTCACGCTGCTTATTTTAAAGTATTAGATGAAATTATTATCAATTTATTTAATAAACCGATACACGAACAACCTAAAGGAATTTTAGATGTTGGTTGTGGAAATGGTGCTTTTTTAAAACATCTTTTTAACGTAATTGAAAATAGAACAGCACGTGGAAAAGTATTGGAAGATCATCCGTTATTTTTAATTGGTGTAGATTATAATGAAGCAGCTTTAAAAATTACACGAAAGAACTTAGTACAAGCTGATATTTGGGCTAAAGTTATTTGGGGAGATATTGGAAATCCTGAGGCAATGTCTCAAGATTTAAATGAAAAATACGGAATAGATTTAGCTGATTTATTAAATGTTCGTACGTTCTTAGATCATAATAGAATTTGGGAAACACCTAAATCAAACCCTAATATGACTACAACCAATTCTACTGGTGCGTATACACATAGAGGTGTTCGATTAAACAATAATCTTGTTGTAGAATCTTTAAAACAACATTTTAATAAATGGAAACCTTATATTAAGAAATTCGGATTGTTACTTATAGAATTACATACTTCTAAACCTGAATTGGTTGCTAAAAACTTAGGAAAAACTGCTGCTACTGCTTATGATGCAACTCATGGTTATTCTGATCAATATATTATAGAAATTGATGAATATATGAGCGCCTTAAAAGCTATTGGTTTAGAACCTTTTGAGAATTCATTCAAAAAGTTTCCTAATTCTGAATTAGCAACTGTATCAATAAACTTATTTAAATAAAAAACATAATGGTATCTGTAGATTTATCAGAAGAAAGAAAAGAAATTAGTAAAATTTGCACCTCTCATGGTTTTAGATATGCTGCTTCTTTACCTTGGAAAAAAGAAGTAGAACTAAGACCTAAAATTGAAATTGCAAAAAGATTACACGCTATAAAAGCTTTAGTTTTATGGGTATTAATTCGCCCTGAAGAACTTTCAGATAAAAAGATATTAGACTTTATAGATAATAATGATCTGAATGATTTTATTACTGAAGAAGAAATGTATTTTTTGAATGCCGAACGTGGCGATCAGAATGCAATAAATGCTATCGGTTGGAAATTTGAAAATGCTCTTCCTTTAGCTTGGTTTTTTGGGTTTGGTGACTTGTTACCTTCTGGAGAAATGATGAACGGTGAAATCGCTCGAAACTTATTCTTTGGATTTTGCACTAAAATTGACGAATCCGTTGAAGATTGGATGCAACAAGTACAAGAAAAAAATCAAACAGATGTAGTTTTTCAGGAAGATCTTTTTTACTGTTTGCACAATGCGGTTAGAAGTGCACAATTAGGTAATAAAACAGTACCAGAAAATTTTGATCCCGTAGGAAATGGTGGAGTAATTCATGAAAAAAGACATGCCTTAACTTGGATGCTTTCTAATGTCAGTTGGGAAAACACAGACTTGAGCACTTAACTATAGCCTACCAAGTCACTGCTCGACAAAGCGAGGAAAATAAAATGTAAATAAGTTGTTTTGCCCCGCCCATCAAACAATGTTTCCATTACAAGAAATTAGTGTTATTTCCTGCAATTAACGTTGAATTAATCAAAAAACAGAAATTGAAGAATAAGTAGTTAATAATTAATTATCAACTACTTGCATCAAAGGTAAGCATTTAAAACAAAGAAGATTAATAGTTTATCTTTTTTAACACTAAAAAACACATAAATAACTGAAAAACAATAATTTAAACCCTTGAAAAACAAGAAAAAAAACGAAGAAAAATTTCTTTTTTTTTGTAAAAAATAACAAAACAAAAAAAAATGTTTAAAAATAAACTTAACCTGTGATAAGAACTATTCAACAGGTTGCAGATTAGTGTTTGAAAATGCAGAAGTTAAAAACGTAACACCTATTTAAACAGTCAATTTTTTTATTTTCTTAGGCAATGACACTTTTTGTTCTAAGGTATTTTCATTTTCATCAGCATTTTGTTTCTTTGGCCAAATATGAAATCCACCACTAGAGTGAGCTCCAATATTCCAAGATCCCCAAATTCCATTTTCATCAATATCACCTTTATAATTTACGGTATGACTTGGATAGGTTTTAACCATAGTAATAACAAAAGCTTCCAAATCATAATTGCCTTTCCAAGAAAAATAATTCACATCATCGGTACCAGAACCTGAAACTTTTCCTTTTTTAAACGTTAAATGTATCGCCATTTTATGTTTTGTGGTTGAGTGGGTATAACAATAGAAGCCTTCCCATTCTCCACTTGGCAAAAATTTATGTGTTTCTAGATTCTTTGTTTTCATGTAAATTAGAATTCATTTAAAGAGCTTGCAAAATTGGAATAATTTATTCTTTCTCTTTTTGTATCAAATTACCGAATGCATCATATCTTTCATCACCCATTTGGTATACTCTTTCGAGCCCCTCACCACCAGCAGAAAATGCACCATACTTACTCTTAGCCGTTACTTTTACATTTCCTTTACGGTCTATAATATGCCATAGTTCATCAAACTCTACCATAGCAAATCCGTTTACAAAATCCTTAGCGCTTTCATATTTAAAAGGAAGTATTACCTCTCCTTCTTTATTGATATAACCGAACTTTTGATCTTCTTTAGCTACTGCTGCTAAACCTTCACTGAATTTATTGACATAGTTATATTTAAAAGGAATAATCAAGTTTCCTGAATTATCTATATATCCACCTTTATCTTTTTTATTATAAACAACTAAAAATCCTTCAGAAAAACCATCATTATATAGAGAACCTACATTTTTTAATAATTTGGTTTTTGCATTTTTATCAACTAAATAAAAATTATCGTCAACAGCTTTTAATACAATTTTTCCTTGATCTAGTTGTGTATACTGTTTGTATGCTTTATTAGATAATAATTCATGATTTTTAGAATATAATTTAAAGCTATATTCATTTTCTGATGAAATTCCATAAATACCATTTTGAAATGGCAGTATTGCTCTTAAATTAAGTTTTTGTAATTTCTTTTTCCTTTCGTTTAAAAAATAAAAAGTATTGGTTTCAAAGTCTTGATAATAATTCCCTCCTTTATGTTGAATTCCTGTTTTTGCTGTGCTAACGATTTCTCTTAAGTCTTGATCTACAAAAACTAAACTATCTTTTGTTCTTTTCAACAAAAAGTCTGCATCAATCTCATTATTAACAGCGGTAAAAGATATTATCTTTTCTCCAACCTCTTTTTCAAAATAAATAGATAAAGCAGCAATATTTCCTTCGTAATAAAAATCTCTATGATAAAATTGATCTTCGTCTCTTAAAAAATCTAAGGCATTAATTTTTTCATTCATATAGGTAATGATTGCTGCTCTAGTTTCAAGTTTATTTTGTTGTATTTTAGTTTTTACATTCTCTAAAAAACGAACTAAACTTTTTATATTTTCTTTAGTATCGCTCAATTCTACTGCAGAACTACTTCCCCCCTTTTTACTAAGTGGTTTTCCTTGATCGTTAAATGCGTATATTTTATAATTTTCATCTTTTAAACGATCATCAATTAACAAATAACAATAGTTATTCTTTAACTTTTTTAATTTTATTTGTGCATTCTTATACGAAGCTTTTTTAGTTTTTTCAGATAAAACAATAGAATCATAACGTTTTAAATAGCTTAATGAATACTTTACAGAAATACTATCTATAACATGTTGCCTTCCCCAGTTTTTTACAAAAGAATATCTTCCAAAACTAACAGCTAATGTATCTAGGTTATTTGTTACTGTTTTCCCATTTTTATAAAATATTTGCTGTACTGTAAATTTCTCTGTAGCGTTTGAAGGTAATGATTCTGAATAATTGGTTTCAGTATTGTACATTACTATTTCAGATACTGTGTCTTTTATCGTTTGTGTAAATCCAATAGCTGATTTAAAACCTAATACTTTCTTTTCAACATTTGAAGTATCTATTTGAAATGGTGTTTGATACTTTTCTTTTTCTACAGGAATATCTCTGACCTTCTGACCTTCTTCATCAAAATCTTGATATAACTTGAGTACTTGAATACTTTTTTCTATTTCTTTTAGTATTTCTTGTGGATTTTCTCCTTTAAATTCCTCAATAAAGGCTTTCATTTCTTCAGTTTTCTCTTTTTTCTGACATTGAAAAAATGTAGTAACAAATAATGTAGCTAGTAAAGCCTTTATCATATTTTTCATTTTGTATACTCGTTTATGTTTTTATTATGTTCTCCTAGTAATTTTCTTGCGTGTTTTACATAACGCATCATTTTATCGTAATCTTTTTTCCTAGTAAAAGTTTCTGGTTTGCTAGTGTAAGCATCTGCAGGTAGTACATAATATTCTTTGTTACCACTAACTACTGGCTCATGAACCCATGTTAGAAAATAATCTGCTTTTTTAATTTTCACTTTATTGTCTGCTCCCTTTTTCAACCATAATTTAAAAACTGCTCCGCCATCTCTAGGAAAGGTACGTTGGTGCGATACAAAATTCCCTAAAGAATACACCACTAAACTTTCTTGTTCATTTTCTTTTGTTGCTTTATGCCATTCCATAGGTTGCAATACATGCGGATGCGCACCAATCACTATATTTACTCCTAAAGATTTAAAATATGCGAACATATCTTTTTGCGATTTGTTAGGTAAGTCTTTGTACTGGTCTCCCCAATGCACGAAGGCTATAATTTGATCTGGACTAATCGATGAATTAATATAAGTAACATCACTTTTTATGGTTTCTTTCTTTAAATAATTCACCACGTTTGGAGCTGTAGGTTTCAATCCATTTGTTCCATAGGTATAACTAATTACAGCTATTTTAAAATTGTTTTTATGAATAACATACGCTGGGTTTTTAGTTTTCTCTACTGCACTAATAAATGTTCCTGTATGCCCTATATTCAAAGAATCTAGTACATGAATCGTACGTTCTACTCCTTTTTTTCTTTTGTCACAAGAGTGATTATTAGAGGTTGTTAAAATGTCTACACCTGCATTTTTTATTGCTGAAGCATACGATGGTGGCGAACTAAATTGAGGATAACCTGAATACGGTTTTACGCCTAACGTAACTTCTAAATTCCCTAATGTTACATCTGCATCACTAAGAATGGGCTTTATTTTAGAGAAACAAGAATCGTATTCATAAGTTTTTGTCTTTTTATTATAAGCCGCTTTTATCTGATCCATATGCCCCATAAAATCCCCTATAAACAACAAACTAATTTCATCATCTGCTTTTTTTAAAACTTTTACCTTTTGAGGAAGTTCTTTTTTCTTTTCTTCCTTTTTAACGACAACTTTTTCTTCATTAACTGTTTCTTCTATTATAGTTTCTTTTTCAGGTTCATTTTTCTTTTGCACTTCCTTTTTAGAAACACATGCACTTTGTACTAAAAGAATAATAATAAATAAACATACTATTTTAAAAACTTTCATAATTACCTCTAATGATTAATCGTTATTTGTAATAACTAAAATATTATTTTTAAATTATTCGAGTACTTATTTAAAACTATTATTTTCTATACCTCTTACAATAAATAACCTATAATCGCATGCTAGTAATCCGAATTTTAATTTTGAATCTGTATAAAAATTCAAATCTCCTGAATACGAATTGATATCACCTAATTCATAATTTAACCTCATTTTAAATGCTATCGTATCTTTTTGATACAAAAAATTCATATAACCTTCTCCTTTCCATTTATCAACTGTACGATTATAGCTTGATGGAAAAACATTAATAAGTGATCTGTTAGATTTTTCATACTGTATTTTTTGAAAATGTTTAAGACTGAAGGAACTACTTTTTTGGTTCCAAATATCTTTCGTATTTCGGATATTATTTAATATAAATCGATCGTCGTAGTTATCTGATCTTTTAGGGGGATAAATATCTTCATTCTTATAGCTCATAGTTATATTTCCAAAAAGAAACGTCCAGTCATCATCTATAAAAAAAGCTGAAACATCAAATACAGTATTATCAAGAATCGCCTCATAACTAAATGCATATTTGGATTTATCGTATAATTCCTTTAATTCTTTTTCAGTCTGTTCTTTTGTAAATGAAAAATCTCTATTTATCATTTTGCATTTCTTTCTGGTTTTATCTCCATCTAATAACCATGTATAATACGAATCGTGATTAATTAAATAGCCTTCATGAATTTTACTAATTTCATTACGTTTTAATTCTAAGCTATCTATGATTTTACCTCTAGCATTTAACTTATAATAATTATTCTTAAAGATTTTAGGTTTACGCGTACTGTATGAACCATAATTTTTAGTTCTTACTACTACTGTTGTATCTTTTTTATTGTAATATACGATTCTAATATCCTTAGAAACATCTTTTATAACGGGTACTATTTCATGTTTTTCTGTTTCTACACCATCTTTTAACCATTTATACGATTCGTATTGTTCTGGTACTTTCTTAATAGGTATTAATTGTTTGTATGAAAAAGATGTCATTCGATATAAAAAAAACGCAATACCGAATACAATAAAAATAATCACATATGTATATTTTTTCTTCACTCAAAAATTTCTTTTATAAATATTAATCCATTTCCATCCCATTTATAATACTTTAAAGATGTTTTTTTTATCCTTTTGGAATACACTTTTGTATTTTTCAATACTATTAAATTTGTTATTGGAATAGCTATTGAAGAATCTACCTCTATAGTGTTTAAAGTTAAATCAGAATTCAAAATATCTTTAAATTGCCCCCAAGGTGCTAAAACTACTTTGTTTGCAGTTGCTATAGGGATATATAGTGTAAGAATTTGATTTTCTAATGCATCATCATTTTCATCGTAAACAACATCATTTGAACTCCAAACCTTTATTAATTCATTTTTCTTAGAAACCACTATTTCTTCATAAAATCTACCTGGACATTCATCTTCATCTGTTTTGTAATGAAAAATATAATCTGCTTCCTCTAAAGCATGTTCAGATTCATATAAAACAGTAAATGAATGGTATTTGTAATAATTAGGTATTGAATAATTTTGATGTATCTCATTTGTTTCAGTATTAAAAAGCTTTATTGAGAATGATTTTTTATTATTAGATTTTGACACTACTTTCCCTAAAAATCCTACATCATATTTACTATAACTAGTGTAAAAATCACTCATCTTATTAGCTTGTATATAGCCTCCACTTTTAAAGTTTGGATTCCAACCTTTCAATTTATACCAACGTTTATTGTTATTGAAAACATGTTCACTAATAGTGTATTGAGTATCACTGAAGTTTAAAACTTTTAGTACTTTACTTAATGTATCTGGTTTTCTATAAACATAAACCGAATCGAAAAAAATAAATGTTCTTAAATTTTCTGGCAGGTCTACTATTTGTTCATAAACTGAATTCGCATCTATTGTTTTTTCAGTTTTTTTCTCTGTTTGATATTTTACAACTTCTCTTTGTTTTGTTTTACAACTTAAAGCTATTACTATTAAAATTATCAGATATATTTTTCTCATTTATACACTTTCAAACTACTAAATTAATTTTTACGTATTATTTCAAATTAATAGAGTCATTTTTCCAATTGATTACTTTTTTGCTAATAAAATTCTTAAAAAAGAAAAATCATTTTTTTCAAATCACCCTCCCATAATATTATATACTTTTCCAGAGTCTATAAGTTTTCCCTTACTATCATATATTTCTTCATACACTCCTCCTTCAATTGGTTTTTTTATTTTATAACCACCATCTTTATATATTGTTTTGATTTTTCCTTCTTTATAAATAATTACTTTTTTAGTATTACTTTTTAAATCAAAATTTTCTTCTATTATTTCTATAGTATTTGGAATATTTTTAGTCTTTATTCTCTTTATCAATTTTTCTTTATAGTAATGTTCTTCAATTCCTTTAACAACATCTATTTTAGAACACTTATCAATCCTCAATGGTTCATCATAATAAACAGTACAACTATACTCATATAATCTTTCTGCACCGAGCATAACTCTTTCAAAATAAAGTTTAGCATCTCTATGGTAACGTTTAGTGATAATTGTATCCCCTTTTTTTAAAATTTCCTTTTCTAAAGAATTTTCTTTTTCATGATACTTTTTTAATCCCATAACAATACCTTGATTGACTGTTAACTTGGCCAATAAATTGCCTTCCTTTTTAAGTCCGATTACAGCATTAACATTTCCATGAATTTCTTTATTTTCAATGGAAAACCAAAAGGTTAAAAATTGACCTCCTTCTGAAAGTTGAAACGTATAATCTCCATCCTTCATCTTTTCTCCTGTCTTTCTTTTTATATAAACTTTTTCACCTGGTTTTGCATCATCTAAATTATTATTGTAGTCATTAAGGTGAAGCAATTCTTGTCCGTAGGACACTACATTAAAAAACAAAAAGATTAGTATAATTTTTATCATTTCTTATTTTTTTATGTTATGTTTTTCATTTACAGTTCTATTCTATCTAAATCTTCATTAAAAAACAACACTTCTTTTTCTTCTTTTACCTCTTTCATTGTATTGACCAATCTTTCTAAAATAACCCATTCGTTTTCAAAAGATAAATCATCATTATCGTTGGTAATAAATGTTATAGCTTTAGTGATAACGCTGCTATCTTTGAATCCCCAAGAAATGGGTCTAGGTTCAAAATGTCTTCTGTATCCTTTTATTGCTATACCAAATAAACTCACGCAAGGAATTTTTTCTCCTATTTCTATGTTGTGATTGGGTAAATTATTTAGAGTCATTTTTTGACAACCCCAAATTACTTTTTCTTGTGTAGAAGAAGATCGCATATCTGCTAATGCTATGATTTTTATAGGATTTAATTCTATTATTATTGCAGGGATAAGCAATCCGCTTTCGTAAGCTATTCTTTTATTTACACTTGCTTTTCCTAAGGATGAAGACAACATTCCTAAAAATAATGTTACAAAGACTAAAAGTGTTCCCCATACCCAATGTCCTGTATAAAATAAATACACACACAAAATTAAAGCGCCTAATGTTAAGATAAGTACTATATTTTTAAGCGGATTTGCAGTTATTTCATACTCATCATATTTTTCTATCTGTTCTTCGTCTGATGCTATATTCATTGCTCTCGAAGCTGTACTTAAATTTAATACCTCTCCTTGGTCTCCTATTTCTTTTTTTGTCTCCATTACATTAACTGTTTTATAAGTTTGTTCTAAATTTTATATTAATTTCAATTCTTTTGCTATTTCGATTTTCCAATCTCCTTCTGTATTCATTTTCTTTTCCAGTTCTTCTTCTGGAATATGTAAAAGTTGAAATAACTTCTCGCTAGATTTAAAACCTAACTGTTTTCCGACAGCGCAAAATAGAGCTTTGCTACTTTTTTCTTCAATTGCAACATCATAATAACTCCATAAAACATCTAATAAAAGTAAATTCCAATTCAATCCGTAATCTGTATATATTTCATCATTTTCAAGTTCAAAACGCACAATTTTACTCACTTTTTCTTTTTCAAAAAGCGCATAAAATGTCTCGTCGCAATCGAAAATTGGAGTAACTTCAACTTCTGAAAATATTTGATAATCTGTCATCGTAGGAAAATAAAAATAGGCTCCTTTAGGTTCTTGAACTTGAAATTCTAATTCTTCAATGTTACCGATACTGTTAAAAAATTGTTCTGGAATTCCAAAATGAGATAATCTTGCATAACGTTCTTCTTGTGGTGTTAATTTCTTCATTTTCTTACTTTTCATTAAAAACAGTAATACTGATAATTTGACAAATCAATGTAATCGAATTTTGTATAGTACAATTTGTTATTTTTAATCTTGAAATATATTTCCCCTATCTGTACAGTACATCTATTCAAAAGAAATTGTTTCGCTACAAGAGCACCCGACAAATCTTGTAATTCTACATAAGCTGGCCTGTATGCAAAATCGTTACTGAATCCTATACTCGTGTAATTATCTTGTATATAAATAACTGCTTGTAAATTTGTATTTTCTATTCTTTCTGTTTTATGATATACATATGTTGGTCTTAGAAAAAAAATGTACAAAGTGATAAAAACTAAAACTATTAATGCTACTGAAAAAAAAGATTTTTTCTCTTCTATTTCAACTGCCTTTTCGTTTTTTAATAAGAAATAACGAATTATTTCAGTAAAGAAAAACGAAATAATCCCTAACACTATTAATGCTTTCCATAGCAATGATAAACCAACTAAAATCCAGAGAAGTGTATTTTTAAAACCATGAAAGAAAGCAATCTCAAAACCTTTGTTTAAGCATAACATTATTTGATATAAACATGCATTTATTCCAAAAACTAAAATCAAAAAAACAGCGTATATAAATACTATTAGTTTTATTCTCTTATAGATATTACTTTGACCATAATATGTTCGAAAAACATAAAAAGTTAATGTAAAAACAAAAGCATTTATCATTATATACATCGGAAAGTATTCAATCTCCTTAAAAAGATGATACTTTGTCATTTCTTCAAGAAATACAATGAATAAACCTAATACTATTGAATATCCAAAAGAGCTAATGGCTAAAAAATGTATTCTTTGTTTTAAGAACATCATCAAAAAATATAATTCTTTTTAAAAGTAGCGCAAATGACTATAAGAGTTCAATCAGAATATATTTTTATAGGAGTTTAATGTATTTTCGATAAAAAACAATATACTTACTTTTATAAAGTATTATATCATTTTAAAAACTTAAATATAGGTTTACAATCTGGTTTTGATTGATAATAGTGTACTTTAAAATCATCATGAGAGTAGCTGAACCGCCAATCTATTATGGAAAAATATACACATGAAAAAAACAGAGCGTATAACATCAGTACTGTTACAAATACCTTAAAACCGATACTATTTCGAATTCTTTTAAGTAATTGGAATACTATTCCAAATATAAGTGTCCAGATTATTAGATTCCCTATAAAACCAAGAATATAGATTTCTCCTGACATGGAATTTACCCACGTAGTATTTGTTTCTTGCACAAAAGGAAATCCATAGAATTTTGGACCTAACTCTGGATAATTACAAGTGTACTCAAAAACTAAAAAGTCATCGGTAATCATTCCTAAACTTAGGACTATTAATAATAGTATTTTTTTCATTTTTTTCACTACTTATAACTTTACTCAGTCTTCTGCTTGTACAATACATTTAAAACTAATGCCAAGATTACCATAGCAACACCTAATAGACTTAGGATTGGATATGATTCTCCAAACCAAAAAACACCTAAAATCATAGTAAAAATCACCTCTATATATTTTAATGGTACTACTTTATTTACTAAACCTAACTGATAAGCTTTGGTCATAAATAATTGTCCGAAATAACCAAAAACCCCAAGACTTAATAGAATAAACCATTCATTTCCTTGAGGGGTTTTCCAATTGGAAATCGATAAAACTCCACCTAAAATCAAAGAAATCCACATAAAATAATTTACAATAACCACCGGATGATCCTTGTTTCCTATTTTAGAAATTACCACATAAACTAACCCACTAAAAAAAGCAGACATCAAAATTAAAGTTAAACCCAAAATATTTATTTCATCATCAAAACCTTTAATTAATAACACTCCTAAAAAAGCGATGACAAAATAGAACCATTGTAACTTAACTATTTTTTCTTTTAAAAAAAACACAGCAAATATTGCAGCAAAAATCGGGGCTATATAGCGTAAAGAAACAGCTGTCCCTATAGATAAATATGCAGTAGATGCAAAAAACAACCCCATTGACATTACACCAACCAAACCTCTTACGACTAGCAACTTTTTTTGATTACCTCCCATCGGAATTTTATGATACATTAAATACCCCATGGTAAACACTAAAGATCCTAAAGCTCTAAAAAACACTTTTTGATAGGTTGAAAAATCGGATAAATATTTTATGAATACGTTTAAGAATGTAAAACTTAATGCACTTAACAACATATAATAAACTGCCTTTTTCAAAATCGTTGAATTGGTTTTTTAGAATTTGTAAATATACTTATTAAGTATATGAAATCATTGACTTATGAGTACAAACAAAACCAACCTCACAAATTTTTAAACTTGTAAGATCGATCGGAAATTTATCAAAAAAAGTAAGTATTATTTACGTTAACTCTTGAAAATATTCATATGCATACCCTCCAATATCCCCGTCATTAATTTCCTCGCCGTCTTCTCCTTTAATACTATAACTTTCCTGTATTCCTCCTATTGAGGAACCTCCGTCTAAACCCAACAAAATAGAATAATAAGTGTCTATTAAAATAGTATCTACTATTTTACTCATAATTACTTTTTGATTTTCATCAAGCTTCAATGATTTTATTAAAGAACTTGTTAATAATTCAGGTTCTCCTTCTGCTATACAATCACTCAAATAACTCTGTTTTTCCTTATAAAATCGTTTTACAAATTCTTCTGACGTCATTTTTTTATTTTCAATATTATTATTTTTCTCTAAACAATACATCATCTAAAGTTTCATGCATAATATTAACCTTATATAATTTAGTTGTTATTACAATCTTCTTTTTTCTAAAAATATCCATAATTAAAGACAAACAATCTTTATCACTAAGATATGCTTGTAAATTTTCAAAACCTGGTGGTTTTGGAACATCTAATAGCCACTTTTTTTCTTCATTTACAAATTGAACACAATTATTATCATCATCAATTAAACCAAAAAAACTCTCTACATCATCTACTAAAGAAAGAAATACATTCACTGTATTATCTTCATTAACTTCAATAGGAAACTTAGAATCAACACCTTCTTTTTTTCTATAATTTGTATAATATAATTTCATCAGAAATAAATTAAAAATAAGTCTATATTTTATTTAATACGTAGCTAAATTCGATAAAACAAATCATCTTTCATATTCTAGATTTATTTCTGCAGTTTTATAATCTATTTTCGTTTTATCGGAACATAACCTTTACCTTAATAAATTAAGTAATACTCTATTGAAAAAGGGATAAAATTTGAATTTCATCATGATTTATATCGAACTCACGTTATTTATGATATTACTAATTAAAAAACCTCACAGATTTTAAAAAATCTGTGAGGTTTAAATATGACTATATCTTATATCTCTAATTTTCTTTTACAGAAAGTAAGTTTGCAAATAATTTATAGGCTCCAGAAACACCCGCTGGTAGTTCCCTAAAGAAACTTAAACCTGTATAAACATAATTTCCTTTTCCATATTTGGCAACCAATAAACTTCCTTGTTTCGGAGACTCTCCTTTATCATTCATCGCTAAAATAGGTGTGTATTCATCACTCCATTTATTAGGAAAATACAAACCTCTTTCTTGTACCCAATTTTCAAAATCGTTAGTTGTGATTTTATTCGGATAATTTAAAACAGAATGATCCTTAGCAAGCATGGTTACTTTAGCAAATTCATCAGTAACTCTGTCTCTAGATAACTGTAAATCATAAGGTGGTTTTACATCTACTCTTCTATTCGTATTGTACTGTACCACAACATTCCCTCCGTTTTTAACATAATCTAGTATATGTTTTTGTTTAAACTGCAGCACTTTTTTAGTGTTGTATGCTCTAATCCCAATTACAACAGCATCAAAATTTTTCAAATTGGATTCATTAATTTCTTCTGGAGTAATTTCTGTTACATTATAACCGATCTGACGTAAACTTTCAGGAACAGCATCTCCAGATCCTTGAATATAACCTATTTCTTTTCCTTCTTTCTTTATATTTAAACGAACTACTTTTGCCTTTGATGGTAGTAAAACAGATTGTTTAGGAATATGGTTATAGTTGATTTCAATTAATTCTTTATCAAACTTCTGATTTCCAATAGTGGCAATTGTTTCAATATACCCTTCAGATTGATTTTTAGAAGGTGAAACCGTAAATAAAACTACTTGCTTATCTCCTTTTTGAGCAATATTAAAACTCAATTCTTTTGGAGTAACACTCCACCCACTAGGAACTTTTAAAGCTACTTTTCCTGTAGCATTTTTTTCTCCTGATCTTACTTCTACTGCTACTTCTTTCGAATTACTATTCGAAAATATTAGTACTTTATCTTTTAGCTTTGTTGTTACTTTAGGTAAAATTTCAAAAGGCTCGTAAATTTCTCCTTTATCTCTTTGAGAATATCTTCGTATTACATTTTTTGTAAATGAAATTGGAGTATCTTCAATCATCAAGTTAAACTTCACCTGAATTGGACGAGAAGTTTCTGGATTTCCTCTTAACTCTTGATTTTTTACTGTGTACATTCCTAATCCCCAAGTATCAACTAACCAATATGGAGCAGAATAGTCCAAACTTCCTACAGCTATACTTTCTGTAAAGTTTTTTCTCTTATTATCCGATAAAGCTATATCCTTCTTTACTATTTTCTTGCTTGGTAACCATTCAATCGAAGTTAAATCCATTGAAGCTTTACTTCTATTTAAAGCTTCAAAATCTACTTTGATATCTGAATTTGGTGTTGTACTTGATGTTTTTGCTGAAGCTTCTAGGTACAAACCTGCACAAGCTTCAATTATTGCTTTTATTTCTTTAGATTTTATTGCTTTCCAATGCTCATCTTTTAATCCTTCTATTAATTGATATGCTTTCAATAAACTTGATAGATGTTTTGAAGGGTTTACAAAATCAAAATTTTTCTCCACATCATATAAAATATCTCCAATTGCTCCACCTCCTTCTACTCTATTCCAAGTAGTGTTTATTCCTGAAAAAATATCTTTTTTATCTTTTGGAAATTTTCCTTTCAAAAATTCTACATATTCTGTTTGCTCTCCTCTTGTAGTTAAACGTCCAAAACCTTGACATAAATGTTGGCTACTAGCCATTGAAGCAAGTTCATTATTAGAAACCCCTTTTAAAGGATAATAAACTCCGATATCAAAATCTAACATTTTACTTTTATCTGCCTTCTCAAAATTTGCTCTACTTCCGTAAAACCACCAAGACGTGTTGAAATATAAACTATTGGGTTGCCAAGTAGATGTGTATTTTAATTGTTCAGGATATTTTGTTTTATCTGCAGCTAAATCAAAAGCTTCAACACTTAACATTGCAGAAGTTGTATGATGTCCATGGGTAGTTCCTGGTGTTCTATGATCGAATCTATTGATAATAACATCTGGTTTAAAAGTACGGATAGCCCAAACTACATCTGCCAAGACTTTATCTTTATCCCAAATATCTAATGTTTCATCAGGGTGTTTAGAAAACCCAAAGTCATTTGCTCTAGAGAATCGTTGTTCTCCACCATCAACTCCTCTTGCAGCTAATAGCTCTTGGGTACGAATTACACCTAATAATTCACGAATTTCTGGACCTATTAAATTTTGACCTCCATCTCCTCTTGTTAACGATAAATACGATGTTCTTGCTTTTGCTTTATTGGCTAAGTACGCGATTAATCGTGTATTCTCATCATCTGGATGTGCAGCAACGTACAAAGCAGAACCTAAAAAGTTTAGTTTTTGAACTTTCTCGTAAATTTGATTTGTAGTTAATTTTTTTGGTTTTTGACTTAGAACTGATACTGAAATCAGCAAAAATGAAAGGCAAACAAATATTTTTTTGTTCATTTTTAATAGTTATGATTGATTAACAAATGTAGTCTTTTTACCATTTTAAGTCACCTTGTTTAACAAAACACTAACATTTTGACTTAGTCTTTAGGTATTTAGCATTGAGTCGTAAATTCTACGATAGTTAACAACTAAGAATAAAAAAATTAGTGAAAAAAATCCAAAAAATACTTTTAAAACTCAGATTCTCCTGCTTCTACAATAAACTCACCTTTTTCATTCATTAACCCCTCTTTTCTTGAATTTCCTTGTTTTACAATAGCTAACATCAATCCGTTATTGTAATCTTTTAACGAACTATACTTGAAATCTAAAATAATATTTCCCTCAATATCCACTAGTCCATAAGCATTAATGTTTTTATGAAAAATAGCTTTTTTAAAATCTACCAATTGTTTTAAAGTCTGATTAATATGTGTCAAATATTCATCAAATATAGCTGGGTTCATAAATGCATCTGCTCTTTCTTGAAAATGAGTTTTAAAATTTTTATCAAACTCTTTAAGTACTTCTCCTTTTTCATTAATTAACAATATTGGAGAAATTCTTGTTTCTTTAACTAATGCTCTATTCTTATAAAAGTTTGTAGCATATTTATATTTAGGATTCACAGCTACTTGCCCTTTCGTATCTATAAATCCTAAAAAACCTTTTTTTGAAACCACTTTAGCTCTACCGCTAGAGAAAGAGTATGGTTTTTTACTAAACTTTGCTGGTATAACAACAATTCCTTTACTGTTTATGAAGCCAAATAATTTTTCATCATTCTGAAAAGAAGATAGTCCTTCAGAAAAATCGGCTACCCATGCAAATTTTTTAGGAATAGTTAATCTACCATATTTATTTACAAAACCATACTTTAATTTTTTATGATCGTATGATTTTACAAGTTCTTCATTAAATGCACCAAAAATTTGAATCAGCTTATCTTTACTATAATTCTGTGCTCTAAAAGAAGCAAACCTCCCAGAATTTTTAGTCTTTAAATTCAACTTAGCTTTATAAAGAATTTTCAAGTCCTGATCCAAGTAATGATATTCTTTTTTACCAACTATATCTTTAACAGCCAAATAAGTACCATTATTATAGGGAATAATTTCACTATACACATAATCTGTTAATGGCTTTTTATGTTGGAGAGAAACAAATCTACTACGTCTTTTTTCCTTATTATAATCTACGAATATTCCATTATGTATCTCTGCTATATTATTGGCAGGTTGAAAAACATTTTTCATACCTATATCTTTCATAATTACAGTTCCTTTTGTATCTACAATAGTATATTTTGAATTATGAATCAACCAAAAGTATGTTCCATCATACTGACTTATTATTTGTTGTGAAAATTTATTAGCAGACAGAAATCCATCTATTTTATTTTGTGATTGTACAGTATACAAAAGTAAAATTAGAAATGTGCTTAGTATTTTTTTCATTTTAGAATTATTTGATCTCTAAACTTAATATATTTCTATTAAAATCAGTATGATAAAATCATAAAATGGTTTAAAAACGGTTATCCTTATTTTGGAAAACATAACATAACGGGATACAATGTTACCTGCTTTTATTTTTTCTTTTTACAGCACTATAATTACAAGTTCTATTTTCTACATATTCAATTTTATGCTCAGATAATAGTTGAGAAATTATTTTTCTCGTTTCATTTTCGTCGAGATATAATTTTTCTCCAAGGTCAATTTCATTCAGTTGACCTGCATTTTTTATTAATGCTTTATAATAACGTTCTTTATTTTCCATAAGTGTTTTGTTTTTTTAAAGCAATCATCATATGTGGACTGAATGCTAGTAGCTGATTATCGTTTTCCGTTACTTTAATAAGTTCTAATAGTGTTTTTTTCTTTTTATCATTTAGCATACTTGCAAAATAATCTTTATCTAACCAAGATATTCCTTCAACTGCATATGTATTTAAATAAGTTAACTCTTGAGCTAGAAATTCTTGTTTAAGTTGTTCGGGGTTGTGATAATAAGCCTCGGTTAAAAGCCAAGGGAAATCATCTGGCGGGTTATGTATTCCATTTGTCAATTCTTGTGTACACATATCAAAAAATGCCTTTTTGTGAATTAAACCGTTTAATAATCCAACTAAGGTTGATGCAGTGTAATTAATCGCAAAACCTAAAATAATTCCATTGTTTTTAAGAACACGTTTGGCTTCACGAATGGTTAAATCTCTGTCTTCTTTTTTTTGAAGATGGTAAAGAGGTCCGTGTAAAATTATTAGATCAGCATAATTACTAGGAAACTCCAATTTTCTAGATTCGCCTAGTTGAATTGAAAACTTATTCTTTAATTTATTAGCCCTATTTTTTGCTATTTCTATATGTTTTGAAACAGGTTCTATTAAATGAACTTGATGTCCTTTTTTAGCAAGCCATTCTGAGTATTTTCCAGTGCCACCTCCAACATCAATTATTTTTGAAGCTGAGGAAGACAAATATCTTTCTATTAGAGATTTAATTCTCTCAAATTCAAATACTCCCATTCCTTTCTCTAGTCGGGTCTCTTCCGATACTTTATTGTAGAATAGTTCTATATCTCTACTAATTAATTGTTTGTTATTCATTTTAATTATTGTATTAATCACATGCTGAAATGCTTAAAAAGCATCACAAATGCAATACAATGAGTTTGCAATAAATTGATTTGTTTAAAATTTTGTAGAATAAATGGTGTTATTATCTAAACATTAGAAATTAAAAGATTTCTATGCTTTAATTACTCGTTTTTTCGAGTTGATCTTTTAAGAAAGACTTAGATAATATGTTTAATTAATATAACAGAATTCAAAGATATAAATTCTGAATTAATTTTTCCCGAAGTTGTTGTGTCTAATGCCTGATAATAAATATCTATTGTCCATACTAAACAAAACTTTCATCTTTGAAGCCTATTAAATATAATTTCTCTTGAGCTCTGGTCACTGCAGTATATAACCAACGTAAATATTCTACACTGCTTCCATCTGGCAAATAGGGTTGCTCTATGAAAATGGTTTTCCATTGCCCTCCTTGAGATTTATGACAAGTCATTGCGTAAGAAAACTTTACTTGTAATGCATTAAAATATTTATTCTTTTTAACTCCCATAAACTGTTTATACTTAGATTTTTCATGAGCAAAATCCTCTTTAACAGCTTCATATAAACGATTAGACTCTTCATAAGTTAATGATGGACTTTCACTCGTTAATGTATCTAAAAGTAATACAGTATCAAAAGGTTTCATATCTGGATAATCTATCATTCTAATAGTTACCTCGGCAAACTTAAATCCATATAATTCTTTAATATTATGAATTCGTAGTACTTCACAAATATCTCCATTAGCAATAAAACCTGCCGATGAGGAGTCTTTCAACCAGAAATAATTGTTTTTAACTACCATTACATAATCACCTACAGAAATTTCATTTTCTTGTCCTCTGATTTTTGTTCGTATTTGGGCATTATATTGGTTTGCTCTTTTATTGGAACGTACAATAATCGCAGTATCTTCTACACCAATGTCTCCATCATATGCATCTGTAATTGCATCTTGAATCTCATATCCATCTTGTAAACGAATGATATCTGGATAATTAACATCGAATTGAAAATCCATTCCTTCATTCTGAATTAACAACCTCAAATCTGTTGCGTTAGCTAAAATACCAGAGTCTTGCTGTTGTCGAACAACCTCATCTAGTTCAATTATAGTAACATCTTTGTTAAAATGAAGTGATAGTTTATCTCCATCTAAAGCTGGACTTACATTTAACTTTACTGGTGGTAACTGTGCTGTATCTCCAATAAATACTAACTTACAATTCTTCCCTGAATATACATATGCAATCAGATCGTCTAGTAAAGAACCATTTTCAAATAGTTTTGCGTTTTGTACTTGATCAGATATCATAGAAGCCTCATCTATAATAAAAATGGTGTTTGTGTGTTTATTGGGTTGCATTACAAAACTTACACCTCCGTTGGTCTGCTTTTTAGGGAAATAAATCTTTTTATGAATTGTAAATGCTTGCCGTTTAGAATACCCTGATATAACTTTTGCCGCTCTTCCCGTTGGAGCTAATAGTACCGCTTTTTTTCCTGCTTTCCATAAACTGTGCACTACTGTACTGATTACCGTAGTTTTACCTGTTCCTGCATATCCTTTTAACAAAAACAATTTGTTAGCATCTGTATTAAAAATATACGTTGCTAATTGGTCTATTAACTCCAATTGTTTTTGCGTAGGTGTGTAAGAAAATTTCTGAATTATCTCTTTATGGAAATCGTTAGCAGATTTAATCATATTTAAAATATATTGACAAAGGTAAATGTATTATTAAATATTTGTTTTCATGATTGAAAAAAAATTGTAGATTTGCGATTATCATACTTTAAAAATCTAAAAACAATGTTAGCATTACTAATTGTAGGAGCTTTAATAGGTGCATTTTTATTAGCATACCTTATTGTGAAATTCGTTCCATTAAAACTTAGAGGTCTAATTTCTATACTTTTATTAGCTATAGCTGGATATTTATCTTATCTGATTTATCAAGGTGTAATGGAACCAATTAAATTTGGTGTCGAGAAAAAGAAGCGTTACGCTAAGGTAATTGATAAGCTTAAATTAATAAGAGATGCTCAAATCAAATATAAAGATGTAAAGAATTCTTATGCAAGTAATAAAGATTCTTTAATCTATTTCATCGAAAATGACTCTTTACCAATCATTGAGGTATATAACCAAGATACTATTGTGAATGTTGGTGGTGGAATTACACAAAAGAAATCTATCCGTAAAGAGCGTATCAAAGATTATGATCTTATTCTTGACTATTTTAAAGATAGAGACTTTAAAACAATGTTTAAAGTTCCAGATACTGATCAAGAATTTAAATTAGAAACTGGTTTAATAGAAAAAGTTACAGGTTTATTCGTTCCTGTATTTGAAGCTAAAGTTGACAAAAAATATATATTAAAGGATTTACCAAAGCACTTGGTAAAGCAAGAATTAGAAGCTATTGAAGCGGATCAAATTAAAGGTCAATTTGTATCAGTTGGATCTTTAAATGAAGTTTCTACAGGTGGTAACTGGCCTCCTTTATATGATAAAGACGATAATGCAAAAGCTACAGCAGAGAAGTAATAAAGCAATATCATCACAACAGAAAAAATTATCCATCCAATTTAGTTTGGATGGATTTTCTTTTTGTGTACAAGACATTCCTACTAAAGAAATTTTAGTAGTATCTGAATATGTATTCAAGGAAAGATTAGCTACGCCTAACTTACTACTAGAAAAAGTAGTAGAAATTTTCGAAAGCGATAAAGACTTACAAGTAAATTTTGATCAAGTTACCGTAATTCATCAGAATAATTTATCGACATTAGTTCCTAATGATTTTTTCGATGAAAGTCATTTAAAATCATATTTACAATACACCATTAAAACATTATCTTCTGACTTTGTTACCTACGATAGTTTAACTAACAACATTCATAATGTTTATATACCCTATGTAAATATTAACAACTATTTATTCCAAAATTTTGGTGAATTTGAATTTAAACATCATTCTAGTTTATTTATAGATAAAATAGCACAACAACAGAATAGCTTAAATAAAGATTGCATTTTCATTAATGTATCTTACAGCAGTATGGATGTTGGTATTGTAAAAGACAATGAATTTTCTTTGTATAATTCTTTTCATTACAAATCTAAAGAAGATTTCATTTATTATATTTTATTTTGCATTGAACAATTAGAAATGAATGCAAATGAATTAACAGTGTATTTTTGCGGAAATATTATTAATGAATTTGACATTTATAACATTACTAAAAATTATATAAAAAATATTGAGTTTTTAGAACCTAATCATGATTTCTTCGAAAAATCTGAATTTTTCTTTAAACACGCACATTACTTATTACTCTCTTAAATGCGAATAATTTCAGGAAAATATAAAAGTAAAAGAATTTCTGCTCCTAAGAATTTACCCGTACGACCTACTACCGATATGGCTAAGGAATCGTTATTTAATATTATTAATAACTTATATTATTTCGATAATATAACTGTTTTAGATCTTTTTGCTGGTACTGGTAACATTAGCTATGAATTTGGGTCAAGGGGAACAGAAACTATTTACGCTGTAGATGCACATTTTGGTTGTGTGAAATTCATCAATAAAATTGCCAAAGAATTAGAACTTAATATTACAAGTTTTAAAAGTGATGTTTTTAAATTTTTAGAAAAGACTGCTTTAAAAACAGATATCATTTTTGCTGATCCTCCTTATGATTTTGAAGTAGATAAGTTTATTAAAATTGCTGATTTAGTTTTTGATAAAAACATTTTAAATGAAGATGGATTACTCGTTATTGAGCACTCAAAACATACATCGCTTGCTGATCATCCAAAGTTTAGTTACGAAAAGCGCTATGGTGGTAATGTATTTAGCTTTTTTGATAATTAGTGGAAATACACTTAATTATTTTCTTTAGTTATTTTGATTCATGAAAAAAGTCTTTCTTATTTTATATCCTACTTTTTTAGTTGGTTTAGGAGTTCTTATTTTCTTTTTTTTAGATAGTAGAAATTTAAACTCTTATATCTTTAAATATAAATTATTGGTATGATTACCTGTATTATCTTATTAATTACTTCTATAATTAATGTAATCAACTCTTACAGAATTAATTTCTCTATTGGTATAATTTTAAATTCAATCGCAATAATTGTTTCATTAACACTACCTATTTTACTAATATTAAGTGTATTGTGGCAGATTCATTAAGTTTTTTCTAATACTTAAACTACTTTAACATATTTTTATTACTACAACTATAGTTATAGTATATTGATTTTATATATTTGTCATATGAATAAATTAACTAAGCCTGAGGAACAAATAATGCATTATTTATGGAAGCTTAAAAAAGCATTCTTAAAAGATATTGTGAATCAATTCCCTGAACCCAAACCAGCTTATACTACAATTTCTACAGTTGTACGAGTTTTAGTAAAGAAAAACTTTATAGCCTATAAAAGTTTTGGTAAAACAAGAGAATACTATCCTTTAATAAGTAAAAACAAATACTTTAAAGAGTATATGAACGATGTAATATTTAGTTTTTTTAATGGTTCTGCAGGTAAATTTGCTTCTCATTTTACTAAAAATGAAAACTTGAATCTTGCCGAATTAGAGGAAATTAAAGAACTTATCGATAAGAAAATACAAACTTTAAAAGAACAAGATGAATAGTTATTTAGCATTCCTTTTATATAGTAGTTTTATTTTCATCATTTTTTATCTGGTTTATTTACTGTTATTAAGGAAATTTACTTTTTTTCAGTTAAATAGATATATATTATTATTATTTATTCCTATTTCAATCCTTCTAACTCTTATAGATTTTTTTACACCTATAAATACTGGTGTTATTAATATCCCAAAATTCATTAATATCTCTCCATTAATTACTAAAAACATAATTGAAATTCAAGCATTAAAAGAAAGTGTCAATTATTCAATTATCTTAATAATAATTTATTTCCTTGGAGTTAGCATTACTCTTTTTTCTCTAATTAAATCTATTCAAAAACTTATACGTTTAAAGAATAAATCTCATGTAAAACAATCTGGTAAATACACCTTCATTTACGCCAATATTACTGAAGTATTCTCTTGTTTTAATTGGATATTTATTCCTAAATCAATTCAAGATAATATAGATACACTAATTATTGAACATGAAAAAAAACATGTTGATTTCAAACATACATTAGATCTTCTACTTACCGAAATATACCTTGTCCTATTTTGGTTTAATCCAGTTGTATATTATTTCAGAAAATCATTAAAAACTGTACATGAATTTCAAGTAGATGAAGAAGTATTACATACAAATAAAGTGAATATAATAGCTTATTTGAAGCTACTTAAAAAGGAAATTAACACTAAAACGAATGTAAAATTATACAGTTATTTTAAACAACCTATAATTAAACAAAGACTAGAAATGATTTTAAAAAACAAAACAAACACGCTACATAAAACTAAATACTTAATCCTAATTCCTATTGTTGCTATCTGTTCACTTTCATTCAATAAAAATGGTTTTAACAATAATTTACCTATCATAACTACCAATCATAGTTCAATTCCTTCTATTTTTCCAATTCAAAATAAAACTGTTGCTGATATCACTTCACATTTTGGTAAACTAAGGCATTTTAATAAGCATAAGAAAGCCAAGGTTCATCAAGGTATAGATATTAGAGCTACAATTGGTACACCAGTAGTTGCTACAGCAGACGGAGTTCTTTCTAATGCTTCTTACCAAGGAAATTGGGGGAACTTAATTATTATTAGTCATGCTAAAGGGTATGAAACTTGGTATGCGCATTTAGACAGTTTTAAACTTGAAAAAGGAGCGTTTGTAAAAAAAGGAGAAGTAATAGGTTATACTGGCGATACAGGATTATCGAAAGGACCTCATTTACATTACGAAGTAAAGCATAACAATAAAAACCTAGACCCTTTAAACTTTGTAAAATAACTATAAAAACACATAATTTTTTAATTGAAAATGAAAAAAACTATTTATCTACTACTCATTATTTGTAACACTCTAACTATTTCAGCTCAGAAAAAATTAAAAAACATAAAAATTGCAGAAAGCTACAGTAAGTATTTAAAAAATAATAGCGTAAAAAAAGATACTCTGAAAAAGGAGTTTACTAATACATGCTTTACAGAAAACTGGGTTACTTCTCAATTTACTGCGTATAGAAATCCTAACATAAAGTTTCCTTTTGAGATTGTATTTTCTGATACTACTTATGCTTCTCCAGTCGGAAAAAAACATGTTATTACTTCTCGTTATGGTTGGAGAAAAAACAGACCTCATAGAGGTATTGATATTGATTTAGAAACTGGAGATAGTGTGTTTAGTATTTTGCCTGGTAAAGTTCGTTTTGCTGGGAGGAGCACTGGATATGGAAAAACAGTTGTCATAAGACATACTAATGGCTTAGAAACAGTTTATGCACATTTATCTGGTTTTAAAGTGAAAAAAAATGACTTCGTTCAGAAAGGGCAAGTTATTGCTTTAGGAGGAAATTCTGGGAGATCTAGAGGTAGTCATTTACATTTAGAAACTCGATATAAAGGAATTGCTATTAACCCTGAATATGTATTAAATTTTAAAACAGATTATAAAATTAGAGCCAAGAATTTATGGGTAACTCAAGACTGGGCTACAACGTATTACCATAGTTCAAAAAGACAAAGCAAATTAGTTACTTTAAACTCTTATGAAAAAGCTATAGCTTATAAAAAACGTAAACGTAAGGTGTATATTGTAAAAAGAGGGGACACATTATCTGGTATTGCTTATAAAAATCGTACTTCGATAAGTCGTATTTGTAAAACCAATAAAATTAGAAAAACAACGACATTAAGAATCGGACAAAAATTAATTATATAACTATTCTTACTTTGTACATGATAAAAAATACATTTTAGTGTATGTATCTAAAAATTAAAATCTTATTTAGAAACAGGTTTGTCTTGTCACCTCGAGCGAAGTCGAGAGGTTTTTATTAAAATTTCTAACAATAACAAGGTCTCGACTACGCTCGACCTTGACTACGAAAAATTATTTTTAAGTTTTTGTCATATACTAAACTATTCTTATTAAAACACTAGAACCATCTAAAAAAGGACTTGAAATAAATTTTCAAGTCCTTTTTCTTTATGATACAAATTCTCTAAAATTTGAGTTTTTATTTCACCAACACAAAAAACTCTAATTGTAATGGTTTTAATTCCTTTTTAAGAGTTGGAATAAAATCTTTTCCATACTCTAAATAATACATTGAGAAATTACGTTTACGTTCTTCTAAACTTTGATTTGGTAATATTTCGTCCTGTAATTTTGTAATTCTACTTACTACATCCGATTGCTTTCTTTTTTCTGCTCTTAACAGCCGCTTTCTTAAATTTTCTAATCCTTTTATTTGTTTCTTCTCTTGGGCATTCACAGCCCCAATAAAAGATGCATCTGTTTGTGATGCAACAGTCCTTAAACTAGTAAATTGTTCTTCTAAAACACTTTTTTGTTGCTCAAAATTAAAACTCACCTCTGCATTTTCAGTTACTTTTTTGGCTAATAAGTCTTGCTGTTTTAAAAACAACTCTTCTATAGATATAGAAAGTTTTTCTAACTTTCCATACTGTTTTTGGCTAATTACTTGAACTGAATTACGTAGTAAAAGAATTGGAAAAGGCACTTCAACAGCTTCAAAATATGTTTTCAACTGCATCCAATATGCCAACTCTCCTCCTCCACCAATGTAACATAAATTAGGTAAAATAACTTCTTGATACAAAGGTCTCATAATAACATTTGGTGAAAATCGTTCAGGATACTTTTCTACCTCTTCAAAAATTTCTTCTTTAGAAAAACTTAAAGTTGTATTATTAACTTTATATACATCATCTTCAAAAACAATTCGTTCTCTTAAATTATCTGTAAGATAAAACAAGTTGATTTCTCTTGGGTTTACCTGAATTTTATAATCTACAACTTCTAATTCTTTATTTGTTTGTGTAACATGTTCAAAAGAGACAGATGTTAGTAAATCTTTTAAAATATATGGTTTAAATAATGATTTCAATCTCGTATCATCAGCATCAATTACAACAAGGCCAAACTCTGCAAATAATGTATTTGCAATATATCTCGTCGCATCGGCAAGTTTATCATGTTTTATATAGGCTTCAGTAAATAACTCTTTTAAAAATTGGGCGTTTCTAGAATTCCCTAATTCTTTAGAAAAAGCTTCAAAAACTTCAGATAATCCCTCTGTACTAAATCGTCCTACTCCACCTTGCTGATCTGAATTCCATTGTACTTTTCTACCTTTAAAATTAAAATAATTAATTTCATCAAAATCATGATCTTCTGTAGCCATCCAATATACAGGAACAAAATTTTCGTTAGGATATGTTGCTGTTAATTCTTCAGCTAAATTAATGGCTGAAATAATTTTATATAAGAAATATAATGGCCCTGTAAATAAGTTTAATTGATGTCCTGTTGTTATTGTAAAGGTGTTGTCCAGGGAAAGTAACTCAATATGCTTTCTTGTACTTTCCGAGACTTTTTCTTCTTTGTATTGCTCTTTTAAAACCTCAACTAAAACTGTTCTGTTCAATTTAGAAAATGTATCTTTTTTTTCTAAAATTTGATTTTGAAATCCTTTTTTATTCGGATAATTATGATAAAAACGAGTTAACTTTTCTGCTTTCTCCAAATAATCACACATCATTCTAGAAAAAAAACCTGTTTTTTGAAATGGTATATACGTACTACACTCACACTCGGATAACGACATTAGCTAATTGTTTTGAGTAAAGTAACAAATTTAATGCTTTGCTTACAACTTGAATTCATCTTAACAAAACTTTATTAAATCTATTTTCTATTTTTACATCATAAATCGTCTATAATGCAATTTAAACATCCAGAAATTTTATATTTCTTATTCCTATTAATCATTCCTATTCTAGTACACTTATTTCAATTACGAAAATTTAAAAAAGTACCTTTTACTAATGTTGCGTTTTTAGAGAATTTAGTAATTAAAAACAGAAAAAGCTCTCAATTAAAAAAATGGCTAGTGCTATGTACTCGTTTACTACTTATTAGTGCATTAGTGCTTGCTTTTGCTCAACCTTTTTTCAGCAATAAAGAAATCGCAAACACCAAAAATCATATTGCTATTTATTTAGATAATTCTTTAAGTACAAATGCAAAAGGGTCTAAAGGAAATCTTTTAAAAATTGCCGCACAAGAAATCGCAGAAAATAGTGTATCAAGTAACACCTACTCTCTTGTAACAAACACGAATATATATCAAAATATTTCTGGTGATGAGTTAAAGAAAATAGCATTCAACATAAAAAACACTGTTCAAAGCATATCGGCAAATGACATCTTATTAAAACTAGCAAATATTAATGAAAGCACAGAAAATATTATAGTTTCAGATTTTCAAAATACAACACCTGCTATTTTAAATAACGTTTCTTTTCCTATTACCTTAACTCAAATTCTACCTGAAAAAAGAGAAAACTTAGCAATAGATAGTGTATTCCTTAAAACCAATACGAATGCTAAAAACACTATAAATATTAAGATTAAAAACCAAGGCAGTAAAAAAGAAAATGTGCCTATTGCTATTTATAACGGAAAGGTACTGATTAGTAAACAAACGTTTACCATAGAAAAGAATGCTGAAAAAACAATCAATTTCGCTATTGAAAACTTAAGTAACTACTCTGGTGATGTTAAGATTGATTTTAATGATACTTTTGAATTTGACAATCATTTCTTTTTTTCTATTCATGCTAATGAAAAAATTAATGTTTTAGCTATTGGCGATAATAATGAGTTTTTATCTAGAATATTCACCACTGATCAATTTAACTTTACTCCTTCAACTATACAAAATGTAAATTACAGTGCTATATCTAAACAACAACTTATTGTTTTAAATGAATTAACCAGAATACCTGAAAGTTTACATAAAAGCTTAGTTGATTATATAAAGAATGGAGGAAGCCTCACTATCATTCCTAATGCTAAGGCAGAATTTAAATCGTATAATACGCTCTTAAAAACATTAGGTATTGGAAAAATTGCAACTAAAAAGGTAGATTCTTTAAAAATTACTACCATAAATTTTAAACACCCTTTATTTAAAAATGTATTTGATAAAAAAGTAAATAACTTTCAGTATCCGAATACTAACACGTCGTTTAACTCAAACTTCTCTAGGGCTAGTACCATTATATCTTATGAAAATGAAGAAAGTTTTTTACAAGAAATTAATACATTTAATGCAAAAGTATATTGGTTTTCTTCTCCTTTAGACAAAGCAAATAGTAACTTTACTAATTCTCCTCTAGTTGTTCCTGTGTTTTATAATATGGGAAAACAAAGTTTACAACTTACGCAACTATATTATCATGTCGCAAAACCGAATACTATAGAAATCACGACTCAATTAGAGAAAGATGATATTTTAACCATAAAAAATAAACATACATCATTCATTCCTTTACAACAGACTTTTCAATCGAAAGTAAAATTAAATACAGATGAATTGCCTGATCGAAATGGGTTTTATGACATCTTTAAAGGAAATGATAAAATTCAAACCATAGCTTATAACAATCCAATATCAGAAAGCTCTTTAAACTATTTAAATTTAAGTGATATTAAAGCTAAAAACATCACTATAAATAACTCATTAAAAGATAGTTTAAAAAAAATTGATTCAAAATATAAAGTTCAATCGTTTTGGAAATGGTTTTTAATTCTTGCCATTGTATCTTTGCTTTTGGAAATTTTGATATTAAAATACTTTAAAGTATGACCACGCTTATAAAATCTGCGAAAATAATAGACCCATCAAGTCCTTTTCATAACAGCGTTAAAGACATTTTAATTTCTGATGGAATTATTACCGAGATTAGTGATACTATAGATACAAAAGAAAATTATACAATTGTAAATCTTGATAATCTTCATGTTTCTTCTGGTTGGTTTGATACAAGTACTTGCCTTGGTGAACCTGGATATGAAGAACGAGAAACTATTGATAACGGACTTACAGTAGCTGCTAAATCGGGCTTTACAAGAATAGCAGTACATCCAAATACACAACCTATAACAGATTCTAAATCTGCTGTAGAATATCTAATCCATAAGGCTACAAATAAAGCTGTTACACTTCATCCTATAGGAGCTTTAACACAAAAAAGTGAAGGCAAAGAAATGGCTGAACTATACGATATGCAACAATCTGGTGCTATTGCTTTTGGTGATTATAAAAAACCTATACTAAACGATAACTTATTAAAAATAGCATTATTATACGCTCAAAATTTTAATGGTCTTGTATTTAGTTATCCAAAAAATAAAAGTATCGCTGGTGAAGGTGTAGCGCATGAAGGTGTAAATGCTACCAGATTAGGATTAAAGGGAATACCAGCTTTAGCAGAAGAAATTCAAATAGCACGAGATTTATTTTTGCTAGAGTATACTGGAGGGAAATTACATATTCCAACAATTTCTACAAAAAAGTCAGTACAACTTATTCAGGAAGCAAAACAAAAAGGTTTAAATGTTAGTTGTAGTGTTGCTGTGCATAACCTTTTATTAACTGACGAAAAACTGGAAGGTTTTGATGCTAGAGTAAAAGTTAACCCACCTTTACGAACTGAAGAAGATACTAAAGCTTTACTTGATGGTGTAAAAAATGGTACTATAGATAGTATAACCTCAGATCATAATCCTATAGATATTGAAGATAAAAAAGTAGAGTTTTCTATTGCTAAGGATGGTACTATTGGTTTAGAAACTGTTTTTGGAGCTTTAACTAAAGTATTAGATATAAACACTATTGTAAAATGTTTAACGGTAAACCCTAAACATATATTTGGGATTGAAAATTCTACAATTGAAGTTAATGCTAAAGCTGAAATCACATTGTTCACAACAGATACAGAAACCATTTTTGATGAAACACAGATTTTATCTACTTCAAAGAATAGCATTTTTATTGGAGAAAAACTAAAAGGAAAAGCATATGGTATTTATGCCAACCAACAATTAATTTTAAATAACTAACACTGTAAAAAATCTTTTTTCATATTCCCTAAAAACTAATGTTCTTTACTTGTTTTTAATCGTTATACAACGATAGCATTACTTAAAGATTTCTCTTAGTTTTTATACTATTATGAACACCAAAAGGTTTTAGTGAAAAAGTTCAAACAATGAGTTTATTTTATAAAGAAAGAGCACCTAAGACTGCTATTGAAAATCCGAATGTATTAATTTTACTTCATGGATATGGGAGTAATGAGGATGATTTATTTTCGTTTGCTGAAGAGCTACCAGATGAACTCTTAATAATTACAGTTAGAGCTCCATATGAAATGGGTTATGGCGGTTATGCCTGGTATGCTATTAATTTTGATGCAAATAACGATAAGTTTTCAGATACAAAACAAGCGAGCCAATCTGTTGATAAAATCGCAACTTTTATTGATGAAATAAAAACGAAATACAACACAAATAAAACATTTTTACTTGGTTTTAGTCAAGGCGCTATTCTTAGTTATGGGTTAAGTTTACGTTATCCGAATAAGGTTCAGCATGTAGTTGCCTTAAGTGGATACGTATTAGAAGACTTAATTCCGCAAAACATCGCTACAGATATTACTACTGATTATTACATATCTCATGGACTAGTAGATCAAGTTATTCCCTTTGCTTGGGCTAAAAAGACTCCAGATTTTCTAAATAATTTGAATTTACAAAACGAATTCCATGAATATCCAGTAGGACATGGTGTTGCTCCTCAGAACTTTTATAGTTTTAAAGAATGGATTCATAAAAGGTTATGATTTTAGTATAAACAAATTCTATATTTAATAAATCCTTTTAATTTCAGATAGTTTACCTTTGTACCAGATTAAACTTTGGTAGTAACTACTATCTTTTTAACCTAAAATTTTCAGTATGGATATTTTCACACATCAAAACGCTTACATATGGTTCGTTCCTATTTGTGCTTTAGCCATTGGTTTTGAAATGTATTTTAGTTATAAACGAAAAGCTAAAAATTATGATTTTAAAGATGTTTCTACGAATGTATATTTTGCACTAGTAAATGTCTTATTAGACGGTTTGATGTATGTTACTTCATTCATAGTAATGGATTTCTTTTATGAATATCGATTAATTAAATGGGAAGGTACAGGTTTTTTATACTGGTTTATTGCATTTGTGGGACAGGATTTCTTATACTATATTCATCATTATGTAGATCATCATTCTAGATTCTTTTGGGCAGTTCACGTAACGCATCATAATTCAGAATTTTACAATATTTCTACAGGATTCCGTTCACCTGTATTACAACCGTTTTATCGTTTTATGTTTTTAATTCCATTGATTTTAATAGGAATTGCTCCGTTACATATTATGTTTGCTTATGCAATGAATCAAAATTATGGAACACTTTGCCATACTAACTTTATAAAAAAGAATAATAGAAAGGGTGTTGCTGGCTTTTTACTAAGTATTTGGGAGTATATATTTGTAACACCATCGCATCATAGAGTACATCATGCGTCTAATATCAAATATTTAGATAAAAACATGGGAATGTTTTTAATTATTTGGGATAGAATGTTTGGAACATTTCAAGCTGAAGAAGATGAAATAGAATATGAAAAACTAAAATATGGTTTAACTAAACCATTGGAAGATAAAGGACCTATAAACATTATTTTTCATGAATGGAAAGAAATTTATAATGACTTTTTTCATCGAAAAAAAGGTCTACCGCTAGGCACTCGTTTAAAATATGTTTTTATGCCTCCTGGATGGAGTCATGATGGTAGTAGTCAAACCAGTAAGGAACTGCAACGAGAGTTAAAACAAAATAATAGCTAAAAGTATTATTTCAAGTCGTTTAAAAAGGAATATAAACACCAATCTTTAAACGACTTTATTTTTAATTTTTTAATAATATTTCTACGGTGTGTTTTGGCTGTAGATACTTCAATAAAAAGTTTAACCGCAATTTCCTTAGGTACTAAACCTTCACAAATACAATCGAACACCTCTTGTTCTTTTATGGTTAAATTATTTAAGTTTGACTTATATTCAGAAAAAATATTGGTACTTTTTAATTTTAAGATATTACTAAGAATTATAAAATCTTTCTCCAAAAGAGGAGTCCTAAAAAGTAAATCTATTAGTATATCAAACGGTTTTTCTCTTTTGGGTATATCTCCTTCTAAATTAGATTGTATTACTAGTAACGATTCCATATGCATTAACTCTGGTTAGACTTGCATAAAATTAATACCGATTCTAAAGTATAAAACCATACTAAAGTATGGTTTTCTTTAACCCAAATTATGCAATAGAACTTTGTGATGAAGCTATGAAGCACAATAAATACTAGTGTTTTCTTAATTTTAGCATAGCACCGCTATGGTGAAATTAAAAAACTCAGCGAAGCGTTAGTATTTGAAGTAATTCAGAGATGTAATAAATTTTCTATTACATATTTTGGGTTTAACTTTTGTAATCACAGCCTCCTTTTAAAAGGCTCGAAATTATATGGTTTCAGCTGTTTCAAGATAAAAATATACGATGATACTTAATATAAAGACAATTCTAATAACTAAAAGATAGCTGTGATATATAGAAATTATTTTAAAAATTGATATGAAACCCTCCTCTAAATCCAGAATATTCACCTGAAAAACCAGAATTTTCATTCTCTACAACACCATATCCATATCCTATATTCAAAATTTCTAAAATTCTAACACCTACATAACCTCCATAAAACGTTTCTTCAGAAAGACCAAATTCTGCTCCAATATTTATTCGTAAAGAATACTTTCCAGGATCAGCTTCTGCTAACCTTAAAACATCAAAATTTAAACCTGCTACAAAACCCGATTCTTCAGCATCTATGTAACCAATAGTAAAAGCACCTTTATTTCCAACATTAACACCTAATTCATAAGACAATATACTTCCAAACTCATCATATTCTCTATAACCAAGCGTTAAATCAACCCCCGTAAAAACACCATCTGCTGCTCCCCCAGCTATAATACCCGCAGCTCCAACCGCCGTATTAGCAATAATTTGATTTTCTGTTTGTTTTCGCTGTAATTCTGCCTCTTGTTGTTTCTTAATTCTAGTATATGCTTCAATTTTTTTCTGTTCTTCACTTCTTTTACGTTCCAATTCTTGTTGTCTTTTTCTTGCTTTACCTTGAGTATCCTTTTTTAATTGAGAGTTGCTGTTAGTTCCTGAATAATCTGTGTTATAATTCTTAACTCTTTGAGATTCTTCTTGTTTTTTATTCGCAATTGCCTCTCGCCTTATTTTATCTTCTTTTTCTTTCTGCTTACGTCTTTGATTGTTTTTAATTTCTGATTTTATATCACTTATAAAAGAGAAATAACTAGTTTTTAACTTAAGATTGACATTATTCAAACTAAAATCTAAATCATTGTAGCTAATATCTTTACCAAATATTCTTTGAATTTGATTATTATGAGACTTGCCAAAATCAAAGCTATTAAAAGCATTAAAATTATTTTTAGCTGTGATTCCTTTTTTAGTCACACCTAAAGAGTAACGACTGTTGCCTTTTCTAAGCGTCAAATTTCCATCTATATCTACATTGATATCATTTAATACTTTCGGAAAGCTCTTTTTACCTATGACTTCTTGAGCTCCTTCTATTCTTAAATTAAGACGAGTAATTGTAAAGTTTTTTACTCCTAAACGAATTGCAGAGGGATCATCTCCATACCCTGCATCATGCAATTGATAAATTACTGTTGTAGTGTAATCAAAAGATCCGTTTTCTATTGTATGTGTACCTGAGACGGTTTTTGATTTTACTTGTGTACCTCCTCCTTGTGCTATCGCTTGAAACGAAGAAGCTATCAAAAGTATAATAATTGCCGTAGTTCTTAAATATTTCGTTTGTGTTTGAAATTTTAAATTATTCATTATTTCCCTAAATTTTATATTTCTTCAAACAAAACTATTGCTAGATTAACAACACAAAACCATACTAAAGTATGGTTTTGTTGTTAAGCTACTACTACTAGAGAGTATCTGTTCAATTATTAAAAAACATTAATTCTTAACTCGTTGTGCATTTAGAAACTTATTTTTTTTAGACTGCCAGTTCGAGTGCTTTGAAGTACGAAAAAATGTATCGAACTATTTCTAAATCAAAAATCTTATTCTCGATAGTTCTGCTGAACTTGATTCAGTACGATTTTTCTCTATTTTATTCCAAAAAATCACTAGAACTGACAGAATTGTGCTCCAAATACACAACGGGTTAATTCTTAGTATAACGTCTTCCCGCATTTCCGGGGCCGCTTCCAAAATCAGTATACGTTTCAAAAAATGTAATAGGATTCGTTAAAAAATTATTTGGTAACGATATGTCAAAACTCCTGTTTTGTTCAAAACCAAAATGATAGAACCCTTCTTCTCGTAAGTGATATTTTCCATTACGTTTCTCTATTCTCCAAGTCACGCTGTAAAAACTATCACCATTTTCATCAACTCCATCTCTATTTGCGCCATTTGGACCTGGTATTATATATCGACCTTCTCCACCAGCAAATAGTTTAAGTTTATTTACATTACCAGACTCTAATGTTGTTACGGTCCAGCTACCTACAACGGCATTCTCGAAAAACGATTGTAAATCACATTCACTTTTTCCTGTAGCACCACCAACACACTCATTACATTCATCTAAGTATGCTACTCCTCCAAAATCACCATTACAATCTTCAGTACAAGCTTCTTTTCCTGTAGCACCTCCGACACACTCATTACAATTATCTAAATAAGCTGCACCTCCATATACACCATTACAGTCCATCATACATTCCTCCTTATTCGTGTTACCTCCTACACATTCATCACAATTATCAAGATAAGCGGTACCTCCAAAATCCCCGTTACAATCTTGAACACAAGCTTCTTTACCTGTATTACCTCCAACACATTCATTACAATCATCAAGAAAAGCTGTTCCTCCAAAATCTTCATTACAATCTTTTTCACAAGTATCTAGAATACTATCAACACATTCACCACAAAAATCTATTAATGCTGGACCATCAATCTCTCCCTTACAATCTCTCAAAATATCATCATCTATTTCATCATCTTTTAGCTCACTTTCTTTTATTGCTTTCAGTATCGCATCTATTTGTTCTTGAGTAAAATCCTTTAAATCTCTTTTACTTTCTTTTAAAAAGTCGCTTATCTTACCTAAGTTTTTTAAAAGCTTTTTTCTTTTAGATTCTAAACCATCTATAATTGTAGAAATAATACCTTTTGATGGTGCATCGTATACATCATTTGATTCATCAGGGTCATTGGAATTATTTGCAAAAAGCTTTGTTACTATTCCTTTATAAAAAGCCGTAATTGGATGTGTATTAGTTGGATCTGCTAAAAACTCTCCTGTATCATTAATTTCTTTTTCTAAATCATCAACATTTGTATTTCTTTTTAGTGAAGTGACCTTAGCTGATAAGATATCTGGATTTTTTGTTAGTTTATACTGTTGTAATGATGTTATACTTTTGTCTGGGTTAATGGTTACAAAATCTAACTTATGAGAAGTTTCATTAAGCGTTACATATCGTAATGCCTCTTTTACTATATTTTTATTGGAATCTCTTTGATAAATATAAAGTGTATCTGTATTTCGGTTGGATTCCATGATAAAATCATCTCCATGTTCATCTGAATATATTATTTTATCATATGTATTTATTGTTGCATTTTCTGTTTTATAAACTTTAACAGATATATCATTTTTTGAAACCACTTTAAGCGCCAATTCATTTACAAATTCATCCTTTTCATTTATTGAAAATGTAAATAACGAATTCACTATTAATTCATCAGAATCTTCAGGGTTATTTTCTTCGTCTTTCCCACAGCCAAAAATAATTAAGGCAAATAGGAATACTAATTTTGTTATTGTTTTCATTATTTTCTGTTTTTACTATTGCTTTTTAACTTTTTCACCACTTGAAAAAATTAGTTTCAAATACGTTGTGTTATTATTTTCAATTAAAACTTTATCGTACCATACTTTTCGGTCATAATATGCTAAAGGGCTACCATCATTAGACTTTAAAACGATTTCATACCAGGTTCCATTTTCTTCAGCTTTAGTGGCTAACTTATTTGTTTTGGGGTTTACAGCTAATCCCCAAGTTCCTTCAACAATTTTTGTTTTTGGCTTTCTACCTACATAACCACTATTATACCAGCGTGTTTTACATGTTCCATCTTCGTTAAGAGTTATTTCTACTTCATTGGTCCAACTGAATCCATTTCTTTCATTTTCGCTTCTCTTAAAGTAGGTGCCACACATAATTTTTGGATGCTCATCTACATAATAAAAAGATGTGAAATTCTCTGAAACTGCTTTCCTTACCAAAGCTGGATCTACAATAACACTTGTCTGCGCTACAACATTTACAACTGTAAATACTAATAAGCTTAGTAGTATATTTCTCATAATCAAAAATTTAATTCATGGTTAATCTGCTACAAAATTATTGGGGTTCCCCACTCAAAAACTCATACTTTAGTATGGTTTTTAATTTATTTATGTAGAAATTATGTGTAAGAAATGCAACGGATATATAATTCTATCGTCTTTACAATAAACTATCGAATGAAATTTATTCTGAATCTCTGTATTTGTATTACTCTAGTATTAGCCTGTAATACTGTAAATGAAAAGAAAAATAATCCAGAAATAATAGACTCAAATAAAGACTACCAAATAGAAGACGTTTTAATAGAAACCAGAGATGGGATAAAAATCTCTGCTATTGTTTGCAGAAAGAAAGGGTTAACAAAGCCTAAAGCGGTTATTCTTCAAAGTACAATTTATGTTAGAGATAAAGGACGTGATTTAAATACTATAAAAGAATCTGCTGACAAAGGTTATATTGGTGTAATCGCTTACACAAGAGGAAAACGTTTCAGCTCAAGTGAGATATGGCCATATGAGTATGATGCTAATGATACTTATGATGTAATTGATTGGATTAGTAAACAAAAATGGTGTGATGGCCGTGTAGGAATGTTTGGAGGAAGCTACAATGGATTTACACAATGGGCTTCTACTAAAAAATTACATCCAGCACTTAAAACCATTGTACCGTATGTTGCGAATAGACCAGGAATGGGATTACCTATGGAAAATAATATTTTTATAAACCCTAATTACGAATGGTCTTTCTTTGTAGGAAACAATAAATATTTAGATACTGTTGCTGGAAACAAGAGCCAACACTATAGAAACATAATGTTTAGATGGTGGGAAACTGGTGTAGCATATGCTAAAATGGATAGTATTGATGGTATACCAAATAGACTTTTTCAACGATGGATTAGCCACCCTTCGTTTGATGAATATTGGCAAAAAATGGCTCCGTACAAAGAAGATTTCTCTCAAATTGATATTCCTGTGCTATCAATTGACGGTTATTATAACGATTCTCAAAATTCTGGTCTTTATTATTTACATGAACATTATAAATACAACCCTAACGCAGAACATTATTTAATAATTGGTCCTTACAGTCACTTTGGGGCACAACGAAATGGTTCAAAAAAAATTAATGGTTATACAGTTGATACCAATGCTTTGATAAACACAAACGAGATAACTTACCAATGGTTTGATTATATTTTTAGCCATGGTAAAAAACCACTTCAATTAAAAGATAAAATCAACTATCAAGTTATGGGGGCTAATGAATGGCGAAGTGCTTCATCTATTGATGAAATGAGTAACGAAACTGTAAAGTTATACTTAACAGATCAAAAACATAAGAATGTATATTTTTTGAGTCCTAAGCAACCATTAAAAAAGAATTTTCTTTTTCAAAAAGTAGATTTTTCGGAGAGAGAAACTGGAAATAACGACTATTATCCCGACCCTATAATCAGACCAGAAATGGATTTAAGTAATGGGTATAACTTTCTTAGTGAACCCTTTGAAGAACCTGTTATTGTTAATGGTTCTTTTTTAGGCGAATTAAATATTAGTATCAATAAAAAAGATTTTGATTTTGGTGTAACACTTTATGAAGTAATGCCAGATGGAAAATTATTTCACTTATCTTATATTGTAGCTAGAGCTAGTTATGCTAATAACATTGAAAAAAGAGAATTATTAAAACCAAATCAAATGAATAAAATTCCATTTTCAAATACACATTTGGTAAGCAAAAAGTTAAGTAAAGGAAGTCGATTACTTATTTATTTGAACGTAAATAAAAATGCATTTTCTGAACTTAATTACGGAACAGGAAAAACAGTTAGTAAAGAAACTATTAAAGATGCTAATGAACCTTTAGAAATAAAATGGTGGAATACTAGTTTTGTAGAAATCCCTGTTTGGAAAGATTAAACACGAAATGAACTGCCCCGATGCAAGCATGCGGGGTATCTAGTTAAAAAGTTTTTTATATTTCGGTACAAGAACCTGATAATTAAACACCTGGATATTGCCCTGCGATTAAAAAGCCAATACGTAACAACTTGCAATGGCGACTAAAATTATTCATCACTAAAATCAGTATCTAAAAAATATTTAATGTTCTCCTTCCCTTTTATGAGTCCTAAATATGGTTTATCATTTCTTTTAATATAGAATAAATAATGTGAATTATTATGATAAATGGTATCTACATCAAAAATTCGTTTCTTTTTATCTTTAAAACACCATTTTCTATGATCTCTTTCAAATTGTAATTGTACCCCAAACATATCGTTTAGGTTTATGATAGGTTTTTTTTTACGAATTTTTCGAATTGGATTTACATTAGGCACAGTAGTAAGGGTAATTGTGTCTTTATTTTTTTTATACCCCATATATAAAGCTCTTAAAAACGTATCCCCAGGATTTCTAAAACGAAATTCATTAGTTAAAGAGTCTTGAACACCTTGGTAAATATATTCAACTTGGTTAAAGTAAATTATAGAATCGTTTTCTTTACAATTAAAAGCTCCTCCTTCGTAGATGTATTTATGACTAAATGTAGTCATATACAATACCTCTTTATTATACTTATTCAACAACAGATACAATTCTTCGTAAACCAAATGTGGCTCTTTATGCTGAACACTATTAGTAAAAGGGCGTTCTTCAATAGGTAACGTTCCTTTTACATCTTTTACCATTTTAAAAGTGTAGACATCATAATTCTCCAATTTTATTGGTTTTTTTATTTTATAATCATCTGGCAAAGATGCAAATGCATAATAGTGTGATTTTCCACAAGAAATACATACATAAAGAAACAAGACGATACTAATATATTTTTTCATCGTAATTATTGTATAAATTTAAGGGTATTAGCAAAATAAAATCCTCCTATCCCAATTCGTTTTACCTCATTCCAAATTCCATACTGATTTTTAAATATATCTGGATGGTATGGACTCTCTTGATTAAAATGTATACCATCTTGAAAATCTTTATCTGTATTATGTAATGTAAAATGAAATCCATAATTCTCTTTACTATTTCGGGCTGTAAATCGTAGTCTCCCTTTGTTGTAATATTTGCTCTTATTGTCTTTATAGGCTATAAAATCTAACTGTAACAACTCTCCTACCTGAAATATACTTTCTTCGTACCAAGTAAACTTATGAAAACTAAATTCTAAATTATCGAACATATATTTTGTATCTAAATAAACTCCTAGCAAACCACCACCTGTATAATATCGATCTCTCTTATCTCCTATTTTCCACCTACCCCATACACTTCCATCATTGTACGAACTTAATTGAAAGCTTCTGTATGTCATGAATCCTAAAAGTCCTACACGTTGAAATTCTCGACCCTTCTGAGTAGACCAAATTAGATTCGTTCCTAAATAAACAGAATGATATAATGGATTTTGAAGTGGATTGCTCGTAAAATCTGAAAAATGTATCAATGGTAAATTCTTTTCCGTAAAATTTACATCTGAATGATAACTCCCTACATTCAATGTGACATCTAACATCATGTCTAGTACTGTACTAGAGAAAAAATCTTTATCTGGATGATAACTACTAATTAAATCTCCTCTATTATATAACACCACACCTGCATGAATACTAGGATAAATACTTTTTGAATTGAACAAAAAACCTCCAATACCACCAAATAATGATAGATTGAAGTTAGAGTACTTACCTTTACTTTCAATTCCATTAAGATCTATAGTAGCCTTTAAGGCAACACCATATTGTATATCATTCCTATAATCAATCTGGCAGTTTAGTTTTACAAACCCAACAATGAGTAGTATTAAAAAAATAGCTTTTCTCATATTTAATCTTGGTTAGTTAGCAATGAACGAGTTAATATATTAATTATAGCGAGTTTTTGAAAATGATATTTCTAAATTTAATAACCTTTTCTCTCATAATTTGAACTTGACCTTTAGTAAAAAAACATCTACACGAACTATAATCCATAAAGTTATTATAATTAGGACTTGTTGAAACTTCTTTTGGTGGACAAGGATTTTTTCTATCTGCATCTGTACAGCCATACTGGGTTGGTGTGTCATCAACAAAATCAGAGACAAAACGTCCGGGACGCTTACAATTTCCTGCCATACCCCACACATGAAATAATCCTAACCAATGCCCTATTTCATGAGTAACTGTTTGACTATTATCTCCAAAATTTCGATAATCAATTTGAATAAATTCAGGAGTGTAACCTTTTGCTAAAGTAGATGGAGATGCATTACGGTACTTCCCAACAATTATATGTAAGTTTTTTTCGGAATCTATTCTTTTAATTCTCTTAGCTCTCCGATGTCTTTTATGAACTACTATTTCTTTAAGAAAAAATTGAAAATTAGGAATACCTACTAAATTTTTACGTGTAAAATACGCATTCAATAACGACATATCATTCTGGGCGGCAAAGTTCTTGTTTAACAAACTAATCTGTTGAGTAATTATCTCCTTAGTTATTAATTTTGGTGTGTTATGCCGTTTTCCTTTTTTTACAAGATGGATGACAATCGGAACTTTTATAGTTCTTCCATCATCTGTAACAGGAACTATTTGACTCGACATACTTAAAATGCTAAAACTAAATATGAGTACTAAAATGTATTTCATAAAACTTAAATTCAATTCGTTTTCTTTTTCAAAACTAAATTTTAATTTCACTCAAAAAACCATACTTTAGTATGAAATTAGAAATATTGAATAAAAAATTACTCTTTTTTATCGCGTTTCTTTATTGCTGGGGAGTAATAAATTCACAGCAAAAAAGAAGTGACTTATACCAAACCATCAGTAGTTATACTACTGGCAAAGATTCTTTACGTTTTGAGCAAATACTAACTAAGTTTAAAGCTGGAAATTTTAAAAAAGATCCTGATTTTAAGGTATACAAAAGACTTTCTAATAAAGAATGGTGGTTTCATTTCCCTATTAAAAATAATAGCTCAGAAACCTATACCTACTTAACAATTTCTAATCCATATTTATCATCAGGTAAAGTATACTACACACAAGGAAAAACAATTGACAGTTTACACAGTACATCCTACGATAAAAACTTTCCTTTTAAGTTTATTTTCTACAGACATCCTGTTTGGAAAATACCTAATAATAGCAAGGAGATTACAGATGTTTTTCTAAGATTAAAAAATGATAATAGCAGAACTAGATTAGAATTTCATCTAGAAAATGAAAACGACTTTCTAAAACGTGTAGAAACAGAGTATATTTTCTTTGGAATTTTTATTGCTCTAATTACTTCAATGGTAATTATACTCCTTTATTTTTCTATCTTAAAAAAAGAATACAGTGTAATTTTTTATGCTATTTATGTTGCTTTAATGCTTATTGAGTTCTTAGCTGGTAAAGGATTAGGAATTCAATTTGTTTGGAATGAAAGTTTGTTTTTAATTCATAGTTCTAGAAGTTTTAGTCAAACACTTGCTGTATTTTTTATTGGATTATTTTATAGTAAATTTTACACGCTAGAAAAGAATGACTATAAAATCAAAAATCTTTTTAAAATTGGAATGTACGCTACCATTCCTCTAATTCTTATTTACCTATATAAATCTATATATGGAGGATTACCTACCTTTTATTTATATGTATGGATTATTTTAAAGTTAATTATTATTGTTTGGTTCTTCTGCCATTTATACTTAACGATAAAAGGACGTATTCCTAAGTATCTTATTATTGGATTTAGTTTACCTATTGTTGTTTTGATTATTTCTCAGAATATAAATCCTTCTGTAAATAGTTCTGATCTGTTATTTTATGGAGGTATTAATATATACTATATCGCTCTGATAATTGAAGTACTAATTTTTATTAGATATATTTTTAGCTCTGTTATTGCATCACAAAAAAAATATATTGAGCTAAAAAAAGTTACTAATGAATTGCAACTCAATTTTCAAAAAGATGTATTAAAATCTCAGGAAACAGAAAGAAATAAATTATTGAATAATGTACATGATAGTTTTGGAGGTTATTTAGAAGCTTTGAAATTACGACTCCTACATCAACAACAAAATTCTCCTGAAAAGGTTAAAGAAATTTTAGATGCCTTTGACAAAGAATATCGATATTTACTTAATAGCTTGTACTCTCCTAAAATTAATTCAGAAAATTTTATTGAGAATTTAGCAGAGTTTTTTGATAAAATAAATGAACTGACGAACAATACTATTCAATCTGACTTTTCTTTAGAAGAGAGTGAATTACCTTCTGAAAAATGCATCCATATTTATAGAATTATTTCTGAGTTAACTACCAATGCTATAAAATATGCTAAAGCCTCAGAAATTAATGTTCGTATATCTAAACTTAAAGATGCTCATATCCTTATTAATGTTACTGATAATGGAATCGGTTTTGATATTCATAAAATTAAAAGCTCTTCTTTTGGTCTGAATAGCATACGAGAACGAGTAGCAATTATGAATGGTGAAATAGACATTCAGTCTGGAAAAAACAATGGAACTAATATTACAATTCGAATTCCTAACAAATAATGCAACAGCCTATAAAAATAATTATTGCAGATGATAATCGCTTTTTCTGTGAAGCAGTTATTGATAGTTTAAAGCAACATCAAGAGTTTACAGCTGGACTTTATTTTACCACTTTAGAAGATCTAATTAATTACACGAACTTTAATACATTCGACATCTTAATTCTAGATGTTAATTTTAATGGTAATAATTCACTCGACCATATTTCTGAAATCAAAAAAGAAACTTCTAATTTTAAAATTATAGCCTTAACAACTCTAGATAATAATTTTATCAAAAGGAAAGCTTTTGAACAAGGGGTTGATGAATTTATTGGTAAAAATTCTGATTTCTCAAAGTTTAAAGATATTATTATCGATTGCTATCAAAAACCTACAATCAAAAAAGAAATAAAATCAAAAAAAATAATCATTAATAACTTTAGTTTTACCGAAAGAAAGCTCGGTATTTTAGAAGCACTTTATAAACATTCTGATAAAACAGAGCTAGAACTTGCTAAAAAATTGAATATTACAAAACACTCTTTAAAAACTCATAAGAGAGAATTATTTGAGATTACTAATACTAATAATATTCAAGATCTTATAAAGTTTGGAATTCAACACGGGTTAATTATAGCCTAAAAATGCATAAAAAAACACCCAATTTGGGTGTTTTTAAAGCTATAATCCATTCTTTAATTTATGCTAATATTTGCTCAGCATGAGCTTTAGTTTTCACTTTGGTAATTACATCTGTTAATACACCTTCTTCATCAATTACAAAAGTAGTTCTGTGAATTCCATCATACTCTTTACCCATAAACTTTTTCGGTCCCCAAACTTCAAACGCATTAATTACAGATTTATCTTCATCTGCTAATAAGGGAAAAGGTAACTCATGTTTATTGATAAAGTTTTGTTGACGCTTAGCACTATCTGCACTAACACCTAAGATTTCATATCCTTTCGATTGAAATGTTTCATAATTATCTCTTAAGTTACAAGCTTCAGCAGTACAGCCTGGTGTACTTGCTTTAGGATAGAAAAACACAACTAATTTCTTACCTTTATAATCCTCTAATTTAATGGTATTTCCTGCCTGATCTTTTGCTTCAAAATTTGGTGCCTTATCTCCTATTTTAAGTGTTGTCATAATTCGTATTTTTGTTAAGTAAAAATACTGAAAAAATGAACAAAACAGAAAAAGTTCAGTTTGTAATTGATACTTTAGAACGATTATATCCGGAAACTCCTATTCCACTAGATCATACAGATCCTTACACTTTATTAATCGCAGTATTAATGTCTGCGCAAAGTACTGATGAACGCGTAAATACAATTACCCCTTTATTATTTGAAAGAGCTGACAATCCGTATGATATGGTAAAACTATCTGTAGAGGAAATACGAGATATTATCAAACCTGTTGGTCTTTCTCCTATGAAATCTAAAGGAATTCATGGTTTATCTAAAATCTTAATAGAAAAACATAATGGTAAGGTTCCTAAAAGTTTCGAAGACTTAGAAGAGCTACCTGCTGTTGGACATAAAACAGCTAGTGTTGTAATGGCACAAGCCTTTAATGTACCAGCATTTCCAGTAGACACTCATATTCATCGTTTAATGTATCGCTGGAATTTATCTAACGGGAAAAGTATAGCCCAAACAGAAAAGGATGCGAAACGTTTATTTCCTAAAGAAATTTGGAATAAACTACACCTTCAAATTATTTTTTATGGTCGTGAATACTCACCTGCAAGAGGATGGAATTTAGATAATGATAGTATTACTTCTACAATTGGGAGAAAAACTGTAATCACAGAATACAATAACAAAAAAAAGAAGAAAAAATAATTTTTCTTCTGTAAAGTCTATCGGAATAAACTATTAAGACATTTATAACTAGATTTGTCCATTTATATTTTGAGTTAAGATTATAGGTAGCGATACCAATAAAAAAGCTCCAGTTCGCACTGAAGCTTCTTCACTCTTAATTCAAATTCAATTCAATGAGAACATCGTTTTTTGTTCTTACTGTTTTGAAGCTTTTGGAAAAGTTTAATATAAATTGTATTGTAGTTTTTTTTGGATTCATCCTAAAATTAGATGATTTTTCAGAGTAAATTTGCGCCATATAAGTAATTTATTGTTTAATTACTAATAGTAACGCCAAACTTTACAATTTATTATTAGTTTACTAAAATTATTTTATTCTTATCAATAAGTTTTCTAAGGTTTATTAGCGCATAACGCATTCTACCTAATGCCGTGTTAATACTCACTCCTGTATTTTCTGATATTTCATTGAAGCTCATATCCATATATATCCTCATCTTAAGCACTTCTCTTTGCTCATCAGGAAGTTCTTCAATCAAATTTTTAACATCTAATAAAATTTGATCTTTAATAATTCTCTTTTCTGCATTCAGAGCGTCATCACTAATAATTGAGAAAATATCAAACTCATCTGAGCTATTAAAAAATGGCATGCGATTATTTTTCCTAAAGTAATCAATAACAAGATTATGAGAAATTCGCATTACCCAAGGTAAAAACTTACCTTCTTCGTTATAATTACCTTTTTTAAGTGTTTTAATTACCTTAATAAAAGTATCTTGAAAAATATCTTCAGCAACATCTCTATCTTGAACTTTGCTGTAAATAAAACTAAAAATACGTTGTTGATGTCTTTTAACAAGAAATTCTAGAGCGATTTCTTTACCATTAATATACTCTTTAACTAAGACGCTATCATCTGATGATTTTCTATACATACCTACTACTTTTAAGAGATATTTCTATCTCTGTTGGGAATTATATTAAATTTTTAAAAGTAGTTTTCCTGTATAGGCGTATGATATTTAAATGATTACGTGAAAGGCAAATATATTTTTTTTATCTTAAAATACAAACTTTAAGTTGTTTTAATTTTAAAAATAATTGATAATTATCTTCATTTTACTTGGTCACAGATTATTACTTCACTAGTAAAATCACTATTTTTGATGTTTATTTTTTGAGTTCATGAAAGTAGATATTAGCAAAGTAAACCCTAAAGAAAATATCATTATTAAAGGCGCATCGTTACACAATTTAAAAGGTATAGATGTGGTGATCCCCAGAAATAAACTTGTAGTCATTACAGGTCTATCAGGATCCGGTAAATCTTCTTTAGCTTTTGATACTTTATATGCAGAAGGGCAACGTAGATATGTAGAAAGTTTATCTTCTTACGCACGTCAGTTCTTAGGAAAACTAAATAAACCAAAAGTAGATTACATTAAAGGGATAGCTCCTGCTATTGCTATTGAACAGAAAGTAAATTCTACCAACCCAAGATCTACTGTGGGGACTTCTACTGAAATATATGATTATATAAAATTATTATACGCTCGAATTGGTAGAACCTTCTCTCCTATTTCAGGAAATGAAGTCAAAAAAAACACAGTGACTGATGTGGTTAACTTTGTTAAATCTTTAACAGAAAAAACGAAACTATTGTTAGTTGCTCCAGTAACACTTCCTGAAAAAAGAACAATAGCATCTTTGCTTCAAGTGTTAAAACAACAAGGATATGCTAGAATAAAGTTTAATAATAAAGTATATCGGATCGATAAATTTCCAGTTGAAGAGTTTACTGGTACTAGTATTGATTTGGTTGTTGACCGTGTAGTAATTCAACATGATGAAGATTTTTACAACAGGTTGGCAGATGCTATACAAACAGCTTTTTTCGAAGGTAAAGGAGTTTGTTATATTGAAAACTTAGAAACCGAAGAAAAAACTGAGTTTAGCAATAAATTTGAGTTAGATGGTATTACGTTCTTAGAACCAAACACTCATCTTTTTAGTTTTAACAACCCTTATGGAGCTTGCCCAACTTGTGAAGGATATGGAAATGTAATTGGCATTGATGAAGATTTAGTGATTCCTAATACTGGTTTATCTATTTATGAAAATGCTATTTTCCCCTTTAGAACAGATGCTTACAAATGGTATAAGGAAAATTTAATTCTACACGCAGATAATTACAACATTCCTATTCACAAACCTTGGTTTGAACTTACCGAAGAACAACAAAATTTAGTTTGGGAAGGAACAGATAAATTCATGGGAATTCATCATCTATTCAACGAACTAGAAGAAAAAAGCTATAAAATACAGAACCGAGTTATGCTTTCTCGCTATAGAGGTAAAACAAAATGTCATGAATGCGATGGAAAACGTCTGCGAAAAGAAGCTAATTATGTTCGTGTGAGTGACAAAACTATTTCTGATTTGGTCAATCTTCCTTTAGATGAGTTGAGTGTATTTTTTAAATCGATTACTTTAAATGCCTATGAAGAAAAAATTGCGAAACGATTACTAACAGAAATTAATAATAGGTTACAGTTTTTAACTGATGTTGGATTAAGTTATCTTACATTAAACAGAACCTCAAATACATTATCAGGAGGAGAAAGTCAACGTATTAATTTAGCAACTTCTTTAGGAAGTTCATTAGTGGGGTCGATGTATATTTTAGATGAACCAAGTATAGGACTTCATCCTAAAGATACCGAGCGATTGATTAAAGTTCTTAAAAATTTACGTGATCTTGGAAACACTGTCATTGTAGTAGAACATGATGAAGACATCATGAAAGAAGCCGATTATATTATAGATATTGGTCCAGAAGCAGGAACTCATGGAGGAAATGTTGTCGCTGAAGGCACTTATGATGAACTATTAAAATCAAAAACACTTACTGCTGAATATTTGTCTGAAACCTTACAAATTGAAGTTCCTAAACAACGTAGAACAACTAAAAATTTCATCAAAATTTTAGGTGCAAGGGAAAATAACTTAAAAAATATTGATGTTACTTTTCCTCTGAACAATTTAACAGTAATTACAGGAGTTTCTGGTAGTGGTAAAAGTACACTTGTAAAAAAGTTACTATATCCAATTATGCAAAAAAAATTAATTGGTTATGGTGATAAAATCGGACAGTATACTGATATTGAAGGAAGTTATGAAAACTTAAAACATGTTGAGTTTATCGATCAAAATCCAATAGGTAGATCATCCCGTTCCAATCCAGTTACCTACATTAAAGCATACGACGATATCCGTAAACTTTTATCAACACAAAAGCTTTCTAAAATCAGAAATTACCAACCGAAGCATTTCTCTTTTAATGTTGAAGGTGGTCGATGCGAAGTCTGTAAAGGTGAAGGTGTAGTTACTATTGAAATGCAATTTATGGCGGATGTACATTTACAATGCGATCATTGTAAAGGTAAACGTTTTAAAAAAGAAATACTTGAAGTTAATTTTGCTGGAAAAAATATTGATGATATTCTGAACTTAACTATTGATGATGCTATCGATTTTTTCACAGAAAATGGCGCAATTAAAATTGCAAAAAAGCTAAAACCTTTACAAGATGTTGGCTTAGGATACGTTCAATTAGGACAATCTTCTTCTACCTTATCTGGTGGAGAAGCACAACGTATAAAACTAGCTTCATTCCTTATGAAAGGTAATACGAAAGATAAAGCTTTATTTATTTTTGATGAACCAACTACAGGCTTACATTTTCATGATATAAAAAAGCTACTTGCCTCGTTCAATGCACTTATCGAAAAAGGACATTCCATTATTGTGATAGAACATAATGTAGACCTAATTAAATGTGCAGATCATATTATTGATCTTGGTATTGAAGGTGGTAAAAAAGGTGGAAACTTAATTTTTGAAGGAACTCCAGAGCAATTAATACAGGAAAAACACTCTTTAACTGCAAATTTTATTAAAGAAAAGTTAAAAAATTGAAAAAATATTTTTACTTTACTTTAAAATATGACATTTATGAAGATGTTAACCCCGAAAAAAGGCAGATTATTGATAGCAGAACCATCAATATTAAACGATGATTCTTTCAAAAGAGCAATTATACTTATTACAGATCATTCAGAAGCAAGTTCTGTTGGTTTTATTTTAAACAGACCCATGCAATATGTATTGGAAGATTTAATTCCAGATATTGAATGCAATTTTACAATATATCAGGGTGGTCCTGTGGAGCAAGAAAACTTGTATTTTATTCATCGTATTCCTCACTTGTTAGACGATAGTATTGAAGTTGCTAACGGAATTTACTGGGGAGGTAACTTCGAATCATTAAAACAATTACTAGAAGACAATCTTATAAAATCTACAGATATCCGATTCTTTTTAGGATATTCTGGATGGGGATCGCAACAATTAGAAGATGAATTAAACACTGAGTCTTGGTTTATTTCTGAAAATGATTTTAATAATATTTTCATCGAAGATGAAGAAGCAATATGGAAAAATAAACTACTTCAAAAGGGAGGGAAATATAAAATATGGGCTAATGCTCCTGCAGATATCAACATGAATTAATTCTTTTTTGAATATATCTTATTAATATAAAAGAACTCCAAATCAAGAGAATGAAAAAAGAAGAAATTGAAGTAAGCTTTTGGTTTGTTGTATTTTTTTTGATCAACGTAGCTATTATCATTTCATTTTATAGAGGTATTGATGGTAATTAAACCTTTACAAGAAAATAAAGTCCTAAGAAAGAAATTTAATTAAGAGTAGTATGAATAAATTAACTTATTTAATAGTTTTCGCAATATTATTATTTACTGCTTGTAGTAAAGATGAACCAATTGAACCAGATAACGGAATACCAGTAGTTCGGGCTGAATCTTCTTACACAGTTTTAAAAGAAGAAAATATCACTTATGCTGAAGGGCTTAGTCATAATATAACAAGTACTTCTTCTTTTGCAATACCTCTAAAATTAGATGTATACTACCCAAATAATAATTCTACCAATAGACCTGTCTATATGTTCATTCATGGAGGAGGGTTTACAGGTGGAACAAAGACCAAACCTGAAATTGTGGATATGGCTAATTTTTATGCTTCAAGAGGATGGGTCTTTGTTTCTGTCGATTATAGAACCACTGAGGAATTAGGAACTATACAAGGGATGACCCAAGAAGAGGTGATAACGTATTATGAAGGAATTGCGCCTCAAGAATGGATTAATACCGCCTTGCAAGGATCGCAGAACTCTGGTCAAGTTCAGCAAGCTATAGCTATGTATCTCGCCCAAAGAGATGCAAAAGCCGCTCTTCGCTGGATTGTCGCTAACTCGATTACTTATAATATAAATAGAGGATTTATTACAGTAGGAGGCGCCTCGGCAGGTGCAATTACTACAATTGCTTTAGGAATTTCAAATCAAGAAGACTTTAGAGACGAAATTACCATTAGTGATGATCCTACACTTTCTACCACAAACTTAAACGAGTCTTATGAAGTGAGAAGCATGGTTTATTTCTGGGGTTCAAACATAAAATTAGATGTTTTTGAACAGGTTTATGAATTGAATCAATATGACAGATATAACGAGAGTGATCCAGAATTGTTCATGGGACATGGTACTGCTCAGGATCTTGTTACACCATATTCAGAAGCACTTGAGTTACAAAACATATACAACTCTTTGGGTATTTACAACAAACTGGTGACCTTACTAAAACCAAATGGAGATCCTGCCGGACATGGAGCTTGGAATGCAATAGTAGATGGGAAAGGCTTATCAGAATTAACTTTTGATTTTTTAGTTTATAGACAAAATTTGATAGTCGAATAGAAACTACTGCCTACACAGTATTATGAAACATAGCTAATAATTACAAAATCCAAAGTTTAGTCTTTTTTGCAAATACCTCCAAATTTTTAAATTTGACTTTTAGAATAGAAAAATTCTAAAAAAACATAAAAATTCGGCTCCGTGTTAATCTAAAAAATTAGTGTCTTTTTGCACGCTACGTTTCAAATACAAATCGATAACGATAATAATGGAAAATCTGATGATGATATTACCTTTTTAGACAATTTTTAATTATTGCTTTTCTTTATTTTTTTTCTACTTTAACTCTATGAAATATAGCTATAACCAACTTAATGTGGAATTTATAGGAACTCAAAAAGCTTCTCCTTTTACGAAACTTTTGTCTATTTTCTTTGCTTTACTTTTTATAATTATTCCCTTGTATGAGTTTTTAACTCAACTTCATCCAGATTATGTTTGCCATTGTTTCTGCCCATCTCCTCAATCAGAAATTGACAACATATTTTCTGTTATATTTTAACTGTTTTTTGTTTTATTTTTTTTGATTTACAACACTAAAATCAACATCTTATTTTAGCTTAGATTCATCATACTCCTTCTAAAATTATCTTAACAATCTTTGTTATATAAGAAGCCTAAAAACGTATTAATTAAACTTTTTACTACATTTATAAATCCAATCCACTCAAAAATACATTAAGTTTGCTTTTGTGTATAATACATTATTTATATTAGCGAAAAATAAAATACATGTTAAGCAAAAAGTTTTTACCAATTATTCTTCTATTTGTAATTTTTTCTTGTGATACTCCAAAACCTAAACATAATACGGTTATGGAAGAAGAAATTCCTGAATGTAAAATTATGATTGTTTTGGGAGATGATAGAAGTGGTTCTTCAGAAAGTATTCAAAAATTAAATAAAGATGATTACAAAGCAATTGTTGATGTAATTAATCAAAACGGGAGTGGGTATTTTACATCTACAATCATAGGTAATCCAGCTCCTAATGCTAAAGAAATATTCAGGTTAAAAGTAAGTGCTTTAAAACCTTATAAAAATATATTGACTTCAGATCACCCTACCTTATCTGAACAAGCTAAGCAAAAGAAGCTTAATGATAAGATAAAAGCTAAAAATGAAAAAATTAAGAAGAAAAATGCTTCAAAATTAAATAGCTTTTTATCTAAAACCGTTCAAAATTCAATTGTAGGATATAAGCCTTACAAAGGTAAAGATATTACAAATATAAATTTAGCTTTTGAACACATTAACAAGCTTTTAAAAGAACCAAATGTAGAAGATTATGACAAAGTAATGGTGGTACTTTTTACCGATGGTGTTAATGAACCAAAACGTTCTGGAAGAATTGAAAAAATAAAAACCAAACTTGCATTACCAGATAACGCTGAACTTTTCTTAATCGGATGGAAAGGTACTTCTATTTTCGATGGAGCAGAGTTAAATGAGTTTGAAGGTAAAGAAGGATTCTTTAGTTACATTGAAGACTTTGATTGTTTATAAAAACTAGTGTTATGATTATAAATTGGGACAAACCATCTACTGATGAATCAGAAGATCTTTTTAAAATCTCTGATGAATTAGCTTCAAGAGCAAATTCTGCTTCAAAAAGAGCAAGAGATACTTTTGAAATTTTAAAACCAAACGAAGAAAAACTAAGTCAGTGGGATAAAATTATGTCGAATGCCTATGTCGTTCCTTTTACCATTGCTTTTGTTGTCATTTGTATTTTAGAATATTACTTCAGTAGAGAAATTTATAGAGATATTTTACCACAAGCTCCTTGGGTTATTGGTGTGGGTATTATTTTTATTTCTATTGTTATCGCAGAATTAATGGTGGGAATGTTAAGTTCTCACACTCGAAATAAACGTTTTTTTGAAGAGAAAAAAATCCCTTCAAATTCAGCAAAACCAGAATCAGATATTAGAAAAGGAATTGTTAAAGATGTTCGAATTCAGTTTTTTATAGGTACTACGCTATTCTCTGCGATTGGTGTGGCTATCTTTTATTTCTCAAAAGAACGTGTTGCTCGTGAAATAGCTGCTGGTATAAGAGAGTCTGTATTTGGAATTCAAGATGTTTTACCAGTACTTTTCTATGTATTAGAAGTCTTAGCAGGTTTATTTGTATTTTACTTATTTAAAAGATCTGTTTTAGCTTTTAAAAACTATAGAAGTAGAAAAAGATATAGCAAAGAAGTTCAAAATGCTAGAGCTAATACTAGTGAGTCTTGTAAATATTTTGATGATGCTGAAAAAAAAGGATACAATACTTTTTTAGATGATGTAAGTAATAATGTTCATTTAGGATTTTATAGAAATAAACATCAAAATACGAATGAACAACATTTAAAATATGTAAACGAGCCTGAAAAGGAACTACAAGCATTTAAAGCATTGTTTAAAAGCGCTAGTGGTAATCCAATTCAAGTTACTATAGATGCACTGACAGAATATAAATTCAGAGAGAGTAAAACGAGTAATCCTGAAGGTATTATTGATATGAACTTTAATTCGTATCCTGAAGATCAAATTAAACAATTTAGAGTAACTTATTTCGATGCTAACAAAGAGAGATTGATTGAAGAAATATCTGGAAACTACTCACTAAATAATGACATACCTTACGAAATTATATTAAAGTAAGTTTAATAGTATATAAACAAAAAAGAGGTCTAAAATATTTTTAGACCTCTTTTTTGTTATCCTGTGATAGACACAAAATTTAAACTCTTTTGTATTTTTTCAGAAATCTCAGTTTTAAATTCCTTCTTCCTATAATTTGTAACAGGTTGAACACCTATAATTGCATTGGTAATAAATACTTCATCTGCTTTTTGAATTTCAAATGGAGAAATTGTGGTTTCTTCAATTGTATAGTCATCATTTTTTTCTAGTAATTCAATGACTTTTTTTCGAACGATACCTTTAATACAACCTTCTGTTAAGGCAGGTGTTTTAATTGTATTTCCTTTTACGATAAAAATATTACCATTAGTAACCTCTGCAACACCTTTACGTTCGTTTAACAGTATACAATTATCAATATCATTTTCCTGAGCATAAACTGAAGCAATAGTATTCAACATTCTATTTGTTGTCTTAATTGTAGATAACATCCCAGAATAATTGTAAAAATCTTTATATAAATCCAAGACATATTTTTCTTTGGCTTCAGTAGACACAGGTTTTACATCGATAACATAATCTATTTCATTTGTTTTCGGGGCATATAATCCTCCATCTTTACGATATACTGTAAGTCTAGCTCGCAATTTCTTCTCTGAAAATTGTTCAGCTACTCTTGCAATCTCGTTTTCTAAAAACTCTAATGTAAACTTCATTGGAATTTTCATTCGTAACATTCGCATAGAAGCCATTAATCGAAAATAATGATCTTCAAAAAACACGACTTTCCCATTCTGAATTTTAATGGTTTCAAAAATACCATCTCCAAATTTAAACGCTCTATTTTCTATTGTTAGCGGTACTTCAGAAATTTTGATTATATCTCCGTTATAATTTATCATTTTCAATAATTAATAGAACGAAATTAGTAAATAAAAAGATGTTACAAATAAAAAAACTCGGCATTTAGCCGAGTTTCTAATATCTTAAGATTATTAGGCTCCTATTAAATGTTTTAATTCGTCTATTTGATTTTCCCAAAGCATTTTTGCTTCTTCTGCTGCTTCATCATCATCTGCAAAATCTGTTATAATTAAGGATACATCTTTAGTTAAAGGATCTACCTGAACTTTAAATTCGAAGTAACTATCGTCTCCCTCACTTTCTGTCCACTTAAATTTTATTCGTTCATCTGCTTTCTTTGTTAAGATAGTAGCTTCTTCTTCACTATCATCCCAAAGAAAGGTAATAATTTTACCTCTAGAATTTACACGATCGGCAAACCACTCCTCTAAACCTGAAGGAGTTGCAAAATATTGATATAACAATGCTGGTGAAGCATGTACAGGAATCTCTAATTCAAATTTAACTTTACTCATTTACATTTAAGTTTAGCACACAATATATAGAAATATTCTTTTTAAAAAAAATGATTTAGTTTTCTTGCATGTAATAAAAATTGAGCTATATTTGCATCCGCAAACGGCGAGGTAGCTCAGGTGGTTAGAGCGCAGGATTCATAACCCTGAGGTCGCGGGTTCAACTCCCGCCTTCGCTACAAAGACTTTAAGAAGCGTAAAAGTCAACAACAATACGGTTTAGATATTTTCTAAACCGTATTTTTTTTTACGACAAAAAAATTCTTTTACTAAAAAGTATAGGATATAATATACGTTTGTAAAAAATGAAAAAGCAAAAACTACTTTAACAGTACTTTTAAAAATTAATCATTTCTACATTTTTTGTTTCATTACTTGATAATTTTACACGCTTCATAATACCTCCTCCAGTTTCATCCCAAAGCATAAATGCAATGATATAATATTCTCCTTCTGGCAAATTTTTAAATTCAAAGGTACCATCTTCATTACACATTACTTTTCTAGTCTCGTGATACCCTTTGGGGTCAGGATTAAATTTAGGTACACCGTTTTCAATATAAACAAAGCCTGAATCGTTGTTCTTATAAATGTGATGCAGTCTTTCTTTTGTGTACGCCGAAAATGGATTTAACTCTATTCTAAATTCTTTTCCAAAACGTATATCTCCTTGAATTGATTTAAACTTAGCTACTCCTTTAATAGTAGAATTACCATCTGCTTTAAACCATTTAACTTCTTCATTTTTAAACTCATTATTAATAGTAATGACTTTAGTTTTTTTATCTGAATCTACACAACTAAAAAAAACAACTACGAAAAAAAGAATAATATACCTCATATTTAGATTTTATTATGACTAATACGATTAACGACTAAAAATTTCGCATATTAATCGTTTGTTTTTCCTTCCTACTTTGTTTAAAAAAGAAACCGTAACTAAAGCTATGCTTTATTTTTTTGCCTTGTATGAAGAAAAAATAATTCAACTAATTTATACGAAGTTTTTTATCATAAATCGTAAAAAACGGATGTTAAAAATTTTATTTTAAACAACAGTTAAAATACATATTATCTCTACAGCAAACTAGTATTATTACGTCCTTTACTACTATAAAAAAGACCGACACTTTACAATTGTGCCAGCCTTCTTTTACACTAATCCAAATATTTTTTATTGATAAACTCTTACGTAATCTATTTCCATTGTTGCTTCTGCGAATCCAGTATCTATCGCTCCACCTAAAGTTCCTCCCATAGCTACATTTAAAATCAAAAAGAAATTCTCATTAAATGGTAAAACTGATGAGTTACTCAATTCATAGTACTTCACATTATCTAAATACATACTAATAGATGTATCTGTCCATTCTAATGTATATAAATGAAATTCTGAGGTTGCGTTAGTAATTGAAGTAGTTTGACTGAAATCTGCTTTTGTATTACTTGCCATATCTTGCCAATGACAAGTTGCTAAAACTGTATTCTTATCAGTTCCAGTTTGCTCCATGATATCAATCTCTCCAGAAAAAGGCCAACCTATTGTAGAAAAATTAGACCCTAACATCCAAATTGCTGGCCAGGTTCCTGCTCCTTCTGGTAATTTAGCTCTAACTTCTACCCTACCATATTTAAAATCGTATAAGCCTTCTGTTTTTAACCTAGCTGAAGTGAAAGCACTTCCTGAAAAACTTTCTCGCTTTGCTGTTATGACAAGATTTCCGTTGTCTACAACTGCATTATCCGCTCTATTCGTATAATATTGTGATTCATTGTTTCCCCACCCATTGACACCTGTACCAATATCATAAGTCCATTTGGTTGGGTCTGGAACTCCATTGGTTTCAAAGTCATCTTCCCAAACTAGTGTATTAAAAACAAATGGTGAAGTTGCTTGTGGCTCTTGTGTCGTAATTAAAAACCACCAATCGAATTCATTATTCGCATCTGTAATCCTTAAAACTAATTCATTTGGAATTTGACGATCGAATATTTCGTAATTATGGTTCCCTATGTAATAGCCTATAAATCCTATTCCAGACAAAGAAAGTGTTTCTACTCCTCCTGGAGCTATTAAACTCCATGTCCCTGAATAATCTGCTAACATGTAATTTAACACATCAGCATTATCTATAGTTCCACCTGAACCACCAGAACTAGATAATTCATCTATCAAACCATTTCTACCAAAAACAGTTCCGTTTGTTTGATGTTGAAAACTTCCATCAGAATTAAACACCAAACGATCATCATACATTCCAACACCATCTTTTTCATTTGCAGATGCTTGATACCATTCTCCAAATATTGAACCTCCTACAGGTCCTAATCCAAAATGACCACCAACTTCTGCTTTAATTCGCCATGTTTTTGAAGTTACAGCATCAGGATTAGTTGGACTGAAACCATATAGTTTACTTTTTAAGTCGTCAGGTGCTTCATACAAAGCTAATACCTCTACCTGAATCGCTTTACTTGAAGAAACTCCTCCTGTTCCAATTGCTATTGCAGTAACTGTATATGTATTTATACCCAACTCACTAAATGTATACGTAAATTTTCCGCTTGGCGCACTTGATGTTATACCATCAAAAACAAAATTATACGATAACGCATTATCTGCTGTAACAGTAAAATTAACTACTCCACTCCCATCTCCATTCGGATTTGTAGCATCTTGACCAATTACTTCGGCACTGACTATTATATTATTTGGAGTCTCAATATTTCCAAATTCAAAGTTATTTTCTTCACAACTGTTTAATAACAATACGGAGAAGATTACCATAACCATCTGATATATATATTTCTGTATTTTCATTGCTGTACTTGGTTTAATTCATTAATGTTAATTCATCATAATAATACTCACTATCATCTCCATTTACTCCGAAATCAAAAAAGATAACTACTCGAACATAATCAGCTGTAGGGGCACCACTAAAATCGTAAACAAGCTCTTCCCAAGAATTGGCAACAGTAGTGTTTAAATCGACTTCATGCGTAATACTTGCGTCTTGATTTTCTATTTTTAATTTTACAACTGCTCCTTGTTTTGGTGACCACGTTTTAACACTAATCTTTGAGTATGTAGTTAAATCTAGTGCTGTGTTGGTCTCAAAAAAGGCACCAGCCCAAACTTCTGACCCACTGGTTTTAGTTAACTTAGCTACATTAGACGTAGTATTTGCACCACTCATGTCTGGATTGGCAATTACTTCAACTCCAGCAATGTTTCCGAATGAAGTAAAAGTTGGTACTGTGCCTTCAAAATCTTGAAATAATAATGATGAAACTCCAGAATCATTTACTAAAGTAATATCATCATAATAATATTCACTTCCATCTCCTGGGTTACCGAAATCAAAGAACATCACTATACGAACATAATCTGCTGTTGGTGCTCCACTAAAATCATAAATCAATTCTTCCCATGCATTAGCAATTGTAGTGTTTAAATCAACTTCATGAGTAATATTTGCATCTTGATTCTCTATTTTTAATTTCACTATTGCTCCTTGTTTTGGAGACCACGTTTTTACGCTAATTTTTGAAAAAGCAGCTAAATCTAATGGGGAAGTAATTTCAAAGAATCCTCCTGCCCAAACTTCAGATCCGTTACCTTTTGTTAATCTAGCAACATTAGCTGTGGTATTGGCTCCACTCATATCTGGATTGGTTACTACTTCTACGCCAGCTCCACCAAAACTTGTGAATACAGGCGCTGTACCTTCAAAACCTTCTATAACTTGACTTGTAGTATCTGTAGGGTTTTTCCAGAAATATACATTATCGATAAATACAATACCTGCTCCACTTGGATCACTTGAAATAATGTATTGATTTATATCTGAAAATGAATTCATTCCTGCTGCTGCAAAATCTGACAAAGGAATATCTAAAGAAACCCATTCTCCTTGAGCTGGGGTAAATGACAATTCCGCTTCGGTATCACCTGCTCCGCCAAAACCATCTCCTTTAAAGTCTACTAACTTTAAACGAAAAGCAGTGATGTTCGGTGTCCAAACATCTAAGTGAATAAATTCCATACCCGAAGCATCTATTGGTGAACTTACGGTTTCTATTCCGTTGAAATTTAACCCTGTATATTTCTTAGTCGCATTCCCAGCAACCATAACATCTTCAAAACTTGCTGCACTCCAAACTGTATTCCAAGTATCTACACTAACATCTGTATATGCTTCACTAAATAATGAAATCACATCAACTGCATCTCTGTTTATTGGCGTTGGGGCTGCCATTGTTGGGGCTAAGATTTCTGTAACTGTTAGCGTGGCTGTATAGTCTGTTGTCGCAATTGCTGCTCCTTTTGCTACAACTTTAATATCATAATCTCCAGGATTTTGATAAACATAGTTCAAAGATTCTCCAATATTTGCTGTAGCTACAGGTTGGCTAACACCTGATTCTCCTGAATAAAACTCATACATAGTTGCATAATCTGCTGTTGCAGTAATAGTAACTTGTTTTGAGACACTTGTACTATTTTCAGTAGTAACCATTAAGTTTTCAGGTGCTTTAAAAGAAACTACTAATTCTTGAGTTACTTCTGCTTTTTTCCCACTGATATTAAAAGCTTCTATTTTTATAGTATAAGTTCCCTCTACGTAAGTATGATCTACACTCTGACCAATTGCAACATCAGCAAAATCTGTAGTACCATCTCCAAAATAAACTTTAAAACTATTCGCTCCATCTGCAGTTGGTGTAATTGTAACCAAACCTGAATTGTCTTGAGACAACGAATATGTTGCTGCAATATTGGTAGGTGCAACCAAATTATCTACAAAAGAAAGATCTCGATCTTCCTCCATACAACCTATTAAAACTAATAATCCTAATATGATATAATATATTTTCTTCATAATCGTATTCCTATTTTATTGTTCTGAACATGTAGATGTTGCATATCCTTTATTTTGACACCAATTGTTTCCCGCTAATTCTATTTCAATTCTAGGAAGAGGAAATAGTTCATTTTTCCCAGCCATAAATCCAGGTATTGATGAAGTTTGACCTGTACGAACTTGGTCAAAGAATCGATGTCCTTCTCCAGCTAACTCCAATCGTCTTTCTAATAAAATATTATCTAAAGTTGCTGTAATTCTATCTGTTGTAGTTCCGAAAGCTCTATCTCTTATTTGATCTAAATATCCTTGTGCTACTCCTGAATTTCCAGATTGCACATGAGCTTCTGCAGCCATTAACAATACATCTGCATAACGAATAGCTCTGTAATTATTACTATGCGTTAATCGAGTATCTAAGGCATTTCCTTCGGCAAACGGAATGTATTTGAAATTAAAATATCCGTTATGATCATGTCCTTGAGTAAATGTCACATCTGGTCTTGTTGCAACAAAATCATTAATATCAAAAAATGTAGCATTTCTTCTTGTATCTCCTGTTTGATAAGCATTTACTATATCTAAACTCGGGATATTAAAACTAAAACCATCTGCATAAGGAGCATAATTTCCGGTTCTAAATCTAGGCCCCATAAAACCAACGGCTATATTTCCTTCGACACATTGAAAACAATCGAAGCTTGCTCCTTCTTGTCCGAAATACTGCACTTCAAAAACAGATTCTGAATTATTTTCATTCTGATTCGAAAAAATCATAGAAAAGTCGGACACTAAACTATACTGACCAGAATTAATTACCTGATCTAAAGCCTGTGTTGCCTGTGTATATTTTTGTTGATATAAAAACACTTTACCCAACAGAGCTAAAGCTGCCCCTCTTGTAGCTCTACCAGGCTGTGTTTGTTGCCACGGTAAAATATTGGCAACTTCTTGTAAATCCTTTTCTAACTGCCCGTAAATTTCAGTTATACTAGACTTACTAATACTTTGTGATTCTTCTATACTAATCCTTTTATCCAAATACATTGGAACACTTCCAAAGAATTTCACCAATTCAAAATAGTAATAAGCTCTCAAAAATTTAGTTTCTGCTATGACTTGATTTTTTCTATCGAAAGATTCTTTATCTATAAACTCCATAATGTAATTAGCTCTACTAATTCCTGCATACATCCATTGAAATATATTTCTTAATGCTCCATTATCTGGATTATGAGTCATATCATCTATCTGTTGCCAATCTAAAACATCAGTAGGATTTTCACCTCCACATGAACTATTATCAGAAGCAATCTCTCCCAAAATTTGATTTAAATAAGTAGTTGATAATAAATCATAAACTCCGATTAATGCTTTTTCATAGTCTTCTGCACTATTAAAAAAATTCTCTGTATTTTCTTGTCCTTCTGGTAAAACATCTAAATAATCATCACAACTTAAAGTAGTAAGGAAGATTATTATCGTTATTATTTTTATACTTTTTTTCATCTTCTACTGATTTAAAATGATACTTTAATTCCTGTAATAAACATCCTTGGCTGTGGATATTGACCTAAATCTACTCCAGCTCCTATTGCACTTGCATTAGAAATATCTGGATCGTAACCTCTATATTTTGTAAAAGTGTATAGGTTGTTTACTGAAAAATAAAGCCTTAAAAAATCTATTCCTTTAATTTGTTCGGAATTTAAAGTGTACCCTAATTGTACATTTTGAATTCTTAAGAATGAGCCATCTTCAACATAAAAAGAAGAAAATAACTGATTGTTAGCAGCGTTTGTTGAAGCTCTAGGAATTTCATTTGAAGTACCTGGACCTGTCCATCGCCCATTATACAGTGAAAGTTTGTTACTATAGGTTAAAAAGCGTTCATAACTTCTTACTATTTCGTTCCCTAATGAAGCATAAAAAGAAGCACCAAAATCGAAATTATAAAGCTTAAAATTAAATCCACCTCCCATGGTGAAGTCTGGAATAGGACTACCTAATAAAGTGAGATCATTCTCACTACCAAATTCTATAACTCCATTCCCATCAACATCCACATATTTCAAATCCCCAGGAGCTGCTCCAAGCTGATATTCTTCTACAATTCCATCACCATTTCTGTCAGTCGCTAAAGCATCGATCTCTGCCTGTGTTTGAAAAACACCATCTGTTTTTAATCCATAAAAAGCACCAATTGGTAATCCGTTTTGCATTCTAGAAGGTTGTTGATTTAAACCAAATAAACCTCCAGAAATAAAACCTGCTGCATTATTTACATCTATAACCTTATTATTAATTGTAGTTAAATTATAGTTTAAGGCTAAAGAAACATCATCAGAAAAATAATGTGTATAATCAATACCAAACTCAATTCCTTTATTTTCTACGATGCCTGCATTTACTACAGGAGATCCACTACCTGGCGCAGAAGCTCCTAAAAGCGCAGATATTTCAGGTGTTACCAGTAAATCTTCTGTTCTTTTTTCATAATAATCAAATGTGATGTTTAAGTTATTATCGTAAAAACCTAAATCTAAACCTATATTCGTTTGAATTGTTGTTTCCCATTGTAAATCTTCATTAGCTAAAACTCCTACTGCATTTCCAAAAGATAACACATCTCCAAAAGGATAAGTTGCATCTCCATTTGCACCTTGCAAAAAACCTAACCACCTGTAGGCACCAATTTTATCATTTCCTACAACACCCCAACTTCCTCTTAATTTTAAATTAGAAATACCCGTATCGCTTAAAAAATCTTCATTATGAACTACCCAACCTGCAGAAAAAGAAGGTAAGTATGCTGCTCTGTTGTTAGGTCCAAATCTAGTTGATGCATCACGACGTAAAATTGCAGAGAATAAATATTTTTCATTAAAATCGTACTGCAATCTTCCGAAGATAGAAGTATAACGATCTTCAATTGAAAAAGAATCTGAATTTATCGTTTCTATAATATCATTTGTCCCTAAATTATCGTTATCGATAATGAAAGACTGCGTATTAAACAAAAATGCATTTTCCCAAGAGTCATTTGCTGTTAAAAAACCTGACCCGAAAATACCTTTGCTTTGTTCTGTTGAAATTGAAAGACCTAATGTGGTCTGAAAATTATGATACTCTCCTAGTGTAAAGTTATAATTGATAAAGTTTTCTGAAAAGAAAGAAGAAAAGTTCTGATCATTTTCATTTACTCTACTATACACATCTCGATCTCCATCTCCATTTCTGTCTAAGTTGAACTGACCAGAAACTGGATCTAACCGAACTGTATTTACTACTTTATTCTCTCCATAATATTGTAGTGGAAAATATGCTCTAGAGTATACGTTAGAATAATTAAAACTATTTCGAGAAGTGAACTCAAAGTTTTTTAGAAAGTCATATACTAATTCAATCTTTCCCGTAAATCGGTTTACTTTATTTTCATTAAACGTATTATCTATTACAGCAAAAGGATTTACAATTTCATTTCCTTGTTCTATACCTATGTAAGAAAAACCTCTTGAAGGACCTGTACCATCTGTTCCATCGAAAATTGAAGTTAACGGCGATGCGTTATTTGCATAATACAATACAGAACCTCTACTTCCTTCAGGAATCGCACGTCTATTACTATTCGTATATAAAATTAAAGTATTGAGTTTTAATTTATCCGTTAAGTCTAAACCTAAATTACTTCTTAGTGTCCATCGCCTGTAGTTTGATTTTTCAGGAGCTATAATCCCTTTTTGATCTAGTAAACTTCCACTAACATTAAAGTTATATGTCTCTCCTCCTCCTGTTGCACCTATATGGTGTGTAAACATTGGACTAGTTTCAAACAATGCATTCTGCCAATCTGTTTCGGTATTTACATTTTGTAATTGAAAAGGAGGAATACCTCCATCTGCTGCTATTGTTTCATTGACAAAAGCTGCATACTCTACACCTTTTAATAAACTTAACTTTTTTGTAGTTTCTTGCAAAGCAACAGAAGTACTATATGTAAACTTTGTTTCTGTTGCATTTTTACCTGATTTTGTTGTAATTAAAATCACTCCGTTTGCTCCTCGTACTCCATAAATAGCAGTACTGGCATCTTTAATTACATCTATTTTCTCAATATCATTAGGATCAATAATACTTAAATCTGGGCCAATTTGAACACCATCTACTAGTACTAAAGGCGAATTATCTCCATTAGTTGTTACACCTCGAATTCTAATATTGTAAGAAGATCCTGGAGAACCTGAATTAGAACTCACTTGAACTCCAGCTGTTCTCCCTTGTAAAGCTTGCTCTATCCTTTGCGGATTATTTCGTTCAATTTCTTCAGGTTTAATGGTACTGTACGCGCCAGAAACTAATTCTTTACGTTTTTCACCATAACCAATAATAATAACTTCATTTAAAAAGCTTTCTTCAGTATCAATTTTTAACTCAACATCAATTAAAGAACTAGTTATTACTACCGTTTTCTTAACATATCCGGGGTAATTAAATTCTAAAACCTTACCAATTGCTGCTTTTATGGAATAACTTCCATCGAATTCTGTTTCGGCTGTAACAGAAGATTCTCGTAATAAGACAAATACTCCAGGAATTGGTTCTTTTGTAACTTCATCTAACACTTTACCGTTTACTTCTATATCTTGAGCTAATGAAATAAAGGAAAGACAAAACATACTAAATAATGTAAATAGTTTTCTCATATAGGATGGTATAATTGATTTAAATTTTAATCTTTACTTTTGAGGAAAGTATGTATACACAAATGACATCTAGCATTTTAAGATGTCATTTGTATATACTTTTAAATTTTAATTCAGTGTGAAATTGATTGGAAAAGAATAAGAAGCATTTACAGTTTTACCTTCTATTTTCCCTGCTTTTAATTTTGGTAATTTTTCTATAAATCTAACTGCTGCAACCTCTAGAATCTTAGCATTTTCTGGCCCTTTAGCAGTAATATCTACAACATTACCTTTTTTATCTATTACAAAACTTACAATCACATTACCTTGTAAATTTTTCACCTTAGCTTCTTCAGGATAAGCAAAATAACTTTGAATATGTTGTATTAAACTTGTATTAAAACATGTCAAAGAATCGTCATTAGATTTTGTACAAGAATCGAATTGTGGAATTTGGTCTAATGAAGAAAAACTATGAATAGTTTCTTTTACGTTAGCCTTTTTAGCTTTTCTAATGTTGGTTGGCTTTTTTCCTGGAATTTTAAATGTGATAGGTAAACCATACTTTACAGCTACTTCACTACCATTATGCTCACCCGGTTTGAACTTAGGAAGCTTTTTTATAATTCTTTTAGCTTCTTTACCTAGTAAATCTCCTTTGTATGGAGATACTATTTTTAAATCTTTAATTACTCCATCTCTTCCTATTGAAAAATGCGCGTACACTCTTCCTTGAATACCTCTGTCGTATGCACTTGCAGGGTACTTCAAGTTTTTCTTGATATGACTTCGTAGCTTGATTTTAAAGCAACGATCTTGTTCATAAATAGGAACTGATTCACAACTCTTAAAAAGCGGAATTTGATCTACATAATCATAAGGTAAAACATCTGGAACTTCATCTTTTTTAACATCTACTAAAGCGTTAACTATGTTAACTTTCTTTTTTATAGATGCTAACTTATGAGAATAGCCATTAGATGATGATAAACCTGTAGCTTTGTCTCTCTTTCTAACTACTCTTCTTCTTCTCGAAGTAACTTGAACGGTAACTTTTTGTACTTTACTATCATCAGATTTTCTGTCAATAGAGCACTTTGTAATACTGTTTAGATCTAAAACTGGATCGTCTACAGAGTTTGAACATGTCTGTGAAGACTGGGGACTGACATTTGCTATACAGAATAGCAAAATAAACGTCGAAAACCTTAGTTTTTTATTCATAATACGGGGGGTTAAATGTTTAAATGAAACTAATTTTCTCTATGTATTTACAATAAATATATAAGAACGATTAATTGTTGTTTCTTTAAAAAAAGACAACAATGATTGTAAATATACTAATTAACAACGTGTTAAAAAAATAAAATCTAAACAAATGTTAAAAAAAAATCTTTTTACGAAACCCCTAAACATTAAAAACCCGAGTTTATGACTCGGATTTTTAATGTTTAGAAATTGTCATCAAGTTAAATTTAAATCAACTTATATTAAAGTAACTCAAATTATACCAAAAATTCAAAAAGATTAGGCTTGTCGTTGAGATATTCTCCGTAGAAATTTAATTTTTTCATTCTTTCAATTAAAGGATGTAAATCTTTACTATCTACCAACTCAACCCCTACAACAGCGGGTCCATTTTCTCGAGTTGTTTTTTTAGAATATTCGAAAAAAGTAATGTCATCGTTTTCTCCTAGAACATGCATTACAAATTCTTTTAGCGCTCCTGCTCTCTGTGGAAAACGTATAATAAAATAATGCTTCAATCCATTATGAAGTAACGCACGCTCTTTAATTTCTGCAGTCCTAGTGATATCATTATTGCTTCCACTAATTACACAAACGATATTTTTTCCTGCTAACTCATCTTTAAATTGATGTAACGCACTTACTGTTAAAGCTCCTGCAGGCTCAACAACTATTGCTTCTTTGTTATACATCTCTAATATGGTTTGACAAACTTGACCTTCAGGCACAGTTATCATTCCATCTAAATTTTCAGTACAAATTTGATGTGTTAATGTTCCTACTTGCTGCACTGCCGCACCATCAACAAACTTATCGATATTGTGTAATTTAATAGGCAAACCTTTGGTTAATGCTTCTTTCATTGAAGGCGCTCCAGCAGGTTCTACACCGATAATTTTTGTGTGAGGAGAAAGATATTTAAAAACTGAAGATAATCCAGAAGCTAAACCTCCTCCTCCTACTGGCACAAAAACGTAATCGATAGCAGTATTGGATTGATTAATAATTTCCAATCCTACTGTACCTTGCCCTTCAATTACCTTTTCGTCATCAAAAGGATGAACGAAAGTGATATTATTATGATCTGCAAAAGTTCTAGCACTTGTATAAGAATCATCGAAAGTATCGCCAACTAATTCAATTTTTACATATGAACCTCCAAACATTCGAACTTGCTCTACTTTTTGTCTTGGAGTTGGAGCTGGCATGAAAATAGTGCCTGATATTTCTTTTTTACGACAAGCTAAAGCTACTCCTTGTGCATGATTTCCTGCACTTGCGCAAACAATTCCTTTTGCAACTTCTTTAGCTGTTAAGGAATTAATCTTGTTATACGCTCCTCTAATTTTATAAGAACGTACTTGTTGAAGATCTTCTCGCTTTAAAAATATAGTTGCATTAAATGTGTTAGAAAGATTATAATTTTCTTGTAACGGCGTTACTGCTGCTACACCTTTAAGTGTAACAGCTGCTTTTTGAATTGCCGATAATTCTGGAAAATATATCTTCTTTACTGTAGTTTTCATAGCTTATGACAACACCAATTCTGATGCTAATTTTTCTTCCTTTATTGCTTTCATAGCTGTCATTGCTTCTCTTAAGCGATTTCCTACTTCTTCAATAGGATGATTTCTGATCGCTTTATTAACCTTAATTAATTCTGCATTATCTACACTGTTAGATGAACTAAAATTCTCTCCTACTAAATCAGTAGTAACTGTAGTCATAAAGTCTTGTAATAATGGCTTAGCTGCATGATCGAATAAATAACAACCATATTCGGCAGTATCAGAAATAATTCGATTCATTTCATATAATTTCTTTCTTGCAACAGTATTCGCTATTAAAGGAAGCTCATGTAACGATTCATAATATGCAGACTCTTCAATAATTCCTGAAGCAACCATAGTTTCAAAAGCTAATTCTACTCCCGATTTTACGAAAGCCACTAACAATGTTCCTTTATCAAAATAATCTTGTTCAGCAACTGCAACTTCAGTGGCTTCTGTTTTTTCGAAACCAGTTTCGGCAGTATCAGCTCTCCAAGTCAATAAATTTTTATCATCATTTGCCCAATCTTCCATCATTGTAGATGAAAAATGACCAGACATAATATCATCCATATGTTTTTCAAACAATGGTCTTAAAATTTCTTTTAATTCTTCTGATAAATGATACGCTTTGATTTTCGCTGGATTAGATAAACGATCCATCATATTCGTAATTCCTCCATGCTTTAAGGCTTCTGTAATGGTTTCCCATCCGAATTGAATTAATTTACTAGCAAAATGTGGTTCTACGCCATCTGCTACAATTTTATCAAAACATAAAATTGACGCTGTTTGTAATACCCCACATAAAATCGTTTGCTCTCCCATTAAATCAGACTTTACCTCAGCCACGAAAGAAGACTCTAAAACTCCAGCTCTATGTCCACCCGTTGCATAAGCATAAGCCTTGGCTTCAGCTAGTCCTTTCTCTTGAGGATCATTAGCTGGATGTACAGCAATTAAAGTTGGTACTCCAAATCCTCTTTTATATTCTTCACGAACTTCACTACCAGGACATTTCGGAGCTACCATAATTACCGTTACATCTTTACGAATTTGCGTTCCTTCTTCAACAATATTAAATCCATGAGAATACGATAATGTTGCTCCCTCTTTTAGTAAAGGCATTACAGCTTTTACTACATTACTGTGCTGTTTGTCTGGTGTTAAATTACACACTAAATCTGCAGATGGAATTAACTCATCGTAAGTTCCTACCACAAAATTATTCTCCGCTGCATTTTTATACGATTGACGTTGCTCTTTAATAGAATTTTCACGTAAAGCATACGAAACATCTAAACCAGAATCTCTCATATTTAAACCTTGATTTAAACCTTGTGCTCCACAACCTACAATCACTACTTTTTTACCTTCAAGTGCTTTAATACCTTCAGAAAACTCTGCAGATTCCATAAATCTACATTTTCCTAATTGCTCTAATTGCTCTCTTAATGATAATTGATTAAAATAATTTTTCATGACTCGTAAGTTTTTATTTTTTTATTGATTCTAATAGTTCTGATACAGGCATTTCTTCTTTTGTAATTGCAATTCGACCTGATCGTACAAATTGCTTAATTCCATGTTTGTTTAACAAGTGGTATAACTCTTCAACTTCTGCTTTTGTTCCTGACTTTTCTAAAACAAAAAAGTCTTTATTAATGTTAATTACTCTCGATTTACTACTGTTGATTACTTTCTGAATTTCATCATTTTCAGTAAGTAAATCTGTACGTAACTTGAATAAACATGATTCTTGATATACAGTTTCTTCGTCAGTATGATAAAAGGCTTTAATCACTTCTATCTGCTTTTCTAACTGACCTAAAATCTTTTGCATTTGATCTTCTGCTATTCTAACCAATAGCGTAATTCTAGACACACTTTTTATTTCAGATTTTGATACATTGACACTTTCTAAATTGATATGTCTTCTTTGAAATATTGCTGAAATCCTATTGAGAACTCCAATATTATTTTCGGTATATATTGATACGGTATACGTTTGCTTTTCACTCATAATTCTTAACTTAATCTTACCTCTGAAACTGATGATCCTGTAGGTATCATTGGAAATACATTATCTTCTTTCTCTACACACACTTCTAAGAAGAATGCTTCTTCTGATGCCATCATTTCTGAAACTGCACCAGCTAGTTCCTCTCGTTGTGTTACTCTCTTAGCATCGATATGATATCCTTTAGCAATGGCTACAAAATCTGGATTTGTCATTGTAGTTGATGCATATCTTTTATCGAAAAATAATTGTTGCCACTGACGAACCATTCCTAAGAATTCGTTATTTAATACCACAATTTTAACCGCTGCTTTTGTTTGTAAAATTGTTCCTAACTCTTGAATCGTCATTTGGTAACCACCGTCTCCAATTACTGCAACAACTTCTCGCTCTGGAGTTCCCATTTTTGCACCAATTGCAGCTGGTAAAGCAAATCCCATGGTTCCTAAGCCACCTGAAGTAATATTACTTTTACTCTTATTGAAATTCGCATATCGACAAGCAATCATTTGATGCTGACCAACATCTGTAACTACAATTGCATTTCCTTCAGAAGCATTATTAATTTCTTTAATTACTTCTCCCATGGTTAAACCATCTTTTGTTGGATATAAATCTTTTTTGATGACTTTATCGAACTCAATTGCATCATGATCTCTAAATTCTTGTAACCAAGATTTATGCTCATTATCTTTTAAATACGGAAGTATTTCTTGTAAACTTTCTTTCGCATTGCCTAAAACTGCAACATCAGCTTTTACATTTTTATTTATTTCTGCGGGATCAATTTCAAAATGAACTACTTTGGCTTGCTTTGCATAACGACTTAAATCTCCCGTTACACGATCATCAAATCGCATTCCTACAGCAATTAAAACATCACATTCATTCGTTAATCGGTTAGGTCCATAATTTCCATGCATTCCAACCATTCCTACATTTAACTCATGAGAAGTTGGTAAGGCAGATAAACCTAAAAGTGTCCATGCCGAAGGAATTCCAGCTTTTTCAATAAATGCTTTAAACTCTTCTTCTGCTTCACCTAATATAACTCCTTGTCCAAAAATCACCATTGGTTTTTTAGCTCCATTAATTAGATTCGCCGCTTCTTTTACAGCATTTATATCTAACTTTGGCACAGGTTGGTAACTACGAACAGCTGTACAAGGTTCATAAGTAAACTCAAACTTTTCAAACTGAGCATTTTTTGTAATATCTATCAAAACTGGCCCAGGTCTACCCGAACGAGCGATATAAAAAGCTTTAGCTAAAATCTCTGGGATCTCTGAAGCTTTAGTTATTTGGTAATTCCATTTGGTAACTGGTGTAGAAATACCTACAATATCTGTTTCTTGAAATGCATCTGTTCCTAATAAATGTTCTGCAACCTGACCTGTAATACAAACCATTGGTGTAGAATCGATTTGAGCATCTGCAATTCCTGTAATTAAATTTGTTGCTCCAGGCCCGGAAGTTGCAATTGCAACACCAACTTTTCCTGTAGCTCTCGCATAACCTTGAGCTGCATGTGTTGCTCCTTGTTCATGACGAGTTAAAACATGATTTAATTCTTTCTGATATTTATACAATTCATCGTAAACAGGCATGATTGCTCCACCTGGATATCCGTATAACAAATCAACTCCTTCTGCCAACAAACATTTTATGACTGCCTCTGCACCAGAAATAGTCACACTAGTTTTTACACTTTGTTCTTTCACTTTTTTTGTTCTAGTTTCCATGTTGTTGCGATTTAAAATTCATCTGTTACACATCCATTAGATGCGGATGCTACTGTTCTTGCATATTTATAAAGTACTCCTCTGTTTACTTTTAATGGAGGAGCTTTCCATTCTTTTCTTCTTGCTTCTAATTCTTCATCAGAAACTTCAAGATTAATTGTATTCGTTTGCGCATTAATAGAAATTACATCTCCATCTTTTACCAATGCAATTACTCCACCTTCTTGAGCCTCAGGAGTAATATGACCAACTACAAATCCGTGAGTTCCACCAGAAAATCTACCATCTGTAATTAAAGCAACCTCTTTTCCTAATCCTGCTCCCATAATAGCAGCTGTTGGCTTTAACATTTCTGGCATTCCTGGTCCGCCTTTCGGGCCTTCATAACGAATTACAACTACATCACCTTTTTGTACTTCACCATTTTTAATTCCATCGTTTGCTGCAAATTCACCTTCATAAACTTTAGCTTTTCCAGAGAAAAATAATCCTTCCTTACCAGTAATTTTAGCCACAGATCCATCTTTAGCAAGATTTCCATATAACATTCTTAAATGCCCGGTTTCTTTAATTGGATCATCAACAGACTTGATTACTTCTTGTCCATTGGTAAGGCTTGGAACTTCTATTAAGTTTTCAGCTAAGGTTTTTCCTGTAACTGTTAAACAGTCTCCATGCAACAATCCTTTTTCTAAAAGATATTTTAACACAGCTGGCGTTCCTCCAACGCTATGCACATCTTCCATTAAATATTGCCCACTTGGTTTTAAATCAGCTAGAAAAGGTGTTTCATCTGAAATACGTTGAAAATCTTCTAATGTAAATTTCACATCAGCTGCTTTAGCAATAGCCAAAAAGTGTAAAACAGCATTTGTAGAACCTCCCATTACAGTTACCAAACGAACTGCATTTTCTAGTGATTTCTTTGTAACTATATCTGAAGGTTTAATGTCTTTTTCTAATAGCACTCGAAGTGCTTCTCCTGCTTTTATTGACTCTTCTTCTTTGTTATTACTAATCGCAGGGTTTGAAGAATTGTAAGGCAAACTCATTCCTAACGCTTCAATAGCTGAAGCCATTGTATTTGCGGTATACATACCTCCACAAGCACCTGCTCCAGGAATCGCCTTTTCTATAACACTTTGATATTCATTTTGTGTAATAGTTCCTGCAACCTTACTTCCCCAAGCTTCAAAAGCAGAAACAATATCTAGTTTCTTACCTTCATGACAACCAGAAGCAATCGTTCCTCCATACACTAAAACTGACGGTCTGTTTAAACGCAACATCGCCATTAAAGCACCTGGCATATTTTTATCACATCCAACAACTGTTACCAAACCATCATACGACATTGCTTGCACTACAGTTTCCATAGAATCTGCAATTACATCTCGTGACGGTAAAGAATAACGCATACCTGGCGTTCCCATAGATATCCCATCAGAAACTCCGATGGTATTAAAAATCAAACCAACCAAGTCTACATTTTTCGTTCCTTGCTTTACCAATTTGGCCAAGTCGTTTAAGTGCATGTTACAAGGATTTCCTTCGTATCCTGTACTTGCAATTCCTACAAAAGGTTTCTTTAAATCTTCATGAGTTAACCCTAATGCATGTAACATTGCTTGTGCTGCAGGTTGTGTATCGTCTTGAGTTACTCGTTTACTAAATTTGTTCAATTCCATTTTAAAGTGCTTTTTCATGTACTCTTTCTTCTAGTACTTCTGCTTTATATAGTTTCATTAAATTATGTCCGTGTGATGTTTTCCAATCCATTGGAAATTTGTATTCGTCTATAGACTCCAAGCCTACAACTTCTGCTGCTGTTCCAGTGAAAAAACACGCATCTGCAGTTTTTAATTCATCTAAAGTGAAATGCTTTTCTTCTACTGAAATTCCTTCTTCTCTACATAAATCTATTATTGTAGCCCTAGTAATTCCCGCCATGATATGACCTCTTGGTGGAGTATATAATTTCCCATCTTTTTCCATGAAGATATTAGCACCTGAACACTCTGCTACATTTCCATTCATATCTAACAATAAGGCTTCGTCGTATCCTTGACTTTTTACTTCATTTGTAGATAGAATTGAATTTACGTAATGTCCTGTTACTTTAGCTTCTACGAAACATGAATTTGGATTGGGACGTTGAAATTTTGATGTTTTAACTCGAAGTAATTTGTCTCCCATATATTTTCCCCATTCCCAACACTGTATCACAAGATTTATTTCTGATGAAGAAGTCAATCCCATGTTAGCTCCTGTATAAACTAAAGGCCTTATATATGCATCTTCTAACTTATTTAATGCTAAAAGCTTATAGGTTATTCCTGTTAACTCTTCTTCGGAATAATCAAATTCTAGCCCCATAACATCGGTTCCATATTTTAACCTTTTATAATGTTCGTACGACTTAAAAATTTTAGGCCCTTTTTCTGTTTTGTATGAACGTATACCTTCAAAGACTCCATTTCCGTAATGTAAACTTTGACTATACATACTCAATCTAGCATCAGTAGCTTTAACAAATTCTCCATTAAGAAAAACAATACTTTTTTCGTTGAAATACATGATTTCTTTATTTAATAATTCTAATTTATTTTATCCTTTTTTTATTCGTTTTAAAAAAAAATTAAACTCATGATTTTTAAGTAATTAAAAAAATACTTAAATCGTTTAAAAACAGCGTTTTAAATACATACACAAACGATAATCAATAGTCAAAAAAAAGCCTGTATCAACTAGTTGATACAGGCTTTTTTAAACAATAGCTATCTATATCAACTCGGTGGTGAGCTAATAATGACAATGCTAATAATGATGTTTAAAAATCTATTCATGTGTTTAAATCAAAAAAGGCTTCCTAAAATTTAGGAAGCCTTTACTTATATCTTAAAATTTAAAAATCACTTCCTCTAACCTTGTGAAATAATAATCACAACGACAATGATAGAAATGATATTTAAAATTCTTGTATTCATTTAATACTGCAAATATTGTTATTTTTTTTTGAATTATCCTAATCAATTTAAAAAAACACTTCTATTATTACCAAATTAAGAGCTAAAACCTTTTTAAAAGACTATTATCTGCATTTTTTTCTATAGAAACTATAAAGTGATTATAATTATGAGATTAGACGTAAAAGATATATAGACCTTAATAATAAAATTTCCAAACACCATCTTTACGACCAATAATATTTTTAAATGCCACACTAGTATCGGAAGTTCTAAATAAAAGACTTCCATCTTTTCGCTTTACTTCAAATAGTTTACCGTTAGCTACTGGAGTTAATTGTACTGAAATTTTATTAATATCATCATATGTGTTATCACCATTGAAAGCCATTTTCATAAATTTAGTCCAGTTTTTAACTAATTTTTCTTTTGTTGTATTCGGCTTAGAACGCAATTCATCGTTTATAATTGGATCCAATGCTTTAATCATTTCATCGACATTACTTTTTTCCATGGTTTTATAGAATCTTCTTACGAAATCCATGGCTTCTCTTTCGCTTTTTTCATCTGTAATTAGATCAACATCCATCCAAGACCATCTTTCACTGCTTGATGCTAATACTATTTCTTTGTGTGTAGGAAGTTTCGTGTTTTCTACTATTATTTCTATTAATGTTTTACCTTCTCCTTTACCTGTACTTTGACCTTCAAAATATCGTACTAAGCGGACTGTTGCTTTTCCTTTTTCTGACAGAGAATATACTGATAATGTATTACTTCCAGGCTTTGTGTAATACTTAATATTCGAGAATGAATTTCCTGAGCCATTTTCTCCTTCCGTAATTAACTCGCCAGCAGGAATATCATTTAATCGAACTTCTATTTTTGCTCCTTTTTCTCCAGATATCTCTAGATAAATAAATTCTTTCTTACTTTTTTTTTGATACATCGTATTTTCTTTTTTAAAAGTGCTTCTTTGTAGTGCAAAAGTTTCAAAACTTAAAAAAACAACCAGTAGCATTACCAGTAATTTGTATTTTCTTTTCATATTAAAACAGATTATTTTAAGGCATCCCAAAGTAAAGAGGAATTAATATTTAAAACACCACTGTTTCCAGTGAAATAATGAAAAATTAAAATAATTCTTTCATACCGCTTTTTTCTTCACTTATACCGCTATGAATTGAACTTAAAACTTTAAATAAATTTCTTACTTGTTTTTAAATTTATTTTGACTCATAAAAAAAACTAACTAATATCATTTAAAAACAATTCCTTAACGAACTTAAACAATGACCATACAACAAAAAATAATTCAAGCTACATCAGAATACTTCAAAGATCAAGTAGATTATTATGAATTATCCAAAGCATCTAAAACTTACAAGTCCATTTTAGAAGAGTTATCTAATGAAAATATGAATATTGAAAAGGGACGAGTTGATATTCATTCTAATAATGGAAAATCTCTTGGAACATTTTGGGCTGCACTTTGTCTTGACGATTTAATTAGAACTAGACAATTTATACGAGGTATAGACAAGGCTATAAAAGAAAAGATAAAATCTAAAAATAAAATTCATATTCTGTATGCTGGAACTGGACCTTTTGCCACTCTACTCTTACCTTTTCTTTTAAAATACACAGCAAAAGAAGTACATTTTAGTCTTTTAGAAATAAATTCATTTAGTTTAAAAATATTACAAAATGTAATTTCGAGACTAGAGTTACACAAAAGCAATATTACTTTTATAAAAGACGATGCTACAAGCTATAAAATAAACCCTAAAAATACTCCTGATATTATTGTTAGCGAAACAATGCAAAACGCATTAGCTAAAGAACAACAAGTACCTATTTTTTTGAATTTAATGGATCAAGTACAAAATGACACCATATTTATTCCTGAAAAAATTGAGTTATCAGTAGGTTTAAAAAACTCTAAAATACCTATTGAAAAATTTCAATTAAAAGATTATCATAAAAAAGAAAAAGTTTTTGAAGTAAGTAAAGAATCTTCATTTTTAGCTAGAGAAAATAGCATTAAAGAGTATTCATTTACTAAAGAACAAACTGTTATCTCGCATGATGTATTACGCGATTTTGATCAATTATTACTGCTTACCGAAATACAAGTTTATAAAGATGAAAAAATAGCTATTAATCAAAGCGGACTCACTACTCCAATTATTTTAGATCAAATCCCTAAGGGGATAAAAGAGAAAATTACTATTGAGACTCAATATACTATTTCATCTAACCCAAAACTTGAATATCAAATACATTATTCTTAAAAAACACACGCTCCTTAGCATCTAAGGAGCGTGCATTCTATAATCGATTAAAAAATTAAGCACTCAATAAATCGTTACTATCTTTAAGTGGTAAACTTGAACTTCCCATTAAAAACGCATCTACATGATGTGCTGCTTGTCTTCCTTCAGAAATTGCCCAAACAATAAGTGATTGACCTCTACGCATATCTCCAGCAGTAAATATATTAGGCACATTGGTTTGATAATTACTCACACTAGCCTTAATATTAGATCTAAAATCTAAATCTAAATTCAATAACTCTGGTAAGGTTTTTTCTGGACCAGTAAATCCAAGAGCTAAAAAGACTAAATCGCAAGGCCATGTTTTTTCAGTTCCCTCAATTTCTATTAACTGAGGACGTTCTCCTGGAATTATTTTCCATTCTACCTCAACTGTTTTTAAAGCAATTAATTCACCTTTATCATTTTTTACAAACTCTTTAGTGTTTATTAACCAATTACGATCGCAACCTTCTTCGTGAGAAGAACTTGTTTTTAGTTGCAAAGGCCAAAATGGCCAAGGTGTTTGTACACTTCTAGCCTTAGGTGGTTTAGGCATAATTTCGAAGTTTGTTACTGATTTTGCTCCATGTCTGTTAGATGTTCCAATACAATCTGATCCTGTATCTCCTCCTCCTATTACAATAACATTTTTACCTTTAGCACTAATAATTTCACTTTCTAAATCTGAATCAAATAAAGCCTTAGTTTGTTTCGTTAAGAAATCCATAGCTTGGTGCACACCTTTAGCGTCACTACCGGGAATTTGTAATGCTCTAGCTTTTGTAGCTCCTCCGCATAAAACCACTGCATCAAATTCATTTAGCTTAGTTACAGCAACAGTAACACCAATATTAGCATTTGTTTTGAAAGTAATACCTTCTGCCTCTAGAATTTTAACTCTTCTATCTATAACTTCTTTTTCTAATTTAAAGTTAGGAATTCCATAACGTAGTAATCCACCTATTTTATCTTCTCTTTCGAATACCGTAACAGAATGCCCTGCTCTATTTAATTGCTGAGCAGCTGCCAATCCTGCTGGACCAGAGCCCACAACAGCTACAGTTTTCCCTGTTCTAAAGTTTGGTAACTTCGGTTTTATCCAATTGTTTTCAAAACCTTTCTCTACGATATACTTTTCAGTATTTTCAATAGATACAGGTTGATCTATTATTCCTAAAACACAAGCTTTTTCGCATGGAGCCGGACATAATCTTCCTGTAAATTCTGGGAAGTTATTTGTAGCATGCAGAATATCTAACGCTTTTTTCCACTCTCCTTTGTGTACCATATCGTTAAAATCTGGAATTAAATTCCCTAACGGACAACCGCTATGACAAAATGGAATTCCGCAATCCATACAACGAGAACCTTGTTTTTGTTGTTCTGTTGCCGATAACGGACTCGTAAATTCTTTAAAATTTTGTACTCGATCTTTAACAGCAGTATTTACCTCTTGCTTACGTTCGTATTTTTTAAATCCTCCTAATTCTCCCATAATCTAAGCTGTTATTTTAGTTGTTTGTTCTTCTGCTATTCGTTCTAATGCTAACCTATAATCGGTTGGGTACACTTTTATAAAGTCCATTTTATTCACTTCCCAATCACCTAAAATCTTTTCTGCTAAGCCACTATTTGTATAGCCCTTATGTTTTTCAATTGTTGATTTTAAATCTTTTTGATCTTCAGTTTCCAAATGCACTAATTCAACCATTTCTAGATTACATAATTCATTTCTAAATTGATGAGACGGATCATATACATATGCAATTCCTCCACTCATTCCTGCAGCAAAATTTCGACCTGTTTTACCAAGCACAACAACTTTACCACCTGTCATATATTCACAACCGTGATCTCCAATTCCCTCAACAACAGCAGTAATTCCTGAATTACGAACACAGAAACGTTCTCCAGCTATCCCGTTGATATAAGCTTCACCAGTTACAGCTCCATAAAAACATACATTTCCAACAATAATATTTTCTTCTGCAACAAAATCTGCTTCTTGAGGTTTCTTCACTATAACCTTAGCTCCAGATAAACCTTTCCCTAAATAATCATTGGTTTCTCCATCTACAATCATTGTTAAACCTTTGGTTGCAAACGCTCCAAAACTTTGTCCAGCAGAACCTTTAAATTGTAACGTTAACGTATCTTCTGGTAACCCTTCTGATCCATGAAGTTTAGAAATTTCATTACTGGTTAAAGCTCCTACTGAACGGTTTGTATTTTGAATTTCATAGGTGAATTCTGATTTAATTTTATTTTTAATTGCTCCTTTCGCATCGTCTACTATTTTTAGATCTAATACTTTTTCTAATCCGTGATCTTGCTTTTCTGTATTGTATAAAATCGGATTATCATTAGTATTCACTTTATGTAAAATTGCTGAAGCATCTATTCCTTTTGCTTTATAGTGATCTATAGCATTATCTACATTTAACTTTTCAACCTGACCAACCATTTCTTTAATAGATCTGAACCCTAAAGTTGCCATAATCTGACGAACTTCTTCTGCAACGAAATACATGAAATTAATTACATGTTCTGGAGTTCCTTTGAAGTTTTTACGAAGCTCTGGATCTTGCGTAGCAATTCCAACCGGACAAGTATTTAAGTGACATTGACGCATCATAATACAACCAGAAGCTACTAATGGCGCCGTGGCAAAACCAAATTCTTCTGCTCCTAATAAACATGCTATTGCTACATCTCTACCCGTTTTTAATTGTCCATCACATTCTAAAACCACACGATTACGTAAATTATTCATCACCAAAGTCTGTTGTGCTTCAGCAACTCCCAATTCCCAAGGTAAACCGGCATGTTTTAGAGAAGTTAAAGGAGAAGCTCCTGTACCTCCATCGAAACCAGAAACTAAAATTACATCGGCTTTTGCTTTTGCAACACCAGCTGCAATGGTCCCAACTCCAACTTTAGAAACTAACTTTACATTAATTCTTGCTTCTCTATTGGCATTTTTTAAATCGAAAATTAACTGTGCTAAATCTTCAATCGAATAAATATCGTGATGTGGTGGTGGTGAAATTAACCCCACATAAGGTGTAGAATTTCTAACCTCTGCAATCCACGGCAATACTTTTTTCCCAGGTAATTGTCCGCCTTCTCCTGGCTTAGCTCCCTGAGCCATTTTAATTTGAATTTCCTTAGCATTCGTCAAATAATTACTAGTTACTCCAAATCTACCTGATGCCACCTGTTTGATAGCACTATTTTTAGAATCACCGTTAGATAACTTTTTAAAACGTTCTTTATTTTCTCCTCCTTCACCAGAATTAGATTTCCCTCCAATTCTGTTCATTGCAATCGCTAAATTTTCATGAGCTTCTTGACTTATAGATCCATAAGACATTGCTCCTGTTTTAAAGCGTTTTACAATTTCTGTCCAAGGTTCTACCTCTTCAATAGGAATAGGATCTAAGTTTACAAATTCAAACAATCCTCTAAGCGTCATCAACTCTTTAGATTGCTTGTTAATTTTATCTGCATAAACTTTATAACTTTCCTTGCTTTTTGAGCGAACTGCTTGCTGTAATTTAGATACTGTTGTTGGATTAAACATATGACGTTCACCATTTCTTCTCCAACGATAATCTCCGCCGATTTCTAAATCTAAAACCGAATCTATATGCTTATCTCTGAATGATTCTGTACATCTTTTATAGATTTCTTTTTGAAGTACATACAAACCAATTCCTCCAATTCTTGATGGAGTTCCTGGGAAATATTTATCTGTAAACGCTTTCTTTAATCCTAAGATTTCAAAAATTTGAGAAGCTCGATAGGAATGTAATGTTGAAATACCAATTTTATTCATAATCTTTAATAAACCTTTACCTATAGCCTTATTAAAGTTTTTCACAGCTTTACCTGCTTGTATATCTGGAATCTCTCCTTTCTCCACTTGATGAGCTATAATTTCGTTCACCATATACGGATTTATAGCACTCGCTCCGTAACCAAATAATGTTGCAAAATGATGCGGTTCTCTAGGTTCTGCACTTTCTATAATGATTCCTATTTTAGAACGAGTTCCTTTTCTATACATTGAATTATGTAGATAAGAACATGCTAATAGTGCAGGAATTGGAGCCCACTCTTTATTTACTCCTCTATCTGATAAAATAATAATATTCGCTCCTTCATCTTCAACAGCAACTGTTGCTTTATATAAAATTCCTTCTAATGCATTTTCAATTCCGTTGACTCCTTTTTCTAATGGAAAAAGCATTGGAATAGTTACAGCTTTAAAATCTTCGTGTTCAAGATTTTTAAGCTTATCTAAATCTTCATTTGAAATTACAGGATTTTGAATTCTTAACTTTTTAGCTTGCTCTGGAATCACATGAAAAATATTTCGATCCGACCCTAATGCTAAACTGATATCGGTAATAATTTCCTCTCGAATTCCATCTAAAGGCGGATTGGTAACCTGAGCAAATAATTGTTTAAAATAATTGTATAACAGTTGTGATTTATCCGAAAGTACAGCTAACGGTGTATCTGTCCCCATAGATCCAATGGCTTCTTTACCTTCTATCGCCATAGGAGCTATTAGATGATCTATTTCTTCGGTAGTATAACCAAATAAACGTAGTCTTGTTGTATAGTCTGTTTTTTCTTTAGGTATAGAGTTGTTTGTGTATGGTATTTTAGCTAACGGAAGTGAATGTTCATTTAACCATTCTTGATACGGATGTTTAGAAACTATTTTCTCTTTAATTTCTTCATCTTCAATAATTCTTCCAGCATTCATATCTACCAAGAACATTTTTCCTGGTTCTAATCTACCATGTTTAACTACGTTATCTGGCTTTATATTTAAAACACCTATTTCTGAAGACATCACAACATTACCTCGCTTGGTAACGGTATATCTTGAAGGTCTTAATCCATTTCTATCTAGTAATGCACCAATATAATTTCCATCAGTAAAAGGAACAGAAGCAGGACCATCCCAAGGTTCCATAATACATGAATTGTATTCGTAGAATGCTCTTTTTTCAGCACTCATCGTTTTGTCTTTCTCCCAAGCTTCTGGGACCAACATCATCATCACTTCTGGAAGCGATCTACCAGTCATCAATAATAATTCAACTGCCATGTCCATGGAAGCAGAATCTGACTTTCCTTCCGTGATAATTGGAAACAACTTTTTTATATCATCACCAAACAAATCTGATTCCATTAATTCCTCACGGGCTAACATTCGCTTCACATTACCTCTTAGTGTATTTATCTCTCCATTATGACACATAAATCTAAATGGTTGTGCTAAATCCCAAGAAGGAAATGTATTTGTTGAAAATCGCTGATGTACTAATGCTAATCTAGTAACTAAATCTGGTTGCTTCAAGTCTACATAAAAACGCCCAATATCTTCTGGCATTAATAGACCTTTGTAGATTAATGTTGTCGTTGAAAGACTTGATAAATAGAAATAATTAGATTCAGAAATTTTTGACTTAGCTATAGTATGCTCGCTAATTTTTCTTGCTGCAAATAGTTTTGCATTGAACTGTAAGTCTGTTAGTTCCTTATCTCCTTTAGTAACAAAAACTTGTTTAATTTTAGGCTGTGTTTTAGCTGCTATAGCTCCTAAATTTGATGTATCTACTGGCACATCTCTCCAACCTAAAACTTTTAATCCTTGTTTTTTAAATTCATCTTCCAAAACATTTTCACAATAACTGCTTTGATTGAATTTTCTAGGTAAAAATACTTGTCCTACAGCATACTCTTTCTCTTCTGGCAATGTAAAACTACACACTCTTCTAAAAAAATCATGAGGTATATCAATTAAAATTCCTGCCCCATCCCCAGTTCTTCCATCAGAACTTACTGCACCTCTGTGTTCTAATTTAATTAAAATTTCTAGTGCATCATGAATAATTTGATTCGACTTTTTTCCTTTCAGATTACATATAAACCCTGCTCCACAATTGTCTCTCTCAAACTCACTTAAATACAAGCCTTGGTCTTTCATCTAGTAAAATTTTATTTGTTAGTTTAGTTTATATAAAAGACAAGCTTAATCAACTATATCTTTTATAAAGTAAGGCTTTGTAATTCAGAATCTCAATTATCATTACACAAGCTTATATTCAATTCAAATAGTATTAAGAAAAATCTTAATTACATTTGTTATGGTCTATTTATTTACCCTCTAATAGCATTTTTAAGTAATTTTTAAACTCACCTTAACTTCCCTTCAAAATAAGCAAGTTAAGATGAGTACAATAGATATTTTTAATGTTCATTTAAACGAAAATCAGGATAAGCCGTCATTCCGTGCTCATGTGTATCTAAACCTTCTATTTCTTCTTTCTCGCTTACACGTATTCCTATTGTTTTCTTTAAGGTGAAAATGATGATAAATGATGTAGAAATACAGAAAACTGCATAAGTACCTACTCCTATTAATTGACTAACAAATTGAGCACCACTTGCCAACTTTCCAAAAAGTCCAACAGCAAGAGTTCCCCATACACCACAAGCTAAATGCACAGCAATAGCTCCAACAGGGTCATCTAATTTTATTTTATCTATTAAACTTACAGCTAAGACAATAAGGATTCCTCCTACACCACCAACGATAATTGCATTCATAGGAGTCATTACATCTGCACCAGCTGTAATTGCCACCAATCCTCCTAAAATACCGTTTAAGAACATTGTCAAATCTAAATTCTTATACATTATAGTAGAAGTAATTGCACAGATTACGCCTCCAGCAGCAGCAGCTAAACAGGTAGTTACTAATGTTAATGAAGTAGCTGCAGGATTAGCAGATAAAACAGAACCTCCATTAAAACCAAACCATCCTAACCAAAGTATTAAAACCCCTCCAGTTGCTAAAGGAATATTATGTCCTGGTATTGCTTGTACTTTTCCGTTTTTGAATTTTCCAATTCTAGCTCCTAATAACCAAACAGCAACTAAAGCTGCCCATCCACCTACAGAATGTACTAAAGTTGAACCTGCAAAATCATAGAAAGGAGTATCTAACTGATGTAAAAAGCCTTCGCCCCATTTCCAAGAACCCGCGATTGGATATACAAATCCGACATATAGCACTGTGAAAATCATAAATGGTAAAATCTTCATTCGTTCAGCAACTGCACCTGAAACTATTGTAGCCGCAGTAGCAGCAAACATCCCTTGGAATAAGAAATCCGTCCAATATGTGTAGTCTGAATTATATGTTAAATCTAACTCCCCTTGTTTATTCAACGGCGGATTTAAACCAAAACCAGAAAAATCAATGATTCCTAATGCTTCTTTGGCAAAATCAGGATACATTAAATTAAATCCAAATGCAGCATATAGCAAAAGCCCAACTGTAATGATAAAAATATTTTTAAATAATATATTCAGTGTATTTTTTTGTCTCGTTAAACCTATCTCTAACAAAGCAAATCCTAAATGCATGAAAAAAACTAATGCCGTACAAATCATCATCCATACATTACTTGTTGTTAATTGTTCCATAATTGTTCTATCAAATTAATTTAAAGTATCTCCTCCTTCTTCACCTGTTCTAATTCTGTAAGCTTGCTTGATATCGCTAACAAAGATTTTTCCATCTCCAACGTTACCTGTAGATGCTGCTTTAAGAATTGTTTTAATTGTAATTTCTTCAAAATCGTCATTTACAACTATTGACAGATACCTTCTTTGAATATCACTTGTACTGTAAGAAACACCTCTGTACACATGTCCTTTTTTTTCATTTCCAAGACCTGTAACATCCCAGTACGAAAAAAAGTTAACCCCTACTTCATGAAGTGCTCTTTTCACCTCACCAAATTTGGATTTTCTAATTATTGCTTCAATTTTTTTCATGATGATTAGTTAATAATTTATATGTTTTGATGATCAGAGTAATGTGTTTCAAGAAGTAAAAACTGAATATTCAGCATAGTATAACCAAAAACAATAACAATACGTATTAATACTTAATCACTAATCTTAATGAAATATTTCTAGTTACGATTGGAACAAAGAAAAAAACAATCTATTCAAAGGATTTGTTTTTACTAGTCTCTTCCTTGTAAAATCATTACTCCGACTCCCAAATCTAAATCCAAAAAAGGAAAAATCAAAACACAAAACACTACTAAACAGACTAAAACGATGTATAAAAGAAAAAGCTACTCAAAAAAAAACACTTAAAAATTAGAATCTCTTAAAATCTATATCAAAAAAGAATCGTCGATTATTAAATACTCAAATCAAGAGACTTAAATTAAGGATTACATAAAAATAACCACTGTTGAAAAAAAAGTGAATTTTAACAAGAAGGAATTAAAATTACGTATTAATACGTAATTTTAATTTATAAATATCATAAAAATGACTACAAGAAATTGCGATTTCTTTAAATAAAAAAGCACCTCCAGTAAATAGAGGTGCTTTAATTCAAAACAAAACTTAACTAAATTATAGTACTCTGTCCCATGTGAACATTCCTAAAATTAATATTACTATCCTCTTGGTTATGGATATAGTCAGTTATAAAATCCCCAACTTTTGAAGTAGTAAAATCGTTCTCAGAATCGATATCCTGTGTAGTTATTCCTAATTCTAAAGACTTTAGCACTGCGTTTTCTATTACCGTAGCCTCTGTCTCTAAATCTAAATGTCTTAATAGCATTGCTGCTGATAAAATAGATGCTAATGGATTTGCAATATCTTTCCCTTTGGCTTGAGGAAAAGAACCATGTATAGGTTCAAATAAAGCAACTTTATCCCCTACTGAAGCCGAAGCCAACAACCCAATAGAACCTCCTATCACACTAGCTTCGTCTGATAAAATATCACCGAACAAATTCTCTGTAAGAATAACATCAAACTGTTTAGGATTCAAGATTAACTGCATTGCTGCATTATCTACAAACATTGTATCAACCTCAACATCTGGATATTCTTTTGCTAAAGCAGTAATTGTTTTCCTCCATAATCGAGACGTTTCCAACACGTTTGCTTTATCGACTAATGTTAATTTTTTTCTTCTATTTCTTGCTGATTTAAAAGCCAAATGCCCCATTCGCTCAATTTCCTCTACAGCATATGAACATCCATCAAAAGCTATTTTACCATCATCACTTAATTCTTTTATCCCAAAATAAATACCACCTGTTAATTCTCGATAAATCTCGATATCAGTTCCTTTAATAATATCTTCTTTTAAAGGAGAATTCTTGATTAATGCATCATATGCTTTAACTGGTCTTATATTACAAAACAAACCTAGCTCCTTTCTTAACCTTAACAAACCTTGTTCTGGTCTTACTTTTGCCGACGGATCGTTATCGTATTTAGGATCACCTATTGCTCCAAATAAAATAGCATCACTTTTTTTACATGAAGCTAATGTTTTATCTGGCAACGGATTTCCTGTTTTGTCTATCGCACAAGCTCCCATCAATACTTCATCATATACAAAAGTATGATCGTAAACTTCTCCAATGGCTTCTAATACTTTTTTTGCCTGATCTATTACTTCTGGTCCTATACCATCTCCGGGGATAACTGTAATATTAAATCTCATATACTTGTATTCTTTTTACAACGATGCCTCGTATGCTTCTATGTTTTCTTTCTTACTAATTAAAAAGTCTATATCGTCATAACCATTCAATAGACATAATTTTTTATAGGAATTAATTTCAAAACGAACTTCACCAACTGTAGTTTTTACACTTTGATTCTCAAGATCTACAGTCAATTCTGTTTCTGGATTTTCTTGTATTTCCTTTAGAATACTTTTTAAAAACTCTGGAGTAACTTGAATTGGAAGTATTCCATTATTCAATGCATTACCTTTAAAAATATCCGCAAAAAAACTACTAACTACAACTTTAAATCCGTATCCTGCTAATGCCCAAGCCGCATGTTCTCTACTAGAACCACAACCAAAATTGTCTCCAGCAATTAAAATGCTTCCTTTATAATTCTGATTATTTAAAACAAAATCTTCATTTATACTCCCATCTTTATGGAATCTCCAGTCTCTAAATACATTATCTCCAAAACCTTTTTTATCCGTTGCTTTTAAAAAGCGTGCAGGTATGATCTGATCTGTATCAACATTCTCTACTGGCAACGGTACCGCTGTGTCTTTTAATATTTGAAACTTTTCCATTAATTTAAATGTTCCGTTATATTAATTATTTTTCCTTCTACTGCCGTTGCTGCTGCAACTAGAGGACTTGCTAAAATTGTTCTCGCTCCTTGTCCTTGTCTTCCTTCAAAGTTTCTATTTGAAGTAGAAACACAGTATTCCCCTTCGGGTATTTTATCATCATTCATTGCTAAACAAGCAGAACATCCAGGCTGACGTAATTCGAAACCTGCTGCTTCAAAAATATCTTGCAAACCTTCTTCTTTAATTTGTTTTGCTACTTGTTGCGAACCTGGAACCAACCAAGCATTTACGTTTTCTGCTTTTTGTTTTCCTTTTATGAAACTAGCCGCAACTTGAAAATCTTCAATTCTAGAATTGGTACAACTTCCTATAAATACATAATTAATTGCCTTACCTACCAAACTTTCTCCTTTCTTGAAATTCATATATGAAAGCGATTTTTCAAAAGAAGCGTCGTCTGATATTGGAATACTTTCTGAAATCTTAATTCCCATACCAGGATTGGTTCCATAAGTAACCATTGGTTCTATATCTACAGCGTCGAAAGAATATTCTTGATCAAAAACTGCGTCTTCATCAGTCTTTAACGTTTTCCAATATTCTACTTTAGCTTGAAATTCTTCTCCTTTTGGAGCAAATTCTCTCCCTTCAACATAATCGAAAGTAGTTTGATCAGGAGCAATCATCCCTCCACGTGCTCCCATTTCTATACTCATATTACACACTGTCATTCTACCCTCCATTGACATTTCTTCGAATACATTACCAGCATACTCACAGAAATATCCAGTTCCTGAATTTGTTCCTAACTTAGATATGATATACAAAATCACGTCTTTAGGTAATACTCCTTTCTTAAGTTTTCCGTTTACGTTAACCCGTAAACTTTTCGGCTTTTGAATTAATAAACATTGACTTGCAAACACTTGAGCAACTTGACTTGTTCCTATACCAAATGCTATCGCTCCAAAAGCACCATGAGTTGACGTATGACTATCTCCACAAACCATTGTCATTCCAGGTTGTGTAATTCCTAATTCTGGAGCCATTACATGAACTATACCATTGTATTTATGGCCTAAACCATACAACGTGATATTGTTTTCTTTACAATTATTTTCTAATTGTTGTAATTGATTTCTAGATAATGCATCTTTAACTGGTAAATGCTGATTTACTGTAGGGGTATTATGATCTGCAGTAGCCACAATTTTATCTGGTCTAGCTACAGAAACACCTCTCTCCTTAAGCTCATTGAAGGCTTGTGGACTAGTTACTTCATGAATTAAATGTTTATCAATATATAATATTTGTGGACCATCTTGAATTGTATCCACAACGTGTTTATCCCAAACTTTATCGAACAATGTTTTTCCCATTATGCGATTGCTATTTTAGTACTATTACTCAATTTCTTCATTATTAAATGAATATCTTCATCTATGACTTCTTTTTGTTTATCAGCGAATTGTAAAAACGTATGATAGGCTTTATCTAACTGAACTTTAGTTAACTCATAACCTATTTTTTTAGCTCTATACGCTAAAGCTGCTCTACCGCTTCTTGCTGTTAATACAATTGCACTTTCTGTTACACCTACTTCTTCTGGATCGATAATCTCATAGGTTTCACGATTTTTAATTACTCCATCTTGATGAATTCCCGAACTATGCGCAAATGCGTTTGCGCCTACTATAGCTTTATTTGGCTGTACAGGCATTCCCATTTTTTCTCTTACCATTAAACTTGTGTCGTATAACAGCTTTGTATTAATATCGGTATGAAGATTTAAATATGGATGTTGTTTTAAAATCATGACCACTTCTTCTAACGCTGTATTTCCTGCCCGCTCTCCAATTCCGTTAATTGTACACTCTATTTGTCTAGCTCCGTTTACAACTCCAGAAATTGAATTAGCAGTTGCCAAACCAAGATCGTTATGACAATGACAAGAAATAATTACATTGTCAATTCCTTTCACATTGTCTTTTAAATATTTTATTTTCGCTCCATATTCTTCTGGCAAGCAATACCCTGTAGTATCAGGAATATTTAAAACAGTTGCACCTGCTTTAATTGCCGCCTCACAAACTTTAGCTAAGAATTCATTTTCTGTTCTACCAGCATCTTCAGCATAAAACTCAACATCATTTACATATTTTTTTGCATGAGAAACCGCAGCAATTGCTCTTTCAATTACTTTTTCTCTCGTACTATTAAACTTGTGTTTTATATGTGAATCACTTGTTCCTATACCGGTATGAATCCTAGGCTTTACTGCGTATTTCAATGCTTCAGCTGCTACTTCTATATCTTTTTGAACAGCTCTTGATAAACCACAAACTGTAGCATTCTTAACTATTTTCGCAATTTCACTAACAGAATTAAAGTCTCCTGGACTAGATACTGGAAATCCTGCTTCTATAATATCAACCCCCATACTATCCAATCGTTCAGCTATAACTAATTTCTGATTAGTATCTAACTTACAGCCTGGCACCTGTTCTCCGTCTCTTAGAGTGGTATCAAAAATTTGGATTTTATTATCTTTCATTATAACTAATAGTTGTTATTATCTAACTCAAATTTATATATTGGCTTTATAAAAACCTTTGAACAAACACATCTCTTTACGATATCAAAGAAGATAATAAAAACGATTAAAAAACTGATTTTCAATATATTATAATGAATAATTTTACAAAAGCTAATCAAAATCAAGATGCTTTATTCGCCTTAATTCAATCACTTACAAAATCTGAAAAAAGGCAATTCAATTTATATATTGGAAGACTTGAAGGAAATAATCAAGCAAAATTTTTCACTTTATTTAAATTTTTAGAGAAGCAAAAAAAATATGATGAAAAAGCTATTATTAACAGTGGTATTGTAAGCAAACAACAATTATCTAATTTAAAAGCACATTTGTATAAGCAAATTTTAACAAGTTTACGTATGAATCCTTCTCACAAAAACTTGAGAGTTCAAATACGTGAACAACTAGATTTTGCTACGGTTTTATATCAAAAAGGATTATATAAACAAAGCTTAAAACTTTTAGAAAAAGCCAAAACGATGGCCATAGAAAATGAAGAAAAAAATGTAGCTTATGAAATTGTTGAATTAGAAAAAGTAATAGAAAGTCAATACATTACAAGAAGTATAAGTACCAGAGCAGATGAACTTACTGTTCAAGCAAAAACATTAAGTCAACAAAACGTTATTACAAGTAAACTATCTAATTTATCACTACAATTGTATGGTATTTTATTAAAAACGGGATATGTAAGAAATGATGAAGAACTTAAAAAAATTAATGATTATTTCAATGCCAGATTACCCGAAATCAATTATCATTCTTTAGGTTTTAGAGAACGTTTATGGTTATATAAAGCACATCTTTGGCGTTGTTTTTTAACTCAAGATTTTTTAAACGGTTATAAATATGCCAGTAAATGGGTTTCTTTATTTAGAGAATACCCTAAAATGATAGCAACGAATCCGGTTTTCTATTTAAAAGGAAGAAACTACCTACTTGAATCTTTGTTTTTTACACGACACAAAAATGAGTTCAACAAAGAACTAACTAGGTTTGAGAATGAAATCAAAAACAATGAAATTTCCATTAATAGTAATACTGAAATTTTAATTTTTCAATACTGTTACGCCAATAAACTCCACAAACATTTTATTGAAGGTAATTTTCATGAAGGAGAATATTTAATTCATGAAATTAATGAAAAAATAAAGTTATATAGTAACCGTTTAGACAAGCATCACATCATTCAATTTTATTACAAAATTGCGTGTTTATACTTCGGAATGGGTAACAACAAAATGTGTATAGAATATCTTTCTAAAATCATTCAAGCAAAAAAACTTTATGTTGGTGAAGATTTACAATGTTTTGCCAGAGTTCTTAATCTAATTGCGCATTATGAATGCGGCTTAGATTATCATTTAGAAAAACAATTTAAAGAGACTTATAAATTCTTATTGAAAATGGAAAATCTACAAGAAGTTCAGAAGATTTTTATTGAATCTATTCGATCTTTAGGAGATTTGTATCCGCATCAATTCAAAAAAGAATTCCAAAATATTCATCGCAGATTAAAAGCTTTTGAACATCATCCATATGAAAAAAGAGCATTTCTATATTTAGACATTTTGTCTTGGTTAGAAAGTAAAATTCAGAATAAAACTATTGCAGAAATTATTCGTGAGAAAGCTTAACTCACTAAGATTAGTTTACTATTAACTTCCCTAAAAAACATCTAACTTCCTTTTCAAATCCATTTTAAGAATGTTTAATATTGAAAAGGAATTAAATGCTTTTGTATCATTTTTGAAAATAAAATTAATGCTTTTCTTGAGTTAAACTCTTGTAAATCGTTTCTCTTATTCCTTCACTAGTAATAAACCAGTCTCCATATTTTTGAGCATCATATTCCTTAGTTATTGAAGCATCTTTCTTTACTTCTTCTAAAGTTTTTCCTGCTTTTATCTTTGCTTGAACTCGATCTCTAAGCGTAACTAACATTTCTTTGTACGCTTTTAATTCTTTTTTATTAGATAATTCTCTATGACCTGGTATGATTACTGTCGCATCATCTATGACCAATAATGCTTTTTCAGCTGAAGCTATATAACCGTTAATACCACCACCACTAGATAAATCTATAAAGGGATATTTTCCTTGAAAATAAGTATCTCCCATATGCAACACATTACTTTTAGAAAAATAAATATGTGCGTCACCATCGGTATGCGCATCATGTACATGTGAAATTAAAACATCTTCACCATTAAAATGTACCATCATATCTTCAGTAAATGTAATTACAGGTAAGGCTTCTTTTGGAGAAGCTGGTCTAGTTTTTCCTCTAACCACACTCTCCATTCCCATACGCTTTCTAACATTCTTGTGCGAAATGATAACCGCTCCTTCTTTACTCATATTTTGATTTCCTCCTGTATGGTCTCCATGCCAGTGAGTATTAATCAAATATTTCACAGGTTTATCAGTGATATCTTTAATGGCTTTTAAAATTTTGGGAGTTAGATGCGCAAATTGATCATCTATCATAAAAGCTCCATCTTCACCAACAAATAAACCTATATTACCTCCTTGCCCTTTTAGCATATAAATGTTTTCGGTAATTTTTGTAGGTACTATTTTTACTTCTTTTTGTTGTGCAATACTAGAGAAAGTTAATGCTAAGAATGCTATTAAACTTACATTTTTAATGATTTTCATTTAGTTAATGGTTTATACATTTTATAATGAGGACCCACTTTATTTATAAATCTGTCCCCTAAAATTTTGAATTGATTTTTTTCATAAAATCGTACAGCTACTTCTCTGGCATTACACCATAAATAATTAGCTTCTAATTTTATTAACTCCTTAGTCGCAAATTCTAGTAATAACTTTCCAAAACCTTTACCTCTAGCTTTTTCGGAAGTTGCCATGCCTCGTAATTGATAATGAGTTCCATCTAATTTTTCTAAATTATTTTGCATAAATGTTCCTATTCCCAATAGTTCTTCTCCATCAAAAACACCAACATGAAAAGTATTTTCATTAAAATCTCCTTCAAATTCATAAGGTAAATCAATGTTTTTTCTTAAAATTTGTTGACGTAAGAAGTATGTTTCTTCTGCTTTAATCTTTTGTACTAAAACCATTACTTTTAAAAATAAAAAAAGATGAATATTTCTTTTACCACTATTAATAAAGACAATATACTAAGTATTCTTCCCTTACTTTCTATAATTAACACAAAAACTCCTCCAGATATTTTAAAATCCCGCGTTGTTGAAATGGGTAATTGTCCGAATTATGAATGTGTTGCTATTATTAACAATGAAGAAATAATAGGAATTTGCGGACTCTGGTATTCCATTAGACATTATTTAGGAAAGAGTGTTGAACCCGATCATGTAATTATTTCTGAAACATATCGAGGAAAAGGTTTAGGAAAACTTTTTTTTAAATGGATTTATGAACATACTAAAGCAAAAGGTTGCGAAGCTATGGAACTAAACACCTATTCTTCTAATACTAAATCACATAAGTTTTATTACAACGAAGGCTTTAATATTTATGCTTTTCATTTTGCAAAGATTTTAAGAGAAGATCAAAAATTTTATTAGCTTTTTTCACAAAAAAGTTTGCAGATATTAAAAAAGGTTCTATATTTGCACCCGCAATGCCAATGCGGGAGTAGCTCAGTTGGTAGAGCGTCAGCCTTCCAAGCTGAATGTCGCCGGTTCGAACCCGGTCTCCCGCTCAA
>CANMWK010000010.1 GCA_947501615.1 uncultured Tenacibaculum sp. | reverse complement strand
ATATCTTGAACAACTGTAGTTCCTTGAACATTACCTGTGCTTGATTCATCATCGGCAACTGGTGGAATATCTACATACTCTACAACCACATTGGCTATATTAGAAGGGGCTCCATCATCGTCATTAACCGTATAGGTAATAGCTGTTGGATTTCCTGTAAATCCTGTTACAGGATCGAAACTTAATTCGCCTGTACTATCATTATATAACCAAACTCCTTCTCCATCTACAGTAAAGCCAATTAAATCTCCATCTAAATCTGTAATTAGATTAGATGTCGTAACTCCTGTTGGCACTATTAAATCAACACTTGTAGCATCTATAGTTCCATCTGTATCGGTATCTCCATCTAAAATATCTTGAACAACAGTAGTACCTTGAACATTACCTGTACTCGATTCACTATCTGCTGTTGGTGGTACATTGGCTGGCACTGTAAATGTAGCTGTATCATAATCATCTCCTGTTCCATCATTTGGTGTACTATCTGGATCTAAAAGATCTGAAGCTGTAACTTGTGCAGTATTCACATAACTTCCTGATGGATTTACAATAGCTCGATATGTTAATGGTATTGCATTTCCGTTTGTAATTGTAAGATTACTCCATGTAATACTACCTGTTCCAAAATCATAAACTCCAGAATTTGAAATACTTCCTCCTACTAAGGTATACCCTGAAGGTAGAATATCTGTAATTTGAACCCCTGTAGCATCTCCTGTTGAAGTTGGTGGTGTATTCAAATTAGATACATTAATAGTAAAGGTCACTTCTGTACCAGATGGACCTGTACTTGGACTAATCATTTTGTCTAGTTCCAAGTCTGCACTTTCAAGTAGTATACTGGCATTATCTTCATCATTCTCACTTTGATCCCCATCGTCGTTATTAGGCGATGAATTAGGATCTGCTTGATCTGAAGCTGTTACCTCTGCTGTATTCAAATATTCATTGGTTGCTCCTGTAGGTGGATTTACTCTAGCTGTTATTTCTAAAACAGCTGGTGTAGCAGTAGTTACACTACCAACTGTCCATAAACCTGTACTATTATTATATGTACCTCCACTATTATCACTAACGTAAGTATATCCTGAAGGTAACTGATCTACAACCTCAACATTAGTAGCTGTATCGATACCTGCGTTTGATACTGTAATAGTAAAAATCACATTCTCTCCAACACTAGCTGTTGTTGGTGCTACTGATTTTGCTAGTTCTAAATCAGCACTTTCTATGGTTAAAGTAGCTGTATCTTGATCATCTCCTGTTCCATCATTTGGTGTACTATCTGGATCAAACTGATCTGAAGCCGTAATTTGTGCGTTATTCGTGTAAGGCCCAGTTGCATTTACTATTGCTTGATATGATAATGTAATAGTACTTCCGCTAGTAATAGCTAATCCAGACCAACTTAGTGTTTTTGAAGCCAAATCATAAGATCCGCTAAAGTTTACAGATCCTGGCACTAAACTAAACCCAGCCGGAAGAACATCTTCAACTGTAACTCCAGAAGCATCACTATTTGTACTTAATGCATCATTATTAAAAATATCAACCGTAAAAGTAACGGTATCACCTACATTTGCTGATACTGGCGCAACTGATTTTGTCATTTCCAAATCAGCATTTGCTTTTATTTCAATTGTCACTTGGTCACTCACTGGGTCACAAGTTCCATTATTTGCTGTCCATTCAAAAACATATGTTCCGACACCTGCTCCTGTTACTGCAGTTGCTGGATCATTTTCATTAATAAAGTTTACTGTTGTTGGTCCAGAAACTTGAGACCAAGTTCCTATACCAGAAGTTACTGCCGTAGCTCCTAAAGTTAATGTACTAAACTCAGGAATACATTGATCTGGTCCTGCTTCGGCTACTAAAGGATCTGAAACCACTTCAATAGTTACGGTATCTTCAAAAGAACAACCTATATTAGGTCCAACTATAGATGTAGTCCATCTAAATTCATATACACCAGTTGTTAATCCTAACACCAAAGAATTAGGATTCATAGGTGATGTAATATTTGGTGTATTGGGTCCAGAAACTAAAGTCCATGTTCCTTCACCTGAAGTTACTGGAGTCGCTCCAAGATTAACTTGAGTAGCATCACATAATACCTGATCTGGCCCTGCCTCTGCTTCAGTTGGAGGTTCATCGTTAAAGGTTATAGAAACAGTAGATGGTTGTGGCATACAAGAACCTGTTGTAAAAGGCCCATTGGAAACCGTCCATGTTAATTCGTATGTTCCTACATATATATTAGACATTCCGGTAATTGGATTATTAGGGCTATCTATTGATGTCATCGGTGCACCAGGAGGTACTGGTGGCGATGCTGTGATAGACCATGTTCCTAAACCTGTTGTTGGAAAATCTGCATTCGTCATAAAATCTAACTGACAAGCATTAGGTTGAGGTGGTCCAGCATTAATTGGTGCCGGAGGAGCAAATACTTCAATTCTCATTACATCTGCTAGTTTCACACAATTTCCATTAGTAAAAGTCCATTCAGCAACATAAATACCAGGTGTACTTAAACTACTGATCGTACTTGTTGGTGAACTTGGTGTATCTACTGTTGCTGTATGACCTGTTGGACCAAAAGTAATCACCCATTCCCCAGTAGTTCCATCCGCAGGAGGTGTATTACCTGCCATGGTTACTGCAGTTGCATCTGCATTACAAATATCTTGGTCTGGTCCTGCAATAGGATCAAAACTTGGTGTCGCACTCACGATTACCTGTACTGTACTAGGCGGAGAAGTACAAGAACCTCCTGATGCAAAATTATATGTATCTGTTTGATATCGGAAAACATAAGTTCCAGCAGGTGTTGCAGACAAAGCTACATTTGCTGTTGGTCCATTTGCAGGAGATTGTGAAATTGTTGCTCCCCCTGGGCCAGAAAATTGCGTCCAAGTTCCTGTAGAACCCTCGGTACCTTCTAATAATATACTTGTAACATCACATAAATTTTGTGGTAATCCTGCATTAGAAGGAGCTGCTACTTCTATCACTACATCATCTATAGAAGGAGGACACAAAGTACTATTATTATTTCTAACTGTCCATCTGAATGTATACAAACCTGTTACTAATCCTACAACATTTAAATTAGGATCATTTACATTACTTAAAAAAGGAGTATTTGGACCAGAAACAACCGACCAAGTTCCTGTTTCATTAGCTGTATTAATTGGTGTAGTTGCATTCGCATTTAATACTACATTGTTCTGATCACATATATTTTGATCTGATCCAGCATCTGCTGTCGTAGGAGGAATTCCTACGTTAAACGTTACCGTTGCTGAATCGGAAGAACAATTACCTGCAGTAACCGTCCATTGAAACTCATAAGTTCCACTAGCTGTTAAGCTTACTGTAGCATTTGGATCGTTGACATCACTAAAAGAAAAACCTCCAGGACCAGAAACATATATCCATTCCCCTGTAGCTCCTGCTGATAAAGTTGCCATAAGGTTAACTGTGCTAGAACAATTATCTACCATTGCTGTACCTGCTGTGGCTGCAGCAGGAGCAGCTATTACTATCTCTACATCGTCCATCGTAGTACCACAAGTTCCAGTATCATCAGCAATACTCCATGTAAATGTATAAGTTCCATCTCCGGGTACTGTTGCTGTTGCATTTGGATCATTTGCATTAGGAGCGAATGTAACTCCTACACTTGGAGTCACTGTCCAAGTACCAGTTTCATCTGTTGGTGCAGTAGCATTCCCTCCTAAACTAATAACTGTAGTTCCAGAAGTAAAACATCCATCTGCCCCTGCATCTGCTACCGTTGGTGATTCTGTTGCTAAAGTAGTAACTATAATATCATTTCCTGCTGGTGTTGCACACCCCATAGGTCCTGGATTACTATAACTTATTGTCCAAGTAAATGTATAAGCACTTGAAGGAGCTGTTAATCCTGTTACAATAGCATTCGGGTCATTAACATCTGAAAATGTCACTGGATTAGGATTTCCTGGATCTTGTGTCCAAGTACCAATTTCACCAGCTGCTGGTGTATTTGCTGACATATATGCTGGTGCATTAAAACAGACCGATTGATTAGGACCAGTGGCTGATGTAGTTAATGATGCATCAGATATATTTATTGTTATTTGAGTAGGATCTGCTAAACAAAAAGGATCTGAACCTCTAAAAAACTCATATTGAAAAACATAGGCCCCTGGTATTAACCCAGTAGCAGAAGTTGTTGGTGATGTAGGATCAACAATAGTTGCTGTATTTGGACCACTAACTTGTGTCCAAAGTGAAGTACCTGATGTTGGTGCATTTCCTTGTAACAGAGCTGTTGTATCCCCACAATTACGACTAAAATCAACACCTGCATTTGGACCATTCCCGCTTTCAAAAACCGTAACATTAACAGAGTCAAATCCATCGCCACATCCTACTGGTAACGCTCCTCCTTCTCTTCTATAAAATTCAAATGTGTATGTTCCTTCAACTAATAAATCAATATTTAATAATCCACCTGCAAAAGCTTCTGCTGTAGGGAAAGGTCCTAATGGAGATCCTGCTGGCCCACTGGTAATTCGATAATTTGTAAAACCTGTACCTTGATTATTAAGTTGAATATCAAAATTTGTAACACCACAACTTCCAACAATATCATTACCTCCGTTAGTAACTACTTCAACCGATCTAGTAGATCCTCGAAATGCTACTACATAATCTCTGGTAGCATTACAACCTGTATTTGAATTTATTAGCGTATATCTAAAAGTATAGGCTTGTCCTCCTGGAAGCGGTACAAGATTATTTATTACTGTTGTCGGACTGTTTGGTGACACTATTGAACCTCCTGGTAAAGCAGTTCCTCCTGTCTGTACCCAAGAAACTGTTTCTCCTGCAAACTGTGGTATTGCTCCATTTAATGTTATACTATTAACACCATTATCACATAGAAAATAAAATACATCTTCAGTTCCTATACCTGTAATATCTTGTGTGGCAGGTGGAACCACTATTTCCATTTCATCACTTGCGGTAGAACATGGTCCTCCAACACTCCATCTTAATATATAGGTTCCTTCAATTAAACCATTTACTCTTGTATCTGCATCATTTATATCAACAAAATTTGGAATACTAGGCCCACTCACAAAACTCCATTCTCCTACTTGTCCATTTAAACTACACCCTCCAAAGGTTGCGTCTAAGTCTGTACCCCTTGTTGTAGTGTAACAATTCCCTAATGTTTGATCGAATCCTGCATCTACGGGTTGTACTCCTCCATAATTGGTAACAACAATATCCGACTGAGACCTACATTGAAACCCTGTCATAGGATCTACAGGACCAGTAATAATCCAAGAAAGTGTTGTGGTTCCACAACTTGTTGCAGGCATCGTTAATGTTGTCGTTTCTGAAGAAGGAAAATCGATAGTTACCCCAGCATCATTAGCTCCAGAAATTACCCATTGTGCAGTTTCTCCTGGATTTAACGGAGTATTTCCAGTTACTGTAACATTACCCATTGTATCTGGACAAAATGCAATATCTGTTCCCGCATCTGCAATAGTTATTTCTTTTACAATAACTTCTACAATTTGAGTATTTGGATTACAATTGGTGGAATACCTGAATCGATAGGTATTACCCCCTACCATTCCTAAAACAGGTGAAAAAACATCATTAATATCTTGAATAACTACTGAAGGACCAGCAATTTGTTCCCAAATACTTACATCTGGTGCTGTAACTTGGGTTCCTCTTTCAAAATTAAAGGGTTCTCCTTCACATATAGTATATGTTAAATCTCCTGCATTAAGCGGACATGTTTGAGAATTTCCATTAAAACTGAACAATAAACAAAATACAGTTAAAATAAAACTCACTTTACAGTACTGAACAATAGCGTACTTTTTTCCCATAAAAGAATTATTTAGGTTATTTTAAACTTAAACTAAAGCGAGACTATTTTATAATATTTTATTTCCGTTTAAACAAACGAAAGCATGAAGTTATTTTTGGGTTCGGGGGAACTTTAATAAACTTCTAATTTAACTTTTAAAAAAATCGAAAAAGGTAATATTACATCATAAAATATTTCACTTTAATGATAGTAATTAGAAATTGAGTAATTTGGTTAATTATGATTTATATTTAATAAATCACAGAACAAATATATATTATTATTGTCTTTTTTAACTATTTTTAACTTTTTTTTTAAAAATTAACTTAAATAAATATTGAGCGAATACGCTATCCTATAAAATTTTGAAGAAGTAGTAGGTCTAAAGTACCTAAAACGATTTTAGTTTATGATCTTACAAAACTAGATTGGTTTAATTCAAAGTAATTCTCAAAAAATAACTAAATGCTAAAAAACTTAGCACTAAGCCCAATAAGAAGCATAAAAAAATCCAGCGACATTGCTGGATTTTTTATTGTACGATATTGTAAATTATTAAACTACGCTTAACATAATGTTTTACAAACTCGCAAGCTTGTAAAGCAATGAGAATATCCGCTTTCTCTACAGTCTGCAAAATCTGTTAAACATTCTAATCTACAAGGGCTAAGTACACCACCATTAATTGTTTGACATTCTTCCTTCGATAGTTTGTTCACCCCTTTTAAAGCCTCGATTTTTTTTATCATGATATGTATTGTTTATAATATTTTTTATTCAAGTTTAAAAAAAACTAACATCTCTAAATTTCAAATGTGTGTTAATCCAACTTTGATGTGGAAATTTGTTTTTATGATGTGGATTCAAGGTAATGTTGTCAAACAATTCAATTTTTTATAAATTTTAAGATATGATTGTTCTCTAGCTTCAAAAAATATAGACCACTTGATAACATTTGAGTAGGAATTTTTTCGTTTTTGGCTACTGTACCTCTTTTTACTTCAATACCATCTATACTGAAAAGTATATAGCTTTGTGGATTTTCAATATTCAAAATTTGAACAAACTCTTCAGATGGATTAGGAAATAACTTAAAATTAGTATCGGTTTTAGTGTCAACATCTGAGGTAGATAAAACAGCACTATTCAACTTTGCGATTTTACCTCTTAAGTTATCAGTGATGTCTATCGTTATTCCATTACTGAATGTTTTTTTAGTGATATCATAATAAGAAACATATATATTCCCTTGGTGAGGAATAATAGTATTAATAGCTCTAAAGGTATCTGTATTGATATCAGTCGCAGTTATATTTTGTGCTGTAATATCTGCTTTTGCAATGATTTCATACTTATCTGAAGTATCATTAGTATATCCAATATAAAGTATACTACCTTGAATTGCCAAAGCTCCAGGACGGTTTATTCCTGTTAAAACATCCGTCACTTTTGGTGTTGTCGCTGTCACGTCTACTTTAACTATTTTATCAGACCTAACAAGTGCTACATATAAATATTTACCATCAGATGCTACTATACCATGATCTCTATCTTGGGTCAATTTAACTACATCTATTATTGCAGGGGTTGTATTCGCAATATTAATTTTAGAAATTAAAGTGTTTTCTGATGTATTTCTTAATATATAAAGTTCATCACCAAAAAAAGTTAATGAATCTGGTTGATTTACATTCTTCACAACACTAATAAGTTGTGGTGTTTTTGAGGTTACATCTAATTTAGCTATTTCCGCTCTTACATTAAATCTGCCATCAGATAACGACATGTAAAGATCATTACCTTTAAAAGCTAAAGCATTAACCCCAAATCTTATACCAGAAAACACAATTTTTGGTGGTTCTTCTTTCTTTAAAAGATCTATTTTAATGATATCGTAGGGACTGTTGATACTATAAACACCATTCTTATGCTCTTGTTTTATTAAGTAGAGTTCATTACCCTTTAAAGCACTTTGTCCTTGAAGATATTCAATTTCTGTTACCAATTCTACATGCTGTGCTATTGTAGTATGGAAGAAAAAACTAAAGGTTAATACAAGTAAAAAATGCTTCATAATATTGATATTTTACAGTTAATACAATTAACACACAAGACACCCTACTCACTTGTCGCATAATTTAGGATTGAAGGTTAAAACTTCAAACTGTTATTATTTAATTAATCGCGGTATTATAATTTTACCAATACAATGAATATTTTGATATTAGAATTATATTGATATACTCAACCAATTATTTTATTCAATCTTCTTTCATAGAAAGTTATTTAAATTCATGTATTTTGTCATAAAAAAAAATGTTTTTTCGTAGTAAAAACACTTTTTTACAACTTACTTTATTAGCTTTAAATTACCCTTTAATAAGTTAATTTTATCATATTTAGAATTGTATTTTATCAAAAACAACAAAAAAAATGACAAAAAAAACAACTGTTCAAAATCTCCAAACCCCTTTAAAAACAGAAGGAAACACAACTTATTATAACCTATAAAATAATCACTTTTTTTGATTGAAGTAGAAAAGGATTTTCCAGTAACCACAATACTGCTAAGGATTTTTTTTAAAGAATATATATACATTTGCGGCGTTGTTAAAGAATATAAAAACAATTCTTTATCAACCGTTTAACCTCAAAATTAATCCCTAAATAATGAAAACTTCAATTTCATTTAAAAAACAAATAGTTTACTTTGTTTTTTATTTCTGCTTAAGCATACTACATGCTCAAAAAAATTATTATGTAAGTAAATCTGGTAATGATGCAAATTCTGGCACCTCTATAAATTCACCTTGGAAAACTGTTAACCGAGTAAACAGCCATTCTTTTAAATTTGGTGACGTAGTCAACTTTAAAAGAGGAGATATCTTTTATGGATCTTTAGACATTAAAGGTAAGAACGGGAATACATTCAATGCGTTTGGTAGTGGAAGTAAGCCCGTAATTAGAGCTTCAAAAAAAATAACAAACTGGTCTCGTTTTAGAGGTAATATATGGAGCGTTCCTTTAGGTAAAGTAAATGGTAAACGTATCACAGCTTTATATTTAAATAATATTTCTCAACAAATTGGACGTGAACCAAATTACAACACATCTAATGGAGGATATCGAAAAATAGCATCCCATACTAACAATAATCGTTCAATTTCAGAATCTTCAAGTTTACCATATGCTACAAATAATTTCAAAGGTGGTGAAATAACAATAAGAACTACTGATGACTCTATAAAATCTGAATTTATAACTTCTCATTCAGGAAAAACAGTAAACTTTGAACTATCTTCAAATAATGGTTTTGTAAACAATATAGAAAATAACTTTGGGTATTTTTTCCAAAATCATGTCAATACTCTAGATTTAAATGGAGAATGGGCTCATGATGTCATAAATGGAACTCTTTACTTATACAGTGATGTTAATCCTAACAATATTACTATTGAAATACCCTCTGGAGAGTTTGCAATACGAATAAATAACAGCAATAATGTTAGTGTAAAAAACTTAAGATTTGAAGCTGGTAATGATGTTGTATTGAGTATAAATAAAATTAGTAACACAACTGTAGACAACTGTTTCTTCTACAATGGAAGTAGTTATTTAGGTTTAGGGTTTGGAATGAAGAATTTTAAATTTACAAATAACATAGTTGAACAAGGACACAACGTAGGTATTAGATTTGAAAAATGTAATGGAATTACTTTTTCAAATAACTTAGTACGTAACATCGGAACAAGATCTGGAATGGGTGCACCTAGTTTTGTTCCTTACACAGGAGTTCGTATTATTAGTGAAAGTGGATCTTCAAAAAACATAATTGAAAAGAATGTTTTGAATAAAATTGGATACCATGGGATTAACTATTCAGGTGGAAACTTTGATATCCGATTTAATTATGTTAATAATTTTTGTTTAACCAAAGATGATGGTGGAGGTATTTATACTGTTGGTAACAAAAACGCTAATAATCGTGTTTATAAAAATGTAGTAAATAATGGTATCGGAGCAGCTATAGGCGCACCTAGTAATCGCGGCCCTAAAACTGCCGGTATTTATATAGATAACGATTCCCAAAATCAATTAATTTACGAAAATTCTGTTTCAAATGTTATTGGATGGGGATTAATTGCAAATTTATCTAGTAAAAGTACTTTTAGAGATAATTTTGTTTACAATTGCGGAACAGGTATTGTATCATCAACCTATCCTAATTCTTTTGCCGCTGGAGGTAATACTGCAAAAGCAACTAACAATAAATTTATTGGAAATATTTTTTTCCCTAAAAAAGCAAATCAACTTTGTGCTGAATATACCAACAGAATCACAGCTTCTGGTTTCAATACCTTTTTAGGAGAAATAAATAAAAACTATCATTGTCAACCCTTTAAAGGCGCCAAACAAATTGAAACATTTTTAGTACGACAAAAAACTCAACATACCTTAGCGGAGTTTAAAAATGCTTTTCCGAATTATGAAAAAAATGGAAAAAACGCTCCTATTCAATATTCTACAACTATTGACTCTAATACTTTTATAAAGTTCGAAATTAATGAAACAGGCAGTCCAAAAACAATAAGTTTAGGAAACGCTATATATGTTGATGCTAAAAATGTAGAATACTCTCAAGATATTGTAATACCTCCTTATTCATCAATAGCATTATTAAAAAAAGGAAAAGTTGACACGACAACTCCTGATCAATTAATTGATGATGGCATTTATTTTTTAGAGTCAACAACATCAAATCAAAGATTACAGTCTGAGCCTTATAATAATCATCTGGCAATAATGTTTAATCCTTTCTTTAGGAAAAATCAAATGTGGATGTTTACACATATTTCAAATAACATTTACACTCTTAAAAACGAAAAAACAGAAAGATACCTTGAAGTCCCTTTTGCTAAATGTGAAAATGGTACAGCTGTTTCAACATATACTAGAGCTACTGGAAACCATCAACGTTGGAAAGTAGTTAAAAATGGCAGCTATTATAGTTTAATACCAGCACACTGTGCGAACCAAGGTTTAGATCGTAACAAAGGAGAATTAAACACTAATGTTATCACATTTTTTCACGAACCAAGTAATGCTAATCAGAAATGGAAAGTAACACCTATTTCTTCAAATAAACAAATAGTACCCACAGAGAAAGCTATAGCAACATTACAAGAAAATACTGATGAACCTATCACAATTTACCCAAATCCTACAACAGAAGTTTTAAATTTTAAAGGAAAAATTATAGGTGAAAAAATTAGCATTTATACAATATCAGGTATTAAAGTAAAAGAGCTTGTCATGCAACAATCAAGTATCTCTGTTAGTGATTTATCAAGTGGTATTTACATTATTTCTACAACGAAAGGAATTATTTCAAAATTAATAATCCTATAAATAATTTTTAACAAATTTAGCTAAACTAATTTTCTTAACTCTATCTGTACACACGCACGTATAGATAGAGCCTTACCCTTCATTTACCTATAAACAGACTGTAGAATGTTCTATTCTTTACAGAATAGAACACCCTACAGTTATTTTAAAAACGAGTACAGATTAAAATTAGAACATCATAATATTCTTATATAAAAATGCAACCTAAACTTTATTAAATCCCAAAAATGTAATTAAAATGAAAAGTAAACTTATGAACAAAAAATTATTAATATGTATTCTATTCTGTTTTGGATTAACAGTATATGCACAAAGACCCGCTTTCAATAAAAGTAAAGATTTATTGTTAGCTCAATTTGATAGTAAACCAGACCCAGATGATATTCATGCGCAAGCTGCATTAGGATCAATGTTACTTCATAACGATTTTAAAGGAGTTAATTATTTTGCTGTAGCTGGTGCTATAGGTCGTCAAAATGGGCGTTTTATTGATTCTGATGAATTATTTGATTTAGCATTTGGTAAAAGTAACTGGACTGATGCTGATGAAAACTGGAATAAAGCAGTAAATGATATTACAAGTAAAGTAATACCAATTTTAAGAAATGGTGGTAAAGTTTGGGTTCAAGAAGCTGGCCAATCTGACATTACAGCTGACTGGGTAGCCGAAGCAATTAAAGCAGTTGGAGGAGCTACAGTTAAAAATAATGTAATTGTAGTTCAACATAGCAAATGGAATCAAGATCAGACAACACCAAGTGATCTGAATTATGTAAGAAGTAAAACCAACTATTTTTACATTGATGATGGAAATGCTGACTTTACAGAACAATGGGGAGACCATGGACCGTATAATACGCCTAGATATAGATCAAGAGAAAGCAAATGGTTAGCACAAGCAAAATCCTCTCCTAACAAAAGAGCAAGAGATTTATGGATAGAAGCTGATCGTGTTGTAAGACGTAGATATCCAGAAGGAGTTCCTTATGATTGGTCATGGATGAGAAATAACGGGTTGGATTATTCTGATTGTGTAGAAAACTGGTGGATTTTAAACATCGGAAGTAAAGCAGATAATGTATCGAAATTCTGGGATAGATATGTAATTAATACTACTGGATCAAATCCTGATTCAGACTCAGACTCAGACTCAGATTCATGTAAAGGAAAAGTTTTTGAAGAAAAAAATGGAATTGTTGCTGTTGAAGCAGAAGATTTTGTAAAACAAACCGCAACAAATGATAGAGAATGGTTTGTTATTGGGAATGGAGGAAATACACCTAAACCAGATCCTGATGGAAGCCATGCATCGTCTGCTAGTAAAGGAAAATATCTTGAATTATTACCAGACACAAGAGTAACACATGGAGATCCATTAGTAGGAGGAGTAAACTTTTCTAACAACCCAGGAAAAGCTGTGGTAGATTATAAAGTTAAGTTTAACTCTCCAGGTAAGTATTTTGTATGGGTAAGAGCGTACTCTACAGGAACTGAAGATAATGGCGTTCATGTTGGAATAGATGGAACTTGGCCAGAGTCAGGAACAAAAATGCAGTGGTGTAAAGGAAAAAATGAATGGACATGGGAAAGTAAGCAAAGAACCAATGCTAATCATTGTGGAGAACCAGAGAAAATTTTTATTAATGTACCAACAGCTGGAGTACATACTGTTTCATTTTCTATGAGAGAAGATGGTTTTGAAATGGATAAATTTATTCTGTCTAAAACCTACACGAAACCTACAGGAAAAGGTTTAAATGCTCTAGCCACTAATTGTGATAGCGACGGTGATGGTGATAATACTAATTCATGTGATGCTGGAGTAATTACTGGATTAAATGCTACAGCTAGCACGAAAACTTCTATAACTCTTGCTTTTGATGAAATTAATGGAGCTAGTGCTTATGAATTAAGAGCATGGCCTAAAGGACAATTTACGGGTAGTATTAATACTCCAAAAGCTGTTGCTTTTAAAAGTGGAAATTCTTCTCCTTTAACAATATCTGGATTAGATGCGGGGCAAGAATACACATTAGTTCTTAGAGGATTGTGTGGAGTTGGACAATCAACTGAAATTTCTCAAATCGATGCAACTACTGTTCCAGAAGCTCCTCAATGTGATATCAATGCAACAATTACTAGATTAAATACTACAGCTATCACGAAAACTTCTATAACTCTTGCTTTTGATGAAATTAATGGAGCTAGTTCCTATGAGTTAAGAGCATGGCCTAAAGGACAGTTTACTGGTAGTATTAATACTCCTAAAGCTGTCGCTTTTAAAGGAGGAAACTCTTCTCCATTAACTATATCTGGACTAGATGCAGGGCAAGAATACACTCTAGTTCTTAGAGGACTATGTGGAGTTGGACAATCTACTGAAATTTCTCAAATCGATGCAACTACTGTTCCAGAAGCTCCTCAATGTGATATCAATACAACAATTACTGGATTAACTGCTACAGCTAGTACGAAAACTTCTATCACTCTTGCTTTTGATGAAATTAATGGAGCTAGTTCCTATGAGTTAAGAGCATGGCCTAAAGGACAGTTTACTGGTAGTATTAATACTCCTAAAGCTGTTGCTTTTAAAGGTGGAAGCTCTTCTCCTTTAACAATATCTGAACTAGATCCGGGGCAAGAATACACTCTAGTTCTTAGAGGACTGTGTGGAGTTGGACAATCTACTGAAATTTCTCAAATTGATGCCACTACAAAACAAGACAAACTTACTGACGGAATTTATTATATTCAAAATCCACAAGCAACCGTAAGAATAAACAGTCCTAGCGCAAGTGTCGTAAACCAAGCTAGTACTTCTGCGAACAGTGCTCGATGGGAAATCACTAAAGTAAACGATTATTACACCATTAAAAACTTACGTAATAATGAATACTTAGAAGTGCCTTTTAAAGCTTGTGAAGCAGGAGAAACTGCTCAAAACCCAAGAGTAAACTTAGCTACCTACAAAGAAGTAAAAAGTGAGCATCAAAAATGGACAATTACTAAAATTGGCAGTGATTATTTTATTAGCCCATTACATTGCGACAAAGTGATAGACAGACCTAAAAATAACTCCTCTTTATTATTATGGCAGTTTAATGTTAATAATACAAACCAAAATTGGAGAATCGTAAAAGCTAATGTTGCTTCTAGAACTTTTGATAATAACATAAACGCAAAAAACAATACTGTAAATATTTTCCCTAATCCTGTAGTTGACAACACATTTACTATTCTTTTAGCTGATGATACAGCTTCTGAAATAAGTGTTTTCGATATACAAGGAAAACAAGTTTATCAAAAACAGTTTAAACAAAAAACAATTGGTCTTAAAAAAACAGACCTTGGAAAAACAGGTATGTATTTTATGAAAATCAAGCAAGGTGAAGCTACTATAATCAAAAAAATAATACTTCAATAAAACAAAGGGAGTGTCCATATTAATACAAAGCAGAGAATTAAATGGATACTCCTATTTCAAAATATAATTATGAGAAACTTTAATTTTTTAACCATTCTACTACTAACAATATCTTTTGTTAAGTTACATGGGCAAAAACCATTAAAGACAACAAATCCTAACGATGAATTTGTTTTGATGGAAGATATGTCAGACGAATTTAACAATGGAACGATTAACTGGTCTAGCAAATGGGAAGAAACAAATAACTTACCAAATATTGCTGCATGGAATTTAACCAATTCTAATAATGTAGCAGAAGGTAATTATTTTAATAGAGGTGCAGCTAAAATAACAGCTAGATATAATGGTAAAAACGGAAATGGCACTTCAATTGCTGTTAATGGTAAATTTTATAATGCAGGTTGTCTTCAATCTCAGAAATCATTACCTGCAAACTTTGAAGGCTACATCGAAGCAGTAATTAGAGGAGCAGATATAGACAATGATGATCCTCATCCTTTCAATGAAGGAATTGATCGTGCCAGAGGTTTATGTCCTGCTTTCTGGTTGTATAGTAAATTCTTTGATGCAAATCCTGGCCCTGGTGATGTTATTTATACTGAAATTGATATTCAAGAATTACAACAACACGATTTTCATGATAACATACAAGATGGAGTAGAAGACACAGAATCTAACTTACATATTGCTTTTAAAGATGGTAATAGAAGAAGATGGGTAAGGCCAAAAAGAAACCCTGAAGAACAATTAAACAAATATGAACTTGGATTTGATCCAAGAAAAGACTGGCATACCTATGGATGTGAAATCACAAAAGAAGAAATCAGCTTTTTTGTTGATGGTAAAAAAGTAGGAAAAACTTTAAAAAATAAACATTGGAGTAAATTACCATTAAGAGTTATTTTATCTTTAGGAATGAGAGTGCCTTTTGTAGATTTTGGAGGAAATGCATTTACTTCTTTTGATCCACAAGGAACGTATCCTAATAACGATCGTTTAAAAAATTTAGCAGAAAGAGCAAGAAAACAATTAGGTGAACTCCCAGAATCTATGTATGTAGATTATGTTAGGGTATGGAATAAAAAAGCACAAGTAATCACTCCTCCACCTACACCTACGACAAAAACACCATTAAAGACAACAAATCCTAACGATGAGTTTGTTTTGATAGAAAACATGTCAGACGAATTTAACAATGGAACTGTTAACTGGTCTAAAAAATGGGAAGAAACAAATAACTTACCAAATATTGCTGCATGGAATTTAACCAATTCTAACAATGTAGCAGAAGGTAATTATTTTAATAGAGGTGCAGCTAAAATAACAGCTAGATATAATGGTAAAAACAGAAATGGTACTTCAATTGCTGTTAATGGTAAATTTTATAATGCAGGTTGTCTTCAATCTCAGAAATCATTACCTGCAAATTTTGAAGGTTATGTTGAGGCTGTAATAAGAGGAGCAGATATAGACAACGATAATCCGCACCCATTTAACGGAGGAATTGATCGTGCCAGAGGTTTATGTCCTGCTTTCTGGTTGTATAGTAAATTCTTTGATGCAAATCCTGGCCCTGGTGATGTTATTTATACTGAAATCGACATTCAAGAATTACAACAACACGATTTTCATGATAACAAACAAGATCTTATAGAGGATACAGAATCTAACTTACATATTGCTTTTAAAGATGGTAATAGAAGAAGATGGGTAAGACCAAAAAGAAATCCTGAAGAACAATTAAACAAATATGAACTTGGATTTGATCCAAGAAAAGACTGGCATACCTATGGATGTGAAATTACAAAAGAAGAAATCAGCTTTTTTGTTGATGGTAAAAAAGTAGGAAAAACTTTAAAAAATAAACATTGGAGTAAATTACCATTAAGAGTTATTTTATCTTTAGGAATGAGAGTGCCTTTTGTAGATTTTGGAGGAAACGCATTTACTTCTTTTGATCCGCAAGGAACGTATCCTAATAACGATCGTTTAAAAAATTTAGCAGAAAGAGCAAGAAGACAATTAGGTGAACTCCCAGAATCTATGTATGTAGATTATGTTAGGGTATGGAATAAAAAAACTGATGGAGGGGATGGATCGGATACACCTTTATGTAATGCAGATTCGGTTATCACAGGGTTAACAGCTACAACTAGCACTAAAACATCAATAACTGTAGCTTTTAACGAAGTTAAGGGTGTAGATTCTTATGAATTGAGAGTTTGGGAAAAAGGAAAATTTACAGGGAGTATTAACACTCCTAAAGCATTCGCCTTCAAAGGAGGAGATTCTTCTCCACTAACTATATCTGATTTAAACCCAGGTCAAGAATATACCTTAGTCTTAAGAGGTTTATGTAGTGCAGGTGAATCAACTGAAATTTCTCAAATTGATGTTACTACTGTTCCAGATACTCCTATATGTGATACTAGTATTAGTGTTACAGGATTAAACATCTCAGCAAAAACTAAAACTTCTTTAACTCTTACTTTTGACGAAATTGCTGGAGTAGATACCTATGAATTAAGAGCTTGGGAAAAAGGGAATTTCACAGGTAGCATTAATACCCCTAAAGCATTCGCTTTTAAAGGAGGAGATTCTTCTCCATTAACTATATCTGGTTTAACTCCAGGTCAAGAATACACTCTAGTTTTAAGAGGCTTATGTAGTATAGGCGGATCAACTGAAATTTCTCAAATTGATGCTACTACTATTCCAGATGCTCCTCAATGTGATATTGATACAACAATTACTGGATTAAACATCTTAACAAAGACTAAAAATTCTTTAACTCTCGCTTTTGACGAAATAACTGGTGTAAGCAACTATGAATTAAGAGCTTGGGAAAAAGGAATATTTACTGGGAGTATTAACTCACCAAAAGCATTTTCTTTTAAAGGAGGAGATTCTTCTCCACTAACTATATCTGGTTTAAATCCTGGTGAAGAATACACTTTAGTTTTAAGAGCTGTTTGTAGTGCTGGTAAATCAACAAAAATTTCTCAAGTTAATGCTATAACTATTGCCGACCCTAAATGTGCTATTGATACGGTTATAACAGGTATTCAGACTACATCAAGTACTAAAACTTCGATAACATTGAGTTTTGATGAAATATCTGGAGTCAGTAAATATGAATTAAGAGCTTGGAAAAAAGGGAAGTTTTCAGGAAGTCTTAATTCGCCAAAAGCTTTTGCTTTTAAAGGTGGGAATTCTTCTCCATTAACTATATCTGGACTAGATGAAAATGAAGATTATACTTTGGTTTTACGAGCTGTTTGTAGTGCTGGTAAATCAACAAAAATTTCTCAAATTAATGCAAGTACTAAATCCTTAGTTTCTAAAGTTATTACGGATAATAATGAATCGACTAATGGAAAAGTTGTTATTTTTCCTAATCCTATAAAAGATGATTATTTCTCTATTATTTTAACTGATAAAATTACTTCAGAAATAAGTGTTTTCGATATTCAAGGAAAAAAAGTTTTTCAAAAACAATTTAACGAGAAAGTTATTACTCTAAAAAAGGATGGTTTAGGAAAAACAGGAATTTATTTTATACAAATTAATCAAGGAGGTACTACTATCACTAAAAAAGTAGTATTCCAATAAAACATATAAATTGAGTTATATCAATATATATAATTGAGTGAGTTAATCATGAAAAGCGACTGATTTCGGTCGCTTTTTCAATTCTAGTTTTTATCTCAACTAAACAAGTTAACTATGAAACGAGGTCTATTTAAACACAATATTTATCTTATATTATTTTTACTAATTACAACTCAGTTGTACGGACAACTATCTATTGGAGATCCAGAAGTAAAATTTAACAATTCAAAGTTTGATTCTAATTATCCTTTCATGAAAGAATGGGAAAAATCTGGAGTTCAAGGTGGTATACCGTTTAGAAACAAATCACCAATCAGAATTACACTAAATCCAACAAATTCAAAAGGAATTCAAGAAGCGATTAACACTATAAATACTCAAGGTAAACCAAGTGTAATTCTATTGAAAAAAGGGATATACACAATTGATCGTCCTGTGTATGTAAAATCTAATGTGATTTTAAGGGGCGAAAGTAAAAATCAAGTTTTTCTTAATGTTAATATTAGAGCACAATCAAATAGAAAACTAAGTGCTTTAAGTTTTGAGGATACTACAAACTCTGGAATAGAAGATATAACTTTTGAATATATACCTCCAAAACCTATAACCATATATGATGACCGTAATAAACCTCTTAATCGTTTTTGTGGTAGTGATTGTTTTAGTAACGACCCCGAAGGTGTAAGAAACATGTATGTGTCTTTTGTAGACATCACAAGAACATCAAAAAACTGTTGGATAGATAATTGTGTTTTTAAAAATTCAGGTACAGATCCTTTAAAAATCAACGGTGATCATATTACCTGTAGAAATAACTTTATTGATGCTTGCTTTAACAAAGGATCATCAGGTAATGGATACTACGACATTAGAGGGAACTATGGACTTTTTGTTAATGAAAAAGTACGTAGAATACGACATTTTACCATTCAAAAACAAGCTAAATTTAATGTAGTTATTAATTGTAATATTGAAGTTGATGTTAATTTTCATAATGGAGATGGTGGATTTAATCTAATAGAAAACAATAAAATTACAAGTTTACAGTGGAGATCATGGGCCGCTTTTGCTTCTGGAGGAGCCGCATATAGACACAAAAGACCTGGAAAAAACAATATCATTTTCAATAACACAACAAAAGGAAGAAATAATTCAGAACGTTATACAAGTAAGAATAATGTATTTGTTTTTGACAATTATGGTGAACCAAGATTACTTAGAAACTCACCGCCTAAAGGAAAAACTTTCTACCCTGTTATTTTAGAAGGTAGTTCAAGTTCTAATTGTAACACTAGTACAACAATTACTGGACTAAATACTACAGCTATCACGAAAACTTCTATCACTCTTGCTTTTGATGAAATTAATGGAGCTAGTGCTTATGAGTTAAGAGCATGGCCTAAAGGGCAATTTACGGGTAGTATTAATACTCCTAAAGCTGTCGCTTTTAAAGGTGGAAACTCTTCTCCTTTAACAATATCTGGATTAGATGCGGGGCAAGAATACATTCTAGTTCTTAGAGGGCTGTGTGGAGTTGGACAATCTACTGAAATTTCTCGAATCGATGCAGCTACTGTTCCAGAAGCTCCTCAATGTGATATCAATACAACAATTACTGGATTAACTGCTACAGCTAGTACGAAAACTTCTATCACTCTTGCTTTTGATGAAATTAATGGAGCTAGTTCCTATGAGTTAAGAGCATGGCATAAAGGACAGTTTACTGGTAGTATTAATACTCCTAAAGCTGTTGCTTTTAAAGGTGGAAGCTCTTCTCCTTTAACAATATCTGAACTAGATCCGGGGCAACAATACACTCTAGTTCTCAGAGGACTGTGTGGAGTTGGACAATCAACTGAAATTTCTCAAATTGATGCCACTACAAAACAAGACAAACTTACTGACGGAATTTATTATATTCAAAATCCACAAGCAACCGTAAGAATAAACAGTCCTAGCGCAAGTGTCGTAAACCAAACTAGTACTTCTGCGAACAGTGCTCGATGGGAAATCACTAAAGTAAACGATTATTACACCATTAAAAACTTACGTAATAATGAATACTTAGAAGTGCCTTTTAAAGCTTGTGAAGCAGGAGAAACTGCTCAAAATCCAAAAGTAAACTTAGCTACTTATAAAGAAGTAAAAGGTAAGCATCAAAAATGGACAATTACTAAAATTGGCAGTGATTATTTTATTAGCCCATTACATTGCGATAAAGTAATAGATAGACCTAAAAATAACTCCTCTTTATTATTATGGCAGTTTAATGTTAATAATACAAACCAAAATTGGAGCATCGTAAAAGCTAATGTTGCTTCTAGAACTCTTGACAATAACATAAACGCAAAAAACAATACTGTAAATATTTTTCCTAATCCTGTAGTTGACAATACATTCACTATTCTTTTAGCTGATGATACAGCTTCTGAAATAAGTGTTTTCGATATACAAGGAAAGCAAGTTTATCAAAAACAGTTTAAACAAAAAACAATTGGTCTTAAAAAAACAGACCTTGGAAAAACAGGTATGTATTTTATGCAAATCAAGCAAGGTGAAGCTACTATAATCAAAAAAATAATACTTCAATAATATTGATTTAAAAAAGCATTGTGACGAAATAAATTCACAATGCTTTTACTATTCGGAATAATTTATTCTTTAATAAATACTTTTCTTCCCTTTGTAACAACTTCTATAATATACATTCCTTTTTTTAAAGTTGATACATCTATTATTTCTTCATCCAAACTTAGCAATACCTTTAATACTAAAATCCCATTGGTATTATAAATATTCACTTTATCACCTATCAAACTTCCTTTTACAGTTATATGTTCTTTAGCTGGAACTGGATATATATAAAATTTTTGCTGTTCTTCATCTGTTATTTTTGTTGATATTGTTGTGTTTACATCATTTGAATTTTTAGCAAGTACTTCTTCTTCTGTTTCAACAGATATAAAATCAACATACATATATCCCCAATTAGCTGTTAAGGTAATTGTATTAAAACCCGATTTTAAATTTAACCTTAATCTTTTTTTCTGCCATGTATTTTGAGGACCTTCAAAAGTCAACTCTCCAATATATGATGTGTTCACATTAAGAAATTGTTTCTTCCTACCAAATGGTATGTTGTATCTAAAATCTACAATATACTCTCCAGTATTGGACACATTAAATCCCCATGTAATTTTACCATTTTTCTCTTTCATATATACAAATGATCCATTGCTAGCTTTCTCATCAGATTTTACTTCAACTTCTGATAAAATCATTGCTTTTTCAGCCTCGAACTTCTTAACACTAACAACGGGAGAATCAACTATATTTTCCTTAATCTCTATAGTTACTGTAGCTGTTTCAGACATTCCGTTATAATTTGTAACTATAAGTGTTAGTTTATGAGAACCTATAGGAAGTTTTGTAGTCAATCGTTTTCCTTGTCCGATTACTTTTTCTTTATTCTTCCATACAAAGGATTTTATAGGACTGCCAGTATAAGAGCTGTTTGATCCATTTAAAGTTACCTCTTCATATCCATCATTATCAAAATCGGTATATGACTTATTTTTACCAGCATCAGCAACGAGTGTATTTTCGTCTCTTATACTAAAACTACTTATAATACTTGCCATGTTGTTTCTAGCTACTGTACTAGTTCTATCTGTCCAAGACCAAACTATAGAGCCATGCCACGATTTCTCATTTAATCTTTTTCCAAGATCTTTAGCTTTAATATTAGGTACGCCTGACAATTCAAGATTATCAGGATAAAACTCACCTATTACTGTAGGTTTATCTATTTTATTTGTATTAAAATTATTATGAAAGGGAGAACCATTTACGCCAGCCCAATTATAATAATGAATATTATAAAAGTCTAAATATCCTTTTTGATCTCCACCTGCATTGATTAAATTAACATCGGTATAAGCATTCCAAAAACCTTTTTCTGAATCTTCAACATTAGTTAAAAAACCTAAAGATCCATTTGTTATTTTTACCTTAGGCTGTGCTCTTCTAATGGCTCCAGAAACCTTATTAATAAATTTCTGAATATCTTTCATTTCTATTTTTTGTAAAAACCCTGGCCAGTGATTAGCATACCTCCTAGTCATTCCTTCCGGTTCGTTAAAAACTTCCCATGCATACAAAGCTGGATGATTACCTACAGCATTAACCAAGGGTAATAATGCATTTTTAATGTAAGCATCTCTATATGCTTTTTGCGTTAATAATTTTTTATTTGCCACAGCATCTACCTCCCATTGATCTTTTAGCATATCAAACGACCATAAGCAAATTTGAACCTTTATTCCTTTTTGTTGGGCTAAATTTAAAATAGCTTTTACATCATTATGAAAAAAATTAGGATTTCTCTTTACCTTCTGTTGTCTGTCAAAAACAGGATTTGTTGATCCATTAGTATGATACCACCATCTAATGACGTTTCCTCCATTAGAACTAACAAAATTCATAACTTCTTCGAATTTTTTTAAATCAGGTCTAAAATTTTTACCCCCATTAGGGTTAACACCAATATCTCTTCCATAATTAATCCAAGCAATATTTATTCCATTAGCTTTTGAAATAACCGCTTGTGTATTTCTATCATAAATAGGTTTAGCGTTGTTAGAACTTTTGTTATAGTTAATTCCTTTAAGCTCTTCTTTTATTGTTTTTAAATTTAAACTTTTAGGAATATAATTATAATAGTTAGATTCTCTATCACGACCATTTTTCCAAGGTTTTTTAGATCGTTGTGCGTAAGAAATAAAACTAGTTATGAGTAAGAGGTTAATTAAAATTGTAGTTTTCATTACATATATTATTTAGTTTTTCAGGGACTTAAATTTACATATTACTCCAAATTTTGAGAGCTTAAACTTACCCTCTATTTCTTTAAACTTATCTTAATTTATCGTATCTCCCTAGAAGTTATTCAATTACCTATTCCTAGGGATAAATGTACCGTAATTCTATTTTAATTTTGAAGTGAATTACTTTTATGTAAGCATATCATTACAATTTAGGACAAGTATTTTGTAACTCAACCTTTAATGACTAAAAACAAAAATTTCTACTTATGAAAAAAATAACTTTTATTCTAATTCTAATACTTTTACCAACTTCTTTAATTTTTTCTCAAAGTACAATTTCTGATGTGGATGGAAATACATATAGAATTGCAAACTTTGGCTCTCAAACATGGATGATTGATAACTTAAAAACAACAAAATTTAACGATGGTACTCCCTTAATTGAAGGCAAGAAAAAAAACTGGAAATACTTTTATGGAGTACAAAGTGATGTTGGGCAATACGCCTATTATGATTTTGATATTGCTAATGATTCGATCGGAGCTTTTTACAGATTTCCAATGTTTTTGAAAGGAAATAATCAAATAAAAAACATTTGTCCAACTGGGTGGAAAATTCCAAGCGCAGAAGACTGGAAATATTTGATCTCTGTTTTAGGTAATACACCAGAATCTTTTAATTTATTCGCTACTGGTGTAGCTACTAATGATGATTTTGCCCCTAGTTATTTTATTGAACAAACATTTTCTACTGTTTGGTGGTCGAGTACTCAAAATAAAAAAGATAAATTAAAAGCTACAGTTTTTGCTTATATTTTTAAAGGACAACATAAAACAGAAAAGATAGTTGAACTCAAAGGTAGATATGTCTTTAGTGGATATTGTGTTCGCTGTATTAAAGAGTAAAAAGTTATTTCAAAAAAACAAGTAGTGAATTATTTTTAATGTTATAACTTTCTTTTGTCTTTAGAAAGTCTTCTCCCATTCTGTCATTGAATGGGTTTTTAATTTTTGAGCGTAAAAGAATCAAACAAAACCCGCATGAAATGATCTATAGATTTATAATTTTTATATTGAAATCACACTAAAAAAAACTATCTATGTACAATAAATTCAGGAATTAAATACCTGACTACTATTTAACAAATAAAGCCCAAGTTGAAAAATCTAAAAATTAAGTTCAAAGAGATATACCTGCCTTTTCTATGTATAGCAGTAGTAACGATAGTATTTTATACTACTTTTAGGTGGTTTTTAGCTACTAAACTTGGGCTTTCTTTGTTAAAAGAAGAACTACTCAATTTTTGGATCCCTTTTATATTGCCTTGGTTTCCAATACTAATTGGATTACGAAAAAGAATACGGATATTGGCGATAAAAGATAGTCGTGGAAATGGATATTTTTTTTACCAACTTATAATGGTAGTTAGCATTGCAATACCGTTAGTAATTGCTCAAGATTATATTCAAAAAGCTACTTTCAATCTAATTTCAATTGAAAACATCAACGAAATAGAACAACACCCTAATGAAAAGTACTTTGAAATTTCCACATTTCAAATAGATAAAAACAATAGCCTGCCTTATACTACCAGCAGAACCTCTGGAAGAAATAACGAACAATTAACATTCTACACCTATATTGCTAGTCCGTTTAAAAACAATAAAAATATTTGGTATGGAATAACATACTCAAAAAATATTAGTAACCACATTGACAATGCACAAAAAAGTATTGAACACAAAAATTTCTTAACTACAATAACTAACAAATTCCATAAGTATAACTTTCAGAATGTTACCTATTTTGAAAAGTTAGGCTATTCCGATAAAAATGATGGATTTTTAGAGGCTATTTATCAAAAAGAGCTAAAAGTAAGCACAAAAAAACCTATTATACTCATTCCGAAAACAGTGCCATTTGAACAAAACCACGACAATTCCCTTTCTTGGTTTTTCACAGCATTCTTATTAGGAAATCTTGTAGTGCTAGTACTCATTTTTATTCCTAAACTTGATGAAAAAGAAATATCTAATTTTAAAGAAAACAAACCTTTACAAAACGATGAATTAAAGGATTTTTTACATCTTCTCAATCCAAAAGGGTCAAATAAAGGTACTGCTATTCTTTTACTCATAAACATTTTGGTCTTTATTGCTTTGTTATTTTACGGACTAAATATTATTTCTCCTACACCTAAAGAACTTTTAGAAGTTGGTGGAATTAGAAAGCTTGAAGTATTAAATGGTGAATACTGGAGAGTATTCACTTCCATATTTATTCATAGTGGAATTATGCATCTTTTAATGAATTTTTTAGCCTTAGTATTGAGTGGTACACTGTTAGAAAACGTCCTTGGAAGTGTAAAACTAATCGTAAGCTTTATTATTTGCGGTGTCCTAGCTAGTTTCGCTAGTATATACTGGCATGATCATACCATAAGTGTTGGTGCTTCAGGTGCTATTTTTGGGTTATTTGGAATACTACTTGTCTTTACAATTTTTAAAATTTACAACACAGATATGAGAAAGATAACTTGGCCGCTGTTAGCTATTTATGGAGGGATCAGTATATTTTTTATTTTTTTAGGAGGTATTGATAATGCTGCTCACTTTGGCGGACTTCTAACTGGCTGTATACTTGGAGGTTTCTTTATTCTATTCAATAAGAAACAACTACTAAAAAATGCAAGGACTATATAAACCATCAATTTCATATTGAAAACGCATCATCCGACAGCAAAAAATTAATTGTAAATTGTATTAAATTTCACAGTCGCCAAAAATATGTCTATAAAAAAAAGTAACACAAAACGGTTGATTACATTAATTAGAGAGATGATTCCTGTAATTGCCGGAATTCTAATTGCTTTGCTCATCAATAATTGGAATGAAAACAGGAAAAACAAGCATTATTTGCGGCAAATATTTTCTTCAATAGAAAAAGAATTAGAAGAAAGTAAAGCCGATATAAAAAGTGTAATCCCAAAACAATTTGCATTTATCGATTCGCTAGACATTTACATGAAGAATACAAATGTTTCTGTTTATGAAATCATTTTAAAATCGGACGGAATTTATGCGCCAAGAATAAAAACAAATTCTTGGAATGCAATATCGAACTCTAAAATTGAGTTAATTCCATATGATAAACTTTCTAAATTTGTAGATATTGAAGAACGAAAGAAAAATTTACAAAAAAGAACAGAAAAGCAATTGGATTTTATGTATCAAAACTTTGAAAGTACCGCACAAAGAAAAAAAGAAATCATCCGATTTATGACTTTAGATATTATAAATGCTGAAAAAAGACTACAATCTAAAATTGAAGAGTTGTTAAATACTACATTTACCAAATGAGAATATTGTTTTTTTATATAGCTGCATTACACTTCTTTTCTAGCGTATCTCAAAATAAGCTTACGAAAGATATTGACTTTGATGGAATCCCTGACACCATTTTTATTGATTATGAAACCGCTCAAATTGTATGTACACTATCGAGTAAAAATTTCAAAAAAGTAAAGAGTAAAACCATTACTGATTTAAGTGAATCATCTAGAATTTCTAAGGCAAAGAATGGATTTTATTTTGGAAATAACTGGATGCGTGCTGGCTATGCTGCTCAATTTAGATATGATAAAAAACAAAAGAGAATACGCCTTATTGGTATCATCAGATATAATTTAGGTAATGCAACACATGAAGGTAGTGGAGAATCTAGTATAAATTTATTGACAGGAGATTATATAAGCGACTGGCATTATTATGACGAAAAATTGATAAAAATACCGACGATAACTACTAAAATGCACTTCAAAAAAATATATCTTACTGATTTTAGTGAGAAAAGCTATTCTAACTTCTCCGATAAATGTTCAAAATTGTTCTACAAACATAAAAAGCAATTAAAGCAATAATTGGTTTCATTAAAACTTTAAAAATATACATTTGTCATCAGGTTGAGTGTAATTGAAAACTTGGTAGCAGTTAAGTCGATATTTTTTAATGCTATACTCAGTTTAACATTCCTAAATAATATCAGATCACAACATAAAAAAGATCTCAAAATAGACTAATGAAAAAAATTATATACTACAGAATACATCATATTTTCTCATTAATTAACATGTCTGTCATTTTTGGAAGGCTTTCTCATTATTTAGAAACTTTTGTGTATTTCGTTACCTTTTCAAAATGGCTTAAAAAACACAAACCTCCAATATTAGATAACAAACGTATAGAAAAAAACCACACAAAACGAAGATATCAGCTTCATCAAGAACTCTTTAAACAAGAAAAACTTGACGATGAAATCACCTATTTAGAATTTGGTGTAGCTTCTGGTACTTCAATGCAGTGGTGGGTAAACTTTAACACAAATAAGAACAGTAAATTCTTTGGTTTCGATACCTTTAGCGGATTGCCTGAAGCTTGGTTTACGAACAAAAAAGGAGATTTTACTCAAGATGGTATTTTTCCGGAAATTAACGATACCAGACTTCAATTTGTAAAAGGTTTATATCAAGAAACGCTTTCTGATTTTTTGACCAAACATGAATTTACAACAAGAAAGGTAATTCATATAGATGCCGATCTGTATAGCTCTACCTTATTTGTACTTACAACCTTACATCCTTATCTTAACAAAGACGATATTATTATTTTTGATGATTTTGCGTATCTAATGGGTGAATATAGAGCATTGGTACATTATGAAAAAGCTTATTATACAAAATACGACGTAATCGGGGCTGTAAATAATTACGCTCAAATTGCCATTAAAATTGCCTAATATGAAAATGAATTGGATAAACCATGCGGGGTTTATTATAACACATCAAGCCATAGTTCTAGCCTGCGATCCTTGGATAGAAGATCCTATATTTAATTATAGTTGGAATTTAATCTCTGAAACAAAGTTTCAATATTCCGATTTTGAAAAAGTAACACATATTTGGTTTTCACACGAACATCCAGATCATTTTAATCCTCCTAATCTTAAAAAAATACCTCTAGAAATACGACAAAACATAACTGTTCTATATCAAAAAACTAGTGATGCAAAAGTTATTGAATTTATTGCTAAACTTGGATTTAAAGAAGTAATTGAACTTCCTCCTTCGAAATGGTATTACTTGAGTGATGATTTTAAAGTTTTGAATCAAAATGATAGAGCTGGCGATTCTTGGTTGGCCATTTCAGATGGAAAGCAAACTATTTTAAACATGAATGATGTAGTGACTTACACTACACCTAAAGCTTTGCAAGTTATTGAAAAAAACACAGGGAACATTGATGTATTAATGACACAGTTTTCCTATGCTAGTTGGGCAGGAAATAAAAATGACAGCAACTTTAGGAAACAACTTTGTGAGGAAAAGATACAAACATTGTTATTACAAGCGACGTTTTTTAAACCTAAATTCATTATACCTTTTGCCAGCTATGTATGGTTTTGTAGGAAAGAGAATTTTTATGCAAATAAAGACGCTAATAAAATTGAAGACATTGTAAGTTGTATTTCAACTCAAACAACTTCTGCCCCTGTGGTATTATATCCTGGAGATCATTGGAATGTTGGGGAACTTATTGATAATTCAAATGCTATAGATCGATATATTCATGACAGAAACACCAATATTTCAGAACAGTATATTACTCCTTCTACATCTATTAGTTTTAATGAATTGGAAATATTAGCGAAAAAGTTTGGTGAAAAGCAACGAAGGTTTCACTCTAACTTTATGTTATCTCTCAAATTAAAAGAAGCTGCAAAAGTCTTTATCGAGGATTTACATATTGCTGTAGCTTTTAATTTATCTGGTATTACCGTTATAAACGAAACCAAAGAGACAACTGATGTTATACTAACTTCTGAACATTTCGGATATTGTTTACAACATAATTGGGGTGGAGATACTCTGAATGTTAATGGTTGTTTTCAAGTTCCCACACATGGTAAATTATCTCGATTCACAGATTATTTTTACTTTTCTAAACAAATGAATTTAGGTCAAAAATATACTGCTAAGACAGCTATACGTAACATTATAAGAAAATTATCTTCTTGATTTTTTTAAATAACAGTAATCATAACGACTATGATTCGTAAATTAATAATTAACTTATATGTTAAGAAAAATACCACATTAATCAGTAATACTGTTTTTACTAAATTGATAGTGTATAATTTTTGAATATTTTAAAGAAACAACTATATGAAGAATACTACCATTGCCAAAATTGGAATTATAACTGTTAGCGATAGAGCCAGTGCTGGTGTTTATGATGATTTAAGTGGTACTGCTATCATAGATACATTAAACGAGTATTTAACTTCTGATTGGGAAAAAGAATACAAGGTAATTCCTGATGAACAAGATTTGATAGAAAAAACAATGATTCATATGGTTGATGAGCTTCATTGTTGTTTGGTGATTACCACAGGAGGGACTGGGCCTGCTAAAAGGGATGTTACTCCTGAAGCTACAGAAGCGGTATGCGATCGTATGATGCCTGGTTTTGGTGAACTTATGAGGGCTGAATCTTTACAATATGTTCCTACGGCAATTCTTTCTAGGCAAACGGCTGGTTTAAGAAATGAAAGTTTAATTTTAAACTTACCAGGAAAACCAAAATCAATACGAGAATGTTTAGATGCTGTATTCCCTGCTATACCGTATTGTATTGATTTAATGAATGGGCCTTTTCTTGAATGTGATGAAGCTATTATAAAACCGTTTAGACCTAAAAATAAAACTGCTAAATAATTGCCTTCGACTAAGCTCAGGCAACATCGACTGAACTCAGGCAACATCGACTGGACTCAGGCGACATTGTCTTGGTTCAGGTAACATTGGCTTAGCTAATGTAACAACTACTTAGCTTAGGTAGAATCGACTTGATTAAGGCAACATTTACTGTGCTCAGATAGCATTAACTGGATTCAGTTGCCACAAGTCAAACTAAGGCATGTAATTGTTCCTTTTTTTTTCAGTTTGTGATTATAAACTTCACATATTAGTGGTTAATCTTATAATACCTAACTGTAGGTATAGATTTAATAATCGGATGATTATATTTTTAAAAACTTAAAACAGCAACCCTATTTAATTTTAAAATATAAATCCGAATGTTTATGATTAAAAGAATTCTAATACTAATCAGCTTTTTCATTGTATATAAAAATCACTCGCAACAAAACATCAAAAAAGAATATAAAGATGGATATTTAAAACTAGGGGAATATCTGTTTTTTTCAACTAAAAAGATTACAGAAAGAGATGTTGTTAATTTTTTAGAGGTTCAGTATTTCAGTAAAGAAAATAGGAATATTAAAGATATAGCTATGGAAAGCACTGTTAAAAAAACTGATGTTCAATGGGATCTTCCAACAGATATTAGTCCACAAAAAAGTTGGAATATCGAATTTAGATATTACGATTATAATAGAGTGCTAGTCAAGAAAACCGGAATACTCACCATAGGGCTTGTGGATAAAGATGTTAGTGTAGTTTACGATAATTCTAGATTTAACAAAAACTATACGCTAGATTTTACTACTACCAGTACAAAAGTATATGGAGATTATACAGTTAGGGAAGATGGTAAAGTGATTCGATATTTTCATGATGAAAAAGGAAATATGCTGAAAAAGGTTTCTGTATCTCAATTTGACAGTATTGTTTATATCCCGAATAAATTTCTTAAAAAATTCAGGTCTAATTCGAATGGATGGGAACTGGACGAAATTACTTCATTTTTTGGGGATAAAGTTATTGTTAAAGATGGTGAAGATCATGTGTTGAGTGAGTTTTATATTAAGGATGATAAATATCATGGCCCCTATAGAAGTTGGAAACAAGGGGTTTTAACGTCAAAAGGAAATTATAAGAACAATGAAAAAGTAGGGTTATGGATAGAGTTGATAGAAACTGATGGTATGTTAATCTTAGAGTCTGATATCTATTTAAGTGATTATAATATTCAACTTTTTGATCAAAATGACGAGGCGGTTTATGGAGACAAAATGATATATATGGAAGACAACTATTCTAAAAAATACAGTGCTAGAAAAAGAAAGATTGTTTTAAAACGAGTTACTGGTGAATACTTGGGGTTTTATCATGCGAAAGATGATATTATTATTGGAGAATTCGAATTCAGATACCGAAATGGAGCTATCTGTATCAAGGGTGCTTATGATGTTGAAGACCGATTAACACGTTTTAAATTATTTAATAAGGATAATGTTTTAATTGATAGTAAATCTAACTAGTCTGATGTTACAGAAACTTTTGCTTCTCGTTAAATTAAGTCAGGATATTTTGTGAAACTTTAATATTCTTAACTTTTATTGACCACACAAAAGGATTCGTGGGGGAGTGGGAATAAAATCTATACAATATTAAAAAAACAACAGCTTATATGAAAACTGTTGCTTAAAATTTATTTTTACATAATAAAATTTTTTCAAATTTAAGTTTATAAAATAATTGATTAAGTTAAATTGATTTCAGAAACAAATACTTTATAAATTGTTATACTCTCTACAAATCTACTCCCCCCTAAAGCATAAAATATGACATAATTTTTACCATTGGATTTAGAATCAATAACATAATAGGTTTCAAACCTATTTTTCCCATCATAAATAATTTGTTTATTGTTTTCATTTACTTCAATAACAAAACTTAATTCTCTGTTTAATTCATTAAATAAATCTAAGTTATTTACAAAAAAATCATGTATTTTCTTCCTATTAGGTCCAAACAAATTAATTATATCATTTCCTACTTTTATATAGGATTGCGTATAAATACGATATTCAGAAGACGATAGCCAATCATCGTATGAGTTGATTACCTGAAAGTTCTCTTCCCCATCAAAAAATATATATTTTTTTATCTCTTTATACATAATTTAGGTATTATCACTATAAGAAATTTTCATCTTTTTTTACTCTCCAAAAATCTTCGCCCCAGTTTTTATATAACAAATTAGTTGTTTTATTTTCTAAAAATATTTCTTCAATGATTAAATCATAGTTCTTAAAAAAGTTAAATATATTATCAGTTAGACATTCCAAAGGACTATCATTCCATCTGGTATATAAATAGATAGAATCTTTATCATTACCCTTTGTAGAAATCATTAATAATTGATCTGATGATGAGTATCCAAATGGAATAAACCCATCATTAAAAACCTCTAAATCATTTTCCTCTTCCAAATCTAAAATCATCTCTAGTTGATTTTCTATTTCATTTGGATCAAAAAAAGTATCTATAATGAGAGATGGTTTAATTCTTAATTCAAACATTCCTAAACTTTTTTTCATGTTAGAATGATCATTGATATATTGAATTCTATCACATTCAAATAATTCTTTGATTAAATAAATATTGTTAAATGTTTTAAAAAGATCTGGAAAATCAATTTTAATATCTTCCCATCTAATAACTTCCTTTTGTCTAAGTGGTAATACTTCTAATGAATTCATTTAATTATCTAATTTTAGAGGATCAAAAAAGTCTTTCAATCCCTTGTCTATAATACTATTTCCTCCTGTATGAGATGCTCCTCCTAATGGTCTGTTATGTACTTCTATAGGAACGGGAATTATGTTTCTACCGTCCTCATGATGATGCCACACACAAGTAATCCATTCATCTTTTTCATTTAAAATTTTAACCTGCCCATTGGAAAGAACTTCAACTTTATCAGGGAATTCTTGTTTAATCCATCTATTTGCATCAGCAATATCATGACCACTTGATCCCATAAGTTCAGGAAAGTTCTTTTCTGGTAACTTACTTACTTTTTCTGGATTATAAATGACTTTACCTTTACCTTTCATTTTAGGTATGAATGGCTCAAATCTAGGTTGCGCAAAATTATCGTACTGAACTATATCACCACTTCTCGTTGTATATGGAAATGGAGGTGCACCGCTAGTACTTGGTTTTTGAAAAGTTCTATAATATTCAACTATTTTCTCTTGAATTTCATCACTTTGTTTACTCATCTTTTTAAGAAGATGTATATTTTTTCTTATCCATTCTTTTTTAGGTGTTGTATATATAGAAAGTTTATTCCAACTATCAATTAAAGCATCATTATTCTTAAATTCAAGAAAGATGTCAACGTTGTCTTTAAAATCATCTATAAAACGTTCTAATTTACCTTCTTTACTAAGAGTATTAATTTTAGTGAAAAACTCATCTGAAGCGTCATCTAATAACTTTCTTAAGTTTTCAGGAAATTTATTCTTCAATATTGAAAAATCTTGCACCCATTTTCCATCTACTAATTTCCATTTCTCTAAGAAAACTATGTTCTCTTCTAATTTATGAAGATGCTTAGAAGATTTAATTTGTGTTGCTCCACCAGCTTTATCAAACCAAGCCATTGCCTCTCCATATTCAAATTTTAAATCACTTGGTATGTCTTCAAACTTAAATACAAAATAGTAATAATCATCTCCTTTCTTTACGATATCAGAATAGTTCTCTTTTAAAGATCTGGCATTTATTGTAGGAACAATATCTGGATCTACTAAAGCTCCTGCATATGACCCTCCTATAGTAGGTCTTCTCTGAAATCTATCAAATAATTCATCTTTTTTAGGTGATCTCGGCGGTTCAATTAACCCCCAAGTACCTTCATTAGGAGGATAAACTTCAGACGGATCTAAGTCATACTTTTTATATACCTTCTGCATTTCTGCAATAGACTTATTATTCTTATATCCTTTATCCCAGGCTTCAAAAAGTTCTACTGCAAATTTCTTATAGTTTAAACTTTTCTTATCAACAACAAGTTCTATTTGAGATATTGATTTTTCAAAGAAATCATCAAATGAAGTTCTTCTATAGTTTTTATTATAAACTCTAGCATAAGCTACAAGATCATCTACACTTGAGATTCTCGTTTTAGATAATTTAACAAGATCATTATTAGGATCTCCCCATTTTTTCCAAACATCTATTATTTCTCCATTATTTTTTCCTAAAATAGCTAGTTCTTCTTTAGAAGCGTTTTTAAAATCGTTAGCAAATCTTAATAAATCATCATCACTTAATTTAAGCTCGTCTAAACGTTTTAATATATCAGGATAAGCTCCACTTTTTATTGTTGTTAAAAATTGTTCTGCTTTAGATCTACGTCCTAATTCTATAAAATCTGTTAAATGCTCTGCGCTTGTTAACTTAGGAGATTCCGCTATTTTCTTATTTACGGTTCCATCTGCGCTAGTCGTTAAATCTTCCCATTGGTTAGGCGGGTTATCGGCTCCTCTAGGGACTGTACTAATTCCTCCATCAGCATGTATTCTTACAATATCATCTGTAGCTCTAACTGTATATCCTTTTCCTTTTGGTAATAAAGAAATTAGTTCCTCAGCTAACTCCATATTGCTACAAGAAAGTAATCTAAAGTTTGTTACTCCAGCAAAATGAGGACTTGTTAATAAATGATCTACTAAGCTTAATGTTTCTAATTCTTGAACTCCATCAGGTAGGTCAATTATAAACTTATTTTCCGCACCATGAATTACTATATCAATAAAATCGTCATCAATATTCTTCTTATTCAATTCTGCTAAAAACTTTTTAACATCACCTTTATTAACCAAGTTAGCATCTACCACAGAAGCAGGTCGAACATTTATTCCTGGTGGTACAATTTCATCAAACTTAGCAATTGCTTTTTCAACATCAATAGCGTTAAGTGCTGGAGCTGCTTTCAATCGTTTGAATTCATTATCTAAAAATTTCCTTGAAACTCTAGCTTGTTCAGGTGTTAACTTTGATATATCAAACTCATCAGATACAATTTTCTTCGTTAATTCATTTATATTATCAACAGGATTATTTGTTGTGTTTAAGGCATTAGGATGTATAATTTCTCCTAAGTTCTTTTTATTCAAAATATCACTTTTCAAAAATGTTGATAAACTAGCTAAACTTGCAACACCACTTACTAAACTTAACTGATTCATGTAACCTGATAATTCAGGATTTACCTCTCTAAAAGCAGTTCCAGTCATACTTGCAACAGAACTTACTTTGTCTGCATAATATAAAAACTTACCAAATGTATTAAGTGAGGCTGTTCCTCCACTTGGTAAAAATGCCAGTAAATCTACTGCAGTAATTATAATATCAGATTTTGTTTGTATCTGATCTGTTTTACTAGCATAATGCATTGTTAGTGCAGGTACAAAAATCGCTTGAGGATTCCCCTTTTCGTCTTTAGCTGTAAAAGGCTTTAATAAATTATTTTTAGAGATATTGATAAAAGACACCAATTGAAAAGGTTCTAGCTTTTCAGCTTTTAACACTTCATTACCTAGCAATCCCCATTTCACTTTTTGTTCAACATCAATTAGAAAATCACTTTCTGAAATTTTTGTGTCTATACTTTTATAAAAATCTTCAGTATCATACAATGATATACCAACGGGACCACCCTTAGCTTTAGCATAGATATCACTCCAGCCTCTTCTTAAAATATTTTGATAATCATTTTCGAAAGTATAAAAATAATTATGTAAGTTGTTTAAGTCCCCAATAGTTATTATTTTCATTAATTCCGCTGGATCAATAGAAGCCTTTAACTGTTTTTCAAAGCTTTTAGACCCCAAAAATATTCTTCCTAAAGATTTTACTATACTCTGCCTATTGTTTTCTCCAAATATGAATATCTGATCTTCAATATTATTGAACAAAGCATACCATAGAGGAACAGTAGAGTTCTTCATAACTGGAATTTTACCTCCAGTTACATAGGTGTATGTAACAGTCGTACTTTTGAAAAAAGATAGTGCATCATCATATAATGAATTATTTCCTTCTGATATCGCTTGTAATAACCTTGCTACTTCTACTTCTTTGTCATCAGAAATATCATCCCCCTCAATTGGGATTTCTAATATTTTCTTAATTGCAAGAACTTTATTTGGTAGTTTAATAGCTTCTAATTCATACTGGCTTGCTCTTCGAATACATTCAAAAACTTCTATTCCTGTTTTCTGTTCAAAATCAGATGACAAACACTCATTATTAGCTGCTGCTTGTTCATTGATATAGGATAATAACTCAATCAAGAAGCTTTGGTAGAAATTATAAATCTTTTCTAAATTATCTTCAGAAGAATTAATCGTTTTTTTGAAATTATTTTTCCAACTCTTATAATCATCACTGTATATAATTAAATTGTCAATATCCCATTTTCCGTAATAAACAGACATATTTGCTAAACTTCGTATGTCCCAATTATCAAAAAACTTTGTAAACTCTTTAAAAATGTGAGGATATCTATTATAAATTTCTGCTATTTTGACAATTAAAAACACCTCTCTCCTCTCATTATGACTTATTTGATAACTTGAACGTCCTGCTAAATCAAATAAATCATCGAAAAATAAAGAAACATCTTTATTATAATACCCCCCTAATAATCTTATTTCTAATTTTGAAACATCAATTTGCCCATCTCCAGTAATTTTAGAAGTATTAGTATATGTTTTTTCTTTAAAATAGGTATGTTTATTAAATAAGCTTATTTGCTTAAAAGCATCAGAAGTTATATCTACAATATTAGTAATAGAACCATCTTCAAAATCTCCACGTCCTAAATTTTTAAACTTGTAATTTTTCCAAAGAAGTTTTTCACTTGAATTACCATAAGGCAAACCTATAATTACAGATTCGTTTTCGTCATCATCTATATCAGGTTTAACATATGAAAAAGTATCATACCCTGTAAACTTTCCTCCTTGAATTTCTGCTAAATATTTTTTTTCTGTTTTCTCTCCATCATCACCTTTAATAAATTTTTTAAATCCAATTAGAGTACCAGGAACTATTTTGTTATACTTATCACTGGAAATTCCATGATAAAATATAGGCATGTAATCTTCTGATAAAACTATTCTTTCACCAGAAGGTGTTAAATAACCAAAATAATATTTACCAGATGTTTTGTCTTTAACACATTTTCCTGATTCACATTTATATTTCTCTTCATTAATTGCTAATACTTTATCAAGTGAAGTACTTACACTCTCCCCATCCTCATCATCTTGGAACCAATAAATTTTTATTCCAGGCGCATGAATTTTCTTCCAATCCATGTGGTTTAATAATGTACCGTCACCATTGTCCATTAAAAATTTAGTAGCCCCTTCTGGAGTATCATACTCTTTCCAAGGGTGTTCTAAACCAAAAATACCATGACCTAATTCGTGTGCCATGGTTTTAGCACGATCGAAGTCATTTCTTATATTGCTATCAAAGACAAAACCGAACTGACGTTTTAATGGCATAAAACCTTTAACATCACTTTTTGTAGGTTGTATATCAGTAAGAAATACATAATAAGTATTTTTCGTATACGAAGTCTGTTGCTTTATATGCTTATTAAAAATCTTTTCACTCGCGGTATAATGCGATAACACATTACTATCGCCTACTTCTATTCTATCACCTTCGTTCCAACCATTAATATCTCCAGGAAGTATATTGCTGGCAAACTGTACGTTTAATTGTACACCCGATTTTTTATAAATCTCCTCTACATCTTTTTTAAGTGCCTTTAACCTTTCATCTATTGTATTTCTATTTAAAGAACCATAAACGGGTACTACCGTAATATTAATTGGAGCTAACTCTTGAGATGCTAAATGTGTGGTAAGTAAGGTACCAGCAATATCATACTGTGTAGGATCAGTTTTAGATTTTACTACTGCTAAGACTTCTTCATCAACAAAATGAAACTTCTTTTGTAAGGATAACTTCGCAATATTATCATCCCAACTTAATACAGGAACTTTAGCTCCCGCTTTTGTTTTAAAAATAATACTATCTTTTACAATGCTACTATCCGTTATTTCAACCCTAGCATTAATAAAGTCTTTACCATTACTATCAGAAATTGCTTTGTACGGTACATTATAATCTCCATCTTCTGATGGTAATACCATATATTCTTTAGCTAACTTCTTATAATCTCCTTTTGGTAAAGCATCGTAATGATAATATCCAGAATCTTCAAAAGTTACTCGAACTCCTTTCGCTGTAATTCCATTGGTATTACCATCGCCATCTAATCCACTAGTATTATCTTCAGAGGCAATACCTCCTTCTGCACCTTCTTGCTTGGTGTACTTACCATCTTCTCCTACTTCCCAAACCTCTCCATTAGCACTAACAATACTTACATCTTGATTTCCAGGTAAAATTGCCTGATCAGGTTTCCCGTCTTTACCAGTACCTGTCACTACAATGGCGCCATTGGCATCTATTTCTACGCCTGTAACAGTAAAATCGACTTCTACTGTCTCCCCTTTTTCAGTTCCATCGCCTTTAAGTCCTTCAGAAATATCTACATTCACATCTACTGTCATAGAAGCTCCTTCTCCAAACTCAGGATCATATAACGTTACGATTTCTCCTTCTGCCAATTGATTTGATGAGTTGACCAAAATACCATTGAACGTTACCGCGAATTTTGCAAAAGATAAATAGGGAATAGCTACAAAACCATTACCTGAAATAATTCCATTCGATTGGTTACTGATATTGGTAATAGTGACCCTAAAATCTCCTGCTGTGATTTGATCTCCTATGTATAATCCAGGATGTGGTTCTCTATTTTCAATAGCAATTGCATCGGGTACAATACCACAGTTATAGTTGGCATCGTCGTTGGTAACTTGATCTGTTGTTACATATAAAACTTCGGAATACTCGCTATATTGATAGGTACATTTCCCTTTAACTTTATACTCATATTTGGTACCTGCTTTTAAATTCCAAATGGTAGCCCAGCTACTATTTGTTCTTTTGGTAAACCAATAGGCATTAGGTTTATCTGCCTCTCGATAAGCAATTGTATATTCTGAATGAATACTAGGGTCTTGATCCCAAAACACATTAATTTTGGTCAATCCTTTAGCTTCTGCTGTTATATTTTCTGGAGGTTTACAAGCTTCTGTTCTAGAAAACCAAAAGACTTCACTAAAACCTTCATTCTTAAACAGTCCTATTTCTTCTAAACCTTGTAAGGCTTTTGCTTTTACTCGCCATGCATAACGTTTGCCAGACAATAGCAATGGTTTATCGGGTCCGTATAATAATGTAGTCGCTCTCGTAGTTTCTTCATAAATAGGCGCCTGCGATAGAAAAGCGGTTTGCGGATCAATAGCATCGTCCCATATTTCTACCAAGCTAAACTGGTATTCAACATTAGTAACATTAATATGACGTGGCGTCCATTGAAAAACAATGTTTTCAAAATCTTTAGGCTCAATATTAGCTTTGTTGAACGGTACATTTAAAATTGGAGGTTCATTTTTAAATATGAAAACTGTTCTACATACTTTATCTGATAGTTTAGCTCCCGATATGTAATCGAATATTTCAAAACAAAAATCATAGCTTCCTTCTGGTATGGCTTGACCATAAACAGTTGGACTAATTCCGCTTATATTTTCTAACTTAAAGTACGGAGCTAGCTCCACATTGGTTAGTGTAAGTGGTACCCCTCCTTCTATGAAAAGATTTTCTGCTCCTAAAACAAAATCATTACTTGTAAAGTTGATGTTTCCTCCTTCAAAATAGGTTTTTAAACGTATTTGTCGATTGGAAACCGTTAAATCATTTAAAAATAATTGTACCGTTATAGGGCTATTTAAGCTGGTCTCATCTGCATAATTGAAAAAATTAACTGGAGATGGCGCTTGAACCCTAGGCACTATATTGATAGGATACCGCTGAGCAAAAATGCTGGTTAGTGTAAATAGTAAAATGAAGATAAAGCGTAACTCTCTTTTCATAATTTTTAGGGTATTAATTTAAGTCCATATAACGTAATTCGTACTTGTTCGTATCGATATGAACCTCAGATTCTTTTGCAAAAAACTCAATAACGGCTCCTTGCAAATACAATTGTATTTTTCGTTTATTTTCTTTCTTCTCAAACATTTTAAATACATTGGCAACGTACTGTTCTCGGAACTTGTTACATAAGCCTGTATCTTCTTCTAAATGTTTAAATGTGTTGTATTTTTCTAATGCAGTAAGTACCCAACGGTGTACTAATAATTTTTTATGCGATTTTTCTAACGTTTTCTGCATCTGATTGAATTCTCTTTGCTCTTGTTCAGCATACAATCGTTTGTCTTCAGCAGTTTTGTCCCAAAGTGCATGCTTTACAATTTCTTTTTTATTCATTACAAAATCACGTTCAATTTTATAATCCAAATTGTTTGCATTTCTATACACTTCTTTTAATGCTATATACAATAGCTTATTAAACTCGTGTAGGTTTTGTTTAGTATCGTATAGCTCTTTTAATAGCTGTATTGCTTTTATTTTATATACTTTATCGTTTGTTTCTTCAGCAATTTCTTTTCGTTGTTTTTCTATTGCCTCCTTAATTGTTTTCGGTGTTGTTTCAAAAACTGGCGATTGTACTAAAGTCGCTATTTTATAATCTACTTCAGGTATTGTTCCTTCATAAAGAGAATCTTTATACGTAAATCTGATTGGCTTTTTAATTCGTTCTTTTGCATTGCGTTTTTTTCTTACCTTTTCTTTTCTTTTTCGTTTTTTGAAACGGATATCTTTAGAATCAAAAAGACCAAAACTATAATTGTAGCCAAAGGTTAGCGTAAAATCTGAGCTTGATTTTTGCGGACTATTTCTATGCTGAAATAATGCATTTAAACTAAAATTATGTTGCTTTTTATATACATATCTTCCGCCTAATCGCACATTGGCTACTTGTCCTTGTCGAATACCATCGTTAATACTTTCGTTATAACTTATGGCTCCATTTACTTTTAATGTTTTTTCAAAATAACCTTTAGAAGCGCTAACTGTAGGTCCAAGGATAATATTTTCTGAAGGTCCAAGTTGACTTATACTTCCATTTAATACTCCTGATATTGTTAATGCTTCATCAGGAAAACCAATAGTATATGCTGTTGATGCATTGTAGAATGTTGAGTTGTCTTCTTCTCTAATAATATCATCTATCTTATTTACGGCATCTTGATACGATACATTTACATTAATATTCTGAGTTTTACTTGTTGATTCTCCAATGATGTAATTTACATTTAAATTAGCATTTTGAGATAATTGCGCAATGTTATCTTGATCTAATTCTTCTTCTATCTGTGAAACTCCATTAATAAAATCGAATTGATTTTTAATATTCGTAAACGATTGAAAATTAGAATAACTTCCAGATATGTTTAACTTTTGACTGGCATTATAGGTAGCATTGAATGCAGTAACCAATCGATTTAATTGACTTGCTTTGGTATCATCTAAATCATCTTTTTGTAATCCTGCATTTACAGCTAACGTTACTTTGTCATTAAATATAGTTTGTGTAGCGTCTACCGTAATGTTTTCTAAATCGTTATTAAAAAAATATCCTCCTAGTGTATTATAATTAGGATCTATTCTTTCATAGCCAACTCCCAATGAACCTTTACCTACTTGGTAGGATAAATTCAAATTAAATGCCTTGTAATATTGTGTAGTTGGGTTACTAGATACTAAAAACGCAGCCAAATGACCACTTTCACCATTAACTCTAGTATCTTCTGTTAATGCCGATAATGCAACTTCTCCTTGTAATCGTAAATCTTTATATACATTAAATTCGGTATTAAAGCTAATTACAGTATTGTCTTTGGGTTGTACATCATTCTCAATAGGAATTTGATTTTGTAAAGAATTTTCATCATCACTTGCTCTGAAGAAAATCATTCCTACTGTTGCTTTTTCGAATTTATATGAGGTTTTAAACCCATATCCTACTCTTCTATAATTGGCTTCTCCATTTAAATTTTCGGTATCAAACTCACGTTCTTTTAAAAGCCTACCATACATTACACTTATCTTAAATTTATCTTTTGGAGATAAATCTATACCTAGACCTGTAAACTGATGTCCGTTTAATGTATAAGGAGAAAAGCTCATACTAACATCACCAATATGAGCAGTGACCCACTTATAACTAGGGTGTAAGCTTAATCGATTAAAAGTAAATGGGTTATTTGTTTGAAATTTGCTATTAGAATATGAAAATGAAAATGGGATATTATATACATCACTAATATTTAAATTTACATTTCCAGAAAGAAAGTAGGTAAAAGGTTCTCTACTTGCGCTTCCGTTGTAATATACAGCATTAGCCCCTACCCCTCCTGATAATTTAAAAAGGGAAGATTTACCTATTTTTTCTAGATTTTGTGCCAATAGAATCATAGGGGCGTAAATGAATATTAGTATAAACTTCTTATTTTTCAATACAACAATTTTTATATAAACCTTTTCGTATGTGTCTCTTTTAATAAAATTATCTTGTGCTATGTTCAACAGTGGTACACCGTTGATTTCCTAACATTTTGATTTAAAAAAATTCTCAAACATTCGTAAAGCCATTCCTCTTAATATTTTGATTTATTCTCTTGCATGTCTCGCTCTTCTTTTACAAATCTCATATTCTTAATATGTATTTTATTGTATTATTATTTTCTTAACTAGCTTTTCACCTTGGGTTTCTAACAACACAAAATAAATTCCTGGTACCAAACTCAAGTTATAATCTATTGTATAAACTTCTTGGTTTTCTACCTTTTTATAATCCATTAAATCATTACTTAAAAGACTATAAATTTTCACGCTAGCATCGCTTATTTCTTTTAATTTTAATTCTAAAGTAAATATTCCAGATGATGGATTCGGATATATAACAAAATCCTTAATCATTGGAGCTTTCGCTGTTTCTTCACCTTCAGTTTCTTCAGTAATTTCTTGTTCTATTACAATTACCTTTTTCGTTAAAAATGATTCACAATTCCCTTTTTTAGTAAATAGGGTAATTTCAAACTCTCCTTCCTCTTCAAAATACAACTCAACATATTCTTTGTTTTCTTCATTGATTTTTGCTTCTGATGGTAAAATCCACTCTACTTCATCTGGTACAGGGCTACTAACATTAACTGCTGCAAATGGTTCGTTTACAAATGCTATTGAAGAGATGATAAAATCAGACGATACAATTTCTTTAGATCGTTTAATTTCTATTTCATCCTGTACCTTACAACCATCGCTGTTGGTAGCCACTAACTTATAGATCCCTTCTTCAGCTACTTCAATTACACTATCTGTGCTTGAAAAACCATTAGAAGAAGTCCAAATGTACTCAGCTCCATCAGGAATGGTTCCATCTATAACGTAAGTTTGTCCTTCACATAAAGTAACATCTACACCTAAATCTAGTGGTATTTGCTCAGGATCTTTAACATTAAATGACCCAACTATTTGACATCCTTTACTATCAACAATAGTAACCTGATACACTCCAGATACAAGTCCTTCTATAGTTCTGGTAGTTGCTGTTGTGTTCCAATCATAAGTATATGGTGGTGTACCTCCTTTTACAGCAAGCTCTATTTTTCCATCGTCTCCTTTGTAACAAGTAGGATTAGTTATGATAGCATCGTCAATAGTTAATGTTGGCGGAGGCGTTACTGTAATACTTGTATTAGCCCTACATCCATTAGCGTCAATTACTAAAACATCATATCTTCCTGAAATCATGTTATCTAATACTGCGCTTGTAGCTCCAGTTCCCCATAAATATCGATATGGTGCTGTACCTCCTTTTACTTCAGTAGTAATAGTCCAATCATTTCCTGTAGCACATAATGTATAATCAGCACTTAATGATACCTCTAAAACTTCAGGTTCAGAGAAAATAAATGTGGTACTGGTTACAATATTTAAGTTGGCATCAACAATCTCTACATAATATGTACCATCACCTAAATTAGCAAGTTGTTTTTCGTTACCTAAAACATTGGTATTACCTTCTTGGTACCATGCATAGGTATAAGGTTGAACTCCACCTTTTACTATGGCTTCAAGCACTCCGTCCTTTTCTCCTTTACAACTTATAATTCTTGAAACACTTGGTGTAACTTCTAATTTTAAAGGTTGCTCTATAGTATACGCTTTAGTTATAGTACATCCTTTACTATCGTTTATCGTCAATGTATACTTCCCAGCTTTCACATTAGTTATCGAAGTTGTTGAAGAAACTGGACTTCCAGTTGTGTCTATCCATTCATAAGTATATGGTGGTGTACCTCCAATATTCGTTATTGTTACCCCCCCATTTGATAAGTCAAATCCAGTAACATGCGTTATTGTTTCATTATCAATTTCTAAAGTTGGTGGTGGAATTAGTGTAATACTTTTAGATATACTACAACCATTTTTATCTACAATTAACACGTTATAATCACCAGAAATAACTCCATTTAATCCCGGAGTATTATCTCTAGTATTCCATAAGTATCGATACGGTGCTGTACCTCCTTTTACTTCAGTAGTAATAGTCCAATCATTCCCTGTTCCACATAACGTATATTCAGAACTTAATGTTAATTCTAAAGCTTTAGGCTCCACTAATGGTATAACTGCACTCGTTTTTGTATTTAAATTTGCATCTACAATGTCAACATAATATTTACCATCACCTATAGTTGAAAGTTTAGCATCAGTTCCTAAAACAGTGGTCGATCCTTCTTCATACCATTTATAAGTATATGGTTCAACCCCTCCTTTTACAAAGGCTTCCACAGCTCCATCTTTATCCCCAATACAACTAATAACAGATGCAACATCTACATCAACCTCTAAGGCTTTAGGTTGTTCAATAACATATTCTTTAACTAAAGGACAGCCTTTGCTATCTTTAATAGTTACCTTGTAAGTTCCTGCTGTAACCCCATCAAGTGAATTTGTATATGATTTTTCATTACCATGAACGTCTGTCCACACATAGGTATATAAAGTGCTACCACCAATTACATTGATAACTACACTACCGTTTGATTTTCCAAATCCTGAAACATGTGTTACCGTTTCCTTATCAATCTCTACGATAGAAGGCTTCAAAATTTCAATCTCAAAATTAATATCTCCTTCAGTATTTTTAGCAAAACAATTTTCTTTATCTCTTAATTGAATTGTGTACTTTCCATTCAGTAAATCTTTAACGTCAGCTGTATTAGCTCCAATTTTAATCCAATCACTAAATGTTGTTACAGCTCCGCCTTTATATCTAAATTCATATGCGCCTAAACCACCTTTAACATCAAGTGTAAAACTACCATCTGTTGTATTATGGCAACTCAAGTCTGTAGGATCTATCGTAAGTTTTATTTCTTCAGGTTGTTTTACTTCAAAAACAGCACTCTGTTCTTCAATACCTTCAGCATTGCTTACAATAATATAGTATTTACCTATTGGTACATCTCTTAATTCTTTTGTTTCTCTAATAAGACTATCATCAGAAGCATCATACCATTTGTATTCATTACCTCCAACTCCTCCTACAGTTATTACATCTAACACTGCAGTACTAGATCCAAAACAAGTAATTTCTTGAGTTTGTTGAATTTCTACTAATAGTTCTCCTGGATTTGCTAGATTATAATCTTCTATTATAGCACAATCTTTAGCATCAGTAATTGTTAAGTTATATTTACCTTCCCCTAGATTGACAATTTTGTCTTCCTTTTCATTTTTAGTTATATCTGAAATAACATCGCCTTTCTCATCTTTCCAAAGATATCTATATGGTGCTTCACCACCTGTAATAAACACCTCTATATTACCATCAGTAGTAATATCTGATGAAGGTCTAACTAATTTTACTTTTGTAATGTCATATAAAACTGGTTGTGTTAATGAAATTGCACCAGTCTCTATTGTACATCCCTTTGCATCTTCAATTTCTAGATAATAAACTCCAGATGGTAATCCTTTTAAATCATTTGTATCTAAACCTGTATGACGCCATTTATACGTATACGGAGTTGTTCCTCCTTTTACTGATACTTTAATAGCACCATCTTTACCCTCATAACATGTAATATTGGTTGTTGCAATATTATCTATTTCCAATTTTGAAGGTTCAAAAACAATAACTTTATCTTGAACAGGATTGTCATTTTTATCTAATACACTAAGCACATATGTTCCTCCACCTCTATTTGGTAATTCAGCAGTAGTACTTAACTCAGTGGTTTCTCCTTCTAATTTCCAAGAATATCTATAAGGCTTTACTCCACCAGTAACCTCAGCTTTTACTGTTACTTTTTCACCGTGACAGTTCACGTCTTTTTTATCAAAAGTAATCTTTAACGGATCTGGTTGTTTTACCTCGAATTTTGGAATAGGAGTTATGGTACATCCTTTTGCATCTATAACACTAACTGTATACATGCCCGCTTTTAAATTCGCCTGAACATTTGTTGTGCTAGGAAGTACAACATTAGATGCATCTTTCCATTCATATGTGTATGGTTTTGTTCCTCCAAAAACAGTGATCGTAATTGAACCATTACCTAAACCATTTCTTGTAACATCAACTACTTGATCATTTTGAATAATTAATTCATGTTCAGGCTCAGTTATTGTAATTTCTTTAGTAATTACACAACGTAAATTACTATCTCTTACAGTAACTTCGTATACCCCTGCTTTCAAGTCTTTGAGTTCATCTCCTGTTGATCCTTTACCATCATCCCATACATAAGAATATCCTCCAACACCTCCTGATGCAGCAACTTTAATTTCTCCGTCATTGCCTCCATGACAGGATACATTTTTCACCGTCACATCTTTATCTAAAAGTTCTAATACTGGAGGTTCAAATAAAAATACTTCTTTAGATAAAGCATTATCATATTTATCTAAAATACTTAACACATATGTTCCTCCGCTTCTATTAGGTAACTCAGCAGTTGTACTTAGCGTAGTGGCCTCACCTTTTAATTTCCAAGAGTATCTGTATGGTTTTACACCTCCATTTACTTCAGCAGATATAGCTCCCTTTTCACCAAAACAAAGAATTTCTTTTTTCTTAAATATTATACTTAACGGATCAGGTTGTTTTACTTCAAACTTAGGAATAGGAGTTATTGTACATCCTTTAGCATCAACAATCTCTAATGAATATAGACCAGCTTTTAAATCTGTTTGAATATTTGTAGTGCTTCTAGGACTAACTACTACACCAGATGCATCTTTCCATGTATAGGTATAAGGTGTAGTACCTCCATCTACATCAACACGAATTGATCCATTTTTCAGATCATACCCCTTAGTATCTTCAACTTTTGAATCTTTAATCACTAAAGGCCTATCAGGTTGTTCAATTTTTATTGTCGTAGTAAACTCACAAAATTTTTCATCACGTATGGTAACTTCATACGTTCTTGCTTCTAAATTTTTTAGTTCATTTCCAGTAATCCCACTACCATGACTCCAAGTATAAGAGTACGCCCCAGTACCACCTGTAGCTTCTATTTTTATATATCCATCGTTTCCTCCATGACATGACACATCTTTTTTACTGATGTCTTTAGTTAATAATTGTAATAAAGGCGGTTGTTTTACTTCTATATCTTTGTAAACACTATTTGAGTTTTTATCAGTTATGGTAATTCTATATATACCGGCTCCCACATTTTTCAACACATTTGTATTATCGCCCAACGCTGTATCATCTCCTATTAATTTCCATGAATACGTGTACGGGAATGTGTCAATACCTCCAGAAGCATTTACAGTAAGTGTTTTAGTTTTATCTCCAAAACATTTAATTTCTCCAGATTGTTTTAAATCGTCAATTACTAATTTATCAGGTTGGTTTACAACATATAAATTCGAAGTAACCGTACATTTATCGTTAATTAAAGTTAATTGATATGTTCCTGCAGGTATGTCTATTAAATCTTTGTTTGTACTATAAATATTAGTTTCTCCTTGTAGTCTCCATTCATAACTGTACGTAGTACTTGCACCTCCCGAAACTTCTATTTTAATACTTCCATTCTTTTTTCCAAAACCTGTTACATGCGTTGTATTTGCAACATCGATTTTTGGTAATGATGAAGGTTCTTCAATTTTAAAAGTCTTTGATTTTATAGGATCACAGATACCATCAGTAACCTCTACATAGTAATTCCCTTCCTTTAATCCTGTTATTTCACTTAATTTATTTGTATTTACTGAAAAAGAAGGTTCTCCTTCTTTTTTCCATACAAAAGAATAATCATTATTACCTCCTTTTACATCTACAGAAAGGAATCCATCATTCCCTTTAAAACAACTTACATCATTAGCATCCTTTAATGTTATCACTAAAGGATCTGGTTGTTTTATAGTAACATTTGTACTTGTAGCTTTTGTTCCTTTTTCATCTTCAACCTCTACTTTATACACCCCAGCAATTAATGTTGTAATTTCATCTGACTTAGGATTAGGCGTACTTATACGTGACGTTGTTGTTCCATTAATTTTATACCAAGTGTATGTAAAGTCAGAAGGTGTAGCATTCAATGGATATCCACCTTCTACTTCTGCCAATAACGTTGCTGTATTCTCTCCATAGCAATAAATAAAATCAGTTTGCTTTACCGTTACTGATAAAGGTAAAGGCTCCCTAACTTCAAAAGTTTCAGTAATAAAACAATTTGCATTTTTAACATCACTAATTTTCACAGTATATTTTGCTGCTGGCAATTGTGTTAAGTTAGGCGTCGTTTTTTTGAAATTAGCATCTTTGTCGCTGGTCCACAAATAATTGTATCTTCCACTTCCTCCATCAACTTTTATTGTAATTGCACCAATACTCTGTCTTCTAACTTCATTATCTTTAATAACATTGTTAATAACTGCTATTTTAGAAGGTTTTATAATGGTTACTGGTTTAGCAGATATCGTACAACCAAGCTTATCTTTTATCCAAACCGTATAATTACGATTGGTTAAATTTTGTATGGTATTATTGGTAAGTGTATTTACACTTTTGTACGTTCCATTTTTTCCGTTTGTAGAAAATTGATATGGTGCTGTACCTCCTTTAATCGTTAGTTTTATTTTACCATCATTTAAAGTGTTACAAGTAATATCTTCTTTAGTTACTGTTACTTCTATTTTAGATTTACCGGGCAACTTTATTTTCATATCAGTACTTGTAAATCCATCGTTTACTATAAAAGTATAGTCATCTGCAGTAGCTTCTAAAAATAATTTATTAGCACCACTAATTACTGAAGTTCCTCTTTTCCATTGATACGTATATGTTTTAGAACCTCCTTTAACTATAGCTTCTATTCTTCCTTTCTCTCCATGACACTTAATAGGTGTCACAACTTTTAATGAGGTAATTTCTAGTTTTGGGTTCTCTTTTACCTCCACCTCTCTTTCGATGGAGCAAAAACGATCTCTAATTATTGCTTTGTATATACCTGCTTCTAGCTTATCAATAAAAGCACCTGTAGCTGAAAAAGTTCTATCATCTTTTTTAGTCCATGCTACAGTATAACCAGAAGCTGGAGGTGTACCTCCTTTTATTGTTAATGCTATACTTCCTTTTTTTCCTCCAAACACATCGTTGTGTTTTACATTTGGAGTTTCTATATAAAATTCTTCAGGTTGTTTAATTGTAACTGAAGCAGATCGCTCTGATTGACAACTATGTAAATCTTTATTTCTTACCAAAAACTGATATGGTGTTCTAGAAGCTACAACATTAAATACATTAGAATTCTGCCACACTAAAGTTCCTGAAGACTTATATTGTGCATATTGATATTGAATTCTAGAACGCCCTCCTTTAACTGTTAATGTAACTTTAGCTTTATCTCCATAACACTTTATTGGAATAAAGGTTGCATTAACTATCATTTTTGATATTCGCGCTATTTCTTCATTCTTTGTTGTACTTCCTTTTCTTCTATCTTCTACTTTAACAGTATAATTACCAGGATCCAAAACGAATTCTGCTGATGTAACATCATTTTCTCTTGTTAATTCTGAGGTACTACCTTGTTTAAATATAATTACATTATACGTACCATAACCACCAGAAATACCTGATACTTTTATTTTTCCTTTAGCTCCGTTACAATTCGGGTTCTCTGTCCTTACCGTGAATTTGATAGGTGTTGGATCTGTTATCGTTGGTAAATCTAAAACCCTGACACATTTATTTTTATCTGTATATTGAATTTTATGTTTTCCTGCAGGAAGATTTTCTACAAGCCCACCTCCGGTGTTAAATTCTCCAGAAATCGTTCGACTCGGTGTAGTACCATTTAATAAAACAACATATTTATACTTTGGAGTACCACCAGAAATTCCTCTTATATTTATAGTAGCATTACTTAATCTTGGTGCAGAAGGATGTACTACATCTGTACTAGACACTGTATGACGAATATCTGCTTTTGCTGTAATAGTTTCTGTTTTAGTTATTTCGTCGCCGTTAGTATTTCTCACTTCACAATCATTACTATCCCTCACTTTTACTTGATAACTTCTTGGTGCAAGATTATTGAAGGTAAGTTCAGTTATTCCACCTACTTTTGAAGTTGATGAAGGAGATGTTATAGTTCCATTTAAAAATACTTTATACGTACCTGAACCTCCGGAAGCTTTTACTTTTAGAATACCATTTTTTTCTCTATAACATTTTTCATCCTGAACTACGGTTAAATCTTCAAAAACTACAGGATCTGGGGTTGATATATCATACGGTCCAAAAACTAATTCTTTGCAGCCAGCTAACAAATCCTCTGGTCTAATTCCATCTATTGTACTTGATACAAATATTTTATATTTCCCATCTATAATTGGATCTTCTTTTTTCCAAACATATTTATATAAGTCAGGAGACCCTGGTACTGGCTCAAAAGATCGAACTCCTGGATTTTGACTTTGTAATAAATATTTACGCGTTAAATCATCATAACGTTTCAATGATATGTTAACAGTTTCACTAGTTTTTATTTGCCTTTTGAAAAACAATGTAAATCCTTCTATTTCATCATAAGAACATTTTGGAGAATCAAACTCAGGTTTTCTTGTTGCGACTTGTGGGGCTTCAGGTAAAAACTGAATTCTTAATTCATTAGAGACATCTTTCTCACCACTACATGAAGGATTCATTCTAATGTAGATAATCTTATTGTTTAATGCCTTTGATTGATCTTCGGTCTTAGGATAAATATCTTTCAAAAATAACTTTATTTTTGATCTCCCAACAGGGTTTAATCCATTCTGACTTGTTAAAGGTCTCCATAATTGCTCAGGACGAGTTTTTGGCCCTTTAAAATTAACTAGTTTATCTAAAGCATCTAAATACAAATTATATAGGTATCGACATTGTGGAGAAACCTTTATCTCAACAGGTGAACTACGAGATACTGGTGATGTTGCATTTGAACTTGTACTTTGACCTCTTTGCAAAATTGGTACTCCATCTCCATCTCCAACTCTAGCTTCACATTCTTGATATCTTTTTGAGGCATTTGAAAAATTATTCCTCACTCGTTTGTAAGCTTCTGTCTCTACAGTGGTAGTATTTACAGGATCTAAATATTCCCATCTATGAATTTGATTTCTATACCCCCAATAAAAACCTCCTATTGTTTCAATCTCTACTCCTTCATTCTTACAAATAATTTTACTTCTATTTACTGGAGATCCATCTGTAAATGATAATTTTGTAACTGGTGTAATGGTATATCCTAAAAAACTATGAATAGTTCTTAAGTTTTTATTCATAAAACTAGATTTACTACCATCAAAACATGGATGTTTATCTATCTGAAATTTCACATCCGAATAATTACCTGAATGACACCCTCCCCAATCATTTTCATCATTAACATAAGAAGTAAATTGTATGTAATCTATTTTGTCACTATCCTTGTATATAAATTTTTCTGTAACATTTATATTGGCAAAGTATGTTTTAGGTCCAAAAGTTTTTAATGTTACTTTTTTACCGCTCTCCAAAACAGCTATTAATCTATAATTATTTTTATTTGAACATATATCACTAAGTTTTGTATGTTCTAATCTAAATGTATAGTCAAGTTTAAACTCCTGAGCACATATAGAAACTATTCTTATTAGAAAGAATATTAAGAGTAAATTTCTTTTCATAATCAATAATTTAATTCATTTTTCTTAATAGGTGATTTAGCTCCAGAACTAAAATTAGCTTGTAATAAATAGGTGTATTTTGTATTAATTATCAAATTTTTATCTTTATAAGAGGTAATCTCTTTATCAAAAACTTTATACAGCGTAGGCTGTTTTCCTTCTTCTGCCTTATACAAAACAAATTCTTCGACATTCTTTTCACTATACTTCCAAGTTAATTCAATATACTCTTCAACTCTATTGGCTATACTAGTGAATTTTGAAATTGGAGGTTTCGGTATATTATCAGATATTTTTATTTTCAATGGTTTTATTGGCGCTGATTCTAAACCAGATTCATCTACTGTTAAAATAGTATACAAATATTCTTTTCCAACCACTGTAGCAACATCTGTATAGGAGCTTTTAGGAATATCTAAGGCTTGTATTAGCTCCCATGGAAGATTACTTCCTTTTTCTTTTCGATATACTAATGTCTTTTTAGCATCTTTACTTACACTAACTTGCCAACTTAAAAACACCTTGTTTTTATCTACGTTAAATGAGGTAAATACAGGTTGAGAAGGTGGCACTACATCTGGTCTATTCAAAGCTAAAATATTTGAAAATTCTGAAGGATTATACCGTTTATCTAATGCTTGGACTTTATAATAAATCTTTTTGTTTAAAGTTTTTATATTAATGGTATCTACAATTTTACTTTTAGTTATAGGTTTGAATGTAATTTGAGTAAATTCATCATTCTTTAAATTAGCTCTAAACACTCTATACCCTAAGAAGTCTATTTCTGTGTTTTGTTTCCATTGTAGTCTAACAACACCTAAACTATCTATATCTCCAGTTATTAAAGTAGGAACAGCTGGTGGAGTACTATCATCAGGTTGAACCATTTTAGGAAACGATTCTCTTTTAGTTCCATCTGTCCCAACAGCCACTATTTTATAGTAGTTTATTGCTTGTAAATTAGACAATTTTATACTCCTACTATTTTTAGTTATTTCAGAATTAACAGTAAAATACTTACCTTTTGGGGTATTAGATCTTAATAACTCAAAGGATTGTAATGTTTCTAATCCTTCTTGTGGGAATTCCCATTGCAGAACTACTGAACCGTCTTCTAAAAATTTATTTTCAATGATATAAGGGTTATGAATTAAAGGCGTTATTCCTTTACCTTTCACAATATTAGAATAGGGACCTTCAATACCAAATGGCGAAACACCTTTAATTCTATATTGATATTGTTTATTATTTTTAGATAAACTATCGATATACATCATTCTATTCGAAGGTTTTACTTCTCTTTCAGACAAGTTCGCTATGGGTGTATTGGTCAACGGAGCAAAAGTCTTACCTAAATCTTCAGATTTCTCAATAATATAATTCGTGAAAAACTTCTTAACAATGCCATAATTCCAGCTCAAAATGACATTTTTATCTTTAAAAATCCCAACAAATTCTTTAGGTTTAGGTAAGGTTCTTTCATCTGATAACCCCAGATATACACCTCCATGTTTAATTTTTGGACTTCCCTTAGGAATCGCTACTCGAATCGTATATAAATATCGCTCCCCTTTCTTAACAGAAGTATCGATAAAAGCTAAACCTGAAAATTTTGCGACTTCATAATCTTGATCAGCGGCGTACATGGCAAAAAGAAAACGTTGCTCTAATACTTGAGCTTGATTTAAAATAGAAATAATTCCATTCCCCCCATTATTCATATCTACATTAAAATTATCGCCATATAATGCTTGAGCCGCTATTGCTGCATTTGTGTTTTTCTGTGTAAAGTCTTTCCATTCCATAACTGGTCTTGGCAGTAATGGAATGGTATTTAAACTTTTAATTACTGGGGTATTCAAAATTTCATTATTCGAAACAATCGTTTTTCTTTCTATAAGGAATCCATATTTATTCGCTTTTTTCCATGCTGCTGGTGTGTTAACTCCCCAACGTAACATTATTGCTTTCTCATAAACTGTAGCTATAGCCTTAACTTCAGCTTCTTCTCCACCTATCTCTTTTTGTGAGAAAATAAAGCTAAAGCTCATGAGAAGGATTAATAACACTACTCTCTTTATTTTCATCTACTCTTTATTTATTAATCGGATTGATATACTTTATTTCTCTTTGCTTTCCTTTTTTAATACCTCCTGGTAAAATATATTGAAATGTTGTTTTATACTTTCCTTTTCTCATGTATGGAAAAGCTTCAGTTATTAATTTTACATATTGAGGATTTTCACGCCAACGAACATCAGAACTCAATATTTGATATGACAAATCGTTATAGTCGTCCAAATAATAATTAGTAAGATTGTAACTGTAAGGGTAAAATAAACTAGTTCTTTCTCTATAATCGTTCTCTAAATGAGTTATATACCATGTTAAAGGTTGTACAGCCTCAACTGGAGGCACACCCACTTCTTCAGTTTCTCTACTTACTTCAATCTCTCCTTCTAAAGGGTAATTTGCATACAACAGTGGATAAATATTCTTTTTGTAATACGAATCCTCTAAAACTGCTCTAGCAATGACTAATGGTTGATTTCCTGAATATTGATTACCTTTTAATTCTACAAGATCAAAGGATTCATTTTGATTAATAGATGCCAATAAACTTATTCCATAAGGATAATCCACATGATCATAAAAATCATTTTTCTTTCGAATCGAATTCATTTTCTTATTGAATGTAGCGTATTTACTTGTTCTAAAATCATATATCAATAATTCACGCTCCCCATTTTTTGTAATTTCTCCAGTTGCTGTTCTTGTACTTTGTTCAACAGAATTCCCATAGGAATCTTCTTTGTTTTTACCATCAAATGAACTAGCCTCACCTTTATTTCCTAGATCTTTCTTTGTAGTACTTGTTGTTACATTATCATTAACATCGTTACCTTTAGAACTTAATTTTAGTGTAGTAGTATACGCTGTTTGATACGCCATTTCTTCTGGAAGACTATACAATAATTGCTTTTTAGCTGCATTGTAAGTATATGACCTCTTGTATACAGTACCTGTAGAAGATGTCATTTCCATTGTTTTTTTCCAATCTGGTGCTTGGTTAAACAAGTAACTCTGACCTCTTTTTAGATTTACATACGCTTTGTTGTATTCATCTTTAAACAAGTTTTTCTGTCCTAAAACAGGATACATAAACTCAATATTATTTAACGGAATGGTTTTAGGCGCTTCACCTGTAGTAAAATTAGTTTCTTTACTCTCTATTGCCTTTTTTCCATCTTGTTGCATGACAATCCAACGTCCATCTTTATATTCTTCAAAATGCAATTGTATATAGGCTTTAAGATTTGAGTTTGGTGGTAAAATTTCATGAGAATAAAATGCTGCTGCATCATTATTATTAGCCCATGTTACCTCTCCTTCTAATTTTTTCCCATTATGTGTAACAGAAAATTCATCTAATAAAATTTTATATTTTCTATTTCCTGTTTCGTCTGGTAACTCAAAAACTTTATTTACTTGTAAGTTAAATACCGCTTGTGGTGCTGCAAAAACATCAACATCAGTACTGGCATCTTTTGGTATTAAATCACTTATAACAACAATATCATCAATTGGGCTACCTCCTACAATTTCACATTTTTCACCTAACTCAACTTTAAAACGGAAACTCCCTTTAATCAATCCTCCCAATAAATTAAATCTACCTCCTAGATAACCTCTAAACCATGATGGATTTGGTAGTCTTGCTTGTAATAATACGGCACCTCCTCCACTAATAATTGGTATTTTAGTTTTAAATCCGAAAAGTCTGAATGTCAACCCTAATTCTCCTTGGAGATAGGCATAAGCCTGACCATTAGCATACCATCCATTCATTCCTATTGGTTCTGATGATCCTTTACAATGTGCATCCCCATAATCTTTAACCATAATATCAAACCCTACACCGGCTTCAAACTTTGCATAAAATATCAAGAACGTTAAATCTCCCGTAGTTACACTCAAGTTCGCACCAAATGCTAAGCCTTTTCCAGACTCTAACTTATTTAGATCTCTCATATAATCTAAATCTGCAATATCTAAACCTAAGATATCTGCAACTATTGGAGGTGGTGGTGGGCTTCCAGGTAAATTATCTCCTGTCATAAAATAGGCTCCCATTTCCATCTCTAAAATCACAAGATCTATTGTAATTCCTATTCTATCTTTTGGTGTACCAATTAATAAATGCCATTCGTCTGGAGCAATATAAAGATCTAACCAACCTGCTCTTCCATAATTACCTACTCCCCTTACTATTCCTAAATTAATATAAACTTCTGCGGTAGTTTGAAAAATATCATTTACAAAATCAAAGCCTATATATAGGTTAGCAGCCATAGCTGCTTTGGTTTCTTGTGCTGGTAAATATGGGTTTTCTTTTCCTTCTGAAATGTCATCTAACTTCGACATAACCTGATCTGGAAAATCATCTGGTAAAGGACATACCAATTCAGCTTTACCTTTTAAATAAACTTCTTGTAATCCACCTCTTCTATTAAAAGCCATTCCAAATTCTACGGTAGCATGAAATAAATCTTCAGACCCTTCTGCAACAATTCCTACAGAAGCTTTTAAGCCAAATGCATTATCTTTATAGGGTTCGTAAACAACTCCAGATGTAGAAGCTCCTATATCATTAAATGCGTCATTCTCTTTTGCTTTCTTATCATTTCCTTTCCTTCGGTTCACCATTCGCATTCTATTGTATAAACCTCCACCAAAATTATTTAATGAAAAACCAGTAAATATTGGAATCCCTTGTGGCAATGTTACTTGTCCATCTGCAAACCAATATCGGAATGTTTCTGTTTTTCCAAACAAGGCTTTTACATCAATTTTAAAACCTTCTAAACCTTTATTAAAAGTAGCACCTACAGCCCCAGCAAACCCAGTACCATATGTTGGATCATCATCAAAAATAAAAATCGCTCCTCGTAACTCAGTTCCGGCAACATCCATTTCGATAGATAACTTTTCTAAGGTTACACCATCAAATTTCCATTTTCTATCCTTCTGTTTTGCTTTAATAACTAACTTACTGGCGCCTCCATTACCGCCATCGCCTTCTGAAGTTAAATTCACTGATAAATCGATAATTAAATTCGCTTGATTATCAGAGGGAGCCTCTAATGCTATTTTATGTATTGTGACGGGGAAACCGGCCATCCCTAAATCGCCCTTTGTTCCAAAATATTTTACGGAAAACATTGGGGACTCAGTTTGTAACACTAACTTTTGAAACTCAATTCCTTCAAAACTAATTGGACTTTTGCTTTTATCTTTTTTTGGTTTATTGGGATCTTTTTTTCCAGGTGCTGTTCTTATTGTAACAGATCCATTCAAGGATGCTTTTGGTCTAAAAGCTCCATCTTTAACAAGCATTTCTATATAAGAATCTTTAGTTAAATGAACGTCAGCAGCATCCCAGAGGTCAAAATCAATATCTTTCTCCGTTTCTACTTTTAGCTTATACTCTCCTGGTTGAAAAACCGCATGATACTTTAAACTATCCAATTGCGATACTGGTAACACCAATTTCCCTTTAAATTCTCCAGACTTCAAATTATTGGTTTCAATATCTAACATAAAGTAATCCAGAGAAAAATCCCACCCAGAAGCATCTCCTTCTTCTAAGCTTAGAATGTTTTCACCTATAAACTTCCCTGTAACCCCCTGACTGTCGATAATTAAATCAGTAGCACCAAAACCTATTCTATCGGGGCCTCCTCCTTTTATTTTAAACTCTGGTGGTAGAATAACTTTTAACGATTTCACATAAACTCCTCGCCATAAATTAGGAGCATCAGCATAATATTTGTTGATATAACTTGCCGGTGTAGCTTCATCATTTCTTAAATCACTAAAATCAAAAACCGCTGTATTTAACTGAAATGTAGTACCTTCTAAACCTTTGATTCCAAACTGAGGCAGTGATATGTTAACCACCATATCATTCCAATCAGAAATAGATGTTTTAAAATCAGCCTCAACATAACCTATCTTCTTTTTACCATTCTTATCAACAGGAAACAATAAACCATCTGTGAATTTGATATTAGCATCCAAACCCATTTCTTTAAACCCAGAACAATCTATAATGGCATAAGTACCAGGTTTCTCAAAACTTCCTTTTAGTGTTAATAGAACTGAACCTTTATTAAAATTGACCGTAAATTGAGATATTAAATGTAATTTTGCATCACCTACAATTCCTCCTTCGTGTGATAACTTTACATTCGAAGCTCCTAAAATTAGCTCTTGTTTCCCTCTTTTTTCGTTGGTATTTGGCAACTCAACTTTTAAAAACACTGTCAATTCTGTAAAAGCTGGTTTAAAAACAGCTTTCGCTATACCTACAGTATATTTAACATTACTAATACTTACAGGTTTTATGGCTACTGGTAATTGCGCTAAACCATCTTTAGTTAAAACATCTATATAATTATTTGTTTTTTCTACTGTACTAAAGGTATTCATCCCCATATCATACCATCTCTTATTTTCTAAAGAGTCCGCACTATTAAATTGATAACCTTCTTGAGTAAACCTTTCTTGAATTGCAGGTGTTACTTCTTTTACATCAAAATTACCTAATGAAGAAAAATTACGAAATAGCTTAGTCTTTGCTATTTTTTTTGAAGAAGCTTTAGTCTGTTTTCCTAAAGCCAGACTGTCTTTTTCACTTGTAGGATTTGTATTGAATGAAAATACAACTAGACGTACAAAAAAGAATGCTAAAAAAATTAAAGGTAATTTTCTTTTCATATATTTTTAAGGGATTAAATTTTCTTTTCTCTTTGTTAAAGTTTTCACAAAACAGGTGCAAATGTATTACTTTATTTTTAATAAAAAAACAATCTTAACAATTGAAAAACATCTACATAATATCTTTGTATTTAAATTAAAAGTTAAAAGAATATTATTCTCTTCTAACTCTTTACTTTGGCTTTTAATTTAATTGGGAAAGAGCACTTTTTCTTGAATTTAAAAATATCTCCAAAGAAAAAAACTAACTCAAGAAATACAGAAAATCTCATGATTCTTTGTAATGAAAAATTGAAATTCGAAAAAGAATAATTAAAAAGTTTATAGACTACAATACAAAATCAGTATAATTACAATTTAAAAACTTATTTTTCGCTATACTATTTGTCACATTATAAAAATATTTAGCATCATATATTTAAAATGTTAAAAAACAAAACTACAGCACTGATTATTTTATCTTTTTTGACTTTTCTCAAAAGTCATGGACAATACTTAATCTCTGGATATGTTGAAGAAAAAAAAAACAGCACGGTTTACATCAGTTTAATACGATATGATGAAGAATTTTTAATTTCTGGCAATCAAGTCTTATTTTCTACAAAAACAGACAGTCTTGGACACTTCAAGTTTCAAGGACAATTACTTTCTCAAAAAAATAAAATATATAGAATACACTGTAATACTACAGATAACAAAGGTTTTCAATTTGTTCAGGAGCCAGAAAAGAGTAATTTCCATAATTTTATTTTCTCAAACACCGATACTATATTTTTTAAAAAATCTAAAAAACATTGGTTTAGCAACTCTCAAAACACAAATACTGCGGATCAAGAATGGTATAAACTAAAATCTTTTGTAAAGCAATTAAAAAAAGGAGTTACTCACATAAAAAACAAAGAAGTAAAACAACAAATTACAACTGATTTTTCTGAAAAAACCAAACATTTTAGTAACGACTCTATTCAAGCATCACTAGTCAAACTTTTAGCTTTTTCTACCATCAAAAAAAACAATTTTAATATAGAGAAAGATTTTATAAGAAATCCAGATTTTTATAATCGTCTATTAACATCATTACAAAACGATTATTCGCAAAAGTCGTATTATCTTCAATACAAAGAAGAGCTATCTAAAATTACTAATCTTATCATTTTACGAAAATATAAACAACATAAAATAATTAACTACATACTAGTAACACTTTTAGTCGTATCACTTACATTATCCTTCTTTTTATTCAGAAAACTAAAAAAACTACTCCCTAAAGATAATAGCACTCAAAATTTAAATCTAACCAATCAAGAAGAAAAAATAGCAAAACTTATTTGTGAACATAAAACAAATAAAGAAATTGCTGAAATCTTATTCATTTCGTTAAGCACGGTAAAAACTCATATCAGAAATCTATACAATAAACTTGAGGTTAATGAAAGAAAAGAATTTATAAGAAAAATTAAAATTCATCTCGGTACTAGTACCAAAATCAACCTATAAAAATAGAGCTACAGCTATCATGGAATTTAGTTTTGTTTCTGAATTTAAAAAAAATTAGAAATGAACAAATTATATTCCTTATTCCTTTTTCTCATGTACTTTCAAGTCTCTTTTGCTCAAAAGACTGACATTAATACGATCTATACTTCTGCAATTGCTAATTATGACACAAAAAACTATCAAAAATCGGTTGTAGAGTTCACAAAAGTGATTGAATTAGCTAATGGAATTGAAAAGTTACCCAATCATGCTTTATTGATGGGTGCAAATATTTTTACTAAGAATAACGATGAAAAACAAACTTTTAGAATTCTGAATTATCTTGCTAATGAAAGATTGTATTCAGAAACTGAAAAAATTATACAACAACCTTTTAATGTATGGAAAAACAAAAAAGAGTTTCAACAAATACTTTCTAAAATAACTCATAATAAAAAAACGCTACCTGCTAGAAATAGGATTCTTATACAGAATAAACTGCTTGAAGCTAAAGCTTTATTAAAGGCGGATAACGGTAAACTTTGGGGACATCAAATTTGGAATGATAGTTTATTAGTTATCGATTTTGAAAAAAACATATATAGTCTTGTGAAGATTCCTAATGTAAAATCAGACAATGATACGCTTTACTATAAAGTTATGGAAGACAATACACTAGTTTTTGTTAATACTACACAAAAATATAAAGGCAAAGAATACGCTACGGTACTATTTAATTATTTACATGATAATAGTTCTACTATAATTCATGAATTGTTTCATTTATTGCATCATAAGTTCAAAAAATTAAATGGCAATTCTATCGATTATTTAGATGAGACAACTGCAAGAATTTTATTACGATTAGAATATAAGGCTTTAACTAATACATTAACTGCAATTCATAAAAGCACCCCAGAAGAAGTTAAAAAATATCTTAAAGATGCAGTTCTTTTCAGAAAAAAACGACAACAACTATACTCACAATATCTAAATGATGAGTTAGAACTAGAAACACTAGAAGGGTTAGCTAATTATACAGGTTTTAAACTTTCTTCCTATAAGAACAAAACTAAAAAAGCTATTCGCGAAATTAACGAACGAGAACAAGCAAAAACCTACACAAGACCTTTTGCTTATGCTACAGGACCTGCTTATGGTTTAATCTTTGATTATTTTAAGATTAACTGGAAAAACGGCTTAGACAAAATTTATAATTTTGCAAACATTTATGAAAATAAGATTCTAAATTCAAAACTTCATGTAACTGAAAAGTATTTTAATCAAGCCAAATTAAGAAACAACTTTTTATCAATACATAAAGAAGAGAGAAAACGCGAAGAAGAACAAAAAAAGCTTGTTGAATATTACACAGAACTACTTATTAATAAACCAACATTAAAAGTTCCTATTACAGATTTTAATAAGTATACCAAAACATATAATATGAATGGCACAATTGTGTTAAAAGAAAAAGGAATTGTATATTCAAGTATTAAAGGAAAAGATAGATCAAATGGGAAAAATTTTGGTGATTTTTTTATTCATAAACAGAAAGACACACTGGGCAACGCTGGAATATTAAGTTATGAAAAAGGAGGTTCAAATTATTTTGTATTTCCTTTACCTATTGAAGTAAATGAAAGAAAAATTATTGGTGAGTTTTATACGATACAATTAAACCCCAATTGGAAATTAATTAAAACTAAAAATGGAAATATAGAAATTATAAAAAAATAACATAAATGAACTATTAGATAAACTACCTTGATGCAAAAAGCATACAAGGTAGTTAATTGGAATCTTCACACTCCTTGATAGAAATATGAAGAGATTAAAACCTTGGTTATAGCCTTAATATTAAAAAGGCAACAAACACTAAAAATAGTACCTTATAAAAGTATTCATCAGACTGAAATTGATGATCTGATGGAAGAAATTACTTCAGAATTTGATATTCAAATAATCTCTAACTTTCCGTTGAATTAATTAGGTTACAATAACACTCTAAAACTTATCAAAAAATAATAAACTATCTTGTATATGCTCTTCCCAATACGGCCATTCATGTTTACCTTCAAACTCTTCATAGATGTGAGTGATATTTGCACTTAATAGCTGTTCATGTAGTTTTCTATTATGAGCAATTAACTCATCGTTTTCTCCACAATCAAATCGAAAAGGAGCAATTTTCTCTCTATTTTCTTTAATAATTTCAAAAACTGACTCTTCTTCACCTCTATTTTGCCTATAATTTTCTAGATTTTCTTCTACAAATAATTCCATCTGAGGCAAATCTGTTATTGAACTATGCCCTGAAAAACCTGAAAATATTTTTGGATATTTAGCTCCAATTCGTAACGCACCGTAACCTCCCATAGACAACCCTCCTATAAATATTTTAGAGTCTTCTGTAACCTCTACAACAACTTCTCTGATAGCTGTAATCACATCTTCAGCAATCCATTTTTCAAAATTAAAGCTATTATGTGGTAAATAGGCAGAACCATCACCCCAGAGTCCATCAGAAGGCATGGCAATTACCGTAGGTTTAATTTGCTCTTCAGAAATCATTCGTTCAGCTGTACGATGTACTCCTGCTTTTTGCGACCAAATCCAAGCACTCCCATAAACACCATGCAACAAAACAACTAATGGTGTATTTGGCTGTAATTTAACACTAGGAACATATACACAAATATCTCCTCTACCTTTGAGGTTAGGTGTTTTTATCGTGATAAAACGTAAATTATCCGATTCAAATTCAGGATTTGAAACTTCTATAGTCTTAAATTGTGATACCATCATATTAATAATTCTTTTTTGAATTTTTAATAATCATGTCAATTGATTTACAGACTTAAAGAAAGAAAATTATACTGAGATCTTATCAAATAGTTCTCGATACATCTCCCTAAGGTCGATACTCGAACTGACAATCTTAATCATTTTGAATTTTTATTCTCAAATTCAGATTCGTATTTAATCAAAAACGATAACACCTTTTGCATTTTTACCAGCCAACATATCATCAAATCCTTGTTGAAGATCTTCTAATTTGTACGTGCGTGTAATCATTTCTTCTAGCATTAAATCGCCTTTATCGTAGAGCGCTTCAAATTTTGGGAAATCGATATCTGGTTTTGCACCTCCATATAATGGATTGATATATATTTTATCCCATTCAAATAAACGCATATCTACCATAATTTCTTCTTCAATACCACTTACCTGAACTGCAGTACCCGCATTACGTATCATGGCTAAAGGAGCTACACCTAAAGCTGGAACAGCAGTACACTCAAAAGCATAATCTGATCCTCTTCCATTAGTCATTCCTTTTACAATTTCGGCTACTTTTAGTAAGCCTTTATCTTCTTTATCAGCTAAAATAACATCTGTAGCTCCGAATTGTTTTGCCATTTCTAAACGTTGTTCATTAATATCAACAGCAATAATTTTTACCGCTCCAGAAATTCTAGCAGCTTGCACTACATTTAAACCTATTCCTCCAGTTCCTAAAACTACCACAGAACTTCCCCACTCTAATTTGGCAGTATTGAATACTGACCCACAACCTGTCATTACTGCACAACCAATAGTTGAAGCTGCTTCCATGGACATTTTAACAGAATTTTTCTTCACTACACCTGATGATCTAACTAATGCATATTCAGAAAATGTACCCAAATTGAACGAACGTTCTATAGGTTCATTTTTCCACGTAGTTGATTCGAAAGTTGGGTGTCCTCCTGAAATTTTCCCAGCATGACTTGCTAAAACTGGAGAATTACACTCACAAATATGTTGATTTCCTATTTGAGATTGAAAACTATCATATTTTGGAGTTGCCCAGTTTAAAATTACCTCATCACCAACTTTAACTTTTGTAACTTCATCACCAATAGCTTCTACAACTCCCGCTCCTTCGTGTCCCATTACAATTGGCATTCCCCATGTTAATGAATCGTAATCGGTATGGCATATCGCTGCTGCTTTTATCTTTACCAATACCTCATCTCCTTGTGGAGCATGAATTTCAGTTTCTTCAATTTTAAACGTTCCATCTCCTGTCGCAATTGCAGCTTTACATTTAATAGTATCCATTTGTTTTTGTTCGTTTATTAATCTTGATGAATTACAACTACAGATTTTAAATCTGATGCTGGATTAACCAATTCAATTTTATCTATTTCTGCTTTTGTTTTGATATATTTTGTACCCAATACATAAGATTTTGCATTGTTAATTGAATCTACTGCCAAAAGCTTTTTTCCTTTAAAATACCAAATAGAGAATTTTTTATCGCCTTCAATTCTAACTACTTTATCATCAAAACCATTAACTAAACCTACGATTTGAAGCTTTACATCGTATTGATCTGACCAAAACCAAGGAATAGTTTCGTATGTGGCTTCCTTATTACAAATATTTTTAGCAGCTACTTTAGACTGATCCACTGCGTTTTGGACAGATTCTAATCGAACAAATCGATCATAAATACTATTATAATGATAGGTACAATCTCCAATAGCATAAATATCTTTTTGTGAAGTCTCTGTTCTTGTATTTACACAAATACCGTTTTCTATTTTAAGTCCTATTTGTTCGGCTAACTCAGTATTTACTATAATTCCAACACCTACAATAATAATATCAGCTTCATACGAAGAACCGTCGTCACATAAAACAGCATTCGTATTGCTTATCTCTGTTACATTTTTATTAGTAAAAATTGAAACACCATTAGCTTTATGTAACTCATTAAAAAATTCTGATAAATACGGTGTAGTTACTCTAGCTAAAATGCGTTCTTCACGTTCTAAAACAGTTACGTCTGCTCCTAACTTCTTTAATGAAGCGGCTGTTTCTAATCCGATATAACCACCTCCAATTACTACTACTTTTTTAGTAATACTAGTGGTAAAAGCATCTCTGATTCCTGCTACATCGTCAGCATTTCTTAAACAAAAAACGTTTTTCGCTTCCTGTATTCCTTGTATTTGTGGAATGAAAGCTCTAGCGCCTGTAGCAAAAACTAGTTTGTCATAAGCTTGAACACTAGTATCCTCTAGCGATACAAATTGCTCATCAGTATTTATACTCACAACAGAAACTCCTAATTTCAGATCAATGTTATCTTTAATATAGCTTTCTTCAGGTTTTAGCAGATTATTTTGAATGCTATCTTCTAATTCTAAATACTTTTTAGAAAGTGGTGGTCTATGGTACGGTAGATTGGAATCTTTATCGAATACAATAATTTTTCCTTCCCATCCTTCTTTACGAAGATTAAAAGCCAAATTTACTCCAGCATGACTGGCTCCAATAACAACACAAACTTTATCCTCAGACATTGTAAATTATTTAGCTACAGTTAATTCTACGCCATCAATAGTATCTGAAATTTCTATTTGACAACACAAACGACTGAATTCGTTAGCATCGTCTGCAAGTTCTAACATATCTACTTCAATACTACTTGCTCTACCTACCTTATCAATATCTTTTTCTGCTACAAAAACATGGCATGTTGCGCAAGAACAAACACCTCCACAATCACCATCTATTCCACTTATTCCATTGTTAACAGCTAATTGCATTACATTCCCAGCGTCTCCTTCTAATACTATTTTTTCTTTATTGCTTGTTATAAAAGTTATGTTAGCCATAATTTCTTTTTTGTTACCTATTTATTAAACTTTACTTTTAATTCATGAAAACCAACTTTACGATGAAATTCACCCCATTCTTCAATATTCTCTTTCGCATGTGTGATAGTAATAGAAGTAACTTTATGAGATAAAAGTGCTAATAAAGTCCTCATGATTTGACGTGCATGTGTTGCTCCTAAACAGTTATGATGACTAAACCCGAAAGCAACATGTGGATTTATTTTTCTGTCAAAATTTACTTCATTTGGGTTTTCAAAGACAGTTTCATCTCTATTTGCTGAAGCCCAACATAAAGATACTCTAGTATCATTTTTTACGGCATGTTCACAAACCTGTGCATCTTCTGTTGCTACCCTACCCATATGAGTTAATGGTGAGAAATAACGAATTAATTCTTCTACTGCCTTGTTAATTTTATCTGGGTTGTTTTTTAGATCTCGTAAAGCTTCAGGATGATCTGCAAAATACGCTATGGTATTTGTTACTGCATTAATAACAGTATCTCTACCTCCAGCAAAGGTTAAAATCATAATTCCTTTAATTTCATCATGAGTCAACTTTTTACCATTTACTTCTGCTTGTAATAAAACAGAATATAAATCTTCACTCAAATTTTCTCTTGCAGTATTTATTTTATCGTCTAAATAATCATATAAGACATTTGCTTTAGAAGCGTCTAAACTATCTCCTTCACTTCTAAACACATGTGTACCCCAAGAGATAAACGTATCTGATTCTGAGTATTCAGTATTCAATAAAATTGTAAGTGCTCTCGATTGTAGTTTCAAAGAAAAATCATGTACAACTTCTATTTCTTCTTTTGACAACACATCATCAATTAAATTAGAAATCTGATTTTTAAGTATCGTCTGATATTCTTCTCCATTTGGTCTTTTAAACCATCCTTCTAATAAATCTCTAAAATCTTTGTGTATAGGCGGATCTACTTCAAAAGGAATTTGTCTGATATCTCGAATATTTACTTCCGAAGGCACAACAATTCTTCCTGGAACTGCACCTGACTGATATGTTTTCCAGTTATGCGCTGTTTTTCTTACATCTTTATGACGTAAAATCATTGCCACAGGATCGTTTTGATCATCAATATGCCCTAAACCTACTTTTTGCCTAGCATCTTCAAAAGGGTCAGAAAATTCACTTTTCATAAATATTGTATTGATTTTTTACAAATTTGATAATATTAGTTCTTTAAGCACCGACGGATATTGTCAATTATTTGAACTATATTTCCTTTTTATTACACTTAAACAACAATAAAAGCACATATTGAGTCATGAAAGCTATTAATGAACAACTTTTTTATACCAATCAGCAATCGTTTTTAGTTTCAGAATTCAAACAAAATTATTTTGATTCTCCCTGGCATTTTCATCATGAATACGAATTGACTTATATTGAATCTGGGCATGGAACTCGATTTGTGGGCACGAGTGCAGCACCATTTACAACGGGTGATTTAGTATTAATTGGTCCGCAGTTACCTCATTATTGGCGATGTGATACTATTTTTTATCAGCAAAAAGACTTGATTTCAAAAAGTCAAGTGATACAATTTAAGGAAGATTTATTTTTTGCTAATGAGCTCCCTGAAATGAAAAATATCCACTCACTACTTAAAAAATCTGCTAGTGGCATTCAATTTATCAATGGAAAGAACTATGAAAAGCAAATTACCAATTTAGGAAATCTCAAAGGGATTTCTAGGTTACTTTCTTTTTATGAAATACTAGAAGAACTCAGTTTAGACCCCCATCAAAAATTACTTTCTACTACAGAAAGCTCACAGTTTTATCAAGCTAAAGATAGTAGTACTTTTCAAAAAATATTAAACTATATTTTTGATAATTTAGAACAAGAAATTTCTTTAGATGTTATAAGTAAAAAAGTATTTATGAGTAAGTCTTCTTTCTGCAAATACTTTAAAAAAAGAACAAAAACAACGTTTACTGATTATGTGAATAAACTTAGAATAGCAAAAGCAGCTCGGTTATTATCAGAATCTGATTTAACAGTATCCGAAATCTGTTTTGCTTCTGGTTTTAATAGCTTGAGTTACTTTAATAGACAGTTTCAAAAGCAAAAAAAAATAAGCCCTAAGGCTTATAGTAAATTATATAACAACAAAAAATAACGTGAATCTTATAGTCTGAATCTTCATTTATTTTGGGGATTATTTTAAAGGCATTAAAGATTCTAAGATCCACGTTATGTTACTATTTTATCGATTGACTGGTTTAAAAACTCTAATCCAATCAATTTTTAAAACATGATCTTCTGGGAAATTTGCGATTTCTTCATCTGTTGGAAATCTACCAGCTGCTGCATTCCAGTTCTGAACTTCAGCATTTATAATAATATCCATTTCTTTGTTTAACCCTGTTCTAGTATTGTCGGCAGTTTGATTTGGAGATGTATATCCTAAAGGATCAATCCCATCTTTATCTCCAACTGTATTTAGAGCATCCATAACCTTTATCAAATTTCCATTAATATAATACTCTAAATATGTTGGCGATTTCCAATACACACCTATACGAACCCAATCACTAGAGACAAATGGATAACCATCTATCTTTTGCCAAGTAGTCGCGTCTTTAGGCTGAAAATCTTGAAAAGGTTTTCTGATAAAAACATGATGACTGATATGAAACTTTTCACTAAACCATTGTTGCCCGTTTCTAGGGTTTTGTGCTCCATAGGCTTCTAAAATATCAATTTCCTGGGTATCATCTGGACTTAACATCCATATATCAGAGGCAAAAAATGCATTTGCTGCTTTTACTCTAGTTTCTACATAAACTGGATATTTCACTCTTTTTGTAGATGTAACACAACCTAAACGAGTGGCTTTATCTGTATGAGTACCTGAACCTGAAGTATAGGTTTTCATTTCCCCGGGCTCTCTTGTAGTAATCAAACGTAAATTACCTTCTGAAACCGTTACATTTTCATGTGTCCAAATTGTAGCTCCTGGACCATCCCAATTATTATGATAAAAGTTTGTCCATTTTCCATTTCCAAATACTGCTAAATTAGGATCTCCACTAAACTCATATTCAAAATTATCTGAAACATCTGACTGAAACTGCCAAATCATTCCATCTCCAGCACTTGCAGGAACAGGAATTGTCTTCCAAGTTTCTTTTATGTTACTTGTACCTTTTTCTGATGCCATGCTTTTACTTGCAACAGTATTACTATTTCGTTTGGCTGGAGAAGAACAAGCTAAACCCAAGGTTATTATTAGTATAAACACTAAATTTTTAAGCATCATATTTTTAAACGTATGAGATATATAAGTCTCCAAAAGTAAATTTATATGCTATAAAATTGGTAAGAATTGTACTTGACAAAAACTTAATACATATGGAAAATCAAGCGTTTATGAGAAAAACATCAATACGTTTTACCTTGACAATTTCCTTTTAACAAGTATTTACTTGTTTTTTTTAAAAGAATCCATACGTTCCATAGCTTTTCCTTCATACACCCTTTTCAATTGCCATAAAGGCCTTTTTAATGTAAGCTCCCAATCGAACAATTCTTTGTACATTTTTTTAACCCTTTCAGGATATTCAAATGCTAAATTATTTACCTCCGAAATATCGTCTTTCAAATTATATAACTCAGCTGGACGATCTGGATATCGTAAAAGTTTCCAATCACCATCTCTTATAGCTCCTCTATTTTCTTTTTTCCAAAATAACTTTTGGTGTGGTCTATCTAATTTGTCTTTTTTAATAAAAGGCCATAAATTAACACCATCGATATCTTTTAAATCATCAATATTTCCTCCTCCTGCTGCATAAAAAGTAGGTAATAAATCCATAGTACTTATGGGATAATTGTATTTTGATTTATAAGGAATCTTTTTATTCCAATGCATTAGAAAAGGAATACGTATTCCTCCTTCTAAATGGTTTGCTTTTGTTCCACTTAAAGGATAATTAAAAGATCCATTAGTATCTGATGGTCCTCCATTATCATTCATAAATACCACTATCGTATTTTCATTGATTTTTAACTCTTTTAATTTGTCAAAAACATTACCACAAGCTCTATCCATAGCCAAAGTCATAGCAGCTAAAGTTTTACGTTTCCCATTTAAATTTGGAAACACTTTTAAGTCTTCTTCTTTAGCTTCCATTGGAGTATGTACGGCATTAAATGCTAACACTAAAAAAAATGGATTCTTATGGTTTTGTTCAATAAATTTTATTGTTTTACTAGCCAAAGCATCTGTTAAGTATGCCGTATCTTCTTTAAAATTTTTAAACCCAAATTCTAAATAGTCTTCTTTTCTATGGTTCAGATTGTTTTCATTAAACTCATAATATGATCTTGCTCCACCTCTAAAACCATAAAAGAAATCGAAACCTCTTTTGGTAGGATGATACTTATCTGCATTACCTAAATGCCATTTTCCTATAATCGCTGTTTTATAACCTAACTTTTTCATGTAATTCCCCATAGTTATTTCACTCAAAGGTAATCCCATGTCATCTCCTTTTAACGCAGAATTCCCCATATAACCAGGAACATTGTTTTCTTCATAGCCAAACTTCTGTTGATACTTACCTGTTAAAAGTCCAGCTCTTGAAGGTCCACAAACAGCTGCACTGACGTAAGCTTGTGTAAATTTCATGCCTTCATCCGCTAACTTATCTAAATGTGGGGTTTTAAATGTTTTGCTTCCTTGAAAACCAAAATCTGCATAACCTGCATCATCTGCAACTATTAAAATGATGTTAGGTTGATCTTTTTGCGCGAAAAATTTTAATGAAAAAAGCACTAGAAAAAATAAATATACTCTCATAGTTTTCAAAAAGTTATAGCCCTACTTTTATTACCTTTCTATTTTTTCGCTTTGCACTTATATTTCTATAAACCTTTTTGTTTTTACCTTCTCCTACTTCAAGTATATAACTTCCAGCATTTATTACTTTAGGTTGGTGTTTTTTTCCTTTTATTCTTAGTGAAGAAACTACTTCATTGTTTGTTGTATTTCGGACAGTAACCACCTGATCTGAACTAGCTGTCTTTATTATTGGAAGTTGAAAACCTTTTTGAATCGTAAAATTATCCTTTTGATTAATTGTGATAGGCCATCCAGGATATTGCTTACTTTTTGAATCTGTAACATCGACATTTCTTCCCCAGCAATCGAACGTAATGTCTCGTGTTGTTTTGTTATAACGAACAATACCATAACCAGCAGCTCTTGTTGATAATTTACCTCCCTCTTTTATTTCAGGAAGTGTAGGATTTCCAACTGCTTTTACAGTCATTTTATTTTGAAAACCATCTAAAAAATCACCCGTATACTTTGGCGCGTTTTTCTCTTGATTTCCTCCTGGTTTTTTAGGATCCCACCAACGTAACCAGAAATTAGCTATAGCAGGCGTACAAAAAGAGTAGCCCGCATCTCCAAAATCATCAATTCCATGTTTTACAACACTTCCTAAATGTTGATCTCCTGCTACCATAACCGAAAAACTTTTTCGAATAACAGATAGTGCTTTATTTCTTCCTGTTTGCGGCCAAGCATTCGTGTCAAAATCAGCTAATAATTCTCTATCGTGTTTTCCTGAATAATTGTTAACTTGAGAAAAAATGGTTTGTGATAATACTGTTTTCATAGATGCATCTTCCCAGTCTGTTGTCCAAGCTTCTAGAAACGTAAGCTGTCTATATCCTAGCAGTTTAAGCCCATCAACATCCATTTTTTTTGTATCAACATTCGGGTTAAAAATAGCTTCATACGAACCATTTGGAAAAACATCGGGATTTTTTTCAGCTACCAAATCAAGTCCTGACTTAAACTTTCTATCTTCTAAAATAGCAAAACTCATTCCTCCCCATTTTAAATCGGTATAGTATACGCCAATTCCTTGTTCAATAGGTGTTGCATCATAAGGATCTGGTAAATGACTAGTTTGCGCTCTTTCAACTTCTTTAATATATGCTACAGGCATATAATAACCTCCTGATTTGCCTCTTCTTGATTTCGCTTTCTTTCCGCCTTGTCCCCATAAATTACCTTGACCAATATCATGATCATCTGGAATAGTAATTGTTGGGGTATTTCTTATAATATCACCAAAATCTTTTCCGAATTTCAACCAATATAAATAGTGTTGACTATGATCGTATACTTGATCTCCGGAAAAAAACAATAAATCTGGCTTTATCTTTTTTACGTTAGCTACAATATCTTCTCTTGAAATATCACCTCCATGACCTGGATAAATAGAATTGCAAGTGAATGCAGCCATTACAAACTCTTCTTTATCTATTGGATTCTTTCGCAAAACCCCTTCATAAAACGCGATATTACTATGATTAACTCTATATCTTACTTCTTTTGTATCATCCCAATTTTCTACACGGAACGGTGCTGTATAACCTGGGTAAATAATTCTAGTTTCTGCTATCTTTTTCCATTCATTGTCTTGAAAAATTTCTAAACTTGCTTCGAATGATTCAAAATTTTCTATAGGATAAAATTGAGCTGTCAGCTTTAAAGTATTTTCATGAATCGTATATAATGCAAAAGCTATTCTATCTTTTGGCGCAATATAATCTGGTAACTTAAGTAGATTCTCTTGTGCTTGTATGTGTAAAAAACTAACGCATACTACTAGCCCTATTATGGCTTTTTTAAAAACTGTTTTCATGTTTTTCATGACTTAGTAATTACTTCTCTTCTTTATATTGATCTGCGTTACCAAATCTTCTTGTGTATAATCCAGAATTAATTTCTTTGGCTTTTTTGATCATCTCAGGATAAGGAATATCTGTAGCAGAGACAAATCCTACATTATAGTTTTCACCATCATGAGCTCTACCTGTTAAAGGAGAATCTAAATATTGAAACCAGTGGCAACCTACTAAATATGGGTTATCGATAACAGAATTTGCATAGTCTTCCCACATTCTTGCACGATCAGCTTGATCTGTGGCTTGAACTAAACCAGAATGCAATAATCCTGAATCTGGTGCACCAATATGATATTCACCTATTAAAGTAGGCATATCTATTTCTTCTAAAAACTTCCAATATTTCTTTCCTATACCTTCTTTATAATGATTATAACTAAAAACATCAACAAATTTGGCTGCAGATTTTCTTACTTCAGGAGTAACTCCCCATGCTGCAAAACGACATCCTAAATACATATGATTTGGCATTTTTTTCTCCAAAGCATCATGAATTATTTCGAAATATTTTGTTGCAAAAGACTCTAATAGAACTGATAAATCTGCAATCATTCCTTTGGAATATGTTTCTTTAGTTTTGTAGTCAATTCCTTTTTCTAAGGTCTCCCAAGATGAAATATTTGTTTCCCAAACTTTATTCAAGTCTTGAATTGTCTTATATTTTTTTCTTAAAATACTCATAGAGTTGTTTTTCAAATAACTCGACATATCTTTAGAAAGTCCGTCTAATACAAGTCCGTAATGATATCTTTCTCCTCTGGCTGCTCCCCAACTTCTTTCGTTATCGATAAAAACTCCAATACACCAAGGATTATTCTTTACCTCTTCGGCAACAACAGCAATAGATTTTTCTGCTCTTCTTTTAAATTCAGGATCGAAAGGATCTGGCATTGGTCCCCAATAATCCATACCTGAATATACTTTTTGAAAATCTCCAATAATCCATCCATTTGCAAAATATGGTAATTTATTTCTGTGATAAAAAGCTGGATCTATCCAATTTCCAAAAGAAGTAAAGCCCCAATTACGCATTCTATCTTCTGTTACTTCCAACCATTTATCGATGTATGATTTTGGATATTGCTCTCCATAACGTCTTTCTAGGTTTGCACTGTAGAAGCTAAAAGTTTGTCCGTGTTCTATGGGACCAAAATGAGATTCTTTTCTGTAACTGTAATGATCTGCTAAAGGACCATCAATATCAGGCAAACCAACAAACATATCGTTTCTTAATTTGTTTGTTACATATCCTGTTTTCATAATTTCTTTAGGTACAGCAACAATTCCTTTAGAATCTTCTGGTGTTACATCTTCAGGATCTCTATGTTTAATTGCCTCATCTGTATAATCAACTCCTGTGTATGTTGTAGAATTTGCCATTCTTACATTAGCTAACCCTATAGAAAAGAACAGATAACCTTCAGGATCTACCAACGCCCATTTTCCGTTTACTTTTTCCTTTCTGAAAAACCCTGTAGCTTTTAACTTTGGTCCATTTTTCCAACCTCCATATTGGCTTCTATCTGCCATTAATGTATATTGTGCTAAAGATTTTAATTCTTCATCAGCTATTTTTTTAAGCTCTTCATCAGAATTTATTTTTATTGGAAAATCTCTTTTTGCATTTTGCCCATATGTATCTACAATTCCTTTTAGAAAATTTGGATCTCTTTCAGGACTTTCAACAAAACGTATATTATCAAAAGTTACTGTTTTGTTTCTAAAACCACTATTTGAATAAATTTTAACAGCAGCTACTTTTGAAAAATCTATTTTTCCTAACAACCCATTTATTTTCATTGGAGTTGCTTCTGTATCCCATGCTCTTGGCGTATCTCTTAAACCACTATCAATATCTTCCTGTTGTGTAGATAACTCGACATAATATGAATGAAATTGATTTGGACGAATGCTTACAAATCTTCTTGTAATATGACCTTTATCGTTTTCAACCTCTACAAATAAGAATGAAGAATGAGCTCCTTCACTCTTGGCATCAAAAACCAAACAAAATTTCTTGTTTTTATCCAATTCCCAAAACTGTTCTTGCTTTACTATTACACCACTAACTTTATTATCTTTTTCAAAAGCTACTTTTAATCCTTTATTTTCTTCGGATAATTTTACAAGTTCGTGTTTAGAAGCTATACTTTGAATGTTTTGTATTTTATCGGCATCAAAATCATTGATTATAATTTCTGAATTATAATCCCATATTTTTGTTGTTGATGCGTGATTTTCTTTTTTCTCTTTACAAGAAAAAAATGTGGTCAGTACTGTTAAAAAAAATATTCTATACAGAGTTTTGGTTGTCATACTATTTCATTTTCTAAAAAAAGCGTCTTTCAAAATGATTATTCTTAATTAATCGTCGCCTAATTTTGATTATATGTTAATGTTCTTTGATTGCAATAAAATAAAATCTATTGATAAAGCGACCTTGTTATTAGGTGTTTAAAGCCTTTGTAAAGTTTTTTTCAATTTAATTTTTACTTTTTTTTATGAATTTCAACAAAAAAGCACATCATTTTCTCTATTATGAAAAAAATAATGTGCTTAAAATACTATTTTAAAAAAGGTGATTTCTATTTATCTTCCAATTTCCATGTTCTCACCCAATCTATTTTCATTGTATTAATGGTATTATCCTGTAAGTCGCTTTTTGGAGGAAGACCACCTAACCATACTGCCTCGTTAGTCCATACATCGAAAATTATTTCTAACTCACGAGTGAATTCTCTATTGTATGTATTTCCATCTTCATGCTCTCCAACAACTACACTACCTGCTGGTTCTCCATCTAGGTAAAATTGTATATTTTTTGAATCTTTCCACCAAACACCATAGGTATGATAGCCTTCATTCCAACCCACATTTTTCATTGGATTTACATCTGATAAATTAGATCTTAAATAGTTCCCTTTATTACGAACTGTTTCAGGTGTTTTATTTTCATCGGCCTGAAAGTATTGTGAATTCATTTGTTCAGGGAAGTTATCTGCAGTACAATTTGTACATGATGGTTTCGAATTATTTTCAATGATATCAATCTCATCTCTATTATCAATATCTCCATTATTCAACCAATACGTATTATATGCAGAAATATGAGCAGTTCTTATTCTAGCTTCTGTGTACATTGGGTATTTAGTTTCAGCTTTAGAATGGATTCTGGCAGTTTGAAACCATCGATTTTCAGGATTACTTTCATTTAATGTTGCTTTTATCCATAAATTACCATTAGTAACACCAGAATTATCTGCAGATGCAGACATATATACTGGAACACCGTAATTCCATGTAGATTTAAACCATTTTGTATCATCCCATACATCAAACTCATCAGACATTGTCTCTAATTTTACCCATTTTTTATCATCTGGAGTTGTATCGTCAATCGATGTAAAAGAAGGAAACTCAGGATTTATACTATTAAAATCTTCTGCAGTTGGACTAAATTTATTTACAGTTACTGATACTTTTGCAGTGTTTGAATCTCCATCTTTATCAGTTATTCTATATGTAAATGAATCAGCTCCAAAAAAATCTTTCTCAGGAATATATTCGAAAACACCATCACTAACCTCACTAACAACACCTTTATCTGGCTGGGCAACAATTGCATAATTATCATTATCTCCTCCATCTGCACCAATTTCATCATTACTAGATACGTCTATTTGATTAGATGTTCCAGATTCACTATTCTCTTCTACTGTTAAAGTATCGTCTTTTGCAGTTGGTGATGTATTTGGTGGATTTTCTGATTCTGAACTACTACCGCAACCCAATGCCAATTGTATAATTACCAATAATATAATTGGTTTTATCTTTTTTTTATTAAACATGAATCAATATTTAGTTTGTTTTATTTTATCAACTCGAAATTGACAAAACAATTGTTATATGCAAGAAACTAAATTGTACTTAAAAGGCTAGTTTTTATGGAGGTTTTATAGCCTTTGTACAGTTTTTATCAATTTAATTTTAACATTCACACACAAAGATTAATTCCCATAATCAAGGTAAACTGTCTTTTTTTGTAAATAACCTTCAATACCATATACACCATCTTCTCCTCCCATACCTGAAGTTTTATGTCCAGAATGATATCCTTGGATATATCCTACAATTTGATGGTTAATAAATATTGTACCCACTTGCATTTCTGCAATCGCCTTCATGTGTTTCTTGTAATCGTTTGTGTATAAATAAGCAGATAAACCTTCTTCTCTTTGATTGGTGTATGACATAGCTTCTTCAAATCCTGAAACCTTCATTATTGGTAAAACTGGTGCAAATAACTCATGCTTAGTTGTTGCCTGACCATTTTTTACGTTAGTTAACACTGTTGGTTCATACCAATTTCCTTTTTCAAAAAGAGCTCCATATGGCCGTCCTCCTCCTAATACCAATTCAGCTCCTTCAGCAACATTTTGCTTTACTAACTCATTCACTCTTTCTAATCCTAAATCACTAACATTGGGTCCCATATTTACACTACTATCAAAAGGATCTCCTACTTTAATTTCTTTTACTCTTTTTAGTAGTTTTTCTGTAAACTCATCAGCTATCTTTTCATCAACCATTACCATCTCATTACAGATACAAACCTGACCACAATTTGCATACCTTGAAATAACTGCTGCTTCTACTGCCTTATCAACATCAGCATCATCACAAACAATAAAAGGTGCTTTACCTCCTAATTCTAAAATTAATCCTGTTATATTATTTGAAGCAGCTTTATATACAGCTCTTCCTGCACGTGTGCTTCCGGTTAAACTAATTAGTTTAGTTATTGGACTTTCAACTAACAGCGATGCTGTTTCTACATCTTTTGTGGTAATTAAATTAATCACTCCTTTAGGTAATCCTGCATCATCTACTAGCCTACAAAATTCTGAGGCCGTTACAGGTGTTAACTCATGAGGTTTAATAATCATAGTATTACCTGTCACTAATGCCGGCCCTACTTTTCTACCTATCAATGCTAACGGATAGTTAAATGCACATAGCCCGACAGTAACACCAAAAGGAACTTTATGTATTGCCAAATGTTCATTAGGCAAATCTGATGGAAATATAGCTCCTTGAATTCTTCTTGCTGCTTCAGCTGAATATGTCAAATAACGTACAGTATCATCTACCTCACCAAGAGCTTCTACATAGGTTTTACCTTGTTCTAAAACTAATAATTTAGCAAAATGCTCTCTTTCTAACTGCAATCTTTCAGCTATGGCATGTATATAATTTGCTCTCGTTTGTGCTGGCAACAACTGCCAACCAAATTGAGCTTTTTCTGAGGTTTCTAAAGCATACTTTACATCATCAACTGTATTTACTGTAACACTGGCAAAAATTTCATCATTAGCAGGATTCTTCACTTCAATCACCTCTCTTGTATTACTTTTAATCCACTCCCCATTAATATATCCATTGTATGCTATTATTCTTTGGCTCATTGTATTTTGTGTTTAGTTTGTCTTTTATTATGTTGTTTATTCAAATTCAGGAGCTCTTTTTTCTACAAATGCTTTAAATCCCTCTATGGCATCATGTGTACCATACAACTTATTTACACTTGTTGTTTCAAATTGTAAAGCTTCATTAGCTGTCATTCCTTTATGCTGCATTACATACTTTTTTATGGCTTTCATTGCTTGTTTAGGTCCTTTTGCTAAATTGTCTACAAAACCATTTACTTTTTCAGTAAACTCAAAAGTTGTATACAATTGATTAAAGAGACCTAATTGAAAAGCTTTTAATGGCGATATGCTATCTCCTGTTACTAATAACTCCATTGCTTTAGATGCACCTATTAAATCAATTAATCGTGGTGTACCTCCGTTTCCTGGCATTAAACCTAATTTAACTTCAGGTAAACCAACCAAATAACTCCCTTCCGCAGCTAATCTTATATCACAAGCCATTGCCAACTCTAAACCTCCTCCTAAAATATGCCCTTGTATAGCTGCTATATAAATTTTATCACTACAAGTAATTGCATGAGTAACTTTTCTAGCTGCTTTCACCATTTCTATATTTTGATCGCTGGTATTTTTACTGAAAATTTTAATATCTGCTCCTGCACAAAAAAACTTCTCTGAAGCGCTATTTATAACTACAACTGTGATTTTTTTATCCTTTTCTATTGATAATATTGCGTTTTCTAGAAGTAATAAATACTCTAAAAAGTAACTATTTGCAGGCAATCTATTGAGTGTTATATAGGCTTTACCTCCATCTTTTCTAATTAATAATTGAGATGTTAATGTTTCCATTATGATACGATTGTACTTTTGATCTCACTTTCTATTTCTAAATTATGTTCTCCTAATTTTGGAGTTTTTAATGTTGAAAAAAGTAATTGATCGTTAATTTGTATTGGACATCTTGTCGTTTTAAAACTAATATTGTTAGACAATTCTATTTCTTGAATCATATTCAAAATCTTAAAAGCCTCATGATCAAACAGTCTATTCCAACTTAAAACATCCGCACACCAGATATCTGCTGGTTCTAAAACAGATAACCATGCTGCTGTTTTTTTAGTTGATAAATGTGAGGCTAAAATTGATTTGATTTCATCTCTTTGATCATACCAACTCTCAAAAGTTTCAAAAACAAGTAAGTCTTTACATCCTAATAGTTCTCCTAAAACAGGAATTTGCCCCATGGCTAATGCCATAAAACCATCTTTAGTTTGATATACTCCATAAGGTGCTCCTAGATAAGGATGTGCATTATTGCTTTTTGTTCGTTGAGTTGGAGCACCTCCATCGTGAAAATAGGTGGTGATAGACTCAAACTGGAATTCTATAATTGATTCTAACATGCTTACTGCTACAACTCCTCCAATGCCATGTTTAGCTTTTCTAAATAAACAAGCTAAGATCCCTTGTACTAAGTGTGCTCCAGATAGTAAATCTACTACAGGAAGTCCCATAGGAATTGGTCCATCGTCTTCATTACCACTCAATGTTGTTAAACCTGAAAGTGATTGCAATAATAAATCTTGACCTGGTTTATTCTTCCATGGCCCTTCTTTTCCGTATCCTGAAATTTCACCATAAACAATAAGTGGATTGATCTTTTTTACAGTTTCATAATCTATTTGTAATCGCGTTGCAACGCCAGGTCTAAAATTATGTATTATGATGTCTGCTTTTCTTATCAGAATCTCAATTTTTTGTCGTTCAGATTCCTGTTTTAAATCTATCTGATAGCTCTGTTTATTTCTATTAATAGCATGAAAAATAGTAGAGTTTTCATCAAAAACTATATTTGAATTGTATAAAGTTCTACAAATATCACCTGTTTTTGGTTGTTCTATTTTTATTACTCTAGCTCCTAAATCTGCTAATCGCAAACTCGCGGATGGCCCTGAAAGGAATTGGCTAAAATCTAACACTAATACTCCATCTAAAGGTCTTGTAGTCATATTAGTTTAGATTAAATTCTTGATTAATGATTGCTGTATGTTCTCCTACTTTAGGTGCTGATTTACTTGCAAAAATTCGCTGATGATCTATTCGTATAGGACAACGTGTAGTTCTTACCTTCTCATTTTTTATAGTTTCAACTTCTTGATCCATTTGAAGCACCTTATAACCATCATGATTTAAAAGTTCTTCATAATTATAAATATCAGAACACCAAACATCTTCCTTTTCTAAAATTGCTAACCATTCTTTGGTTGTTTTTTTGCTAAAAATCGTTCCTAAATACTCCATAATTTCATCTCTTTTAAAAAACCAATCGTTCTCTTTTTGAAACTCTAGTGGTAACTCTTCATTTATGATATGGAATAATTTATCTAATGGTACCATAGCAATAGATAAGTAGCGATCTGCTGTTTTATAAATTCCATATGGTGCTGCTAAAAAAGCATTCGCATTACCATTTTTAGCTCTTTGGGGTTCTTTGTTATTGTTATTTAAGTAGGTCGTTAATACCTCAAATTGAATATCTAATGCCGACTCTAATAAACTAACAGATATCTTAGCTCCTTTTTTTGTGATCAGGCTTTGATAAAGAACTGCTAAAATTCCCTGCGCTAAATGTGCTCCCGTAAACATATCAACAGCTGCAATTCCCATAGGAGTTGGCGCCTGTTCTTGATTACCTGTTAAGAAATTCAAACCAGAAAGCGATTGTAATAGTAAATCTTGTCCTGGTTTTTTTGCCCAAGGTCCTTTTTTTCCATAACCTGTTACCTCTCCATAAATTATTCTAGGATTAATTTTGGAAACCGTTCGATAATCTAATCCTATCTTCTCCATTACGCCTGGCCTAAAATTATGCGTCATAATATCCACCTTGGTAATTAATTCTTTTATTCTTTCTAAATCTTGAGGATCTTTTAAATTAGCTGCATATGACTCTTTGTTTCTATTAATGGTATGAAACACCAAGCTATCATTCTCTATAAATAGGTTTTTGATCGCTATTTGGCGACCAGACTCTCCTTTTTCTGGTCGTTCTATTTTTATTACTCTAGCTCCTAAATCTGCTAATTTTAAACCAGCAGAAGGACCTGCCATAAATTGAGCAAACTCTAAAACAGTAATTCCTTGCAAAGGCAACATAGGCTCCATTTGATTTTATTTATAATAAAGATTCTTTGTATAAAACATTTAACTTATTTAGGAGGTTTTTAGCATCGCCACCTTTCATCATATATTCTCGTATTGGAGCTCCTGCATTATCTTGAAAATACATATGACCATGATATCTTGGTCTTAAAAAAGCTCTATCTAACGCTGGCAATGTATCCTTAAAATAATCTAAACTATTATAATTAACACGCGTATCTTTCCATGCTTCTCTATGCCCTGGTTGTCCTCCATTATTAAAGAATAATGTTTTTTGTGTTTCTGGATCACCAACAAATCTTGCATATTCTATAGCTTCTTTTACATGTTCGCATTCAGAAGATATTGCTAAACCTGTACCTCCTAATGTTGTGATTAATGGGTTTCCATGAATACTTACCATATCACAAAACTTTAATACTTTTCTAGCATAACCCGATTTAGAATAATTAGAATAACCATAAGCAAAAGGAGAGTAGGCATAATCATCAGATTTTGTCATTGCTTCATAGACTTGAATGGGATTCATATCGTAACTTTCTTCTGAAATATTTTCCCCTAACTCTCTTAAGATTTCTAATGCTTGTAGCCCTATTTTTTCTGAAATCACTTCATTCTTACTTGTACATACATCTTCCCCTAAGGTACAACATACCATGTAGAAACTCATTAAAGTATCTTGTGGAATTCCAGGGATAGCTACCATTCCTTTTTTAGCTAAGTCAACTAAATCTTTCCACGTTTTTGGAACCTTAAGGTTTCGTTTTTCAATTAAATCTGGTCGGTATGCTGCTACGGGTGTTGCCGCATCTATAGCCAACGCCCATTGGTCATTATTATAAGCATAACTTTCATGCGATTTCCCTACAGAGTTTTGCTGCTGATCTTTTAAAAAATCTGCTGATAAATACTTATTTAAAGGAATAATTGTTCCTGTTTTCGCAGCAAAACCAGCCCAAGGATGATCTATTACCAATAAATCGTAACGTTTAGCTAATTCATTTATAGGTTCATCAGCAAAAGCTTGTAATGATCTTTTCTCCCATGTAATTTCAATAGATGGGTTTAATTCATGAAATCTTTGTGCAGTAGCTACCACAGAGGTAAAACCTCTACTATGATTCCAAGTAATTCCTTTTAAATGTATTTGTTTTTTTTTCATCATTTTATGTATAGGTAAACATACCGTTTGTATTTAAAAACATTTGTTATACTTTTATCGCCTATGAGTAAGTACAACGCACCTGCCTTAGATAAGGGCTTAGATATTTTAGAATATTTATCTCGTAAAGCGATACCTCAATCTCAAGTTGAAATAGCAAAGGGAATTGAAAGAAATCCTAATGAATTTTATAGAATGCTAGTCTGCTTAGAAGAAAGAGGTTACATTGCTAAAAATTCATCTTCTGGAAAATTCTCATTAACCTTAAAATTATTTCAATTATCACATAGTCATAGCCCAATTGATGGTTTACTTAATGCAGCTAAACCTATCATGGAAAAACTATCGCATATAACAAATCAATCATGTCATTTAAGTATTGTAAAAGACAATAAATTGATGGTTATTTCTCAAACCAAGAGTCCAGGCCCAGTATCCTTATCTATTGAAGAAGGCAGTCTGTTCCCTGTAATCAAAACTGCTTCTGGTAAACTAATTTTATCTTTTTTAAGCACTAAAAAAAGAGATGAGATACTGAAAAATGATGATTTGTTTTTAAATCTTACTTCAGTAGAACAACAAGATTTCTTAGCACAATTGCCTTTGATTAAAACCGAAGGATTTATTCTCCAACAGAGTGATTTAAATTTAGGCGTTACAGATCTTTCTGTTCCCATTGGAAACCCTAAAACAGAACTTTTTGCTGCGTTAGCTATATCCAGTTTAGTTCATGTTTCTAAAGAACATGATTCTAGTGATTTCATGATTGAAGAGATTTTAAAAGCATCTTCTTTAATTAATGAATCAATAGGACTAAAAATATCTAGTTAACAACCAAGAAACCCCTTTAGGATTTCTTGGTTATTAGTTTATTCAAAACCTCTTGCAACAGGCATTGCTTCATCTGCCTCTTTATAACCTTCTTCACCTCCTAAACTCGGATAGTATCTAAAGTAATTAGCCCAGCCATATTTTTGTTTAATATCAAAAGCTTCTTTACCAATTGCTTTTAATTCTTTTTTATCTTTAGTTTTATCGGCTACTAATAACATGTAATCATTCGCTGATAATTCATTACCATACGCATCTAAAAGATTAATTTCTACATAAAATTTATCTCCTAATTCACCAGGAACAATACAAGAAACATCAACATATTTACTAGAACTATCTCCAATAACTTCATCAAAATCATAAAACTCTTGTTTGATTACCGTTCTATTATTATTTAAAAACTTAATAGTTGCTTTACAGTTATTAAACGTTGTATAATAATCGTTAACTACCCATAATTCTCCCTTAAACTCTTCACCTGGCAACCAACGTCTATCATAATGTTTCATCGTGATTAAAACTGGTTGGTATGCTTTTTTTACATAATCAAAGGATATTTTTTTCTCTTGATAATAATCTACGATTCCCCATTTCATATCTGGAGCAAATGTGATGTAGTGACAAATACAAATGGCACTTGTTTTAGGTTTTCTAGTTCGAAAATGTTCTAATGCATACTGAAAAATTACTCCTTGTGCAATTTGAGTAGCTTCAACAAATTTTTCAAAACCATCTCTCGATTGATCACCTAACACCTCAAAATTCAGTGTTCGTAATGCATCAAAATCAGTCCAATGATGCCCCCAACTTGGTCCAGGTGGCCAAATTTCATCTTCAGGTATAAACTTCTTAATACTTTCAACATTTGGACAAGATGAAATAGCTAATTCTGGTATGACTGCATAATCTAAACTAGGAAAGTAATCTTCCATTACAAATTCACCTTCTCCATAGAATAAATCATTTGCATGATAACTTTCATTAGGTTTAAATCCAAGGTTTAACCCAACCTCATCGCTTAAAGGTGATGATGGGATGTAATATAAAGACGTGTATGGTTTAATGGCTTCACCTAATTCATTGACAAAATTAAGGTTGTGTTGCGGATCAGAAGCTGTCATAAATAATTCTTCAGAACCTTCTAATAAAACGATACATGGATGATTACGTTGTTCTTTAACAGAGGCTATTGCTTCATCAAAAACAGCTTTTTTAAACTCCTCATCTTTAGGTAATGACAAACTAGCCAACGGTAGCACATCTTGCCAAACTGTTATCCCTGCTCTATTACATAATTCATAGAAATATGGTATCTCCTCCGGATGCCAGCCAAAAATTCTTAAATTATTAAAGTTTGCTTCTTTTGCTAATCGAATTAACTCTTCATATTTACTTTTATGAGCTCTTCCCATAAAAATATCTGGTGGTCCACCCCAAGTTCCAGAACGCATAAAATGGCGTTTCCCATTAATCATTACTGTCCAAGGATTTTCTACTTGATCTGTAGTAAAACCAGGATTATGCTTCATTTCTATTTCTCTAATCCCAAAAGTAGTCTCAGTTGTATCATGCAAATTATCACCTTCTGATATGGTAACCTTAGCTATATATAAATTTTGATCTCCTAAATCCCAAGGCCACCAAAGTTTAGCATCATCTACTTCTAAAGCTAATTCAACTTTATTTTCTCCTTCAGTTAAGGTAACTTCTTTTGATACTGTATATGGTTTTGATTCAAAATTCTCTCCTTGTACTTCTACTGTAAGATTTGTTTTTTTACTACCTCCAGTATGATTTTTTAACTCGACTTCAACACCAAGTCTTGCTGAATTTTCAGAAGTAAGTGTCGGATGAACATACGTATCTTCAATAGTAATATTACCCATAGCCTCTAAATACACAGGTTTCCAAATACCTGTTGGAGGTAAACTTACCCAATAATCACCATGCCATGCTGGTTTTCGTCCAGCAACTTGACTGTACCTTCTAGGTGCTGGATGTAAACGTACCATTAATACATTAGTTCCAAAACGTAGATTCTCAAAACGTATGATTTTTGATACATCGAATTTAAATTTAGAAAACATTCCTTCATGAGTCCCCAAAAATTCACCGTTCAACCAAACATCACAAGCAAAATCTACACCGTCAAAAACCAATTGAATTCTTTTCTCAAACATTTCTTTTGGAACATCAAATTGACGTTTATACCACCATTCATTCTCTGGAACCCATTTCGCTTTTAAACTGTTCCTTCCATAATGTGGATCTTCTAACCTGCCTGCTCTCCATAAATCTGTATAAACATCGCCAGGAACTTTAGCATATATCCAATTAAATGAGTCTCCTGTAATATCAAAATTCAATTCGTGAAAACCAGTTTTAACTCCTTCACCTGGTCTAATACCTTCCATTTGCCAATTATTACCACTTAAATCGAAAACAATTTTTTCATTGGAAATAACTCCTTTTCTGCTCATTTTCTCTTTTTCGTCTTGACTAATATTTTTCATTTGCTCCTATTAATTTTCACTTTTTATTTATATGTAAATATATTATTTATATTTAAATATTAATATGATTTATAAGTTATTTTTCAATTCAAAAAAAGCTGTCCATAAGACAGCTTTAAAACAATAAATACTTGTGCATTATTTAGCACCCTCGAGATGAGGTGAACTATTTTTAACTCTATATTCATACATTGAATACGTAGTTTCTTTAACTTTATCTATAACCTCTTTAAAAGGATTATCGCATACATCTATAAAACCAACATTGTAATTCTCCCCATCGAAACGACCTGTATTCGGTTCATCTATGTATTGAAACCAATGCGCTCCAATAATATATGGGTTTCTTAGCGCTCCTTGAATATAATCTTGATACATCTGACCTCTTTCAGCTTGATTTTTAGCTCTTTTTACACCTACATGAAAACTTCCTCTATCGTTAGCACCAAAATGAAACTCACCTATCATAACTGGTTTATCCACACCTTTAGGTAATGAAAATTTTTCTACACTATATTCATATTTATTAAAACTCATAATATCTAAATATTGGCTAGCAGTAGATAAAACAACATCGTTATTAGCCCATGCAAAACGACAACCTAGATAGTTTTGATTAGGAGCTACTTTTTTAATTTCCTCATGAATAGTCTTAAAATAAGTATCTGCAATTTTTCTATAAAACGCTATTAAGTCATCTTTTGCTAATTCTTCATTTGGCGATTCTTTCACTTTAAGCATGTGATCCCATGAAGTATATTTAGCACCCCAAACTTTGTTTAGTTTTTCAATTTTTTGATACTTTTTCTTTAAATCTCTAATAAATTCAATTTTTGCTGGTTGTGTTTCGGGACTTTTTAATGCTCCTACAGAGAGAGAACCTAATAATCCCCAAGACAACTCATTGTCTATAAAATAACCTATACACCAAGGATCATTAGCCCCTTCTTTTTGTGCTAGAATTGATTCTTGAACAGCTTTTCTAAAATTAGGATCAAACACATCATGCATTGGTCCCCAATACCCTTTAGATCCGACTATCTTCGGTGTCTCTTTAATCCAAATAGAACCAACATAAGGCGTTCTTCCCTGGCGAGTAGCACCAAAATCGGACATAAACCCAATAGTGTTCATCCCCCAATCTTTTATTCGTTTATGAGCTACATCTTGAAATTTACTTTTCCATTCATCTCCATATTTTCTATACAAATTACTCTGATAAAAATTATATGTAGTATAAGGTACTTTATCAAAATAGAATCCGTGATTAGGAACAAAATTAGTCTCTTGATAAAACTGCCCTAGTTTTTCATCTTTTGCTGGCATTTTTGCAAAGTATTCTTCTCTATCTGTAATACCTGTAGATACAGCATCCGACGATACACAATTTAAACCTGCAGTCCAAAAAAGATAACCTTCAGGATCAACCATCCACCATTTACCATCTATTTTTTCAGTTCTAAAAAAACCTGTAGCACTTAACTTAGGTCCAGCAGTCCACCCGCCATACTTTCCAATGTTCGGTGCTCCTTTACTAGTGTTTAAATTTGCCAACTCTTTATTCGCTGTTGCTACTAATTCTTCTTCTGAATGCATTTTCCCTTTCCAATCAACATGTTTAAACTGACCAAATTCATCTATAAAAGGAAAGAAATTTTCAGATGTTCTCTCTTCATATTTTCCTACTGCTCTTACATTATCAACTATAAAATCATTTCGTTTTGTTGCATACCTAGAATTAAAAGTAATCTCAGTTACCTTAGTCAAATCAGCCTTTATTTTCCCAGGCGCTCCATTCATTCCTTTAAATGCTATTTGAGGTTTATTTATCCACGAAGTCCAAGCTAAATCGACAATTATTGTTTTAGCTTCACCTGGCTTTAAATCAACATAATCAGAACAATACCAACGTAACAATAAATTAGGATCGTTACCTACAAACATTTCTACTTGAATGTCTTCTTCACCTACATTTTTAACATCTGCTTTTACTTGAAAATAGGAAGATAAATCCCATGGTGAGTTTTGAGTTGCTAATAATTTAACCCCTGGCTCTTTAATTGTAAAACCATTATTAACTTTTATATAGTTATTCTTTTCTTCTTGAATAAATTCAAAAGTAGCGTCTTGTGGTTTTACACGTAATTTTTGATGTACATCTTCAAAATCAAAAAGCACTAATTTATGCTCATCACTTTTTTCTTCTTTTATTTCTTTTGAATGTTTACAGCTTATCAAAGTCGCTAAAATGACAAGTGATACTATATATTTTCTTTGAAAAAAAATCATAGTTACTATTTTTAAATTATCTATTATTTAACTAAAATTTCTTCCAACTCTTCTAACGACTTCCCTTTTGTTTCTGGTACTTTAAACCAAACAAAAACCAATCCTATTACAGCAAAAACAGCATAGATTGCAAAAGTTGTTGTGTTTCCTAGTTTAGACAGTTCCCAAGGGAATAATAACTGTACCAAAAAGGCTACAATTAAATTAATTAAGCCTACAAATGATATTGCTAAAGCTCTAATTCTGTTTGGGAAAAGCTCAGAGAACAACACCCACATTACTGGGCCAATAGATACAGCAAATGATGCAACAAACCCAAGTATCCCGATAAGGATTAATATTGTGTTCATATGTGTTCCTGAATTTGTTATTGCTGTTCCATGATCTTTAAATAACTGTTCTCCAAGAACAGATTTAACAGCTTCTTTGAAAGATAAATCGTTTTGATACGTTTTTCCTTCAAGTTGAGATAAGTTAACCTGATTCAGTCCTTCTATTTTCGAAAACTTAGTAATAGTTTCCTTGTCTAAGGAAAATTTAGCAGCACTAAACCCATAAGTTAATATACTTAAACAAATAACTATACCAGTCATACCGATGAGTAGTAACGGCTTTCTCCCCAGTTTATCAATTGTTAAAATAGCGACAATAGTGAATACTAGATTGGTAAGGCCAACAAAAATAGCTTGAATAAAAGAAGCATCGGTTCCAAGTCCTGTTTGTTCAAAAATCATTGGCGCATAAAACAACACTGCATTTATACCTACTATCTGTTGAAATATACCTACTATTAAACCAATTATAATCACCTTTCTCATTGATTTATGAAACAGGTCGCTTAATTTAGATTTTGGCTTATTTTGATCATCAGAAATACTTTGAGAAACAATATTAATTTGATTTTGTGCCTCATCTTCAGAAACTACTTTTTTCATTACCTCAAGAGCTTCGTCTTTTCTATCTTGAATCATTAACCATCTTGGACTCCTTGGGACAATAAATAGACCAAAGAAATATAATATTGCCGGTACAGCTTCAATCCCCAACATCCATCTCCAATTCCATTTCCCTATACCTAACGATTCTACCCAACCAGCATTTGAATTACCCCACTTTAAAATCAAATAGTTTGTAAAAAAAGCTAATGATAAACCAATTACAATATTTAACTGGTTAAAAGAAACTAACTGCCCTCTTTTTTCTGGAGGAGCAATTTCAGCAATATACATAGGAGCAATTATTAGTGCAACACCAACAGCTAATCCACCAATTAATCTAAATACAATTAACCAAAAGAAATTTCCTGCTAATGCAGATCCTATAGCAGAAATGGTAAACAATAATGCCGCATATTTTAGCAGTTTTCTTCTTCCGTATTTATCACTCAAGGGTCCGGCGAACATCATTCCTAAAGCTGCTGTTAATGTTATTGAGCTTACCGCCCAACCTAACTGTATTTTTGATAAATTAAATTCAGGTTCAATAAATTTTATAACACCTGAAATTACAGATGCATCAAACCCAAGAAGAAATCCTCCTAATGCAACAATTGCTGCAATACGGACAATATAAGATTGTTTACTAGACATAATTTTAAATTTTGGTTGCTTGTTTTTTTAATTCTTTTATAAATGCAATGGTTTTACTTACGTTATTTTTCAACTTTTCAAAATCTCTATTAGCAATTACTTCTTTAGAAATTAGTTTAGAACCTATACCTACACAAGTAACTCCAGCAGTAAACCAAGCTGTCAAATTTTCTTTATCTGTAGAAACCCCACCTGTAGGCATAATCATTGTCCAAGGTTGAGGACCTTTCACTGCTTTCACGAAATTTGGCCCATAAATTCCTCCAGGAAAAAGTTTAACAATTTCACACCCCAACTCTTCTGCGTTTGCTATTTCTGTTAAACTCCCACAACCAGGCGACCATAAAACTTTTCTTCGATTACATACTTTAGCAATATCTTCTCTTAAAACAGGAGTGACTATAAAATTAGCTCCCAACTGCATGTATAATGAAGCAGATCCTGCATCAGTAACCGAACCCACTCCTAAAATCATTCCTGGCAAACTTTCTAAAGCATACCTATTCAACTCTTCAAAAACCTGATGTGCAAAATCTCCTCTATTCGTAAACTCTAATAAACGAGCACCACCATCATAACAAGCTTTTAATACTTGCTTACTTATATTGATATCTTCATGATAAAAAAGGGGAACCAGCCCCGTTTCAACCATAGTATTTATGACTACTAATCTTGAATATTTTGCCATTAATTTCTTTAATTTTTATGAAACACTTATCGGGAAACTCTACCTGAAGCATCTCCATTCATTAATCGTTCTACCTCTTCAACTGTCACCAAATTTGCATCGCCTTTTATCGTATGTTTTAAAGCTGAAGCTGCAATAGCAAAGTTTAGCGCCTTTTGATTATCATTCTTGTTATTTAACAGGATATAAATTAATGCACCTATAAAAGCATCTCCTCCTCCAACTCTATCAACTATATCTGTTATTTCATATTTAGGAGACTCATACAATTGCTCTCCATCGTATAAAATTGCTTCTAAATTGTTATGAGAAGCTGATACAGATTCTCGTATTGTTTTAATAAACTTTTTTATAGATGGAAATCTTTCCTTTACTTGATTGCAAACTGATAGAAATGCTTCCTTATCTTTTTCTTCTTTAGTTAACTCAGCTGAAATTTCCTTAGGGAGTATGTTAAAAAACATTTTTGCATCATATTCACTTCCTAGAATAATAGTACTGTACGAAGTTAATTCCGTCATAATCTCTTGCCTTTCATTATGATCGCAGTATTTCCAAAGCTTAGCACGATAATTAAAATCTGTTGAGATTGTAATTCCTTTAGCTGAAGCTACTTTTACTGCTTCTAAACAGGCATCCGCTGCACTTTTAGAAATAGCAGGAGTTATTCCGCACCAGTGAAACCAAGCTACACCATCAAGAACTTTATCCCAATCTATCATTCCTGGAGTAATTTCTGACATAGAAGAGTTCTCCCTATCATATACAACTTTACTACCTCTACTTACCGCTCCATTTTCCAGAAAATAAATTCCCAATCGATCTCCTCCAAAAAGAATATTATTGGTACCTACGCCTCTTTTACGCATTTCTAGAAGCGCACATTGTGCTATATCGTTATTAGGAATTCTCGTAATAAAATCTACAGGTACTCCGTAATTAGCTAAAGAAACAGCTGCATTAGCTTCTCCACCTCCAAATTGAACATCAAAACTATTAGCTTGTGAAAATCTTAAATTTTCTGGCGGTGATAATCGTAATAAGATTTCACCAAATGTTACAACTTTCTTCATTATTCTCCTCGTTCTCCTTTTGCTGTATGGTGCTTCATTTTCCAAGTGGTGAATCTTCTGATATACTGATAGTCATCATTCATGTATTCATGGGTTAACCCCCATCTAAGAATTTCACATGGTTCTTTTTCAATATCAGCAGTTCTGTTGAGTCCAATAGCATGAGGTGCCCCTTTTACCACCGCTTTGATATCAAAGTTAATTCCGTCTGGCGACCATTGAAGGGTATTTTTCTCAGGTCCATCAGTAGTAATTAGTGAAGCAATACCTCCATTGTATTTCCAAACACAAATTTCATGACCGCTATTTGAAATAGGATTATATTCTGATTTTATGTAAGGCCCTTTAGGATCATCAGCAACAGCTACACCATGTCTAATTTGTCTACCTCCAAACGTAATCGCTTCTCCCATTTGCTCTCCTTTATAATACAAGTAGAATTTATTGTTGTAAGGAATGATACAGGGATCGTGAACTTTATGACTATCAAAATCTCCCTTCTTCTCAACTGCAAAACGGTTATCAGCATCCCCTTTCCAAACTCCATTATCTGCAGGACTTAAAATAGGTTCTTCAGATTTTGTCCAAGGACCATGCGGTGAATCAGACCAAGCTAAACCTACTTGATTCTTAACCCTAACAGTGTATGGTGATTGTACAGTTTGATACACTAAATAATATTTTCCTTCATATTCCATAACCTCAGGAGTAAAAACAGATCGATCATCATAAGCTCCTTTCTCTCCTCTCTTTACTGCTACCCCTTCTTCCTTCCATGTAATTCCGTCATATGAAGTCGCATACCATAAGTCACATCTATCCCAAGGAAAGACCTTTTCCTTTTCGATATCTCCAGCAAAACCATCTGTAGCTCCTACCGATTTAGAATACCAAACAAAATATTTTTCATCGTGTTTGATCATTGCACTCGGATCTCTTCTGACAATGCCCTCTTCGTATGCTAAATCTCCTTTTAAATTTTCAACTTCATATTCAAAAAACCACTCATTTCCTAAATCAATAGGCCAATTCAGTGCTCTTTTACTCGCTGCACTTAATTTATCTTTATTCGTAATTCCTAAAAAATCTAACTGTTCGTCTGTTATTGTATTACTCATGTATTTTTTACTTTTTAAATGGCTCTAGTTTTTCCCAATTAAATTCAACTCCTACTCCAGGTGTATCTGGAGCTACAGCTTTAAAATTCTCTACCACTAGAGGCCTTTTCGTATATTCGTCTATAGGAAAACTATGCACTTCTAACCAGCCTGCATTCGGTTGAGCTGAAACTAAACTCACATGTAATTCTTGCATTCCGTGTGAACACACAGGAATATTATGCTCTTTTGCTAATTTTGCAGCTGCTAACCAACCTGTAACCCCTCCACAGTTAGAAGCATCTGGTTGAACAAAGGATAGTTTTGCCTGATCCATAGCATATTCAAATTCATGAATGGTATGTAAGTTTTCACCCATTGCTAAAGGAAAACCAGTTCTTTCAACAATTTCTCCATATCCTTTATAATTATCAGGAATAATAGGCTCTTCAAACCATGTAATATCATATTGTTTAAAGGCCTCTATTGCTGCGATTGCTTTTTCTACAGTCATAGCATAATTAGCATCTACCATAAAGGTTACATCTGGTCCAATATGTTCTCTTACCGCTTTTATTCTAGCGATATCTTCTGCTAAGTTTTCTTTTCCTATTTTAATTTTTACAGCATTAAATCCTCTAGATAAATAATCATCCATGTTTTTAAGCAGCTTTTCGATAGGAAACATTAAATCGATACCTCCACAATATGCTTTACATGTATTTGAAACTCCTCCAACCATTTTCCATAATGGTTGGTTAGCTTTTTTACAACGAATATCCCATAATGCAATGTCTACAGCTGAAATAGCAAACGATGCAATACCTCCTCTACCAACATAATGAATATGCCATTCTAAAAAATCATAAACACCCTCTATATCTGTTCCGTCTTTACCTACTAACACATTGGTAAAATCATGTTCTACCATGGCTTTTATAGCGTATCCTCCTTTTCCACCAGTGTAGGTATAACCAGTTCCCTCAGTACCATCTTCCAAAGTAACCGTCACTGTAACTAACTCAAAATGATAATGGTCTCCGTGTTTTGCATCAGAAAGCACTTCTGGCAATGGAACTGTAAATAAATTTGTGTTTATACTCGCTATTTTTGTACTCATGTCTTTTATTTTAACTCTAGTATAACTTCCGAAGGTTTTGTTGCCCCTAAAGCACTACTACGCTTACTTGGAAGCGAGTTATTAATCATAATTTTATAGGTTCCTTTAATCCAATCTTTTTCACCTTTTAAATTGGTTTGCAAAAAATTTTCATTTGGAATTGTGAATGTTACTTTTTGTTTTTCTTTTGGTTTTAAGACAACTCTTTTAAAGTTTTTTAAAGCATATATAGGAAGAAAACCTTTGGTATCTTTTGGTACTAAATACACTTGAAGCACTTCTTCTAAAGCATTAGTACTATCATTTTCTACCGTCAATGAAACTTCTAAATCATTGCCATCCTTTTTTAACTGATTTGTATTTGTATTAATTTCCGAAAGTGAAATATCCCCATAAGTTAATCCGAAGCCAAAAGGATACATCGGTTCTTTCTTCATGTACTTATAAGTTCTTCCTTTCATGCTGTAATCATCAAAAGCAGGAAGTTGACTTACATGTTTAGGAAATGTAACTGGTAAATGACCAGAAGGAGCTACATCGCCAAACAAAACATCTGCAACGGCATTTCCTCCTTGTTCACCAGGATACCACATTACTAGTATCGCATCTACTAATGGCGCTACTTCCTCTAACGAAACTGCGCTTCCAGTACCAATCACTAGAATTAATGGCCCTTTTTTGTTTTTACTAATTTGTTTTATGTAATCTATTTGACTTTGCGGTAACTTTAAATCTAATCGATCTCCTTTATGTTCAGAAGCTATTGCATCTACTTCTTCTCCTTCTATTTCATTAGAAATACCAGCTACTAAAATTGTAGCCTCTACTTCTTTAGCTACATGTGGTGCCCAATTTTTCGGGTTCAGATTCTGAGTAAATGGCAGTACTCCCTGTCTATAATTCAATGAAGTTCCTAAAGAAACTTTATCCGTTACACCTTCTAAAACTGTTACCAAATTAGAAGACATTCCGTAATAATTCGCCATTAAAATATTTGTTGAAGATGAAAATGCGCCAGTAACGTACAATGATTTAATATCCTTTTTTAAAGGAAGTACATTATTCTTATTTTTCAATAAAACAATAGATTTTTGAGCTACAGATCTAGCTAAATCTTTATGCTTTTTAGAATTTATAACAGTTGTACTTAAAGAATTGTAAGGGTTACTTTCCTTTTTATCAAAAAAACCAAGTTTAAAACGTGTTAGAAAAAGCTTTTCTAATTGTTGATTAAGAAACTTTTCTTTTACATATCCTTTCTCTACAGCTTTTTTAAGGTTTTCATACACCCATCCACAATTTAAATTCACTCCAGTATTAAATGCCATAGCAGCAGCTTCTTCAGCAGAATTAGCTTTTTTATGCCCATTCAAAATATCACCAAGAGCTCCACAATCAGAAACAATATACCCATTAAACCCCCATTTATCTTGTAAAATTTCATTTAACAGAAACTTACTACTTGTAGCAGGTTCATCGTATACTGCGTTATAAGCTCCCATGACACCTTCTACTTTAGCTTCCGTAACCAACGCTTCAAAAGCAGGTAAATACGTTTCGTACAGATCTAATTTAGATGGTTTTGCATTAAAACTATGTCTTAATTCTTCTGGTCCTGAATGCACAGCAAAATGTTTCGCGCAAGCAGCTGCTTTTAAATATTTAGGATGATTTCCTTGGATTCCTTGGACATAGGCTACGCCTATTTTAGCCATTAAATATGGATCTTCTCCATAAGTTTCTTGACCACGACCCCAACGCGGATCTCTAAAAAGATTAACATTGGGCGACCAAAATGTTAAACCTGAATATTTCCCTCTATTATCTATTGATTGTGATACTTGAAACTTAGCTCTAGCTTCATCTGAAATTGCTGATGCTACTTTTTTAATTAATTCAGGACTAAAAGTTGCTCCCATAGCAATTCCTTGAGGGAAAATAGTAGCTTTTCCGTTTCTGGCCACTCCATGCAACGATTCATTCCACCAATTATACTCGGGAACTCCTAAACGTTGAATAGCTTTAGCATCAGAAATAAATTGACTACATTTTTCCTCAAGAGTCATTGCTTTTACTAGTAATCTTGCTCTTTTCTCAAAAGAAAAACTTTCATTAAACCATGGTTTTTCTTCTGTTTGAGCATTTACATTACTGCAAATAATGAGTGTTATTAGCGTACAAAAAACTAACCTCATGAGCAACAATTATGCTTTATGTCTTACATAAAAAGTTTTCTTTTCTAAGTATTGTTCAAAACCATACTTCCCATCTTCACCTCCTGAACCCGATAATTTATAGCCATTATGGAAACCTTGATGTTGTTCTCCATGACCACGGTTTACATAAATTTCTCCGAACTCAAGCTCTTCATTACATTTCATTATTGTACTGATATCGTTAGTAAATACCATAGCAGCTAAACCATAATCACAATCGTTAGCATATCCAATTACTTCATCAAATGTTTTGAACTTTAAGACTGGTAAAATTGGCCCGAAAGATTCTTCGTGTACAATTGTCATTTCTTGTGTTACATTGGTTAGTACCGTAGGTTCGAACCAAAAACCTTTCTCAAACGCTGAACCTTCTGGTCTTTTCCCTCCTGTTGCTAAAGTTGCTCCTTCTTCTAAACTTACCGCTACTAAATGCTCCATATTTTTTAACTCAGAAGCATTTACTTTTGGTCCCATATCTGTTTCTTCTAGCATTGGGTCACCTACCTTAAGTGCTTTTACTTTAGTGATGAATTTATCCATGAACTCATCATAAATTCCTTCATGGATATACATTCTTTCGTTACAAGTACATACTTGTCCGCAATTATCGAATCTAGAATGTAAGGCTGCATCAACGGCTGCATCTATATCGGCATCTTCAAACACTATAAAAGGTGCTTTCCCTCCCAATTCTAATTGTACGTGTGTCAAATTCTGAGCTGCATTTCTAGCAATTTGTTGACCTACTGGTGTAGACCCAGTCATCGTCACCATTTTTGTAACAGAGCTCTCTACCAAGGCATTACCCATCGCTCTTCCTGGTCCTGTTAAAATATTGATAACCCCTGCTGGAATACCAACTTTATTTGCCAAATTACCTAACTCTAACGTTGCCAAAGGAGTCTCTGAAGTTGGTTTAATAACTAACGTATTTCCTGCAACTAAAGCTGGACCTAACTTTCTTCCTGCTAAAGCCAAAGGAAAATTCCAAGCAGTAATAGCTACCACAACACCTCTTGGAATTTTTTGAATCCAAATTTGTTCATTTGGATTATCAGAAGGAATAATGTCTCCTTCTATTCTTCTTGCCCCTTCAGCGGCATATCTAATAAAAGTTGCAGTTACGGCAACTTCCATTTTAGCTACTTTCAATAATTTTCCTTGCTCACTAACTAATAACTTTGCTAAATACTCGGAATTAGCATCAATTTCATCGGCTAGTTTATATAAATATTCACCTCGTGTGCGTGCTGGTAATTTTCTCCATTCTTTTTGAGCTTTCTCTGCAACTTTAAGTGCTTTAATAGCCTCTTCTGGTGTTCCGTTCTGTACTTTAGCAACAACTTCTTCTGTTGCAGGACATACAACATCTATCGTTTCTCCAGATGTTGAGCTAATCCACTCACCGTTTATAAATAGTTGGTATTCTTTAACTGTTGACATGATTTCGTTGTTTTTAAGTTTAGTTTATCTTCCCATCCATCCTCCATCGACTAGCATTACAGAACCACTCATGTAGTCTGATGCTTTAGATGCTAAGAACACTATTGGTCCAGCAAAATCTTCTGGTTGTCCCCATCTTCCTGCTGGAATTCTTGACAAGATTGAAGTTGCTCTTTCTGGATTATTTCTTAAAGCTTCTGTATTATCTGTTGATATATAACCTGGCGCTATTGCGTTTACATTAATACCTTTGCCTGCCCATTCATTCGCAAAAGCCATGGTTAATTGCCCTATTGCACCTTTACTTGCAGCGTAACCCGGAACAGTAATTCCTCCTTGGAAGGTTAATAAAGAAGCCGTGAAAATTATTTTTCCTTCTTCTCTTTTTACCATTTCTTTTCCAAACTCTCTTGTTAAAATAAACTGAGCAGATTGATTAATTTCAATTACTTTATCCCAATAATCATCTGAGTGTTCTACAGCTGGAGCTCGTAAAATTGTACCTGCATTATTGACTAGGATATCCACTTTAGGGTAATCTTCCTTTACTTGTTTGATAAATTCATATAATGCTTTTCTATCTCCAAAATCACATTGATATGCTTTAAAAGATTTACCTGTAGCTGTTACTGCTTTCTCAACCTCGCTTCCATGTAATTCTAATGATGCTGAAACTCCAATTATATCTGCTCCTGCCTCTGCTAAAGCTACTGCCATTGCTTTACCAATTCCTCTTTTGCAACCTGTTACTAATGCTGTTTTTCCTTCTAAACTGAATGCATTTAATATTCCCATGAAGTAATTTTATTTTTTTAAATTGATTGACAATCTATTAGTGTTTTCATTCCGTTAGGGTTTTTGTCTATACCCTCGAATATTTCTTGAATTTCAGATAATGGTACTACACTTGTAATCATTTCTGAAAATGGCAATGTGTTTTCGTTGATGAGTTGTATCGACTTTTCATAGTCTTCCTTTTCGTATACTCGTGCTCCTATTAATTGCAATTCTTTCCAAAAGAATTTAAATAAGTTTACTGGTTTAGGCTCGCCATGAATAGCAACCATTACAATTCTCCCTCGAATTCCCGCTACTTCTGTCATAATATCTAATGTAGACTGTACTCCTGCTACTTCAAATACTACATCTGCTAATCGTCCTTCTGTTTTCTCTTTTACATATTCTACCAAATTAGTCGCTATCGGGTTCACTGCTTCTAACCCCATTTCTTTAGCTTTGGCTATTCTAGTCTCATTCACTTCTGAAATAATAACATTAGCTCCCATTTCTTTAGCTACCAGAGCAATCAACATTCCTATTGGCCCACCTCCTAATACTACAGCGTACTCGTTAGGTTTTAATCCGCTCATACGAACATCGTGAGTAGCTACAGAAAGTGGTTCCACCAATGCCGCCAATTTTAAATCAGTTGTTTCAGGAAGTTTATGAAGTGTAAACGCAGGTACATTCCAATACTGCTGCATTGCTCCAGGGCTATCTATCCCTATAAATTTTAATTCTTCGCAGATATGATTGAATCCTTTATCCGATGGTTTTACTAATCGATCATCTAAAGGTCTAACAACCACTTTTTCTCCAATTTTATACTCCTTAACGTCTTCTCCTATGGCATCTATTGTCCCCGACATTTCATGACCAATTGTTAAAGGAATGTTTACCCTTTTATCCATCATTCCATGATAAATATGCATATCTGTCCCACAGACTCCTGCATAAGCCACTTTAATCCTTACTTCATTCGCTTTCGGTAATTCAATATCCTTATCAATTATGGATAATACTTTGTTTCCCTCGTAGAGAGTTGCCTTCATTTACTTAAAATTTATTTGCCGTAGAGATGATATCTCGTAGTAATTATTACTTAGTTTTTTCAACATTTTGTGTTTGATGATAATGCCACAAAAATGAGTGAGCTAAAAATAGATGAAAAGGCATTTAAGTGATAAATAAAGGCACTTGACAAAAACTTTACAAGCATCTAACAACACTTGTAAAACCACACTAAGAAAGGAGTTTAAGCCTTATTTTCTGAGGGTTATATGTGTTTTTTAAACGAATTAAAAAAATAAAAAAAGGTAGTGTGAAATCCTAAGAAATAGGACTTTGTTTATATGAAATTAAGATTTTAAGGTTGGTTTTTAGTGATATAATCTTAAAAAACAACTAAATTATTTATTGTATTCTCAATTAATCGCGTGTAAAATTAAGATTTTTCAGGCTTAAAACTAATAAATCTGTTGCGTAGAAATGATATATTCAACTCAAATTACAACTAAATAGAGTTAATAAAATCTTCTAGATTTATACTTCTATCTAAATTCATTTTTTTTCGAATTCTATGTCTAGAGGTATGAACAGACTCTACAGAAATCCCTAAAAGTTTTGCCATATCTTTACTAGAAAAATTAAGCTTAATTAAAGCACATATTTTTTGATCTCCTTGACTCAAATTTGGGAAACGCTCAAAAACTTTATCATAAAACTCTTTATTTACATCTACAAATCGCAATTTAAATTCTTCCCAATTTTTATTATTACTTACAGATATTGTGCGTAGTGCGTTATTAATTTCTTGTACTTTAGATTTATCTGTTTTTGAAGCTTCAATTTTACCTTTCAACATCTTTAACAACTCATCTTTTTCTATGATTTGCAATGCTGAAGTTGCTAATTCTTTATTTTTTAAATCTAACATTTCATTCTTTTTCTTTATCTCCAACTCTTTACTCATTTCTAACATTTTCCTCTCAGAAGTGTGTTTATATCGTAAACGTCTTACATATGAAAAGCCAATAGCAAGAATAAAAACAATTGAAATTAACAATACAATTCTTTGTAAGTTTTTAATCTTATCCTCTTGTTCTAATTGCTTTAAATATTGCTCTTGCAATAATTGGGTTTGTTTTTGTTTTTCAATTAAAAACTCATTTTTAATTTCTATATGATTTTGATTTCGTTCACTTCTGATATCAAATACTTTTTGATCGAGTTCTTTTTCTTTATTCAAATTATCAAAGGCCAGTTTGTAATTTCCTTTTAAAGCGTAGAGTTTTGCTAGTTGTTGATATATCAATGCTGTGAAATCGATGTGACTATTATATTTTTTTGAAATTTCTAATGCATTTAAATAACATTTTTCACTTTCAGAAAAGTTTGATAATTGCAGATAAGCATCTCCTTTATATTTATTGAATAGTACTAAATATGTTGGTGAGTTTTTCACGAACCATGGATACAAGCCTTCAAATAATTCAAGTGCTTTTTTACTATCTGTTTTAATCAATTGACATGCATTTTCAAAATCTATAAAAGCCTTAGCTACCAATGATTTTTTTTCATCATAATACATGTAACAACTATCTAAGTACGAGCGGGTCAGTTCATCATTATTTAATTCTCGGTATGTAGAAACAAGTGAATAATAATAAGGCACCAAAGTAACTTTAGATAAATTACTCTTTTTCATAATACTTCTTTGAATATTTAGTGCCTTTTTTAAATACTCAACAGATTCTTTTTCTCGTTTGTGATAAGAAAAAATTCTTCCTAATCGATGATATAAAACAGATTTTAAGCTCTCCTTATCAGTAGCATCTAACATAATAACTGCTTTCCACAAAATCTCATACGATTTAGCATACTTTGCATTATTCTCATAAACCTCACTTTCATTTAAAATATTATAAATAGCTTTAATAGTATCTTTCTGCTTTATAAAAATCTTATAGCTTTTATTGAATAACTGAATGGCACTATCAGGATATTCTAAGCGAACTTTCATTGCTTTTTCATAAATCTTATCTCCATCACCTTCCTGACTTTGCAGTCTATTGAATGTAAAGCAGAAAACTAAAAATAGTAGTAATGATAATGATTTATACATGATTAAAACATTCTTTTAAAAAAGTTATTCGCAAAACAATATTAACAATAAAACAGGATCAAAAAAAATCATAGAGAAGGTATTGTCTATTATTTTCTAGGAAATTAATAGGAATCTGTCTAGTTTATGTCTAGTTTATTACACCTCTAAAAAACCTTTTACATATCTATATTTACTTTACATATTATGATGTAGCAAACCTTATTTAAATTATGAATAAAAACGATTCTTATGATCTTGTGATAAAATCTCCAGGAAGAATTAATTTGATTGGTGAACACGTAGATTATAATGGAGGACATGTATTGCCAGCCGCAATTGACAAAAAAATAACGCTAAAATTAAAAAAAAACAATAGTACCCATATTACTGTATATTCTAAAAATATTGACAGTGAATTTACTATTGATTTATCGAACCTAAATCGAAGTTCCATAGAATGGCACAATTACATTATTGGTGTTATTTACTACATTAATGTTCTTAAACCTAATACTGTTAAAGGCTTCGATTGTTATATTGACAGTAATTTACCTTTAGGATCTGGTGTTAGTTCTTCTGCTGCTCTTGAATGTGGTATAGCAAAAGGGTTAAATGAACTTTTTAATATTGGATTAACAGATCTTGAAATCATCAATCTTTCTAAAGATGCAGAACATACCATGGTAGGCACAAAATGTGGTATAATGGATCAATTTACGGTCGTAAAAGGTAAAAAAGATCACCTACTGCTTCTAAACTGTAAAACAAACGATTACGAAACCATTAAAGTAAATTTTGGTGACTATAAGCTTGTTTTATTAAATACTAACGTTTCACATAATTTAGCAACTAGCGAGTACAATGTAAGACGAGGAGAATGTGAAACTGCAATGAAAACAATTAGTGCTAAATATAATGATCTTCAGTATTTATGTGATGTTAAACCAGATGTAGTTAAAGAGTTTAAAAATCTACTTTCAGAAAAAATATATAATAGAGCTTTATTTGTTTCTAAAGAAAATCAAAGAACATTAAAAGCTGTAGAAGCTATTCAACGAAATGATTTACAAACTTTAGGTGCACTATTATACAAATCGCATGAAGGTTTAAGTAAATTATATGAAGTGAGTTGTACTGAACTTGATTTTTTAGTAGAATATTCAAAAAAGTTCGATCAAATACTAGGAGCTAGAATGATGGGCGGAGGCTTTGGTGGATGTACTATAAATTTAATTCATAAAGATTTTGTAGAAAATTTAATAGAAGAAATTTCAATAGCTTACAGAAACGAGTTTTCAATTGATTTAACTCCAATTGCTATTCATATTGGAGATGGTGTAAAAATATAAGTATGGATATTAATAATTACTCTCATAGAAGATATAATATTTTAACTGATGAATGGGTTTTAGTTTCTCCACATAGAACTAAAAGACCATGGCAAGGTAAAAAAGACACTCCAACTGATTTACCTAAAATTGATTACGATCCTAATTGCTATTTATGCCCAGGTAACACTAGAGCAAATGGAGCAGTTAACCCTGATTATACATCAACGTTCGTTTTTACTAACGATTTTGCTGCATTGCTAGAGGATCAGCCAGAAGAAATTTTTGAAGACGATATGTTAAAGGCAAAGACGGAATCTGGAATATGTAAAGTAATTTGTTTCTCTCCTAATCATTCTTTGACACTGCCTTTAATGGACGTTGAAGATATTGCTAAAGTGATTGATTTATGGAAAAAAGAATATACAGAATTAGGTAGTAAGGAGAAAATTAATCATGTTCAAATTTTTGAGAACAAAGGAGCTATTATGGGCTGTAGTAATCCTCATCCGCATGGGCAAGTATGGGCGCAAAGTTCTATTCCTGAAATTGTATTAAAAAAACAAGAACAACAAGCCAAGCATTACACTAAAACTGGTAAAAGCTTATTGGGTGCATATATTCAAAAAGAGATAAGTCTTGACGAACGTATCATTGCTAGAAATGAACACTTTGTCGCTTTAGTACCTTTTTGGGCTGTATGGCCTTATGAAGTAATGATCGCTCCAATTCGTCATTACAACAGCATTAAACAATTAAATAGTCAAGAAACATTATCTTTTTCTGAAATTATTAAAGAGGTTACCACTAGATACGATAACTTATTCGAAACCTCATTTCCTTACTCTTCAGGAATACATCAAAGTCCAACAGACAAAGAACATCCAGAATGGCATTTTCACATGTCTTTTTACCCTCCTTTATTACGATCAGCAGAAGTAAAAAAATTTATGGTTGGATATGAAATGTTTGCCAATCCGCAAAGAGATATCACTGCCGAACAAGCTGCAAATACACTGAAAGAATTAAGTAATAAACATTATAGTTTATAATAATAATGTAAAAAAAGGATCTAGCTTATGCGTAATCAAGTAACATTAAAAGATATTGCTGCAATTTTAGGAGTTTCGGCTTCAACTGTATCTAAATCACTTAACGATAGCCATGAAATCAGTCAAGAAACAAAAAATAATGTATTACGAGTAGCTAGATCATTAAATTACGTGCCTAACGATATCGCTAGAAGTTTAAAATCTAGCGCTACCAAAAGAATCGGTGTTATTCTACCTACTATTGAAAGTGACTTTTTTGCTAAAATAATTAGAGCAATTGAAGACGAAGCTACTAAAAGAAATTATAAAATTCTAATTAGTTTATCAAATGACACTATAGAAAAAGAAAAGGAGGCTGTTTCTATTCTACTTAATGGTAGTGTTGATGGTATTATTATTTCGTTATCACAAGAAACACAAGATTCACAAGAGTACTCACACCTAAAAAACTTTAGTGAAAGAAGATTACCTGTTGTTATGTTTGATAGAGTTTGTCATGAAATTGAATGTGATAAAATTACCATAGATGATTTTGAAGCTACAAGAGAAGCCACCTTGCACCTTTATGAAAAAGGTTGTAAAAACATCTGTTTTTTATCTACCATTTCTCAAACTAGTGTTGGACAATTAAGAAAAGAAGGATATATAAGAGCTTTAGAAGAATTAAATAAAGAAAGTGAAAACTTAATTATAGAAATACCTAACTACGATCAATTTAACCCTATATTAAAAAAATATTTGAAGGAACATAATATTGATGCTATTATTACTTCAGATCAATTATCTGCTATTTGTACACTTAAAATTGTTCAAGAAAATGGATTTAACATCCCTAACGATATCTCTGTGATTGGATTTACAGATGGTACAATTCCTAAATACACCATTCCTTCATTATCTATTATCAATCAAAATGAAGGACAAATGGGAAAACAAGCATTCGACACTTTAATTAGTAGAATAGAAAATATGAATGCGGAAGTTCCTAAAGAATTTACACACGAAATTTTAAAAACTGACTTCATAAAAAGACAGTCTTCTTTATAAATGAATTTAAAACCATTACACACAATTATTCCTACTACAATTACATTGGCTAATAAAAATGGAATGGAATTAAAACTTAGCACTTTTGGTGCTACTATACTAAGTTTGAAAGTTCCTAATAAGCATCAGAAATTGACAAACGTAGTACTTAGTTTACAGGATGATCAAGAATATTATAACCCATCTTTTTTAAATGAACGTGTTTATTTAGGAAGTACTGTGGGAAGGTATGCTGGTCGAATCTCTAATACTGGATTTACAATAGACCAACAAAACTATACATTACCTCATGATCATAACAATATTCATCTACATGGTGGCATGAATGGTTTTGACAGAAAAATATGGAAGATTCAAGAAGTTATAGAACAAAGATCATATATTTCGAGTGTTGTCTTTTCATACAAGAGTAAACATTTAGAAGAAGGCTTCCCTGGTAATTTAATGGTAAAAGCCACATACAGTTTAACTGATAATAATGAAGTTATCATTCAATATACAGCAGTAAGCGATCAAAAAACCCATGTAAATATGACCAACCATAGTTATTATAATTTAAGTGGGAAACACTCTATTTTAAATCATAAACTACAATTAAACTCTGATCAATATCTAGAAGTCAATAAACATTTAATCCCAACAGGAAAAATAGTAGATGTTGCAAAGACAAAATATGATTATAGAACTCCTAAAATTATTGGTGATGATACATTTACTGGCTTAGATGATACTTTTGTTTTCAATACTGCTAAACATAACGCTGTAATAAGTTCTGAAGAAACTGGTATTACAATGAAAATCAACACTAATCAACCTGGTGTTGTAATTTACACTCCTGTTAACTTTAATCATTTAAATTTAAAAAAAGATACGACGTATACTGATTACCCAGCTATATGTTTTGAAACTCAAAAATTTCCCGACAGTCCTAACAACACTAATTTCCCTACAACTTTGTTAGAACCCAATAAGGAATATAACAACACAACAATTTTATCTTTTTCTTTTTAGTAGAAACTACAAACCATTTTGCACTAGTCGTTTTTTAATATCATTTTTGCACTTGGCTATTGCTAAAAGGCCAACTACAAATAGTACTTCACAATAATTTCAAAACTAAAACACACTAAAAACATAGTTTAAACTAAACTAGGAACAATAAAAAAGAGTCGATTGATAACCGACTCTTTAATAATAATTCAAACAATTTTAACAATTGGATTGCGATATTTAATAACTCTAAAATTCACTTGTATTGTGTATTATTTACCATCATCTGCTACACGAACATCATAATGATCTACAAATACTTTTACATTTCCTGTAGTACCATCATTTGCAACAACTCTAATTAATATACGATTATCAGCACCAACAACTCTAGTTCCACTGATCACAACCCACTGACCTGTTGGTAATGCATTTAGTTCAGCTCCTTGAGGAAAACTTGCAAAGTCTAATAAAAAAGAAGCTACTGAAGCACCTGGACTAGTTGATTCTACATAAACCATCATAGAAAATGTATATTCTGTTCCATTAGTTAACATTGGTGAGTCTGTAGTTATCACAGAAGCTCCAATACCAAAGTTTGTTGGTAAAGTACTCAAATTAGTACCTACAGTCTCAAATAAAAGACTTTGAGTACCAGTATAGGCTTGTTCACTACTAAACGAAATCTCTGATGTATTTGGAGGGTTAGGAAAGAAAAAACCTCCTCCATTCCAAAACATACCATCTTCAAAATCAAAAGATGCTGATGGCATAATATTTTCACCTGTTTCTGCTACAGCTAAAGATCTTGTGCCTTCAAAATTTGCAATAGGAATATTTTCTGTAGACAAAACATTAATATTAGAAAAACTCAAAGTAACATTATCCATAAACAATGGTGGTATTTTTTGAGATAACGTTAAAGTTACTTCAGTTGCTTTTTTCTGAACTCCATTATCGTCAAGTACAGGAGCCCCAGTATCATCAACAACATCTACCATAGTAGTAGCTACATTAGTTACAGTAGTCGACTGTAAAGTAATACCTGTACCACTTGTGTTAACATCAACAGTATAGTCACTAGGTTGAATAATACTTGCATTATCGAATTCAACATCTTCATATAAAATACGTATTTGATTACCTTCACTGTTCAATTTCACATTATCCTTAAAAGCTCCTCCATTAGGTACTAAACCTGGTAAAACTGTAATCGGGAAAACCACAACTTCAGAGGTAGTAGGAACTGGTGCATTCCTAATAATTTGTAGTGAAATTTCACTTCTTTCATCAGTAGCAGTAAATACTACTGGAACACTATTTAAGTCTGGTACTGCATTATTGACAATTAATTCTGTAACCTGTGCACCACTCGGATCAATAAAAAAGCCATCATCAACAATTTTCCAAACAAAAGATGTATTGGTATCGGTTGTTGCCAAACCAAGAACACCTAAAGGTGGTAATTGAATTGAAGTTGGAACATTTCTTGTAGCTGGTGCACTAACTATAGCAGGATTAAGACCTTCTCGAACTACTATTTGAACACCTGCTCTATTAATAGTACCATCTTTTAATGTTTCAATAAGACTAACAAAAAAACCATTAGCCTCAACATTATCATTTGTTTCATTACCTCTTAAAAACTGAACTACAGGTTCATTTTCAGTAAATTCTGTTACATTTAAAAGTGTTGCATCTCCAGTACTTGGTCTTGCATCTGGTTGTGGTATTAACCATAAACTACTTTCTATTAAAGACGGATCTGTAGTAGATTTAAAGGTTACATTTGTGTTGATTAATGTAAACTTCGGGATTTCTAACCCTACATCAGGATCTACATTTGATCCTTGATTATCTGAAGTTATAACCTCTATTTTGGTTAATTCACCCTCAGGGGTAAAATTTGTATCTAGTGTAGTCTCATCACAAGAAACTAGACAACTAATGATTAATAGAACTGTTATTATTTTTTTCATGATCTTATCAAAATTTTAAAAGCATTCACCATTTCCGCCCCCGTAAGCACAGTTTTGCTTTAAGTTAGGATTCAAACTAATTTCTCTAAAAGGAATAGGCCAAAACACATGCTTATTTTGGTCGTATTCAATTTTTATATCATCAAGCATTAAAGCAGTAGTAACCTGTCCTCTTTCTATAGCATTTACAACTTCAGTAAGCTTTCCTGTTCGTATTAAATCCTCTTTTCTTTTACCTTCAAAACATAACTCTTTAGCTCTCTCTAATAAAATACGATCAAGCATAGCTTCCTTTGAAGCCAAATCACTAGGTTGAACAATAAAATCAGCTGTATTTACCATTTCTAGATTTGCCTCTACTAAAGCTGGAAGATCACCTCTACCAACACCATCTGCAGTATCAGTAGGCATAGCTGCTGCATAGTTGAAAGGAGGTATTACTCTCAACACTTGATCTTTCAATGGTCGTAAAGCCACCTGATTCACAAATGGTTCTGCTGCACCTGGTCCAGCTAATTCATTTTGAATTTCAGCCATCATTAGTAACACATCAGCATATCTTAAATACGGAAAATCTATATCTCCTTGACCTCCTAAATTTGGGTTAGGGTTTGGTTTTTGAAATTTCCATGGTTGCCATCTTCCTGTTTCTAATAATTCTTGTTGATTCAATAATCCTAAAGGTGTAAGCTCTCTTGTTCCTTCTGCAAACTGAGCTAAGTTTTGCGCATGAAATCTTGCTACATTTTGATCAAATCTAGCATCTGAAACAAAATTGTTAAACCCTAACAACTTAACTGGATTAGACAATCTGTTAGTACCTGCATTAAAGAAAGGCGCTAAAGGTTCTGGATATAAACCTACACCGTTAACATTAAAAAGACTAGTATTAGAGACAAGGTTATCTGGCAATAAATATTGGAAAGCAAAATTTAAGTTAATTGGATAAGCACTAAACCCTGCTCCATGTCTATTATTACCCCATGGCCCTAAAACATCTCCCCAATCACTACCTCCTACAGGTCCACTAATAAAACCAACTGAAAAAATAACTTCAGTATTAACATTCTCTTTAGCAACAGAAAAAACATCTGAATAATTTGCTTCTAGTTCGTACTGACCTACAATTCCATCAAATTCATTTTTAGCTTGTTGAAATCTTTGTGTTCTAGTAACTGAATTCCCATTAGCATCAATACCTCCTTCTACACCTCCAAAATCTTTAGGCGTCGTCATTTGTAAATACACTTTACCTAATAAAGTTTGAGCTGCTGCTCCAGAAGCTTGATCTGTGGTAGTTTTAAACGGTAAGTTTGCCTTTGCAAATTGAAGATCTGCTATTACTTGCAGATATATTTCTTCTGCGGTATTATTCGGAGCATCGCTGTCTGTTAGTACTGTATCTAGTGAAAGATCTTCGCTAACAATCAAAGGTACATTACGCCATATCTTTACCATCTCAAAATATAACATTGCTCGTACAAAGCTTGCTTGCGCTATTAAATTAGTTCGTAAAGCACCGTTACTTCCTTCTACCTCTTTAACTTGACCAATAAAAGCATTTACATTTTTAATTGATCTATAGAATTCTGCCCAAGTTTGCTCTATAATAATTTCTGTAGGGCCATATGTATAATTGTGAAGAGGGTTATGTTCAGGTGGAAAAAGTGTACCACCATGCGTGTCAATACCAGCACCGTTCCAAAGGGTTACAATACCTCCTTGACTAAATAAAGAACGTGATCTTAAATTCGCATAAATACTTGGAAGTCTTCCACTTTGTAATTCTTCTAAACTGCTAAAAGAAGCAGTTCTTGTATTATTTTCTGTAGTAATATCTTCACATCCCAAAAATGATAGATTTAGAATGAGAATTAATACTATTAATAAAGATTTATTTTTTTTCATGTTTTCTTCTTAAAATTTTGCTTTTATTCCAAATCTAAATGTTCTAGCTCTAGGGTAAGCATCGAAATCTACACCTTGAGTTAATGCACCATTAACTCCTCGGCTTACACTCACATCAGGATCATAACCTGAGTAATTCGTCCAAACATATAAGTTATCAGCTGCCGTATATAAACGTAAAGAAGCCAAACCTAACTTTTCAGTAAATTTCGAAGGCATATTATATCCAAAAGTTATATTCTGTAAACGTAAGAATGAGCCATCTTCAATATAATCTGAAACTGTTGCTATACCTCCATTAAGCACTCTTCCAAAAACACTATGTTGTCTTGTGTCTGTGTTTTCAGGAGTCCAGCGTTCTCTAGATACACCATATCTATTTCTTACCTGATTAGATTTACTTATCGCTGGGAAGAAATTTTTATTATATATTTCATTACCATATTTCCAATTCATTTGGAAAGAAAAGTCAAAAGCTTTGTATCTGAATGTATTTGTAATTCCACCAAAATGATCTGGGATAGCATTTCCTAAAACCGTTAAATCATTATTTTCATCAATGATACCATCTCCATTAAGATCAGCAACTTTTTGCATACCTGGTCTGTAACTACTAATATTTGCATATTTTGGTACACCATCCTTCAATGTAAATGAACTTGTATTATTATCCCCTCCATTTTGTCTTAAATTACCTGTAGTAGGATCATAACTGTATAATTTAGCAGCTTCAGCATCAGTAAGTCCATCAAACTCTACAAAATCATCATACGTATACACTCCGTCTGAAACATAACCATAATATGAGCCTATTGGTTCACCTTCACGAACTATAAAATCATTATTTACTTGTCTACCCACAGAAGATGATTGTGGAAATTGAGTTCCTAGAGATCCTAAATCAATAACTTCATTTTCTATAAAACTAATGTTGAAGTTCGTTTTCCATGAAAAATCTTTAGTATCAATATTTACTGTTCTTAATGAAATTTCAACACCTCTGTTTTGAATCTCTCCAATATTCTCTAATACAGTTGTAAATCCTGATTGACCACTAACCTGACGCTCTAATAATAAATCTTCTGTGTCTTTTCTAAACCAACTTCCTGAAAAAGATATTCTATTTTTAAATAAACCTAACTCAACACCAGCATCGTAAGTGGTTGTGGTTTCCCATGTTAAGTTTGGGTTAGCAACTCTAGTTAAGAAAAATGCATTATTTCTATTTCCGTCAATTACACCTGCTGCATTAACAGTTTGAAAACCAGTTCTAAAAGCAGCAAATCTTTCTGAACCAAATGTAAGACCAGATTGGAATACCCCTATTTTATCATTACCTGTTTTACCCCAACTACCTCTAAATCTTAAATCACTTAAGAAACTAACATTTTCAAGAAACGATTCTTCCGATGCATTCCATGAGAATCCGACCGCTGGGAAAAATCCCCATTTACTTCCTTCTGCAAATCGTGAAGATTTATCTCCTCTGGCAGAAAAAGTTACTACATAACGTTTATCAAATGAATAATTAATACGACCAAAAACACCTAACAATCCATTCTCTACACGGTTCGTATTGGTAAGCACAACTTGTGCTGCATTAATATCATCTAAGTTTACCAAATCACTTTCAAAATCTCTACCCGATGTACTAATTATGAAAGCTTCATTAGACAAAACACTCTGACCTAAAACTACATTCAGCTTATGTTTTTCCGCAAACTCTTTATCAAATGTTAACGTATTATTATTTTGCCACCTATTCTGTGTGTAAGTGTTCACTGTAGCTAAACCTCCTCCAATAAACTGCCCATATCCAAATGAACCTGGAAAATATACTCTCGATTGACTTTCATAGTGATTTACGGAAAGATCACTTCTAAATTTTAAATCATCTGTAATTTTATACTCCATAGAAGCAGAAGCGTAACCGAATACTTCAAAACTATTATTTTGAGTTTGCGTAGCTTGTGTTACAGGATTAATCAACACTTGTTCTCCTATTTGTGTCACAAAACCTGTTTCATCACGTATAATGTTAGTTATTGCACCATTTCCATTTCTAAGCTCATCAAATCTAGGCTGAATTGGTGGTGCTAAAGTTAAATTTGTAATCACCCCAAAAGACTGACCTTGTCCATTAGCATTAGGTGATGCATTTACAATACCTGATCTATCATTACGTCCTCCATTAGCCTGAAAACCGAATCGAAATCTATCAACATTAGCTCCAACATTTACTGCAGCTTGGATTCTTTTAAAATCTGAATTAATAACAACTCCTTCTTGATTTGTGTATCCTAAAGAACCATTAAACCAAGAATCACTACCACCCTTTCTAATACTCAAGTTATATTTACGAATTAATGCCTGTCTAAATACTTCTCCTCTAAAATCTCTAGTTGGAAATACAGGAGTTCCATCAGGATATTTACTATCTAAAGGTATAGGGTTACCAGCATTATCTCTAAAGGCTCTTTGAGAAAATAAGGTTGAAGCATCATCAGGGTTAAAAGGAAATGCATCATTCCATCGATCTACATACTCTTGAGGTGTTAATAAATCGATTTGTCTTGCTATCTTTTGCATACCAGTAGTTACATCTAGCTCTACCACAGCTTTTCCTGCTTCACTTTTACCGTTTTTGGTTTGTATAATTACAACACCATTAGCACCACGAGAACCATATACTGCTGTTGCACTAGCATCTTTTAAGATATCTATTGATTTAATTGTTGCTGGATCTATTAAGGAAAGTGGACTAGTTTCTGTCGTATTAATACCATTACTAATTCCAAGTGCATCACCATCTATTTCCACACCATCTATTACATATAAAGGTGCACTACTTGCATTAATTGATGTTAGTCCTCTAATTTGAATTCTAGCAGCTTCACCTGGACCTCCAGAAGCGGTTATTTGAACACCCGCAGCCTGACCTTGTAACGCCTCTTCAAAAGACACTGCTTGAACTTTATTGATATCGCTAGCTTTTAGTGATACTTGCGATCCTGTTGATTCTTTTTTAGTTAATGTACCATATCCTACTACAATGACTTCATCAAGTAATTCTCCTTCTTCTTTTAAGGTCACTACTATTTTTTCTGATGGATTTACAATAGTCTTTTTCACGCTTTTAAAACCGATAATTGAAAAACTCAAAATATCGCCTTTTGATGCTGCTATACTAAAATTACCATCTAAATCTGTTGAAGTACCTTTTATTGTACCTTGAATTAATACAGATACACCGGGCAATGGTATCCCATCAATATCTGTTACTTTTCCTGTTACTTTTTTCTGAGCTTCTATACTAAATGACATAAATAGAAAACAGATCATTAATAAAGGTATAAGTCCTTTTAATTTTCTTTTGATTATCCTCATAATTTGAACTAGAAATTAATTAAATGTTAAAGGTTGGTTCTTTATTAAACTCATAAATTTAACAACTGTAAATTGTGTTATTATTATTTTAATGCATCCAAATTTATGTACTTGGCAATAGTATTAAATAAATGTTAACTTGATATAAACTAGACAAGCTGTCTTTTTTGTATGTTTTTTGTAGTAAAAACGCAGTAAATCAGTGTTTTTTGTGTTTAAACATCCAATTTAAAATTAATATTGATTCATCTTTAATATTGTATGAACAGTTTGATATTTACCATCATTTTCTTCATCAAAACTAAATAAAACCTCCTTTAAATTAATCATAAAAATACGTTTCAAAATTATATTTTTATTAAAAAATATACGTGATTTTTTACACCTTTTCAATTTCTTTAAAAATTGCAATTTGAAACTCTTTTTATATTTTCATGTTCATAGAATTGTATTAAATAACTTAAAAATTTAATGTGATACAAAACATGAATATTTTATTAGATTTGCATAAAATTAGCTATTACAACTAACAAAATTAAAAACTATGACTAGAGAAGAACGCTTAAGTTTCTGTAAAATTTGCAAAAATCAAAAATTAGATTTTAAACAAGAGTTGTAAAAGCTTAATTTTTTGTAACCTTTTTTAAAAGTAAATAGTCTGATAAGAAAAACTTTCAATGACAAGACTATTAAAAATTTTAAAATGGATCATAATTGTAGTTGCAACAATTATTATCGTTGGTATCTCTTATTTACGATTTTCTCGTTTTTCAGACTCAATGATTTATCATGTGAACGGATTAGAATATAGTGAATTCAAATCTGATTTTAATCATGAAGAATTTTATTTTGATATTACAGAAGATACCAAAATTCATGCAGCTCTTTTTAAACCAGACTCTATTCCTACAATTGGAACAATATTCCATTTTTCAGGAAAAGGAATGCATTTAATGTCGGTTCAAAAATCATATCAACCTTTATTAAACAAAGGGTTTCAAATCTTTTGCTATGAACGTAGAGATTTTGGAAAATCTACAGGTGAAGCAAAAAATTCAAAAATAATACAAGCAGATGCTTTAGTAATGTTTGATAAAATTGCAGCTTTACCAAATGTAAAAGAGAAACCAATTTTAATTTGGGGACAATCGCTTGGTGGTGCATTTGCGACAATGACAGCTAATAAAAGGCAAGATAAAATACGTGGTTTATTTTTAGAAGGAACTTTTAGCTCTTTTCCTGATATCGGTAAAGAATATGCAAGAGCTTTGCATTTAGAAAACTTCAAGTGGATTGTTCCATTGGTTATGAACAATGATTTTCCCGCAGAGGAAGAAATAAAAAATCTAAATATACCTATTGTGATTGCACATGGTAAAACTGACAAACAAGTTCCCTATGAATTAGGGAAGAAGCTCTATAAAAATGCTCCTAAAAGTAATAGTCTTTTTTGGAACATCAATGGTAAACATATTCGAGGAATTTACAATCATGAAAAGGAATATGTATATCACTTTTTAAAAATGATTCAGTAATATGATTGAAGGTATCACGTATATTGAAAATTTCATTTCAAATTCAAATCAATTGTTTGATTATTTGAGCACAAACGTAGATTGGGACGAAAGAATGACAGCTCGAAAAACAGCTAGTTTTGGTGTTGCCTATAATTACTCCCAAATTAGTTATCCCGACCAAGAGTTTATTCCAGAGTTAAAAACTATGATCAAAAATATTGAAGAGAAGTTAGGTTTTACCCCTAATAATTGTTTGCTTAATTATTATTTAGATGGAAAATCTAGCATGGGATTTCATTCAGACCAAACAGATATTCTCCATAAAAACACAGGTGTTGTAATTATTTCGTTAGGTGAAATGCGTACACTTCGATTTAGAAAAATCAATACTAAAGAAGTTACTAAAGATTATCCTTTAACTTCTGGTTCGTTGTTCTACATGACTGATGCTGTTCAAAAAGAATGGCAACATGCTATACCAAAAACAAATACTGATCTAGGGAGAATAAGTTTAACATTCAGGAAGATTAAATAATTTATTTTTATCTTATTTTCCTGAATTCTAAATCTCATACTTATGAAATCAACAGCGCATCACGACGAAAGAATTGCTAATATGACATTCGCTTCAGTTTATCCTCACTACGTTACTAAAGTTGAGAAGAAAGATAGAACAGTAGATGAACTACACGAAGTAATCACATGGTTAACAGGTTTTACTTCTGAAGAAATACAAAGTTTGATTGATGAAAAAGTAACGTTTAGAACTTTCTTTGAAAGAGCAAATCTAAATCCGAATGCTCATTTAATTAAAGGTGTAATTTGTGGGTATCGAGTTGAAGAAATCACCAATGCATTAACACAACAAGCTCGATACTTAGATAAACTCATAGATGAATTAGCAAAAGGTCGCAAAATGGAAAAAATTTTAAGAGTACCTAAACCATAAACTTTATCAGCTTTGAAAAAGAGATATAAATTATTAATTGCATTCCTTTTATTTCTAGGAATAGGAATTTATATAGCATTTAACAATATTGCACCATATGCAATAATTAAACCTCCTAGAGTTACTATAGCTACAACTCCGAAGGATGTAAACTTGAATCATGAAGAAATAAAAATTAATACTCAAGACAGTTTAACTTTAAAAGGATATTGGATAAAATCTCAATACCAACAACCTAAAGGAATACTAATTTTACTCCACGGAATTGGCGGTTGTAAAGAACACTTTTTAGAACTTTCTGAAACATTAGCAGCAACAGGAATTGAGTCTATTTTATTTGATGGACGAGCGCATGGAAAAAGTGAAGGTGAGTTTTGTACGTATGGTTATCATGAAAAAAATGATGTATCAAAAATTGTTGATCTAATTAAAACTAAAGCTCCTAAATTAAAAATTGGCATATGGGGAAACTCATTGGGCGGCGCAATAGCTTTACAGGCTTTAGAAATTGATAAACGTATAGCGTTTGGGGTGATCGAAAGTACTTTTACTGAATTAGATCAAATTGTTTTTCAATACAAAAAAAACTTTCTCAAAGGCTTTGGAATAAAATTTTTATCAGATTTCAGTCTAAGAAAAGCAGGAGAAATTGCTAATTTCAATCCAAATAAGGTAAAACCAATTCAAGCTGTAAAAAGCATTTTGCAGCCGGTATTAATTGCTCACGGAAGTGACGATAACAACATTCCTATTGAATTCGGAAAACAACTGTTTGAAAACTTAGTTTCAAAAGATAAAAAGTTCATTAATGTAAAAGGTGGTGAGCATCATAATTTATTTGAGAAAGGCGGAGCACCGTATAAAAAAGAATTACTAGATTTTATTAACAGCAACCTAAATTCAACAAAACAGAATTCAATTTAGTAAAATTTTATTGAAAAACACCTTCTAGTTAATATTCAAACATTTCAACTTCTGAAAGGAAAAATTGTTCGACATTTGCCGTTTAACTTATAAAAAAGCTAAGAAATGAACACAAGGAGCATAGCGTTATTAGCCGTTTCTATTGTTACCATTATATATGGAGTTACATTTACAGTAGCTAAAGAAGTAATGCCACATTATATAAAACCTTTTGGTTTTATCTTTCTTAGAGTATTTGGAGCTGCAGCTGTATTTTGGTTTTTAAGTTTATTTATTAAAAATGATACAATTGAAAAAGGTGATTATAAAATCATTGCCTTATCAGCTTTCTTTGGTATTGCATTAAACATGCTTACCTTTTTTAAAGGTTTAAATTATACAACACCAATTAGTGCCTCAGTAATGATGGTAACTTCACCTATTTTAGTACTTATTTTTTCGAGTATTTTAATAAAAGAACGCCCAACTTTAACTAAAATCATTGGCGTTATTATCGGGTTAATCGGTGCAGTTGTTCTTATTGTTTACGGGACTGAACCAGGAGCAGATGCTAAAAACATGATGTTAGGAAATTTCTTAGTATTTGTTAATGCTGCGTCCTACGGAATGTACTTGGTTATTGTTAAAAAAGTAGTTGCAAAATATAAGCCTGTTACGTTTATCAGATGGCTATATTTCTTCGGATGTATTTTCGTTTTTCCTTTCGGAATATCAGAATTCTCAGAAGTACAATGGACGATTATTCCAACATCTGGTTATTTAAGAATTGGATTCGTAGTTATTTTTGCTTCTTGTATCACCTATCTTTTCAATCTTTTTGCATTATCAAAATTAAAACCAACAACAGTAAGCGTTTTTATTTATCTGCAACCTGTTGTAGCTAGTATTTATGCTTTGTTAGTGGGAAGTGATCAATTAAATACCATTAAAATTTTAGCGAGTATTTTAATATTTGTTGGTGTATACTTGGTTTCTAAACAAACTGCCGAGAGTACAAGCAAATAATGTATCTTTACAGCCAATTAAAAACATCCCATGATTCAATCAATGACAGGATACGGTAAATCCGTACTACAACTTCCTACTAAAAAAGTAACTATTGAGATTAAATCACTTAATAGCAAAAATTTAGACATCCATACGCGTATTCCTTCATACTACAAAGAGAAAGAATTAAGTATTAGAAAAAAACTAGCTTCTGCTTTGGTAAGAGGTAAAGTTGATTTTTCTATTTATGTTGAAATTACTGCTGATGAAACTTCTTCATCCATAAATAAAGCTGTTGTAGCTAAATATATCGATCAACTTAGAGATATTGTAGTTGTTGGTACTTCTGATGATGTAAAGTTATTAGAAATGGCAGTTCGTATGCCAGATGCTTTAAAAACTGAGCGTGAAGAATTAGATGAAAATGAATGGAATGAAATTGAGAACCATATCAACACAGCATTAAAAGATATTGTTCAATATAGAACTGATGAAGCTGCTTCTTTAGAAAACGATTTTAAACAACGTATTGCTAACATAAAAACGTGTTTAGCTCAAGTTCATGAAATGGACGGTGAAAGAATTGAAAACGTAAAACAACGTTTAGGAAAAGCTTTAGATGAATTAAAAGTTGAGGTTGACGAAAACAGATTTGAACAAGAGTTAATTTACTATTTAGAAAAATTAGATATTAACGAGGAAAAAGTTCGTTTAGGAAATCATTTAGATTATTTCTTACAAACTTTAGACACTAAAGATTCTAACGGAAAAAAATTAGGATTCATCGTTCAAGAAATTGGAAGAGAAATTAACACTACTGGATCGAAAGCAAACTATGCTCCATTACAAAAAGTAGTCATCCAAATGAAAGACGAATTAGAAAAAATTAAAGAACAAATATTAAACGTATTATAATGACGAAAGAGTTTAAAGGAAAATTATTTGTGTTTTCAGCGCCATCTGGTTCTGGTAAAACAACGATTGTTCGTCATTTATTAGCACAAGAACGCTTTAATTTAGAGTTTTCAATTTCTGCTACTTCTAGAGACCCACGTGGAGAAGAAAAAGACGGCATTGATTATTACTTTATTTCTAGAGATGAATTTATTCAGAAGATAAAATCTGAAGAATTCTTAGAGTGGGAAGAAGTATATACCGAAAACTTCTACGGAACTTTAAAAACAGAAGTAGAACGTATTTGGTCTGAAGGTAAACACGTGATTTTTGATATTGATGTTGCTGGTGGATTACGTATTAAAAAGAAATTTCCTGAAGAAACATTAGCTGTTTTTGTAAAACCACCAAGTGTCGATGAATTAAAAAGACGCTTAAAAGAAAGAAAAACAGAAAGCGAAGATAAAATCAACATGCGAATTGCTAAAGCTTCTGTGGAATTAGCTACTGCTCCTCAATTCGATACTATTATTAAAAACTACGATTTAAACACAGCCTTGCAAGAAGCTGAAGATTTAGTTTCAGACTTTATTGGTTTAGCAAAAAATTAGAAGTCAACAAGATTCATGAAAAACATCGGATTATATTTCGGAACATTTAATCCTATTCATATTGGTCATTTAATTATTGCCAATCATATGGTAGAAAACTCTGATTTGGATGCGATCTGGATGGTGGTTACACCACACAATCCTTTCAAGAAAAAAAGTTCTCTTCTAGACAATCACCATCGTTTAGAAATGGTGTTTAAAGCTACGGAAGATTACGATAAAATTTCTCCTTCAGATATTGAGTTTAAGTTACCTCAACCGAATTATACGGTGCATACATTAGCTCATATTTCAGATAAATATCCAGATTATAATTTCAGTTTAATTATGGGAGAAGACAATTTAAAAAGTCTTCATAAATGGAAAAATTACGAAGTAATTTTACAAGAGCATCAAGTATATGTGTATCCAAGAATTTCTGAAGAAAAAGTAGAAACTCAATTTGATAATCACCCAAAAATCAATCGAGTAAATGCTCCAATTGTAGAAATTTCTTCCACTATGATTCGTAATGCAATCAAAGAAAACAAAAATATAAAACCATTACTTACCGCTGAAGTTTGGCAATATATAGATGAGATGAATTTCTATAAAAAATAAGCATTCTATTTTTTCGCTATATTTGGTACTCCAAACCTAGTATTCGTGGCTAAAAACAAGAAAAAACCGAGTAAATTAAAACAAAAACTTACCGATAAATATAGATTGGTAGTTTTAAATGAAGATACATTTCAGGAACGTTTTTCTTTAAAGTTATCTCGTTTAAATGTATTTGTATTTGGCGGTATTTTCTCTGTATTGTTAATTACACTTACTACATTTTTAATCGCTTTTACTTCTTTAAAAGAATACATTCCAGGTTATTCTTCTACAAAATTAAAGAAAGATGCAAGTCAATTAACGTATAAAGCAGATTCTTTACGAATTCGTTTAGCTGTATTAGAAAAGTTCACACAAGCTATTCGTCCGGTTTTAACAGGGGATATAGAACCTGAGTCTATTGATTCTATTCGAAATGAAGTAGATAAAACCACTATAGATGACAAAAAATTAGAAGCTTCGGCGCAAGACTTACAATTTAGAGCTCAGATTGAACAAAAAGACCGTTATGCCCTAGCCGCTGGTAATTCTAATAAAGCTAAAATTGTATTTTTTGCTCCAATTACGGGTAACGTAACACAATCTTTCAACGCTGCCAACAAACATTTTGCTATAGATATTGTGGCCAAAACAGGAACTCCTGTAAGATCAATTGCAGATGGTACCGTTATTCTTTCGGGTTGGACGGCTGAAACTGGCTACATTATTACAGTTCAACACTCCAACAATTACATATCTGTATATAAGCATAACGGACAATTACTAAAACAACAAGGTGACTTTGTAAAATCTGGTGAAGTTATTGCTAGTGTAGGTTCTACAGGTGAATTAACAACAGGTCCGCATCTTCATTTTGAACTGTGGAACAATGGTTATCCTATAAATCCAACAACTTATATTAATTTTGAGTAGGTTGTAGGTTGTAGGTTGTAGGTTGTAGGTTGTAGGTTGTAGGTTGTAGGTTGTAGGTAAAAGTATTTTTTATTACTTCTAGGAGCAAAACTAAATTAACCTCAGAAATCGTATAGTTTCCAATAAGATTAATAACTTTACCAAAAATATTTCAACTCTTGCTTCTAAAAGCGAAGCGATCTAAAATCTACAGTACGATTTATGTCTTTAAAATCCTTTTTAGCAATTCCTTTCGCAAAACGAGCTGTAAAACAAGTTAATAAATGGGCTTCTAAACCTGTTGAAACACAAGAAAAAGTATTTCAATATTTAGTTGCAGAAGGATGTAAAACAGCTTTCGGAAAAGATCACGATTTTGTTTCTATCAATTCTTATGAAGATTTTAAAGCACGGGTTGCCGTTAACGATTACGAAGGTTTGCGTCCGTATGTAGATAGAATGGTTGCTGGAGAAGAGAATATTTTGTGGAAAGGTAAACCCATTTACTTTGCGAAAACATCTGGAACAACATCTGGCGCAAAATATATTCCTATCACTAAAGAATCGATGCCAACACATATTAAGTCGGCACGAAATGCTTTGTTATTTTATATTAATGAAACTAAAGATGCTTCTTTTGTAAACGGAAAAATGATTTTCTTACAAGGTAGCCCGGTGTTAACAGATAAAAACGGAATTAAACTAGGTCGATTAAGTGGTATTGTTGCGCATTATGTACCTGGGTATTTATTAAAGAATAGGTTACCAAGTTGGGAAACAAATTGTATCGAAGATTGGGACACAAAAGTAGACAAGATTGTTGATGAAACACTACCTGAAAACATGAGTGTAATTAGTGGAATTCCTTCTTGGGTTCAGATGTATTTTGAAAAACTAATTGATAAGACAGGAAAAACAATATCTGAGATTTTTCCAAACTTCAATTTCTTTATTTATGGTGGTGTAAACTTCGAACCTTATAAGAATAAATTTGAAGCCTTAATTGGTAAAAAAATCGATTATATAGAATTATATCCCGCTTCAGAAGGTTTTATAGCGTTCCAAGATTCTCAAAAAGAAAAAGGAATGTTATTACAGCTTGATTCTGGTATTTTTTATGAGTTTATTCCTGCTACTGAATTCTTTGATGAAAATCCGACTCGTATTTCCTTAAAAGATGTACAATTAGGGGTAAACTATGTTATTATTTTAAATACAACTGCCGGACTATGGGGGTATAATATTGGTGATACTGTTGAATTTACTTCATTATCTCCATACCGAATTAAAGTTACAGGTAGAATTAAGCATTTTATATCTGCATTTGGTGAGCATGTTATTGGTAAAGAAGTTGAAAAAGCATTAAACGATGCTATTGTTGGAACTACTATAAATGTAAGTGAATTCACTGTAGCTCCACAAGTAAATCCGGAATCTGGATTACCATATCATGAGTGGTTTATTGAATTTGAAAATGAGCCAGATAATTTAGAAGAAATGGCTGCAAAAATTGATACTTCGATGCAGCAACAAAATATCTATTATCAAGATTTAATTGAAGGAAAAGTATTACGCCCATTACTAATTAGAAAAGTAAAAAAAGGTGGATTTCATGAATACATGAAATCTATTGGAAAATTCGGTGGGCAAAATAAGATACCTCAACTCTCTGATAATCGTAAAATAGCTGATGTTTTAGAAGAGTTCTTGGTGGAGTAAATTGCAACTATATAGTACCATCTGACTTTAAATAAATAACTTTTTACATCATTACTGTTTGTAATGCTTACGATGTTAATATCTAACCAATCTCACTTGTGCTAGACTCGTTTTCAATACCTCATAACTTTAGAAACCAAAAACTTATGATAAGAATCTAAAACTAGTCTAGATTGACATTGGTTGTTATTATATATACTTTTTATATGATCTACTATAGGATTGATTTTTTCAACTTGAAAAACTTTTTTGAATTTTATGGGTAACATTTTCTATTAAGATTAACTATTGAGCAAGAAAATATTTGATAAAAAAGTGTGGGTGAGCCACACCAAAAGTGTGGTTCGCCCGTACTGACTTCAAAATTTTTAAAATTAATTTCGCACAATTAAAAACCATTAAAGAAAGATTACAATGATTAAACAAAAAAAATTACAAAGGCTATTATTGCTATTTCTACTACCGTTCTTCTTTTACAATTGTAATGATGATCATGAGGTAATACCAATAGAAAACAATAATACAGAGGATTTAAAAAGTGCATTCCTTAATTTGGAATCATTAAAATCTATAAATAGTAATGCTGCTCATAAACTACAAAGTATAGGAGAAACCAATAATAATTTACAAAGTAGAGGAGGTAATACTACTTTAGCTTTAGATACAAATACTATTCTAGAATTACACACAGAATTTTACAATAGTTACACGGTACCTTTAATATCTGAAGAAACATCTCCAGATACTATCACTAATTATGTCTTAACAAGCTACCCTAATGGTGATTTTTTACAACATTTAGTATTTTATTATTATGATAAAGATGGTTTTATTGATCACTCCAAAACAAAAGTAAAACCTTTTGAAGGCGGACTTCTTTTAAATAGAGGAAATACTTGTACGACTATCTCTGATGTTAAATCTATAGATTGTAAAACTACTTATTGCGATACTAAAGGACATGAATATGGTGATGAAATAGGAAAAAGTTGTACTGGTAGTTTTGATAGTCCAACAGGAAGTGATTGTACAGTTAGCTATATAAATGAAGAAGATTGCTCTTCTAGTGGAGGCTCAGGCGGTTCTTCAGGTCATGGGAATAATACTACAGGTGGAACTGGTAATACTTCAGGACACACATCTGGAGATAATTCAGGAACTTCTGGTGGTGGTGCTAGTTTATCCGTTACAGCCCCTTTAACAAGTGCATATAATGACAGAAAATTTACTGATTTTCTTAGAGAGCTAGGACCATTACAACAGTTATGGATGGGAGCGAATAGAGCTGTTGCTAACGAGTTTGGGAACTTGTATATAGAAAGTGGTTACTCACAAGAGGTAAAAACCTTAATTAATAAAACCACTAGTATTTTCATGAATGAAGGAACTGTTGCGGATTTAACTTCAGAATATGAAATAAATACATTTATAGATCTTGTTAGTTTATATTTAGTAGGCACAAATAGTGGTCGTTACAACGAGTTTAAACCTATCCTACTAGCTATAAAGCACCTAGATTTAAACTTTTTAGAAAGACTTGAAGTTAATGGTCAACTTGCAGAGCTAGCCCGATTGGTTTTTCAGGCAAAAAACACAACAGATATAATTAGGCTGAAGGAATTTAATAAAGAAATACATAAAAAAGAAAATGCAATGTCTATTTTCTCTTTTTTACAGGAATTAAAACAATATTGGCCTAGAAATGCAGATGAATGGAAAGTTCTTGGACAGTTATTTGCTGGAGTTGCCGGCGAAGTATTGGTCTCTCTTATACCTTTTAGCGATGTTATTGATCTTTTTAGAGGCTTTCAAGATGGTAGTACTTTTACTATTGCCTTAGCCATAGGAGGTTTAATTGTAGATCTCGTGGGAGGTGGTTTTATTAAAGGTTTTATTGAAACTGGTAAAATAGGAGTAAAATTAGCTAGGGCTTGGCGAAAAATTGTTAATTTCAGAGATACCCTAACAAACGTCATTAAAAAAGGGTTTCGTGTTAAAACTAACAGAGCAAATGGCGCTCTAGAATTAGTAAATGATGCTGGAGAGGTTATTGTTCGAGGAGCAGATGAAGTTGAAATTTTCACCAAAACCAGTAAAAGATTAGATGATCTTGGATTAGACGATACATTAAGAAAAGATCCAGATATTATCAAAGCTTTCCAAAAAATTGACTGTAATTAAGGTTTAAAACTCACAAACAAAAAACAATGAAAAAATTAATTCTATATATAAGTTTTCTTTTAGTAATACAATTATCTTTTGCGCAAAGTAATGCTAATAGATCATTAAACTTAATTAATAATGACTGCCCTATACTTAAAAATCTTGTTGATGAGATTAATGGTAATCCGCAGTTAAAAAATGCGATAAAAGACAACCCTAGTTTAGTCGACGCATTAAAGAAAATTGATGATTTAGGAGATGATGCTTTTAAGCAACTTAGAAAAGATCCTGATTTTTTAAAAAACTTTAACAATATTCTGTCAAATGTAGATTTAAATGATCATATTTTTAAAGGTGATATTAAATTTGAATTAGGTAGAATTAGGGGTATACGTGGAGTTCACTCTAAAATAGCTGTCAATGTTCCAAATAATCAAATTAATGGATTTAGGCAAGGAGATATTAGATTCAAAACAGGAACAAAAAATCCTTCAAATGCTTCTCCAAATGATTTTTATAGTGTTAAAATAGAGATATACGGAAAAAAAGGAGATGGTTCTGGAGGTTGGATAGATGGTTGGATCAATAAAAGGTCATCTTTTTTCCCTGACTCTTGGAGTAAACAAAAAATACAAGCTGAATTAGCAAATGCTTTTAAAACAAAATCATTTAATAGAGTAGAAAGTGGAGCTAATGTTTTTAGAGGAAGAACAACTGATAATTCAATTATAGAAATAGTAATAAGAGATGGTGTTATAAAGACAGCATACCCTATAATTTTATAAAATGACTAATAGTAGATTTAATACAAATATTGATATAATAAAGAAAATAGAATTCTCTATACATGAATATGATATCACATTCTATAAATCAATTGATAATGAGCTATTTTTAGATGTAGTAAGTAAAAGACAAAATTCTCATAATTATATTGAAGGATTTTTACGTCATTGGAATGATTCAAATGATGTAAAAGAAGATATTTTACCTTTAATCTCCTCTGTTAAAAATGGGTTTTCTATAAATGAGTTTATTAGTTCAGAAATATCATGTGCCTATGTCGAAAAAGAAATAACATTCTTTATACATGAAAATGATATAACAAAAGGTAAACAAGAAGCTTCTATAAATTCAGACAGACATATAAAGACTAAAATATTTGAAGAAATAATTATAAAATGGCTTGAATTTTTAATCAGTGAAGAACGATAATTCTCATCATGATAATTGCTAACACCCGAATCTTTTCGGGTGTTTTTTTTGATAAAAAATAGGCTTCTACTTTAATTCAAAGCTATAGATATATTTATCTATGAATGCCAAACGTGAGAAAGATTCATTTACAATTAAAAATTTCGCATAAATTAGTTGAATTATTTTTTCTTTAAACAAAGCATAGCCTTTGAAGTGGAAAGGAAAAAACGGCTAATACGCATTTTTAGTCGTTAATCGTATTAACCTCCAAAATGAGCAAATTTAAGCTTTAAGTATACTAAAGTATAGCAACACTTCTATATCGATCTAAAAAAATTATCTTTGATTTTTAGAGTGTTACAAGAACAATTAATTGAATAAAAATGAAAAAAATAATCCCCATAGTATTGTTATCATTGTTTTACCTTACTGCTTGTAGTAAAGATACAATTGAAGGACCTAGTTTAGAAAACCCAATACCTGAAGAGCCCGATACTTCTTCTAATACACCATGTAATTTCGATCTATCGAATGCGAAAGAAGGAGAAACTATTACTATCGATTGTTCTTTAAATTTGGATGGAAAAACTATTACTCTTCCCAAAGCCATTACAATTCTTTTCAATCAAGGGAAAATCGAAAACGGAACTTTAAATTTTACTGAAAATGGTAAGATTGATGGTTCTCTTTTAAACAAATCTTTAACAATTCAAGGAGATATACAACTTACAAAAAATGAATTTGATTTTATTCCTTCTAAATGGGGAATTGTAGAAGGAGTAACAACAAACGAGATTTCTAGAACAAATAGAGACATCTTGGAAGACAACATGACTTTCATTAAAAACTTAGGAGCTTCTGTATTTAAAATCGATAAAATGGATGCTTTTTTTAATGTTGATGAACCAGATATACTACCTTCTGAAGCAGCCATTAATGTCCCTTCTGATTTTACTCTTAAAATGACCGACAATACGCATTTAAGAATGCAACCTAATGCGGCTATAAGACCAACATTATTAGCAACTTTTACCGCTGATAATGTTACAATAGATGGTGGTGTTTTACACGGAGATAGAGATAGTCATGATTATACTACAATTAGTAGTACACATGAATGGGGACATCTTTTACGTATAACAGGTACCAAAAACTCGGTTTTTAAGAATATTAGATTTGAAGATGCTACTGGTGATGCCATAGACGTTCATGCTCATGGACATTCTTTTGATCCTCATTACACGTATTGTGATAATGTTTTAATTACTAATAACGTAATGTTGAGAAGTAGACGTAACCATATTTCTATTACAGATGGAAGAAATATTACTGTAGAAAAAAATGATTTTATAGATGCTAGTATACATACAAATAAATCTACAGGTATTGCTCCTGGTTTTGCTGTTGATGTAGAAGCTGTTAGACATGGTAATCCTAGGGGTATTTCTGAAATAGCTGAAGATATTTTTATTAAAAACAATACTGAAAAAGGAAGTCGTATTGGAGCTGTAACAGTTCATACGGGTGATAGAGTTACTATTGAGGGCAATAAATTTGAAAACTCTATTTCTTACTCTACTTCTATAGGTACAATTATTAGAAACAATGAAATTATTGCTACAACCGATAAAAATATAAATAATGGTACAGCAATAGTGGCTGGTAGAGCAGATCGATATGATGACAATTACAATGGTAAAGTTTATGGTAATAGTATTGAAAACTATGCTATTGGCATGACTATTAGCAATAAGGATTTAGAGGCTTATGCTAATAAAATAACGAATTGTAAAACTGGACTCAGAATAACAACAATCAGAAATGCAAAAATATATGACAATATCATAACAAGTTCTAAAGAAAACAGTGATGGTATTGTAAGTCACCCTAATGTTGAGTATATGGACAATGTTATTGTTGGCGGAGCATCAAAAGGGAATACTATAAAAGTTACAAGAACTCCTTTAAAGTTTGTAAATGTAAATGAGAAGAGTGAACAAGAAAATTTTAAGTTGATTGTAGCAAACAATATAATAACTTCAGAAAATACTTCCAGCTTTAGTAAAACAAATGGTTTTGAATTTATTGACAACACAATTTCTCAAGGAGGTGTAAGGATTGTAAATTCTGAAAACGGAAAAATCATCAATAACTCAATCACATCAACTAGCTCTAATGGTATAAGATTAGATGCTGGTTGCAAAAATCTAATGATTAAAGATAATACCATTGCCGTTATGGGCAACAATCTAGAATGCATTAAAATAAACACTACAGATGGTGTTAATATAGATATTGAGAATAATTCTTGTAATTAAGAAATAACACCTTTCTTAACGACTGAATCCTCGCAAATGCTTTTTCAAAGCACTCGAACTGACAGTCAAAAAGAATTTAAGTTTCTAAATGCACAACGAGTTGTATTACAAGAGATCAATCGTAATTAAAGTCATAAAAATAAAACCGAAGTCTTACTACTTCGGTTTTATTATGTCTTAAATGGGCTTTGCATAAAAATCCCTCAATGAATTAGTATAAAAATAATCATCCAAAGTCATATTCCAACGAGCTATTTTAGTAGGATTTTTACTTCCTGTAGGTACTAGCATTAGATTACTTTTTCCTGCAAATGTATGTGTTTTAAGCGCTGTATTCTCTAAATAACGTTGATCTAAACTTATATCAAAATGATACAAATAGTCGTAAACAAACTCTGCATATTCACGTTTAGAAACCTCTGTTAAACTCTCAAACATTAAATCGTTATAACTATTCGTAATTGCATCTTGCATTTCAACTGCATTTAATGGTACTCCGTTTAACATCGGCATGATATTAAATTGCCCGTCTACAAAAATCCATTTATTGAATTCCTCAGAATATACTTCTGTAGCAACATGCCCCGGTGAACTCTTTCTAGTCTCTACGTCTTTAGCCTTTAAATAAATCGTTCGCGATTTAAATCCTGCGTTTTCTAATTGAGATTTTAAAACTATTCCGTAGGCAAAACAAGGAAATTCTTTTCCTTCTTTAGCTTCATTTAAAATAGTAATTGCATCTGACTTACTAGGTGATACATTTCCATTGTGCTTCCACCTACAGCTAGTCCAGTTCAATACACTCAAAATTTTATCAATATCAGATATTTTATTAGCGATAACAGGTTCTATCGGGTATTTTTTTTCCAAATCTTTTAAATAAGGAACCTCTTTGTCCTTTATATATTTAATTTGTAACGAGGAATTAACAGTGTTACCAAATGCTATTGTTTCTTTAGCATAAGCTTCTCTAAGAATTAACATGTGCGCATACATAGAATCCTTTAACTTGGCATAAAACTCATATGTTTCATTTTCTTTTACTCCATAAAAAAGACTATCTGTTTCCGAAGCAAAAGCAACCAGCACCTCTGTTTGATCTATAGATTTTAAATATAATGTGTCTTTTAATTTCTCAGGATTTAAAGTCCAAGCTCCTTTATACCAGTTGCCATTTAATTTAACATCAACTTTATTTTTACTTGTTTTTAAAACAGGTAAACCCTTATACGTTTTCGTTTCTTTTGTACAAGAAATTGAACAGACAACAACTAGTCCGAAAAGCAATTTTTTCATATAAATTTATTTTAGTTTGATTTTTAGATACGCAATTTAAAAAACTATCAATTAATAACAGTTTGAATTATTGAAATTCTACCTACTGAGTTTTACTTTTTTAGTATATGACAAAATTTTAAAAATAGTTTTGTCATATACTAAATTTACTTTTATTTTTTTCTTAAAAATATATTCCCACTAATAGTATTTAACTCCAACGAAGCTGTTCCATTTTTTACTTTCCCGTAAATTTTTTGATATGCATTAGGTCTTTTTTTATTGTCAAAATCGATTTTTAAGTCAGAATATACAGTTCCTGTTAAGGTTTTTGCTTTAAATTCAGCATCTGAAACATACACATCAATATCTCCGCTAATTGTTTTTAATTGCATTTTATTTGAATGTTTTTTCACAGTAATATTACCACTAATCAAATCTAAAGTTAAGTTTCCATTATACACTAATTGATCGACACTCCCTGAAATACTTTTAATTTTAAGATTCATGTTTTCAGGAACATAAATCGTATAATCTACAATAACCTCATTATGATATCTACAATAGTTATAACTATTACAATTTCCGTTCTTATCTGTTATCGTTACTTGTCTTTTATGCTCTTCAAAAAAAATCCCATAATCTGATTTCACTGAATATGTATTTCCTATTTTTTTTCCTTTTAGTGAAAAATATTCATTGTCTTTATTATCATTTAAATTAGCTAAAGCCGTTATTAAAACTTCTTTTTTATTCCAATTTTTAATTTGAATATTTTGAGCAAATTTTATGTTGATTTCCACATTTTCAATACCTGAAACTGTATGCTTAATTTCTGTTTTTTTCTGTGCTGATAGGTTACTAAAAGACAATAGCAATCCTATGAAAAAAAGTATTCTTTTCATTTTTAGTTGTTTAAAAAATTAATTATGATTTTTGAGGTTATACGATTTATGGTTAATTTTTTCACATATGTCAGTTCGAGTATTTTTTTCGAAGTGTCAACGCAGTAAAAAATATATCGAGAACTATCCGACTACTTCTCGATAAAAAACTATTCTTCAATCCATTACGAATAATTTCACTCAAGTAACAAAATAGTTACACGGAATTATATTCCAAAAATCATATTCGTTTACTTCTTCCTTAAATAAATATTTCCTAGTGTAGATTTTAATTTAATTTGAACTCCTCCATTATTTAGAGCACTTGAAATTTTCTGACTTCCCCTTACGGCTTTTAACCCATCTTTTTTAGGCATCTCAATCTCAAAATTAGTATAAAACGTTCCTCGTGTTTTTAAATCTAAATTTGCCTTTGTATTTTCTGGTATAGTTACGTCAATTTCTCCTACGTTTGAAAAAATAGTGATTGGCGAACTCTGATTCACTTTAACGAATTCTATATTCACATTTCCTGTATTTGCATTTACTGTAATTGGCCCTGTAACATCTTTCATTATTATGTTTCCTACATTTGTTTTTGCTTCAACTTCCGAAGTAAAGCCAACAACCTCTACAGCTCCTAAGATTCGTGTTGTGAAAATAATATGAATATTTTTTGGTAATGTTACATCTAAATGATTACGTTTTACGTGAGATAATAAATCTATCACGTGTAAGACATCTCCCTTTCTTTCTATAGAAAATCCCATACCATTTGTGGTATCCTCTCCCCCTGGATATATAGCTTTTAAACCTTTTGTTTTTTCTTCTAATGATTTATGATTTTGATCGTCGTCACAATCTTCGCAATGTTCCTCATCGTTATCACGTTTTTCTTTTATCACCAATTCATTAGTTCCAGATGCTGCAATTTTTACTTTTGTATCAGTATCTATTCTTACCGTTTTTACCCCTTGTAATGAATAGGTAAAGCTTTTCTTTTGTCCATATACTACAGCTAATAAAAGTAATGCTGTAATTGTTATTAATTTTCTCATAATATTATTAAATTAAAGTTGGCATAGTATACGCTAACTCTTGTTTGACATAATCTGGTGTTTCTTCATGATCTAACAGTTTTTTCATAGGAATGAGCGCTCTTTTTTCCTGAATATCTGCTAAAACTTGAATCAACTCTATTTGAACCGAAGGTTCTTTATCTGTTTCTAACGCTTTTAATAAAGCATTTCGAACTTTTTCTAAACTTGAAAATTTGGCTAAGGCTTCTATGGCTGCTAAACGTACATTTGTATTTTTATCTACAAACATTTTATTAATTAAAGCATCTATAATGCGAGAATCTTCTACGGAATAGGTAGTTGTTTTTGAGATCGCTAAAATTCGTTTACTAGCCGATTGGTTTTCCAACAATGCGAACAGTTGTTGCTGCTCTTGGTTCACATTCAATTCTTGAGTTTTTGATATTTTCCCTAAAAAATATCCGCTAATTAGTATGATTACACTAGCTGCAACTCGCATATAGCTTTTCCATTCTTTTGAGGAAGACAACGGAACAATTTTAGTGTTTTCTTTATGTATTTCTTCTTGTAAAGCAGTTTCAAAACGTTGTTTGAAATTATGACTTGGTTGTTCTTCTTCAACAGTGTTCATAACTTCTAAAAATGATTGAATACTTTCTAATTCTGCTTTGCAACTGCCACAAGTTTGAATATGTTTTTCAATCGCTACTTTTTCTGATTCAGCAACTTCATTCATCATATATGCCATCAATTGTTCTTGTACATCTTTACACTCCATCATACTTTAATTTTTGCTATTTACTGTATGTATTGATTGAAAATAAATCTCCTTTAACTTTTTTAATGCTCTATGCGTTTTCACTTTTACTGCATTTTCTGAACTTCCTACAATTTGTGCGATTTGCTCATATTGTATTTCTTGAAGTTTATGCATCACTATTAACGCTCTATCTTTATCATTTAACTTTAATAACGAACGTTGTAAATGTTCTAAATCTTCTTTATTTGAATCGGTAAAAAGTTCGACTTCAGAACTTAAAAAATCATCTTCTATAACATTACTTCGTTCTTTTTTTTGCTTTTGGTAATAACTGGAAAATATATTTCTTGCTACGGTATACAACCATGAAGCAAAATTACCATCATTGTAAGAGTTTCTATACTTTAATATTTTTATAAAAACTTCTTGTGTTAAATCTTCACTTACCATTTTGTTATGTGTCATTTTCTGAAAGAAATTATAAATTCGAACATGGTATCTATCGAATAATACAGACAGCTTATTTAGCTCTCCATGAGCTACAGCTTTCATTATTTCTTCATCAGTTATATGGTTCAACTTTATGGTAGTTTTGATTAGTTTCTATTAGTAATACCTCTGCTTTTTTTAAAGGTTACATTTTGTTTTCGTTTTTTTCATAAAAAAAACTCGCCCTTAGGCGAGTTCTGTTATTTTTTTTCAAGTTCAAAAACCTGTTTAATCATATTATCATCTAAATGATTGAGTCGGTACCAACCTTCATCGTTAAATAATTCTCTTGCGATATTAATTTTTAGTAGTTTTCTTAACTTCTCTCTGGTTTGTGAAGAAATTCTTTTGTCTTTTACTTTATCAAAAAATTCATCAGATATTTCTCCTTCCTTATCGAAATCATTCACAAACGCTTCAAAAGAAAGTTCATTTAATTCTCGTCTATGATTATCTACATAATTAAAAGCAAATTCATTCATCGGAGTAAAGAAAATAGCAGGTAAATACGCTGTAGTATCTATCGGTACAAAAACATCAGGCACTATACCTCCACCTCCATAAACAATTTTTCCTTTAGGTGTCTCGTATTGTAAACTATCTATTAATTTAATACTATCTTTATTAAACAGCTCACCATTTCTGTAGCGACTTTCAACTTCGTCTCCATAATTAACACTATTACGTAAAGCATTTGGATTTTTTAATTCTAATCCGATATTATAGGGTTTTTGTATGGATCTTCCTGTAGGTGTATAATATCGTGCTGTAGTTAAGCGAACCGCAGAACCATCTCCTAAATCCATTTCTTCTTGTACTAGTCCTTTCCCAAAAGATCTTCTTCCAATAATGGTTCCTTTATCATTATCTTGTAATGCTCCTGCAACAATTTCTGAAGCTGAAGCTGAATTTTCATCAATTAACACATATAATCCTCCCTCTTCAAAATCTCCTTTTTCAGTAGCGAAAGATTCTACAGTTTCTCCTCCATTATTTTTAGTGAATACAATCAGTTTATCATCTTCTAAAAATTCGTCAACTATTTTATTCGCAATATGAATAAATCCTCCTCCATTTCCTCGTAAATCTAAAACCAAATCCGTCATCCCTTTGGTGAGTAGATCATCTAACGACGTTTTAAATTCTCTATAGGTATTTTGTGCAAATCGATCTAACTTTATATATCCTACACTATCGTTTAACATATAAGCGACATCAACACTTTTTATATTTATTTTACCTCTTTTCACTGTCACATCAAACAAACTGTCATTTGATTTTCGGTAAACCTGCAATTTTACTTTTGAGCTTGGTTTTCCTTTTAGTCTTTTTAATATCTGTCTATTTCTAAGACTTTTACCAAACAACGTATCCTCATCTGCCATTAAAATACGGTCTCCAGCCAAGATTCCTTTTTTTACACTCGGTCCACCTTCCATAGGATGAATTACTGTAATCGTATCTTTTATTAATCGAAATTGTACTCCGATACCGACAAAATTACCTTGCATACTTTCAGTAACCGCTTGTAAATTCTCTTTAGGAATATAAACAGAGTGAGGATCTAACTTGGTTAGCATCTCCGCAATAGCACCGTCTAATAATTGATCTGTATCTACTTCATCAACGTAATCACGCTGAATAAAGTTTATTAGTCGTTTCACTTTTTGTTCATGAGCAGACACTTTGCTAAAACGTGCTGTATTACCACTAAAAAAATAACCAACTATAATTCCGAAGGCTGTTGCTATGGCAAAATATATGGGTAAGTAATTTTTATTCATTCGGTAAATAAATCAATTCTACTCCTGCTTTCTCTAAAAACTTTAATCCTGAAATATCTTTATATTTTCTTGAGTAAATTACTCTTGTAATTCCTGATTGATGAATTAATTTACTGCATTCTCTACAAGGAGATAACGTAACATATAATGTAGCTCCTTTACAAGTTTGTGTAGAGCCTGCTACTTTTAAGATTGCATTTGCCTCAGCGTGTAATACAGACCATTTTGTTTTACCATCTTCGTCTTCACATACATTTTCAAAACCCGTAGGAGTTCCATTATATCCATCAGAAATAATCATACGATCTTTTACAATAATCGCACCCACTTTTTTACGTTGACAATAGGAAAGCTGTGCCCATTCTTCAGCTATTTTTAAATAGGCCTTAGCATACTTTAATTCTTTTTTTGTTAAAGTCATAGAAAAGCTAAAATACGGAGAAAATTGAGTTTTTCTCGTTAATTTTTACCAAAAAACACGGTCAACCATCATTTGTAATGCAAAACCGATAACTATAGACGATCCTACTAAAATCCAATCTCTTCGATTCACTCCAAAAACAGATTGCACCAATCCACCAAACAATAATATTAAAGCCACAATAATTACTTGAGCAGCCTCTACCCCTAAGGCAAATTCTAATAACGGCACTACTTTATCTTCACCTCTTGCCACCATCATTTTAAAGTAATTCGAAAAACCTAAACCGTGTATTAATCCAAAAAATAAAGCGAAAAATAAATTTTGATTTTCTTTCCCTACAGATGCTTTACGTGCGGTAAGCACATTCATTAATCCAGTAATAAATATGGTAAGTGGAATTAAAAACTCTACCAAATCTGCTCGTACATTAATCACACCAAATGCAGATAAAGCTAAGGTGATAGAATGCCCTATGGTAAATAACGTAACTAACCACAATACTTTTTTCCATTGTTTAAATTGGTATACTATGGCTAAAACAATTAAAAAAAGAATGTGATCATATGCTTTAATATCAAGCACATGAAACAATCCTAATTCAAAATATTCGATAAACTCTTTCATTATTAAGCTCTAAATTTTTATTTGTCGATCTATTTGCTGATCCAAAGATATAAATGTTTCTGTTCTAGACACACCTTTTATAGTTTGTATATCTTTATTTAACAAATGCATTAAATCTTGATTGTTCTTACACATGATCTTAATAAACACAGCATAGTTTCCTGTTGTATAATGACTTTCAACCACTTCAGGAATATCTTTTAATCGTTTTATAGCAGAAGAATATAAATTGGCAGATTCTAAAAAAACACCTACAAAGGCAGTTGTTGTATATCCTAATGCTTTAGGATTTAACACCATTTTGTATCCATCAATTAAATTAGAATCATCTAATTTTCGTAAACGTTGATGAATAGCTGCTCCAGAAATTCCTACTTCTCTTGCAATACTTAAAATAGGTGTTCGCGCATCTTTTACTAACCGTTTGATGATAATTTTATCTATACCATCAATTTTTAACTTTTTCGACATAAAAACAAAAATAAGGAAAAGATTAAAGGATATGAATATCATAGTATAATTTAAAAACTAGGATATAATGATTAAATTTACAGCAATGTTTGCTTTAGTTGATTGTAATAATTTTTATGCTTCTTGCGAGCGAGTTTTTAATCCGAACTTGCAAAATAAACCTGTGGCTATTTTAAGCAATAACGATGGGTGCGTAATATCTAGAAGTGATGAAGCCAAAGCAATCGGTTTACCTATGGGTGCTCCTATTTTTAAATGGGAAAATTATTGTAAACAACACAACATTAAGGTAATTTCTTCTAATTACCCATTATACGGAGATATGAGTGATCGAGTAATGAAAATTCTAGCTCAGTTTACTCCTGATATTGAAATTTATTCTATTGATGAAGCTTTCCTTGAATTTAAAGGTTTCGAAAATTACGATTTAGATGACTACGGAAATAAAATTCGAAATCGTATTTTACAATGGACGGGAATTCCGACTTGTGTTGGTATAGCTCCTACGAAAGCTCTAAGTAAAGTGGCTAATAAAATTGCTCGAAAATTTTTGAAAGAAACTGGAGGCGTTTATGTTATTGATTCTGAAGAAAAAAGAATTAAAGCTTTACAATGGATGCCTATTGAAAAAGTTTGGGGAATTGGTCGCGGATTGCAAAAAAAATTAAAAGCCGCCGGTTGTGTAAAAGCGTATGACTTTACACAATTGGATAGTGAAATGGTTCGCAAAAAATATTCTATTGTGGTTTGGAGATTACAACAAGATCTATTGGGAAAACCAACAATGAAATTGGACGAAGAAAAGGATAAAAAAGCAATTGCAACAACACGTAGTTTTGAGTATACCTATTCTGATATTGAAAACATCAAAGAACGTGTATCTACGTTTGCAACTAACTGTGCAGAAAAATTAAGAAAGCAAAAACACAGTTGCCATATGATTGTTGTTTTATTGCGTAGCGATCGTCATAAAGAACATTTAGAACAACATCGAGTAAGTAAAACGGTAATTCTTCCAAATCCAACCAATTCATCACTAATTATTAGTAAATGTGCTGTTGAAGCTGTTAAAACCATATTTAAACCAGGTATAAAATATAAACGAGCTGGTGTAATTGTTACAGGTTTGGTTCCAGAAGATAACTTTCAACTCGATTTATTCACCAAAGAAGATCCTAAACATAAACCTTTGATGAATGCTATTGATCTTATAAATCAAAAATATAAGTCAAATAGTGTTAAATTAGCTAACCAAGATCTACAAAGAACTTGGAAAATGCGTCAAGAACGATTAACTCCTAAATACACAACAAACATTAACGATATAATAGTTGTAAAATGAGTGTAACATTAACATTCTTTAGTCCGAAAAGCACAGATAGTGAAGGTGCTATTTTTTTTGATACTGGAATTTCTGCTGGATTTCCTTCTCCTGCTGATGACTTTAAGGAATCGCGAATTTCTTTAGATGAAGAATTAATTCGTAATAAAGAAGCTACTTTTTTTGCTCGTGTCAGCGGACAATCGATGATTGGTGCTGGTTTAGATGATAATGATTTATTGGTTATCGATCGAAGTATTCCTCCAACAAATAATAAAATTGCAGTTTGTTTTTTAGACGGAGAATTCACTGTAAAAAGACTTCGTGTAGATGGAAATGAAGTTTGGTTACAACCTGAAAACCCGGATTATCCAATTATTAAAATTACCGAAGAAAACAACTTCGTGATTTGGGGAATTGTAACGAATGTGATTAAGAGAGTATAAAAAATAGTCAAAACCTACCCCCCACATTTAAAGCATCTAAAAACCAACCTATTAAAACAAAAACTATTAAATTTTATTTTTTTGGCATAATAGTTGACTATTCAAACAAAACTTAAAACCAGTATTATGAAAAAACTATTACTTATTACTGTATTCAGTATATTATTTTCCTTAAATAGCAATGCTCAATCTTTAAATTTTGGAGTTAAAGCCGGTGCTAATTTTTCCACATTACGAGGAGATAATTTAGATGTAGAAAACAGAACAGGCTTTCACATTGGTGGATTACTAGAGCTTAAAATAGCCGATAAATTTTCTATACAACCAGAATTATTATATACAGAATTAGGCGCTAAAAACTCTCAAACCAATTTAAAAACCAGCTATATATCTTTACCTATAATGGCTAAATATTATTTATTTCAAGGTTTATCAGTTTCAGCAGGACCTCAAGTTTCCTTTTTAGTAGATGATGAACTTAAGCTACCAGATGGAACTCTAGTTGATCCGGATATTGAAGATTTTGATTTAGGGTTAAATTTAGGATTAGGATATAATTTTAACAATGGTATATTTTTCCAAGCAAGATACACTTTGGGGATTGTAGCAGTTCAAGAAAATCCAGATATAAAAAATGGGGCTTTCCAGTTATCGTTAGGTTACCAATTTTAATCTGAAAAAGAATACTATACCAATTGTATTTTTAAATAATGTATAAATTGATTTATTTTTCAGCACTTATATCCAATATTTTGAAATTCAATTGGTATTACTTTACTTCTCTTATGTAAATTCTATTGCTCTTTCCTATTTTTGTTCTAAATGAATTTTCCAAAGAAACTAGAACAAAAACTCATTCAAAGAGCAACTTCTAACACCTTAAGAAGTTTAAAATCTGATACCAATCGTATTGATTTTTATTCTAATGATTATTTAGGTTTAGCGCAATCTGAATCTATTTTCGATCAAACACATCAGTTGTTATTAGATAAAAACATCAAAATCAATGGAGCTACAGGCTCTCGTTTAATTTCTGGAAATCATCAGTTATATCAAGAAACTGAAAATTATATTGCTCAGTTTCATAACTCACCAAAAGCATTACTTTTTAATTCTGGTTACGATGCTAACGTCGGATTCTTTTCTTGTGTTCCACAACGTGGTGATGTGATTTTATACGATGAATATATCCACGCTTCTATTCGAGACGGAATTCAACTTTCGAATGCAAAAAGCTATAAATTCAAGCATAATGATTTAGAAAACCTAGATGAGATGCTGAAACGAGTTCAGCATGACACCATTTACATTGTTACAGAATCGGTATTTTCTATGGATGGTGACACACCAAATCTTAACGGGTTGGTTACTGTTGCAAAACAGCACAATGCATATTTGGTTGTTGATGAGGCTCATGCTTTGGGTGTTTTCGGAAAAAAAGGTGAAGGTTTAGTTCAGCAATTACAATTAGAAAATGAAGTTTTTGCTAGAATTATAACTTACGGAAAAGCTTTAGGTTGTCATGGAGCAACAATCTTAGGAAGTGAAAAATTATACAGTTACTTGATTAACTTTTCTAGAAGTTTCATTTATACTACAGGTTTGTCACCTCATGCATTAGCCACAATACAAGTTGCTTACCTGCATTTAAAATCTGAAATCATTCAGCAACTAGAAGACAATATCAATTTCTTTAAAAGTGAAATGATACGATTACAATTAGATAATTCTTTTATTGAAAGTAACTCTGCTATTCACTGCTCTGTAATTTCTGGAATAGAAAAAACAAAAACCATTGCATTACAATTACAAGAAAACGGATTCAATATAAAACCAATTCTTTCTCCAACAGTTCCTAAGGGGCAAGAACGATTACGTTTTTGTTTGCATAGTTTTAATTCTAAAAAAGACATTACAACTATTCTAGAACAACTTGCTACCTTTGTTTAAAATAGAGAGATGAAAGAAGATTATACAATTTTAGCTGTTTTTGAATATTCCACTGAAGCTCAACTGGTGAAATCTAAGTTAGATTCTGAAAACATTAGAACCATGTTAATGGATGAAACTACAATAGATTCAGACCCGTTGATTAGTCAAGCCATTGGTGGCGTAAAACTTTTAGTTTTTAATCAAGATTTAAAAAGAGCTTCTGAAATTTATAACGACATCAGAACTTATGAAACCGACAATAAAGGCAATGCCATTCATTGTCCGAATTGTAATTCTACAAGGATTTTAGTAGCCGATGTACAGCGAAAGAATTTCTTTCACATGCTTTTCCCATTTTTTGAACCACGAAAATTAATTTGTAACGATTGTAAAACAATCTTTAAATGAAAAATAAAGTATCAGAAATATAATTTTACGTACTTTACCATGGTTCATTACTTTTATTTAAAATCGAGAACGTCACCCTGAATTTATTTCAGGGTCCCATCATGATGAAACAAAGCTTTGTTTATATACTTACAAATACATATAGAACAACTTTTTATATTGGAGTTACTTCCAATTTAGAAAAGCGAATCCTAGAACATAAACAAGGAATTGGTTCTACTTTTAAAAAAAAGTATAATTTATTAGATTTAATTTACTTTGAAAAGTTTTAAGACATTCACCAAGCTATTTCAAGAGAAAAACAATTAAAGAATTGGCATAAGGAATGGAAAATAAACTTGATTAAAAAAGTAAATCCAACTTTAAAAACATTAGATTTTTGATGTGATGCTGAACTAAATTCAGCATGACGATACTACTAATTTTTATTTGAAACTTACTACTTTTGTTTTATGATGAAACAACAAAAATATTTTATCACCGGTATTTCTACAGAAGTAGGAAAAACTGTTGCTTCAGCAATTATTACAGAAGCTTTAGAAGCTGATTATTGGAAACCAATCCAATCTGGCGATTTAGACTATTCAGATACACATAAAGTAGAAAAATTAGTAACGAATAAAAAATCTGTTTTTCATCCAAATAGCTATGCGTTAAAAACACCAATGAGTCCGCATGCTTCTGCTGAAATTGATGGAATCACGATTGACATCAATCAAATTAAAGCTCCAGAAACTCAAAATAATTTAGTTATCGAAGGTGCAGGTGGACTTTTAGTTCCATTAAACGATGAGCATACTATTTTAGATTTAATTCAACCTGATTATAAAGTTATTGTAGTTTCTCGTCATTATTTGGGAAGTATTAATCACACCTTATTGACTTTAAATTTACTAAAAGAAAAAGGTTTTGATATTTCTTTAATTTTTAGTGGAGATGAGCATCCAACCACAGAAAGTATCATTAAAAAAATGAGCGGGGTTCCTGTAATTGGAAGAATTGAAGAAGAGCCTTACATTGATCAGAATGTAATTAAAGAATACGCTGAACTGTTTAAAGATAATTTGTAAAACATCTTTATAATCGAGATAAAAAATGTTGAATAGAGACAGCGATCTATATAAAAGAATGACAATGATGCGTAATGCATTTAATGGAAATGAAACAATCCTGATGTATTCAAACCTGAAAGAGAAGGAGTAAATGCTATTATGGATATTTTCGATAAAAATCCCAGCATTGGTGATCATGAAATCACTTTGATTTTAAATGAATTAAACATCGTTCAAGGTTCGAATCATTATAATGGATCTGCTTGGTTTGACTTTAAATTACATTTAAATGGACTTTTATCTCAAATCGGTTACGATATAAAATATGGAAAAGAAAATAAAATTATATATATAGTGAAAAGTAAATGATAAACGTCATTGCAATCGAAATACAATGGTGAGAAGCAATCTAATGACCGACTACTTTAAATAATGTTAAAAACTTATACTAATCAAAAGATTACTTCAGTAATACCTTCGCCTTCGATATAACTCAGGCTCCGAAGAAAATTCGTAATGACATTACAAAAAACTTTTCTACTTTTAACTTCACTACTTTAATAACTCATGACACTACAAGAACGCGATAAAAAACACATTTGGCATCCTTTAAAACAACACCAAACACACCCGAATAGTTTAGGAATTGTAAAAGCTAAAGGATGTATACTTACGGATGAACATGGTAACGAATATATCGATGCTATTTCCTCTTGGTACACATGTATGTTTGGCCATTGTAACGATTTTATTACCAACCGTGTTTATCAGCAAATGCAGCAATTAGACCAAATCATGTTTAGTGATTTTACACATCCTGCTGCTGTAGAACTTTCAGAAAAACTAATTAAAATTCTTCCTGAAAATCAAGCTAAAATTTTCTTTAACGATAATGGTTCAACAGCTGTAGAGTCTGCCATAAAAATGGCATTACAGTATTATTTCAATATTGGAGATAAGCGTACTACTTTTATTGCTTTTGAAAATGGTTTTCATGGAGATACTTTCGGAGCTATGTCTACATCTGGACTTTCAGTTTATAACGGACCTTTTGAAGATTTTCTAATTAACATTCATAGAATTCCAGTGCCAAATGGAAAGAATCATGCTGAAATCTTAGAACAGTTATCTAAAATTATTACCAATAATAAAATAGCTGCTTTTGTTTACGAGCCTATTGTTCAAGGAGCTGCCGGAATGAAAATTCACAATATTGAAGGATTAAATCAAATTATTGAATATTGCAAAGACAATGATGTGTTAACTATTGCAGATGAAGTAATGACTGGTTTTGGTAAAACAGGAAAAAACTTTGCTTCAGATCATGTAGCTACGAAACCAGATATCATTTGTTTGAGTAAAGCTTTAACTGGTGGATTAGTTCCAATGGCTATTACTTCTTGTACTCAGAAAATCTACGATGCTTTTTTAAGTAACGATATTGCAAAAGGATATTTTCATTGTCATACCTATTCTGCGAATCCGATTGGTTGTGCAGCAGCAATTGCAAGTATAGATTTATTAACTTCAGAAGAAATTCAAGAAAGTATTCAGCGAATTAGTACATCACATATTGCCTTTAGTGAAAAAATCAAAGCACACGCTAAAGTAAAATCAACTCGATCTATTGGTGTAATTTTCGCTTTAGATTTAGACACAAACATGGAACGTTATGGAACTTTACGAGACTTATTATTGTCTGCTTTTATGAAAGAAGGTGTGTTTTTAAGACCTTTAGGAAATACGATTTACATTCAAGTTCCGTATGTTATTACAGATGAACAATTAGAAAAAGTATACAGCACTATAGAAAAGGTCTTAAATCAATTATAAACTAATTATGAATTACGAATTCACAATTTCAAATTCGTAATTCGTAATTCGTAATTCGTAATTCGTAATTTAAAACCTATATAATTTCAGGAATCTTTTCTTGTTCTAATAAATTAATTTGCTCACCAGTCTCTTTAATCAGTACATATAATTCTTCATACACCCATTTTTTATCGACACGAATTCCTTTTACCACTAAAGTTCCTTCCCCTTTGCTTCCCACAATTCGTATTGAAAAATCGACTTCACCATCGTCATTATGCATTGAAATATTTCCATTAGGAAAGCCTTCAGATTCAATATCATCACCCAACAATTCGATAACAGTATTATTTTGTCTTGCTATTTCAGTGACTTCATCTATTGGTGTAGCTTCTATAAATGTATTTACTACTCCAAAAATTGCAGTTCCTATCCCAAAAACGAAAAGTAATATCAATATCAAACATCCAGAACAACAACCAACAGGTAATACCCATGGCCAATTTCTAGCAAACCAACTTTTTTGTTTTTGTTCTTCCATACTATTAAAACTGAAGTAATTTACATAAAAAAAGAAGACATGTTAAACATATCTTCTTATATATTATAGCTTAAAAAAACGTGTTTATTTCTTTATAAATTTCCCTGTTTTTCTGTCTTTACCTATTGTTAACATATACACATACATACCAGAAGTAAAATTACTTGTATCTATTGTTTTTTCCTTAAAGCTAGTGTAAGTTTCATTAAAAACTACTTTCCCATTGATGTCTACAATGAGTAACATCGCTGTACTTTTACTAGCTGAATTTAAAGAAAAACTTATTTTCTCTGTACATGGATTTGGGTATGAAGTAACCTTTATCTTTTCTAATTGATTATCAGCTTTAGTTCTTGCAAATACACTTGCTCTTTTACTCAAAGTGTTACTTCTTCTTTGGGCTCCTGCAGCCTGTAAAATCACATCTGTAGCTTTCTCACTGATTAAGAAAATAGGTACTGCAATAAAAAAGCCTGGTATTTTAGGAAATACTGAAGCATCTACCACTCTTAAATTTTTAATCCCAAAAACATTAAAATTACTATCTAACACATCATATTTTGCTCCATTCCCAATTTTACAAGTACCACAAGCATGATGTCCCCATGCTTCCTTGGCTATAAAATCTCTTTTTTCACTTTCCGTATTTACATCAAATCCAGGCCAAACTTCATCTCGTAATGTATAACGAACCTTTTTATTGTTCATTAATTCTCTAATGTTATCCATTCCCTTTATCAAGGCTTTCATGTCGTTGCCTTCAAGGTCTTGTCCGTCATTAAAGTATTTAAAATTAATATATGGAGTTTGTCTTGGGTTTTTAGATCGAATATTTACTTCACCAGCAGTATTTTCCGTATGTCCTTTTAAAATTGCCCAAGTTAATTTATCTTTTGAAGTTCTTATTAACTCACTATAACCAGGAAAATATCCTCTAAATTCAGTAGTTAAACAGAAATTAAATAAATCCGGATCTTCTAAATTAGGATGAGATCTTTTAATATGAGCAGCTACGGTACCACTACTTGTATAAGCTCCTTCTCCTTTTCTTTTATAATCGTCTAAACATTCATCATCTCCCTCTGAAAAAGTACACGACTCTAGTATATTTCCTTTTAACTCATAAGTCATTCCTATTTCGTAGCGATCTTGAAGATTTCTTCCAACACCTGGTAAATCTTTTACTACCGCTATCCCTTTTTCTTCTAATAGGTTAGCGTCTCCTATTCCTGATAATTGTAATAATTGTGGTGTATTGAAAGCTCCTGCAGCTAAAATTACTTCCCTAGATGCTTTTACAGTATACTTTTTTTCTTCGGCAACATCATTAAAAGCTGGATCTGCTTCATATAAATTCTTACCCAACATATACTCTACCCCAATAGCTTCCTTGTTTTCATTAAATAAAACTTTAGTAGCTAAGGCATCAGTTATAATGGTTAAGTTTTCCGGATATTGTGCAGCTGTATTCAATAGGTATTCTCTTACTGAGTTTCTAGATGCATTGCTATCCATAGTTTGAGGTACTAATATAGCTCCTTCACCACCTCTTTCAAAGCTACGTTTATTTACATCAAATGATTTTTCATTGAAAATCAAATCAAAAATATTTTTATCATCATGGTCTAGATTTGCTTTTATAACTCCAGCTAGAAAAAGATTTTCTAATAAAGTACCTAAACCAAAATTCTGATAATTTGTAGGTAACCAGCCATTAATTCCATGTTGTTCTCTAATGGCTTCTCTTGTTTTTAAATATTCGCAATCTTCTAGTCGTTGAAAATAAGTACGCATATTTTCTGCATTCCAACTATTATCGCCCGTTAAATTTGCTATGTATTCAAAATCACTGGCATGAGGATATACGGTAATTAGAGCATTTACAGCAGTAGAACCTCCAATGGTTGCACCTCTTGGATACAAAATTCCTTTTCCATCAACATATTTACTATCAAGTTGATCTCTATCTCCTGAATAGTGTTTTACAAAATAACTCCATGATAATTTTTCGTCTTCAGAAGCAAAAGTATGATATGCAGGAATTTTATAGTTATCACTTTTTTTGTCTTTAGATCCTGCTTCTAACACAAGTACTTTAAATCCATTTCTAGCTAAATTTGCTGCTAAAGGACCTCCTCCTGCACCAGAACCTACAACGATATAATCGTAATTTTCTTTAGTTTCTTGATTTGTGAAAGATTTCGCATTTAGAATGTTTGGCGCTAAAACTCCAGTAGCAGCTACAATACTTGTCTTTTTTGTAAAAGATCTTCTTGATAATTTTTTAGAATTATTCATTAAATCGGGGTTTAAATTTAAAAAGACGATAAATTTAACATATTCATTAAAATATTAGCAAAAAATAGCTTTGTTTATTATTTTAATTTTCATAGGTAATTAACCAACTTATTTATTTTTAATCTTAATTTTGCTGAAATTTTTTTGTATTGAAACCTATATCAATTTCAGCATTTGCATCGATATCCCCTTTAGGAAAAACTTCGGAAGAAGTATGGAATAGTTATTTAGATCACGATCATAGAATGACTAAAACCACCTTTAAAAATTTTACAGAATGGGTAGCAAGAATTGCAGATGCAGATTTAGAAGCTATATCGGCATTAAGAAAAGCTGACAATAAATATAAAAACCTAGATAATACCGTTTTATTTGCCATTTATGCGTCACGTATAGCTACACAAAAAGCAGGTTGGAAAACTGGTGATGGTTTTGGAATTAATATTGGATCTTCTCGAGGCGCTACAGCACTATTTGAAAAATATCATGAAGAGTTTTTACAAACAGGAACTTCATCAACATTAAGTTCACCAACTACAACCTTAGGTAATATTTCTTCTTGGATCGCGCACGATTTAAAAAGTAGTGGACCTGAAATATCCCATTCTATTACTTGTTCAACAGCCTTACACTCTTTACTTAATGGTGTAGCTTGGTTGCAAGCAGGTTTATGTGATAAATTTTTAGTTGGTGGAAGTGAAGCTCCGTTAACTGAATTTACCATAGCACAAATGAAAGCTTTGAAAGTATATTCTAAAGAAACTGAAGGTTATCCTTGTAAAGCTTTTGACTTAGAAAAAACGAAAAACACAATGGTATTGGGTGAAGGTGCAGCTGTAGTATGTTTAGAAAATGAAATCACTGAAAATACCATAGCAAAAATTGAAGGTATCGGTTATGCTACTGAAATTTTAAAACACAATACATCTGTTACTGCTGATGCTGAATGTTTTCAGAAATCGATGAAAATGGCTTGTAAAAACATCGATTTAAATGAAGTAGATGCCATAGTAATGCACGCTCCTGGAACTATAAAAGGAGATACTTCAGAAATTAATGCTGTTAAAAAAGTATTTGGAAATCATCAACCTTTTTTAACTACCAATAAATGGAAATTAGGACACACTTTTGGTGCATCTGGACTTTTAAATTTTGAGTTAGGCTTGCTCATGTTAACTCATCAAAAACTAATCGAAGTTCCTTTTGCTCAACCACAAAAGAAGCCTAAACAAATAAAAAAAATAATAGTAAATGCTGTTGGTTTTGGAGGTAATGCTGTTTCAGTTTTAATTTCAAAATAGTATAATAATACAATTAGTTTTCCTACTTTTGATAACGCAAACAATGACGACTATATGAGTGAGACTAGACATAACTGGACTAAAGAAGAAATTTTAGCGATTTATAATAAACCAATGATGGAGCTGTTATATGATGCAGCTACAATACACCGCAAACATCACGATCCAAATACAGTACAGGTATCTACGTTACTTTCTATAAAAACAGGAGGATGCCCGGAAGATTGTGGATACTGTCCACAAGCAGCAAGATATCATACAGATGTTGAAGGAAATGATTTAATGACTGTTCACCAAGTAAAGGCACAAGCATTACGTGCTAAAGCTTCGGGAAGTTCGAGGGTTTGTATGGGTGCAGCTTGGAGAAATGTAAAAGATGGACCAGAATTTGATCAAGTATTAGAAATGGTTCGTACCATTAATAAGCTAGATATGGAAGTTTGTTGTACGTTAGGTATGATTACTGAAAATCAAGCACACCGTTTAGCTGAAGCTGGTTTATATGCTTATAACCACAATTTAGATTCATCTGAAGAATACTATAAAGAAGTAATTTCAACTAGAGGATTTGAAGATCGTTTAGAAACTATCGATAACGTTCGTAAAACAAATGTAACGGTTTGTTCTGGTGGAATTATTGGAATGGGTGAAGCTATTGAAGATAGAGCAGGAATGTTAGTCGCTTTATCTACATTAAATCCACAACCAGAATCTGTACCAATTAATGCTTTAGTAGCTGTTGACGGAACTCCATTAGAAGACCAAAAACCTGTTTCAATTTGGGAAATGGTTCGTATGGTTGCCACAACTCGTATTGTTATGCCAGAAACTCAAGTACGTTTATCTGCTGGTAGAACACAAATGAGTCAAGAAGGACAAACAATGTGTTTCTTTGCTGGTGCGAATTCAATTTTTGCTGGAGACAAATTATTAACTACTCCAAATCCAGATGTAAACGAGGATATGAAGTTATTCGAGTTACTTGGATTGAACCCTCAAAAGCCATTTATTAAGAAAATGCAACCTAAAACTGTTGAGGCTGAAGACTCTCAATATAAGGATTTAGGTGAAAAACCAAAATGGACTAGACCAAGTCATACGATTGAAAGAAATGAAATTAAAAAACAGGAAGCTAAGGAAGTAAAGGCATAAAATAGATATTTTAAATAGAATAATTTATTTTAACAATTACTTTTAAAAAAGGTTTCGTAACGTTTTCTTAACTTTGCTGTTATCAAAATTTGACTGATGGGATTACAATTGGAACAAATAGATAGGGTCGAAACGATTACTAAAGAAGACTTTATCAAGAACTATTTTAAGCCTCAAAAACCTGTAGTTATTGAGCGTTTTATTGAAGATTGGCCGGCATATTCTAAATGGTCTTTAGAATATATGAAAGAAGTAGCTGGTGATAAAACTGTTCCCCTATATGATGATAGACCTGTAGATTATAAAGATGGTTTTAATGAGCCTCATGCGACAATGAAAATGAGTGAGTATGTTGATTTATTAAAGCGTGAACCTACTAAGTTTAGAATTTTTTTATGGAACGTTTTAAAAGAGGTTCCTGTACTTCAAAAAGATTTTAAATTTCCAGATTTTGGCTTACGGTTAATGAAAGGTTTACCAATGTTATTCTTTGGAGGTAGAGACTCTTATACTTTCATGCATTATGATATTGATTTAGCCAATATCTTCCATTTTCATTTCGAAGGAAAGAAAAAATGTATTTTGTTTGACCAAAAACAAAACAAGTTTTTATATAAAATACCACACTCTTTAATTACTAGGGAAGATATTGACTTTAATAACCCTGACTTTGAAAAATGGCCAGCATTACAACATGCTAAAGGTCATGTAGCAGAATTAGAACATGGTAATGTGTTATATATGCCTGAAGGTTATTGGCACTATATGCGCTATATAACACCTGGTTTTTCAATGAGCTTACGTGCAATAGCAAGAAACCCTAAAAACTTAGGAAAAGCTATTTATAATGTCTTTATCATGCGAACTATAGACAATGTAATGCGACGTATAAAAGGTCAGAAATGGATTGATTGGAAAAATGAACAAGCCATTATTAAAACAAATAAAATTAACAATCTAACATAGAAAAAAAAGAAGGGGAAAAATCCCCTTCTTTTTTTTATATATTCTATTTTTTATAAACTAACTTTAGTGTTACATCAAAAAACAATTTGTAACCTAATTTATAAGAATATGAAAACTTGTCCACATTGTGGTTCTACAAACCGTATTAGAAAGAGAAGAACAGGAATAGCTAAACGTATAGGTTTTTTAAAATATTACAACTGTTTAGACTGTAGAAATGATTATTACTGGGTAACCCCATTTAACTTTCCTTTAAAAGTAAAACCTACATCGTAATTTACTACTATCTACGCTTTCTATATATAATAATAACTACTGAATTAATTCTATTACTTATTAGTACTACTTTAACCAATTGTTAATTAAACGCACAACATCATTACCATTTGCAAACAATAATAGTGCTAGTAAAAGTACGAAACCTACCAACTGGGCATATTCTAAAAACTTATCCCCAGGTTTTTTTCCAGTAATCATTTCCCATAGTGTAAATACAACATGACCTCCATCTAATGCAGGTATTGGTAATAGATTCATAAAACCTAACATAATAGATAAAAATGCTGTTATATTCCAAAAGGTATATGCACTCCATTCTGATGGAAAAATACTTCCCATTGAAATAAAACCTCCCAATCCTTTGTAAGCTCCAGTACTTGGATTAAACACCTTTTTAAGTTGCTTTACATATCCTGTTAAAGTATTCCAAGATTTTTTTAGTCCTACAGGAATTGCCTCAGTAAAAGAATACGTTTTAGTTTCTAATTTGTAATACCCTAACTTTTCTAAATCAGTTAATGACAATGTTCCAAAACCTACACCTAACTTTCCTTCTTTTGTTACTTTAACATGTATTTGCTTTATTTCTTCCCCTCTTTTAATATCTATGGTGGTATTTTGTCCTTTGTATTTTTGTAAAATATGCTTTGACTCATCAAAATAAACAATTTTTTCTCCGTTGATTGCAACAATTATATCTTTAGGTTTTAAAACATCTTTGTTAGGAGAATCTTCAGAGACTCTAGAAATAACAAATGGATATCTAGGTAAAATAAAACTCCCCGCATCTTTACCTCTATCTACTAACTTCGAAATAAAATCAACAGGTATTTCTTTTTCAATTTGCTGTCCATTACGATCCATTATAAATCGATTACCATTAATAAACTCAAGTTGTAATTGACCAAATTTTTTAATTTCATTTCCATCTACAGAAACAACCTTATCTCCAGTTTCTAAACCTAAATCCCTAGCTAAATCATCTTGAACCCAAATACCATCTTTTACATTTTCATTTGGCAAATATTTTTCTCCATAACTCCACATTAAACATATATAGATTAGAATACCCAAAATAAAATTCACGATAACTCCACCTAACATGATTATTAAGCGTTGCCAAGCTGGTTTCGAACGAAACTCCCAAGGTTGCGGCTCTCCTTTCATTTGTTCTGTATCCATACTTTCATCAATCATCCCTGCAATTTTCACATAACCTCCAAGTGGAATCCAACCAATACCATATACCGTCTCTCCTACTTTTTTTCTGAATAGTGAAAATTTATAATCAAAAAACAAGTAAAACTTCTCAACTTTTGTCTTAAAAAATTTAGCAGGAAGAAAATGTCCTAATTCATGAAGAACAATTAGTAATGACAAGCTTAAAATAAACTGTGATGCTTTTATCAATATTTCCATATATGGTGTAGTATCTTTTCTATAAAACTAACAAATGTACACTTTTAAGTAGAGTTCTAAAAATTGCGTATTCATACTTTTACACGTTTTAACAAAGATTTTAGGAAAGCCTTTTTTTAAGCTGTATTTTTGCACTAGAATTATAGTGTTGACAATGAACTTAGCTTTTTTTAAAAAATCAAAATATACCTTTCTTTTTCTTATTGGTCTTTCTTTAGTTGTTTTACCTTGTTACTATTTTTTGGTTAAGGTTGATAAAAAATTACCTGTTTATAGCCCTGCGGATATTAACCCGAAATTAGTTGATAAATCAATTCGTATGTTTACTAAAAATCATACGATTAAAGACTTTGAATTAATCAATCAGAATGGAGAAAAAATAACTCAAGAAAATTACACCGATAAAATTTATGTCACTGATTTTTTCTTTGCCACTTGTAAAGGAATTTGTATTCCCATGGCAACTAATATGATAGAATTACAGGACTTTTTTAAAGATGATAATGATGTTATGTTTTTATCACACACTGTAATGCCTGAAAAAGATTCTGTCCCTGCTTTAAAAGCGTACAGTAAACGTATTGGTGTTATTGATGATAAATGGAATGTGGTTACAGGAAACAAAAAGCATATTTATGAGTTGGCTAGAAAAAGTTATTGTGCAGCTTTAACTGAAGGTGACGGTGGTGATGGGGATTTTATTCATACAGAAAACTTTATTTTGATAGACAAAAAACGTAGAATTAGAGGTATTTATGATGGAACTAAGTTTAAAAATATGCAGCAAATTATTGATGATATTTTATTACTTAAGGAAGAGTATAAATAGCTAAGAAAAACTAATTGATTATACGCAATATATAAATAAGATACGTCAACCTGAATTTACTTCAAACTATCATCACAAATAGCTCTTCAATAGCATTATGTGATTCCGAAATAAATTCGGAATGACACCAAAACTTTATTTATGTCTTAAAAAGGATATTCATTAAAATCTCTTAGATAAGTACCCAAACTTTTTCTATTAAACTTCAACCTTCAACTATTTTAACCTCTTCCCTTCTTTATCAAAATGTTTATTTAGTTCTTGCTCTGTTTTTATTACAGATACAGCCAAACATAAAACTAATAAAATCATGGGTTGCCAAGTTAGTTCTGGATTAATAGAGGCCAAAACTAAAGCTCCTAACAAAGATATTCCTGCAAATAACACAAATTGTTTATTAAAAAAACTATTCGCAAAATCCCATATTTTTTGGTGCTGCATCGTACGAAAAGTTCGATATCCATAAATGGAATTAATTTTCTTTGGAGGGAAAAAGTAAAATATCAAACTAAACAAAAATAACAATCCGTTTACTGATAAAACGTATAAAAAAGGGCTCATAAATTTTATTTTTTTCTTCCTGGTCGCATTAAACCTTCTTGTGCTACGGAAGCAACTAATTTTCCATCTCTGGTGTATATTTTTCCTGAAGCAAAACCTCTTGCTCCAAAAGAACTAGGACTTTCTACAGCGTACAATAACCAATCATCAAAATCAAAATCACGATAAAACCACATCGAATGATCTAAACTTACCATTTGAGTATTCCCAAAATGCGCTTTACTTGCATTAGGATACAAACATGCTGTAAGAATATTATAATCTGAAATATAAGTTAGAATTTGTTGTTTCATATCCAACGCTAAGTCTTTACTATCTCCTTTCAATTTAAACCAAACATCTATATATGGAGGTAAATCTTTTAATTCTACTGGATTTAAAATTTGAGCTGGTTTAAAATCAATAGGTCTTTCAATACTTAAAAAAGCTTTCATCTTTTTTGGTAAAAAATCACCAAATTGATCATACATTTCTGTCCAACTCAACAATTCCTCTGGTTGTTTAATTTTTTCATTCATTTGCATTTGATGTTCATAACCTTCTTCTATTTTGTGAAAGGAACATGCTAGAATGAAAATGTTTTTTTCTCCTTGATGAGCCGTAACTCTTCTTGTAGAAAAACTACCTCCATCACGTATCGTTTGTACGTTGTAAATAATAGGCAAATCTAAGCTACCTGGTTCTAAAAAATAAGAATGTAACGAATGTAAAATTCGATTCGAATCTACAGTTCTGTAGGCGGCATTTAAAGATTGTGCTAAAACTTGACCTCCAAATACATTTGGGCTTCCAATATCTTTACTTACACCAGAAAAGTTGTTATCTCCCTGATCTTTTAACGTAAGAATATTAACGAGTTCTGTAGTATTCTTCATTGTGTTGAATTTATACCTTAAAAATACTCTTTTTAACGCTGCTTGACAAGAGTTTTAGCTTTAAATGGATGCTTTTGCTGAAAAGGTGTAGGCTGTATTTTATCGATAAAGCATTTTAAAATTTTATTAGGTATATTGTTTTTATGTCTGAAGTAAATGGTTAAATCCTGAGGTTCAGCACCTACAGAACTTTTGATTTCACTTGCAGTTCTACCAAAATTAATTTGTTTTAACTTATGTGTAATTGCAATATGTATGTAATCGTAAAGCATACGTTGGTACACTGCATACTTTCGATTATACTGATAAGAAATACCTACAAAATGAGCATCTAAATTTCCTTGATTGATCATTCCTGATAAAAAACCTACCAATTTATTATTTAACAGATATCCTTTAATAATATAATCTCTTTTTAAGTTTTCCTTCAATACAGCATAAGAAAGCAAATTGAATTCTCCTAAATTGAACCCTGCTTTGGAAGACACATTTTTATAGAGTTTTTCCATATCTTTCAAGTACATATGAATATTACTTTCTGTAATATCAATCTCTTTTAAGCCAGCGCTACGCTCCATTGCTTTTTTAGCCTTTACACGGAACTTGGTTTTCATTGCAGCTAAATAGTCATTGAAATCTGTCCAATCTTCATCGATTTGCATGAGCATATTGGGCTCAACATTGAACGAATGGTAATTGTACCCTAAAAGTTCATCAGTTATGAACAAAGATTCATGTTCGAAATCTTTAAGCATAAATCCGCTTACTTTATAATCAAAATGCCCCTCATCATTTACCAAATGCAATACAGACTTCGCAATTTGCTTGATTACTTTTTGCTTGTCTTGTCCTTCTTTTATAAAAATTCCATGTTCACCACTAACAAACGTATTTCCGCAGGTTAAAATCTTTAACGGTTTTTGATCTGACAACACACGTAACTTTCGCCCTATTCTTTTTATAAATTCAACAATACCTTGCAATTCATTTTGTACACTATCTAAATAAAAATTCACAACCTGAACTGTTGAAAAAGCTATAGGATTGTAATGATCATCAAATAAAACTACATACCAAAAATCAATATCTTCTTGGTATTTTGAAATAGCAGATAAATAATTCGGATTGAAATATAAATTATTAACACAACCTAATTGACCCCATATATTTTCAGGAATATCTTCTACGGTTTGGTAATAATTTGCGTTCTGTATTTTTTTACAAAGATTCAAAAGAACAATTTTGTTTGAGAATTGAAAATAATAAAAGTTTATGAATCTTTAGTGATCTTTCTTCTTACCTTTCTTATCGAAGGAGAACTTAGATAAAACAAATAGAAACCAGAAAGTATTGTTGCCAATCCCAAAACAGAAAAAATGCGCAATGTCCAATTCGTAATATGATCTCTAGTTTCAAAATCCATAACATGTAACATCCATAAGAAATCGAAACGTCTCCAATTATCGTTTCTTACTGAAGTAATTTTAGCTAACTGAGGATGAACATACACTTTTGTGTTCGTCGAATGGTCTAATTCTACCACATAAACTGGCAGTGGTTTTTCTCTATATTCGTGATCTTTAGTAACGTTTTCTTTTGTTAACAATGAAACTTTACGAATAGAAATTTCTTCTTTTAATCTACTTTTCACAAAAGAAGAAATTTGAGCCTTAGTTAAACTATCTTTAATAGTATACCCGCTATTACTTAACGTTAAAAGGTGATTTTTTGAAACAGTTTCTACCCGTAAAAGACTATCCTGATGTACTACAATTCCTTCAATATTTTTGATAGGTTCTTTTATTTCTCCTAAAAGTTTACGAACTGGTTCATTAAATCTAAATGCAAAAGTGTGTTCCGATTTATCTAACAACGTTTTACCGTGAACATCTTTCATATTGTTCCAGCTAAAGTACAATCCTCCAATTGTCCAGAATAAAAACTGAATCCCTATAAAAAGACCTAAATAACGATGGGTTTTTCTAGTTCTTAAATGAAGTTTACGTGACATGAAATATAGTTTACTATTTGTATTTAAGTTTCATTATTATTAGCATAACTACTGAAACTCCTGTAACTGTGTTTGCTAAAATTATAGGCAAACTATTTAAGTAAATACCGTAAATCAACCAGCAAATAATTCCTGTTAGAAAAATAGTATACATGGTAAGTGATAATCCTTCTGTAGATTTTGTTTTCCATGTTTTATATACCTGAGGTAGAAAAGAAGCCGTGGTTAGAAATGCTGCTAAATACCCTAAAATCTCATGAAATGGCATAATAATATTTCAATTTTTAGCTGCCAAAGATAGTTTTATAAATTTTACCAACCATCATGTTTCCGATAGGAAAATACAAACCAAAAAACATCGTCATCCCCAAACTAAAATTCCTGATATTAAAAAGTTTATCTAAAATATTATCAGGATATGCATAAGAAGTTTGTAACGCATAACCTAAAAACTCCAATACACCCATAGCTATTAATCCGTAAGCATATTGCATATGAAATGGTAAACCACGTAAAAGCAACGATATCGGAATCATATAAAAGATATAACACGTAATTACTTGCCACCAATAAGTAAATCTTGCAATTTCAACAGCTGCACCAAAATTATTCATTATGGTTCCCCATATAAAGTATACGATTGCATAGGTTAAAATTAGTTTTTTATCTACTGACAATTGCAATTTTGCGTAAGCGATAAATTCTTTCATGAGTTTAGATTTAAGATTGAAACTGCGCCATAATTACCGTGATGGGTAAGTGATATATTAACTCCTAATGTTTGATTATTAACTTTAACTTCTGGAATACCTAATGCTGTTTTTTCTATTTGAATAATTTCAGAATTCAGATTATATTTTTCTGCAATTCTATTTTTTAATTGAGTGTAAACTGTTGCTCGTTGTGTACTGAAATCACTTCCTTTTAAAGTAAAACAAAAAGTATCAACACTTGATAAATTGCTTACATCAGAAATTGCAGTGGTATAGATATAATTTTTATTCGTGATAGTTTTCGTAAGATACTTTTCATCATTTATTACTACCGATCCGTTAGAAGAATTAGTAGGAGTGCATACGAGTTTTTTAGGAGCAAAGAAGCGTTCTTTATGTTTTCGAACATAGATTTTGTAGACACTCTCTTTCATACTCCACAATTGCCAAACTGAAGTAAAATTACATTTACTTTTCAGTACATGTTCTTGTTCTTCAGATGTGAAAATTTTATCTAAAAAACCGTCACGCTGCCAATTACTTTGCTTTCGTGTAAAGTTGATATCTACAATATCGTTCCCAATCATTACGAAGCTAATTTGTCTTTAATAATTGCTATTGCATTTTTTACATTTAGCATTTGCTCCATAGCATCGTTATCTATTTCGATATCAAACTCATCTTCAACATCTAAAACTACATCCACTAAATTAGCAGAATTGATTTTTAAATCATTAATAAAATCAGTGTCCTCCGTTAAATTATCAAAAGCCGCTTGGTCTTGAATATAAGGTTTAACGATTTCTTTTAATTTAGGTATTAGTTCTTCGTTTGTCATGTCTTGTTAGTATTAAGTACTATGTAAAGAAAAAGATTAAGTCTTTGATCTTGTCTCTTGTTTCTCTAAAAATCAGTCTTTATATTTCTTGAATATTACGCATCCGTTTACGTCGCCAAAACCAAAACTTGCTTTGGCTATAATATTAATTTTTATATCTATTTTTTCTTTCGGAATTCGTGCTGGATCTATTTCAGCTAAAATATCTTGATGAATATCTTCACAATTTATCGATGGAAATATAAAATCGTGATGTAACTGAAGAACAGCAGAAACACTTTCGATACTTCCAGCAGCGGCTAAACAATGTCCAATCATTGATTTTAATGAATTAATGTAAGGAAAATTCGCTCCTTTTCTACCTAATGCTTCTGACCAATTTTGAATTTCAAAAGCATCTTTTGATGTAGCAGTTAAATGTCCATTAATCACATCAATTTCATCCGCAGTAATTCCTGAATTTCGAATTGCGTCTGTAATACATCGTTGTACAGCTATTCCATTAGGCGCAGTCATTGTTCCACCATTTCTTTGTCCGCCAGAATTAACAGCTCCACCTAAAACTTCTCCATAAATAGTTGCTCCTCGTTCTAACGCACTTTCTAAAGATTCTAACACCAAGGCTCCGGCTCCAGCTCCTGGAACAAAACCAGATGCTGTTGCGCTCATTGGACGAGATCCTTGTTCTGGATTCTCATTGTGTTTATATGTCGTTACTCGCATGGCATCGAAACCACCCCAAACATAAGGTCCGCCATCACTACAACTACCAACTAACATTCGATTTGCTTTACCGGAAGCAATTCTATCGTAACCCATTAATATTGCTTCCGTTCCAGTTGTACAAGCAGAAGAATTTGTAGTTACTTGATTTCCTAAACCGAGTTTACCACCTAAGTATGCACTAATTCCACTAGCCATCGTTTGTATAACCGTTGTGCTACCCAAACGTTTTACTTTATTATCGTCAACTTTATAAATAGCTTCACGAAATTTTTCAACCCCAGAAGTCCCTGTTCCAAAAACAATTCCTGTATCAAAGTCTAAATCACTTTCTTTATCAACTGTAAAACCAGCATCTTTCCAAGCATCTATTCCAGCAATACAACCGTATAAAATTCCAGAGCTATTAAAACCTCTCAATTCTAAAGCCGTTAAATAATCTAGTTTTTTCTCTTCGGTGATTGTTGGAAGTCCGCCAATGCAACACGAAAAATTCAAATCTTTTAAATCTTGATGAAATGTAACACCAGAAACACCATTTTTAATCGTACTTGTAAACGACTGTATATCAACCCCATTTGGAGCAACAACACCTAAACCTGTTATTACAACTCTTTTATTCAACTGATTATTTTTTATTCGTTAACATTCCGGCGATTTCACCTCTACACACTAATTCGCCTTTAGCATTCAGCATTTTTACATGACATTTCAATTTATGAAACCTGAAATATTGTTTTTCAGAAATGATCGTTACTTTTTCTTCAGGAAATACAGGAAGAAAGAAATCGATAGCATGAGATGTTAACGCTATTGCTGGTTTTTCTTCTAACACACTTTCTTTTCCTAAAAGATAGATACCGAGACAAACTACACCAATTTGCGCCATTACTTCGGTTAATATAACTCCTGGCGTTACTGGATGATCTTTAAAATGTCCTTGATAATAAAATTCTTCTTTTTGAAATGTATACTGACCAGTTACTCCTTCTTCAGAAATATTGATGATTTCATCAACAAATAAAAAAGGTTTTTCATAAGGTAATACTGTTATGATTTGTTCACTTGTCATGTTACACTATATGTTCTCCGCCGTCCACAGGAATAATACTTCCATTAATCCATTTGGCTTCATCTTTACTTAATAAATATACCACATTTGCCACATCTTCTGGCGTGGTTAACCGTTTAAAAGGATTCGTTTTTAACACGTGATTTTTTATAGTTTCACTTCCTGGAATTCGTTGAAATGAATTTGTATCGGTAACACCTGCTTGAATACAATTCGCTTTAATTCCGTAAGGAGCAAACTCTAAAGCAATGTTTCGAGTAATCGCTTCTAAAGTTACTTTAGCCGCAGAAACCGCTGCATAATTTTGCCAAACCTTCCGATTCCCTTCACTTGTAAAACTTATAATTCTAGTGTCATCAGCAAATAACTTCGCAGTAAATAATGCCTTTACCCAATCGTATAAACTAATCGCCATGGCATTGATGGTTAGACTAAAATCATCGTTTTTTAATTGTGGTGATTCATCTTGAGTAACCATAGGTTTTAAATTTCCCTTAGCAATACTGTGTACAAATACTCGAATCTTTCCTGTTGATCCTAAATTCTCTTTCAATTCTGAAATAACATGTGCTCTTTTCTCACTATGCAATGCATCCACATTAAAAGCTAATAATTGAACATTTTCATTACGAATAATTTCAAAATCATTTTCAATGCGTGACATATCAGATTTTCTATCTCGATGTAAAACACAGATATTCAGACCGTGTTTTGCTAGCTTTTTAGCAGTTGCTAAACCCAATCCGCTAGAACCACCTAAAATAATAGCCCATTCATTTTTATGCTCAAATTCTCTTACCATTCTAATAAAATTCGTTGCGCTGAAAATCCGGGTCCGAAACTCAATAGTAATCCTTTATCTCCTTTTGGTAAATCTCTATCCATAAAACGTTCTAAAACATATAAAACAGTAGCGCTCGACATGTTTCCATATAATTTTAAAACCTCTTTCGTATCGTCTATATTCTTTCCTAATTTTCCAAAAAGATCTTCTACTGTTTGTACGATTTTCTTTCCACCTGGGTGAAAAACTAAATGATCTATATCTGATATGCTTAGCTTATTCTTTTCTAAAAAAGGATGGATAAACTTCGGAAAATGATTTGAAATTGTCTCAGGAACAGATTTATCTAACACCATTTGTAATCCAGTATTTTTTAAATTGAATCCCATCATATGTGTTGCATCATAAAAATGATACATTGCTTCATCTAGGATTTCCGGACCAGCTTCATCTTCATAAGACGATAAAATAACTGCCGATGCTCCATCTCCAAAAATAGCAGCGCTTACAATATTTACCATCGAATAATCATCTAATTGAAACGTAGCTGTTGGCGATTCTACAGCGATTACTGCAGCTCTTTTATTCGGGTTTGCTTTTAAAAAATTCTTCGCATAAATAATTCCTGAAACTCCAGCTGCACACCCCATTTCTGTCACGGGTAAACGAACAATATCTTGTTTCATTTCTAAACTATTTATTAGATAAGCATCTAAAGACGGAATCATAATCCCTGTACAACTTACTGTAATAATATAATCAACTTCATTTGCGGCAAGATTTGCTTTCGCCAAAGCTTTCACCAAAGCTTGTTCTGCTAACTTTGTACATTCTCTCGTATAGATTTCATTTTTCTCTTCAAAAGAAGTGTTTAAAAAAACATCTTCTGCATCCATAATTGAATAACGTCGATCTACACCTGCATTTTCAAAAATTTTAATTGCCTTTCGCTGAAAACGTTCTTCTTGACCAGACAACCATACTTTTAAATACGGTAAAATTTCTTTTGTGTTTCTTGTGTATTTTGGAAGTTGCTTTGCAACTGATATAATTCGTACGCTCATAAATATTTAATGATGCTTTATTAACCATTGGTAACGGAATGCCCATTTCCATGTAATTGTGCTTTTACCAGATAAATTCTTAGCAAAACTTTCTAGTTCTTTTCTTTTAAATCCTCTTAAAATAGATACCAAACCATCATTCTTCACCATTTTATTATTGATAAATAGTGTAATAATTTTGAATAAGTAATAGGCCAATTTATGTCGATGTAAATCGTTTATTACTAAACCTAACTTGGTTCGATCTTGAATTATGGGTAATAAATTTGCTATTTCTTTATCTGAAAAATGATGCAGGAAAAGTGTAAATAGTGAAATATCGTAAGACAGTTTTTTAAATTCGTCAGTCAAAATATCTTGTTTCAAATATCGAATCTCTGAATATTCTTTTGACAACTCAATTGCATAATCTATTGTAGTTTGATTTGCATCTACTCCGATAAGTTCAAACTTACGACCTTGTTTTCTTCCTAAGTTAGCAATTGCTCTTAACATATCTCCATTTCCACAACCTAAATCGATTATAGAAATCATTTTCTCTTTTGGTTGATCTTTACAGAGTTTTTTTACGCCATTTAAGGTTAACATATTACCTCCTAGTACACGATTAATTTTAGCAATGATGTCTAGTGTTTTAATTAAGGTTTCACCAGACATATCGAAATCATCCATGATTTCTTCTTCTTTGCTTCTATATTTGGTATTGATCATTGTATTGGTTTGAGGTATTTCCCATGTGTTTTTTTAATAATGATGGGTAAAATCCATGGAAATAGTCGTAACCCTAAGGTAATCATTTCCGAAAAGAAATCCATAGTAAACAAAGCAGCAAGTTTTCTTCCCATTCGTAAACGCTTTTTAAAAGCTTTTCTCCATGCTCTAGTATATATTTCTTCTAGCTCTTTTCTCGTTGAAATCTCTTTATTGAAATATTGTATGATAGTTTCTGAAGCTATTTGCGCGGAATGAATTGCCATAGCCATTCCGTTTCCGCAAAGTGGATGAATCATTCCTGCGGTATCGCCACACATCAGCATGTGATTTTCTACAGGTTGTTTTTCAGCAAAAGAAATCTGACTTATGGTTAACGGACTTGGGAACATTAATTTAGAATTCCCTATAATTTCTTGTAATTGTTTATTTTGTAAAAGGACTTTATTTTGAAATTCATCAATATCTGTATGCTTTTTAAAAGCATCGTAACTTGTGATATAACAAATATTAATATGATCGTTTTCTACTTTAGAAACTCCACAATATCCTCCTTTAAAATTATATAATGAAACTTTATCCTCTGGGAATTCTCCTTCGTAATGTGCTTTTACTGCCAGAAAAGGTGATTTCTGCTGAATAAAAGCACGTTTTAAATTAATATCAATATTAGAACGCTTTCCATATGCTCCAATAACAATAGCTGCGGTGAAAGTTTTGTTGCTTTTTGTAGTTATCGTGAAGATTTCATTCTGAAAATCAATTTGATTTACATAATCGTGAATAATTTCAACACCATTTTGCTTAGCCAGTTTTGCTAATTCGTAATCTAATGTGTATCTACTAATTCCAAAACCACCCAAGGGAAGTTTTGTTTTTATGGTCGTATTCTTCGAGGTGGATAATGAAAAATCGGTAATTTCTTTAGCTTGAAACTGAAGCGGATCGAAACCTAAGGATTGTAAATAAGGTAAAACCTCATTTGATATATATTCTCCACAAACTTTATGTTTCGGATATGTGTTTTTTTCAATAACTGTTACCGATATTCCTTTTTTAGAAAGATGAATAGCACTTACCAAACCTGCTAAACCTCCACCGATAATAACTACCTTATTTTGCACCAAGATAGTTTACTTTAGCTATTACTTTTTTTGATAAAATGAAACTACTTTTTCCTACTTTATAATCTAATCTATCAATAGTAAAATCTGAAGTGATATTAATTTTATTGTCTTTTTCAGATAACTTAATTGGGATTGTTATTGATTTTGTTGTGCCTTTAATTGTGAGATCACCTGTTAAATTATATAGGTTAGTATCTATCATTTCAATCTTTGTAGACTTTAAAGTGATATTAGGATACTCAGCAACATTAAAGTACTTTTTCTTAGCCAAACTTTTATCTCTTGACTTGTTTTGGGTTTCTATAGAAGACACAGCTATCGTAGTATTGATATAACTATTCGCTAAATCGTTCTTATCGAACTTGACCTCAAAATCAGCTTTAGAAAACATACAATCTACATACGATCCAAAATTTTTGATTTTGAACATCACTTTGGTCGCAGACTGGTTTTGAACAAATTTTTGAGCTGTAAGATTTAATGAAGTAACACTTAAAAAAGCAAGTATAATTAACCTATTCATCTTGGGGTAAATTCATTTGGATTTAACTGCATTGAAGATAAGGAAAATTACAGCACTGTTGTGTTTACATGCGTTAATAATAACTAAACTTTAAGATAATTAATCTATCATCTTAAGGTTTAGTTAATTATTTATATGATTATTCGTAATGTATAATAATAACTAATGTCAACCTGAACCCGTTTCAGGTTCTCATCATAAATGGCAGGTTCCGAAATACTGAAATAAATTCAGTACATGTGAATTCGGAATATACTGTGCTTAAAAACAAGCATTATGACTAAAAAACGATATTGAATTAGCTTACTTTACCGCTAGAAAATTTACGTTGGTAATTACTTTTTTAGACAAAAGGAAACTTCTTTTTCCTACCTTATAATCTAATCTATTTATAGTAAAATCAGATTTTATACTAATCCTATTACCATTTTCGGAAACAATTAATGGTAAAACAACGAGTTTACTAGTACCTTTAATGTTAAGTGTTGCATTCAAATTATATAAGTTTGGAGCAACTTTCTCTATTTTTTTAGATTCTAATGTGATTACAGGATAGTTTTTTACATCAAAGTAATCTTCAGATAGAATTTTATCTCGGTACGAATTGTTGGTATCAAAAGAATTCACATCTATAGTGGCATTTAGAAAACTTGAATCCAAGTTATTTTGATCGAAATTTCCTGCAATGTCAACTTTAGTAAAAAGAGCATCGATGTAGTGTCCAAAATATTTGACCTTGAAAACTACTGTAGTTTTTGATGTGTCTTGTGTTAGTTCTTGAGAGAAAACTTGAAAGGCACTCAAGAAAACAAGTGTAAGGGGAATTAGTTTTTTCATCTTGTAAACCTTTTATTCTTAAGCTTTTTATTTAAAAAAACTTAACATGTTGATTTACAATATACTATTTTTTAAAGACAATTCCTATTGAACAACACAAAAATATAAAGCACTATCGATTAAAGGACGTTTACTAACGGTTAGTAAACGTCCTTTAAGTTCTAGTTATCCTACAATATTGATAATTTTACCAGGTACAATAATCACCTTTTTAGGTGTACGACCTTGTAATTGTTCTTGTGTTTTTTCGTGAGCCATTACTGTTTTTTCAATATCTTCTTTCGACATATCTAATGGTAACTTTAACTTGAAACGCATTTTTCCATTGAAAGAAATTGGATATTCTTTTTCAGACTCTACTAAGTGTTTTCCATCGAACTGAGGGAAAGCTGCAAAAGCAATCGAGTTTTCGTGCCCTAATTTACTCCATAATTCTTCTGCGATATGTGGCGCATAAGGAGAAATTAAGATTAATAACTCTTCTAATATTGCTTTGTTATTACATTTTTGAGCAGTTAACTCATTTACGGCAATCATGAATGTAGAAACCGAAGTATTGAAAGAGAAATTCTCGATATCTTCTTCTACTTTCTTTATTGTCTTATGCAACGTTTTTAAGTTGTCTTTCGTTGGTTCTCCTTCAGAAACTTCAAAGTTTTCTCCGTTGTGAAATAACTTCCACAATTTTTTTAAGAAAGAATACACTCCAGAAATACCAGATGTTTTCCAAGGTTTAAATTGCTCTAAAGGTCCTAAGAACATTTCGAATAAACGTAAACTATCTGCTCCGTATTCTTCGCAAATATCATCAGGATTTACAACGTTAAACCAACGTTTAGACATTTTTTCAACTTCACGTCCCACAATATATTTACCGTCTTCTAACTCAAATTCAGCATCAGCATATTGTGGTTGCCAATTCTTTAATCCTTCTAAATCTAACTCATCTGAAGAATTAATTAATTTTACATCCACACGTAATTCTTGTAATTCATCAGCCTTATAATTGTCTTTAAGACCTAAAGACACATATTTGTTTGTTCCAGCAATTCTGTATACGATAGCAGAAGTTCCTAAGATCATTCCTTGGTTGATTAATTTCTTTGCAAATTCATCCACAGGAACTAAACCTAAATCGAATAAGAATTTTTGCCAAAAACGTGCGTATAACAAGTGTCCTGTTGCATGTTCAGAACCACCTATATATAAATCAACTTCTTTCCAATACTCGACCGCTGCTGCACTCACAAAATCTCCATCATTTGTAGCATCCATATAACGGTTAAAATACCAAGAACTTCCTGCCCAACCAGGCATTGTATTTAGTTCTAAAGGAAATACAGTTTCATTATCTACTTTATCATTTGAAACAACAGTATTTGTAGTTGTGTCCCAAGCCCAAACCTCAGCATTTCCTAATGGTGGCTTACCATCTTCTGTTGGTAAATACTTTTCAACTTCTGGTAAAACTACAGGTAAATGTTGCTTTTCAATCATTTGAGGCATTCCGTCTTTGTAATATACTGGGAATGGTTCTCCCCAATAACGTTGACGACTAAATACTGCATCACGTAAACGATAGTTTATTTTTCCGTAACCAAATCCACGTTGTTCCATTTCATAGATTACAGTTTTCATCGCTTTCTTGTATGGTAAACCATTTAAGAAATCAGAATTCGCAATAACAGACTTTTCTTTATCAGCAAAAGCTTCTTCAGAAATATCTACACCTTCAAAAATATTTGGAATCTCTAAATCGAAATGCTTTGCAAAATCGTAATCACGTTGGTCACCACAAGGAACTGCCATTACAGCACCAGTTCCGTAGCTTGCTAATACATAATCACCAATCCAAATTGGCACTTGTTTTCCAGAAAAAGGATGGATTGCATATGCTCCTGTAAAAACACCAGAAATTGTTTTTACATCTGCCATACGATCTCTTTCTGAACGCTTTGCTGTAGCTTCAACATAAGTTTCTACTGCTTCACGTTGTGCGTCAGTTGTAATTTTTGCTACCAATTCATGTTCTGGAGCTAATGTCATAAAACTTACTCCGTAAATCGTATCAGGACGCGTAGTAAACACATCTATTTTGTATGGCTTCTCGACTGCACTCGAAGTGACATCGCTTTCTACTTTATACTTTGTACTTTGTACTTCAAAAGATACCATTGCTCCTTGCGAACGACCAATCCAGTTGGTTTGAATATCTTTTAATGGCTGTGGCCAATCAATTCCATTTAATCCATCTAATAAACGCTGCGCATACGCAGAAATTCGCATCGACCATTGTGTCATTTTTTTACGAATAACAGGATGACTTCCACGTTCAGAAACTCCGTTTACAATTTCATCATTTGCTAAAACTGTTCCTAGAGCTGGACACCAGTTTACTTCTGTATCCGATAAAAATGTTAAACGATATTGTAATAAAATTTCTTGTTGTTTTGTTGAAGAAAAACCATTCCACTCGTCAGCAGTAAACGTAATGATATCTTCATCACAAACTGCATTTACTGTTGCATTTCCTTCAGCTTCAAACTTTGCAACTAATGTACTTACATCTTCAGCTTTATCTGAATCTTTATTATACCAAGAATTGAACAATTGGATAAAAATCCACTGTGTCCATTTATAATATTCTGGGTTTGATGTACGAACTTCACGAGACCAATCGAATGAAAATCCGATTTTATCTAACTGTCCGCGATAGGTTTTAATATTAGTTTCTGTGGTTATTGCAGGATGCTGACCTGTTTGAATTGCATACTGCTCTGCAGGTAATCCGAAAGAATCGTAACCTTGTGGATGCAATACATTAAATCCTTTATGACGTTTGTAACGCGCATAAATATCACTTGCGATATATCCCAATGGATGTCCAACATGTAATCCTGCTCCAGATGGATAAGGAAACATATCTAACACGTAATATTTAGGTTTATCGGAAGTGTTACTAGCTTTAAAAGTTTGGTTTTTTGCCCAATACTCTTGCCACTTTTTTTCGATCTCTTGGTGATTGTATTGCATTGTTTAATTTTATTCTTGTCATTACAAGAAATGACGTAATTCAAGCTGCAAATTTACGGTAATTTCAGGATTATAAAAGTTTTAGCTAAAGCAATTCAAAGATTAATTGAAGATATAAAAAAAGGACAGTGCTGGGTCGGCACTATCCTATCCTTGGAATATAAAGAAACTTGGTTTAATTTAAACAATTCTCGTAATCTGAATTTTGTTTGTAAAGTGTACTATTTAACGATCCATTTTCGTCATATAACTCTACAATAGTATTGTTGCAACTTAATTGAACATCATACGTTTTAATATTACCGAAGTTCAGATCAATAGTTAACTTAGTTCCTGTAGGAAAATAATCGTTTGTAGTCGGTATTGGTTGTGAAAACACTCCATTCTCTCCATAAAAAGTCTCACGTTTTCCTGCTTTAAAAATATACATTATTTGGTCTTCAAAACCTTTAAGCAACCAATTCCCATCCTCTAAAATTTCTATCTTATTTTCTATGGTTAAAACTTCTAAAGTTTCATCTTCAGCTTCATTACAACTAAACAAAAAGATAATTAGTACTAACGCACCTAATGTTTCTTGAATTAATTTTTTCATGGTTTTCGATTTTCAATTATGCTTCAAATAACTATAAAATCATACAAATAAGAGCTTTAAAACCTTGTGAGAGGTAAAAAAAAGAGGTTAAAGCGGAAAAAAAGGCAGTGAAAAATTTACATATTCAACCACTGTTTAAATTCAGCAGCTTTATTTTTACTGATGATAATCTCTTCGTTTACGTTAGAGTTTAGAACGATCTTTAATTGACTCTTTCCGTATTTAATAATCTTATCAATAGCAGAGATACTAATAATATATTGTCGGTTAGCTCTAAAAAATAATGTCGGATCGAAGTTCGTATACATGTCATCTAAACTTGCATTTGATGTTGATTTTTTCCCTTCAAAATTCACAACATAAGTTATTGTGTTTTCTGTGTATACATATGCAATTTCATTAATTAAAACGGGAACCAATTCATTTCGCATATACGTTAAGATTCTTTTTCTGTTTGGTTCACTTACCTCAACTTCACTTGGTTCAGAAACAACTTCTTCTCTTTCTTCTATTTGGGTAGCGAGTTCGGCAACGATTTTAGCTTCTCTCTCTACATCTTTTTCTTTTTTCTCTTTATAATTAACTAAATCTGTATTCAGTTTTGATAAGTTGATTACTTCCGACTCTAGTGATGTATATTTCTCTTCTAAATGTTTTTCATATGTACTTCCTATAATTCGAACAGCAACAGAAGAAAATACAATTACCAAAATTCCCATTAACAAGAAAATTAAGTAAAAGTTACGTTTTAGTTGTTGCAATTGTTTATCGATACTAGAAACATTTACATTTGCTGCAATTAATAAATCTGTACTTTTTACTGGAGCTGTGTGTATGACCTCTACATGTTCTTTTCCTTGCTCTTCTAATCTGTTTGATACAAGAATATCATATAAATCTTCAGAATTATTTTTCTCTTTTAGAGATTCTAATAATTCAGAATTAGACTTTTCAACCTCTCCTAACTTTGTTTTATCGGGATAGCACACTTTTTTTCCCGACCAATCTAATACAGAAATAAACCAAGCGTTCGTATTGGTTCCTTTTATGGTCGTTTGAAGGTTTTCTAAAACTGCCTCTTTGTTTAAATTATTTGTCAATTGAAAGTCAATAATACTTGCAATCTCATTCGCTTCTCGCTTACTCGTTTCTACTTGAACTTCGATTAACTGATTTGCACTAGCTTTAATAAAATACTTTGCTCCAATTATTGAGATGATTAAAAAAACAATTGTGATGGATAAAACAGTAAATAAATATAATTTGTCTTTCTTCATTTGGTATTATGTAAAAACGATCAATAATCATTTTTCCTTTTCAATAGTTTATTTTTCCTTTTCAACCAAAATTATTCTAAAATTATTAAAATAATTAACTTACTTTGATAGAAATTAAATATAACGCTATGGCTAAAAAATATGGCTTCTTTTTAAAAAGTATTTTTTTGTTGGGTTTAGGTTATGTAATCTATCAAGCTATATTTTCACGTCAATTTAAAAGCATTAAAAACACTAAATCTAATTTTTGTATTACAGCAAATGAACTATTACAAGAATACCAAAAAAACGAAAAACAATCCGATAAAAAATATACCAATAAAATTATTACAATTTACGGCAATGTAAAAAACGTTTCTCATTTAAATAATAGACGTACTATAATTTTAAATAATAACACATCATCTAATATTATTTGCGATTTGGATGACAACGAAACAACCAACATAGATACCTTAAAAATAAATCAACAACTGTACATAAAAGGAATTTGCAAAGGATATTTAAAAGATGTCATCCTTTTAAATTGTTTTTTAGACACTCAAAAAAACCATGAATAAACTACGACTTTTTGTACTTCTTTCTTTGTTTAAGATAGGAGATATTTTAGGACAGCAATTTATTGCTCGGCAAGGTCAGGTTACTTTTTTCTCTTATGCTTCGGTAGAAAACATTGAAGCAAAGAACAATCAAGTATTAAGTATTCTTGACTTTGATAAAAAAGAAATTGCAGCAACAATGTTAATGCGAGCCTTTGTTTTCAAAAAAGATTTAATGCATGAACATTTTAATGAAAGTTATATTGAATCGGATATTTTTCCGAAAGCAACTTTTGAAGGAACTTTGCTTGAAGGATTAGAAAATGCTGGTCCGCAAACTCAATTGATAAAAGGTAAAGTAACCATTCATGGAATTACCAAAGAAATTGAAATAAAAACAACAATTCAGAAAACACCAAACAGTTATAATCTTACTGGTGAATTTAACCTTCCAGTTCATGATTTCAATATAAAAATACCACCAATTTTATCAAATAACATCGCCAAAATTGTACTTGTAAAATTTAATTTCCAATACTTACCTTATGAGAATAACTAAACTATTATTCACTTTTATGCTTGCATTACTAGTAAATTCTGTTAGTTATGCACAGGGTCTTTTGGACAAATTAGACAAAGAATACCCTAAGAACACGATATATGAAATGGCTACTTTTAAAACAACCAGACTCGGTTTAGGACATTCCGTAGAAATGCGTAAAAAAGGAGCTTTAGAAATTTCTTGGTATAATAGATACTGGAATAGACCTAATGGAGAAACTCAGTTTTTTCTTGCTGATGAAGTAAACATGCGTTTTGGTTTAGATTATGCTATTTCTGATAATTTTGCCATCGGTGTTGGTTATAGTACTTGGGATGATATTGCTGATGGATACTTAAAGTATAAATTTGTAAGACAAACAAAAAAAGGAAATCCTTTTAGCATCGTTGCCTTACAAACTGTATCTATGACTGATAACATGATGAGTAAAAGTTTATATGGCGGCAGTTCAACTTCAAGTAATTATAGCTTTACTTCAAAAGTTTTAATTGCCAGAAAATTCAATCCTAAAATATCACTTCAAGTCAGTCCATTTTTAATTTCACGAAGTCAGAAATCGATGAACGGCAATCCTGGAGCACAATATGGAATTGGATTTGGAGGGCGTTATAAAGTAGGAGGACATGTATCGATAGTATCAGAATATTATTCAGTATTCAATCCTGTTAAAACAGTTAAAACATATAATCCTTTTATGGTAGGTGTAAATTGGGAATTAAGTCATTTAATGTTACAATTTCACATGACCAATGCTCGAACTTTTGCAGAAGATGCATTCATTACTCAAACTACGAATAATTTCAATTTCCACGATGGTAATTTCCATTTTGGATTTAATGCGACATTCGTTTTACATCTAAATAAGAACAAATTATAAACAACGAAAAAATCCTTTTTGCTTCATGCAAAAAGGATTTTAGTAGTTATTCTTATTGTGTTATTTTATCCTTTCACAGGAACAGACACTATAGTGTTTGCCCATGCTAAATACATTGTTGCGTTAGCATCTTTACCATCAAAAGCAATAGAAAAATTCTCTAATGATTTTTTTCCCATTGAAACTTTTCCAGTAACTCTCACAACATCTTGACTTTCTTTATAGAAATAAGAACCCCAAACATTAAGAGAGGTACTTAAAATGATGGTCCATTCTTTTTCTCCAGGAATAGTAAAAAGAGCATACGTTCCAGCTTTTACTGATTTACCTCCAAAAGTAACATCTTTATAAAATGTAATTTCAGCTGCTTCATTAGCACCTGTTCTCCATACTTTACCTGCAGGAGCTAATTTCTCTAAAGATCTTCCCTTTAAAAATGGACGACTATAAACAACTTTAACTAGTTTATCAGAAACTCTTTTATTAGTTGGATACACTGATGCGTCTAATGGACTTTTATCTAACTCAGCAAACTCTTGAGCAAAAGCCTGATTAGAAAATACTAAAGCTACAGCAAACACAAGAATTGATAAAATCGATTTTTTCATGATTGATTGTTTTAAGTTATAATTTAAATATTTGTCTTTAATTTTATAAAACCTTACTAAAAATACGCTGATTTTATAAAAAAATGTATTTACTCTTAAAAATCTTTCTTTTTTCACTCACTCTTTTTAAATCTACTTTCGATACATAATTCTCTTACGTTCACGAAATTCCATTCAACTCTACTCTAATAAACATCTAATTTCACACTGTAATTAATTACAAAACATCTAATTAGAACTGCTATGATCTTTTAAAATTAAATATAGGTGAAACCCGAAAAACCTGAATTAAATAGAGTAGGAATTATTTAAAAAATAAAATTATGTCATTTTTATGTCCATTCATTGTAATCAACGGTAGCACTACTGCATCAATTACTGATATTACCGTTTATTCTACGGATAGTGGAAAAAAAGTTGAAGTAGATAGGCTCGAACCTGGTGAATCAACTCAACCGAACAATATATATCAAAACGGAAACCAACATTGGTATATAGATTTTAAAATTAATGGTAAACACAAGTCTAGACATGGTAAGCAATGTAGATTTACCACTAGTGATAATAACGAAATAGCTATGGTTATTCTTTATCCAGATAATTTCTCTGTTGTCTGTCCTCAATCAGGTTATTGCCTTAACAACCATTATTAAACTTTCTTATCAATTTAAAATTAAATTATCATGTTAAAAAATACTTCTTTTATTGTTGTGAACTGCATGGCTAACACAACATTAACAAATATATCTATACTACATGAAGGAGACTTTATGGAATTTACTAGTAATAAATTAAGCCCTGGAGAAGCTTCTCAACCTATACCATTTGAAAGCGATGGTAATAATGATTATTGGGATATCTCTTTTTTTATTAATGGTAAAAGATATGTAAGATATCAGAAAGAATGCGGACTTCGAGATAATGATCAAAATCAAATTACAGTAATTTCTCTATATGAAGAAAACTTTTCAGTAGTAACTCCTCAGTCAAAAGGTTGTTTTAATAATCATTATGACAGTATGAATATTCATACTTCTGCAAATATTAATGTTATAAATCAGACAGGATCTCCTTTACATACCGAAGTTAACTCAAAAACGGACATAACGAGTTCAATAAATTATTTTGACAATAAAGAAATCCCTGCAAATACATCATCAACTATTATAGGAATTCAATCTGAGGGTCTTTTTAGCCAATCTAATTTTGAAATTGGGATGCGTTCAAAAAAAGAGGGTAGTATTAGCTTTAATTTGGGTTCTAAATCTAGTGGGGGTAATACAAAAGTTACTGCTGTAGACGGATCTCCTGCATTTGCCGGTTTTGTTGCTGCAAGAAGTCCATTTGGATTTGGAACTAGTTATGATCTTCATTTATATGCTGGACAAACACAAGCTTCTAAATTAATCAATAGTTTTTTTGAAGCTAATGCAAAAGCTATTCAGAGTTATATCAATGCGAACGGATACACTTTTACATTTGGAGAAGTATTTAGTATTAAACTTAACCAATTACAAGGGTTAGAAAATTCCTCTTGTACATATAGTACACTTTCAACTTCTGATGAAACCTCTGAAGCGAATAAAAAGAAGTTCAAATTCACTACTATCTTGAATAATCAAGGTAGCATTAGTTTAGATACTATTTTCAATGTGAATGAATCACAAGTGCATTTAAACAACGCTTATGTTAAGAATTTACAAATTTTACTAGAAGGAAATTTGGAAATGGATTTATCTAATCAATCGTTAGCTGTTGAATTATCAACTTTTAAAGTGTATCTTGAAGATTACTCTATTGATTTTAGTGCTTTAGCTAAACTATTCCCAGTAGTAGCTGTAATCTTAAAACTTGTAGGAGATATAACTGCAACTCCAGCTAACTTAGCAGGTATTATTAACTCTAATGAAATTTTAGGCATAACAACTAATCTTAATCAAATTATTATTGATGATTTAAATATGCTCTTAGATAAAAAAACTGTTAGTGCTAATGAATTTCTTGAAGAAATTACAATTTAACTTCTTGAGTGATGAAACTAAATACTAATAAAAGTGTTTGGATGTGTGATGTCCAGGAAAAACAATTTAAAAACATTGTTATTCCTGGCACTCATGACAGTGGAACTTATTATTTATCAAGTGAATTATCGGAAATAAAATACGCTAATATTGCTTTTTTATGGAAACTTAGTCCAGAACATGCTCCAGAAGATGGTAAACTTCCTTTCAGAGATAATATTTATCTTGGTAAATATGGTTATGATTGGGCTATGAATTTTATTAATTCTGTCAGTAAAGCTCAAAGTCAATCTATCTTTGAACAACTAAAAGGCGGAATAAGGTATTTTGATTTAAGAGTATATTTTGATCATAAAAAACAAGAAGTTTATATTCAGCATGGTTTACGTGGTGTTAGTCTTGAGACTATTCTAAAAGATGTTTTAAAATATCTAAAAACTTATCCTGAAGGTAAAGAATTAATATTCTTGAAGTTTTCTCATTCAAATTTTTCAGATAACATTGCTCCCCAAGGCAAACAAAAACTTATCAATCTTGTTGCTAAGTATTTAGGAGATGATTATATTCAAACATTAGGAATAACAAACTTTGAGAAACAAATTGATCTAAATAATACTTTAGCTGAAATGAAGTTAAGGGAAATTACTGGTAATGGATCAAAAGTTATTTTACTAAATACTCAAACGGAAATTTCGTATCCAAAATATATTTTAAAAACTAAAGGTTTTAAAACTTCAGATAGATCTAGCGGTGGTGTAAATACGCTTGATGATTTAATTAAAGGTGAACAAGAGTCCTTAAGAGCAAACCGGGGTATTAATAAAGAACTTTATGCAATAAGTTGGACATTTACAGTTCAAGATAATGATGTAGTAGATGGAATTATTGATACTATTATGGAAACAGAAACTGATAAATATGTTTTACAAAGTCTAGCTGAAAAGGCTAATATTGGGTTACAAAAATTTATTGATAATAATCGCGATTGTAACTTTAACTTAATTACAGTAGACTGGTACGAAACTTCTCCAGTAGTAGAAATTTGTATCAACCATAGTTTAAAAAATAGTTAGAAAGAACAAGCCATGATTTCATGTGGCTTGTTCTTTACCTTATAATTTTAATTCTTCAAATAACCAAATCAATACAATACTCACTCCAAATAAAGGAAAAATTACTCCTAAAAGTAATATTGCAATCACTACACCATAGTTTTGTTTGAAACTCTTTGTTGACTTAGGTACACTCCATTTTCCTTTTTGCTTTCTGAAAACATAAGAGAAAATTGCAGCAGTACTCATTAAAGTTAATAACACTGCTATGGCAAACATTAAATACCAATTCCATCCACCAAACTCTCCTTGATGAAAAGCCATTAACCACATTCTAGCTCTCATTAATACGCCAACATCACTCCAATTGTGAGATTTAACTAGTTCACCAGAATATTGATCGAAGTGTATCATTTTTTGTTCAGAAAACGGAAAAGTTTTATTTGAAACAGAGAATGTACTTTTAGGTGACCTTGGTAAACCTACTGTGATTTTACCTGACAAGTTTTGTGCATTTGCAATGCTGATCATTTCATCTAAAGACAATCTCTTTTCTTTTACTGATGAAGTTAATCCGCGACCACTCCAAGTTTTTGGATATCCAGTATTTGTCCATTGCTGAACTTTCTTAAAATTCCCTCCAAAAACATCTGTCCAAGGAAAACCTCCAGCTAAAACGATCAATAATAAAATAGAAATCCAGAAACCAGCAACTGCATGTATGTCTCTAAAAAGGATTCTTTTCCCTTCTTTTAATCGCACTGTGAAAACACCTTTAATTCCTCTTACAAAAGGAAACCAAATGTATAAACCTGATAATATTAAAATGACCATCCAACTTGCAATAAGCTCAACTATTTTCGTTCCTACTTTTCCTCCCAAAAGTTCGCCATGTAACTTTCTTACAGAATACATCCAAGTATCTTTCGCTTTAAAAGTACCCGAAACTTCTCCTGAATAGGGATTAATATATACCGATTGTTTTCCTCCAAATCTTCCAGAAATAAATTCAGTGCTTAAATCACCATCATCAAGAACTACTGAATTTAATTTTCTTTTAGAGTTTTTCTGAGCGATCTCCCATTGTTTATCATAACTCAATCGTTCGCTTTTTTCTTCAGGAATTAATTTTTGTATTCCTTGAATCACTTCGTTTTCTACATCTGATTTAAACAGGTAGATTCCACCGGTAATTGATAAAACAATTACAAACGGCAAGGAAATGATACCTGCAATGAAGTGCCATTTCCATAACCATTGATTTAATTTTCTATTTTTCATAAATAAAATTCATCAATCAGAATAAATGAAACGTCATTACGAACGAAGTGAAGTAATCTCTGTTTTGACAACTAAAAGATTCCTTCGGTCGTATTTTTTCCCTCGGAATGACGAAACAATTAAATAATCTTATCTGCTTAAAAATTATACTTCACTCCAAAATGAAAAGCTCTAGGATTACCGATACTATAGCTATTTTCTCTTCTCCAAATATTATAGCTAGCTCGCACAGCATATAATTCATCAAAAATATTTAGTGCTTGTCCCCAGAATTCAAAATCATAAAACTTAAAACTTCCTCTGAAATTGAACACGTGGTGTCCATCGTAAGTTGATGTTCCTAAAATATCATTTCCTGCAGTATCAGTTCCAAAAACTACTTGATTTTCGAAACTTGTATTGTAACTTCCAACTTGCTCGTGCTCTAACGTTACTATTAAATTACTTAGCGGCTTGTACGTAATATTAGACATTGATAAGTAATTTGGCGCTGTTTGCATAGCTGTATTTGAATAATCTACACCATTATCGAAAAACGAAATGTATTTATGTGTAGCATAACTTCCGCTATAGTTCACCGAAAGGTTTTCTAAAATTTGATATTTAAGCCCAAGTTCTACACCCTGTGATCTAGTTTTTCCAGCATTTAACTGAACAAAATCTCCTGAAACATCTCTAAGAGAAATTAATCGATCTGTTCCATCTAATCTGTATACCGCTACATCTACTTTTAATTTCGATGGAATTGTAAAATACCCTCCAACTTCGTAGTTATCGAACTTCGCTGGTTTTAAATCAAAAATTGTAGCACCTGTACTACTATTTCTACTATTTCTGAATAATGTTGATGTTTGTGGTGGTGTAAACCCTTTTGAGTAATTACTATAGAAGCCTAAGTTTTTATTCACGTTATAGTTTAGTCCAAATTTTGGTGCAACACTGCTATAATTTACTTTAGTATCTACAACTCCTGCCTGACTTTCAATTAAGTTATTGTAATCGTAACTAAACTCATCGAAACGAACAGCTGCTGTAACTTTTAAAGCTTCAATTGGTGAAATTTCGAATTGTGCATATCCTGCATAATTAAAAATATCAGCATTATAATTTAAAATGTAATCTCCAGAATTTATGGTAAAATCAATGTTCTTTCCTGTTTGTGTATCTACAACCACATCTACAGTTTCTGCAACATAATCTTGCGGAGAAAAATCTGCTGTCGCTCCTACCACTAAAGAAGCATCTTTAAAATTAAAATCTAATTTATGCTGAACTAAACCTACATAACTTCTAAATTGATTTGAATTAATTTCACCTGAACCTGTTCCTGTTAATTGCCCCATGTTTCTATCTTGACGAATTCGATACGATGGAAGCTGATTCATAATGTTATTTCTGTAAATAAAGTTTACAGAAGTTTTGTTATAATCGTTCCAAACTTTCTCTAAAGTAGATCTAAAACGTAGTGCTTGTGCCTCACGTTCTGTAAATGTTTGATCGCTTTCATAATTCCCAGCTAAAAAGTTTTGTTCAGAAATAGAACCAGTCATATCTGATCTATAATCGATAAAACTTACCGAATTTATCCAACGCAAAGTTTCAGAGAAATTATTTTCGTTCTTAAATGTAATAGCAAATTTCTCATAATCTGAATGCCCAACAGGACCATTATTTCTTTGAATATAATGTCCACCAACATAAAATCCGTATTTCTCATTTGCTGTTGTAGAAGCTTCTGCCTCGTATCTCGTAATTCCAAGGTCGTTTCCTTGAATACTTACAGAACCTCCAAAGTCTTTTCTAGGTGATTTTGTAATAAAGTTAAAACTTCCACCGATAGCTTCACTTCCGTAAATACTAGAAGCTGGACCTTTTAAAACTTCTACTTTTTCGAAAGTAGTATTGTTCATTTCCAATAATGCATTGTGATTAAACACAGCTACAGGACGAATTGGTAATCCGTCTTCAACATATAAGAATAAAGATCTTGTTGAAATAGGAGAACGAACTGCCATAAAATGTTGTTCGTTACTCGCTGCTTTTGAAGAACTCATAAAAACTCCAGGAACTTGATTTACCAATTGTTCAATTCCGAAAGCTTTTGTTTCTTCAATTTGCTTACTTGTTAATACTCCAATAGCAGCAGGAACTTCTCTTCTTTGCTGAATTTCTCTACTTGCCGATACGATAACCTCATCTAAATTTTGAAGATTTTCATGTAAAACGATCGTATTAAATTCTGATGATAATTTTACAGTTTTAGTAGCAAAACCAACCATCGAGATTTTCACTTGATTATCGTTAAGCTTAATCATAAATCCACCTTCAAAATCTGTAGCTACACCTCTTTTTGAGTTTTTTACGGAAATTACTGAAGCTCCAAAAATTGGATTTTGATTTATATCTACTACTTTTCCTTTATATAAATCTTGTGCTGAAATATTTAAGACTAACATTAATAGTCCTATAATGATCAGATTTTTCATTTTTACTTTGTGTTAAATACTATTTTTTATGAATTATTTGTAAACTGTCTATAGATGATGCTAGCATTGTATCATACATTAATTCGATCATTTGACGAACTTTTGTATTTGTTTTCTCTGGACTTCCTCCTTCTATTGGAGGTTTAGCATCGTACTCCATATCTAACATGATACCTTGGGTATAATTTTCACCCCAATTATCTGCTATAATTGCAAGTGACATATCCATTCCGGCAGTTACACCAGCAGAAGTCCAATATTTACCATCTTTTGTATATCTCTCATTTGCAGGAATAGCTCCAAATCTGGTCAATATTTCTTCTTCTCTATACCAGTTTGTTGAAGCTTTTTTGTCTTTTAGTAATCCAGTTGCTCCTAAAATCCAACCACCAGTACACACTGAAGCTGTGTAAACAGAGTTTTTATCAATTTTTCTAATCCAGTTTAATAACTTTTTATTGCTAGCTGCTTTTACTGTAGCAATAGTTCCTCCTGGAATTACTAGAATATCTAGCTTTTGGACAGAATCAATAACTGTGTTTACTGAAAACTCTAATCCGTTAGCGGATTTCACAGTCCCAGGCTTTAATCCTACTAATAATGGCTTAACTCCACTACTTCCAAACACATATCGTGGACCAATAAAATCCATAGAATTTACTCCTTCATAAACTAAAATACCTATTGATTTTATAGTTTGTTTTGGTGTACCAAATATCTCTTTCATCATATCATTATGATTCTCGATAGTGATATTTTTATCCTTTACTTCTTTTTGAGGTGTATTACAGGCAATAAAAATTAAACCTGTTAATACTAGATATAAACTTTTCATTTGAAGTTATACTACAACGAATATTGTAAGCCAAAAGTTAATGTCTCGTTTCGCTCTAATTGAATTCCATTAGGTTTTTGAAATAATGGTTGTGAATATTCAAATCCGAATCGTACATTTTTAAATCTTCCTTCAGGAATATAAATGTTAAACCCAAGTCCTCCATTAATATATTTTCCTCCTGAGTTAAATGTATCGGTAGTGGTGACCATCATCGGATTTAAATTCGGATTTGCTCCATTAATTCGTTCTTCAGCAACTACTTCTCCTCTGGCAGAAAAACTTAACCATTCTGTAGTTTTATATGCAAACCAAGAGTTTACATTATAACGGTTTCCTAAAGCATAATCGAAATCATTGGTTCCAAAACGATACAATCCTTTTAATTGTGTTCCCCATGAAAAGTTATCCGATTGACCTAAATATGTTAATCCTAACTCCGCATCGAAAGTTCCGCTACCGATTTGCATTGGATAAGGCAATTGAATTTCATTTGGAGCAGACATTGGTGTAACATCTTTTGCTTCTAAAGTTCCTGTAGGAATTGATAACCCAACGTTTGCATGTAACGATTGACGATCTTTATTGATGAATTTATATAAAGCTCCGATTTTAATATCTCCAAAACCAGAAGAAGCCGTAGCAAATTGATTTGTCATTCCTGTTGGCATACGCATTTGTAAATCCATTTCATTTTGCACGTACATTGCCATAGCCATCACTGTAATTTTATCAGTAACACCATACATTACGCCGATCATATGCATATCCATTGGCATAGTAAGAGGTGTTACCATATAACCACGATCATGAGCAGCTGCATTTGAAATATCTGAAGTTCCATCTAATAAACCTTCCATGCTCATTCTCATATATCTGTAAGAAAACATTACGTCTCCTTTTCCATGATAATGATCTCCCATAACTGAGATTGGCGCATGCCCATCAGGTCTTCCAGCTGTCCATAAATTTTCTTTTTCTTGTGCGTATGTATTTACCATTGCTATTACCAAAATAGCAACAATCATTAAGTTGTTTTTCATCGATTATAATTTTTAATTTCTGAATTTTTAAATTGAATCTGTTCAGAAATCTGCATGAATTTTAAACTCTCACAATATTGGAAAGAATAATTCACACTAATTTTATTTATTGAATATGTGTGTCTTGATTGATAGTAATATCAATCTTAAAAAGATGTAAGTCCGTTATCGAACTTTCTAATAAATAAATTATGCGGTGGGTGGATGAAAAACTGAAGGATGGTATAAAAACTTATAGTTTTTATGATAACCGAAGTTACTTTTTTGTTGTTGTTTAGGATGTACTCTTTTTCTAACTTCTAATACAGAAACGAAACCTATTGGATATTCTTCCATAGCAATTCGTAAAGAGTTATAATCTTCTTCTTGTTGCTGTTTTAGCTTTTTCATTAAGTGACATTTTCCATTACAACTAAGCTCAGGTTTGTCTGTATTAATACATAAAACTTTAGCGATATAATCGTAATTAATTGCATACTCAACAAATGGAGCTATCGGGCGCAACATTGCGATTAAGTATAATAAAACAAAGAAATATGTAGTTACTCTTAACTTCAAAAAAAGCTTCTTTAATAGACATACAAAGGTAAATCAGTTTTAAATCAACTACAATTAAATCTCATTATTTTTATTGAAAAACAGGCGCTTTTACTATTGTCATTTCTTTAACAGAATTATTATGTTTTATTTTAATTTTTAAAGTGTCTGATGTCGATTTAGTATTTCTATACTCGCAATACTCCTTTTCTGTTGTCATCGTTTTTCCGTTAATCGAAATAATTTCAGCATCAACAGGAATAGCAACCTTATCAGCAGATGAGTTTTCAGTAACACTTTTCACTGTAAGCTTTTGTTCCTCTCTGTTAAATCTCATTCCTAATCCATTTGTTTTCCAAATAAAATTCTGAACGGAATCATAAGGTTCTAAAATTAACTTTTTTTCACTCCAACTAATAGTGGTTTTATACTTTTTAAAGAAACCTAGTCCTAATAAATTTAATCCTGTAGGAGAAACATCTACTGGTACTTTATGAATTTCAAAAGCTGTATTATGAAACAATAACGTATCTGCTAACACATAACTTTCTTTGTCTTTTTCTTTACTTAAACCTCCTATTCCTTCAGATGACCTTCCAAAAATTCTTTGCTTTTTTAAGTGTAACGAATCTTTTTCTATATCCTTTTCTTGTATTGAAAGTGTTCCACTATTTCCTAAATCAATGTTGACACGCTTTGCTTTTTTTCCTTTTGAAAATTGAAGAAAAGCATACGCATGAGCTGTATGGCTATTAATCTTTAGCGGTATTTCGATTGCATTCTTAGCAATTTGTAGATTATTTAATTTTTTTGAAACAGTAATATTTTGCTTTTCAAAATCGATTTGCCAATTTAGATGTTTCATTGTTCCATATCCAATGAGTCCATATATATCATCTAAACAATTAAAGTTAAACGCAGTTTCTTTAAAATTCAAATCCTTAAAAATCGCTTTTTCCACTCGTATCGAATCCACTTTTTTAATAGTACTCAAAAAAACTCTTCCTGTAGCTCCAATTCCTATAGCTTTTCCATTGGTTTCTAGATCTAATTGTTCCGAATGATGTTTAAATATCATGTTATTAGCACCGCTATCTAAAATAAAAGGCTGAGGTTGCTTACTATCATTTATATAAACATCTATTAACATATGACCAGAAGTAGCATAATAAAAAGGAATTGTTATTGTACTTTCTTCTAAAGAAAGTGTTCCTCTTCCTAATTTTTCCAATTGTTTAAAGAAATAAAAAAATGTTATTCCTAAAATTAAAGTAAGTACTACTGCGGTGATCGCTATAAATTTTATAATCTTCTTTATCATACTGGTTGTTTAATGGAAAAGTTTATGAAAAATCTGGGCTATACAGTTCATAATCGAATTGAAAATATTCCTCAAGAAAAGAAACGACTTGATTAGCTTTTTCCTCATCATCTAATGAAATTAAAACATCTTTGGTCGTATGTTTTTCATTCAATAATGTGACATCAGATCTTAAATACGTTAACGAAGCATCTGGATTTGCTACTGAAAACCATGCCATTTTTTGACTTCTTTTGAATTTTAAAATAGCAACTTTAGATTTCTGATCTACATCGACTTTCTTTTTCAATAGTAATTTATCAAACAAAAAAGTTCCTTTAAAAAGTACACTCCCTTCTTTTACAACACCTTTTTTTAGAAAAACGATACCTAACATTACTAAAGAAAGGACTACAAAAAACAGGAATAGTATACTTTTTATGAAATACGGTTTTTGACTAATTAATGTATGTATAGACAATACAATTGGAACCCCTGTACAGAGAAATACATGAAACTTTTGATGATTGGTAAGTTTACTTTCTAAAATTAATCTTTTCATAGTAGTTTTCAAGTAGCTGATGATTTTTGTAATAAGTAGATTAATTCCTTCATTTTGTTACAAATAAAATTTTATTTTAATTTATTCTAAATAAATAATTATATTTGCAGCGAATTTACAGAACGTATGATTGTTTTTTACATCCCTAAAAAAGAAATAGTTAAAACATTACCTCAAGTTAGTGCCTGTAGTACTGCTTGTGCTAGTAATTGTTTAAAGCCAAAAAGTAAATGTTGTAATAAGTACAAGAAAAAAGGCATCAACTGTAAGCGATGCCCTTTAAGTTTTGATATTAAAATTGCTTCTTAACTATTCTACTTTTAGTAAGAAATAATTTCTTTTTCCTCTTTGAAGGATTACATATTTATCAGCAATTAAATCATTAGAAGTAATCTTATAATCTTCTTTAATCTTCACTTTATTTACTGCTATCGAGTTTTCTTTCAATGCCCTTCTAGCATCTCCATTCGATTTTAAAAACTGAGTTTTAGCAGCTAAAGCACCAATCATATCTAAACCTGCTTCTATCTCGGCTTTCGCTACAACAGCTTGAGGAACACCTTCAAAAATATCTAAAAATGTTTGCTCATCTAAACCTTTTAAATCTTCATCTGTAGATTTTCCAAATAAAATATTAGACGCGGCAATAGCTTTGTCTAACTCTTCTTTAGAGTGTACAAAAGTAGTAATCTCATCCGCTAATTTCTTTTGTAAAGCTCTTTGGTGAGGAGCTTCTTTATGCACTTCAATTAAATTATCTATAGTTTCTTTATCTAAGAACGTAAATATTTTAATATACTTTTCAGCATCTACATCTGTAGTATTTAGCCAAAATTGATAAAATTTATATACCGATGTTTTACTTGCGTCTAACCAAACATTTCCTCCTTCTGTTTTACCGAATTTAGAACCATCTGCTTTAGTAATTAAAGGACAAGTCATAGCAAAAGCTTTGGCATCTTCTCCAACATTCATTCTTCTTACTAACTCTGTTCCTGTCGTAATATTCCCCCATTGATCTGATCCTCCCATTTGTAAAGCACATTGATGTGTTTTATGTAAATGATAAAAATCATACCCTTGAATTAATTGATACGTAAACTCTGTAAAAGACATTCCACTATTAGACTCTCCAGAAATTCTCTTTTTTACAGAATCTTTCGCCATCATATAGTTTACCGTAATTCTTTTCCCTACATCCCTAGCAAATTCAATAAAAGAAAAATCTTTCATCCAATCGTAGTTATTAACTAAAACTGGAGCGTTCTCTTTTGTGCTATCAAAATCTAAAAATCTTGCAAGCGTAGCTTTAATTCCATCTACATTCTTCGCTAAAGTTTCTTCATTTAACAGATTTCTTTCATCTGATTTCCCTGAAGGATCACCAATCATTCCTGTAGCTCCACCAACTAAAGCGATAGGTTTATGACCTGCCTTTTCTAAATGAACTAATAATATAATTGGCACCAAACTACCAATATGTAATGAATCTGAAGTAGGATCAAATCCAATATACGCACTAGTCATTTCTTTTTGAAGTTGCTCTTCTGTTCCTGGCATAATATCGTGGATCATTCCACGCCACTGTAGTTCTTTTACTAAATTTTCAGTCATCGGTGTATATTACTTTGAAATGACAAATATACCATTTACAAAATTTTCTTTTCTAAGAATATTGAGAAACAATACTTTTAATTTTTTTCCTCAAAAACATGTGACGAAGTGTTTAGCATGATTCATATATCTATGCAAAAAATTAATATATTTTTTAAGTGACTTATTCCTTTTTTTATGGTCTAAAGGTTACATTTGACACATAAAATAAAATTAAGAGAAATGAAAAACATACTTAAATTTCCGTTATTATTTGCCTTATTGGCTAACTTATTTGTTTTAACAAGCTGTGGTAGTGAAGAAGAGCTTCCTGAAATCCCTGTAGATCCACCAGCATTAGTTACAACATATTCAGCAAAATTATTAGCTGCGCCATTAGGAGATGAATCATCATCTACGTTTATGACATTTTACAACAATACTATTCATAGAATTAGTGATGCTGGTACAACGGGTAGCACTTGGGATTTTGGTTATTTTTATGGATCAACAAGAAAAGCTTCTTTTGCTTCAGTAAAAAACTATCCTACTGATGTTTTTGATTTAACTGCTATTGCTGATGCAGATAAGAAAGAGTGCTTTTTTGTTAAATCTACTACTTTAACAGCAGCAGATTTCGATGCAATTACTTTAGAATCTGAATTAAATAGTATTGCTAAACCAACAACACAATCTGTTACGGAATTAAATGTTGGTGATATCGTAGAATTTCAAGATTCTTATGATAACAAAGGTTTAATCAAAATAACAAGAGTTGTTGAAGGTAATGGTGCATCTGGTCAAATAGAATTTGACGTTAAAATTCAAGTGAATAATATCCCTGTTCAAGGATAAGATAAAAATCATTATAAAATTTGAAGGTTGCTTTTAAAAGCAACCTTTTTTTTTGCATATTTTTGGTATATGATATTAGTTACTGGAGGAACTGGTTTGGTAGGATCGCATTTGTTATATTTTCTAGCTAAAGAAAATGATAATATTACTGCCATGTATAGATCAAAAGAAAAAATCACTGCTACTAAAAAAGTTTTTTCTTACTACACAGAAAACTATAAAGATGTATTTGATAAAATTAGATGGATCCAAGCCGATATTACAGATATACCTTCTTTAGAAAAAGTGTTTTCAACATCTTACGATTATATTTATCATTGTGCCGCTTTGGTTTCCTTTAACCCAAAGGATTACCATAAAATGAGAAAAGTTAATATTGAGGGAACTGCTAATTTAGTAAACTTTTCTATTGAAAATAAAGTACAAAAATTCTGTTTTGTAAGTTCTATTGCTGCTGTTGGTGATGCTATTAACAACGAAATTGTTAATGAAGAAAATGAATGGGTAGACACCAAAGATAAACATGGATATGCTATTAGTAAATACGGCGCTGAAATGGAAGTTTGGAGGGGAAGTCAAGAAAATATGGATGTTGTTATAGTAAACCCTGGAGTTATTTTAGGAAGTGGCTTTTTTCATGAAGGTTCAGGGAAAATTTTTCAGCAAGTATATAAGGGACTAAAATTTTACACAAATGGTGTTACTGGCTTTATTGGTGTAAAAGATGTAGCAACGTCTTTAATACAACTTGCAAACTCTACTATAAAAAATGAACGTTTTATTCTAATTTCTGAAAATAAATCTTTTAAAGATGTTTTTCATTGTATTGCTACATATTTTAAAGTAAAAAAACCAAGTATAAAAATAACTCCATTAGTAACTGCTATAGTATGGAGAATAGATTGGTGCATTACCTTACTAACAAAAAAAGCTCCTTTTTTAACAAAGCACACTGCTCGTTCTGCACATAACAAAGAATACTATAGTTCTCAAAAAATAAAAGATGCTTTAGATATCACTTTTGAGCCAATTGAAAAAGTTATTGAAGACGTTTGTACTGATTATTTAAAATAAGCCACTATAGGCTAATTACCAATAGCGCCCAATAAACTATTTTAGAAATGGAGAGTTAAACGCACTAAAGTACATCATTGCAACTTCCTAAAACCAATAAAGATAATGTGAATTTACTAAAAAACATTAAACTTTTCTTTCAAGACATCTCTAGCTGCAATTTTTGCTTCATTAACATATTTACTTTGCTCTTTTAAAATTTCTTTTAATTCAGACTTACTTTTCTTGTTAAATATGTTTTTGTAGTGATTAATTAAACCTGTGTTAGTCGTTAACTTTATAGAGGTCTTTTCTGAAGGAAATAATTTATTTCGAAAATCGTCATTGAATGCTATAAAAACACCTGTTAAAATTAAAAAAATGGGATTAAAAGTGATAAAAGTAAAACGAAATAGAATGCTTACATAAAACACATCAATTAAATTTATGAATCCCATAATTAATATGACAGAAAATAAATAAATGTGTGCTTTTTTATTTAAAAAATATAAAAATGAAGCAAGTAAAACTAGGAAAATTCCTATGTAGTGTTTTATAGTAAAAACAATGTTGCTAGATAAAACAACACTAAAAGAAACTAATATTAGAGCAATTACAACTGCTAAAGGAATAATATCCTTCCCCAATTTAAAATCAGTCTTTCTATTATTCATCTCTATCTTCCTGAATAATTAAACTATCTTTAGAGACATGTATACTTTTTCTGGGTCGAATAGAGTCTAATGCTTTCTCTTCTATTTTTACTTTACTTCTCTTGATTGAATCTTGTTTATTTTTCTCTTGTTGATAAGTACTAGCTATCATTTCTATACGAAGCCTTACATCCTCTAACAATTGGTCATATTCATCAATATTTGACGTATAAAATATATTACTTTGTTCAAAACGAAGACTATCTATTTTATACTTATCATACACCAATTGCATATAGTTAATATCTCTCTTTTCCTTTAAATTTTTCATAGATTTAGCAGCTACAGCAATATGCATATCTGTTAACAAATCTACCATAGTATCTCTAGGAATCAAATTCGTAGGAGGTTTGTATATCGTATTACTGTTACATGCAAAGCACAAACTAATAACTAGCAATAATCGTATGGTGTTTTTCATCTATTTTATTTTTCAATCACTATATTACCTATATCCAATAACTAACTAGATATAGTTATTTCCTTTATTACATATTTACAATTTATATTGTTTAATTCACTTTCAAGTTTTCTAATCATCGGTAAATAACCTTTCCCTATTAAAATTGGTAAGTTTTCTATATAAGATTTAATAGCTGCAAGTTCAATATTATGTTTCGATTTTAAATATAACATCACCTTTGATTTTGATTCCCCAACATTAGTTATATAAATTTCATAAAATTTTGAATCGTAAATTTCAAAATTTTCGCCTTTAATTAAAAGTGCTCTTTCTATTTTTTCTTTTTCCAAAATCGTGTAATGATATTCATCATCATACATCTCAATAAAGACAAGTTGATAGCCTATTTTCTCAATCTCTTTGTCAAATGCACTAAATAATAAAGCTATATAGTCTCCCTTATCTAGTTTGGAAAAATTAATACTCGACTCAAATTTTTGTAAACTCCATTTGAATGTTTGCTCTCCATATGTTTTAAGCATTTTAGTAAGACAACCTTTCAATTGTCCTTGGTATTCTTCACCACTCCAATCTAAACTAAAAACCTTATTTAGGTTATTAGCATATACTTCAAATAAATACTCTGGACTGAGATAATCTTCAATTTCATCAAAATCTTCTAGGTCAATCCACTTCAATAGTAGTTTTCTATATTTATCTTTAAATGTTTCAACGTCAGAATTATATTCATCTATAAATCTTTCGAATCCAAAATAGTCATCATTTAAAATCAGTCTTGCTAATTTTGATAAAGCATCTTCCATTTATAATGATTATGATCAACTATTGCTCAACCTTATAATAAAACGTCTATTATCGTTCAAACAACAAACGTTTCCCTTTAATTTCTTCATTAAACACTCCGTTATCGTACATTAAATTACCATTAATAAAAGTATGTGTAATCTTAGAAGATAAGGTAACACCTTCAAAAGGAGACCAACCACATTTATAAAGTACATTGTCTCTAGAAACTTCCCAAGGATCGTTTGGATCTACCAATACAATATCTGCATAATACCCTTCTTTAATATATCCTCTTTTTTCAACCTGGAAAAGAATAGCTGGATTATGACACATTTTTTCAACTACTTTCTCTACAGAAATTACACCTTCTTTTACTTTTTCAAAAAGCGCCACAACAGCATGTTGAACTAAAGGTCCTCCACTTGGTGCTTTTGTATACACGTTTGCTTTTTCTTCTAAAGTATGCGGAGCGTGATCTGTTGCAATCACATCAATTCTGTCATCTAATAAGGCTTTCCAAAGTCCGTCTTTATCTTGCTGAGTTTTTACCGCAGGATTCCATTTAATATGTGTTCCTTTTCTTTCATAATCTGCATCCGTAAACCATAAATGGTGAATACAAACCTCAGCTGTTATTTTTTTATCTTTTAAAGGAATATCATTTCTAAAAAGTGCTGTTTCTTTTGCTGTAGATAAATGGAACACATGTAATCTTGCTCCTGTCTTTTTCGCCAACTCAATAGCTTTTGAAGAAGATAAATAACAAGCTTCTTCACTTCTAATAATGGGGTGGTATTTTACAGGAATATCGTCTCCATATTTTTCTTTAAACTGTGCTGTGTTTTTTCTAATTGTTCCTTCATCTTCACAATGTACAGAAATAACTAGATCTGTTGAAGAAAATATCTTTTCTAAAACTTCTTCATTATCCACCAACATGTTTCCTGTTGAAGAACCTAAGAATAATTTAATTCCAGCTACATCTCTAGGATTTGTTTTTAAGAGTTCGTCTAAGTTATCATTTGTTCCACCAAACATAAACGAATAGTTTGCATAAGAAGTTTTACTTGCTATTTCAAACTTATCTTCTAATAATTCTTGAGTAGTTGCTTGTGGAGAAGTATTAGGCATCTCAATAAACGAAGTAATACCTCCTGCTACAGCAGCCTTACTTTCAGTTGCTATATTAGCTTTGTGTGTAAGCCCTGGTTCTCTAAAATGCACTTGATCATCTATCATTCCTGGAATTAAATACTTCCCTTTAGCATCAATTACAATCTCATCACCTTTAGGTTCAATTGTATCAGCTATTTTACTGATAAATTCATCTTGAATTAATACGTCTCCTGAAAAAACTTGATTTTCGTTAACGATTTTTGCGTTCTGGATTAAGTATGATGTTTTCATTTTATTTTGGTAAGCCTTTTAATCTCATTTTTATTACTCCAAATAAAGCTTCGGAAACAATACCTCCACTCATTTTAGATTCTCCTAAAGTTCTATCTGTAAAAATCACAGATACTTCATTAATTTTAAATTTATGCCTCCATGCTTTGTACTTCATTTCAATCTGAAAAGCATAGCCAACAAATTTAATTTTATCAAGTTTAATGGTTTCCAATACTTTTCTCGACCAACATACAAAACCTGCTGTAGTATCATGAACAGGAATACCAGTAATAAACCGAACATACTTCGAAGCAAAATACGAAAGTAATACTCTATACATTGGCCAATTCACTACATTAACCCCAACTGAATATCGCGATCCAACTGCTACATCTCCTCCTTCTACACTGCATGAATTATACAATTTAACCAAGTCATTAGGATTATGCGAAAAATCTGCATCCATTTCAATGATGTAAGCATAATCTCTAAGTAACCCCCACTTAAACCCATGAATATAAGCTGTTCCTAAACCATTTTTTCCTTTTCGTACCTCTAAAAACAATTGATTTGGAAACTCTGCTTGTAAATTTTCAACAATAGTTGCAGTACCATCAGGAGAATTATCATCCACAATTAAAATATCAAAAGCTTTTTCTTGCTGAAAAGTGGCTCTTACGATTGCTTCTATATTTTCTTTTTCGTTGTAGGTAGGAATTATGACTAGGGTGTCAGACATTAAACTTTGATTCATTTAAACTTCGGCAAAGATAAACTAATTTATTACTAATTTTGTGTTAATTGAACTTCTTGAAACTTTATGGAAATTATAGAAAGAAATTTCATTTCGACAGATTGGATTACATTAATTTTTATGCTTGCATTCGTTATCATTGCACTCATGAAACTATATAAATCTCAACTTTTATTGGGATATTCAATTGCCTTTTTTTCACAAGGTTTCATTGAAAGCAGATCGAATAAAAACCCATCAATCTTCTCGATTTTTCATATCTTAATATTTTTATTCAGCCTATTAATTTACTCATTATCGTTACATTTAATTATAGTAAACACTACAGATATTCATATAACTTCTTATCTAACTACTTTAATCTATGTTAGTAGTTTTCTATTGGTTAAGTACATTTTTGTTAAAATGATCATTTTAACGTTAAAAATTGAAGAAGAAACAAGATATTTCCTATTTTCGAAAACTGGATATTTATATACAATTGGTTTATGGTTGTATCCAGTGTTAATTTTATATCAATATTGGTATTCTAATACTAATATTTTAATTATTTATCTGCTTTTACTATTGGGGTTTAGGCTCTTTTTAATCATAAAAAACAACAAAAAGCTGATTTTTAATCACTTCTTCTATTTTATTTTGTACTTTTGCACCCTCGAATTAGCTCCTTTGCTAATTATTTATAAAACAACAACTATATAAAGAAAGTTTTATGAAAGTGAAAACGATTTTAGTATCTCAGCCGGCACCAAAAACTGAGACTTCACCTTATTTTGACTTAGCTGAAAAACAAAAAGTAAAAGTTGATTTTCGTTCATTTATCCATGTAGAAGGAATTCCTGTAAAAGAGGTAAGAGCGCAAAAAATCGACTTAAGTAATTTTACTGCTATCATTTTAACCAGTAGAAATGCAGTAGATAATTTCTTTAGAATTGCTGAAGAAATGCGTTTTACCGTACCAGATAGTATGAAATACTTCTGCCAATCGGAAGCTGTTGCTTACTATTTACAAAAATATGTTGTGTATCGTAAACGTAAGATATATGTTGGAACTAGAACTTTCCCTGAATTATGTAAATTAATTAAAAAGCATAAAGACGAGAAATTCTTACTTCCTAGTTCTGATAAATTAAAGTCTTTAATTCCAGACGAGCTTGATAAATTAGGTGTAAACTGGAAAAGAGCTGACTTATATAGAACTGTAGTTAGCGATTTATCTGACTTAGAAGATGTATTCTATGATGTATTAGTTTTCTTTAGTCCTTCTGGAATTGAAAGTTTATTTGAAAACTTCCCAGATTTTAAACAAAACAATACAAGAATTGCTGTATTTGGTAATTCAACAATTAAAGCTGTAGAAGCAAAAGGTTTACGAGTAGATATTGCTGCTCCAACTCCAGAAACGCCTTCTATGACAATGGCTTTAGAAAAGTATATTAAAGAAGTGAATAAAAAGTAATTTCTTACTAAATATATGATATCAACCTCGCTAATTCTAGCGAGGTTTTTTTATTTTTATATTAAACCTTACCTCATTAGTTCTGTCTTATGATTATGAAAACACAGCATATACTTCATCTTTATCATAGAATTGGTTTTGGATTGCATCCGAAAGAAGTTGAAGCACTTCAATCTAAACAAAGAAACGTAGTGATTAACCAACTTTTTCAATCTTCAGAAAAAGTTACTCCTTTAAATATTGATACTAGTTTTATTAGTGATCTTTCTCTTAAAGAATTAAAAAATAAAAAAAAGAGAAAAGAGCTAATGAAAATCAGTAGAAAAAAAATACGAGAATTAAATGGTATTTGGATTGACAGACTAAATAATCCTAGTGAGATTTTAAGAGAAAAAATGACTTTGTTTTGGGCAAATCATTTTGTTTGCGAAGACAAAAACATTGTACATGTTTTACAATACAACAACACCTTAAGAAAATATGCTTTAGGAGATTTTCGTGCTTTTGTAAAAGCAATTTCTAAAGAAGCAGCAATGCTGAAATACCTAAACAATAAACAGAACAAGAAAGATAGTCCGAATGAAAATTTTGCAAGAGAATTATTAGAGCTTTTTACTTTAGGCCAAGGAAACTATACAGAAACCGATATAAAAGAAGCCGCTAGAGCTTTCACAGGATACAATCATGATTTTAAGGGCAACTTTAAATTAAGAAAACGAAAACATGATTATGGTGAAAAAAGCTTTTTAGGTGAAAGAGGAAACTATTTTGGCGATGATATTATTGATATCGTTTTAAGTAAAAAACAATGTGCACGTTTTATCTGCAAAAAGATCTACAGCTATTTTGTAAATGATAAACTAGATAATAATAGAGTAGAAGAATTAACAACTATTTTCTTTACTGATTACAATATTGAAAACCTGATGAAATACATTCTTTTATCGGATTGGTTTTATGATGAAACAAATATTGGAACTAAAATTAAATCTCCGATAGAATTAATTGTGGGTACACATAAGATTGTTCCGTTTACATTTCAAAAAGAAAAACAAGAAATTCTTATTCAGAAATTATTAGGCCAGATTTTATTATTACCTCCTAATGTTGCTGGTTGGAAAGGTGGGCAGAATTGGATAGACAGCAATACTATTGTTACACGACTTCGTTTGGCTTCTGTATTGTTAAATAACGCAGAAATCACATATTCTGATAAAGATGATTTTAAAGCTGTCATCACTGATTTTAAAAAGAGAAAACGAAAACGTAAAACCTTTATAAAAACAACTACCGATTGGGAGAATTTTGAAACAAAATACAATACTGTTTCTAATGAAGAACTTGTTGATGTATTAATTACAGCTCCAATAAGTAATGGAACTAAAGAATTACTGAAACAATATTATAAGCTACCTAAAAAGGAGTTTTGCATTCAGTTATTATCACTTCCAGAGTTTCAATTATGTTAAAATAGTAAGATCATGAAAAGAAGAAATTTTATTAAAAGAACATCGCTAGCTACAGGTGGAGCTTTTTTAGTTCCTCAATTTTTAAAAGCTTTTGAAACGACACTTTCACAAGTCAATTCTTACAAAAAAGTAGTTATTATTCAGTTGAAAGGTGGAAACGACGGATTAAACACTGTTGTTCCGTTTAGAAATGATCTGTACTATAAAAACAGAGGAAATATTGCACTTCAGAAAAATCAATTATTACAATTGAATGGTGAAGTTGGTTTTCATCCGAGTTTAGCTCCTTTACAAAGTTTATTTGATGATGGACATATATCGATTATCAATAATGTAGGTTATCCTAATCCGAATCGATCACATTTTAGATCAACAGACATTTGGCAAACAGCGAGTGATAGCAATGAGTATTTACAATCGGGTTGGGTTGGTCGTTTTTTAGATGTTACAAATTCTAAACCATATCGTGCTATTGAAGTAGACGAAAGTCTTTCTTTACTGTTGAAAGGAAATCACCAAAACGGATTGGCAATTACAAATCCGAAGTTATTTCATCGTTTATTAAATCAGCCTTTTTTTGATACCGTTTTCAATAATTATACAAACGACAAACATTTGAGCGAACATAATTTAGGCTATTTATATAACACTATGATTGACGCTAAATCTTCGGCTTCATACATTTATGAAAAAACAAAAACGCAATCATCTTCTGTAGATTATCCTAAAAATGCATTCGGAAAACAGCTAAAAACAATTACTGAGTTTATTTCTTCTGGAATAGATACCCAAATTTACTATGCTGGTTTAACTGGATTTGACACACATGCGAATCAGAAAAACAGACAAGCGCGATTATTAAAAGTGTATGCTGAAAGTATTGATGCTTTTGTAAAAGATTTAAAGCGTAATAATACATTTGATGATACATTAATTCTTACGTTCTCTGAATTTGGAAGACGTGTAAAGCAAAATGGTTCTAACGGAACTGACCATGGAACTGCAAATAATGTATTTGTGATTGGAAAAAATTTAAAGAAAAACGGAATGTATAACAACCTTCCAAATTTAAATGATTTGGACGATAATGGAGATTTAAAATATACTATAGACTTTAGAGAAGTTTATGCCACTATTTTAGATAAATGGTTAGCGATTGATAATGCTAAAGTTTTAAATAAAAACTTTTCTAACCTAGACTTTATCTAGAGTGGAATCTATCAATTTTATAACCATAAAAAAGCAAGAGAACAATAACTGTCCTACTTGCTTCAATTTTCTTTTCTATAATCGAATTCTCCCTCTTTATTAAAATTTCTCTTTTTTAAAGTCTTTTATAGTAAATTCTGTATTTTCTATATCAAAATAAAGTTCCCCGGCATAAGGCTTTTTATATTTCCTTTTTACCCCAAACATATGTGTTTTATTTTGCCCTTTATTTGGTTCTACCTTCGCTTCTATTTCTCCATATTTAAAAACCGAAGTATTCCCGTAAGCAAGCAATTTGTAATCATTATTTGGCTCATAAAAGTAAATTTTAGAATATTCTCCTTTAAAATTCATTTTTTTAAAGTCATCAACAAAATTGTACAGATAAAACCTACTCCCAAAATCTTTAATATCGTTATACTCTCCTACTTCTCCTATTTCTACTTTTGTATGTTCTGTAATCAAATTAGAGTTCTCAATTCCTCCAATTAAAATACTGTTCGTACTTCTTCCAATAATAATACTGCTTTCTACTTTTGGTAAGAACACGCTACCGTTCCAACATGTAATTTTAGATTTAGTTAATTTCGATATGTTTAGGTATCCGCCATCAGTAAATAAGTTTAAATTTCCCATCTCTAATCTCCCAAAATTTAACCTACTATGTTTTGCTTTAAAAGTTAAATTATTCAATAATTTTCTTGGTAGATATACCGTAAAAAAACACTGTGAAAGTTTTAATTTTTTCTTTTTAATCTCCCTAGCTTTTAACTCAAAGTACTTAGAAAAGCCTTCTAAAAAACCTTTGTGATTATTAATTATCTTTTCTTTAGTTTTCCTTTTTGAATCAGAAACCATGTATTTTATCACTGTCTCTTTTAAGAGTTTTGATATCTCTTTATTAGTAATTCTTTCTTTAGAATAGGTTTTTCTTTTAGCAACTTCTTCTTCGCTTTCAATCGTAATTGCCAACTTATCATTTGAAACATTCTGTTCAAATTTTATTTGATTAATAATAGAATCTTTCTCTTTCTTGGTGAAATTTGTTAGTTCTAGCTTAAAGTCTAAGTGTATTTTATCATCAATAGAAAGCCTTATATCCAAAGGTATGTTTTTAATATCTAAACTTAAATTATTAAAGTTTGATACATCAATACTTTTATCGAAAACCGTTTCAATTTGAGCAGAAGCAAAATGACTAACAAAATACAGACTAAATAACAATCGTTTCATAGATGACTTTTTTTTGTTGTAAACTTTTTATGTGTGCTTGAATATCTTTTAAGGCTTGTAATCTTTTTTGAAGATTGGAAATTAAAGCCTCTAAAACATCAATGTCATTTGGGTTTTTATTGAACTTTTGTGACAATTCTTTATAACTATTTGATAATCTCTGTAGGTTTTCATCGTATTTTTTTACTAACCTTTTATCATCTGTTAACTCTAAAAAATTATTCCATTCCCTATCAATTTTTTTCAAATATTCTGTTTCTATTTGCTGAACTTGAAACAATAATTGTTGATTTTCTTGTTCTTTTTCATATCTAGGAAAAAATAGGTACACAGCAATTAAAATAGTTACTGAAGCAACCAATCCAATGATTTTTTTTGGAATAATTTTCTTTTTTTCTGAAACTGAATTAAGCTTTTCTAAAAATTCAACTCTATGGTTTTCTGGCAGCTTTTTTTCGAATTCATCTTCTTTAAAAAGTGCTCTAATATCTCTCTTCATTGAAATGCTTTTTTAATAGTTCTCTTAATTGTAGTTTTCCTCTTCTCAATTGTGTTCGAGAAGTTTTCTCTTCTATCCCTAAAATCTGAGAGATTTCCGAATGATCATATCCTTCCAATAAGTATAATTTCACGACCAATTGATATTTTTCTCCCAATTGCTCTATCGCTTGTAAAATTTCTTGTTTTGTAATTTGCGAGTCAAATAACCAATCTTCATTATCAACAATTTCTAATTGAACCTCCTCAATAGCACTTGTTTCTAATTTTCTCTTTTTCAATTGATCGATACATTGATTGATAACGATTCGCTTTAACCAAGCTCCGAAAGTTTTATCTCTTTCAAATGTTTTAATATTTAAAAATGCTTTTAAGAACCCTTCTTGCATAGCCTCTTTAGCTTCTTCATCCGATAGATATCTACAAGCAATAGTGTACATCGCACTGTAATATTTGTCGTAAATATGCATTTGAGCTTTTCTATTGCCTTTTTTACATTGATCAATTAATATGTCGATTTGTTTAGACACGTATACTGTTTGGTTGATTCTATTTTAAAAACGATAAAAAAAATAAAGGGTTTCAAAAAAGTAAAATTATTTTTAATAATCATTTATAAACTGAAAAAGTGCTAAAAAATGATAATTCAATTCGTAAATATATTAGACGATACCTTAATTAGTAACTTCTTTTATATTTAGATTTTATAAACCTTTTTTTTAAAACAATGACAAAAAGATCTTTTTTAATGCTATTAGTTTTAGTTGTACTATTCAGCTGTAAAAAACAAACTGCAAAAATTCACTATACAGATCTTGACGAAGCTTTAATCAATGCTAAAGATGTAAAAAAATTAAGTTTAGTAGGACAAGGGTTTTACAAATTACCTAATGCCTTCGAAAAACTAAAAAACCTACAAGAATTAAACCTAAGCGGCAATAAATTTTCAAGTATTCCTGATGTTGTATACACACTTGAGAAATTAGAAAAATTAATTATTAATGGAAACGAAATCATATGGATTCCTGAGAAAATAGGGGTGTTGAAAAATTTGAAAACTTTAAATGTTTCCAGTAATAAAATTGATTTTTTAAGTGATGGTGTTTGTAAACTTACTCAATTACAAGAATTAGGTTTAAGAGGAAATAAACTTAAAAAAATACCTGAGGATATAGGTAATTTAAAGCGCTTAAAAGAATTAGATTTAGCACATAATAATTTAATACACATCCCCGAATCAATATATAAACTTGTAAACCTAGAGGAACTAGAATTGAATGGCAATGAATTAGAATATTTACCTAACTCTATTGGAGTCTTTCAAAAAATACATGTATTAGATTTTAGTAAAAACAAACTGAAAGAATTACCAGAATCTATCGGGAATTTAGGTAAACTTTGGAAACTAGATATAAGAGAAAACCAGCTAGAAACCCTTCCAGAAACTATTGGTAATATGAGGAACTTACATCAGTTGCTTTTAGAAAAAAATAAACTAAAAACAATACCAAGTTCCATTGGAGAATTACAAAATTTAGAACGCCTTTTTTTAAATTATAACAACATTGAATCTCTACCTGAATCAATGAGTGGATTATCCAACATTGAAACTTTAGATTTATCTCATAACGGTATTACAGCTATCCCGAAAGCGTTAGAAAACATCTATTCATTGATAAACCTAGACTTATCTGATAATGAAATACAACACATCCCTAACAACTTTTGTTTCCCTTCTAACCTAAGAGTTTTAGATTTATATAATAATAAATTAGAGAGTTTAACTAACGATGCCTTTAGTAAGTTAGATTATCTTAAAGACTTGTCTTTATTTGGAAATTATTATTTAGAAAAGTTACCCGATTCAGTTCAACACTTATCCGAATTAGAAAAAATCTCATTAGATAGTGAAATTAAAGCATCTGAAATAGATAGAATAGAAAAAAAATTACCTTATTGTAAGATCAAAGTAATTCATTAAGCAAACAACGTAGCAAAAGCTTCTTCTATCTTACCCACTAAAATAAGTTTAATAGAATGATTCTTTGAAGTAATCTTATTATATTTTGAAGTCACAAATGTCGTATACCCTAGTTTTTCAGCCTCAACAATGCGTTGATCGATTTTAGAAACAGGACGAATTTCTCCTGCTAAACCAACTTCTGCAGCAAAACATACATCTGGATTAATTGCGATATCTTGATTTGAAGAAAGAATTGCTGCTACAACTGCTAAATCTATGGCAGGATCGTCGATATATATTCCTCCAGTTACGTTTAAAAAGACATCTTTTGCACCCAGTTTAAATCCTGCTCTTTTTTCTAAAACAGCCAGAATCATGTGTAACCTTTTTAAATTATAACCTGTAGTAGATCTTTGCGGAGTTCCATAAACTGCAGTACTAACTAAAGCTTGAATTTCTATCATTAACGGACGAACTCCTTCTAAAGTCGAAGCAATTGCTGTTCCACTTAAGTCGGTATCCTTTTCTGAAATTAAAATTTCTGACGGATTTGTAACTTCACGTAAACCATCGGATAACATTTCATAAATTCCTAATTCTGCTGTAGAACCAAATCTATTTTTTTGAGAACGTAAAATTCTATAGGTATGATTTCTGTCTCCTTCAAACTGAAGCACAACATCTACCATGTGTTCTAAGATTTTTGGCCCAGCTATATTTCCATCTTTATTGATGTGTCCGATTAATAAAACAGGTGTATTCGTTTCTTTTGCAAATTTGATCAACTCAGCAGAAGTTTCTTTAATTTGAGAGATACTTCCTGGAGAAGCCTCAATAGAATTCGTGTATAACGTTTGAATAGAATCAATCACCAAAACATCTGGTTGAACTTCTTCAATGTTTCTGAAAATTTGCTGCGTATTGGTTTCGGTTAAAATCAGGCAATTAGAATCTTCTTTTTGCAAACGCTCCGCTCTCATTTTAATTTGTGATTGACTTTCTTCTCCAGAAACATACAATACTTTTTGCGGAATTTGCAAAGCCACCTGTAATAGTAATGTTGATTTACCAATACCTGGCTCGCCTCCTAATAATGTAATTGATCCTTTTACTAATCCTCCACCTAAAACCACATCTAACTCATTATTTAGAGTAATAATTCGTTCTTCTGTATTTAATTCAATTTCTTGAATCCTTTTAGGTTTAGAAACAACTTTTTGAGTATTTGATGGCGTTTTCCAGTTTCTCTTTTCTTCTTTTTGGATTACCTCCTCAACAATTGTATTCCACTGTTTACAATTCGTACATTGACCTACCCACTGGGCATGTTGCGCTCCACAATTCTGACAGAAAAAAGTTGTTTTTGTTTTTGGCATGATATCAGTTATCAGTTATCAGTTATCAGTTATCAGTTATCAGTTATCAGTTATCAGTTATCAGTTATCAGTTATCAGT
>CANMWK010000009.1 GCA_947501615.1 uncultured Tenacibaculum sp. | reverse complement strand
TCGGAAGTCGGAAGTCGGAAGTCGGAAGTCGGAAGTCGGAAGTCGGAAGTCGGAAGTCGGAAGTCGGAAGTCGGAAGTCGGAAGCTAAATAATTTTTAAAATATTAAAAAATCTAAGATCATGTTATGATTTTAGATTTTTTTATTTTTACAGGATGAAAGAGAAATTACTATATTTTTGGAAACATATAATAAGTCCTTTATTATTCTTTGTAATTATTAAAACTATAGATCGTTTTTATGGCGATGAAATTGCTTTTTACTATGACCAAATTCCGAAACCTTTAATCACTTCTGGCTTATTGCTTTTATTGATATATGTTACTTACAAATCATTTTCTCCTGTTAAAGAAGAACTAGAAATAATATTCATTCCTAATGAAAATGATTATGAGAATAGAGATGCAAGCATTGTTATCTCTATACTACTAGTAGTTGGATTTGTTATTTTTGCTTCAATATTCATAAATCTTAATATTAATTATATCATATTATTCTTAATTGTTTTAATTAGTATAACTAGCAATATTATTCTGAAAAAAACAGCTTCGTTCCAAATTAAAGAGGAACAAATCATTTTTAAAAGCGGAAAAGAAGAACGAACTTTTAATGTTTCAGAAATAACTAGTTTAGAAGTATTCCCGAATCAGATTATTCTTTTTAAAAAGGACTCACAAGAATTAATTTCATTTCTTCAATTAGAAAAAGAAGATTTCTATAACATCAAAACATACTTTAATAAAAGAGTACCAGAAATTTCAGTTAATTTAGCAAAAGCAGTAACTCAGTAATTGAAATAGTATGGATTTACAAACTAAATTACCTTTACCACAACAAGCACATAACTTAATTGATTACAACTCTAAATTACTCCTGTTAGGTTCTTGTTTTTCAAAAAATATTGGAAATAAACTCAGCTATTATAAGTTTCAGATCAATCAAAATCCGTTTGGAATTTTATTCCACCCAAAAGCTATTGAAACATTAATTACCAATGCGATTAATGAGAAAACATATACCGAAACTGATGTTTTTGAATTAAATGAACGTTGGCATTGTTTTGATGTTCATTCTAACCTGAGTGAAACTGATAAAGAACAGGTACTTCAAAATATAAATTCTGCTATCCAAATTACATCTAAAGAATTACACGACGCAAGTCATATTATAATCACTTTAGGAACAGCTTGGGTGTATCGTTTTATTCCTACGGATACAATTGTTGCAAATTGCCACAAAGTGCCTCAGAAACAATTTTTAAAAGAATTATTACCTGTTGAGGAAATTACGGCTAGCTTAGAGAATATTTGCGCTTTAATTAAAAGTGCAAACCCTAAAGCTTCTATAATTTTTACGGTCTCTCCTGTACGTCATTTAAAAGATGGTTTTATAGAAAATCAGAGAAGTAAATCGCATTTATTTGCAGGAATTCATGAAATTGTTGAACCAAGAAAACAACACTATTATTTTCCTTCTTATGAAATTCTAATGGATGAATTACGTGACTATCGTTTTTATAATGCTGATATGATTCACCCAAATGAAACCGCTATAAATTACATCTGGGAAAAATTTTCTAAAACTTGGTTTAGTGAAAACACACTACAAACAGTAACTAAAGTTGAGGAAATTCAGAAAGGATTAGCGCACAAACCTTTTCATCCGAATTCTGAAGCACATCAAAAATTCTTAAATAAGCTTGCTCAAAAAAAGAAGAGATTAATTGAAGCATATACTTTTATGAGATTCGATTAACACTTTTTAAATACCAATCCACCTTATTATATCATGGTTTAAAAAACGTAAATCTAAATAAAACTTAGTCATGCCCTCTTTTGCTTTAACCTCATCTTCTATAGCATCCAGAACATATATTTTTCCTCTTTTTTGTGTTAACAATTGCATACGTAATGAAACCTCATCGATAGGAATTTTATTTTTTGAAGTATAGCTACTTCCTTTATAGTCAAAAGTAAATTTTACAATAGAATAAAAACGTGTCACTTCTTTCTTTTTATGAAACTTATTACCTAGACTATACGGATTTGAATAATTCGTATAGCTAGTACTATCTATTTTATTATCATAAACATCTACATCAATGTTTTCACTGTAATGAAATCCCTCTACTATAATTGTCTCTAAATCTATTTCTAGATATGGCTTTTCAAGAATTGATTTTTCAAACTTAAATAACTTTTTTCGGTCTAGTTTATTTTTTACAAAAGCAATCAGCAAAAAAATAATTGATACTACTATTAAAACAACCACAAAATCACTTCTCAAAAACACTAAAATCATATTCTTTTTTATTTGTTGTACATCTATTTTTCAAGATTATTTACAATTAATTTTTTATCTATTTCACAAAAATTGACCTGTGTAGTAACTCTTCTTTATACTACTACGGTAATTCGCTTACTAAAATACAGTAATCACCGTATTTACTTGCTATAATTATTTTATGAATTTTGACCTGTAATTTAAAAAATGATACTTATATGAAAACTTTTAAGAAATTATCGATTTTATTTTTTTTAGCACTTTTATGTGTTAGTTGTTCTTCTAATGATGAGGACAATCCAATAGAAGGTAGTGATGGCTTTTTAACTGCAAAAATAGAAGGTGATAGCTTTAGCTCTATTGAAATCTCTTTAAGCGCTATAAAAAGCACCAACCAAAACGGGACAGCTTTAAATATGCAAGGGTCAAATTCTGTTGGCAATTTTATAGGCATAGGTATTTTTAACTATAATGGTGTCGGTACTTATAAAACAGGTAATGCTGTAGGAAATGCGAATTCTCTTACCTATGGAACAGTTAATCCTCTTGAGTCTTGGATATCTACATTAATTGCAGGTGACGGAACAATTGAAATTACTGCTGAAACAGACACTCACGTTGAAGGTACTTTTACATTTACTGGAGAAGGAAAAAACAATTCTACAAAAACAATTACAGAAGGTAAATTTAGATTACCATTAACTGTACAATAGTGATTAATGGTACAATAATCATAAAAATATGACTGTATATAGATGGTTATCTGCTAAAAGAAAAGAGGTCTAAAAAGTATTTGAAAACGTCATTCTGAATTTACATGTACTGAACTTGCTTCAGTATTCCACAACCCCATTCTTCTGATTATCATACGTAATGAGAAACTGAAACAAGTTCAGTTTGACGAAAAATAATCTTTTTAGATGGCCTCTTTTCTTTTATATATTTAATACGACTAACGACTAAAAACTTCGTATAATTTCATAATATTTTTTCAGTGAAGAAAAAAACTAAAATATTCTTTGACAAATTCTGCTATTTTTGAACATCTAATTCAGTTAAAAGCATTATTCCTTCTTCAGGACTGGTATTTTCTTCTCCTTTAGACCAACTTTTACAAAATTCTTCTTTTGAATATCTAACTTTTCCTATTGCAGGATCAGCAACCCAAGTACTATCTTTCGTCATTTTATATACAACTACATAATGATTATTATCCCAGTGCGCAATTGACGGATTATCATATTCTAATATTCTATCATAAGTAACTCTGATTCCTAAGTTTTTAATCCCAATGCTATCACAAGCTTCACTTAAGCCTAAAAGTGCTGTTCCTTCTATTGGATGGTAAGACGATAATTTCTTTAAACTATCCAACTTAATATTTAAGTCATAATATTTACAAATCATTGCTAAGCAAACTGGACCGCAATCTTTTGCATTTTTTTGAAGTATAATAGGGAAATCTTTAGTGAGAGCTGGAAAGTTTGTTGTGTTTACTTTACATCCAATAATTACTAACCACAACAGTACAATTGTTGATATCAATTTAATTTTCATAGTTTTTTAAAAAAATAAAGAGACATGCAAAACACATCTCTTTACAGGTTTGATATTTTTATTTTTACAAATACTGATCTACATCTCCCCAAGGACCACCGTTAATAACATCTACTCCTTGATTCTGTAAAAATTCAGTAGCTCTTCCACTTCTTGCTCCACTTCTACATACTGCAATTACAGGTTTAGCCCAAGATTTAATCTCATCTACATGCTCTGGAATGGTATCTAATACAATGTGTTTTGCTCCTTCACTGTGACCATCGTTCCATTCTGCTACAGTTCTTACATCTAAAACTACTGCTCCTTTTTCTAAATATTCTTGAATTTCGTTTGCCATATTTTTTCTTCTAAATAAGTTAAATATTTTCATTTTATACTACTTGTTCGTTCAATGCCAGAGAAAGTCCTTCCTCTATTAAGCTTGTAAATTCTTCATTGGTTTGCAATGCTTTCAAATAGCTTTTTATTACATGTTTTACTTCGTAATTATGAGCTGTACAAATTTCATACAATTCTAAAGCCAACAACCAATCTTCATTAAATTTTTCTTCAACAGTATTAAAAATAGCTAATATCTTATTCTCAGTTACTGTATTTTCCTCTCTCATTTGTCGTACTTGGTCATATAAACCATACAATTCTCTATCTGATGAAGAATAATTTATTTTATGTGTTTTGGTTTCCGACACCTTTCCAATATCTTCAAAAGAACTCACATCTGCTGGTCCGGCATATGCTGATACAATTTCTACACCTACGGCCATATCATAAATTCCCCAATCTGGATGAAATAAAACTGTATCAAAGTGAGTTACTGTACAATTCTTGAAAGAAATCAATAAAATTCTACCACGTAAATCTCTAGTTCCAGTAATTACTTCTCCTTCTACTTTTACGCCTCCTTCAAATTCTAGACTTACTGTTTTACCTTCATAAATTCCATAAGCCTCTAAGTCTCTCGGACTCATATTTTCAATAGGAATATTAATTCCTCGTAATTTTCCGACAGGACTACCAAAACCTTCTGCATGATAATTTATACCATGACCAATTAATTCTTTATCTCTATTAGATAACGCTGTTCCTCCTGTAGTTTGGATATAAATCGGTTTACTATTTTCATCAGTAATTACATTAGAAAACACACCAGAAACCTGAATTCCTGTAGATAATTCAATCGTACCTAAATTTTTAGAATCGATTAACTTATTAATCCCGCTCAAACCTCCTTTACGAATTCCCATCGTATTTGCGTACTGTTCTAAAACTAGACTTAAATGCGCGAAATCTGGAGTTACAAATAATTGTGGTTGTGGTTTTGTAATATCAAAAGAAACATTAGAAGCTTCTAAAGTGTATGGTATTTTCTTTACAGTATCTTGCATACACCATTTACTTTCACCAATAGAAGAAAGTAAACCTGCTCCATATATTTTCGGATCTTCAACAGTTCCTATTAAACCATATTCAACGGTCCACCAATGTAAATTTCTAATCTGAGCCATTTCCGATAATGTACCCATATTATTCTGTAGCCACTCCACTTTTTCTTGTGCTTGTTGTATCTCTTTATACGTTGAATTCGGATTCTCTTTTAAAATTGAAAGTAAACGAATGGCTTCATACATTTCATAATCTCGAGAAGAGGAAATTGCTTTAGCGCCTATTTCTCCAAATCTTCTTAGATATTCTGCATATTCAGGATTTGCAATAATTGGTGCATGTCCAGCAGCCTCATGAATAATGTCTGGCGCAGGTGTATATTTAATATGGTCTATAGTTCTCATATCTGATGCTATAACCAATACATTATACGCCTGAAATTCCATAAAAGCATTTGGCGGAATAAATCCATCTACAGAAACCGCTGCCCAACCAATTTCTTTTAAAATTCTATTCATACCTTCCATTCTAGGAATAGTATTAATAGAAATCCCTGTTTTTTCTAACCCTTCTATGTAAGATTCATGAGCTACTTTACTCAAATAATCTACATTCATACGCATTACATATCGCCATACAGCTTGGTTTTGAGCTGTATATTCATCATAAGGTTGTTTAACTACAAATTTGTGTAAGTGTTTGGGTAATTTTCTCGTTACTTCATTTAACTCAAAGTGAGTTTTCATACGTTAAATCTTAGTGTTGTTTGTAAGCATAAAAATACTCATTTCGAAATTAATAGCCTTATAAATTTCGATTTTTGTATCTTTACAAGTAACACAAAATCAAAAAAATGAGGAGGAAAGGATTTAAGTTTCGTTTACTTATTGGATTAATGATCGTAGCTTTTGCTTATCTGAGAAAATGTAGTCAACGAAAAGAAAACCTTTACACAGGAAAAATGCAAACCATTAGCTTAAGTACTGATCAGGAAATCGCTATTGGACTTCAGCAGGCACCTGCTATGGCAAACCAGCATGGCGGTTTGTACCCAGACCAACGCTATCAGGATTATATAGATCAAGTAGGAAAGCGATTGGTTGACAATACCGTGGCAAGAAAATCTCCGTATAAATACCAATTCCATCTATTAAAAGATAACAGAACAATTAATGCATTTGCTTTACCAGGTGGACAAATATTCATTACCTATGCCCTGTTTTCAAAACTTACTGACGGCTCTGGAAATGTAAATGAAGATATGGTTGCTGGGGTTTTAGGACATGAAATTGGTCATGTACTTGGAAAACATTCTAACGAACGTATTAGCGAAGCTAACTTTTGGAAACTTATTACAATGGGAGCCTCTGTAGGAGCAGATATGGGAAGTTTAGCAAATAGTATTGGTCAACAAACACTACTTAAAAACGGGAGAGGAGATGAGTTGGAGAGCGATGAACTTGGTGTAAAACTAATGCTTGAAGCAGGGTATGACCCTAGATATTTAATTAATGTAATGGAAATTTTAAAAGCTGCCGCTGGTCCTAATAGAGTTCCCGAATTTCAAAGCACTCACCCTGATCCTGAAAATAGAATTCAAAAAATTAAAGATGCCATCAAAACATATTCTAAATAACATTTTATTACTATACTAAATTCAAAAAAAACGAGTTATACCTTGTAATTGAGAAATATGTCATGCAATTTATAGCCCTATATTTTTAATTATCCTAATTAACCCTATGTCAAAATCTGAAGAAACAGATTTAAACCTATTAATTCACTCCTTAAGCCCTAAAGTTTACAACTCTTTTAAGAGGAATTTAAATACAAAATCTGAATCCAAAATAAAGTTAACGCTTTTAGAAAACATCCGTAAAAAGAAAGCTTTTAATAAAGATGCATTCATTAAAAAAAATGAACTCGCATCCTTAAAATTTAATACGTTAAAATTTGATCTTTTTCAAGAATTAATTGAGCACTTAAAGACTTCTGAAGAAAAATTTTCAGACATCAATTTATTTAATGAACTTATCGAATTAGAAGTACTCTTAAAAAATGCTTTATACACCAAAGCGAAAAGGCGTTTAAATAAGCTCAAGAAAATAGCTACTGAAAAATGCGACTTTGATATTTGTTGTTTACTTCAAAAAAAAGCTGTTGAATTTCGTTTGTTCAATTACGAAAAGGGAACAAATAATTTTAAAGAAGGAGTAACTGAATTAGATAATTTTATTAAGCTGTCACAGAATTTAAACTCCTATAAACTTTTAGCTGAAGAAGTTTGTGAATTGCACTATCAGTTTTTAGATAAACGGATAAAAAACAAGGATGTTCTATTAAATTATAACAATAACCCATTATTGCAAGATGTAAAAAGTGCAACCTCTGTTTTATCTGTATATTTCTTTTATAGAGCTAAATCTTTTATTCATATTGGTAATAATGATTTTAAAGAAGGCAAACGCTATTCTTTTTTAGCTTATGAACATTTAAAAAATAACCCTTCAAAATATAGAGATGATTTTTTATTAAAATTCAAAGCATTAAATAACTATTTAGATTCTAGCATGAATCTCTTGGAAACAAAGCCTTTTGAAACAATTCATCCTGAGATTTTAAAACTTATCGAACAAAATGAGCACAAATTTAGCGCGATAATTAAAAGCTTTAGTACAATTGCCAATGATTGCTTAGTGCTCAATTATTTATGGATAAAAAAAGATGTTCATCACTTTTTAAAAGTTGTTCCTGAAATTAAAAAGAATTATGATTTACATCATTCAATGACAGGACCAAATTTTAGTATTGAAGTGTTACTTTCTATTGCTAGAATGTATTTTCTAAATGGAATGCTAAAAGAAGCAAATCAATATTGTATTCTTATAAGCAATAAAAAAACAAATCCTGCTTCTCTAATTATTTCTTGTGGAAATATTTTAAGAATTATGATTCAACATGATTTAGGAGATCATCAATTAATTTCCCATTTAGTCCATACTAGTAAATACTTCTTAAAAAGTAATAAACGTTTATTTACTATTGAACGAAGTATACTAAATGGTTTACATAAAATTAAACCATACTTTTCAGAAACCCAAAAATCGCAGCTTTTTAAAGAACTATATGTTGAAATACATGATATGTTTGAAAAAACTGAGGATTCAATTTTAGATAAAAAAATAGGTATTTTAGATTGGTTGAAATCTAAGTTTGAATCGTAGCAAAGGAATCTAATACCTTCTGATATTTTTACGCATAGTTTTTAGATGATAAACCTTAGTACATGACAAAAATTTTTAAATAATTTTCCCGCTGTTTTTCAAAAGAGACAAATTTAACACACCCTAAAACAAAAGTAAAAACCTCAAAAACAAACATTTAAACCTAAACAAAACATTGGATTTTATTTGTTTCAAAAAACTTAACAGCCAAATAACATTTCTTAACCACAAAAAATAGACAGAAATTGCGCTCGAATTAGAGTTTGTTGATTGGTTTTATACCATTCTAATTTAGCATACACTTTTTCTGGATTGATTATTAGGGATAGATTAATCTTAAATTATTTTGAGAACTACTCAAAAACACAAAATCAAAGGATGAGGGTTTCCCCCAACCATCCTTTGATTATTTTTTTGCAACAATAAATTACACAAGTATTTACTTAACCTCTTTAAGCTTTTGTTTTAAAGCATTGTTTTCAGATTCGATTTTTTCCAACCAACGCTCAGTTTTTTTAACATCTGCATTCATTTTAAAAATCTTTGAGCTAGCTTCTCCTTGGTCTATTGCTTTTTTTATATCTGCCTTCTTCTTATTTAAGTCTTCTTTACTTATAGAAATGATCCTATGATTCAATTTAATTTTATTAATTAACTGAACCACTTCTTTTTTCATTTTTTTATGACTACGAAGAATTCTTGTTTGTGGCTTAGGTTTAGCACTTTCCTTTTGTATATTCTTTTTTACTGGAACACTTGCAACATCATTAACCTTAGACATCTTTTCAACAGCAACTGATTCAGCAGAATCTTCAAATTCTTTTTCTTCAGGCGTTGTTGATATTTCAGCCAAAGATGACTCTTTAATTTTTTCTAAATTTTCTTTTTTTGCTGTAACACTCTTATCTAAGGCAATCAACTTATTCTCTAGGACGCTTATTTCTGCTTTCCTCTTATTAATCTCCTCTATAGAAATAGCACCACTCTTTTTATCTTGATCTAGTTTATCTATAATCTCTTGCAACTTTTCAAAGCCAGTAAGCAATTCTTGCAAATTCGTTTCAATCTCTGCCTCTTGTTCTTTAATAGATTGGGTTTGGGCAGCGGTAACACTAAAATTTAGTATTACAAATAATAAAATAATCTTAAACACTTTCATTTGAATAACATTTAAACACATAATTCGACACACTTTATACTATTTAGGTCACATATTGTTTAAGTTATATACAGATTTAAAATAAATTTCTCAATGATAATGAACCTCTTGGGGGTAGGTTGTTATTAATATCATTAATTTTTGCAGGGGAGTTTGAGGGATGAAATCACCAATAATTAGCAATTCTCTCCAAAAGTAACAAAAAAAACATAAACTACAAAAAAAGAGCAAGTTACACACCTACTCTTTAAAACTCTTCTATTAATGATGAATAAAAACTTAAGAAGCTTTTAATTTTTTCAACTCCTCTTTTTTAACATTAATCTCTTTCTCTAAGGTGTTCAACCTTTTTTCTATTCTACTAATTATAGATTCTTTTCTTTTAACATCTTCAACAGTTAAATCTCCAGCTTTTTTAGCTGTTGCTAATTGACTCTTCTTTTTTTCTACACCTTCTCTACCACTAATTAACATTTCTTCATTTACACTGATATCATCTTCAACCTCCATTATCTTCATTCTCTTTTCTTTAGATATTTTATCTTCAATCTCCTTTTTTTCAGCTTGTAATTGATTATCCAATTTTGCTAATTTTTCATTCTTTTGACGTAAAGCTTCCAATTGTTTTTTATAAGCCTCCTCACTAGCTTTAATTTCTTGCTCTAATTTTAATCTAGCCGCTTTTAATTCTTGCTCTCTTTTCTCAAGGTTGTTTGAATTCCCAACTTCAGGAGTAGCAGCTACAGCAGTAGTCTTTACTTCAGTTACAGTTTCTTTCTCTTTTGCAACACTAACATTTAAAGATTTTTTAAATGCTACCAATTCACTCTTTTGAGTTTTAATTTTCTGATCTAAATTTGTTAACCTACTTTCTACATTTCTGATAATAGTCTCTTTTCGTAATACCTCTTCCTTTGTAATTCGATCCTTACTCTTATCTTTCTCTAATCTAGATTTAATGCGCTCTAAACCTTCAATACCACTTAATAACATTTCTTCATTAACACGTATCTCTTGTTCTTTACTCTTTATTGCTTTTTTATCTTCTCTAGATATTTCTTGTGATTGTATATTTTGAATACCAAAACATACTATAAATACAACAGGGATTAAACTTTTAAATAATTTCATTCTATATTACTTTATGCTTCTTTATTTACATTACTATTGGATACATTTTTACCCAAAAAGTCACTTTTGTGTATATTTTTTCGGGGTGCAAAACTACAAATAAAAGTGACACAAAAAACAAATTCAAAAAAACTATTAACATAGGTAAAAATGTAACATTTTCAAACATTTAGCTACATATAATAAAATGCTAAAAAATTATTGTTATGGGAGCTATATCTGGAATGATCATAAGTTTAAAGAATAATAAGAGAACTCGTAAAAGTGCTTTAGAAAAATTAAAACAACATAATTATTTAAAAGACACAAATAATGATCGATTATTATTTTCAAAAACTGTAACTGAAGATCAATTACAACACATCAGAAAAGAAATTAAAAAAGAAAATAGAAAACGTTTTTTAAGGTACATTTTCTTTTTTGGTACAGCTACTTTAATAATATTAATCGCAATCGGTTTCGTTAAATTTTAAGTGGAATCCCTAAAATCTTTACTACTTTTACTTATCAAATCATACTAAATGGATAAGAAAGTAATTTTAATGATTTTAGATGGATGGGGAATTTCACCTAATCCTGAAATATCTGCTGTTGATAAAGCCAATACCGCTTTTATAGATTCTTTATACACTAAATTCCCACATTCGAAACTAAGAACTGATGGTGAATATGTTGGACTACCTGAAGGTCAAATGGGAAATTCTGAAGTAGGACATATTAATTTAGGTGCAGGAAGAATTGTATATCAAAATCTTGCTAAAATTAATAAGGCTATTATAGATGACACTTTAGCTAAAGAAACTGAATTATTAAATGCCTTTAAGTATGCCAAAGCACAGGACAAAAAAATTCATTTGTTAGGGTTGGTTTCAGATGGTGGAATTCATTCTCACATCAATCATTTAAAAGGATTATTAAAAGCTGCTAAAGATCAAGATATTGAAAACATTTTCTTGCATGCATTTACTGACGGTAGAGATACTGATCCTAAATCTGGAAAAGGTTTTATTAGTGAAATAGAAAATTACATGACTCAAACTACTGGTAGTTTAGCATCGGTAACTGGTCGTTATTATGCAATGGATAGAGACAATCGTTGGGAGAGAGTTGCTTTAGCATATAACGCACTAGTAAATGGAGAAGGGAAATTTTCTAAAAGTGCTGTAGCCAGCATTACTGAAAGTTATCATAATGATATTACTGATGAATTCATCAAGCCTATCATTCTAACAAACGAAAACGATCAACCTAAAGCAACTATTGAAAAAGATGATGTTGTTATCTTTTTTAATTTTAGAACAGATCGAGGTAGACAATTAACGCAAGTATTAAGTCAACAAGATCTTGCAGACCAAAATCTAAAAAAACTACCCTTGTATTTTGTAACAATGACAAATTACGATAGTACTTTTAAAGGTATTCATGTTATTTATGATAATAAAAATATAGAAAACACCTTAGGAGAGGTTTTAGAAAAAGCAGGTAAACAACAAATTAGAATAGCAGAAACAGAAAAATACCCGCATGTTACCTTTTTCTTTTCTGGAGGAAGGGAACAAGAATTTGAAGGAGAAAAAAGAATTTTATGTCCTTCTCCAAAAGTAGCCACCTATGATCTTCAACCAGAAATGAGTGCTTTTGAAATTAAAGATGCTATTATTCCTGAATTGGAAAAAGGTGACGTAGATTTTGTGTGCTTGAATTTTGCTAATGGCGATATGGTAGGACATACGGGTGATTTTGATGCTGCTGTAAAAGCTTGTGAAGCCGTTGACACTTGTGTAAATCAAGTTGTAACAAGCGCTCTTGAAAATGGATATACAACATTAGTCATTGCAGATCATGGAAATTGTGAAACAATGATGAATTCTGATGGTTCACCAAATACAGCTCATACCACAAATCCTGTACCTTTGATTTTAGTTGATCGTGAATTAACATCAATTAAAGACGGAATTTTAGGAGATATAGCTCCAACTATATTACATTTGTTAGGCGTAGAAAAACCCCTAGAAATGACGCAAGAGTCATTGGTATAATTCAAAAGATAATGAAACAATTTATATACATTTTCGCAGTACTTCTTATAAGCGCATGCGCATCGCAACCAAAAACCAGCACAAAACCTAAAGCAGAAAAAGATGCTTCTGGAAATTTAGTAGGTTATGCTACTAAAGAAGATTTAAAACAAGATCCTTATGGCAGTGCTTGGTTTAACGATTATTATGAGTTTTATGAAACTGACAAAAAAGTTATTTCAGAATTAACTCCGCTTTTAAAAGATGTTACGATAAAAGCTTTTATGGGAACTTGGTGTGGAGATAGCAAACGCGAAGTTCCTAATTTTTATAAAATTTTAGACGAAACAAAATTCAATGAAAATAAACTAGAACTTATTACAGTAAACAGATCTAAAAAAGCTAATGGTATAGAAAAAGGTTACAACATTATTCGTGTGCCTACTTTTATTTTTTATAAGGATGGACAAGAAATAGGAAGGTTTGTAGAACATACTGTTAACGGTGCTTTTTTAGAACAAGATATTCTAAAGATTGTGTCAGGGCAAGAGTATAAACATGCTTATGAAAAATAAGAATTAATTAATCAATGAATAAAACAATCATTTTTAAAAGTTTTTTTTATTCATTGATTATTTTTTGTGTCATCTCTTATATTTCAGTGATGATTTCGTTACTCTCTTCAACAACAGTAAATTCCGATAGCAATCCAGTTGTAAATATTGGTTTCCCTTTTAAATATTATTATCAATTTTGGGTTGGTAATCCTTTTCCTAATAATGGTTGGAATATTCGATATTTTATATATGACTTCTTAATAACATATGGAATCACTTTTTTTTATATTTTACTGTTTAAAAAAGAAAAGTAATGGCTCTAATTATTTTAGACTCGACGAAATGTTCTTTATGCAAAAAAGTATTAAAAACAGAAGACACCATAGTTTCTTGGAGCGCATTTTTAATGCCTGACCACAAATTCTGGAAATACTCAGATTCTGGAATGCATAAATCTTGCTTCGAAAATTGGAAACACAAAAAAGAATTTGAATATTTATATCACTACCAGCCTAATATCGACTTTAACAGTTCGCATATTAAAATTATGATAGAAAAGTATGGAATACCTGATTGGCTAAAAGAAATACAAAAATTTAGAAAAAACCACCCTAAATTTAACCCTTAAATGTTTCTACGAATCGAGTATATTTGCACTTTATTTATTCCATAGGAAATGATTATACCAAAAAACAGAGAAGAAATAGAATTAATGCGCGAAAGTGCTCTAGTAGTGTCTAGAACTTTAGGAATGCTAGCTAAAGAAGTAAAACCTGGAGTAACTACATTATATTTAGATAAACTTGCAGAAGACTTTATTAGAGCGCAAGGTGCTATCCCTGCCTTTTTAGGATTGTATGATTTTCCAAACACCTTATGTATGAGTCCGAATACTCAAGTAGTACATGGTATCCCTAATGATAAACCGCTAGTCGAAGGTGATATTATCTCTATTGATTGCGGAGCTTTAAAAAATGATTTTTATGGAGATCATGCCTACACATTTGCCGTTGGTGAAATTGCTCCTGAAACACAACGATTATTAGATATTACGAAAGAAAGTTTATATGTTGGTATTCGTGAATTTAAAAGTGGAAATCGTGTGGGGGATGTAGGCTATGCCATTCAACAATTTACTGAAAAAAATGGTTATGGAGTTGTTCGAGAATTAGTAGGCCATGGTATTGGTAAAAAAATGCATGAAGATCCTGAAATGCCAAACTATGGAAGAAGAGGACGTGGTAAAAAATTTGTTGAAGGTATGGTTGTTGCTATTGAACCTATGACAAATATGGGAACCCATAAAATAAAATTCCATAAAGATGGTTGGACGGTTACTACGTTAGACAACAAACCCTCTGCCCATTTTGAACATGATGTAGCATTGATCGATGGAAAACCAGAATTACTATCTACTTTTCAATATATTTACGAAGCTTTAGGCATTGAAAGTGATGAAGAAAATGAGTTTAGACAACAACCTTTAGTTTTATAATTGTGTCGCTTTTCAAGAAAGTTTTAAACACCATTCCAAGACCTATATTAATCAAGGCGAGCTATTGGGTTCGTCCAGTGATTTCTTGGTGGTTAAAAGGAGATCATTTTACAGACCCAATTGATGGGAAATCATTTAAAAAAATGCTTCCTTACGGTTACGAAGTGCAACGAGAAAACGTGTTGTCTCCTTCTACACTTTCATTGGAAAGACATAGGCTTCTTTGGCTCTACTTACAACAAGAAACAGATTTTTTTACTTCAGAGAAGAAAAGAAAATTACTACATATTGCACCAGAACAATGTTTTTTAAAGCGCTTTAGAAATCAAAAAAACTTAGCATATGTTACTTCCGATTTAGAATCGCCAATTGCTGATGTTAAAGCAGATATTTGTGATTTACCCTTTGAAAACGAAGCCTTCGACATTATTTTTTGTAATCATGTGTTAGAACATATACCAGACGACACTAAAGCAATGCAAGAATTATATCGCGTACTAAAACCTGGAGGGTTTGGTATTTTTCAAATCCCTCAAGATTTAAATCGTGAAAACACCTTTGAAGACGATTCTATAACAGACCCTAAAGAGCGAGCTAAAATTTTTGGTCAATACGATCATGTTCGCGTATATGGTCGCGATTATTTTGACAAATTAAGATCTATTGGTTTTAAGGTAGATGAAGTTGATTACACAAAAAAAATCGCTCCAGATCTAGTAGAGCGATTTGCATTAGCAAAAGGTGAAATTTTGCCTGTATGTTTTAAAAATTCTTAAATTCTTCTAATTCACCATTTTCATTAGAGAAGATTAAAACTACTTTTAGTTCTGGGTGCTCACTTATAAAAAGCTTTGTTTTTTCTAATCCCATTGCCATAAAAGCCGTAGCATAAGCATCTACATCTGCACAATCACCTTGTTTTAAAACTGAAGCACTTAACAAGTTATTTTCCTGTGCCAAACCTGTTTTTGGATTTATGGTATGTACGATTTTCTCTCCTTTTTCATTCATCTTAAATTTCCTGTAATTCCCAGAAGTTGCCATTGATTGATTATCTAACAACACTAATCTCGATTGACTTCGAGAACCATCTGTATTAGGATCATCTATGGCTACTTTCCATAATTTATCTTTCGGATTTTTGCCTCTTGCTCTAATCTCTCCTCCTATTTCAATCAAGTAATCAGTAATGTTTTTACTTTCAAAAAAACGTCCAACTACATCAAGTCCCAAACCTTTTGCATAGGCATTTACATTAAACTCCATTTCAAATGGTTTAATCACTTTCCTGTTCGTTAAGGTAATTTTATCAAACCCAGTAATCTTCATCAATTCTTCAACTTCTTCAGCAGTGAGATTCTTTTTTTCTTTGCCTGAACCAAAACCATAAGCATCAATTAATTTTCCAATAGTAGGATCGAAATATCCATCGGTCTCCTTATACAATCGTTTTGCTTTATCGAAAGCTTCAACAAAATAATCATCAACAACTACTGTTGTATCATTTTGATTCACTTTAGAAATTAAAGAATTAGGGATATACGTAGATAATGAATTATTGAAATTTTCAAAGATTACATCAATAGGTCCTTGAAGGTTTTCTTTGCTTTTGTAGATGATTGAATATGTTGTTCCGAAGACGTTTCCCTTAAGTTTCGTAAATTCGTTTTGTTTAACATCTTCTTTTCCTTTTTTTTCCTCAACTTTACAAGCAAATGAAAAAACAAGCATTAGGATTAATGAAAAATAGTATTTTGGCGACATTAATTTGTATTTTTTTAACAAAAATAAACCAAGCTATACTAAATTAGAGTTAATTTAACCTTTTGTTTTATCATTTTTTTAAATTTGCTACTTACATTAACTACATAAAAGATGAAAAAAATAGTATTATTTCTAACAGCTGCTTTTTTATTAGCCTCTTGTGCATCAAGCAAAGAACTAGAAGCTCTTAAAACAAAACACGAGCAAACTAAAGAAGAATTATTAACGGTAAAGACCAATCTTACAAAATGTTTGGTTGAAAAAGAGAAATATCAAGATAAATCTAAAGACTTAGAATCTAGAATCACTGAACTTAAAAAAGATAAAGAAAATACGATTCAACAAGTTGAAAATTTAACAGTTTTAACTAAAGGTGCTAATGATAACATTAAAGAAACTTTAGCTCAACTAAGCAAAAAAGACAAGTACATAAACAAGATTAGAGCTGCAGCTTCTAAAAAAGACTCATTAAATTTAGTAGTTGCTTTTCATTTAAAGAAAGAATTACAAGACGGAATTGACGATGAAGATATCGAGGTTAATGTAGAAAAAACCGTTGTATTTATTTCTATTTCTGATAAATTATTATTTAAAAGTGGTAGTTACACTATAACAGATAAAGCTTCTAAAGTTTTACAAAAAGTTGCTACTGTTGTAAACGGTCAACCTGAAATGGATGTAATGATAGAAGGGCATACAGATGATACTCCAATGAGTACTGCTGCTGTTCAAGATAACTGGGATTTAAGTGTAAAGCGTTCTACTGCAATTGTTCGTGAATTACAGTCTAAATACAATGTAGCTCCTGAGCGATTAATTGCTGCTGGTAGAAGTAGCTTTATGCCTTTAGCTCCTAACGACACCCCAGCTAATAAAGCAAAAAACAGACGTACTAAAATTATCATTTTACCACGTTTAAATCAATTCTTTGATTTATTAGACCAAAAAGTTGAATAAACCAAACATCATAAAACTTAAAAGAGACTGATTTCCAGTCTCTTTTTTTATATAATTACTACACCTATTATGAAATATTTAGAAAAATACACAGCAACAGAATGGGAACTTATTTCTTATTTACCAGTAGCTGTAGGGCAATTAATGGGTGGCGTAGGTTCTAAAAGAATTACAGGTTCTTTTGCAGAAATGAGAACAAGTTTAGATATTATTTTTAAAGGAAAAGAGCAATTTCCAGACAACAAACTTATTCAAGAAATAGTTCCTGATAGAACAAACTTTAAAGAGTTTAGTGAAATGTTTCATCACTATTTTGAGATATTTTTAAGAACCCTAACGCATCATCAAATCAATACAACTGAAAAATTATTACAGATTGTTCTACTAGATTGTGAAAAAGCTTTAGATATCCTTAAAATTAAGGAAGGTTTTCAACAAACTATCGATGAATATAAAAATTGGCTTTTATTTATTGCTTTTAAAGTAGCTCATGCCTCTAAGGAAGGTTCTTTTTTGGGCTTTGGCGGTCAACGTTTTAGCAAAGAAGAACAACGAGTTTACAGAAAAATAGAGCTATTACTTAAATAAATACACCATATTAACTATCCTTTTTTAAATTTGTTTCATCTTTTATCTCTTTCTAAAAAATAGATTACTATTAGGTTTTGATGTTATCACTTCTTTAAAAACAGTAAGATATTTAATAGCAAATAAATCAATACGAATTAAACTTTGAATTTCCTCAACCATTATTCACTTTAACTAAGGAGCAAACTTCTATTATGAATAAGTTATAAGTGATTCAAGCAATAAATTAAAAAATTAAAGTGATTGAAGATGAGCTTATTTTATCACATTGTCAAACAAAACAAATTAGGTATACTTCAAAAACTAATATAATGAAGTATTTTGAAGTGATTTATTCTATAAAATTAAGATTAATTCAATCTTCCAGGTTTTGTTATACTAAAATTATTTAACCAGAAAAACTATAAAACAAATACTCTAGAAAAACGCAGTTTAAAAATTTTAAAGAGAATCATAATACTGGCATTTTTTTTGACGCCTAATTCAAAAAAGAAAAAATTACATTATGGACTTTCATATTGCTTAAGATTCAGAAAAATCAATTAACAATTAACCTTTAGTTTATGCTAAAATTCTTAACCTTCTTATTTACATCCTTAACAACTATTATTTATGCTCATAGGGATACTACTTTTAATGACACAATAGTAATTCCTAAAGTGATACAAGAATTTATCTATACTTCAGACTCAATTCAAAGCATAAAAAAACTAATAAGGAACTCTAAGACAAAAGACTCATTACCTTATTATGTAGCATATAATAAAATACTACTTCAAAGAGGATTAGATATTGGTAATTATAATTTTCAATCGTATGCTGCATCGAAGTTAGGATATTATTTTTATAATATTTCAGAATTTGCTATTTCAATGAAATATGTAAATATTGTCTTAGCCTCAAACTCAAAACTTAAAGTCGATATCAACAAGAACTTACCTGTAAGAAAAAGAGATTCAATTATAAAAAAACTAACTCGTAAGGACATACGATATTTAATCATTAATGGTAGCAACTATTCTCAATTAAACCAATACGACAAAGCTATAGACACATATATTAGGGCTAAAAAAAAAGCGGTATTTCTAAAAGACAAATTAAAGGAGCTTTCTATCATGTCGAATATCGGTTTGATGAAAATTTCATTAGAAGCATATGAAGATGCATTTAATCATTATAAAGTTATTATTGATCAACTAAATAAAATACCAAAAAACAAAAGAGTTATCACTTACCATAAGGCTTTACTATCGAACTATCTCAGCATAGGGAAATGTGAAAAAAAACTAAAAAGATACCATCAAGCCCTAACTTATTATAACAAAGGATTGAAATATTACCATAATGTATATTTTAAAAACTACAAGAATTCTAAAGATTTTGAAAAAAGTTATGAAGGTGAGTTATATCAAAGTATTGGAAGAGTATATTATTTACAAAACTTACATACAAAAGCATTTGATGCACTTAACAAAGCCAAAGAAATTTTAAAAGTTGAGAAAGACAACTTTCCTAATAAATTAATTAACGATTACTTTCTAGCAGCAAATTACTATAATATTGGAAACAAGAAAAAAGCTATTGATTTATTAAATAACAATTTTAAAATCATCGGTGAAGATTCCGAAATGGATCGCTTAGATGAAATGTATAAATTAAGAATTAAAATCGCTAAGAATAATAACAATAAAGAAACTCAAATTAAATATCAGGAGTTATCAAATCAACTTTTACAAAAAAAACTCGAAAAAGAAAGAAATACCCTAAACTCATTTCATGAAAATAAAATAGAACAATATGAAATTAACAATCAAAAATTAACACAAGAGAATATTAAAATTACTTCAGAAAAGAAAATTGCCTATAGTTTAACTCTTACACTAATTATTTTCTTTATCGTTTATGTTTTTCATATCATCAAAAGAAATAAAGCAAGAGATAGACAATTTAAAAAAATTATAAATGATTTACAACAACAAAACAATTTGTTAGAAGTAAATAAATCGAAATCTACATTAAAAAACACACAAGCAGAGATCATCTTAACGAATCTATCTAAACTAGAAAAAACAGATTTTTTTACTTCTAAAAATTGCAATCTGTATAATACCGCCAAGGCCATACAAACAAACACTTCTTATTTATCCAAAGCATTAAACGAGATAAAGGAACAGTCTTTTACTCAATATTTAAATGAGCTTCGAATTAATTTTGTGTTACGAAAATTAAAAGAAGACACTCGTTTTCGATCATTTACCATCAAGGCCATTTCCGAAGAAATAGGCTACAAAAGTGTTACCACATTTTTAAGAGCCTTTAAAAACAAAACCGACCTAAAACCATCTTATTACATTGAAAGACTGAACATTGAAAACAAAAAACAATCTCCAAATTTATAAAATGAAAGAAGTTTCATTAGAAAAATAGCTATACTCCTAATACTTTAGTTGAAAATAATTTTAAAAAATATACTATGTTTAAAAAAACATTACTACTAACAAGTATTTTATTTTCGATGACACTTTTATCAATAAAGGCACAAGTATTTGATCATAAAATAAAGGTAACTATTCAAAGAACTGATGGACCAGAAAAAGGTAAACAAACACACAAATTGATCATTGAAAAATCTACAAATTTTTCATATAAAGCAAATGATATTGTCGGATTTGAATTCAACATAGACAATCAATCTAAATCTAGCAAGAAATTTCGTTATCTAATCCGCTATGACGATGGTAGTCCTAACTATAATAATAAGGGAGCAACAGGCCATCCTATTTTATTACCACCAGAGGATGAAGATTTTTCAAAAGCGATTAATAAATACCCTTTTACTCCTGAAAAGGTAAAAATTAACTTAAGCAGTCAAGCTAAAACAAAGACATTAAAGCTAGGTTTATATGTAAGAGATGAGGAAGGACGAAGATATTTCTCTTCAACAGATTCTACTGAAAGAATGCTTACTATAATTTATACTCAAAAAAAATATGTTCTAACTAAAAATAGCAACAGGCAAACAGAAGCCATAACAGACTTAGAAAATCAAAATGGAGCTAGATTAGGTACTCTTTCGGGTACTAGCTTAACACTACGATCTTCTTCTTCATTTTTATCAGTAGGCGCGCCAATCAATGCTCCTAATGAATGGTCTTTTAGTAAAGGTCGTTTGATACCTGGAATAACACCTCCACCTGAGAATAATATTTTTATGAACGTAGGTGATAATAACAATATTGGTTTAGGACAAAATGCAAGTACCGATTTCGGGCAGGTAACTATAAAAAGTAGTGGGGTTCCTTTAGTTTTTGAAAATCCTAGCACGGCAATTAACCGTGGCGGTTTATGGCGCTTCTTTCAAGTGGGAGATCATATTGGGTTTGATGTAAACACAGGGAACTCTGGGAGTGAATTCGGAAATAATTATAAACGTCCTTTACGTATGAGCGACGATGGTAGTGTAGGTCGAGTAGGAATAGGAATTCCATTTCGTGCACCTTCGTATGTACTTGATGTAAATGGTACTGCACGAGTTTCTTCCTTAATTTATAATTCTGATAAACGTTTTAAACAAAACATCACACCTATAAATAATGCTTTGACTAAAATTAATCGTTTGCAAGGAGTCTCTTATTCATTCAAAGGATCAATGAGCAAGTACAACTTACCTAAAGAACAACAATTAGGACTTATAGCACAAGATGTACAAAAAGAATTTCCGGAAATTGTTAAAAAAGACGAACAAGGATATTTAGGAGTAGATTACATTAAACTTATCCCATTACTTATTGAAGCTGTTAAAGAACAACAAGAAAGTATTGCAATACTTAAAGATGAAAATGAAAAATTAAAAGAAACTCTTGATGTATTATTGAAAACCAAAACAATTAACACAAAACCTAACAACCTAGAAAACAGTAATTTTAAAGCTAAATTATTTCAAAACATCCCTAATCCTTTAATTAGTGAAACCAAAATAAAATATAACATTCCTAAATTGAAAGATAAACAAGACGCTATTATTGAAATTTACGATGCCAATAGCACTATCATTAAACGTTTTAAAAAGTTAACTCCTGGAGAAGGGAGTGTTATAATAAACGCTTCAGTACTTCCTTCTAAAATTAGTTTTTATCGTCTTATTGTTAATGGGAAAATTATTGACACTAAAAAAATGATACGAAAGTAATATCCTATACATCCAAAAAACCAGAGAAGTTTCTCTGGTTTTTTGGATGTATTTAAAAATATACTATTTCACAAACCTATATGTGAATTTAATCAAAAATATATTTTCTAATTCTTGTTTTAAAATTTGATTATTTAAACCTCCAAGTAATGAACGATTTGGGTCTTGACTTCCAGTTATACCTTGCGACCAAACAAAGAAAAGTTCTGATCCCGGAATATATTCCCAACGCATTACCAAATTAGAACGAAATTGAGCAAATGAAAAATCCGGATTAGAAAACTCATAATCAGCTATACCATCTAAATCTTCATCTATCTGAAAAACATCATTACTTGCATCAAAGTTCACTTGATTTTCATCTAAAAAGACAACTCTCGAATCAATATCTTCTGCTAAAGAATTTGACACATAATTAAAGTTACTAAATCTTCCTCTAGCAATGAACGGTTGTCCGTAATATTGGATGGATAAATTTGGGTTGATACTATAGTTTGCTCTAAAAGTAAATGAAAGATTATTATTATCTATTTCACCTAACACATATCTTGGAGTATTCCCATTTAATTCTTCTTCGGCAACATATTGCGTTTTGTTCGTGTTTTGTCTAAAACTAGTATTTAAGGATAGACTTAATGCATCTAAAGGTTGATAATTGAAATTTAGATCATAATTCTTAACATCAAAAGAATCGTCTGTTCCATAATTACCTCTAGTACCAACAAAAAAGTTAAACTTTTTACTAGAATCAGACCCTATACCGAAATTATAAAATACTTCCTCAGAATTTCTCCACCTTGGTCCACCTCTTAAAAAAGAATTGTTAATTGATCTTGGCCTATGCCCTATTCTTCCATCTGTATTCCAATTGTTATCCCAATTAATATTTCCTCTCATCTCATACTCCAAGCGATTAAAGTTACCTGCAAAATCGTACATGCTGCGTAATGAAAATCTAGCTGAAGCATTTCTATATATTTTTGTTGGATTTTGCCACAGATATTCTACATTACTAAATTGCCAAATTTGATCGGTTTGTCTTAAAAAACCGATATCATTTAATTCTAACTCTGGAGATTTCCATGCTGTACCTAAAAAGAAACGCCAATTTCCTCCTCCTCTTTTCCCTCCAAAAAAACGACCTCCTGTACCTGTTAAAGATGTTCTATTAGGATCAACCTCTAAATGTGTAGCATCTACACGTTGAAATAAATGACGTATAGACTCCTGAGTATTCTGAATTGCTTCTTTGCTTCCTGTTACATGACTCATAGAAAAATTACCTTGAATAAAATAATCTCTATTTTTCCATTCATGACGAAAATCTAAACCTCCAGAATAAGCCGATTTATGGAGCGTATTAATCGATTGTAAATTTCTATTTGTAGCTGTAAAAATTCCTCCAATATAAGATTTCCTATCGTTAAAATCCTTTTGAACCCTTGTTACGAAATAGTTCGTTAATGGCTCCACTAAAACCTCTCTTCGTTCCCCATTGTTATCAATTTCAGCATATTCATTATCAGTTACTGTTTCTAAGATTCCTATTGACCAACCATCTCTAGTTTTCCCAGAAAACTTAGCCGCCGCTATTATTGAACTATTCACGGGTCTATCAACAAATTCATCATCATCAGAATCTGCAGAAGTTTGTGGTGTTCGTCCAATACGTCTACTATAAAACACATTATCCTGACCACCTACTCTAAAATCAAAAATATTCTTATTTTCAACAAAGAAAGGACGCTGTTCTTGAAAAAACACATCATCAAAACCATCCAAGACAATATTTCCAGGATCAGCTTCTACTTGCCCAAAATCAGGATTAATAGTAACGTCAAGTGTCAAATCATTTGTGATACCAATTTTAGCATCTAGTCCTCCATTTACTCTAAAATTATCTCCGTCTCTAAACGGATTTCCTGATTCTTTCTCAAAAGTTTCATATGAAATAACTGTAAAAGGTTGAATTTCTAATTGTTTTTGAGATTTTAAATCAATTAAACCATGTAGTTCTCCAGCTTCACTAACAAAACCAGAAATATCATTTGGAATTCGTTGCCATAAAGACCTTTCATTCTTTCTAAAAATCGTTCTGTTAAAATTTAACCCCCAAATTTGTTCTTTGGCTTTACCAAAGCGCAACTGACTAAACGGAATTTTCATTTCTCCAGTCCAACCTTTTTCATCTATAACAGCATCGGTATACCATATTGGGTTCCAACTTTCGTCCCAATTCTGTCCGTTCTGTGTAACAAATTCTTCTCCTTTTACTCCTGCAGCAGTTACGGTAAACACAAAAGCAGTTCTTTTATCATGATAGCTATCTATAATAACATTTACTCGATCTCCAGCAAAACCATCACGTCTAGTGAGACGTGCTTCAATCTCTTCAGGAGACTCATCAAATGCCCTAATTGCTACATAAAGATACTTTTCGTCATATAGAATTTTAAATTTTGTTTGAAAAGCAGGCGGCACACCTTCTTCTGGATTTTTCTGAATAAAATCACCACCCCAAGGGACTGCATCCCATGCAACATCATCTAACCTACCATCTATAAGTATTTCTTTATCAGTTTTCTTCGTTGTATAAATCTTTTTTTCTAAACTTTGTCCCCATCCGAAAAAAGAACAAATAACAGAAAAAATAAAGAGTAAAGTTCTCACCTATATTTTTTGTTTTGAATCGTTGTGCAAAAGTATGCTAGAAAACTCTTAACAATATGTTAATTCGCGTTTTTAAGTTCTTAAATAAAATTTAAATCAACTTGCTATTTGTCAGTAAAATAAATAATTGTAAATTTGCACTCCTTTTTAAAGGAAAATTATAAATTATTAATAGACAAAAACTAAATCGTGTATGAACACATTAAGTTACAAAACAGTATCGGCTAACAAGGCAACTGTAAACAAAGAGTGGGTTGTTGTTGATGCGGACGGGCAATCATTGGGTCGTTTAGCTTCTAAAGTTGCAAAACTTATTAGAGGTAAACACAAGCCAAATTATACACCTCACGTAGATTGCGGTGATAATGTTGTGGTTATCAATGCTGAAAAAATTAACTTAACAGGAAGTAAGTGGAATAACAAAACTTACATCCGTCACACAGGCTATCCTGGTGGACAAAGATCGTTAACTGCTCAAGAAATGTTCGATAAGAACCCTACTAGATTAGTAGAAAAAGCGGTAAAAGGTATGTTACCTAAAAACAAGTTAGGTAGCGCTTTATTCAGAAATTTATATGTATATGTTGGTGCTGAGCATGAACAAAAAGCTCAACAACCAAAATCTATTAACCTTAACGATCTTAAATAATGGAAACAGTTCACAAAATAGGTAGAAGAAAAACAGCTGTTGCTCGTATTTATCTTTCTGAAGGTAAAGGAAACATCACGATCAACAAAAGAGATTTAAATAATTATTTTACTACACCAACTTTACAGTATAAAGTAAGACAACCTTTAATGTTAACTGAAAACTTAGAGGCTTACGATATCAAAGTAAATGTTTATGGTGGTGGTGTAACAGGACAAGCTGAAGCTATCCGTTTAGCTATTACTAGAGCTTTAGTTTCAATTAATGAGGAGCATAAAGCTGTATTAAAACCAGAAGGATTATTAACTCGTGATCCAAGAATGGTTGAGCGTAAGAAATTCGGTCAGAAGAAAGCACGTAAGAAATTCCAGTTCTCTAAACGTTAATCCCTCGATTTTACTCGGGAATATTCGTTTATTGGAACTGTTTTTCAAAAAATATTTTTTATCAACAGTTTAGTATCTAAATAGTTCAGACGTAAAACTACTGTACTATTGTGAAAACAGAACGTAAACACATTTATTAAAATGGCAAACATTCAAGAATTATTAGAAAACGGAGTACACTTCGGTCACTTAACTAGAAAGTGGAATCCAAACATGGCACCTTACATTTATACTGAGCGTAATGGTGTTCACATTATTGACTTATATAAGACTTCTGCAAAGATTGACGAAGCTAAAGAAGCTTTAAAGAAGATTGCTAACTCTGGTCGTAAGATCTTATTCGTAGCAACTAAGAAGCAAGCTAAAGATATCGTTGCTGAAAAGTCTAAGTCTGTAAACATGCCTTACATCACTGAAAGATGGCCAGGTGGTATGTTAACTAACTTTGTTACTATCCGTAAAGCTGTAAAGAAAATGGCAGCTATTGATAGAATGAAGCAAGATGGTTCTTTTGATGCTTTATCTAAGAGAGAAAAATTACAAATTAATCGTCAACGTGAAAAATTAGACAAGAATTTAGGTTCTATTTCTGATATGACTCGTTTACCTGGAGCTTTATTTGTGATTGATGTAAAGAAAGAGCACATTGCTGTAGCTGAGGCTCAAAAATTAAACATCCCAATTTTTGCAATGGTTGATACAAATTCTGATCCAAGACCGATCGATTTTGTAATTCCTGCAAATGATGACGCTTCTAAATCTATAGACAAAGTTTTATCTTATGTTACTGAAGCTATTGGCGAAGGTTTAGCTGATAGAAAAGCTGACAAAGAAAAAGCTAAATCAGAAAAAGAAGCTGAAAGCAAAAAAGTAGAAGAAGTAAAAGCTGAAGAAGCTAAGTAAAAATATTTAAAGGTTTCATTACATTGAAACCTTTAATTTATTTTATCATTGTACAATTATATACAACTTTAAAAAACAAACAAAATGTCAAAAATTAGCGCTGCAGACGTAAAAAAATTAAGAGAGACTACAGGTGCAGGAATGATGGACTGTAAGAATGCTTTAGTTGAAGCAGAAGGTAACTTTGATAAAGCTATTGAAATCTTACGTAAAAAAGGTCAAAAGATCGCAGCTAAAAGAGCCGATCGTGATTCTTCTGAAGGTGTAGCTATCGCTAAAATCAGTGACGATAACACTTATGGTGTTGCTATCGTTTTAGCTTGTGAAACTGATTTTGTTGCTAAAAATGACACATATAAAGAATTAGCTCAACAATTTGTTGATATCGCTATCAACTACACTAACAAAGAAGAATTTTTAGCTGCTGAATTCGAAAGCGGAGTTACTGTTGCTGAAAAATTAATCGAGCAAACTGGTGTAATTGGTGAGAAAATTGAAATCCCTGCTTTTGAAAGAGTAGAGGCTCCTTATGTTGGTGCTTATACTCACGTAGGTAAAATTTCTGCTATTGTAGGTTTAACTCAACCTGTTGAAAAAGCTGCAGATTTAACTAAGGATTTAGCTATGCAAGCTGCTTCAATGGGAGCTACAACTTTGTCTTACAAAGATTTCTCTCCTGAGTATGTTACTGCTGAAACTGAAGCTAGAATCGCTGCTATCGTTAAAGATAACGAAGAATTAGTTCGTTTAGGTAAAACTTTAAAGAACGTTCCTCAATTTGTATCTAGATTACAATTAACAGATGAGGCTTTAGCTAAGGCTGAAGAAGCTGCTAAAGAGCAATTAAAAGCTGAAGGTAAGCCAGAAAAGATTTGGGATAAAATATTACCAGGTAAAATGGAAAGATTTATCTCTGATAACACTACTTTAGATCAAGAGCAGTGTTTATTAGATCAAAAATTTATCAAAGATGAGAAGAAAACTGTTGCAGAATATGTTTCTTCTTATGGTGAAGTAGAAGTTAAAAACTTCGTAAGAGTTACTTTAGGATAACGAATATTGTCTCATCTTAGTGAGAAAATACATATAAAGCAGTAATTATACATTACTGCTTTTTTTTATACCATTTCATTAGTAATTTGTACTAATGAAAAAAATCTTTTTAATCCTTTTCTTTTATTCTATACTATGCTGTTCTCAATATAACGAAAGAACTGTTATACAAGATTTCAACTACGATACTTTTAAAGACACAATACACTCATCCTATCAAGGCGGAAGTGGTTTTGGGGGTACCTATGCTAAAGTTATTAATGGAAAAACTAAACATACTTTTTCCATCGATCTTTTTCATTCTTATGCACTAATAAAAAATATTATAACAGTACCTAAACAGCAATTTGAAAAAGAACACTTATTATTAACAAAAGCACTCTTTCGTGAGGTATTGCCTAAACAAAGGAATACTCCAGATGCATCATTACAATGGATTCTAAATAGTCAATTTCATCAAAAACAAATAAATCACCCTTATTTTGATAAAATAATTGATCCGAAAACTGCTTGGCGTAAAGCAAAAATAGAAATTCCAGATTCATATTACATCACATTACATAACGATACTTTAAGAAAATTAGCCCCAAGAGACGCATATAAAGGAGATCTTATAGCAACTGATAATCATATTGGAATTTTAACTTATAACTCTTCGATATTAAAAGAAATAAGTGAACGTAAATATCGATTCACAGATTCTAAGTTCATAGGAACATCTAAAAAATATAAGTTTCATGCGACTATGCATGGCCTTTATGTTCAAAAAAATGAAAAATATAAATGGCTATTTATTAATGATTATGAAATTGTTGGTGGACCTGAAAAATTACGATGGGAATCTATACGATGTATTCGTATTTTTAAAAACTACCTTATTCTTGAGCAAAATACAGCTCCAGGTAGGTACTTAAACACTTTTATAATTGATATTGAAACGGGTATAATTGGTAAACTCAAATTTGAATTTACCAAAGATATTAAAGACTTTAATGAGAACTATGAATTGGCTTTGCTTAAAAAAGATCACTTTATTGTAAAGATTAATAACAAAGAAAATAAAGTGTATTACGAAAAGCTTTTTAAATTATTAAAAAACTTAAAAGACGGGCTAAACTTTAAAAAGTAAAACCCGTTTCTTAATTTATTTATATAAAAATTTTGGACAATGTCATTTAAAAAAATCATTAGAGAGATTTAATCAACTTTTAATTTAGATTTATATCGATCTAAAGTATTCCATATATCCCAAAGCTCTTTTAAAATTTTCTCATTACTTGGTTCAATATGTGTGTTCACATTTAATACCCTACCTACCTTAGTAACACCATCAAAAAACACAAAAGACACAACACCAAAATCACCACCAGTATGTCCAAAATAACCAGTTTTTGTTTTCCCCATAAAAGCACTACTATCGTATTGTACAGATAATACAGGATTATCATTCTTAGTACTGTCATTTCTTTTAGAAAGTAAATGATCACCAAATAGTTTAGTGTAACTTTCCTTTGTTAACAAATCACCAACACCAGATTGACCTTTTATTAACTCTTTAAGTAATAGACTTAGATCATTAGCTGAACTGAACAAACCCCCATCAGGATAAGACTGTAATGTGTACAAAGGAATTTCTTTAGTTTCATAATACTGTTTAGAAACCTGAGAAAAATCAACCGTTTCATATGACCAACCTGTAGCAGACATTTTTAATGGGTTAAATATAAATTTCTTTGTAAAATCTGTATATGATTCTCCTGTAGCCTTTTCTAAAACATGAGCAGCTAAAGCAGCACCAACATTAGTATATCTAAAAGCTCCTCCAGGTTTAGACTTGGTAAACCCTTCTTCCAAATACCATTCACCATCTTTTGACAATAGCTTCTTTAAAAACTCAGCCATTGGCATACTAGATTCAGGTGATTTAAAAACACCTTGCATTTCTGTTATTCCATTAACTCCTTTGTCTTCCTTTAAAACATATACATTTTCATCATAAAATTTTGTATCGATAATAGAAGATTTATGATTTACTAAATGCTGAATTGTTATTTTTTCGTTAGGGAAATTGGGGTTAGAAACCTCAAAGTCTAAATGCTTATTAATAGGATCATCTAATTTTAACTTTCCTAATTCTTGTGCTTTAAATAACGCCAGGCCTATAAAAATTTTAGAAACAGAACCAATTCTTTGAAGCGTACTTGTAGTGTATGATTTTTGTTCTTTCAGATCTGAAACCCCAAAACCTTTTTTGTATAGTATACTTTTATCATATACAATGGCAACTGAAAACCCATGAATAAGACCTTTATCTGAAATCTTTTGTAAGTCATTAGTTAACGCTTTTGTAGGCGTAATTTTTACTTTCTTTTTTGCACAGGATACTATACAAACTAGTATCAAGATTAGTAGTAGTTTTTTTTTCATTTATTTGATATTTGATAATGCTAATCATTATCAAAAAGTATACCTAAAACTTAAAGTATAAAAATACTTTTATGAGTACATTCTAATTTGAAAAAACCTTGTATGTGAATTTACTATGGCATTAAACGCTAAAACGTAAAAATAAAGCACCATTTTATAAAAAATGATGCTTCAAAATAATGCCTATTCTATTTCTTTTAATCCTTAATTATTTTTTGCACCTTAATTTCTTGCTCATTTATAAGATGTAAAATATAAATTCCTGCTTCGAGATTATCAATTTTTAGTTGCGTATCTGAAACATCATTCTTAATTGTCTTTTTATACACTTCTTTTCCTGATACATCTATTAACTTCACTGTTGTACCTAATAACGTACCATTATTTTTAAGATTTAGATTATCTTTAAATGGTATTGGAAAAACTCTAAATTGATCGATTTCAATTGTATTTGTTAATGGAATAAACTCATCCAACTTTCTAGCTACTTCTGACTTAATACGCCACTTTTGATTTACGTTAACTGTATTAAATTCCCAAATTAAAACATTTGCATCAATTGCACCAGCAGCTCTATCCAAAGCTCTTGTTTCACAATGTAATGGTATTAAATTAAAAAAATCACTCCCATTTTTAACAACTTTCCACTTTTTATGATCATCTTGATCATCAAACCAAGTAGCTACATTTGTTCCATCATTACAACCTGCAAAAGGAACCTCTAAAAACCTTTTCGTCTCTACATTTTTTATTGTGTATATATCGTTAAATATATGTTGAAATAACCATTTTTGATTAGTATTTGTATTAGGATTTATCATTCTGGCATTATGATTCTCTGACACCAAAGAAGTTAATCGTTGACTACTTTCTGATGATTCTAAAAAATAATTCCCGTTAGGTAATATTTGTTTTATTTTTACAATAACATTATCTATTTGCTTCCTCTCTAACGCCTCTCTCCAAGTAGTTCCTACAGGTCTAATATGTGTTTTATACACATAATTGTTCCCTTCCTTTGGCACATTAGGTAAATTAACTGTAATAGTAACTGTTCCCTTTCCTTTGGTAACTACAACTTTATTTTGTGCTATCCATTCATTTGCATTCCAAAATTCAACTATAATCTCACGCTCTTCTGATGCTTCATAAATAACATCAAATGCATAAGATGTAGCAGGTTCAATAGTAATGGATGGATTTAAGAAGCTAACTGTATTAATAGGCGCTACCGTCGTTCCCATGGTCTCTACTAATTTAGAAGTTCCACCAGTAGCACAAATAGCACGTAAAACTAATGTATACTCTGTGCCTGGTGCTAATCCATCTATAACTAATGGAGAGGTATTACCTGAAACATATGCTGTTGCCACTGGCGCGTTAATATCACCCGTAAACTGTCCTTTAGGCCAAGCTCTAAGTTCATAAGTATTTACACCTTTTACCGTTTCAAACCCTATAGTTAGAGAATTTTCAGTAATATCGTTTACACTTACATTTTCAATAACAGTATCTACAGAACATTTTTCTTCAGCACTTACAATTCTCCAATTTTGGTTTTTGTTTCCTTTAAAATAAGGCCATAAATGCATTGGTAATCCATTAATATTTCTATCTATAACTTTATCACAATGCAAAGGCTGTAAAAAAAAGTCTTCTCCTAATTTGGTAATATTCCATCTTTGATGGTTACCCACAGTACTACTATAAGTAGCTAAATTTATATTAGGATTTTCCGGCGTTTCATTTTTATTACAAGCAGCATAAGCAACTTCTAAGTACTCATTATTTCTTAAGTTCTTAATTGTATAATAATTTCCTTCTTTAGTGATTTGCCATTGAGCACTAGCTCCTGAAGAATTAGTTGTATTAATAGTTCTTCCCTTTGGACTATTAATTCTTATTTTTTCCGAAATATCTTGAATAAAATACACACCATCGGTTAAATCTGCATCTACTCTATCATCTGTTGGTATGCTAGGATTGTTACAAAGTTCGCCAGGTAAGCCATAACAACCTAAACCAGCTGGCCCTAAATTTGGACTCCAATTGATTCCTGGTTTCCAATTGTCTCCTAATTCATACGCACCTACATCAGGAGATTTTCCTTTAAAACCATTGGTAATTCCATTGATTTCTCTACCAAAATCTACTGCTTTACTACCTGATTTTAATCTAAAGTTATTCCCCTTATAGTCTACAAAAGAATTTCTATCAATTAAATTATTTTGTCTATTAGCCTGCTCATCCCAGGTTCTTTCAGTTTCTTGGTTTCCGTCTTGATCAACTGCTAATCTATCAGTGATATTATTCCAAACCTTAACATTTGTAAGTTTATCGGGATTTGGTCTTCCTTTTTTTGGATCTGCTTTACGTCTCCAAAACCCCATAGTACCTCCTTTTGCTTTTACAAAAGTGTTATTGAATACATTGATATCTTTACCATTCCAATTAATCTGAATATTTGTCCACTCAACATTCCAAACTACATTATGATGAACAGAAAAAGCTTCCGCATCATTATCTAAATAAATTCCTGCTGCTTTTCTAAGTTTCCCTCTACTTTTAGCATCATGAAACCAGTTGTGATGAATCTCACCATTATGAGGACCTCCAACAGTATAAAGCAAAGCACAATCATCATTAATTAAATTACTATAGGAAACATCATTATATTCAAAAACACTATTATTATTAAAGAACTGAATTCCATCTCTTCCTCCTCTAAAAATAGTATTCCCTTTAAAAACAGAATTTTTTCCTCCTCGCGCATTTATAGGTGCATCATATGAACCTAAATAATTAAAGTCGTGTATACGTGAGTTTAATATTTTATTATTATTTCCTCCAATTTTTATACCATTGGCAGCTCCAAATGCTATTTCACACTTTTCAACAATATTATTCGCTCCCTCTAATAAAACACTTTGTTTTCCTGCACTAAACCCTTTTTGTATACCAACAGTATGATTTCCATAAAAAGAAGACACTCCGTATATGCGGTTATTTTTAGAATTATTATTCATTCTAATTTCACCCCCTAAAACTGCTAGGTTTTTAACTTCGATATAACTTCTATTAGATAAATCTACAGTTAAGGTTCTTCTTCTCATCTTTATTTGTTTGTTAGCTGGCATTTTACCGCCATCCATGTATACAAATAATTCTTTTGTATTTTTATCAAACCACCATTCATTTTTATAATCAAGAATATCTTTTAATCCTTCAATATAAAAATCCCCACCATCCTTAGGAGGATGAAAAGTTCTAATCCATTCAGGGTTTTTATCTAACTTAAAGTTTATTTTCTTTGAAGTCCCACTTGTAATTTCAGCTTTCCAAGCAATCCATCCAGAACCAGGTCTATCTCCAAAAAAGAAGACAACGCCATCTTTCCAATTTTTAATTTTTTTAGGTAATTCATCAGAAAGTAAAAAAGCATTAATAGTTTTATAATCACTCCCTCCTTGACTTCTTTTTGAATCTAAGGTAAAAGGATCTCCATCTGTATTATCTGGCCATCTAGCTAAATCCATAGCTGTATTTCCATTTAAAATAAAGTTTTCTTGACCTAAACTCCAATCTACTTTAGTTTTATAAATAGAACCATTATCTCTTTGCCAGCCACTTAATGCTTGCATAGCAGTAATGATTACTTTTTCGCCAGGTTTAGAAGTATACACAATTGGAGCTCCAGCTCTTCCCGAGGTTGCAGGTCTAATTATTTCTTCATAGGTTCCTGCACCGATTATAATTACATCTCCTGGCTTTGCAACTGAGGAAGCCTTTTGGATAGTTAAATAAGGTGCTGAAGAATTTCCAGAATTCGTATCTTTTCCGTTTTTTGAGACATAAATATCTCTTGCATAAGATAAATGGGTTACTAAAAGCATGACTAAAGCCAAACTTTTAGTTCATTGACTTTTAAAGTTTTGGTTATTTTTCATTTTTAGGGGTTATTTATTGATTTAATCACACTGAGAACGATCAAAAAATATGATTATTGCAAAGTGCAAAAATTTACTACAGTATAGCTCTAATGAAGAGCTAACTTTTTTAAAAAAATGTAAGAATTAATACTTAAAAAAATTTTAGAGTTTTAATTGAGTATCAGAGAAGATGTAATAGGCACTTCATAAATTATTTAAAATCAGAGGGTTACACCTACAAAGATAAAAAAACATAACATACTGTTTTTAAACTTATTACACCTATTATTAATACAAAATTTACTTAAAACAATAGTTCGACATAAAAAGACACTTAAGTAACATGCATGATATTCTGCTCTTTTTTTGTAATCAATACTTTGTATATTTGCACAACTTTCAATAGAACTATGCAATACAAACGAATACTTCTAAAATTAAGCGGAGAAGCCCTAATGGGAGATCGCGACTATGGGATAGACCCAAAAAGATTAAAAGAATACGCTCTAGAGATTAAACAAGTAGTTGAAAAAGGTATAGAACTTGCCATTGTAATTGGAGGAGGAAATATTTTTAGAGGTGTTTCTGGTGCAGCTAATGGAATGGATAGAGTTCAAGGAGATCATATGGGAATGTTAGCAACTTGTATTAATGGATTGGCTCTACAAAGTGCTTTAGAAGATGAAGGTGTATATACGAGGATGCAAACTGCTTTAGAAATAAAAGAAGTTGCTGAGCCTTACATTAAAAGAAAAGCAATACGACATTTAGAAAAAGGTAGAGTTGTAATATTTGGAGCAGGAACAGGAAACCCATATTTTACAACGGATACCGCAGCTGTTTTAAGAGCTATAGAAATTGATGCTGATGCCATTTTAAAAGGAACTCGTGTAGATGGTATTTATAATGAAGATCCTGAAAAAAACAAAGATGCTGTTAAATTTGAATCTATTACCTTTAAAGATGTAATAGAAAAAGGACTAAAAGTAATGGATATGACTGCTTTTACCCTTAGTGAAGAAAACAAATTACCAATTATAGTTTTTGATATGAACACACAAGGAAACTTAATTAAGTTAGTTTCTGGAGAAGCAATTGGAACAATAGTTGATTACAAATAATCCGTTTTTATACGAGTTAATTAAATTATAAAGAGATGACTGAAGAAATAGATTTTATCATAGATAGCACAAAAGAGGCCATGGCTAATGCTATTTCTCATTTAGAGAAAGAATTAAGAACCATTAGAGCTGGTAAAGCGTCTCCTGCAATGTTAGCAAATGTGCAGGTTGATTATTATGGTTCTAAAACACCATTAGGTCAGGTAGCAAATGTAAATACTCCTGATGCAAGAACAATCTCGATTCAACCATGGGAAAAAAACATGTTACAAGAGATCGAAAAAGCTATCATGATTGCAAATCTAGGGTTTAACCCAATGAATAACGGTGAAAACATTATTATTAATGTACCGCCATTAACTGAAGAACGCCGTAGAGATTTAGCAAAACAAGCTAAAGCTGAAGCCGAAAACGCAAAAGTAGGAGTTAGAAATGCTCGTAAAGACGCTAATAACGAAATAAAAAAGTCAGATGTTTCTGACGATATGAAGAAAAATGCTGAGGCAGATATTCAAACCTTAACAGATAATTACGTTAAAGAAATTGACGAAAAATTAGCCATTAAGGAAAAAGAGATCATGACTGTTTAATTTTTCAAAAAAACTTTTTAAAAAAGAGTGTTTTTAAAACACTCTTTTTATTTTCCTTATCTTTTTAATATTTACCTTTGCACAAATTTTTTTAAATGACTTTTTGGACTAAAATCGCAGGTTTTATTTTACGTAATCGGTACCTAGTGCTAACTATTATAGTTATTATAACTGCACTTTTACTAACTCAGTCCAAACATGTACGCTTTTCCTATACTGAAGCTAACCTTCTTCCTGAGAACCATGAAGCTAATATTCAGTACAATAAATTCTTAGATATTTTTGGTGAGGAAGGAAATCTTATCATCTTAGGAATTAAAGATAGCACGTTTTATTCTTTAGATAAATTTAATTCTTGGAATAAGTTAGCACGACAATTAGATGCTGCTCCAGAAGTAGAATTTACGGTATCTATTTCGGATATCAAGAAATTAAAAGCAGATCGTAAAAAAAGAAAATTTGTTGTAGATCCTCTATTTGAAAAAGAACCGACTACTCAAGAAGAAATTGATAAAATCAAATTACAACTTTTTGAAAAACTTCCTTTTTATGAGAATATTTTATTTAATGATAAAGGGACAATTCAAACAGCTATTTACTTAAAAAAAGATATCGTAAATAAGCCTGAACGTGCAAAGTTTATTGAAGAAACGTTAATTCCTGCTGTAGAAAAATTTAAAACGGAAAACAGTTTAGATGTTAGAGTATCGGGTATGCCATACATTCGAACATTAAACTCTAAAAATATTGCCGAAGAAATGGGGATATTTGTCCTAGGTGCATTGTTTATTACAGCAATTATATTCTTCTTTTTCTTTAGGTCGTTTAGAGCCACTTTTATCACTTTATTAGTTGTGATTATTGGTGTTATGTGGGCTTATGGATTCATTGGTTTGTTACGTTACGAATTAACAGTCTTAACTGCTCTAATTCCTCCTTTGATTATTGTTATTGGAGTACCCAACGCGGTTTTTCTGATTAATAAATACCAACAAGAAGTAAAAAAACATGGTAATCAAGCTAAATCATTACAGCGTGTAATTTCCAAAATTGGAAATGCCACATTAATGACAAATATTACTACAGCATCTGGATTTGCTACGTTTGTTTTTGTAAAAAGTAAATTACTTCGAGAATTTGGAATACTAGCTTCTATTAATATCATAAGTATTTTCATTTTAGCTTTATTAATTATTCCTATTCTTTATAGTTTTATGCCTCTTCCTCAGAAGAAACATTTAAATCATTTGGAAAAAAGATGGATGGAAAATGTGGTAAACTGGATGGAAAGAATGGTTAAATCGCAGCGAATTACGATTTATATTACTACAGTACTTATCATTATTCTTAGTATGATTGGACTTTATAATATTCGAGTTTCTGGAAGTTTAATTGAAGACATGCCTAAAGGGAAACAATTTTATAAAGACATTAAATTTTTTGAAAGTGAGTTTGGAGGTATTATGCCACTAGAGATTCTTATCGATACGAAAAGAGAGAAAGGTGTTATGAAGCTTTCTACGCTAAAGAAAATGGAAAAACTGAATGAAACTATTGAAACTTTTCCTGAGCTTTCCAAACCTATTTCTGTAAACAACCTAGTAAAATACTCTAAACAGGCTTACTATAAAGGGAATCCAAAATATTATCAGTTACCTACAAGTCAGGAAAAGAGTTATATTTTTGCCTACACAAAAAATTCCAACAGTAATTCAGGAATGCTAAAAAACTTTGTTGATAGTACTGGTAGATATGCTCGTATAACAACATTTATGAAAGATATTGGAACCGATAAAATGGATGTTATCCAAGATCGATTAAATGCTGTTATTCAAAAACAATTTAAAGGAGATAAGTTTAACGTTTCTATGACGGGTAAAGCGTTAGTTTTCTTAAAGGGTACAAATTACTTGATTAAAAATCTAGTTATTTCCCTTTCACTAGCGATCTTACTGATTTCTATATTCATGGCTTGGATGTTCCGTTCTCCACAAATGATTTTAATTTCATTAATTCCTAATATGCTACCCCTATTAATGACTGCGGGATTAATGGGATTCTTTGATATACCTATTAAGCCATCTACAATTTTAGTATTTAGTATTGCTTTTGGGATATCTGTTGATGATACTATACATTTCCTCGCAAAATACAGGCAAGAATTATTAGCTAACAACTGGAAAATAAAGCCTTCTGTGTATGCTGCGCTTAAAGAAACTGGTGTGAGTATGTTTTATACTTCAATAGTATTATTCTTTGGGTTTTTAGTATTTACTATTTCTAGTTTTGGTGGTACTATTGCTTTAGGAGGATTGGTATCTGTTACTTTATTATTGGCAATGGTTTCTAATTTATTGTTATTACCTTCTTTGTTACTTTCTTTTGAACGAAAAATAGCCAATCAAAAAGTATTAAAAGAAACGAATTTTAAAATTTTTCCTCCAAAAGAAAAAAAATAGTTTTATAACAAAAGTTTGATTATCAAATTATTAACACTAATAAACCAAAAAAGTTCTCTAAAAAAATAGAGAACCCTGTTTTAAAATTAGTGTAGATAATTATAGTAAATTATCTATATACATTATATGCCCCAATGATATAAAATAATTCTCAATTAAATGCTATTAATTTTGAGAATTTGAAATAATTCAGCATAAAAAAACAGAATAGTTGATGTTGTTATAAAAATCACCCACTTTTAGAGTTTAAAATAGACTTATTTCTATAAGTAGTTCTTAAAGATCATTGTAATTTCTTTCCAATAAATTATATTTGTCGCTAAACTAGTTAACCTATTTATAATGACGACAAGTAGTGTAAAAGAGCTTTTAAACTCAGATAAATTTTTACAAGAAGTATGTGTTAAGGGTTGGGTAAGAACCTTTAGAAGTAATCGATTTATTGCATTAAATGATGGTTCTACCATAAAAAACATTCAATGTGTTGTTGATTTTGAAAATACTGATGAAGCTTTACTAAAAAGAATTACTACTGGAGCAGCAGTTGCAATAAAAGGAACTTTAGTAGAAAGCCAAGGTAAAGGGCAATCTGTAGAAATACAAACAACTAACTTAGAAATTTTAGGAGACTCTAATCCTGATGAATATCCAATACAACCAAGAAAACATGGTTTTGAATTTTTAAGAAGAAATGCTCACTTGAGAGTACGTACCAACACATTTAGTGCTGTAATGCGTGTTCGCTCTGCATTATCTTTTGCAGTGCACCAGTATTTTCAGCAAAACGGTTTCTACTACGTTAATACACCAATTATTACTGGTTCTGATGCTGAAGGTGCCGGAGAGATGTTTAAAGTTACGAACTTCGAAACCAATAAAGCTCCTTTAAACGAGAAAGGTGAAATTGATTATAGCCAAGATTTCTTTGGAAAACAGACCAACTTAACCGTATCGGGACAATTAGAAGCGGAAACGTATGCTATGGGTTTAGGTAAAGTATATACTTTTGGCCCTACATTTAGAGCTGAAAATTCCAATACTACAAGGCATTTAGCTGAATTTTGGATGATAGAACCTGAAGTTGCATTTAATGATTTAGATGCGAACATGGATTTATCTGAAGACTTTATTAAAGGTGTTTTACAATATGTTTTAGATAATTGTAAGGATGATTTAGAGTTTTTAGAAAACAGACTTTTACAAGAAGAAAAAACAAAACCACAAGCAGAGCGAAGCGAAATGTCTTTAATCGAAAAGTTAAAATTTGTTGTAGATAATAATTTTAAGCGTGTTTCTTACACTGAAGCTATAGATATTTTACGTAATTGCAAGCCTAATAAAAAGAAAAAATTCCAATATCTTATTAACGAATGGGGAGCAGATTTACAATCTGAACACGAACGTTATTTAGTAGAAAAACACTTTAAGTGTCCTGTAATTTTATTTGATTATCCAGCTAAAATTAAAGCTTTCTACATGCGTTTAAATGAAGATGGAAAAACCGTAAGAGCTATGGATGTACTTTTTCCTGGCATTGGAGAAATGGTAGGTGGATCTCAAAGAGAAGAACGTTTAGATGTATTGAAAGAAAAAATGGCTGCGTTAGATATTCATGAAGATGAATTGTGGTGGTATTTAGATACAAGAAAATTTGGTACAGCAGTGCATTCTGGTTTTGGTTTAGGTTTTGAACGTTTAGTATTATTCACAACTGGTATGAGTAATATTAGAGATGTGATTCCTTTCCCTAGAACTCCACAAAATGCAGAATTTTAAACTTTAACAATCGCATTTATACACCTATATATTGTTCATGAGTGAACACTTAGAAGAAAAATTATTTGATGAAATTAATGCTTTATACGAGTTAGGAAATACTTATTTAGCAGCTAACGAAATTGATAAAGCATTACAACAATATGAAAATGCTTACAGTAAAATTCCTGTTCAACAACATGAATGGGAATTAGCTGAAGGCATTCTTTTGGCTACAGCTAATGCATATTATGTTTCTAATAACTTCAAGAAAACACTAGAAACGATCTATCGAATAAAAAGTTATAAAACTTCTAATAATCCTTTTTTACATTTACGCCTCTCACAAGCATATCTTGGCTTACATGAAAATGAAAAAGCAAATGAACATATCTCTAAAGCATATCTTAATGGTGGTATTGAAATATTTGAAGACGAATTAACGCTTCTTAAATATATTATAACAAGCAATTCTCTTTACAATGGAGATCATACTTTTGAAAATAATACCCTGATAATTGACAGATCGATACCAAAACATTGGATCTTTATCTTAGTTCTATTCCCCTTGCTATTAATTTGGAGTTTTATTGCCTATCAAAATATTTCTCTTCTTATCGAACACAATTCATATGGAGCTAAGAACCTGTTCGTTGTCACTACATTTTTAAGCTTGGCTAGTCTAGCGTTTTTGAGTTTAGTCTGGATAGTATTAGGTAAAGAAGAAATAAAAATACAGGATCATGAAATACGCTGTACAAGAAAGTTACTTGGACTTAAGAGTGATATGATTTTTAAAAAACAACAGCTAGAAAAAGTGACAATAGATAAAAAAAGATATATATCATCTTTACTGGGCAGTATAAAAATAAAACATAGTTCTAAGCACTATAGAATAGGTGCTGTTTTAAATGAATTTGAAGTTTTATACATAAAAGCCCTTTACAATAACAAGAATTAATTCCCTACCTTTAAATAATTATAGATAAGTTTAACTTACTATTGGGATTAACAATTTTCTTTTCTCTGAATTCATATATTTGTAAGTATGTTAAAGCAAAGTTTACATCAGAAGCTACTTCAAAAATTATCACCACAACAAATTCAATTAATGAAATTGATTCAATTGCCTACACAGGCTTTTGAAGAGCGTTTAAAACAAGAAATTGAAGAAAATCCTGCTTTGGATACAGGAAAAGAAGAAATAGATAGTTTTGATGACAATTTAAATAACGAAGGAGATTACGATGATACTGGAAATGAAAAAATTGAAGCTGAGGATATAAATATTGATGAATATTTAAGTGACGATGAGTATCCTAGTTATAAAACGCAAAGCAATAACTATTCTTCAGATGATGAAGAAAAACAAGTACCATATGCAGCTGGAACAACATTTCATCAATCCTTAAAAAACCAACTAAATACCTTCAGAATTAATGAAGAAGAAAGGGCTATAGCTGAATTTTTAGTGGGTAGTGTAGATGATAGTGGTTACATACGAAGAGAAATAATCGATTTAGTAGATGATTTAGCATTTACTCAAAACATCTTTACTAATGAAGAGTTAGTTGAAAAAATACTTACTGAAGTTGTTCAAAAATTAGATCCTATTGGTGTAGGAGCAAGAGACTTGAAAGAATGTTTAATTATACAATTACAAGCTAAGTCTGAAACTAAAAGTAGAGCATTAGCTATTAAAGTCTTAGAAAACGCTTTTGATCATTTTGTGAAAAAACATTACAAAAAGCTTTTAGATAAATTTAATGTTTCTGAAGAAGGTTTAAAAGAAGTAATTGGCGAAATATCTAAATTAAACCCAAAACCAGGCAGTTCTTATGCTGGTAATAATAAAATTGCTGAGCAAATAGTGCCAGATTTTACGATAAGAATTATTGATGGAAAATTAGAACTTACATTAAACTCCAGAAATGCTCCTGAATTACATGTTTCTAGGGAATATAATGAAATGTTAAAGGGCTACCAAGATTCTAAGGATAAAAGCAAATCTCAAAAAGATGCAGTACTTTTCATTAAGCAAAAATTAGATGCCGCTAAATGGTTTATTGACGCTATAAAACAACGACAGCAAACGTTATTGGTTACAATGAATTCCATTATGCATTATCAGTATGAATACTTTTTAACTGGTGATGAGCGTAAGCTAAAGCCAATGATTTTAAAGGATATAGCAGATCAAATTAACATGGATGTATCAACGGTGTCTAGAGTAGCCAATAGCAAGTACGTATCTACACCATATGGTACAAAATTGATTAAAGATTTCTTCTCTGAATCAATGAAAAACGATCAAGGTGAGGATGTTTCTACAAGAGAAATCAAGAAAATTTTAGAAAATGTAATTGCAGAAGAAGATAAACGTAAACCTCTAACTGACGAAAAGCTTTCCAAGCTATTAAAAGAAAAAGGATATCCAATAGCTAGGAGAACAGTTGCGAAATATAGAGAACAGTTAGATATACCTGTTGCACGATTAAGAAAAGAAATTTAATGAGTTGGCAAAAGATTTTATCGACCATTCTACATCCTGTTGTTATGCCAACTATTGGTATACTTACATACTTCATGGTTACTCCCAATCAAATTGATATAAGACAACAACTATATCTTTTTGTTACCGTTTTCATAACTACTTACCTAGTACCAATGCTATTGTTAATTTTTTTAAAACTAACTGGTAGGATTGAATCTTTTGAAGTAAGCAGTATTAAAGAAAGGAAAATACCAATGTTTATAATGATGTGTGTATTCTTATTTTTAGGTAAGTTTTTCAATAAATTTGACCTTTTTAATGAGCTTTCTTATTTATTTTTTGGAACATTAATAGGATTGATGATTGTTTATTTTACATTTTTCCTAAAAATAAAAACAAGTTTACATCTACTTTCTATGGGAAGTGCTTTAGGTTTTTTTATTATCCTACAACTAATTTATAACATTTCTATACTTCCTTTAATTCTTATTTTTACAATCTTGTCTGGGGTTTTAGCCACTGCGAGGTTAGATTTAAAGGCTCACACGCCTAAAGAAGTATATTTAGGCTTTTTTTTAGGTTTTAGCTGCCAACTACTCACCTATTATATATTGTAACTATAATAGGTAAAAAATAAGTCCAAATTTTAAAATACTGGAGTTTACATTTTCGCCATTAATTATCGCGTTATTATACACAGGCGTTAATCCATAATAAAAGTAGAAGTTGAATGTACCATATCCTGCAGAAAGCTCTAACCCTGTCTGAAAATTATTATAAATAGGGATATTTCGAAACCTAGTTTCATTTCCATTTTCCACATAAGTAAAAGTATTACTAAAACTATATGTCATTTTCAGACCTGTATATACTCTCCAAAAAGAGTAAGAAACAGCATCTGATGTTCTCCATCTAAATTGTATAGGAAATTCTAAATTGTGTTGTACTAATTTATTTGATGCATCCGTATTTGTTACTAATTGGAGCGTATTTTCGTTTATTACTTGAATACCATGATTAAAAGAGTTGAATCCATACCCTACTCCAACACCAATAGCAAAATTACCATCTCTATGTAAAGGGATATCTCTAATATACCCAAAAGATAAACTATAGGAAAAACCTGTGCCCTCAGCTCCTTCAGGCTGTTTGTGCATGATATCATAACTTACACCAATATACAATTGATCTTCAAGGTATTTATCTCCTATTCTTAACGAATCAACTTGAGAAAAAAGACAAGACAAACTACTTGCAAATACAATAAGACAGATACTTAATTTTTTCATGACACCAAATTAATTTTTAAATAAAAAAAGAGCAATAGTAGTATTGCTCTTTTTTTATTTAAAATATGTAAGATTTTTATCTTTTTATACTACTTCCTTTCTGAGTAGATAAACTTAACTTAAGAGCATTTACATCTCTAAGTTTTAAGCGAATATCAGTTAGTGTACCAACACTAGATTTTTTATCTGCTTTTATAGAAGTCGTCATAAAAGGAATTTCTCCATCACTAACATTAGTTCTTTCATTAAGTATGAACGCAGGAATATCGTCTGGAGTTGCTATTTTATCGTTTAACTGAATTCTATTAAACTTTTCACCCCATTTTTCAGTATCCTTTGCTCTACCAACATAAATAGTACTAACTAAACTTTTATGTTCTAATTTTTTAACTTCTGTTGCACTAGGTAAACTAGGAGCTTCTACTTTAAGGTCAGACTCTCTCATTACCGTAGTTACCATGAAGAAAAATAATAACATAAAAACAATGTCAGGTAAAGATGCAGTTGAAATACCTGGTTGACCGCTTTTTTTCTTTTTAAATTTAGACATAATTTTCAGTTTAATTATTTATTTATCTGATGGATCTAAGTCTGTGATAATTTGTGGATAACTATTCTTAATGAATTCAACTTTCTTTTTAAGTTCCTCATCTTTACGCCCACTATCCTTATAAGCCTCTTCTAACTCTGTAAAAGTCATTTTATATTTCTTAGAACAAAGCTTGTTTCTTAGCTCTGAGTATGCGCTTAGTAACTCATTTTGCACAGTAACATAAGTTCCATATTCTGTAGCTCTATCGCTTTCTATAGAAATAATAGCTTTATTAGGATGATCTGATGAATCTGGGTTTCTTTCGCCACCACAGTAATCACATTCTTTACCTTTTTCTTCTCCTGGTAACGGATTTCCTATACCACCACCATTATCTATAAATTTAAGAGCTGCAGTTTTCAAATCTTTTAATTCCAACACATCACCGTCGACAAATAAGTCGTTGTTTTTATTGATACTAATTTGAAAAATATTTTTCTCTTTAATTTTTGGTGGATCGTAATCCTTTGGTGGTTTCTCTGCTAATTTTTTAGAGATACCAGAATCAACATCCATTGTTGTTGTTACTAGGAAAAAGATAAGCAATAAGAAGGCAATATCTGCCATAGATCCTGCATTAATTTCTGGATTTTCTCTTCTTGCCATGTAATTCTATTTTAGTATTCCTTTAAATAAATCAAATACAAAGAAAAGACCTCCAAGAACAAGTAAAACAAGACTTGCCCATATCCCTGCACTAGTCATTTTAGAAACTGAACTATCAGCTGCTGCAATAACTTCGTTCTTTGCATTAAGAACCTCATTAGAATCTGCGATTAAGTAAGATACTAAAAGTACTACTACTAAACCTGCTAACCCTAGTAATGTTTTCTTTAAAGCTCCAGGACTTTTGAAAAGCCCGAAAACTGAAGCACCTACCGCAGCTAATACTGTTGCTCCAAATAAAACCACTGAATACGTAATCATATTTGATACTGCACCAGATATACCTGCATTATCTCCATCTTCTATAGATACAACAAGTAAAAACAAGATGATACCTATAATGGAAAGTAGCGCTATAACTATTGGTAAAATTTTCTTAGCCATAAATTATTTTTTGTATTTAGCTAATAAATCAATTAAACGGATAGAAGCATCCTCCATGTTGTTTACTATACTATCTACTTTAGATACAATATAGTTATAGAAAATTTGTAATATAATAGCAACTATAAGACCAAATACTGTTGTTAAAAGTGCTACCTTAATACCTGTTGCTACTACTGCTGGAGAGATATCATTTGCTACTGCAATAGAGTTAAAGGCACCAATCATACCAATTACTGTACCCATGAATCCTAACATCGGTGCTAATGCAATAAATAAAGAGATCCAAGAAATGTTTTTCTCTAATAATCCCATTTGTACTCCACCATAGGCAACAACAGCCTTTTCAGCAGACTCTAAACCTTCATCGGCTCTTTCTAATCCTTGGTAAAAGATAGAAGCAACTGGCCCTTTTGTATTTCTACAAACTTCTTTAGCAGCCTCTACACCACCTGAACTTAAAGCATCGTCTACTTTAGAAACTAATTTCTTAGTATTCGTAGTTGCCATGTTTAAATAAATGATTCTTTCTATTGCTATAGCTAATCCTAAAATTAAAGCAACTAATACTATCCCCATAAACAAAGGACCACCAGCGATAAAGTTTTCTTTTAAAATCTGGTGAAAAGTTTTTTCTGCTGCATCTGCTGTTGCAGCATCTTGAGCAAAAGTTGATTGAATAGCCCCAAAGAACATAATACCTGTAAGTGTTAGGACATTTACTGCTTTTTTCATTTTGTTATAATTAATTTAAATAGTTAACGTGTTAAAAATACAAATTTTTAAATTGCTAAAACGCGAGGACAATTTACAATTATTTGTCTTTATTTCATCAAAAAATATGCCCCCTTTGTTTTCAGACTGCCAATTAACAAAAAAATGTTGATTCAGTAAAGAAAATTAACGGTTATTGTTAAAATACTTTATGTTTTTTGACACAATTGATAATTGAATTGCGATAAATTTATGAAATCTCACCTCGTAATGAAGTTTCAAAGTATTTTTTAAATTCTTCTTTAGTTAAATCTTCACCGAGTAAGTACATCATTTTTGCAATTGCAGTTTCCGTTGTAATATCTTTACCATTAATAATACCCATATTTTTAAGATCTGTACTTGTTTCATATAAGCCTAAAATCACACTACCCCCACTGCATTGTGTCACATTTACGATTCGAATCCCTTTGTCTATTGCTTTTCTAATTAAATCGATAAACCATTGTTCTGTAGGAGCGTTTCCTGCCCCGTAAGTTTCCAAAACAATTCCTTTTAAACCAGGCACATTTACTATTGCTTCTACCACTTTTGATGTAATTCCAGGAAAAAGCTTCAATATTACAATATCTTCAATTAGATTTTTTCGGAAAATTAATTTAGATTTTTTTGACTCATTCCTCAACAACAAATGTTTATTAAAGGATAAATGGACTCCACTCTCTGCCAATGCTGGATAATTCATTGATGTAAATGCTTCAAATTGTTCTGCATTAATTTTTGTGGTTCTATTCGCTCGATATAATTTATATTCAAAGTACAACCCTACTTCTTGTATTGTAGGCTCTCCGCCTTCTGAAGCACAAGCTATTTCTATTGAAGTAATTAGGTTTTCTTTTGCATCTGTTCGTAAATCTCCGATAGGTAATTGGGACCCTGTAAATATCACAGGTTTTTGTAAATTCTCGAACATAAAACTTACCGCCGATGAGATATAAGACATCGTATCTGAGCCTGTTAAAACTACAAAACCATCGTAATTATTATAATGCTTTGCTATAATTTCAGCAATAGTAATGTAATAATGAATATTCATATTTGATGAATCTATAGGAACATCAAAAGAAATGGTATCAATCTCACAATTTAGTTGCTTTAATTCTGGGATTTTTTCCAAAATCTGACTAAAATCAAATGCTCTAAGAGCCTTTGTTTTATAATCTTTTACCATACCTATTGTACCTCCTGTATATACTAACAATATGTTTGGGTTGTTTGTCATTTTGTCAACTTTTTTTATCTCTTTTATATTATGGAATAATTTATGTTGTAAATTTATCAAACTAACAAAGAATACAATTATTAAAATTTAAAAAGTGTAACTATGGTAATGGATTTTGGATACTATATCATTATGGGAGCAGTAGCTTTGATAAGTGGAATGGTAAGTAATAGTTTAAAAAGAAAGTTTAAAAAATATTCTAACATTCATTTAAGAAATGGAATGAGTGGTGCTGAAATAGCTGAAAAAATGTTAGCTGATCATGGAATTTCTGATGTTAAAGTGATTTCGACACCTGGACAATTAACAGATCACTACAATCCTCAAAACAAAACTGTGAATTTAAGTGAGGTTGTGTATCATCATCGAAATGCTGCTGCTGCTGCAGTTGCTGCACATGAAGTTGGTCATGCCGTACAACACGCACGTGCTTACAAATGGTTAAAAATGCGTTCTAATTTGGTTCCAATGGTTGGCGTAGCCTCTAAATTTTCTAACATCTTAATTATGGCTGGTTTAGTTTTAGGTTTGGCTTCTAATTTAGGGTACTGGGCACTATCTATTGGTGTAGCTTTTTTTGCCGTATCTACTTTATTTAGTTTTGTAACATTACCTGTAGAATATGATGCTAGTAATAGAGCTTTAGCTTGGCTAAAAAATAAAAACATGGTAACTCGTGAGGAATTAGCGGGTGCTCAAGACGCTTTAAAAGCTGCTGCAAAGACATATTTGGTATCAGCATTAGGTTCTTTAGCTATGCTTTTGTATTGGGTAATGAAATTAATGGCTGCCAATAGAGATGATTAATTAAGCACATTTACAAACATTTATTCTCCTATATGTAAGGTTAACGCTATACTAACGACTTAGGCATAAATTTTATATATGAAAAAAATTTATGTCTCTCTATTATGCATCTTTTGTTTTGGTTTTTCAATCCAAAGTCAAGAAATGACCTTAACTAAATTAGGTGAAATATTTGAACATGCTAGTGATAGCATTGTAAGTCAAAAACCACAATGGAGGTTTATGATTAAAAATATTCCATTTATTGCCATAGCAGATTCTACTCATAATAGAATGCGAATTATTTCTCCCATTGGCGAAAGTGACAAATTAGACGAAGAGCTAAAAACAGCTTCTTTAATGGCTAATTTTCATACTGCTCTTGATGTGAAGTATGCAATATCTGACAATATTTTATGGTCTGTTTTTATTCATCCATTAAAAGAATTATCTGAAGACCAAGTATATGACGCTATTAGTCAAGTGTTTTATGCACATGTTAACTTCGGCACTACATTTTCTAGTACTTCTTTAGTTTTCCCTGGCAGTAAACGTCCGCCTAAAAAGCCTAAAAAAGAAGAAAAAAAGTTAATTCGTAAAATATAACCTTGATTTTTTTTGCTATTAACATAGCATTGAACGTTTTCTTATTCCCAAAACACCACATTAAGGAAATAGTAAAGTATTATTTGTAATTAAATATAATGCATCCCATTCAGATTGAGAATGGGATGTTTTTTTATGCGATTTATGATTGTTTTTTTTGATATGATTTTTTGCACTTAGATTTTAGCTACTGGCTACTTGGCTACTGATTACTGGCTACTGGTTACTGGTTACTGGTTACTGGCTATTAAAAAAACTTAAAATGAAAATTACTAAAGTACATAGTTTTAACTATCCATTAAACAACTAAACTAGAGTAACATTCCCACGATAGCTTAGTCTTTTAATTTTAAGACGATAAACATGTGAACCTATAAAACACCAATTCAACGGTTTTTTACCCCATTTCAACATTTTTATATTCTTTAAACAATACCTATTTATCAACTTTGGATCAACAATTAAAAATTCGTCATGAAATTATTACAACAATCACTACTATTCTTTTTCATTAGTCTTTACAGCTTAACGGCTCAATTTTCAATCAATGGAAAAATAACTGATAAACAAAAGCAGCCCTTACCTTTTGCTAATGTTATTCTTTTAGAAAAGCAAAAAAACGCATCTCCTAAAGGAGTTGTTTCTGATGACAATGGTGTTTATCGTTTTGAAAACCTTACTCAAGGAACATATACCATAGAAATATCAATGTTAGGTTTTAAAACTAAAACATTAAAAGCATTCGAGTTAAATAGTAATAAAATATTCGATTTTACTTTAGAAGAAGAAAACGAAGCCCTAGATGAAGTGGTTATCAAAAGTAAAAGACCTGTCATTAGACAAACAGCTGAAAAACTGGTCTTAGATTTAGAAAAATCAGAAATGTTGAATAGCAATTTACAAGATGTAGTAAAAAGGGTTCCTGGAGTTATCGTTACTAACAATGGTATTAATTTCGCTGGTAGATCTGATGTTAGGATCTTAATTAATGGAAAAACTACTGATTTTATGGATGTAGAAACTTTATTACAAAATTTACCTGCAGATAATATTGCTAAAATTGAATTAATTGAACAGCCTGGTGCAGAATTTGATGCAGAAGGTTCTGGTCCTATAATTAATATTCTTCTAAAGAAAAACGTCCGTTTAGGAACTCACGGTTCTATTGTTGCTTGGGTAGGAGAAGATGAAGGTTTTGAATTTGGAACCAATGCTTCTATTGCTAGTTATAAAAATAAACTGAATTGGCAATTAAGCACTGGATATACAGCTCCAACATGGAGAGAAGACCTTTTTATTAATCGTACGGTTAATGATCCTACAACAAATGAAATAGTTACTTACGATCAAGCAACTATAGAGCCTTTTGACCCCAAAAATTCATGGATATCTGGTACTATTGATTTTTACATTAATGATAAAAGTACAATTGGTTTTAGTACAAGATACAATAACAACATGTCTGACAGAATTGGTCGTAGTAATACCGAAGTTAGTTCTTCTTCAAATATCAGTCGTTTCTTAACTGAAAATTCTTTTGACAGAGAACGAAACACCTTTAGTATTAATCCTTATTATGAATTTAAGTCTGAGAAAGATAAATTCACCTTAGATTTTAACTATGTGGATTTTGTGAATAAGAACACAAATACAATTGATGCTATCAGTGGGAATACTGTTCCTTTTGTGAGTCAGATGTATGTACAAGATGGAGAATACACGATCAAAACTATTAAAGCTGATTATAATAAAAATATTACAGACAACTTCAAATTAAGTTTTGGATCAAAGTTTTCTGATGTTGATACTGACAGTGATTTAAAATTATTTACACAAAATACAGCAGGTGGTTTCGACTTTCAGCCTGATGATAGCAACCGATTTATCATTGATGAACAAATTTTTGCACTATATACTAAAGTAAATTATAAATGGAGTGATTGGTCTTTATCTGCTGGTCTTCGCTATGAAAATAGTGATACCAAAGGCACATCAGTTTCAACAAATGAAACGAGAACTAGAGCTATTTCTGAGCTTTTTCCTAGTGCTTCTGTAAGTAAAAAACTTACTGAAAAACTAGGTGCAAATTTTGCGTACAGTTATAGAATCAGAAGACCTAATTATAATAGTTTAAACTCTTTTGTTACACTTTACGACCCGTTAACTTCTGAAGTTGGAAACCCTGCGTTAAAGCCTGCATTTACCAATAACTTACAGTTTAATTTAACTTTTGACAACCAACCTTTTTTTACGGTGAGTTATAGCAAAACTAGAGACGATTTATTTTTATTCATTTCACAAGATGATGCTACAGCGCAAATATCTAGAACAACAATCAACCTTCAAGATAGAGAAAATTGGAATTTTAGAGCATTTGCTCCTTTGAATTTCACTGAAAACTTAGACGGATTTACAGGTTTTATTGTGGATTACAACAAATTTGAATCCAATGAATTAACACCTAACTTATTCTTGTCAAAATGGAACTTAGTTTGGTATACACAAGCGAGTTATAAATTACCATGGAAAATCACTGGAGAGATGTCTAGTTATTTTGGAACTGGTGCCTTAGAAGGTCAGATTGATGTAGGCTGGATAGGTGATTTAAGCTTTTCTTTTGGTAAAAAATTCTTAGACGATAAACTAAAGGTAAATTTAGGTTTTAATAAAGTCTTAAACCGAGGATTTGTAGGAACTGTAAATTACGATAATATTAATGCTAATATTGAAAGTAATGGTTCTAGACAAAATATCCAATTACGATTCACCTACAATTTTGGTTCAAGATTCGGAAAGAAAAAATCGAAAAGAAATGCTTCTCAAGAAGAACAAAATAGAATTAACGATAACAACTAAACTTTTAACCATGAAAAAGACATTATATTACATTATACTATTTGTCATTTTAATTTCCCTGAAATCTGTAATTAGCGTCAATATGAAAAGCTATTTAATTTCTCTTTCTATTGAAAATTACAACACTGTTTTAATAACAAAAACAATAAGCAATATTATATTAGGGATAATTTCAATTTTAATAGTTAAAAAACTAGATCTATTTGAACTTGGAGGTCTTAAACCTGTTAAAACTGAAAAGAAATTACTCTTAATTTTTCCATTCATTTATGTAGCTGGTTTAAACTTAGTATTTGGTGATGATATTCCTAATTTTACTAGTATAAATTTGATCGTTTTACTTCTATATTGTTTAAGTATTGGAATTGCTGAAGAGTTAAGCTTACGAAGTGTGTTATTACCACTTCTTATTAAATACTTTGGAAATTCAAAAAAATCAGTAGTGAAATCAATTTTTATTGCGGCTATAATTTTTGGATTATTACACTTTATTAAATTTGATAAAGGTGTTTATGGTGAAATTTCTCAGTTTTTCTTTGCCACTTTTATTGGAGTTATGTTTGGTGCCTTATTAATTGTTACCAAAAGAATTTATCCATTAATCATAATACATATGCTTATTGATTTTGCAGCTAAACTTGATAGTGTTGGTGTAAACTTTAAGCCAGAAGGCATCAATGAAACAGATATAATTGGAGCCGTTTTCACAGTTATTATTACCTTACCATGCTTATTTTATGGTATGTATATTATGAAAAAATATATTCCAGAAAATTATATTGAAACCAATTATATTTAAAAAAATGATAAAAATATTACTTGCAAACCTACTTCATTTAGCTATTATTTTTCCAATTGTATTTTTCACCCTAAAGAACAGGAAAAAAGAGACTTTCAAAATACTTTTAGTTTTTTGTATTTATTTTCTAATTCGCAGCATCCTATTAGAATTACCTTTGAAATTTAGAGATTTAAGTTTTTTTAATGGAAAATGGAATTGGTCTGGTAAAATATTAGCAATTCTTAGTTCAATATTTTTTTTATTATTGTATAAAAAATTCTCTCCAAAAGATTACTTTTTAACCTTAAAACAAAACCCAAAATTTACTAAAAAAGGGATACTAATTATCACTACAATATTAGGTATACTATCTGTACTCGCTTTTTTATACAACTCCTCTAAAGAATGGGATACTGAAACTATTTTATATCAATTAACAATGCCTGGAATTGATGAAGAAATTGCTTATCGTGGAATAATGTTGGGGTTATTAGTTAAGGTTTTAAAGTCAAATAAATTTCTACATCCTGCTATTTTGGTTACGGCTTTATTATTTGGAATGGCTCATGGATTATCTTTAACCCATACATTGGAAGTAAAATTTTATGTTTTTTCTTTTCTTAACACCACCATTTTAGGAATCATTTGGGCATGGATAACCTTAAAAAGTAGAAGTATTTTATTAGCTTTAATTTCTCATAATTTAGGAAACACCACTAATAGACTAATCAGTATATTCAAATAATTTCTTTTAACATTTTGCTTTTAAAATAGATAAATGAACACAAAACTAAATAAATCAGACTGGATAGTTATCATCATAGTATACACTGTTTCTATAACATTTAATTCTATAGATTACTATAAAGAAGGAAACATGTTACGAGAATATTTCGTTGATTTTTCTGTTTCAACTATAGTTTCTTTAAGTGGTGTGCTTCTTTTTATCTATTGGCTTATTCCTAACTTCCTTGTAAGAAAACAAAATTATATCTTTTTTTGTTTTTTAGGATTAATTATACTGTTTACTACAGGAGTAATTGACTATACAGCTGGTTATTGGAGTGCCGGTAAAGATTGGAACAAATTCCCTAAAGGTTTAGATTTTGTTTTACGATGTATTTTTAGAACTACCGATGATTTAGGCTTAATTCTTGGTATATTATTAACCAAGAAATTTTATGAAGGACAAACTCAATTTTTAAAAGTTGAAAAACAACAAAAAGAAAATGAATTAAAGTTGTTGCGTTCTCAAATCGATCCGCATTTTTTATTTAACAACCTAAATACTTTAGATAGTTTAATTGATACTGATTCAGAAAAAGCAAAGGAATATATCAATCGATTGTCGTTAATATATCGCTATCTCATTCAAACCAAAGATTCTGAGGTTATGGAACTTTCTAAAGAAATACAATTTGCAGAAAATTATATTTTTTTAATGAAAACTAGGTTTGAAGATGATTATGAATTCCATATTGTAAAAAATAACGCTATCTGTGATTTTTTTATTCCTACTGGAGCATTGCAAACATTATTAGAAAATGTAGTAAAACACAATAAACCCGACGGAGTAAAAGCTATTCAGGCTTCTATTACTATTAATAACGATCAACTGACTGTAGTGAATACAAAATCGAGCTTCAAAGTAAAAAGTGATTCTTTAGCTACAGGATTAAACAATTTAAAAACTAGATATAAACTATTATCAGACAAAGAAATTAGTATCATAAATACAGATAAAAACTTTAAGGTTACTATTCCTATTATAAAACTATCTGAATAAAATAACATATATGAAAATTTTAATTTTAGAAGATGAAGTACCTGCTTACAAAAAACTTTTAAACTACTTAAATGATTTTTTTGAGGAAGAAGAAGTACAACATGATTGGGCAAGATCTATAAAAGACGGTAAAACCATGTTAAGCAAACATGCTTATGATTTTATTTTATCAGATATTCAATTGTTAGATGGAATCTCTTTTGATTTATTTGATGAAATTCATATCGAAGCGCCTATAATTTTCTGTTCTGCACACGATGAATACTTATTCAAAGCCTTTAACACTAATGGAATTGCTTACATTTTAAAGCCTTACACTAAACTTGACTTTAAAAAGGCTATAGAGAAATATAAATCTCTTTTTCAAAAAGGAGATTATAATAACTTAGATACAAAAATTATTACGGAATTAAAATCTGCTTTAAAAGAAGAAGAAACGAACTTCAAAAAAAGATTTGTAATAAAGAAAAATACGGGAATTCAATTATTAAATGTCACAGAAATAACTTTAATAGAAGCATCAGGAGATTTTTGTATTGCTACAGATAACAAAGGAAAACGCCATACAATTTCTCAAAATTTAAGCTCAATTTTCAAACAATTAAACCCTAATAAATTTTTTAAAATCAACAGAAGTGAAATTGTTAGTATTGACTATATAGAACATATAGAAAGTCATTTTAAAAATAGGTTGTTACTTACTGTTAAAGGATGTAAAGAAAAACCTATGACTAGCTCTTCTACTACAGCTGAATTCAGAAAATGGCTTGAAAGTTAAAACACATTTTCAATGAATTTGAAAATGTGTTTTAAATTAGCAACAAAATAACTTGGGTAGTTATGGTTTACATAGATATTCGTGTTAACTCTTATCTTTTTTAAGCGTATTTAATCCTATTAATTTATATAAAGGACAAAAATTAACGAAACTGGTTAGTAGTAAAATAACAGCCAAAGCAAGCAATACGTATGCCAAGGTACCAGCAATAATTCCTTTCCAAAACAATCCAGCTATTACAATTACTAAAAGGATTCTAACAATGCGGTCGATGCCGCCCATATTTTTTTTCATGTTTAATGTCTTTACGAATTATAGGATCAAAAATAATCCCTATAAATAACTCATGCAGTGACATTTGTTACATTATACGATTAATGACTAAAAAAATGTATTACCCTAATGTGAAAGCAATTATAACAACGTAATATTACCTTGTCCTAATTTTACAACACCTTCAGCCTCTAGTTTTTTTAACAATCTAGATATTACCTCTCTTGAAGAACCCAATTCATAAGCTATTTGCTGATGTGTGGTATGTAAGACATTGCTTTTCTTTAAAGAAACTTCTTTTTTCAAATACTCATGTAATCTTACATTTTTATTGGAAAACGTCAAAATTTCAATGATATTCAATAATTCATCAAATTTCAAATCAAACAAATCATAAATAAAATCATTCCATTTCGGATATTTTTTAGCAATCTCAAAAGCTTTATCGGCAGGAATTAAAACCATTTGTGAATCCTTTTCAAGTACAGCCTTTACATGACTCCTTTGTTCTTTCATCAAAGTAATTACAGACATCACACAACTTTCTCCTGGCTTAATATAATAGAGTAAAACTTCATTTCCGTTAACCGACTCTTGTTTAAAGACTTTTGCCAAACCAGAAATTAATAAAGGAATTACTTTAATATAATCTCCTTGTTTTAAGAGCACAGTACCTTCCTCCATTGCTACAAGATTACTTATAGAAATTAGTTCTTTTTTAAGAGCTGGCATTTTTGCCAATTCTGGAAAATAAATATCTAAAGCTTCAGCAATCATAATTCAAAAATTTGGTAAACAAAAAAGATCCAATCGTATTGGATCTTTTTTGTTTATTATATATATTTTATGTTCTGTATTAATCTCTACTCATAAAGATTCGTAGTACATACCAAAATAATAACATTAATGATGCAAATAAACCTATTGCAGCAGGAATGTAATCTTCTGTTGTGAATTTATGTACTAAATTAGATGTTTGATATAAAATAGAACCTCCCGCTAAAACACACATTCCAACAGAAAACCATAATCCCATATTAAAACCGAATAAAACTCCAGCAATTACTAAACCTATTGCGATAAAGAAACCAATAGTTAAAGCAGATCTTAAAAAAGAAAAATCTTTTTTTGTAATTAAAACTACTGCAGACAAACCTGCAAAAAGTGTTAGCGTCACAATTCCTGCTTGTTGTAGTACATCAAAACCTTGAGTATAAATTACTGCCATGTATACTAATGGCACAAAAAACAACGCTTCTGCAAAAACATATCCAGCATATGCTAAGTATTGTAAATTTTTATCTGTAGTTCTTAATGCTGTACTTTCAGCATAATTAGTAACCAACATAAAAACTCCTAGAAGTAATAACATTTTATAACCATCCATCATAGAAAGCATAAAACTTACTACAGCTGAACTCTGTAATAAAACGTATTCAAATAGGATAAATAACAATACACCTCCAGCAACATGTGCATAGGTTTTCTTATAAAACGCCACGCGCTCTACTTCTGTAGTATGTGCTACTAGTACTCTGGTATTATCAAATGAATTGAATGAATTTTCCATATTAATTTTGTTTAAAATTTATTGTCAAAGATAGTATAAATTATATTTTTAATCATTTAGCTTTAAAACAGCCATAAACGCTTGCTGAGGAATTTCTACATTTCCTACCTGACGCATACGCTTTTTACCTTTTTTCTGCTTTTCTAAAAGCTTACGTTTACGTGAAATATCACCTCCGTAACATTTTGCTGTTACATCTTTACGTAATGCTTTTACTGTTTCACGAGCGATAATCTTAGCTCCAATTGCTGCTTGAATTGGAATATCAAACTGTTGACGCGGAATTAACTCTTTTAATTTCTCACAAATACGTTTACCAATGTTATATGCATTATCAGCATGCAATAAAGCAGATAAAGCATCTACTGTATTACCATTTAACAACATGTCTACACGTACTAATTTAGATTTTTTCATTCCAATAGGATGATAATCAAAAGAAGCGTACCCTTTAGAAACTGTTTTTAATCTATCATAAAAATCGAATACAATTTCTGCTAGCGGCATTTCAAAAATCAATTCAACACGTTCTGGTGTTAAATATGTTTGATTCATTATCTGCCCTCTTTTTTCGATACAAAGTGACATTACTTGTCCAACAAAGTCTGATTTTGTTATAATAGATGCTTTTATAAATGGCTCTTCAACTCTATCTAAACCTGAAGGATCTGGTAAATCTGACGGATTATTTACAATAATAATTTCATCTGGATTTTTCTTTGTAAACGCATGATATGATACGTTAGGAACTGTGGTGATAACCGTCATGTTAAATTCACGCTCTAAACGCTCTTGTATAATTTCCATGTGTAGCATTCCTAAGAATCCACATCGAAAACCAAATCCTAAAGCAGCTGAACTCTCTGGTTGAAATACTAATGAAGCATCATTTAACTGTAATTTCTCCATTGAGTTACGTAACTCTTCATAATCTTCAGTATCAACAGGGTAAATCCCAGCAAAAACCATTGGTTTTACATCTTCAAACCCTTCTATAATATCTGTAGTTGGATTTGCAAAATCTGTAATTGTATCTCCTACCTTTACTTCTTTCGCTGCTTTAATACCAGTAATTAAATATCCTACATCACCAGTTTTTATTTCTTTTTTTACTACTTGTTCTAGCTTAAGTGTACCAACTTCATCAGCCCCATATTGTTTTCCTGTAGCTACAAACTTAATCTGCTGATTTTTTTTAATAGATCCATCAATAACTCTAAAATACGTTTCAATACCACGATACGAATTATATACGCTATCGAAAATTAATGCTTTTAAAGGTGCGTTAGGATCTCCTTTAGGTGCAGGAATTCTATTAATAATTGCTTCTAAAATTTTATCAACTCCAAAACCTGTTTTTCCACTTGCAGGAATCACCTCTTCAGGTTCACACCCTAATAAATCTACAATATCATCTGTAACTTCTTCAGGATTTGCAGAAGGTAAATCAACTTTATTTAACACAGGAATAATTTCTAAATCATTTTCTAATGCTAAATATAAGTTAGAAATTGTTTGTGCTTGTATACTTTGAGCAGCATCTACAATTAACAACGCCCCTTCACAAGCGGCAATAGAACGAGAAACTTCGTAAGAAAAATCTACGTGACCAGGAGTATCAATTAAATTTAAAATAAAAGGCTCTCCATTATGAATATAGTCCATTTGAATTGCGTGCGATTTAATGGTAATACCACGTTCACGCTCTAAATCCATATTATCTAATAATTGATCTTGCTTTTCACGCTCAGTAACAGCTCCTGTATAATCTAACAATCTATCTGCAAGTGTACTTTTTCCGTGATCGATGTGTGCAATGATGCAAAAATTTCTAATGTTCTTCATTCGTTCTATTAACTTCTTATAACCAACAAAGATACAGTATTTGAAAGCTACATCAAACAAAAGTGCCGTACTAAATTTAAGGACTAATCTTTATTCATTTTAATGTTATATATTTAGTATGTGAATAACTCTATTTTTTAAAAATAATTAACCTTATTTACTATTTTAACATGTTTTTCAATCCTTTTTTTTCCTTTTTAACCGTTATTTTTTCCTCCTAAACTTATTTAACAACTTAAAAAGCAAGGAAATACTATACTTTCGTTTTCGAAAATAATTTCAATTAAATTTTTAAGGAAAACTAAAATAAAACGACGAAGCAAACATTATATACTAACTTAAATAATTCTCTAAAATGAAATCACTTATCAATTTACTTTCAATTTTTGCTATTATTACACTAACGAGCTGTTCTTCTTCGGAAGTTCCTGTTGATGGACCTGACACAAATCCTCCTGTAGCAAAAGTAACTTATGAAAAAGATGTTAAAGGCATTATCAATGGTAGTTGTGCTACTATGAATTGTCATGACGATGTTAGTCCAACTGCAGGTTTAGCGTTAACAAATTATACTAGAGTTAGAAACGCAGCTGAAAATGGCAATCTTTTTGGACGTATTAACAGTAGTTCTAATCCTATGCCTCCAACAGGATTATTACCTTCATCTATAAGAAGTATCATTAGTCAATGGAGAGCTGATGGTTATCTAGAAGAATAAAAAACAACCCCAATAAATACACATACCATGAGACTTTTTGTAATTCTATTACTTATTACTCAATCAATTTTTAGTCAAAAATTTTACACAAGAACCGGATCTACAGGATTTAAAGCTTCAGTAGATGCATTTGAACCTGTACAGGCATTGAATAAAAGCACAACTGCAATCTTAACAAAAGATGGTGAAATTGCTTCTCAATTATTTATTAGTGCATTTAAATTTCGACTTGCATTGATGCAAGAGCACTTTAATGAAAGTTTTATGGAATCGAATGATTTTCCTAAAGCCGTTTTTAGAGGAAAAATTGAAAATTTTGATGCAAGTACTTTAAGCGGAAGTAAAGATGTTACTATTAAAGGTAAAATTACCATTAAGGGTGTTAGTAAAGAAATTGAAACCAAGGGTACAATTCATAAAGTAAATGATAAAATTAATTTAGCTACTAGTTTTGATCTTTCTCCTAGTGATTTTAATATTAAAATTCCTAGTGTTGTAAGACGAAAAATAGCGAGAGTAGTTACTGTGAGTTTAGATTATGACTTTTCTGAAAAAAAATAAAAAATTATTCATTGTACTTTCTTTACTCTTAATTTTAGGTTTAAGTACATATACTTATGTTTTTAAAGAAACAGCAACAGTTGCTGTGAGTAAACCAGAATTTAAAGGCACTTCTGAAGAGTTTATTTCTAATAACAGTACACAAATTTCTGAATGGAATGCAAAGGTTATTGAAATTACAGGAATCATCTTTGAAATTAATGATGAAGGAGTACTTATCGATGAAAATGTTTTTTGTCAATTTTCTGAACATCAGGATTTAAAAAAACTTAAAAAAAACCAATCTGTTACCATCAAAGGCATGGTAGTAGGTTACGATGATTTATTAAATGAATTAAAATTAAATCAATGCACACTAAAAAACTAATCGTTCTTTCTTTTTGTATTCTCTTTTTACATAGCCATTCAATTTTTGCTCAAGACGACAATCTGCTTAAAGAATTAGATGATTATAGTACTAAGGAAAATAAAGGAAAGTCAAAACAAGATAATACTGCACAAAACACATTTCAGTTACCAGCATTTAAAACGCTAAAAATTGGTAATTTACAATCTACTAAAATAGGAGACAAAGGCGAACTATACCTTATTGTATCTCATAGATTTGGTCCTTTAAAAGACGGATTCGATACTTTTTTAGGTTTAGATCAAGCAAACACTAAAATCGAACTTTTATATAGCTTTTGGGAAGGAACTCAATTTAGCTTAAGCAGAGAATCGTTTGAAAAAACTGTGGCTTTTGCTGTTAAAAGTAGATTTACAAAGCAATCAGATACATTTCCACTTAACTTAGTTGGTTATGCTACGGCAAATATTAATACTGAAATAAGCAATAGTAGATTTACAAATTACACGTTGCAAAGTGGCGATCGAATGAGTTATGCTGTTCAACTTTTAGCCTCTCATAGATTTTCTGAACGTTTTTCTTTTGAGTTAGCTCCTACTTATGTAAGAGAAAACTTACAAATTTTAGAAGAAACAGGTACTGCCAATCACAATCAATTTGCTATGGGGTTTGGTGGTCGTTTAAAATTAAGCAAACGTGTGAGCTTAAATGCTGAATATGTACATAATTTTAATAGAGATGAAAACTCTATTTTTTATAACCCTTATACTTTTGGTGTAGATATTGAAACGGGAGGTCATGTTTTTCAATTACTATTTACTAATGCACAATCGTCAAACGAACCAGGATATATAAGTAATGCCGGGGGGGATATTGCTTTCGGTTTTAACATTGTGAGAGTATTTTAGTACGGAATTCGATCCTTTTCTAGATAGACCTATTTATTCCATCATGATTGGGATAAACTAGGTCTATTGTTTTTCTAATTTTATCTAAGGTTTGAATGAGTTCTAAACTAAAATTATTGGATAAAATAGGACTTTCAATTACACCTTTATCTAAACACTCCATTACATGAGCTGCTTCAAACTCATATCCATATCCTTCTCCATCATTTTCTTTTAACTCTTGAATTCCTTCTTCAGTTTTTATAATAATCGGACAATTCATTTCTCTTGAAATTTGAACAGTTCCTTTTTCAAAATGGAAAATAGAATAGTTTGGAGCATCGCACGCAAAGCCAGCTCTCAAATATGCTCTTTTTTGATTTTTATATTCAAAAACAATATCGATATGTTCGTCAGAACCTGTCGGACTTTTAATTGCATTTGCTACAATAGTATCTGGAATACCTAACGTTTGTAATGCTGTAAACACAGGATAAATTCCAATATCTAGTAATGCACCTCCTCCTAAATCTAAATCATATAATCTACTTTTAGCATTATAAGCTCCGTAAAACATAAAATCTGACTGCACAACTTTTAACTCCCCTAGTTCTTTTGAGTTTATAAGATCTAAAACTTTTTGAAATGTTGGCACTAATCGTGTCCAAAATGCCTCCATTAAAAAAGTATTTTGCCTTTTAGAAGCACTAATCATGTCTTGAACTTCTGTTTCGTTAATTGCAAACGCTTTTTCACACAAAACTGCTTTTTTATGTTGCAAGGAAAGTAATGTATGTTCACAATGAAATGTATGTGGTGTTGCAATATAAACGATATCAATATTTTCGTCTTCTAACATTTCCTTATAACTTCCGTACGCTTTTTGAAAACCAAATTTATTTGCAAATTTTTCAGCTTTATCAATATTACGAGAAGCCGCTGCATACAAGACAGCGTTATCTAATGTTTTTAAATCACTAGTAAATATTTCTGCAATCCATCCGCAACCTAAAATTGCCCAATTGTATTTTTTCATGATATTTTTTATCGATTAAACTACCTCTATGCAAACACACGAGGTTATCTAGTTATTTTTTTTCAATGACAAGTATTAAGAAATTAAACTCTTGGCTATCGTTCTACAATTAAATTCAAACAAAACTTGCACAAACCCCTAATCCTATAATACAAATTACTATACTAAAAGTAGCAAACCTGTAAAAGAACTTAGACACTACTTTATCTTTTCTTTTTTGCAAGTAACCAACTAAAAGACTAACGAATGGCAACAAAACAATAGCAATAAATGAAAATGATTCATTAATCATATGTAAACAAAACATAACCATTGCGTACATAGCAAAAATGAATACGATTTTGCTTTTAGATCTATTTTTTGCGCGTATCCAAAAACCTAATCCAAGTAAGATCAAAGCAAATAAAAGAATCAACTCAGAATGTGGGTCTAAAAAAAACATAGATTGCGAACTTAAACAACCACTAAACTATAAAGAAATCTTGATACTTTTTTGTCTTTTTATTTTCAATATATGACTACACCCAAAAAGAGCTTTAGTTGTATTACAAAAAATAAAGAGGACTTGTAACACTAACACATCAATACAATAGAAAAGCAATTTTAAATAGCTATTAAATTTTTTCTTTTTTACGCCATACCTCCAAAACACATACCCAAACCTACTAGTAAATACAAAGCGGCTAAGATGAATAAGACTGTAGCTATATCTTTATGTTTTTTTCGTATTGATAAACCTATGATTACTAACAACAATGGTGGACCTAACATAATTAGTATGATAATTGCAAATAGTCCTGATAAATCACCTACTTCTAAAAAATTCATATGCTTTCTTTTTTAGTTTTTCTGAAAATTATTTTTATTGTCATTATACCATGTATCTATGTACTGAAATCATCATAATTTACATTCCAGAACATATGCCCCAACCAATAATAAAGTATAATACAGCTAGTGTGTAAAATACTGTAGATGCTTTTTTATTTCTTTTTCTTAACAAGAAACCTATTAAACCTAAAACCAAAGAAGGTCCTGCTAGCATTAACAAAACTAATACCCATAAACCCGACATACTGCCTTCTAAAAAAATCATATACTCTCTTTTTTAGTTTATTACAAGTTATTAAAACATTACTTTAAAGAATCATCTATTTTATTAAATGAAATTCGGTAAAAATTCTTTTAAAAAAACAAAATATAATATTGCTAATACAAATAATATTAACGATTCAATTCTTCTTTTTTTATAAATTTTCACACCTTCTATAATGAAAAGAAAAAAAGGCAGAATCATTATTAAGAGTACAAATAATACAAACCATATCGAAGTCATCACATTTCTGCTTTAAGCTCTTCTAATCGTTGTTTTTTATCGTCTCTATAAAACAAATTCATGGTTTCAAATGGAATAATTTTATAATCTTTGTCCACAATATGAACACATGACTTCTTAATAGCTCTCACATCAAAATTATAAGCATCTATAAATTGCATTATGATAATTCTAAACAAGTTATCATATCCTAAATTAGGAGCATCTATATTAGGCAAACAACACATAATTGACTTTAAGTTTTCTTGTGCTGTTTCTACAGAATTCCCTGTACTAAACAATTCAATCATTTTTCCATGCAACTGCTCATCTTGCTCGTAAACAATTGTATTTTTACTATTATCTAATAAATCTGCTGGATTCACATAACGAGTTAACGGAAAGACTTCTCCCCCTAACTTTAACGCATATCCCATCACCAAGGCATCTGGATTACAAGGAACTGGAATTAAATCATCAGTATTAAAAACAGGAGATTGTTCTAATATTTTTCTTCGAACTTCAGTCAAAGTCAGTCGATCTTTCTCAGGATTAAAATTTTCTAATCGTCCAGCTATTTGTGTCGGTTGAAACGTAACACCTCGAACGCATTGCTGTTGCAAGGCATATTCAATAATTTTTCCGATTTCATCATCATTCAATCCTTTTTGAAGTGTTACCACTAAGGTCGTTGATAAATTAACTTCATTTAGGTTTGCTATTGCTTGCTTTCTAATCTCAGATAAATCTGCACCTCGCATTTGCTGTAAAACCTCATCTTTAAATGAATCGAATTGGAGGTACACCTCAAAATCAGGAGTATAACTTTTTAACCGTTTCACAAAATCTTTATCCTTCGCAATTTTTATTCCATTCGTATTTAACATTAAATGACGAATAGGTAAAGTTTTAGCGTAGTCTAAAATTTCAAAAAACTGAGGATGTACTGTTGGCTCTCCCCCACTGATCTGGACGACATCTGGCTCCTTTTCGTTTTTCACAATGGTATCTAACATTTTTTTCACCTCTTCTAAAGTTCGGTGTCTCCCGTAAGTTGGTGAAGAACCTGCGTAGCAGGTCGGACAAGTTAAATTACATCGATCTGTAACTTCTAAAACAGTTAAGCAAGAATGCTGTTCGTGATCTGGACATAAGCCACAATCGTACGGACAACCATAATGTGTCTTCGTATTGAAAGTATACGGTGTTTCCGATGGTTTATTATAATTTCTGATATTCTTGTAATATTCTATATCATCTGCTATTAAAACTTTCGAAGCTCCATGTTCTGGGCAACGTTTTAACATGTATACCTTATCATCTTCAAAAACAATTTTAGCATCTACTCTTCTTAAGCACTCAGGACATAAACTCAATGTAAAATCGTAATAAGTATATTTTCTAACGGGCATATTTCACAGCTTTTAAAATAAATTTATAATAATATAACCAACAAGTTATACATAATATTTGAATGGAGCTTAATCCAAATACAAAAAACGCATTCGGTTTTAAGAATTCAATACAAAAACGGAAACCGAAATAGCTCACCATAAAACATTTAAACAACGCTCCGTTTTCAGTAAGCTTTCCCTGAATAGATTTCAGTAAGAAAAATAACATCAATAAAAATAGAAGTTCATACAAAGCTAAAGGATGTCGTAAAATACCGTCTCCTAAATCCATCCCCATGAAAAATGAAGTTTCTTTTCCGTAGGTAAATTCGTTTATCCCTGTTAAAAAACACCCTATTCTACCAATAAAAATCCCAAGGATTATTGGTAAGGTGAATAAATCTCCTGAGGATTGTTTTTCTCCAATCATTTTTTTTGAAATTTCAACTCCCAATAAACCTCCAAACAAACCACCCATAATGGTTTTTACATTAAAAATATAGAACAGTGATTTTTCTGAAGTAATAAATGGATGTTCTAAAAAACCTACGAAACGAGACCCAACAAATGCACCAATTGCAGCACCTAAAATAATATACAATCGATTTTCTGACGGAATTTGATCATTGGATTTCTTTTTTAAAAATGCATAATATCGATATCCTAGAAAAAAAGCTGCATATTCTAATATCAGATGAATGTTAATCTTACTACCAAAAAGTATAGGTTCGAAAGGAATTTCCAACAATTTATTTTTTAGATGAATTCAAACTTATAAAATCATTCTATAAAAAAACAGTAATTTTGCAATGATTTTTGAATTATGGTAAAGATAGATAACATAGAACTACCTGATTTTCCATTGCTTTTAGCGCCTATGGAAGATGTAAGTGATCCTCCTTTTAGAGCATTGTGTAAAGAAAATGGTGCAGACGTAGTGTACACTGAATTCATTTCTTCGGAAGGTTTAATTCGTGATGCTGCGAAAAGTGTTATTAAACTGGATATTTACGAAAAAGAGCGTCCTGTTGGTATTCAAATTTTTGGTGCTAATATGGATTCTATGTTACGTTCTATAGAAATTGTAGAAAAAACAAAACCTGATATTATTGATATCAATTTTGGTTGCCCTGTTAAAAAAGTAGTTTCTAAAGGTGCTGGAGCTGGTATTTTAAAGGATATCGATTTAATGGTTAAGCTTACCGAAGCTATGGTAAAACACACAAGTTTACCTGTTACCGTTAAAACCCGTTTAGGTTGGGACCATGATTCTATTCGAATTGTTGAAGTTGCTGAACGCTTGCAAGATGTTGGAATTAAAGCGATTTCTATTCATGGTCGTACTCGTGCTCAAATGTACAAAGGTTCTGCCGATTGGAGACCAATTGCTGATGTGAAAAACAACCCAAGAATGCATATTCCTGTTTTTGGAAATGGTGATGTAGATTCTCCTGAAAAAGCAATGGAAATGCGCGATTCTTATGGACTTGATGGCGCTATGATTGGTAGGGCTTCTATAGGATATCCTTGGTTTTTTAATGAAGTAAAACACTTTTTTGAAACTGGCGAACATTTACCTAAACCAACAATTGCAGAGCGTGTTGAAGTAGCACGTCGTCATTTACAAATGTCTATAGATTGGAAAGGAGAACACTTAGGTGTTGTTGAAACTCGTAGGCATTATACCAATTATTTTAAAGGTATTCCTCATTTTAAAGAATATCGCCTAAAACTGGTTACTTCCGACGATCCTCAAGATGTATTTAATGCATTTACTGAAATTGAAAATACATTTGGAGATACTCAAATTCCAGAATTTAAATAACTATTTTAGTGTTTGGTATTGCTTTATGTAGTTCATCTAAAACAAAGAACCATTTACCGATAGCTATTTTAATTGCACCTTAAAATAAGAATACAATTCAATTTACTGTAGTACTTTTGAAGTGTTAGTTAGTTTTTAATAATCCCTAATTATTTACAATTAATTAATCCATTTTTACTTATATATGTGAAACATAAAGTAAATCTTGAAATAATAGATCACTAAAAAGAAACATGTATATAATGGAAAAAATAATTACCAGCGCTGGTTTATATTTTTCGGTTTTCTACTTCATTTTTATCTGTATGCTAAGCAATTTTTGAATAGTATATTTAAAAGCTATTGTTTTGCTTGTGTAATACTATTTACGATTAGTTTTTTCGCATACATCAGTTCGAGTATTTTTTTCGAAGTGTCAACGTAGTATAAAATGTATCGAGAACAATTCGACTACTTCTCGATAAAAAATTATTCTTCATTCCATTATGAATAATTTCACTCGAAGTGACAGAAACATTTATACAAAATTATATCCCAAAAATCGTATTACAGTTATTTTTTTCGCACATTAATAAAAACCGTCATCACGAATGTAGTATAACGAAATGAAGTAATCTATTTATTGATGGCTAGAAATAAATTATAAGATTTCAATATATAGATTGCTTTACTCCGACTTTGCTTCGCTCAGTCCAAGCTCAAGCGTTACAATGAAGCCATTTCACAAAATTTTCATCCGTAATTCATATGACTCACAAAAGAATATGTGACTTTTTAAAAAGAGTTGTGTCTTATAATTGTAAATGAATGAATCGTTTAAGTCTTTATACTTAGATTCAACATACACACATCCACAGACATGAAACATAAAGTAAATCTTGAAAAATAGGTCACTAAAAAGAAACATGTAACGGTTGTAATTATAACATATCCTAGCGCTGGGTTTTATACGATTAACGACTAAAATTATCGTAATACATAATATTTACTATTTGAAAATAGGAATCATTTTTAGTATTTGATTCTATTTTTCTATAAATCCTTTTGAAATTCTACTACTTGCAATTTTAGAAGCAATAAATCCTAATATTAAAATAGTTGCCATCACTGTGAATAGATTAAACCATCTAAACTCTACAGGATAGGCCAATTCTGAATTAATTCTCACCCATCCGTAATGGTTTTGTAGAAGCACTAAAATTATTCCTAAAAACACCCCTATTACCATACCAACTATACAAAGTAAAAATCCTTGTAACACAAATATTCGCTTTATATCTTTTACCGTAGCTCCTAAATTTAATAAGGTTTTTAAGTTTTTACGCTTATCAATAACCATCATAATTATAGCGCCTATTAAATTGAATAATGCTATAATTACGATTAAAGTAAATAAAAGATACGATACAAAATTCTCTGTATTGATTACTTTTAAGATCAATTCATTAAGTTCTGCACGGGTTTGTACTTTATAACGATCTCCTAGCTCTTTTTTTAATACTGCTGCAGTATCTTCAGCTTTTTCTGGGTCTTTTATTTTTAGTTCTAAACCAGAAATTCTATCGTTATTATACCCTAATAATTGCTGAGCAACATGCAATTCAACAAAAACAAATTTATTCTGAAAATCTTCTGAGCCTCCTCCATAAACACCTACTACTTGTGTATTTATAGAACGGTAAGCACTATTCGGATTTACAATTCCTGTTCCTGCCCTAGGCATAAAAATCTCTAAAGGTCTTAAGAAGTTTTGTATTCTCAATTTACTATCAATACCATAACCAATAACTGCAGTATTCTTAAAATCAGGATCAATCCAATTTCCTCTCCAAAGTAAATCATCTACTTGTAATACATTTAAATAATTCGTGTCTACTCCTTTAATATAAGCAATATGGTTTTTATCTCCGTATTTTAAAAAGGCGCGTTCTTCTATAATTTTTGAAAATTCTGCAATATTAAGATTCGACACTAGTGCTTCGTCTAGTGGTTTGTTGTACACAAAACTTTTCCCTTTACTAGCCGTAATTTTAATATCAGGATCGGCATTATCTAACAAAGAATAACTAAATGTGCGTAAACCCGAAAAACCTGATAGGATAATAAACAATGCCAAAGTACCTATAATTACACCCAGCATAGCGATAAGGGTAATTATATTAATAGCATTGGTACTATTTTTAGAACGCAAGTAGCGATTTGCTATGTAAAATGGAAAATTCAATTGTTACTAAAATTATTGGCAATGTAACAATTATTCTCGATTATCTTTTTTGACGACGTGGTAATATTTCCGGATTTTTTATAGGATTAGCATCTTCTCCTTTTAACGACTTATCTATTTCCTCAATATAATCTAAACTATCATCACCAAAAAATAATAATTCTGGCATTCTTCTTAATTGATTTTTTGTGCGTTGCGATAACTCATGACGAATTAATGGGGTATTTGATTTCACACCTTCAATAATTTCATCTCGCTTATCTGAAGGGAAAACACTTAAAAAAACTTTGGCAACTCCTAAATCTGCTGTAACTGATACTTTCGATACAGAAATTATAACACCTTTCATTCCATCCTGAGCCGCTCGTTGTAAAACTTCTACTAAGTCTTTTTGTAAAACGCCTGCTATCTTTCGTTGTCTATTCGTTTCTTCCATGCTGCAAATTTATTGATAAATACTGGATAATGAATTATGAATTACCATTTCTATGCCTTCGACTAGGCTCAGGCACCGAAATATGAATTGCAAAACTAATTCTGGCACCGAAATGTGAGCTACAAAAAGCCAAGTTCAAGCATCGAAATATGAATTACAAAACTAATTCTGGCACCGAAATGTGAGCTACAAAAAGCTAAGCTCAAGCATCGAAATATGAATTGCAAAACTAATTCTGGCACCGAAATGTGAATAGTATGACCAAATATTCGGTTTTGAGTATTCAGTATTCAGTATTAAGTACAAAGTATTAAGTACTGAGTACTTAGTTTTGTATAAAATACTCTTTACTCTCTGCTTTGTACTCTATACTCAGTACTTAATACTTTGTACTTAATACCCCACACCCAGTACTCAACAACTAAACTACGGTGTATAAATCTTATTTTTAATGGCATACATTACCAATCCGACTCTATTACGAACATCAAGTTTAGTAAATAAACTATCTCGATAGCCATCAATAGTTTTTGGACTTAGAAACATTTTTTCTGCTATTTCTTTGTAGGTAAGTTCAGAACACGCCAATCGCATAAACTTAATTTCATTTTCTTTAAAGTTTACTTGATTTCTTTTTCCTTTCCCTGAAACCGAATCTAATAATAAATTCGTAACATTTCTAGTATGATAAAAGCCATTTTCCATAATCTCTAGCAATGCCTTTTCTAAGACTTCCTTTTGGGTATCTTTTAAAAGGTATCCTATAGCACCTGCTTTTAACATTTTAAGGATAGTTCCATCGGCATCTTCAACAGAAAGCGATAAAACATGTACATCTGGGTAATTGGCAACAATCCATTCTGTGGTTTCTATACCGTTCATTACTGGCATATTTACATCGACCAATACAATGTCTGGAATGTTTCGGGGGGAAGCTTTAAACTTTTCTTTCACTTCCCCTCCGTTTTTGCATGTGTATAATACTTTAAACTTATCGAAAGTATTAACCATGCCTTCAATAGCTTGTGATAATAACGTATGATCGTCTACCACAACAACTGAATACTTCATAGTTTACTGGTTAATAAATTAATAATAACTACTGCATAAGGGGATTACGCATCCTAAAAATAGTAATAAATATTTAATTCTGTACCGATATTAGGTTTCGATTCTAAATTTATCGTCGCATTAATAAGTTTGGCTCTGGTTTTCATATTTTCTAATCCAATTCCTTTTTTTTGAATCTCTTCCATATTAAAACCTACGCCATTATCTATGGCTTTTATTGTAAGTATTTCCACGCCAAAACCTAAATAAACTTCTAATTTAGAACCTCTTGCATGTTTTATCGTATTTGAGAAAAATTCTTGCAAAATTCTAAATAAAATAATGCCATGTTTTTGGTTTAATTCTTTTTCTTCGCCTTGTATTTGTAGGCTCGCTTGTATAAACTGCAAACGATTAAAACGCTCTACTTCTAATTGTAAGGCTTCTTTTAGTGTAATATTTTTTATAAACTCTGGATTAATGAGTTTCGATAGCGAACGGATTTCGTTTAAACTTTTTGTAATGGTATCTGAAATTTCATCTAAATTTTCTGAACCTACATTTTGCAACTGTATTTTAGCCAAAGTAAGAAGTTGCCCGATATTATCGTGCAACTCCCAACTAATATTTCGTAATGTTTCTTCTCGTATTTCTATTTGTGTTTCTGCTAACTCTCGCTCATAACGCTTCTTCTCTTCTGATTTTTCTTTTAATAGTTGATTTTTTCGCCGTTGGAACACGGCAAATAGTATAACTAAAAAAGCAACTATTATAGCAATAATTAATGTTGAAATTATTAGTATTTCTCCTCCTTGTTGCTGCATATTAAACCATAAATGATAAAAACATTCATTAAAATTATCAAAATATTCAAAATAAAAAACAAACCTCTATCCTGCATATAATTTAATAATGAAAGAAATGGAATAGATGGTAAATAAAATACTAAAAAACCTACAGAAACCCAAAAAGGTAATAATTTTTTATAATTTAAAATCTTATCTGACAATAATATTTGTCTAAGATAGAACAATACACTAACAGCTATTATCAACGATTCCAAAATAAAAGAATAAGTAATTAGATTACTATTGAAAAATGTATAAAACCAAAAAACTATAAATACCAATGAAAAACCTTTTATTAATTTAAACCATAAATTATCATTTATCAATCTCCAATAAAAATAAATTATAGTTAAAAAATTTAATAAAACATAAATGAAATGAAAAATAAAGCTAGGCTCCCTTGTTATCATAAGATATAATCCTATACACTCTATAGTAAGAGATAGCAAAAGAATCACTGACAAAATAAACACACTAGGAAGTCTTGTTTTGTAATAAAAAAACAAGGAAGTCAATAAACTAATGGCTTGAATAGCTACTTGTACTACAATGATAGGGATTAATTTATACATTTTTATCTGTTTTAAAGAGTTGGATAAGGAGGAGTATAAGTTCCAAAATTCCCAGTACCACTCAATTCCCCTCCTTCATGATCATGTCGCATCACCACTGATTTTAATACTTGCTGTTGTTGTACTTGTTGCTTTTCTTTTTTCAGTACAAAATTCTTTTTATTATCATAACGCCAGATATAATCGTATTTTGCTAACATCTCTTTAAACGTAACAATTTTTCCTTCAGAAGAATTCACAACATCTATCAATACTTCTTTTCCGTTTACCATTGCCGTTGGCATATACATTAAGTTTTCGTAGTCAACAAAATCGTCATTGTGTTTTGTCGCTTCTGTATACACTCCTTTTATAAAGCTTATTCCTTTTAGCTTAATTCCTTTTTCTTTGGCTAACTTCTCTACATATCGCATGTAATTTTTTAGCTCCCCGAATTCGAAGGTATTTATTCTTGTCTCTTCAAAACCTAAAAGCTCCGTAATTTGTTTTAATCGTGTTGCATCGTAAGTACGTAACATTTCAACCACTTCTTTATATGTAAGTAAAGTTTCTGGTTGTGTTGGATGAATGGGTTGTATCGGTTTTAAATCTCTGTATTCTTTTTTGGTTAGTACTTGGTATCCAAAAACACCTAAAATAGCTTGTAGTATTTTTTTCATAATATATAAAGTTTCGTTATTGATTAGCTTCAAAAATACAAGCTATTTTTTTACAACTGAAAACATTTTCTTTCCCTCTTCAAAGAAATCAATTAGTTAACCAAAAAAATACAGGAAAAACACCTTTTAGCTATAAGGGTCTTTCCTGTACTCTTTCCAGTGTTTTGAATTGGGAATTGTTTTTAAGTAAAGAGTATTAAGCTCTTTTAAGAGTTCATTATATCCTGATTTTGAATTATTATTTTATCTCTCTTTATCTTAATGGAGGAGAATAAGCTCCCCAGTTAGCTCCAGAACTCTTTAAATCTGTTATTTGGGATCTTTTAACCAAATTACTCTGTATTTGTTTACTAACAACATTTCTGTTTTCATAATCTTCTTTACTATCATACACCCAATTGTACCCAAAAGAAGCTAACATTTCTTTCATGGTTACAATATTATCTTTTGAAGAATGTACAGGATCAAACCCTATATTTTTTCCATTAATTGTAGTCGTTGGCATAAACATAAAATGTTGATATCCTGGTGTTCCATAATTTGCATTTTTAGGGTATGCTCCTGAAACAAAATTAATCCCTGTTACTTCTATTCCTTTTTCTTTAGCTACTTGCTTTACATAAGCAATATAATTTTCTATAGTTTCTATAGAATAAAAATTAACTCTGGTGTCTTCGTGTCCTAATGCTTGTTCTAATACTGGTTTTCTGGTTTTGTCATAGTCTTCTAATCGTTCTATCATTTCTTTGTAAGACAGCATGTTCCATGGTCTTGCCACTGTTGTTTCTGATGGAGGTGTAATACTGTCTTCATCTTTCTGACATGCGATAAACGTAAGGGTACTTGCCAATACAACAAGCATAACAACTTTAATTGTTTTCATAATAAAAAATATTTGATGATTAATAATTACAGGTTAGGAGTGTTTTTTATAGCGTTTTTTTGTTTTAAATATACGGTTTTTAGTTGTTTGATTTGTAAAATGAATATTAAGTTTATTGCAAAGACTGTAAAAAAAAGTCATTACGAATGAAACGCAGTGTAGTGAAGTAATCTGTTTATTTTGAACTACAAATAAAATTACTACTCACAAATAGACAGATTGCTTTACTTCGACTTCTAGACAGACAGATTGCTTCGTTCCTCGCAATGACGGTAAATAAAAACGTCATTACGAATGAAACGCAGTGGAATGAAGTAATCTATTTATTTTGAACTACAAATAAAATTACTACTCACAAATAGACAGATTGCTTTACTTCGGCTTCTAGATAGACAGATTGCTTCGTTCCTCGCAATGACGATAAACAAAACGTCATTACGAATGAAACCCAGTGGAATGAAGTAATCTATTTATTTTGAACTACAAATAAAATTACTACTAACAAATAGACAGATTGCTTTACTTTCGGCTTTGCCCAACACAGGCTCAAGCCTCGCAATGACGACAACCTCAAAACGAAAATATCCACCCTTCAGATAAATCTTTCCATTCAGAATTATCAATATTAATCAAATCTTCTTTTCTTTTTCTATTACCCGATTTCAACTGTTTTTCTCTAACAATAGCTTCTTCAATTATATCATATTCTTCAAAATAAACTAACTTATCGCAATTGTACTTTGAAGCAAACCCGTTAAACATTTTCATTTTATGTTGATACACTCTTCTAAAAATATTTGAAGTTACTCCAATATAAATTACCGTATTATTTTTATTCGTAAGGAAATAAACATAGCTTTTTTTCATAGTTGTAAAATTAGCTTTTTTGTTAGAATTAAATTAGTATTATCAAAAAGATTACTTTACTTCGACTTCTAGATAAACAGATTGCTTCGTTGCTCGCAATGACGATAAACAAACCGTCATTACGAATGAAACCCAGTGTAGTGAAGTAATCTATTTATTTTGAACTATAAATAAAATTACTACTCACAAATAGAAAGATTGCTTTACTTCGGCTTCTAGATAAACAGATTGCTTCGTTGCTCGCAATGACGATAAACAAACCGTCATTACGAATGAAACGCAGTGGAATGAAGTAATCTATTTATTTTGAACTACAAATAAAATTACTACTCACAAATAGACAGATTGCTTTACTTCGGCTTCGCTAACACAGACTCAAGCCTCGCAATGACGGTAAACAAAACATAATCAAAAATGTAGCCTAAGCATATCGAATGTTGCCTGAGTTTATCGAACGTTGCCTGAGTTTATCGAAGGCAAAGAAAATAACATTATAAAAACTTCACTCTTTACCGAACACTGAATACTGAATACTGAATACTGAATACTGAATACTGAATACTATCATAAAAAACCATTATTTTTACCTCATGGATAAAATAGAACACATTGGCATTGCCGTAAAAGATTTAGAAAAATCGAATCAACTTTTCGCTTCTTTATTTGGAGCTCCTCATTATAAAATAGAAGAAGTAGCTAGCGAAGGTGTAAAGACATCTTTTTTTAAAACTGGGCCTAATAAAATTGAATTGTTAGAAGCGACAAAACCAGATAGTCCTATTGCAAAATTTATTGAGAAAAAAGGGGAAGGCATTCATCATATTGCTTTTGCTGTAGCAGATATTAAAGCTGAAATTGCTCGTTTAAAAGGCGAAGGATTTATTGTTCTAAATGAAACTCCAAAAAAAGGTGCCGATAATAAATTAGTAGCTTTTTTACATCCTAAATCTACGAATGGTGTGCTAATAGAATTATGTCAAGAAATTAAAGCGTAAGCTCTTAATTCATTTACGGTTAGTTTTTTCGCATATGTAAGTTCAAGTATTTTTTCGAAGTGTAAACGTAATAAAAAATGTATCGAGAACAATCCGACTACTTCTCGATAAAAAATTATTCTTCATTCCATTACTAATAATTTTACTCGAAGTTGTAAAGGTTAACTAATTCGTTGACAAAATTAATATCTTTTGTTATGCGAATAAACACAAGTGATTTAACACTAGCTCGAAATTATTTACAGAAGTATCAGTTTTTAATCAAGGAGTGATTTTCGAAAAAAATCGCAAGGAATCAAGCTCAGTAAAACGATCAAGAAGAGTAATTTTGATTATTTAAAAATGGTTTGCGACACAAAATTCTTATGGAATTTCACTCTAAAGTGACATCTTTTAATGATCCCGAATCTACACCTACAATAAAACATCTCACCAAAAAAATATTTTTTTTCAAAAAAAGTGTAGGGTATTTTTCTTTTCAATTGTATATCTATTGTTAAAAACATAAAACTATATACATAATGAAATTTCTAAAGTTATTCATCGTATTCACGCTAATCCTTACATCTTGTCAACAAAATGAGAATTTAGTTGATGAACAAGATGCATTATCTGAACTTATAGACGAAGCAGAAGGTGCTTTAAATGAATCGGACAACGATGCTAATGGAGATAATTCGGGAGATTCAGATCAAAATAATGGAGACTCTGATAATAATTCCGATAACAATAACGACAACAGTAACGACAACAATAACGACAACAATAACGGAGATAATGGTAATACAGATAATAACCAAGGTGGAAATACACCTGAAGAAACTCCTGGTCCACCAAAACCTATTGATTGTTCTGTATTTGATGGTGTTTTCGAATTCAATACAAGTCGAAACCAATTTGTAGGCGTAAAAACATTAGGGATTTCTGATATTAAAAATGTGAAATGGACGGTAAATGGCACTGAAGTAACGCCTCGAACTCCAAGAATTATTTTAGTAAAAGATCATGTACAACAATCTGGAAAAGTAGAGATTTGTTACGAAGCTGAATCGTCAACTTGCGGAAAATTATCTGACTGTATTACTATAGATTACGTACAACAATAACATACTTACTTCATACTTATTCAACATCCTTCCTAAATAGGAGCGAAACTTCTTCTCGCTCCTATTTTTTTTATCGCTACGAAATTGCTTTCTACTCCGCACAAATTGATAGAGAATCAAAATAATTTATTAAAAATAAAGCTTACCCCTACAAACATTGTCAGTTTATTTCAATTATTTGTACCTTGCGATTTAAATAGTATAACTAATGGCGAACTCTTTTGATTCTTTTCAGAAAAGAAGATTACGATCTTCTTACGCTTCTGTAATTATTAGTATTGCTATTGTTTTATTTATGATTGGTATTTTAGGGTTAGTACTCTTAAAATCTACAAAGGTTGCCAATCATTTTAAACAAGAGGTGGTAATGTCGTTATTTTTTAAAGATGAAGTAACGAAAACAGAAATTAATGCTTTCAGAGAAACATTAAATACCAAGCCCTATACAAGAGAGTTTTATTACATTTCTAAGGAAGAAGCAGCACAAACATACAGTAAAGATTTAGGAGAAGATTTTTTAGAATTTCTTGGAACAAATCCTTTAAAAAATGGTGTAGATTTATATTTGAATGCTGACTTTGTAACGCCTGAAAAAATGGAAGAGTTGCGAAAAGAATTTGAAACAAACACAATTATTGCTGATATTTCTTATGATAAACCTTTAGTGGAGCAATTAACTAAAAACATCAAAAAAATAAGTTTTTGGCTATTGATTTTGAGTGGTTTCTTTGCCGTTGTATCGGTAATTTTAATTAATAGCTCTATTCGACTTTCTATTTATGCAAAACGTTTTAATATTAAAACCATGCAAATGGTTGGCGCAACAAAACGTTTTATTCGAAAGCCTTTTATTTGGCAAAGTTTACGTTTAGGTTTTATTGGTGCTTTAGTAGCCCTTTTCGCTTTAGGAGTTATGATATATTACATTGATAAAAATATTCCTGCCTTAGAATTAATTAAAGATTATATTTCTTTACTTTATTTAAGTGCTGGTATTATATTGGTTTCTTTTATCATTTCATGGATAAGTACCTATTTTGCAACACAACGATTCTTAAACTTACAAACCAACGATTTATATTATTAAACTATGAAAAAAAATAAAAATTCAGAACAACCAGAATTTTTATTCGGTAAACGAAATTATAAAATCATGCTAATTGGTTTAGCTGTAATTGCCTTAGGATTTATCTTAATGGCTGGCGGTGGTAGTGACGATCCGAATGTATTTAATGAAGAATTATACAGCTGGAGAAGAATTCGTTTAGCACCTACACTTGTTATTATTGGTTTAGGTATTGAAATATATGCTATTTTAGCCAACCCTAAAAAATAAGTATGGATATTTTGGAAGCAATTATCCTTGGAATTATCCAAGGGTTAACCGAGTTTTTACCTGTTTCTTCTAGTGGTCATTTAGAATTAGCCAAAGCTATTTTGGGTGATAATTCTGTCCCTGAAGAAAGCTTAACATTTACTGTTGTTTTACATTTTGCAACGGCTTTAAGTACTTTAGTAATTTTTAGAAAAGAAGTTTCTCAAATTTTTAAAGGACTTTTTCAATTCAAATGGAACGAAGCCTCTCAGTTTTCTGCTAAAATCGTAATTTCTATGATTCCCGCAGTAATTATTGGCTTACTATTCGAAGAACAATTAGAAGCTCTTTTTAGCAAAAACATCTTACTTATTGGTATTATGTTACTTGTAACTGCATTACTTTTATTGTTAGCGGATAGAGCAAAAAACACAGACAAGAATGTGTCTTTTTCAAATTCATTAATCATCGGAATTTCTCAAGCAATTGCCATGCTACCAGGTATTTCAAGATCTGGAGCTACCATATCTACCTCGGTATTATTAGGTATCGATAGAACAAAAGCTGCACGTTTTTCTTTTTTAATGGTTATTCCTTTAATTTTTGGGAAAATCGCTAAAGATATATTAGGAGGTGATATTAGTTTTCAATCTTCTGAAATTATACCTATTTCTGCTGGCTTTATTGCTGCTTTTATCGCAGGTTTACTTGCTTGTAAATGGATGATTGCTTTAGTGAAAAAAAGTAAACTTTCTTACTTTTCATTATACTGCGGAATTGTAGGTATTATTGCTATTGGATATACATTTTTTAATTCATAATGAGTACACTAGAAGATTTTAAATCCGGGAAAGTTTTACTTATTGACAAACCTTTGGAATGGACTTCCTTTCAAGTGGTTAATAAATTACGATGGCATATTAGAAAGTGCTTTGATATTAAAAAGATTAAAGTAGGGCATGCTGGTACTTTAGATCCTTTAGCTTCTGGTTTATTAATTATTTGTACAGGTAAACAAACCAAAAGTATAGAAACTTATCAAGGTCAGATAAAAGAGTATACAGGTACTTTTGTATTAGGAGCTACAACCCCGAGTTATGATTTAGAAACAGAAGTTGACAATACTTACCCTACAGCTCATATTACCAACGATGCAATTCATAATACCACAGCACAATTTCTAGGGAAAATTCAACAAAAACCACCTATTTTCTCTGCTATTAAAAAAGACGGGAAACGACTGTATGAGTTAGCACGACAAGGAAAAACTACAGAAATAAAAGCTCGTGAAATTGAAATTTTTGAATTTGAAATCACTAAAATTAATAATCTACATATTGATTTCAGAGTAGTTTGTAGCAAAGGGACTTACATAAGATCTCTAGCTCACGATTTTGGTCAGGCTTTACAATCTGGTGCTCATTTAGCAGCTTTACGACGCACAAAAATTGGTGATTTTTCTGTTGATAAGGCACAAAGTATTGATGAGTTTATCGAAAACTTACCGAAGTAATTTTGTACAGTTTATATTTTCATTTTCACATTGTAAGCGATAACAATTTTTCATTTTAGTTTTTACCAAACTGTTTTCAGGAAATAATGCTAAACTTTTTCGGTAGAAAAACAATGCATTTTTATAATGAGATGTATAATAAAATTCATCTCCTTTTTTAATGTTTACATTAAATTCTTTTAATCGTAACTGGTAATTTTTATTAGCTATGTATTCTTCATAATCATCATTTTCCTGAAGAAAATAATGGGTCATAAAACCTAAAATTATAACCATAAAAATTACAGACAACACGTGTAAAAAATTATGATTATTTGCTTCTACTCTAATCTTCTTTTTCAATAATTCTAACTCTTCATTGGGTAATTCTATAAATTCTAATTCAGCATCTTTAATTGGTATACTCTTGTCTTTATCCTTTAAGTAACTCTTTTTTCTTAATAACGATTTATTTGCATTCAACAAAGGTTGTATGCTTCCAGATCCACCTCCTACCATAGCTTTTTTATTTATTTGACGGTAAAAACAATTTTTGTTACAAAAAGATATCTATACTTAGCACTTATTAAATATTTAAAAATTAATGGAATGGTTCTTGATACAGTGATGAAAACTAAAAACTTTCATGAAAAAACTATTACTCAGCCTTATCCTTTTAAGCAGCTTTTACGCCAGTCGAGCACAGATTAATGAAAAGAAGCCATTTTTTATTGGTAATATTGGGACAAACTTCGGAATTAACCAACATTATAGAGCCTTTGATAATGATGGCGGCCCTCTTATTGTTCCTCAAACAATATTTTTAAGAGCAGAAGTAGGATATCAATTTGATAAAAGATGGTCTGGTAGTGTAAGTATAGGTTACGATCATCATTTTAAATTCGCTATTAACTCGATTCCTTACTTTACCACCTTACGCTATAATTTTATTGCAAAAAGTAGCTCTGCGTACTTTATAGATGCTAGTGTAGGTAGAATGTGGAGACCTTCTAGAAGTTTCAGTAACGGAAATTATTATAAAATAGGATTAGGACTCGCTAGTTTTAGCTCTAGTCGTTGGAACGGGCTAATTCGTTTAGATTTCCATAGAAAAAAGATTGCAGAATTTAGGAATGGAAATTTAGATAGTGTTTCTATAGGAGTAGGTTTTTCTTTCTTTTAATGATAAGACGATTCAAGAACTAAGACGATTTTTGGGATTTAATTTCGTATAAATGTTTCTGTCACTTCGAGTGAAATTATTAGTAATGGAATGAAGAATAATTTTTTATCGAGAAGTAGTCGGATTGTTCTCGATACATTTTTTACTACGTTGACACTTCGAAAAAATACTCGAACTGACATATGCGAAAAAACTAACTGTAAATCATATAAGACTTCTTGCTTCTAAAATAGATCTATTTTCAACACAATATTTCATATAACAGTTCATAAAAAAAGAGGTTTAAAATTGCTTTTTAAACCTCTTTTTCACCTTTTGAATATGCGTAAAGCTTATTCTAAATTTATATTTGATTTTTATCGTTTTATAAATCGTACAGGTTCAAACCCATCTACTCTAAGGAAATAAACTCCTTTAGCAAGTTCATTCACTTGAATTTCCTCAGAATAAATTACATCTGATTGTACTTCTTTACCCAGAATAGAATAAATTTTATACGTTTTACGAATTAAAGTTGTTGGTAGTACTAATCGTTCAGAAGTTGGATTAGGATACACTTTAAAGATATTTTTCTCAACATCATCGATACCTAACGTTTCTATTTTATACTCAATAACAGGTGATAAAATAATTTGAGTGTTTTCTCTTCTAACCGTTGTCTGATTTTGAACTCGTAACGAAGTTTCATTGACTACCATTTCTACCTGAAATCTACCCGATTTTGTTGGAGTATATGTAGCTTTATTAGCTCCTGGAATTCTAATATCATCATCTACATCTATCCATTGATAAGAAACCGCATTTTTATAGGTCATTTCTAATACTTCCGCCACTTGACTTACAGTGTTGTTAATTTCTATTTTATCAATTTGTACTGTAAATGGATTAGAAATACAACCGTTACTATCTTGTACTAAAATTGTATATGAACCATCTTCTAAATCTAAAAATTTATTTGATCTTCTAAATGCACCTCCATTGATACTATATTGATATCTTGGTGTTCCTCCGTCAGCCCCTACCTTAATCCTTCCACTAGGAAATCTTCCTGTAGCTCTAATATCTACAGAACTTATAAATAAAGGTGTTGGCTCAGTAATTGTAACCTCCGCTTCATCTTCACATCCTGCATCATCTAAAATAGATATCGTATAATTTCCTGGGGCTAGATTTGTAAATACATTATCCGTTTGATAATTTCTAGAACCTGAGTTTATTTTGTAAACATAAGATCCAGAACCTCCAGTAGTATTCACTGTTACCCTTCCATCATCTGCACCATTACAACTTACGTTGGTACTTACTAATACCGTAGACAACACTTCAGATTCATTAATAATAATATTTGGCAATGTTTCTGTTAGACCATTGTCATCACTAACTCTTACCGTGTATACTCCCGATGATAAATTAGTAAAAATATTAAATGTTCCATTTGTTACAGGAGCACCTACAGCATCAAAAAGCTCAAAATTAAAAGGAGCTCTTCCTCCATTAACATTTATTTGAATAAACCCATTTGTACTACCGTTACATGTTACATCACTGGTAATTACATCTATATTTAAAGGTAAATTTGAAGGTTCTACCACAATAGTAACTGTAGCTGTAGCACAATAAGCTGGTATACTATTATCGCAAATTGTATAGGTAAAAGTATCTGTTCCTACAAAATTAGAATTTGGTGTATATATTACTAAATCATCACTTGGATCATTTGGCGTTCCAAAATCATCTACTGTTACAACTCCGTTTAGTGGAGTATTCGGGGTTAAAAAACCTACAGTAGGAATATTTACATCATTCTGAAAAATATTTATTGCAACAGACGCATCACTTATTGTTGTTATAGTGTCATTGTTAGCAATTGGAGTAGTATTAGATCCTGTAACTGAAATCACATTCGTAGCTATACAACCATTTGCATCTCGAATTGTAACATCATAATCTCCAGGTTGTAAATTGAATACATTGTTTGTTGTAAATGCCGATCTGGCTACACTATACTCGTAAGGTGCTGTTCCACCCGATCCTATAAGTTCAACACTTCCATTAGCAACCACATTAGAATCAATAAATAAAGGAGCTGGCTCTGTAATTGTAGCATCTAAACTTATTTTAGTTCCTAAATCATCTACAACCTCTACCGTATAGTTTCCTGCTAATAAGTTTGTAAAAATATTATTAGGATTATCTACAACTAAAGCAGTAGTACCAGCTATAAGAGTATATTTATATGGAGTAACACCTCCCGTTACGCTTATCTCAATAATTCCTTCTGAATTACCGTTACAGTTATTATCTATTGTAGTTAACGTAGCTTCCAATAATGGATTCAGCGGTACAACATTTATAAAAACTGTGGCCGTATCACAATCATTATCACAAATTTGATAAACAAATGTATCGTCTCCAACAAAACTTGAATTTGGTGTGTACACAATAACATCATCACTAGTATCATTTTGAGTACCATTATCATCTATAGTTACAGTTCCGTTTGCTGGCTGAACTTCAATATCTAAAATAGCATTAACAGGAACATTTGTATCGTTTGCTAAAACATCAATACTTACTGAAGTATCCAAAGGTGTTGAAACAGCATCGTCAGATGCCACTAGTAATAATGGAGTATTAGAATCAATAACTACAATAGTTACAGTAGCTTGATCACAATTAGCAGGGTTTGCTCCATTTTCGCAAATCTCATAAGTATATAAATATGTTCCTGAAGGAGCATTTGCATCTACTGTTATTTGACCTGTATGAATATCTAAACTTAACTCATCAGGATTAGTAACTCCAGAAGGTTGAGTGTTTATACTTACTTCTCCTTCTCCAAAACCAATAGTTACAGGATTCCCATATAACGTATCATTATTTACTACACTTGATGTAATATCTCCAGGTATAAAATGAAGCCCAACAAAACTATCATCTGCGGCAATTAATAATTCTTGAGATGTAAGGATAGGAGGCAAATAACTTGTACAACCTTTTGAATCTCTAATAATAGGTATATATATTACTCCATTTTCTAAATTCTCGAATATAGGTATTGAACTAAAAACGTTTCCATCAATAGAATACTCATAAGGAGGTGTACCTCCTACTACAGAAGATATTTCAATCGTATTTGGAGTTATTAAACTCGCTACTCCATTAATAGGAGTTGGGTCGGTTAATGTAATATTTGAACTATTCTCACAACCATTAAAATCTCTAACCTTTATTGTATACTCTCCAGAAGATAAATTAGTAAATATGTTATCAGAATTAAAATCTCTTTCTATTAATCCTGTCGTCAGGTTTTCTAATTGGTATTCATAGCCACCCCAACCACCTGTAGCGCTTACATTAATACTTCCGCTATTGTCAGCATTACAATTCACTTCTTGAATTGATGCTGTATGATTTAATTCACTTGCTGGACCATTTATAATCAAATCTTGTGTTCTTAGCACACAAGAAGGAGCGTCATTTAATGTTACTTGAACGTAATAATTCCCTGAAGATAATCCGTCAATTAGAGTTGATCCGGTACTAACTCCTGAAATTCCTGATGGCTGTCCTGTTTCTGTAAAAACCTCATAATTATATTCTCCTGTATATACTCCTGTTGAAAATTCAACAGTAAGTGTTATTGAGGCATTATTATCACCAAAGCACGCTATAGGAGAGGTGTTTGTTATTGTTGCTGTATATGTTGCAACGTCATTTACTTGATATATTCCTGTTACTTCACATCCATTTACTGGATTTGCAACTATTATAGTATATATACCAGAAATTAAACGTACAGTATTAGTAGTTATACTTACTGTATTACTAGTTGTTGTATTACTTTTAACTCCTGAAATTGTTTCAACTACTGCTCCTGTTCCATCTAGAATAGTTACATCAGCAGTAGAGTTCCCTAAACTTGAAGTATAAAAAATATCGATTAACTCACCTCCATTAGAACAACTTATCGCTTCTCTTTGGCTAACTGTTATTGCTTGCAATTCGTCATAAGGATCGACAGTAACAAAAGGCGAAATAGCTTCACAACCTTCACTATCTACTACTTTCGCATAAAAACTTCCTCCATTCGTATCCGAAATTTCAAAAGAATATACACCATTATTATTTGTTCCATTTATTTTTACATCATCTGAAAACTCTCCTGATGTACCATTGTCATTAAACACTTCAATCGTATTGTAAATGCCACTACCTCCAATAACATCTGATGAAAGGTCTATAGTTATAGCAGCATTTCCTGAAACATTCCCTGATTCACAACCAAATTGGGTAACAATAGGATTGTTAATTGTTATAGGGGGATCTTCAGATAATGTAACAGCTACAACTGGTGATATACAACCACCAACATCTGTTGCTGTAATTGAATAATCTCCTGCAATTACATTAATAAAAGAATTTATTGAAGCATCAAAAACAACATTTGGCACTGTTACTCCATTTTGAGAAAGAGTATACGTAAGTGCTTGACCATTTGTACTATCAACAGTTATTATTCCTGTAGCACTTCCTGAACAAGTCGGGTCTGTTGAAGTTACTGTAAACTCAGCATATACTGGTGGTTCTACACTGATGTCTTTAGAAACTGAACATTCTGAAGCATTTCCAGTATCAAAAACAATTACTGTATATGTACCTGAAAGTGAAACAAAAAAGTTAGTTGTTGTAGTTGACAAAGACGATCTTGCTATTACAACATTACCTACACTATCTAATACGCTATACTCGTAATTTCCAGAACCTGATGTAATTGACAATTCTATTTCTGCATCAGGATCTACACAACCTATTTCTTTTACTAAGGTTACAGTAAAATCTACTGAACAAGTAGTATCATCAACTCCAACATCTGCTACACACCCATTAGTATCTCTAACTTTTAAAGTATATGAATTAGGTGTTAAACCTATAAAAGTATTATCATTTTGGTAGGTTACTCCATTATCTGCTGAATACTCATAAGAAGAAGATCCTCCTACTGCCGCGATAACTATATTATCTAAACCAGAAATATTTTCCACTGTCGCTGTACCCGTTAATTCAGGTAAAATTGTAACAGTTGAGTTTGAAATACATCCAGCACTATCTCTTACAGACACTTGATGATTCCCAGATATTAATCCAGTAAAAGTATATAATGCTGGTGAAGAATTATCTGGAGTAATCCATGGCCCTCCATCTAAACTAAAATTATAATCTCCATTTCCCTCTGAAACTTCTATGGTAATTTCTCCATTAACACCAGTATTACAATTATTAACATCAGTTGTAAAAACTATTGGCGATGGACTATCTATTGTTAATTCATAAGGAGCAGTAACAGCTGCATAATTTACATTAACAACAACATTATCAATAAGATTACCAACAGCTAAATTTCCTGATGCTGAAGAAATAGCCGTTAATGAAATAACTGTAGTTGTTTGTCCAGCGGGTACAGTATAGCTACCAGAATATGCACCCCAAGCAGAGTCTTCATCTGTCATTTGTTGAGAAAAATCAGAAACGCTAGGCGTTATACTTCCTCCTATTCTTAACTCGGCAACATCTGTTCCAGTTCTACCACGGTGATCTATAGACCAAGAAATTACATCTCCTGGCTTAGTACAAAACTCTTGATATAATGTTGAAGCTATATTAGCATTTAATTCTACAAAATGATCGCCACTAGAAGCTGGTATCCCTTGAAAACCGCTTTTAAAAATTTCTATCTGATTATCTGCTGCCGTGGTCTTCCATCCCTCAATCTCAGTTTCATCTACAATTTTAAATGTCGATACTGTTGATGTGACCTCTTCAAAATTTCCATTAGCAAACGTATTAACTGTGCACTCATTTATAGGACAATTACTCGTATCTCTAACTAACACATCATATACTCCTGCTGTTAAATTTGTAAATATACTTGACACTTGCCAAGTAGTTCCTCCATCTACACTAAACTCATAAGGAGGTACTCCTCCATTTGCTGTAACTTCTACAGTTGCTCCAGTATTTGGATCACAAGTAGCATTTTTAGTTACCTCAACATTAGACATCGTTAAGACTTCTGGCTCTATTGTAGTTATAGCAACTGATGAAGATATTACACTACAATTATTACTATCTATTGCAATAAATTCATAAGTCCCTTCTTCCCCTGAAGGAATAGTATAGTTAGTAGTTGTAAAAAAATCAGTAGGAGAAATTTCTCCTACGTTAGTATATGAGATTGGTGCTTTAGTTGCAGTACTTGCCGGAGTATAAGACCAAATTGCATAACTGTAATTTGCAGTTCCTCCATCAACAGTTAAATTGATTTCACCTTCATCACTACACGATATATCTCTAACCTTCAACACATCAACAATCATTTCTTGAGGAAACGCTATAGAAGTTGGTTCTGAAAACACACAGCCTGAAGTAGAAACTTCTACTGTATAATTTCCTGAGTTTGTTACAGGAAAAATTACATTTGAATCTGTAGTTGGTCCAAAAGTATTAACTACTGTAAATCCATCTAAAAGTTTGTAAGTATAAGGTCCTGAAATAGCAGAATTCAATTGCACATTAATTTCTCCTGTTTCTCCTGCACATAACACAGGTTGAATAGTAACCTCTGCATCTAAATCAATAGTATTTATTTGTTGATTTGGATAATAAAAAACACTAGATGTTATTGTGTTTCGTATATATAAGTCATAGTTACCTTCAGTATCTACTGAAAATACATTTGAAGATTGATAGGCGCTAGCATCAGGTGCTGGGTTATCTTTTAAAACCAATGCATATTGATGATCGGTTGGAACATTGTTCACTGTAATCGTTCCATTACTACCACAAATAATATTTTCTATATCAATTGTAGGACTAATATTCTCTTGAAAAATATTAAAGTAATACTTATTTACACAACCATTTTCATTCTCTATGACTAATCTAAATTGTCCTTCTTCAGAAAAATCTCTAGTATAACTAGTAGAATTAGTAGGTAGGTCTTCCCAACATGTATCATCAGAATTTGAGCAGTTTATATTAGAACTAGATACACAAGAAGCTTTTAATTGCTGCCATTTTACAGTATTAGGAGCACTAACTCCAGTTACTATATTTTTAGATGTAGTTGTATCGTTTAAATAAACATCAACTAATTGACTTCCATCTGTAGCACAAGTACGAATATTATCAGCATAATTTATTAAAGGGTTTGCTATACCATTTATACTTACATTAAATGCTTCATTAAAACTAACACAACTAACCGGAGTACCTGAAGGACTTATTTTAGTTACTGTATATGCCCCTGATTCTGTTACTGTAATTGTTCTAGTATTTCCTGTTGTAAAAGTAGTACCATTTTTTTCCCAAACATACGATTCAAAACCTTCTCCAGCAGTTAAATCAACCGAAGATTCGCAAACTGTTATATTTTCAATAGAAGAATTACAAACACTAGTATCTACTAAAAAAATTGTAGCTCCGTAAATTCCTATACCACAAGCATCAATACCTGAAATACTAGGAACATTCTCTTTTCTAACACCACCATTAGCTCCTTCAAAGCTTATAAATGCTGAACTTTCAATTACATTTGAACATCTATCTTTAAAACCTTCACAATCTGAAGCTAATTGACAACGGAATCTAATATTGTGAATTGCCCCTCCTTCTTCAACTAAACTATCATCTATACTAAGCGTAAGTTCTCCTCTAAAATCATTAGACTCTGAAGGAACTTCATAATTAGACAAAGTTACTCCACTAGGCAATACTATATCTGAAGTAATTAAACTTACATTCTTAGGTAACCTATCTTTAATTATTGTATTTGTAGCATCATCAGTACCAACATTTTGAAATCTTAGGTTATACCATAAATCACTACCCAAGCTTAAAGTAGCACCAGCTAAATCTACTCCAGATCCATCATCAATAGTTTTTACAAGTTTTATATCAGATTCTATAACCTCAACTACAATAGCATTTAAAAACACCCAATATCCATCTCTACCTGTTACAAACCTAGTTTCTATTGAAGTTTGATTATTATCTATAACTGTATTACCAGGATTAGTAATATCAAACATATCAACATCAAAACCTAAGGTATTCGTACTGCTTGGATCTCTTCCTGTTAAATAAGCATCATTTGATGAAATTGAACTATTAAAAAAGTTATTACTTGGATTTAAAGTATTAGACTGAGGTACAAAATTACCCGAAGTATCTCTTATTTCGAAACGATCACCTAAAAAACTGCTATCCCCTTCTAATCCGGCTATAAGCATTTGAGTTCTTACAGGTCCAGATGGTCCTGTTCTAAAACCATCATAAGAAACTTGTATTGGGGCATCACCTGCTTGAACTGTAGAAAAACCATCAAAAACACTAAAATGTTTACTTGACTCTGTTTCATTTTCATAGACAACTACCATTACCCAACCAGCTGGTGTTCCACCACAACACTGTCCTGTAGTTGTTTGTATATTCGCCGCAAAATAATCTCCATTAGGATTTGATAATGCCTGAACATCTATAGTCATGTCTTTAAAACACGTATACGGATTTCTATCTGCAATTCCATTATCAAAAATAACTTCATCTGCAGTAATATCTTGATAGTTTGTTCCAGGAAGTTTTATTTTAATATTTTGATAGGTATTTGGACCAGTAGGTCGATTGGCATACACTGCACTCCAATATAAACCTGCCCATACAACACGAGAACATGAAGGCAAATTTAACGAAGATTTAGATGATGAAAATGTATCTTCACTTCCTAAAATACCATAATTGTCATCAATATCAATGTACTGCAAATCAAAACTTGAGTTGCTACCAGCACCATTATAAGGATCATTCGGAGAAGACAAATTATCTTGTCTATTTACAATGCTATTGGCTACAAAAGTCATATTTCCTTTCAATGTAATTCCATCAATAGGTAGTCTTTGAGTAAACGGTACATCTTGACTCATTAAATTAAAAGAAAAGCTCAATAACAAGAGAGAGAGTAATAGTTTTTTCATATAGTTCATTTTTTAATAGGAGCATCTTATAAATGCAAAGTAAATCTACCTTAATTTATCTTCTTTAGGTATTTACTTAAAAGCCAAGAAACTTAAAACAAGTTTAAATTCACATTGCAATTTTTTAAGCTTACTATTTTTTTACAAATATAGAATAACTAATTGTTTTAATGAGAGGTTAATGTTAATTTTTGAAGTGTTTTAAATTAAGATTATATATTTATTTGAAAAGATTTTTGGATAAGAAATCACAAAAATCTATTGTACCAACTCTCAGTAATTGGAACCTCCCAGAAATTTTCAAAATCGTACTTTGTCTGAACTAAATTATCAAACACAATCGTTTTACTATTCACAGATTTACTCTTCAGTAATTTTTTAAATGCTGTTACTTCTTTGTATTGTACAAATTCACCTTGTTTAAAACAAACATTCATCTTATCTAACAACTGTATTTCATATTCTTGTTGTAACTGTAATATAAAAGCAACTTGTTTATCTAAATCCCGATTTGTAATTTGAACATCTTCTTCTGTAGCAAAAATGATAAACCTATCATATAGAATTGTGTATGACAATTCAGCTTCATTTTTATCAAGCCAAGTATTAAGAAAAACTTCAATCTTTTCTTTTAAAGGCGTTTTTTCTTGGGGATAGAATTTTCTACTTGAAGGATAAATCCAAATTTTAGCTTCTTCAGATAGCTTTTCAAAAGGTACAATCATAGCTTACAAATATAAAAAGCCTTATGAGATATTTTCTCATAAGGCTTCCTAAATATAAACTACTAATTTATTTAAATCTTTACTTTTCTAATAAAGACAAAATATCCTCTTGGACATTGGTACCTTTGTTTTTATTGTACCAAACTTGTAAATCTTTTTTTGCATCAGCATCTACAACACCATGTTCTTTTTTATAATCAGCAATAAACTTTGTTGCTATAGAAGGTCTTGGCCCCCAAGTAAATAACACTTCCTTGTTTTGATTAACAGCAATTAACTTCGGAATTGATCTTCCTCCATTGGTTAGAAAACCATCCATTAAGTCTAAGTTTTCGTCTCTTAGTACTAATTGAAGATCAATATTTGGATTTTCTTCTGCCATTTTATTCAATACAGGAATATTGTGTGCAGCATCTCCACACCAACCTTCTGTCAAAACAATCCATGTTTGAGGTTCTACATCTTTTTTTATCTTAGTTAATGTATCTTCAGTCAATTTAGATGTTTTATCTAAACGCTTCATACGTCTATCGTTTAGAAAACTATAATTATATAATGCTTCAGACTGATTCACTCCTGTAGATTTATTTTCTTCTAATAAATCTGATACTAATGTTCTGTATTCTGTATATGTTAATGCCGTCTCTAGACTCTTTTCTATAACTTCTTTCATATGTTTAATCACTTTACAATGATTAAGACGTATTGCTTTATATTTACTTACAACACTTTTAAAAGTTCATTGGTAGTCGGTTGAATGTTTCGCAACATTTCTTTTGTCATTAATTCTAAATCAAAAGCATGTTTCCATCCCCAATCTTCTCTAGCAGGAGTATCGTCGATAATCTGCGGCCAACTATCAGCAATCTCTTGTCTAAAATCTGGCGCATAAGTAATTTTAAATTCAGGAATATATTTCTGAATCTCTTCAGCAATTACTTTCGGAGTAAAACTCATTGCAGCTAAATTATATGATGTTCTTATCTTGATATTTTCTTGAGGAGCCTGCATAATTTGTATTGTAGCATTAATTGCGTCTTCCATATACATCATTGGTAAGTTGGTATCTTCACCAAGAAAACATTCGTAAGCTCCTTCTTCTTTTGCTTTAAAATAAATATCTACTGCATAATCTGTTGTTCCTCCTCCTGGTTTTGTTTTCCAGCTAATAATTCCTGGATAACGCAAACTTCGAACATCCACTCCATATTTATTATGGTAATAATTACACCAATGCTCACCAGAAACTTTACTTATTCCATACACTGTTGAAGGTTCTGTGATGGTCTGTTGAGGCGTATTTATTTTAGGCGAAGTGCTTCCGAAAACAGCGATAGAACTTGGCCAATATACTTTTTTAATATGCATATCTTTCGCTAGCTCTAGCACATGTAAAAGTGATTGCATATTTAAATCCCAAGCCTTAAGTGGCACTTTCTCTGCTGTTGCAGATAACATTGCAGCCATAAGATATACCTGAGTTACTTTATACTTTTTGACAACTTCAAGAATTGCATCTTTATCCATTGCATTGATAATTTCAAATGGTCCAGAATTTAAAAACTCTTTTTGACCTTCTCTAATATCTGACGCTATTACTTGTTGATCTCCATAAATCTTACGCAATTTTTGAGTAAGTTCTGTTCCTATTTGTCCACAAGCTCCAAGAATTAAAATGGTATCATTCATTTTACAAAAAATCTATTTTTAACGCAATACAAAAGTACTAAATTTAAATATTCGTAATATTTATTTATTATTTTTTAACTATCAATAAAAATCATGTTTTAAAAAACTGATCTCTAAGCTTTAAGTTTAGTTTTAGAAAAAACGAATTTAAAAAACGTATTTTTGAGCAAAAATAAGTTTACTATGCGTAAGTATGCTCATCTTTTTATTCTTTTCATTAGTTTGCTTTTTTTCAATTGTGAAAAAGCTCAAAAAAAAGATACTAAACAAAAAGTAGCTACTACTTCTAAAATGAGTATTGTCGTTAAACATAAAGAAGTCTCTAATCTTTCTGATTTAGCAAAGACAAAAATTAAAGATTGGAACCAATACAATGAGTTAGATGAGTTCTTGAAAAGGTTTATTGCTATTTCCCCCAACCAAGCTTTACAAATGGCGAATGAATTAAAAGGATTGGCCAAGAATTTAAATGATAGTTTAAAGATTGAAACACTTAAAAGCAATGCTTTAAAGGCTAGAACTAATGTTTTAGAGAATGAAATTCTACGCTTAAATGATATGACCTTAATTCCTGCTATAAAAGCAAAAGAAGTTAATAGTCAAATTGATAAAATTCTCTTAATTTTCAGCAGTTACAATGCTAAAGTTAATACTATTTATAGCAAAAAAGAGTTTGATGAAGAAATTAACTTAGATGATTTCTTTAAGGTTACTACCTCAAACTCAAATCTTATTATCCCTAAAAAACAGAAACTTAAATAAACCTCTATAAACTGAAAGCTACAACAGTTTTTGTTACGATTGAAAGTCAACTTTTTTGATATGATTTTTTGAACTTAGCTTTTAGCTTCTGGTTATTAGCCATATGAGGAACAGCATTTTTTGTAAACAATAATTATAGCAAAACACAAAACAGAGTGCTAAAACTCTAAACTTAGTTATTAAACTTAACTTCATCACGAAAAAAAGATATTCTTTAACGGATATATATTTTTTCAGAACGTATTTTGCTTTATTGAAGTACTACAGCCAAATTATTCGTAATTTGGATTCTAGTTAAAACATTTTAAAATAATCATCCTTTTAAATTTAAATTATGAAAAAATCAATTTTGAATCTAGGTAAAACATTAAGTAAACATGAGCAAAAAGAAATTAACGGTAAAGCAAGATATTACTACCCTGCTTGTAAGTGTGATGCACATGGAAACAAAATAAACGAACCATGCGAAGGTGGCTGCCAACATGTGGTACCTCCTTTAAAAGATATCTGTGAGGTTTTTCCAGATATTTGTGACTTTTAAAAGAGATTTTTATTACACCCTGTGCAAGTTATGCACAGGGTGTTTAATTCATAATTTCATTTAAGACCTCATTTATCAAACTTATTTCATAGCCCCTATAATTCAAATAATCAAATACTTTCTTTCGCTTTTTAAATAAATTTGTTTCCTGTATTGTATTGTATTTCTTTTCAGCCAAAGTATTTAATGTGCTTAAATAGTCTCCTTCATCAATCTCTAACAATGCGTGTTTAATATTATAGTCTGAAATATCTCTATACTTCAATTCTCTTGTTATCCTAACCTTTCCCCAATTTTTGATTCTAAATTTTCCTCTAGCAAAACTTTTTGAAAATCGTTCTTCATTTAAAAAATTATGCTCTAAGAGATGTAATAAAATAAGTGCTCTAGCTTCAGGAATTAAATGAAAACTTTTTAGTTTTTCTTCTACTTCTTTATGACAACGGTCTTGATATACACAAAATCGTTCTAATTTTCTTTTCACCTCTTCTACAGTTAGCACACTCCTTTTATTCATACTTCAAAAAAACAAAAAGAGTTAGCAATACACAACTGCTAACTCTTTTTAATTGTAAATAAATTATTTCTTAATTTCCAATATCAGCAATCTCATCAAAAACATCTTCACTTATGGTATTTCTATTTTTAAACCACATTTTCAACTTAGTCACTAAATAAAATAATATCGGAACTACTATTAATGTTAAGAAAGTAGCTACTATTAAACCGTAGATAACTGTCCATGCTAATGGTCCCCAGAAAATTACATTATCTCCTCCCACATAAATATGAGGATTCAATTCTGATACTAATGTGTAAAAATTAATATTCAATCCTGTAGCTAAAGGAATAAGTCCTAGAATTGTAGTTATCGCAGTTAATAATACTGGACGTAATCTTGCTTTACCTCCTTTAATAATACTTTCCTTTAAATCCTCTATTGAAACAAACTCATCATCATCTAAATCTAGATCAACTTTCTTTCTGTCAATTAACAATTGTGTATAATCGAGTAATACCACTCCATTATTTACCACAATTCCAGCGAGCGAGATAATCCCCATCATCGTCATCATAATTACAAACGAAGAACCCGATATAACAATTCCGCCGAATACTCCGATTAAGCTTAAAAAGATTGCTAACATGATAATTCCTGGCTTTGATACTGAATTAAACTGATAAATTAAGATTAAGAAAATTAAACCTAAACCAGAAAAGAAAGCTCCCATTAAAAAATTCATTTGTTTCTCTTGCTCTTCAATCTGCCCTGTATAGTCTACTTTTATTGTATCTGGTAATTCAGTGAAATTTTTCATTTCATTTTCTATCTTCGCAACCACTGCTGCTGCATCTGTAAATCCTGGCGCTAATGCAGAATACACACTAACCACTCGCTTTCCTTGCTTGTGTTTTATCGCACTAAAACCAGAAGTATTTTTTTGAGTTGCTAAAGCAGACACAGGAATTGACTTTACTTGTCCGTTTGAAGGATCTCTAAACGTGATATTTTGATTAAAAATAGCACTTGTATTGTACCTATTCTCTTCATTAAAACGAACATAAATATCATAATCTTCACCATCTTCTTTATATATTCCTGCTTTTGCTCCAAATATTGAATTACGCAGTTGTGTTCCTACTTGTGCGGCACTAACCCCTAATTCTCCTGCTTTTTTTCGATCTACATCAACCAACATTGTTGGCTTAGATTTGTTTACATCTATTTTAAGCTCAGCTATACCTTCAATTGATTTTGTATTGATGAAGTCACGCATCTTTTCAGCCATAGTAATCAGTTCAGCATAATCTTTACCTTTTAATTCAATATTAATAGGATAACCCGCTGGCGGACCAACTGGATCTTTTTCAACAGAAATTGATAATCCCGGATATACACCTTGTAATTCATCTGTAATCTCTTTCTTAAGTTTCTTACTATCTGCTCCTTTTCTAAACTTATACTCACGCATAGAAGCTACAATTTTTCCTCTATGTGGCATTTCAGCTGTAGAACCTCCATCTGTTTGTGGGTTACCAGATCCCGCACCAACTTGAGTAATAGAACTCTCAACTAAGAAATTATAATCTCCTTCCAAGTATTCAGAAGCATTAATGACTTTAGTCACACGTTCTTCCAAATCTTTCATTACTGCATTTGTTTTCTCTATATCTGTTCCTTGCGGATACTCTACATATACAATAACTTGATTTGGTGTATTATCTGGAAAAAACTCTACTTTAGTTCTTTTATTTTGAACAGAATTTCCGAATCCCATAATAGAAACAACCAACAATACAAAGGTGATAATTGTAATTACTTGTGGTTTCCACCCTTTTAACACTCCTCGAATCATTCGTTCATAAAAATTCTCCCATTTTGGAAGCGCTTTAGATTGAAACCAATTTGCTCCTGGACGCATGATGTATCTATATACCCAAAAGTTTATTGCAGCGAATAATAACAATGTACCTAAAGGTCTGATCGCACCTCCAAATAGCACTATTAACAAACCTAATACACCTAAAACAATAGTTAGCCTTATAATCTTTCTTAACGGCATATTTTTATCTTCAACATTCATAAATTGAGATACTAACACTGAGTTAAAGAATATCGCTACAAATAATGAAGATCCTAATACAACAGATAATGTAATTGGGAAGTAAATCATAAACTGCCCCATTACTCCTGGCCACATTCCTAAAGGTATAAATGCTGCCACTGTAGTAGCTGTAGAAATAATAATTGGGAAAGCAATTTCTCCAATACCTTTTCGCGCTGCTTGTATTCTTGACATTCCTTCTTCATCCATCAAACGGTATACATTTTCTACTACTACAATACCGTTATCAACTAGCATTCCAAGCCCCATGATTAACCCGAAAAGAATCATGGTATTCATGGTGTACCCCATCATGTTTAAAATCATTAGCGACATAAACATAGACATCGGAATAGCAAAACCTACAAATAATGCATTTTTTAATCCTAAGAAGAACATTAATACGGTTACTACTAAAATAACTCCAAAAATGATATTGTTTACTAAATCATCTACCTGACCAACTGTTTTAGAAGATTGATCATTTGCTAACGTTACTTTAAGCGTTTTTGGCAATGCCTCTGTCTCTTGAGCCTCTTCTACAATTTTTCTAATTTTATCGGTAGCCTCAACCATATTTTCTCCAGAACGCTTTTTAATATCTAGCATAACCACAGATTCAGCATTCTCACGAGCATACGTTGTTTTGTCTTTATCTTTAAAAGAAACTGTTGCAATATCTTTTAAATAAATTGCACTACCCCTTTCTGACTTTACCACGAAATCATCTAGTTCTGAAGGTTTTTCTATTTCACCAAGAACACGAATAGTTCTTCGTTGTCCACTAGAAATAATATTACCAGCAGAAACCGTAGCATTACCATTACCAATAGCCTGAAGCACATCATTAAAGCTAACTTGAGCAGCCATCATTTTATAGATATCTACAGCAACTTCAACCTCTTTTTCTTCTGCTCCACGGATGTCTGCTTTCTTTATCTCTTTTAAATCTTCTATTTCATCTTGAAGATATTCTGCATACTCTTTTAATTGTTCTACAGTAAAATCTCCTGAAATATTGATATTTAAGATTGGTGTTTCTTCAGCAATATTTAATTCAAAAACATTTGGTTCTACCTTAGCTCCATTAAACGTTGGCCAATCTTCACCAGATACTTCTTCATCAATTTCATCCTTTACCTTTTGTTTAGCTTCTTCAACTGTAACTTTCTCGTTAAACTCTACAGTAATCATCGACACATTTTCCTGTGAAGTAGAATTAATTTTAGTAACATTACTTACTGTTTTTAATTTCTCTTCTAACGGATCTGTTATTAATTTCTCAATGTCTTCTGCTGTATTTCCAGGAAAAACAGAGCTAACATAAATCTTAGTTTCTTTAATCTCTGGGAAGTTTTCTCTTGGCATATTAATAAATGCAGAGATCCCTGAAAACAATATAATTACCATCAATACGTAAATAGTAGTTTTATTGTTTATTGCCCAAGAAGATAAACCGAACTCCTTATCTACTTTTTTTTGTTGTTCTGTCATCAGAATAGTTTTTATTTTTTAGCTGGTTGCAATATTTTTACTTCTTGGCTGTCTTTAACACTCCTAGCTCCAGCATTAATAATTTTCATCCCACTTTCTATTCCATCAAGCACTTCGATAATGTCTCCCTGAGTTTTACCTGTCGTAATAATAACCTGTTTCGCTATAGATTTACCATCTTTATTAGTTACTATATACACATATTGCTCTCCTTTCGCATTTTCTGAAATAATACTTTGTGGAATTAAAATTGCACTAGAATTTGTATAGTCATTAATTCTAAGCTTAGCCGTTAAGTTTGGCTTAATACTTCTATCTTTATTAGGCACTCCTATTTCTACCTTAAATGTTCTATTCGCTGGGTTAATAAAGTTTCCTGCTTGGCGCACTTTAGAATCTAGTTTCTTACCTAAAATAGGAAACTCTACTGCTACAGTTTTCCCTTTTTTAACTGAACTAATATAACTCTCAGGAACATCAGTTTCTATATACATATCTCCTAAGTTTACAACTCTAAACACTTCTGCCCCTGGCCCTGGAGAAACCACAGTCCCTTGTTCTTTGATTACATCATCAACAATTCCACTAAAAGGCGCTTTAATGGTATATTTAGCAATCCCTTTACGCAAATTTGTTACTGCATTAGTTTGCGCTTCGTAGTTTGTTTTCGCTTGTAAATACTGAATTTCTGAACCTATTTTTTGATCCCATAAACGCTTTTGACGCTCATAAGTCGTTTTAGCCAAAGTTGCAGTAGCCTCTAATTGCGCTAACTGATTCGACATACCTGCATCATCTATTCTAGCTAATGCTTGCCCTTTTGCAACTCTTTGCCCTTCTTTAACAAAAACCCTAACCAATTGCCCTGGAACTTCAGGGTAAACTAATACGTTTTTCTTAGTTTTTACATTTCCTTGTAATTCTAAATAATGTATAAATTCAGATGTATTTACATCTATAGTTGTAATTAGAGGTACTTTTTTATTTTTATCAAGTTTAGAAATTTCAGCATCTAAAAGTTTAATCTGACTTAAAATTTCTTGATTCTTTGTACTTAATTCATCTTTCTTTGCTCTGATTTGCTTCAAATCTTTTGATGCAATTACTGCCTCTACGGATGCTTCTTTTTTACCACATGACACTACTAATATTGCAGTCACTATGAATATGAATATCTTTCTCATTTTGAGTTGGTTATTTAATAGGTATATTTAATGCTGATTCTAATTGTGCTTTTTTTGCAATTACGTTTAACATCGATTGTACATAATTACTCTGCTGTGTGTAAAGCTGATTCTGTGCCTGAGACAAATCAAAACTTGAAGAAAGACCTTCAAAAAACTTCACTTGCTGTTTTTTCTCAATACGTTCTGCTAATTGTAAATTTTGCTTAGCTGTTTCGTAGTTCTCTATACTCAATTGATATTCACTTTTAGCAGTTTGTGCTTGTAAATTCAATTTTTGTTTAATTTCTTCCAATCGAATATCTGAACTTTCTAACTCTAGCTTTGCTTGCTTTATTCTTGATCTAGCTCTGAATGAACCGAAAATTGGCACATTTAAACTTACTCCAAATAAAGAAGTTGACCTCCATTGTTGAGAACTATTAAAGAAAGAAAAAGAATTAGAATTAGCAATTCCGTTATAATTAATAAAGGCAGCTAATGTTGGTAATTGTCTATTTCTTTCTAATTTCAACAATAATTCATTAGCTTCTCTATTGTTATTCGCTATTCTATAATCAATATGACTATCAATATTAAATGTTTTACTTAACAATCCTAAATCTGTATTCTGAATAGCCAAATTTTCTAAAGTATCACTTAACTCAACCTTTTTATCTATTGAGTTTCCTAAAGATACATTTAACATTTTGTAAGCAATATCTTTAAGACGTTGCGTATTTCTAATATTATTCTCTAATGTTCCTAAAGTAATTTGAAGCTGTTCTACATTCTCTTCTTCGGTTAAACCGTTTTCGAAAATCTTTTGAGTTTCACTTAAGTTTTTAGCTAAAATTCTTTTGTTATTCTCTAGAATATCTAAACTTTTTTCAGCGACTAAAACATTTCCATACGCATTAATTACGGCTTGTTTAGTAGCTAGTTCAGTTTTCTCTTTAGCTTGCTCAGAAATTTTCAAAAAAGTTTTAGCAGACTGTAAAGCAACTAAATATGTCCCATCAAAAATTAACTGTGTTAGTGTTACACCTGCTGTTACCGAATGTTTAGCACCAAAATCAGGAAACCCATCTTGATTAAAATCTACAGGATCAAAAAGTTGTTTTATGTTATTTTGATAATCTACCTTACCTTCAATCTGAGGCAATCCAATGGTGGTCGTTTCCCATTTTTTCTGTTTCGCAGCTTCAATATCTTTTAAAGCTACTTTATTATCGTAGTTATTTTTTACTGCGTAATCAATTGCTTCTTGCATTGATAAGCGCAACACCTTTTCTTGAGCATGAATAACAATACTCAGAAAAAACAAAACAAATACACTGGTTATGTATTTCTTCATTAGTTTCAATTTTGATTAATTATTTTTAATTGTTTTTCTAATTCTTGTATTCCTTTTTCTGTCGCAATTGCTCGTATATGATATTCTAACACATGGTATTCTATTTTTAATAATTCCTGAATATCATCACTATACGTTGTAGAATCATAAACTCCAAAAACCAACGTAAAATAAAAGTTGGTTACTAGTTTATGATCTATATCCCTCCTATACAAACCTTGAGCTATACCTTTAGTTAGGTTGTCTGTATTGCACTCGCTAAACATACATACTTCCCTATCCATAAGTTTATTGTAAATCTCAGGATAATATTTTTTTAGCTGGTACATAGGAGATCCTTTAGCATTCTTAAACATTTCATTAAAAATTGCTTTAATTTTAAACTCCTCTTCTATTGCATTGTACTCTTTACTTTTAATAGAAGCTATATTCGATTCAATAGTTTCTTGAATTGCTGTAGTAGACGCATCTACCAACGACGCTTTATTTGAAAAATATTTATACAATGTTTTTTTTGAGACACCAAGTTCACTCGCCATATCATCCATGGTCACGCTTTTGAACCCTAAATTCAAAAACATTTGTCCCGCTTTATCTATAATTTTATCTCTCATATACGTTGCAAAGTTACACAAGGAAACTTAAGAAACAAAAAAAGTTTCCAAAGTTTTAATGATTTTTTAACATTAGCCTTACTCAATTCTTTTAATTGGTTTATTTTTGCACCAAAAATTTTACCTTTTGGAACTATCTAAGTATCAGCAATCATTTTTAAATTATTTACAAAGTCAAGATTTTAATAGAGAACCTAAAAACCTCTATGCTCCTATTGATTATATTTTACAACTAGGCGGAAAACGATTAAGACCTATACTTACCTTAATTGCTTGTGATATTTTTTCAGGTACTTTTGAAAAAGCATTGCCTGCTGCCATGGCTGTGGAAACTTTTCACAATTTTACTTTAGTCCATGATGATATTATGGACGAAGCACCTTTACGAAGAGGAAAAGAAACTGTACATCATAAATGGGATATTAATACAGGAATTCTTTCTGGTGATGCTATGCTAATTTTGGCTTATCAATATTTTGAAAATTATGAACCCATAATTTTTCAAAAACTAGCGAAATTATTTAGCAAAACAGCTATTGAAGTTTGTGACGGACAACAATTGGATGTTGATTTTGAAACTCGTAATGATGTAACCATTGATGAGTACATTAAAATGATCACTTTAAAAACATCGGTTTTAGTAGGTGCTGCACTAAAAATGGGAGCTATTGTTGCAGAAGCTTCAGATAAGCAAGCAGAAGAGCTATATAATTTTGGGGTAAATCTAGGTATTGCATTTCAATTACAAGACGATTTCTTAGACACCTTTGGAAATCCAGAAACTTTTGGAAAACAAATCGGAGGAGATATTATAGAAAATAAAAAGACGTTCTTGTATTTAAAATGTTTAGAAGTAGCTGATGAAAGCGATCAAGAAAAGCTTAAATTTTTCTTCAATCAGAAACTTGAAGATAACGGAACAAAAATTGCAGAAGTGACAAGAATTTTTGAACAAAACGATATTCCAAACTTGGTTCAAGACTTAATTAAAGTCTATACAAATAAATCTTTCGACAATCTAAAAAGCCTAAACATCTCAGAATCAGCTAAAGAAAATTTAATTAATTTCGGAAAAAATTTAATGGTAAGAAAAGTGTAAAAAAGACTTTAAAATTTCAAAAAAGTTTTTATTTTTGCAATCCATTTTACTGGTCCTATAGCTCAGTTGGTTAGAGCACCTGACTCATAATCAGGGGGTCCATGGTTCGAGCCCATGTGGGACCACCTTTAAAGCTTCACTTTTTGTGAAGCTTTTTTGTTTTTATATACTTTATTTTAAAGCAAAACTCTCAAAAACCAAATCTTACTGTAAACAATTATTACAATCTTTTTTTAAAACTTCATTTTTGATAAAACAATAAAATAAAAACACATTTATTTAATAATCAATGTTTTTTTAACGTTAAAAACACAATATATAGCACACAATCAAATTTAAATTGAAATAAAAAAAATGTTAAATTTCTTAAGTTAAAAGAGCTGTTTTAAAAAAAATTGTAACTTTATTGTCATCAACCAATAAATCTTAAATTAGTATTTCTTTATTGAAGTACTTAAACTTCCTATGAAAAATGCATTATCTTTGATAGTACAAAAGCTACTATCTAGTAACGGAATTGTTTATGACAAAAAAGAACTTGACTTTCAAATTCAAAGTCATCCTTCTTACCCTAGTTTACATGCCATAACTGGTGTTTTAGATCATTTTAATATTGAAAATATAGCTGCAGAAGTTCCTACAGATGTACAAACACTGCAACAATTACCAGATAGTTTTATTGCTCAAATCTCAACAGATACAGGAAACGATTTAGTTACCGTAAAAAAAGATACTAAAAAATCCACTTATACGATTATAAGTGGAGATGATTCAAGTAAAAAATTAACTGAAGGTGGATTTTTAACTCAATTTACCGGAATTATTGTCGCTGTTGAAAAGACTGATGACATTACCACTTCAAAAGAAAACAAAGGACTAAAAAACATTGTTTTATTTGGACTAATTTCAGTAATAATCATATACATGCTAATTAATAAAGGAAATAGCCTTATTAATTTTGCATATAGTTTTCTTGCGCTACTTGGTGTTTTTACTAGTTATAGCATTCTACAACAAGAACTTGGTGAAAGTACCGCTATTGGTAATGCTTTTTGTTCTGGAACTAACGAAAAAAAGGATTGTGATGCTGTATTAAACTCAAAAGGTGCTGAAATTATAAAAAATCACAAATTAAGCGATTTAAGTATTATTTATTTTTCAAGTGTTTTACTTGCTTCTTTCTTGTTAAGCAACTTAAACCCTTTATATATAATTAGTTTTGTTGCGCTTCCTGTAACGCTTTATTCTATATACTATCAATATAAAGTAGTAAAATCTTGGTGCCTTCTATGTTTAACTATTGTTGGAGTATTATGGTTACAAGCTGGTTTGTTTTTTGTTGAAGGACAGTTCACCACCATAGTAGCTGAATTAAACTTAACAGATATCATACTTACTGTAGCATCTTTTATTAGTGTATATACTATTTGGAATTTTGTAAAACCAATGGTAAAAGAGTTACGTTTACTACAGAAAGAGAAAATAAACTTTGTGAAATTCAAAAGAAATTTCAACTTATTTAATAGCTTATTAACTAAATCACCAAAATTAGATACAGCTATTACTGCTACAAATGAATTAATCTTTGGTAACAAAAATGCTTCATTAGAAATTATTACGGTAACCAACCCATTTTGTGGTCACTGTAAAGGTGTACATGAAATTGTGCATGACATACTAAACAAATATAACGATGCTGTAAAAATCATTATTCGTTTTAATGTCGGAACTGATGATGAAGAAAACCCTGGAGTAAAAGTTGCTACAACGCTATTAGAATTGTATAATACTGGTAAAATAGAAGATTGTAAAGTTGCTCTTGATGATATTTACAGAGATACTAATTATGATAAATGGGCAGCAAAATGGATTAACAAAGCTCATACTACTAACCCAATCGAAGTGTTAAAAGCAGAAAAAGATTGGTGTACAACGAATGGAATAAATTTCACACCTGAAATTTTAATTAATGGTAAATCGTTTCCTAAAGAATACGATAGATCTGATTTAATCTTTTTTATAGAAGATTTAGAAGAGCATTTTCAAACTACGTTAACATTGCAAGAATAAAAACAAAAAAATTGGCAAAGCCTAAAACGACTTTGCCATTTAGAACAATATTCTCTCGCGAAGAATAGACACCCTGGTGAGTGTCTTAAAATGTTCGCCGCAAAAATAATCTAAAATTTTAATTATTATGAAAAAATCAATCTTAAACTTAGGAAAAGTTCTTGGTAAGGCAGAACAAAAGAAAATTAGCGGAGGAAATCCTGTTGCTTTTTGTTTTGATGGAGAAGGATGCCCTCCTGGTACACATTGTATTGGAGATTTTTGCTTTAAAAACGACGACGGCGGTGGAGACGGAAGTAATGGAGGTCCAGGATGTACTTTTATGAAAATACTTTGTGAATTTCCTGGAGACACTTGTTGTCTGTACTAACAGATTCACAATCGACCATAAAACACAAAATCAATAGTTATTCAACATAGTTTAAGCAAGTATTATAACAACTTAAATTCATCAACAATGAAAAAACAAATTTTAAATCTTGGGACTGTTCTACATAAAGACACTCAAAAAATCATTACTGGTGGATTTATTATAGAAGATAAACCTTGTCATAAACAATGTATTCCACCTATTGGTGAATGTATTCAGGGGTTATGTTGGTTTTTATAAAGCAATATAACCTCTTTTTTAACCTTTAAAACTGGCAAAACAATATTTTCCAGTTAACTTTAATTAAGCATACTTGAAAAAATTTCCACATTATAAACAAACAGAGGCTAAAGACTGCGGGCCAACTTGTATTAAGATCATTGCTAAACATTATGGCAAGACTATTAATACGCAACAACTAAGAGAACTAAGCGAAACCACCAGAGAAGGTAGTAGTTTACTCGGTCTTAGTGAGGCTGTAGAATCTATGGGATTTAAATCTCTTGGAATAAAATTAGCTTTTAAAAAGCTTACAGAAGCACCTTTACCTTGTATCATACACTGGAATAAAAATCATTATGTTGTTCTCTACAAAATAAAAAAGGATAAAATTTATATTTCAGATCCTGCTCATGGATTAATTACATTAACAAAAAAAGAATTTATTAAGCATTGGATTGGAAATAATGCTGACGAGAACACAGAAGATGGTATTGCTTTATTAGTAGAGCCTACTGCAGCTTTTTATTCTCAAGAATTTGAAGAAGATGAAAAATTCGGTTTCTCTTTTATTTTCAGATACTTAATCAAGTATAAAAAGTTTATAATTCAATTAATTATAGGTTTACTTGCTGGAAGTGTCCTACAATTGATTCTTCCTTTTTTAACTCAAAGTGTTGTTGATGTTGGTATTGAAAATCAAGACTTAAACTTTGTCTATCTTATACTTTTCGCACAACTTTTTCTATTTTTCGGTAAAGCTTCACTAGAAATCATACGAAGTTGGATTTTATTACATTTAAGTACTAGAATTAACATCTCTTTAATTTCTGATTTCTTTATCAAATTAATGAAATTACCTATTTCTTACTTTGATGTAAGGATGACAGGAGATTTATTACAACGAATAAACGACCATAAAAGGATAGAACGAATTTTAACTACTTCTTCATTATCTGTACTATTCTCTTTTATAAACCTTATTATTTTTAGTCTTGTACTAGGGTTTTATAGCATTCAAATTTTTGGTGTTTTTGTACTAGGAAGTGTACTCTATTTTGCTTGGGTATTGTTCTTTTTCAAAAAGAGAAAAGAATTAGATTACAAAAGATTCTCTGAGGTAAGTCAAGAGCAAAGTAAAGTAATAGAGCTTATTAATGGTATGCAAGAAATTAAACTCCATAATGCAGAACGAAGAATGCGTTGGAACTGGGAATATGTTCAAGCACGTTTATTTAAAGTAGCTACTAAGAGCCTTGCATTAGAACAAACACAAAGTGTTGGATCTAATTTTATTAATGAGCTTAAAAATATGTTCATCACAATTTTATCTGCCAAATTGGTAATCGATGGGAAAATTACTTTGGGTATGATGATGGCCATTAGTTACATTGTTGGACAATTAAATGGTCCGATTACCCAATTAATAAATTTTATGCGAGATGTACAAGATGCTCAGATTTCACTTGATCGTCTTGGGGAAATTCATAACATGGAGGATGAAGAAAAACCTAGTGATGAAAAAGTAACGAATATCCCAGTCAATAACCCAATACAATTAAAGAATGTTTCTTTTAGATATACAGGTGGATTAGAACCTGTAATTAAAGATTTAACACTAGAAATTCCTGCAAACAAAACAACAGCAATTGTTGGAGTTAGCGGTAGTGGAAAAACTACATTAATGAAATTATTACTTGGATTCTATCAAATTGAAAAAGGAGAGATTACTGTTGGTAATTTTAATCTAAAAAATATTTCTCAAAAAGAATGGAGAAGAAATTGTGGTGTAGTAATGCAAGAAGGATATATTTTTAACGATAGCATTGCTAAAAACATTGCCGTTGGAGAAGATTATGTTGATAAAGAAAAATTAAATCATGCTATAAATGTAGCTAATATTTCAGATTATATTGAAGGACTGCCTCTTGGATACAATACCAAAATAGGTAGCGAAGGAAATGGCCTAAGTACTGGTCAAAAACAACGATTACTTATTGCTAGGTCTGTATATAAAGACCCTAAGTTTTTATTTTTTGATGAAGCGACTTCAGCATTAGATGCCAATAATGAAAAAGTAATCATGGAAAACTTAAACAATTTTTTTGCCGATAAAACCGCTGTTGTAATTGCGCATCGTCTGAGTACTGTTAAAAACGCACATCAAATTGTTGTTTTAGATCAGGGTAAAATTGTAGAACAAGGTAATCATGAATCATTAATTAAATTAAAAGGAAGTTATTATCACTTAGTCAAAAATCAACTTGAGCTAGGTAGCTAACATATTTTTTCGCGAAGAATAGACATACACCCTGAATGTCTTAAAATGATCGGGGATTTAACATTTTTTAAATCTTTAAAATTATGAAAAAATCAATCTTAAATTTAGGTAAGGCGTTACAAAAAGCAGAACAAAAAACTATTAATGGAGGAAGAGTATTTACAGGACCATGTTTCGAATGGTGTGCTTGTCCTCACTTACAAGAATTATACTGGAAGCCTTTATACTGTTCATGTAATACTGGTGGTTCTGGTGGTGGTAACACTGGTGGTGGAAATCCTCCTAGAAATAATGATCCAGTATAGAATATAAAATAAACATTATGAAAAAATCTATTTTAAAATTAGGTAAAACTATCAGCAAGGCACAACAAAAAGCGATTGCAGGAGGAATAGGTATTCAGACATGTAATAATGATGAGGATTGCCCTAGCTGTGCAAACACAGGCTGCCCTATCGAAGCAACAATTTGTTATACTTGCGTGTTTAATATATGTATTGGTAACTGTTAAATTCAAAACTTTAAAAATGAAAAAATCAATATTCAATATCGGAAACGTATTAACGAAAGATCAACAAAAAAGCATTAATGGAGGACTATTACAAATTCAAGTTTGTAAAGCTCCTTACCTAAGCATGGATGGTACTTGTTTACCGGGATACTATCTTTTAGGTCATTGCAAATGTTGCAGAAACTAAAACTATGAAGAAATCAATTTTACATTTTGATTTTTTTCTAAAAAGAAACGTTGAGGATAATAATCCTTGCATAAGTTCTGTTTTATTAACAGAGCGTTTCATGTAATAAATAAGAGGAAAAGTATACTTTTCCTCTTTTCTACCCTTTTTCACAAAAAGGGCATAGTGAATGAACAAAAAAAATAAAATTAGCATAACAACTAAAAGACAATAATGCCTCAAGACCAGCAAGACATAGAAATAAGAAGCGAGGAAGTTCAAGAGATATTGACAAAAGTTCCTAATTGGATGATTAGATATGGTAATCTATTAATCTTAGCATTAATTATCATATTATTATTTATCTCTTGGTTTGTAAAATACCCTGATGTAATTACAACTGAAGTAATGGTTACTACTGCTACTCCTCCTGAGAAAATTTTCGCAAGAGCTACAGGTCAATTTGAGGTGCTTTTGGCTAATGAAGGCACTAAGGTGAAGCAAAATGAAATTTTAGCTGTTATAAAAAATAGCTCATCTTATAAAGATGTTTTATTTTTAAAAAGTATTGTAGACACTATTGAATTTCATAATGAAGAGTTTAATTTTCCTTTAGATGATATCCCTCCTTTAATCCTAGGCGATATCAATGCTAGTTTCTCTCAGTTTGAAAACGACTATCAAGCCTATAAACTTAATAAAGATCTTGCTCCTTTTAAATCCCAAGTAATTGCAAATCAAATGTCGGTTATAGAGGCTAGACGAAGATTACAAAACATGCTATATCAAAAAGAATTAAGCAAGAAAGAACTGGAGTTTAGAAAAACAGATCTTAAGAGAAGTAAGCAAATGTTTGAAAAAGGTGTTATTTCTGCCAAAGAAATGGAACAACGTCAGGTAGAATTTATTCAATCTGAACGAAGTTATGCTAATATGGAAGCTTCTATTTTACAAATTAAAGAACTTATCAATAGCTCTTCTCAAAACCTAGATGATACGAGTATTAAAAAAACTCAAAATGATAGAGGATTACAAAAAAGAGCAAAACAATCGTTTTTACTTTTAAGAAAAGCTATTAGTGATTGGGAAAACAACTACGCTTTAACTACTTCAATGAGCGGAAAAGTTTCTTTTCTTTCGTATTGGAGTAAAAATCAAACTGTAAAAAGTGGCGATTTAATTTTCACAATTATTCCAGACAATGCAAAAGACTTTATTGGGAAAGTTAAAGCCCCTATAGCTAACTCTGGAAAAATAAAAATAGGACAGAAAGTACAAATTAAATTATTGAACTATCCTTCTGATGAATTTGGAAAACTCGATGGTATTGTCAAACGTATTTCATCAATCCCAGACCAAGAAGGCAATTATATTATAGATATCAACTTACCGAACAAACTAGAAACTTCTTATCAAAGACAACTAGAGTTTAGACAAGAAATGCAAGGAAGTGCTGATATCATTACAGAAGACCTTAGGTTAATAGAACGTTTCTTCTATCAACTTAAAAAGGTCATAAAATAAATTTTCGCGAAGAATAGAAAAAAAACCTTGATGTCTTTAAATATTCAAGGAGGTTATTATTATTTAATTATGAAAAAAACAATCTCAAAACTAGGTAAACCTTTACATAAAGCTAGGCAACAACAAATTACAGGAGGTATTTCTAAACCTTGTAATAAATATTGTGTTAAGCCTATTGGCGAATGTATTAATGGCTTGTGCTATTTAATAGATACTATCAGTTACATTGCATAGCTACTTTTTAAGGTTTTTGAAATGAGTAGACACAATCCTTGGTGTCTTTAAATATTCAAGGGCTTATTAACCTCTAATACTTTTCGATCATGAAACATCGATCTCAAATTTTGGTACTTTTATTTAGCGATAACCAAACATAAGAACTCTTAAAAGAGACCTCTTCTTTTCTTATACATTGTAAATAGAAGACCTCTCAAACACAGGGTATACTGTTTTTATTAGCTACAATAAAGTTCATTAAGGCAAGCTTATGAAGTATCTATAATCAACTATGGATTTAGACTTCAAGACAAGCCTTGTGTTTTACACCTTTTCTGGTGTCAATAAAAATAGTTTTTGTTATCAGTTCTGGTTAAGAACTTCATAAAACTGCTACATAGATTCATTTGATTTTGTAATTAGACACGAGTGTACGTTGTTATTTTATTTATACAACACCATCATAGCTATTTACTTCATATCAAAGCATTATGTTACTAAGTATATTTTAAAGCCGTAATCAATTAAAATAATCTATTTATTATGAAAAAATCAATCTTAAACATTGGAAAAGCGTTATCTAAAAAAGAACAAACACAAGTAAGCGGCGGGATGCCTCTTAAACTTTGTCGTTACAAATGTAATGGTAGAAACTATGTATTAGTTGGCGGACAAGGTAGTTATTGCTATTTAAATTTCCCTGCTATTATACCTAATCATCCTAGCTGTGGTGGCAGCGGAGATGGGATACCAATATATGCATAAAATATTTCCCTAAATAATCTCTCGTGAAGAATAGACACAAACCTTGAGTGTCTCTAAATGTTCAAGGATTTAATCAATATTATTTTTTTTAAATCATGAAAAAATCAATCTTAAACATTGGAAAAGCTTTAAACAAAGCTGAACAAACTGAAGTTAACGGAGGAATCATTCCTATTAGAGTAGCAACATGCGAGCAAGTATGTCGTACAGCACCTAGAGGAACTAAATGTGGGCCTCCTCATTGTCCTGGTGTATGTGATGGAAACGGTGGTGCATATAGGTATTAAAAGCAATATTATTTTCAATACAACGAAAGTTATTGCACAAATAGACACAAGCCCTAAATGTCTATAAATATCAAGGGATTCAATAATTTATAAATTTTTATTATGAAAAAATCAATCTTAAACATTGGAAAAGCTTTAAATAAAACTGAACAAACTGAAATTAATGGAGGAATTATTCCTTTAATCAGAATAGGATTATGCTCGGAAGTTTGTCCTACTGCAACTACAACAATTAAATGTGGACCTCCACATTGTCCTGGAGTATGTGATGGCCGAGGTGGTTGGATCAATTACTAATTTATAAAAACTAAATATCCGAAATATTTACAATTCTTAAATATTTCGGATAATCATTTTAAACCTTCTAATTATGAAAAAAATAATTTTCAACCTAGGTAAATGTTTACCTAAAGCAGATCAGAAAAAGATTAATGGTGGATTCGATGATGGTCCAAATGGAGTACCTATTGGAGTTTGTTATTCTTACAGAATAGGCATTTACAGAATACGCTGTAACGAACTATGTGATGATGGAACAGATCCTATCTGCGCCCATTTTTAATCTCAAGGTTCTATAGTTTTAATAGGACTTTAAAATTAGTATTGAGTGAGATTATATACATCTCTATAATTTGTTGTTAAAACACTTAGTAACAAATAAAAAATTTTCGCGAAGAATAGACATAACCTTTGAGTGTCTCTAAATGTTCAAGGATTTAATCACTTTTTAAATTTTTAAAATTATGAAGAAATCAATTTCAAAATTAGGAAATGTACTTTCAAAAAATGAACAATCAAATGTTTATGGAAGTAGATTAAGTTTAGTAATAGCTGAATGCTCTTCTATCTGTGTAAATGCAAAATCAGGAACTAAATGTTTTTCTGGAGGAACACATTGCCCAGGAGAATGTGATGGACGTGGTGGTTTTTATAACTACTAATCAAACGATTTAATTAACTTAATTAGTAAGGGGTTGGTTATGCTAACCCCTTATTCCTAAAACAACGTATATGAAAAAATCAATCTTGAATATCGGAAAAAACTTAAGTAAAACAGCTCAAAAAAACATTAATGGAGGAATGGTGAATTGCCCTTCTACACCAATATGTTATGGAGTTTTTGATGGCCCTATAAGTTTAACATGTGGAACATGTAGAGAATTTAACGCTTTGCCTCCATCGTGTCAGAATCGAGTTTTAGTTAGTGTAAGATGTTTTTCTTTTTAATATTGACAACAAGATATAATTATGAAAAAATCAATCTTAAATATTGGAAAAAGCATTAACAAAGCTGAACAAAAAAGTATACAGGGCGGTAATATTCAGTGCTCTTACGCAATCTGCAGAATGTGGGAACGGTTAATTCTTAGACCTGCATGTTATTGCGAATCTTAAAAAATGATAAATCATGAAAAAATCAATCTTAAATATTGGAAAAAAACTAAGTAAAACAGCCAAAAAAAACATTAATGGGGGAATGTTCTCATATTGTCCACCTTCACCAACCTGTTATGGGGTTGTAGGTGTTGCTACACCATGTGGAACTTGTCAACAATATCACCTATTGCCTCAAGAGTGTAAAATAAGAGTTAAAGTGAGCGTAACTTGTTTCGGATTATAGTAAATCCGAAATTATAACCTAAAAAGGCTTAATAATTTAAAGAAGTGTCTAAAAAATAGCTTGATTATATTTTAGACACTTCTTCTGTTATTTGAGTTCTTGTAGCCTAGCTACATATTTCCCTATAACATCAAACTCTAAATTCACCTTCGTTCCAATTTCGAAATTTTTAAACGTTGTGTGCGCTAATGTATAAGGAATAATCGCCACACTAAATTCATTCTTTTTAGAGTTCACAACTGTTAAACTCACTCCATTAACAGTTACCGAACCTTTTTCAATGGTAATGTTATTCATCTCTGTATCGTACTTGAAAGTAAAAACAGTACTTCCTTCCTGATCTTGAATACCAATACAAACTCCTGTTTGATCAACATGTCCTTGAACAATATGTCCGTCTAATCTATCCCCCAATTTCATGGCGCGTTCAAGATTTACTTCATCACCAACTTGTAAATCTCCAATATTACTTTTATCTATAGTTTCCTTTATAGCAGTAACCACATACGTGTCATTATCAATAGCAACTACAGTTAAACAAACTCCATTATGAGCCACGCTCTGATCTATTTTTAACTCTTCAGTAATTGTACTTTTAAGAGTTAAGTGTAAATTTTCTTGTTCTTTCACCAATTCTGTAACACTACCAAGTGTTTCTATAATACCTGTAAACATTCCTTAAAATTTAGTTACTTTTGTTAAGATCAAAAATACAACATCGGTATTCTAAATATGGAAAAAACGAATAAAATTATTGTAGGAATCTCTATTGGAGATATTAATGGTATAGGCATAGAAGTTATTCTTAAAACATTTGAAGATAAAAGAATGTTAGAATTTTGTACACCTGTAATTTTTGGTTCTAATAAAGTCATTTCTTTTCACAAAAAAACTTTAAACCTAAATAATAGCATCCATGGTATTCAATCTTTCGATAAAATAGTTCATGGTAAAATTAATTTACTAAATATTTGGAAAGAGGATGTAAAGGTTGAGATAGGAAAAACAACTCCTGATGGAGGTAAATATGCATTGAAATCTTTATCAGAAGCAGTAAAAGCTTTAAAAAATAAAGATGTAGACGTATTATTAACCGCTCCTATCAATAAAGAAAATATACAATCTAAAGAATTTAATTTCCCTGGACATACTGAGTTTTTAGAAAATGAACTTGATGGTGAAAGTTTAATGATATTAATGTGCGGAGATTTAAGGATAGGATTGATTACTGGGCATGTTGCAGTATCACAAATTTCAGAACTTATTACTCCAGAATTAATTAAGAAGAAAGTTGAGATAATGCATACATCACTGAAAAGGGATTTTAACATTAATAAACCTAAGATTGCAGTTTTAGGATTAAACCCTCATTGTGGTGATAAAGGTGTAATGGGAAAAGAAGATGATGAAATTATAAGACCTACTGTAACGGAAATTAAAAAAACTGGCAAGTTAGTTTTCGGTCCTTATGCAGCTGATGGTTTTTTCGGATCTAAGACCTATGAGCAATTCGATGGTGTCTTGGCGATGTACCATGATCAAGGCTTAGCCCCATTCAAAGCACTCTCTTTTGGAAATGGGGTAAATTTCACAGCTGGGCTCAACAGAATTAGGACTTCTCCAGACCACGGAACTGGGTTCGATATCGCTGGAAAAAACAAAGCAAACACCGATTCTTTTAAAGAGGCGTTATTTAGTTCTCTCAAAATTTATAGAAACAGAAAAGAAAATATTGAATTAGAGTCGAATACATTAAAATCAAAATAGTTTTAATTCTTCTGTATTAAAAAAATATTTTACTATATTTGCGCCCTCAAATTGATATTGTAAATGAAAGGTTTAAAAGAATATACTATTCCTTTTGTAGGCTTAAAAGAAGGAAGTCACAAATTTCAATACCAAATTGAAAATAAGTTCTTTGAAGAATTTCAGTACGAAGAATTTAATTCAACTAATGTGAAAGTTGATGTTGAATTTGTAAAAAAAAGTACATTATTTGAAATTTTATTCTCTATTAATGGATCTGTAAATGTTCCTTGCGATTTAACAAGTGAACCATTTAACCAAGCAATAGAAGGAGCATTCAAGTTAATTGTTAAGTTCGGTCAAGAATTTAATGATGAAAATGAAGAAATTTTAATAATACCTTTTGAAGCATACGAATTAAACATTGCTCAGTACATTTATGAATTAATTATTTTATCTGTCCCTAAAAAAAGAGTGCATCCAGATGTGCTTAATGGAACAATGAAATCTGAAGCTTTAGAGAAATTAAAGGAATTAGAGATTAATAAAGAAAAATCGGTTGAAGAAGACACAATCGACCCAAGGTGGGATAAGTTAAAAGATTTACTAACAGGAAAAAACACATAGAAATGGCACATCCTAAGAGAAAAATTTCAAAAACTAGAAGAGATAAAAGAAGAACTCACTATAAAGCTACTATGCCTCAAATCGCTGTTGACCCTACTACTGGAGAAGCACATTTATACCATAGAGCTCACTGGCACGAAGGTAAATTATATTACCGTGGTCAAGTAGTAATCGATACTACTGAAGCTGAAGCTTAATATATTATAGCTATATAGTTTAACATATTTTACGTCAAAAACGGATGTTTTTGGCGTTTTTTTCGTTTTCAAGTGAAAAAAAAATCACTACTTTTGAAAACTAAATTTACTATAAGTAACAGACATGGCTAAAATAACTGCAGCAATAACCGCAGTAGGAAAATATGTTCCTGACTACATTCTAACTAATCAAGAGTTAGAAACAATGGTAGATACCAATGATGAATGGATTACCAGCAGAACTGGAATTAAAGAAAGAAGAATATTAAAAGAAGAAGGAAAAGGTACTTCTTTCTTAGCCATAAAAGCTGCTGAAGATTTAATTCACAAAAACAATATTGATCCAAAAGATATTGATTTGGTAATAGTAGCTACTGCTACTCCTGATATGTTAGTAGCTTCTACTGCAGTGTATACCGCAACTAAAATTGGAGCCATAAATGCATTTGCCTATGATTTGCAAGCTGCATGTTCTAGTTTTTTATATGGTATGTCTACAGCATCTAGTTATATAGAATCTGGTAGATACAAAAAAGTTTTATTGATTGGTGCAGATAAAATGTCATCAATTATTGACTACACAGACAGGGCTACTTGTATTATTTTTGGTGATGGAGCTGGTGCAGCTTTATTTGAACCTAATGAAGAAGGGCTAGGCTTTCAAGATGAATATTTAAGAAGTGATGGTGTAGGAAGGGAATTCTTAAAGATTGATGCTGGTGGATCTATTTTACCTACTTCAGAAGAAACACTAAAAAACAACCAACATTATGTACATCAAGAAGGTAGAACTGTATTTAAATTTGCAGTATCTAACATGGCAGATGTATCAGAGAAAATATTAGAACGAAACAATTTAACAAAAGAAACTGTTAATTGGTTAGTTCCACATCAAGCTAATAAAAGAATTATTGAAGCTACAGCCAATAGAATTGGTTTAGCAGAAGAAAAAGTAATGATGAATATCAGTAAGTATGGTAATACTACTTCTGCTACTTTACCATTATTACTTGCAGACTATGAAAAAGAACTTAAAAAAGGTGATAATTTAATTTTTGCTGCATTTGGTGGTGGTTTCACTTGGGGATCCATCTATTTAAAATGGGCATATACTAAATAGACACAATCAACTAAAATTATAGACAATGGACATTAAAGAAATTCAAAATCTTATTAAGTTCGTAGCAAAATCTGGTGCTAGTGAAGTAAAACTAGAGATGGATGATGTAAAAATCACCATAAAAACTGGATCAGACGCACCTGAAACAAAAATTATTCAGGCTGCACCTATTGCTACTGCACCACAAGTTGTAGCGGCACCACAAGTTGTAGCTCAACAACCAGTTGCTCAGGCATCAACTCCTGCCACTCCTGCAAAATCAGATGACGAATCTAAATACGTAGCTATAAAATCACCTATCATTGGTACTTTATACCGTAAACCATCTCCAGACAAGCCTGTGTTTGTAGAAGTTGGTGATGAAATTAAAGCTGGTGATACAGTTTGTATCATTGAAGCAATGAAGCTTTTTAATGAAATAGAGTCTGAAATTTCAGGAAAAATCGTAAAAGTATTAGTAGATGATTCAACACCTGTTGAATTTGATCAACCTTTATTTTTAGTTGACCCATCTTAATTTTATACTATAGCTTAATCGTTTGAGAGCTATTTAATAAACTATTACAATTATGTTTAAAAAGATATTAATTGCCAATAGAGGTGAAATTGCACTTCGTGTAATTCGTACCTGTAAAGAAATGGGCATAAAAACAGTAGCGGTTTACTCGAAAGCTGATGCAGAAAGCTTACATGTAAGATTTGCAGATGAAGCAGTTTGTATAGGACCTGCTCCAAGTAACGAGTCTTACTTGAAAATGGATAGAATTATTGCTGCTGCTGAAATTACAAATGCAGATGCAATTCACCCAGGATATGGATTCCTTTCTGAAAATGCAAAGTTCTCTAAACTTTGTAAAGAACACGATATTAAATTTATTGGTGCTTCTGAAGAAATGATTTCTAAAATGGGAGATAAAGCAACAGCTAAAGCAACAATGATTGCAGCTGGTGTACCTTGTATTCCTGGTTCTGAAGGAATCTTAGCATCTTATGAAGAAGCTGAGAAGATTGCCGTTGATATGGGATTCCCTGTAATGCTTAAAGCTACTGCTGGTGGTGGTGGTAAAGGTATGCGTGCAGTTTGGAGTAAAGAAGACTTAAAACCAGCTTGGGATTCTGCTCGTATGGAAGCTAAAGCTTCTTTCGGAAACGACGGAATGTACATGGAAAAGTTAATAGAAGAGCCAAGACATATTGAGATTCAAATTGTTGGTGATTCATTTGGTAAAGCGTGTCACCTATCTGAAAGAGATTGTTCTGTACAACGTCGTCACCAAAAATTAACTGAAGAAACTCCTTCTCCATTCATGACAGATGAGTTAAGAGATGCTATGGGAGTTGCTGCTGTTAAAGCTGCTGAATATATTAAGTATGAAGGTGCTGGTACTGTTGAATTCCTAGTGGATAAACATCGTAACTTCTACTTTATGGAAATGAATACTCGTATTCAGGTAGAACACCCAATTACTGAAGAAGTTGTAGATTACGATTTAATTCGTGAACAAATTTTAGTAGCTGCTGGTGTACCAATTTCTGGTAAAAATTACACACCTCAGTTACACTCTATAGAATGTAGAATTAACGCTGAAGATCCTCATAAGAACTTTAGACCTTCTCCTGGAAAGATTACTTCTTACCATGAGCCAGGTGGACATGGAGTTCGTATTGATACACATGCATATGCAGGGTATACAATTCCACCAAATTATGATTCTATGATCGCTAAATTAATTGTAACTGCACAAACTCGTGAAGAAGCAATTAATAAAATGAAGCGTGCTTTAGACGAGTATATCATCGAAGGAATTAAAACTACTATTCCTTTCCACAGACAATTAATGGATCATCCAGATTATGTAGCTGGTAATTACACTACAAAATTCATGGAAGATTTTGAGATTAAATAATCATACTCATAAATTATATATAAAATCAGTGGTTTTTGCCACTGATTTTTTTATTTGATACTTTTACGACATGATTTTCCTATACAACATCATAATACACATTGTTTACTTTTTTTTACGCCTAATCGCTTTACTTAATCCTAAAATAAAGTTATTTGTTAGTGGAAGAAAAGATACATTTCAACAATTACAAATCATAGAAAAAGAAGATCGTGTGTTTTGGATTCATGCTGCTTCGCTAGGAGAATTTGAACAAGCAAGACCTATCATTGAAAAACTAAAACAAAAATATGTAAACCATAAAATTGTTGTTACTTTCTTTTCTCCTTCTGGTTATGAAATTCGAAAAAATTACGATGTAGCCGATGTCGTGTGTTACTTACCTTTCGATACTAGGAGTAATGTAAAGAGATTTATACAACAAATTCACCCAGAGTATTCAATTATTGTAAAATATGAGTTTTGGCCTAACTTACTTCAAGAGTTAAAACAAACAAATTCTAAGACAATACTTATTTCCGGTATTTTTAGGAAAGAACAATCTTTCTTTACTTGGTATGGAAAATGGATGAGAAATTTCTTACCTACTTTTGATCATTTTTTTGTTCAAAACAATCAGTCTAAAGACTTATTAAATACTATTGGCTTCTCAAATGTAACAGTTTCTGGAGATACTCGCTTTGATCGTGTATATGAGATTTTACATCAAAAAAACGATTTAGAGGCTATTGAATTATTTAAAAACAATACCTATACCATTGTTGCTGGAAGTACTTGGAAAGAAGATGAAGAATGTATTATAAGTTATATTAATAAAGATGCTAGTGACAAAGAAAAATTCATTATTGCTCCACATAACATTGACGCTATTAAAATAGAAACTTTACGAAATGCTATTCTTGAGAAAACAATATTATATTCAGAAAGAAATAATGTAGATCTTAAAGATTATAAAGTACTGATTATTGACAACATTGGTTTACTTACTAAAATCTACTCTTATGCTAACGCAGCTTATGTTGGTGGTGGTTTAGCAACTGGTTTACATAACATTTTAGAGCCAGCAACTTATGGAGTACCAGTAGTTTTTGGAGGCAAAAAACACACAAAATTTAAAGAGGCGGTAGATTTAATTAAACTAGGAGGTTGTAGAACTATCATAAACACAGAAGATTTTTCAACTAATTTTAAAAAGTTGAAAAAGGATATTCAACTACGAGTTTCTATGGGAGAGATTAACAAAAAATATGTAGAAGAGCATATAGGAGCCACTCAATTTATACTTCATTACATTAGCAAAACTGTATAACAGAATTTTCAGATTTCATCACTTAATTAAGCTTTCAATACTAATACGATTGACTTCGTCTTATACTATTTCTTACTAATTTGAATTAGTTTCTTACGAATATGAATAAAAGTTTTCAAACTTTTATTTAGTGAAAAAATGTATCAATATTTGGTAAAAACAATCAGATATCTGTTTTAAAAATCAAATATTAAACCACAAAAATTTGTAATACGAATACGAATGAAAAAAACATTTTTTTATACGATATTTTTCCTTGCTACCATTATTTTTTCATGTAGTAGTAATGAAGAAAACATCATTGAAGACACAAACTCATTGGATGCTGAAGCTTCTAAAACTCAATCGAAATTAATCGCTTTTAATGACATATTAAGTTTCAAAAGTTTTGAGCATTTTGATGCTACAGTTGAAGATTTGTATACCCAAATTGAAGCTTATGATGATAAATTTCTAGAAAAATACGGGCATTTAACTGAGGATGAGATCGATGATATTGAAGACAAAATTGTTTATGACGAATTTGCTCCTGTTACAGCTTACGAAAAAAGTAAAAACTTTACCTCTTTACGATCTGTAATTGCAAAAAAAGAAACATTATGGTTAACTCGTCAGGAAGGCAATGAACGTCTTGACTTTACAAATGACCCTGATAATCATGTTATTATTGACGATGTAGAACGAGCACTTCTAAATCAATATGCAGAGGTTAAAATTGGAGGCATTTATTACAAATACTACGATTGGGGTTTGGTTAGCACTAAAAACTATGTAAACTTAGTACAATCTAGAACTCAAAAAATTGAAGCAAGTAATAGTAAAAACTTATCTTCTTTAGGTTTCACTCTTGAAGATTCTTATGATGATGCTAAAAGAGCCTCTTCTTGTAAAACTTATATTACAAGGTCTAACTATTATCATAACGGACATAGAAGTAGAAGAGCTATAAAAGTGAAACATAAAGTACGAAGAAAGAAAAGATTTAAACCTTCGAGAATAGTTACCATAATAAAAGGATATAAAAGAAGAAGAGGGAAATGGAGAAGAAGGAGAACTCCAATTGGCATTCATTTTTATGGAAATGTATATCTTGATTGTAATTCTAGTGAAAATATTTCTAGACGAAAATCTGTGAGACGAAGACGAAGTAGAAGAGCAAGATTAGCACTAAATCCAAATGAAGGGAATTTAGGTGTAAAAAACCAACAAATAAGGGTTAAAGCAACTCAATACAGCTGGAGTATCACCAAGGATTTATATGACAACTCTAACTAAACAGTAAAATTAGTACAACTCAGTTCTAAAAAGGACTGAGTTTTTTAATCTAAAAAAGGTATTTCATTCAATGTATTGGTATTATCTACCACTTCCCAATTATAAATTTTAGACAACTGATAAATTTTAGAAAGTTCTTGAAACAAACGGGTTTTTGCTTCTTTTTTTTGCTCGGTCATTTGTATAGTTTCTTCAATCATTTTTACCGATTTATCACTTAACTTATTCAATTCCTCATTAGAAAAGGTATTAAATTTGCTTTGTTGTAAATCGAAGTATTTAATATCAGGAGAAATGGTAACCTCTTCTTCAGGAATAGCATTTATAATGATTTGCTTAGCTACACTATCAATTTGAATATCTATTTTAGATAAATCATAACCCACCTCTACTTTAGCATTTACAGAGAGCATTGCTTTTTTTTCAAAATGAATATAATCAAAGAAATACTTTTTGGTATCTGAAAAACTATACATTTCAGAATAATTCCCTTGAGAAACAACCAATTTACTCAAGTTTTCAACTCCTTGTAACATTACTTGAATCTCTTCAGTTTGATGTTTTTTTTCTTCAGTATTATACCAAAATCTAGCAATAAAAAAACCTAGTAAGAAAACAATTAAGTATTTAAGAAAACGCATAACAATTCAATATTTATTGGCTGTAAATTACTAATTATTTAATAGAAGTTGAAATTAAAGTCGGGACGAAAGGATTCGAACCTTCGATCTCTGGTCCCCCAGACCAGCACTTTAACCGGACTAAGCTACGTCCCGAATTAATTTACTAGCAAATATAAAAAAGCCCTGATAAATTCAGGGCTTAAATTGTATCTAAATGATAAACTCAATTTTTTTACATTGTATAGAAAAACTGCTCGTTCGTTATTTTTCCATCTTTTACTTCAAAAACACAAACCTCTTCCATTTGCTGTCTTCCCCTATCCTTAAACGTAACATCAAAAGACATTTTAGCCGTAAAATGATTTTCTGCAATTACTGGCTCAGAGATTTCAGAAGTATGAAATTCTACTACATTTTCTAACCATTGCTTACTCTTATTATAAACTTCTTCTTTTCCTGAAACAAGCTCACCATAAGGTACACCTGGCATTTCTTTACTCACTACATTTTCAGCATAAAGCTCAGTAATACAATCTAAATTTTTTCCTTCTCTGCACATTTGCAACCATTGATTTGCAACTTCTTGTGTGGTCATAATAATTCAATTTACTTGTTAATTCTTTAAATTTAATTAAAACAACACTATTGATTATTAACAAGTTGTTAAGTTTTTGCCAATGCATTTTTATAAGTAGTTAAACAACGTTCTCTAGCAAACTTATGATCTACCATTTGTTCAACATAGGTAAGCTCCTGAAATTCTGGAACCCACTTTTTAATATACTTTAAATCTTTATCAAATTTCTTAATCTGAGTCGTAGGATTAAAAATTCGAAAATAAGGTGCTGCATCTACACCACAACCAGCAACCCACTGCCAATTTCCTACATTACTTGCTTGTTCAAAATCTAATAATTTTTCAGCAAAATAAGCTTCCCCCCATCTCCAGTCAATTAATAAATGTTTGCATAAAAAACTACCAACTAACATTCGAACTCTGTTATGCATAAAACCCGTTGCATTCAATTCACGCATTCCAGCATCTACAAGAGGGTACCCTGTTTTTCCTTCACACCAACGTTTAAAGTCCTCCTCATTATTTCTCCATTCTATACCATCATATTGAGGTTTGAAAGCTTGATTTATTGTATGTGGATAATGCCAAAGAATTTGAATAAAAAACTCACGCCAAATCAATTCTTTTAGAAACGTAATATTATCACTTTTACGAGCCTCTTGTACTGCTTTTCTGGTAGAATAACTTCCAAAACGTAGATGTAATCCTAATTTTGAAGTTCCTTTTATGGCGGGAAAATTTCGTTTCGCTTCGTATTCATCAATGATTTGTTGACTGACATCATAGTCTGGAATTTTAATTACTGTAGATTCAAAACCTAATTCAGCCATGGAATGAATAGCTTTATTTTCTGAAGTAACTATTTCGTTTAGATGTTCTTCTGATGGGTAAAAATCAAAATCAATAGTCGAAAACTTCGTTAACCATTTTTTAGAATATGGAGTGTATACTTTATATGGATTACCATCGTCTTTAACTACTTCTTTTTCTTCAAAGATCACATGGTCTTTGTAGGCCTTAAAACCAATGTTTTTCGAAGACAGAAATTCTTTAATTGTATGATCTCGTTCTAAAGCATAAGGTTCGTAATCTTTATTTGTGAATACATTCTCAATTGTATAGCTTTTACTTAGACTTTGAAAAGCTTCTAAAGGCGTACTATAAAACGTTAATAAATTACCTCCTATTTCCTTAAATATCTTATCAATGTATGTAATTCTAGCATGAATAAAGGCTAATCGAGCATCATTTTTAGGTAGTCTTTGAAGAATATTTTTATCAAAAATAAAAATAGGTATGATTTTATGCCCACTAGTTAATGCTTCATACAATCCTTTATTGTCATCAACACGTAAATCTCTTCTAAACCAGAAGATTGAAATTTTATCCATTATATATTCCAAAAAGTTCTATTAATTTTTTTTGACGATAGCTAAAGATCTCCTCTAGTTTGGGTTGTACCAAAAAAGGATGTGCTAATTGACCTAAAATACCTAAGGGAAGTTTATAATCTATGATATCTTCCATTTCTACTCCACCATCAATCTCATTAATAAAATGTTTATGATGCCATAGTGCATAAGGTCCAAAACGTTGTTCATCAACAAAGTATTTTTGATGCGATACATGTGTGATTTCGGTAACCCATTTCGTTTTTATTCCTAGAATTGGAGTAACAATATATTGAATAATTTGTCCGGGATACATTGCTCTATCAGCTCCCGATATAATATTGAACCCCATATAATCTGGAGTTATTGTTTTCAAGTTTTTTGGTGACGATAGAAATTCCCAAGCTTGTGCTATCGTAATTGGCAAATTTTGTTTTTTGTGGAGACGATAAATTTTCATTTTAAAAAACGTAAGTTTAGTGTATAAAAAAAGCTGTTAATTAGATCAACAGCTTTTTTGTTTAATTTTCTATGCAGTAAGAGGCTTACCTTTTAGTCTTTTTTCGATTCTTTGTTTAATAACGGTTAATCTTTTCATTAAATCCATTAACTCACCATCTTTACTTTTTTTGTACTCTTCATTTATTTCTAAAATGAGAGCTTTAACTTCTCTGGAAGCTAAAATTCTATCGCTGGTAGTTACGAATTTAAACTTTCGGTTCTCAAACTCTAATGCTTTTTCAACTAATGTCATAACTAATCAATAATTATAATGTTCTGCCAAACTACTATAGTTTGGTCGTATTTATCGTTTCCTAACTATTTGTCGTAAAATTTTAAAATTTATTTCAAAAAATGTCTATAATCTTAAAAATTAAGAAACTTGGGAAAACAAATGTATATATTACTTTCATATATACACATTTTTTTTCATTGATTTAAATAATTTATCAATTATTTTTTCTTATACCCGTTATTTTGTTTAGCAAATTTATGAAAAAAATAAACAAAATGGAAAAATTTTAAATTTAAATCTTTTTAGAACATTTAATAATGATAAAAAACAACTGTTAATTTATATCTAAAAAAGAAACCTCGATAAAAATCAGTTTTGCTCATAGTATTAAAATATCCCTCAATCTTAAAACACTATATAAAACTTCATTCTACCGAGATTCACTGCATAATCAACAATTAACATTGAATTCAAAAAACATAAGTAAAATCTAATCTAAAAGAGCCAACTCTCTTAGTAGACTATTAAATACAATCAAATTAGAATTTCCTTTTACCACTATGGTTTCATTATCAAAATTTACTATTGTTTTTGGTAGATCTCTACCGCTTTTATTATTTTGTTTATTGGACGTTAATTTTTCAAGTTCTTCTCTTAAACGCAATACTCGTTCTTTGGATATTTCATACGCTGCATCACCTTTAACCTTTGTATTTTTAACACCATAGAAAACTACTTTACCAGTCTTATATACATATAAATCGAATACTGGACACTTTCCTAAACAAGCTGTCCTTCTATAATGAATTTTTCCTTCCGAAATCTTTTTAGTGCTAACACAACTCCATCCTAATAAAGATGAAATTATTAATATATATAGTTGTCTCATGCTTTCTGTTTTTAAAAAGTGCGTCAAAAACAATTAAATTGATTTAAATTCATGTCTCTGACGCTAAAGGGGGGAGTTTTAATGTTTATGACGTAAACACGATTTACCAATCTTGTTTCGTTGCTTCCATTTTCCAGGCTCAGGTAAAATAAAACTGTTCGTATTTCCTTTACCTCGCAAGTTCAGATTTCTTCGAATATGATTTCTAAAATCTACTAACTCACTTCTGTTATGCATCAATAGAATCTTTTTTTCTGCAATAGTATCTCCTGTAGGAATATCTTTTTTTGTTACATAAGTGGCAAACACTTCTGCAATATCTTCACCAGGATTAGTAGCTGCATATTCTGTAACAAAACGATCTTGGTAAGTGGTATAAAATTTAGCTAAAGACTCTTCTCCTTCGATCCATGCTAGTTGATGATCTCCCCAAATATCTGCCCAATAATTTTGATACAACTCATTTATATAAGCATCTGGCTTTGAACAACCTTCTCCAGGGTTAAAAGTTGAACAATTGGTCTGACTAGCATCTAACTGTGTATCGTTTAGTGTTAGTATATGACCAAATTCATGAATAATTACATAAGCAAGCTCTCCTGCAACATTAAAACCTCCTTCATATGCAAAATTAATAGCGATTCCCATTTGCCAGCTTGATAAATCTTCTTTGATTTCTAATACGAAACCTGCACTACCTGATGGAGTACCATCATAAATCATAAACTGATCTAATTTTTCTAGCTGATTTGGCGGCACTATCTTTTTTACCAAATCCCAAATTTCATTATGTTTAGCGATATCTTTTTGATATGCTAAATTCTCTCCTTTTACATCGAAATCTTTTACTTTTTGGATGTTAGTTCCATTGACTTTGTATAATGTGATTTCTCCTAAATCTTCTTCCAAACCAGAATTTTCCGTTCCCTCACCAGCAACAGCATTCCCTTCCGGAATTACCTCATCATCTTTACTACAACTAGTCATAACACCAATTGATAAAGCCACTAACAATAATATCTTAAAAATGTACTTAAAACTACTCATAATCATACTCGTTTAATACTTAATAATTTCGTTTAATTTGAATAAGAAACAGCCATCTTAAAAACTACCCTACCTTTTTTGATTTATTTTTTTTTATGTTTGCTTCAGATGGATCAAGAAAATTCAATATGCAAACCCCAAGTTTTTGAAGAAGTCTTTAATACACATTCTGAAAATCTTAGGAATTTTATGTTTTATAAATGTGGCGATGTAGATTTAGCAGAAGATTTCGTACAAGAAAGTTATGTTAAGCTTTGGCAAAACTGCGCTAAAGTATTCGTAGATAAAGCAAAATCTTTTTTATTTACTGTAGCTAATAATCTATTTTTAAATCATGTTGCACATAAAAAAGTAGTATTAAAACATCAAAAAAAACAAGAAAAAAAATACACTTACGAAACCCCTGAATTTCTTTTAGAGGAAAAAGAGTTTATGGTGAAATTACAAAAGGCAATTGGTGAATTGTCTGAAAAACAACGAGAGGTGTTTTTATTGAATAGAATAGACAAAAAAAAATATGCCGAAATTGCCGAAATGTTAGGAATTTCTGTGAAAGCTGTAGAGAAAAGAATCTCAGCAGCCTTAAAAAAATTAAGAGAAAAAATAGAAATATTGTAGTTTGTAATTAGGGTAGATTAGTATTAATCTGTTTTTTAGTAAACAAACAGCTTAAAAACCTAGATATGGAAATCAATAAAGATGAAAATTTTTTAGCTCGATGGATGAACGGATCTTTAAATGCAGATGAACTTGAAGCATTTAAGAATCATCCTGACTTTCCATTATACGAAAAGATTATTGTAAAATCTGAAAAATTAGCTGCTCCACCTTACGATAAAGAAAAACTTTTATCTAAAGTTAAAGCACAACTTCAAAAAACAGAAAAACCAAAGGTTATATCATTGTATGTTAAAATAGCTACAGTTGCCGCTTCTTTACTAATACTATTTAGTGTTTTTTATTTTAGGAATTCTTCAACTGTCTACAATACTGATTTTGGTGAACAACTGGCTTTAAATTTACCTGATGATTCTGATGTAATCTTAAATGCTAAGTCTTCTATTTCATTTAAAAAAAGTCAATGGAAAAAAGATAGAACACTTACATTAAGCGGTGAAGCATTTTTTAAAGTAAAAAAGGGTAAAACCTTTACTGTTAAAACAAAAATTGGTACTGTTACTGTTTTAGGGACACAGTTTAATGTAAATGTGGATAATGACTTTTTAACCGTGAACTGTTATGAAGGAAAAGTAAAAGTAACAACAGATAAAAAAGAAACGTTTTTAACCAAAGGAAAAGCTTTTAGAGTTATCAATAATAAAACCGAAGAGTGGGAATTTAAGGCAAATCAACCTAGTTGGCAAAATGGAGAAAGTGTATTTCATAGTGTTCCATTAAGACATGTAATAAAAGCCATTAAAAATCAATATAATATTGAAATTAAAACATCAGAAAACATAAATTTAGATTATATTTATACTGGTGCTTTTACTCACAAAGATTTAAAAACAGCATTAGAAACTGTTTTTCTTCCTTTAAAAATTAAAACAGAATTCACTAATAAAAACACCATTTTACTCGTTAAACAGTAATGAGGTTTATAACAAGATATACTTTTCTTACTATTCTTTTTTTATCGAACTTGTTGTTTTGCCAGCAAGAAAAAAAATCTATTTCCCTACAAGAAGCTATAGTTAGTATAGAAAAGAAGCATAATGTTAAACTTTCTTATGCCGATCAAATTGTTAAAGGAAAGAACATTCTTAACTTCAATATAAACTTATCCTTAGAACAACAACTACGTAAACTTCAACAACTAACCAATTTAATTTTTAACAAGGTATCTGATCGATATATTCTTGTTTTAGAAAAAGATGTTAATTCCTATGTCTGTGGTTATGTAAAAGATAAATTATCTAATACACCAATTATCGGAGCTAGTATTTATTTAGCGGATAAGTCTCTAGGTACAGTTTCTGATGAGAATGGTTATTTCGAATTATCTGGAACTAGAAAAACTGACACATTGCTCATTACATTCTTAGGGTATAAACCTCTTCGAGAATTGATAACCAAGAAAAAAAACACGAAATGTACATCCTATAAAATTGAAGAAGACATTGCTACATTAGATGAAGTTTTAATTACAAGTTACTTAACTAATGGTATTGTAAAGAAAAACTCAGGCGGACTGGAAGTTCAACCACAAAAAAGAGGCATTTTACCGGGGTTAACAGAACCAGATGTGCTACAAAGTCTACAATTACTACCAGACATTCAAAGTCCAAGTGAAACTACTTCAGGTTTACATATCAGAGGAGGAACTCCGGATCATAATCTCGTACTTTTCGATGGAATTCGAATTTATAATCCTGCACATTTTTTTGGAATGATTTCAGCTTTTAATCCATATATTATTGATAAAGTCACTGTTCAAACAGGAGGTGTTAGTGCCAATTATGGAAATCATATCGCTGGAGTTATCGACATAACAACCGATTCTAAAATTGACACAAAAATTTCTGGTGGTTTTGGTACTAACTTAACGCATTCAGATGCATTTTTAAAATTACCTTTAAGTAAAAACACAGCTGTTCATGTTGCTGGACGGCGAGCATTAACCGATGTTTTTAACAGTATTACATTCAATAAAATATCTGATCGTGTTTTCCAAAATAGTATTATTGGACGAAATGAACAAAATGACACACAGAATGTATTCGAAAAAGACAACAACTTCTTCTTTAATGACTTACATGTAAAACTTCTTTCAAACCTGGGAGAAAAAGACCATGTTAACCTCAGCACATTATACATTAACAACAAACTGAATTATAAACTAAAAAATGAAAATCTTTCTTTATCAGAAACAGATGATTTATCTGTTCAAAATTTTGGTATCAGTGGTAATTGGAACCGAAATTGGACTGATAAAGTTGTGCAAAAAACAACTGTATATTTTTCAAAATACAATTTAGACTATAACTTTAAAGGAGAACAAAATGTAGGCTTTCCAATAGTTGAATCTGCAACTAAGAAAAATGAAATTAAAGAGTTTAGTATCAAAACTTCACTTCACAATTATTTCAATCAAAAGCATCAACTCAGCTTAGGATTAGAATATACTAGCAATGATGTTGGTTACACTTTAAAAAGAACTATTTTTCCTTTTCCAGATGATTTATTTGACGATGAACTTGCTGAAATAGAAGACTCCAATACAACTATTTCTTTATTTTCTGAATATCAATTAAAAAAAAAGAAAGATTTTAATGTAAGCTTGGGCTTACGTAGTAGTTATTTTTCTATTGAAAAAAAGCTAACTATAGAACCAAGATTATTTGTACAATCTAAAATAGCAACAAACTTATGGCTTAATGCTTCTTTTGAAAAAAAGTATCAAAACATTAGTCAATTAATAGAATTTGCAACTAGCGATTTTGGCTTAGAGAATAATGTCTGGAGTCTTTCAAACAGTAATGAAATTCCAATTTTAGAGGCCGATCACTTTTCATTTGGGCTCGTTTTTAAAAATAAAGATTGGTTATTCGATCTTAACGCCTATTATAAAAATGTTAGTGGTTTAACTTCTCTTTCTAGGTTAATCACTACGAACTCTGAAACCATCTTAAATGGAACAAGCACCACAAAAGGAATTACAGCTTTACTAAAAAGAACATTTAATAATTATACATCTTGGATGAGCTATAGTTTTGGTAAATCAGATTTTACATTTCCCCTAACCAATAATGGTAATTCTTTTCCAGACAATAATGATATCCGACATAGTTTTTTTTGGTCTCATAATTATCATATTGGTCAATTTGACTTTTCTTTAGGATGGAATTATAGAACAGGAATTCCTTTTACTAATGTTATCGAAACCAATGAAAATGGTGTTAATGATTTTGCTATTCAAGAAATCAATGGCGAACGATTAATCGATTATCATCGTTTAGATTTTTCATCTACCTACCAATTCAATTTGTCTAAAAATAAGCATTGGAAAGGAAAAATTGGAGTTTCTTTTCTGAACCTCTACAATAGAAGTAATCGATTACAAAAACGTTTTTTTATTGCTAATGATGGTTCTGATAATTTACTAATTGATGAAGAAACACGATCGTTAGGCTTTACTCCAAATATTGTTTTTAGGGTGGAATTTTAATTGAAAAATGAACATAAAAAAAGGTTTAGTTTTTACCCTAAACCTTTAAAAATATTTTTAATACAGATTAATTATACTCTATAACAAAAAATAATGTATTTCCTTCATTAACATCATTCCATTGTCCTGCAAATCCTAAAGGCCATCCATTAAGCGATAACCCTAAGGCATCTTGTGATCCATTAAAATTATCTGGCTCATCAAACGGACCATTGGGATTTGGAGCTCCATTTGTTGGTCTTCCCCAATTAACATAGGCATTATTAACAACATTACCTGTTGTAGGTCCGTTCCAAAAAGATGTTCCTGCTCCTTGATCATCTCCATTCCAAATCCAATCTCCTTCAGTAGCTATATCATTTCCTCCTAACCAAACATATGCACCTCCGCCTCCATCAGGAGCAACAGTATTATTCGCATTAATATTTGCGTTGTTTAATGCTTGAAAAACAGCATCTTGTTCTTGCTGATTATTGATCTCTACTAAGTAACCACCTCTCGCTACGGCAAAAGCAGCTGCATCTTTCCATGATTTTCCTTCTTGAACAATTTCATATCGTCTACCATCATGAGTAAAGGAAGAAATATTCGTATTCATTTGGCTCATTACAGAAACATTATACGTTAAAGTACTACCATCTTCCGCAGTTACTACATACGAAACTGGGTTAGAAAAATCTTGTGCAATACCCGATTTAGGACTCACTGTAGCCTTATCTGACACTTCTATAGTGGGTACCAGATTAGTTACATCTGTACTCGGTACTTGAAGTGATACTTTTTTTGCATTTGTATCAATCGTACCCTGAACTCCACCAATAACAAAACTTATAATCGCTTTAGCACTCGAAGCGGTTTGTCCTGTTACTGAAACTGTAGTAGTATACGTAGTGGTCGTTCCATCTTCTGCAGTTACTACGTATGATACAGGATTAGAAAAATCTTGTGCAACACCTGACTTAGGGTTTACTGTAGCTTTATCTGATACCTCTATTGTAGGTGCAAGATTAGTCACATCTGGAGTAGTTATTGAAAGTGATATCTTTTTAGTGTTAGCATCTATAGTACCTTGAACTCCATTTACGACAAACTTTGTTATCTCTTTAGTACTGCTTTTTACTATGTTTTTTGCATCTTCATCGTTACAAGAAAAAAGGATTAAAAATAGTCCTAATGAAAAAAATAATTGGTTAAATCTCATAATTTTTACTTTTATTGATTATTACAGTGATACAACAACCAAAAAAGACATCACCCTAAGTATTTCTTTTTTTTTTAACACTACGTAGTAGATATAAAACTACTTCCAACTGCTAATTTTCTTCTTTCTAAAAACACACATTTCGTATGGGATCTTAAGTCCTTATAGGGTATTTCTGTTTTCAATTGTACTACATACAGCATAAACACATACACAAAGAATCATGAGAAAAAAACTATTATTTACTCTACTACTTTTAACATTACTTTCTTGTTCTAATGATAATGAACTTACCAACGCAACAACGGAATGCAATGAGATAAATGAAACAAAAATTATTATTGAAAATACAAGTACAACAACTTGTGAAAGCTCATACATATTTAGTTCAGATAGTTTTTCTAATTTAAAGTATGAGTGGTATATCAACAACAAACGAATAGAAAATTTAACTACAGATAGCTCTAGCCTTTCGTATACCTTTACTGAAAACGGGAGCTACGAAATATGTATGAAACCTATTGTAGAAAATGGGAATTGTACTCTTCAAAAAAAATGCACCACATTAAACATTGAAAACTTAACAATTGGTACTGTAAAAGATGTTGAAGATTACTTAACTGGATTAAATGGACCAATAGAACCTATATTAAAAGGAAATGAACTGTATTTTGTAGAATTTTTATCTCTCAAGGTTAGTAAAGTAAATATTACGGAAGCTTCGCCAATAGTAAAAGAAGTTATCTCCTTACCAAAATCAACAGATCAATTCTCACCTTTTATTATATCTGCACTTGCATTTAGAGGAGACTATCTTTACCTGGCAGTAAGTAGTACTACTAGTGTTCCTGCTAAAATTTATAAAGTAGATGTTACAGTTGATTTACCAAAGGCTGAAGAAATAATTACTTTACCTAAAGAAATTGATCCTACAGACCTAGCTTTTAAAGGGAATGAATTATATATTTCTACTGTAAATAAAACTATTAACTCTAATCAAAATTCGATTTACAAAGCAGATATTACTAGCTCAGAAATAAAAACAAATGTTGTATTTACACATTCATTAGCTCTGAACGCTATAGCCATTAAAGGCGATGAGCTTTTTATGATTCTAAGACCTAATCTTTTCTCTGGTGGACAACTTTCTAAAATTAATCTTAAAGAAACTTCACCAAGACTTACTGATGTAATTTCGCAGCTATCAATACCAAGACGAATTAAATTCATAGGAAATGAACTTTACCTATTAGATTTTGGTTCGAAAAAAATTGTAAAAGTAGACCTAAACAATAATACAACTACTGATATTATTTCTGGCTTACCTAATTCTTTTACTGGCTTTGCATTTAGCGGAAATGCTATTTATGCAACTGAAAGTTTTCGTAGAAAAATAGTAAAAGCTACTTTAGAATGTAAAACGTTATAGCACATAATTTTTTTCTAAATATTTATCTGTAAAGAATATAACATTATTAAAATCAACAACGAAAAGAGGTTTAAAAAGATTATTTTTAGTCAAACCGATTTCAGTTTCTCATCACAACTGATAATCAGAAGAATTGGATTCTGAAATACTGAAACAAGTTCAGCAAAGGTAAATTCAGAATGACGTTTTCAGATACTTTTTAGACCTCTTTTTACAGTTCGTAAACAAAAGTAATCTTACTCTAATACTTACTTTTATTATTTTATAAAACTAAAAAAAGACTATCTAGAAAGATAGTCTTTTTGATGTCGGGGTGGCAGGATTCGAACCTGCGACCTCCTGCTCCCAAAGCAGGCGCGATGACCGGGCTACGCTACACCCCGAATAACGGGCGACAAATGTATAAAATTTTTTATCACTTTACTAATATTTAGAAATAAAAATGCTGTAAGATTATTTTTAATTATCGTCTAATAACAGAAATATATGTATATTTCTTTTAAGGAAGTAAAAATAAATTACATTTGTAATTCTATAAAAAATACCCAATGTCAAATACAGTTGAAAGAATAAAATGTTTAATCATCGGTTCTGGTCCTGCAGGATATACAGCAGCAATTTATGCTGCAAGAGCTGATATGAAGCCTGTAATGTATACAGGTATGCAAATGGGTGGTCAATTAACAACGACCACAGAAGTTGATAATTTCCCTGGATATCCAAATGGTACAGACGGTACTGCTATGATGGAAGATTTGAAAAATCAAGCAGAACGTTTTGGAACTCAAGTTCGTTTTGGTGTAGCTACTAAAGTAGATTTTTCTTCTGAAATAGGTGGAATTCATAAAGTTATTGTAGATGAAACTACGGAGCTTGAAGCTGAAACCGTAATCATATCTACTGGTGCTACAGCTAAATATCTTGGACTAGAAAGTGAAGAGCGTCTTAAAGGTGGAGGTGTTTCTGCATGTGCTACTTGTGATGGTTTCTTCTACAAAGGACAAGATGTTATCGTAGTTGGAGCAGGAGATACTGCTGCAGAAGAAGCTACCTATTTAGCTAATATTTGTAGTAAAGTTACCATGTTGGTTCGTAAAGATTATATGCGTGCTTCAAAAGCGATGCAACATAGAGTAAATAAAACTGAAAATATTGAGGTTCTTTTTAATACTGAAGTTGATGAAGTTTTAGGAGATAATGTAGTTGAAGGGGTTCGTGCTGTAAATAATCAAACTGGAGATAAAACAGAAATTCCTGCTACTGGAATGTTTGTTGCTATTGGACATACACCAAACACAAAATTATTTAATGGTGTATTAGATATGGATGATACAGGATACTTGATTACCAAAGGGAAATCAACAAAAACAAACATTCCTGGCGTCTTTGCTGCTGGAGATGTTCAAGATAAAGAATATCGACAAGCCGTAACTGCTGCTGGTACTGGCTGTATGGCTGCTTTAGATGCAGAGCGCTATTTAGGTGCATTACACTAAAAAACAATAATTTTAAATATAAAGAGTTCTTAATTAAGAACTCTTTTTTGTTATGAGAAACAAATCATTACTGTTATTTCTAATACTTTGTGTACAACAACTCTTAGCAAATAATTGCCTAAACGAAGACGAAACAGAGTTTTTGCAAGTACTCATTAACACCAATCCTTCTAGTTTTAAGGAAGCAGGATGGTCTTTTGATAACGATTTTACTGATTGGAAAGGGCTTACCGTTAGTAATTGTTCAATAACAGCTATTAATCTTCTAAAAATAAGAGCACGAGAAATTCCAAATGAAATTGTATATCTACAAAATTTGGAAAGTATAAAAATACCTTTTGATGATAGGATTTCTAGAAATTTATTCAGTTTACCAAAACTAACAACACTTCATATAGAAGGCTATTCCCTACCCAAGAAAACATTAGTATTATTTCATCGACTAAAAAACTTAAAGCATTTAAAACTAAAAGTGGCATTTAAAACTATTCCTAAAGAATTATTAATGCTATCGAACCTAGAATATTTAGATTTATCGGAAAACTACTTGGAATCACTTTCTGATGAAATTCATAAACTAACAAAACTCAAACATATTGATTTGTCTAGAAATACGTATTTGAAAGGAGAATTGAATCTTTTTAATGCATTTGAAAACTTAAGGTATTTAAATTTAGCCAAAACAAGAATTTCTGGTTGGTTTGTTCCTTCATCTAAACATCTTTCTCATCTTGATTTATCTGATATTGATATGCGATATGGGAATTTAGATATTTCAAAAACAAAGAATATAAAAACACTCAAAATTAGAAAAGTTGGTATCAAAGAAATTAAAGGTATTTCATTGCAGTCTCAACTAAAAATAGTGGACCTAAGTGATAATTTCCTTACAGATACAAAAGAGTTTTCTTTGGAAAATAGCACTCAAATAGACTCTTTGAATATCAGTAAAAACGACTTTACTAGCATTCCAAAATTGGGCAATTCACCGAATTATGTAAACATCTCATCAAACCCTATTTTTTCAATACAAAAAGAAGATTTTAACCAAATAAAAAACACCATTACTCTTGATATGTCGTTTATGAGTCTCGATGTACTTCCGGAGGCTATTGCACAATTAAAAAAATGTACAACACTAAATATTTCTAACAATAATCTGACAGAACTTCCCAAAGTTTTATCTGAATTAACACAGTTAGAAAAATTAGACATACGACGAAATAAGCTCGCTAAACTCTCTTTTATATTACCTAATTTAAAAGAGTTGGTTATAGGGAGAAATAATTTTTCCGAAGTACCATTAACAGTTTTTCAACATTTAAAATTAGAAACTTTTTATATTGATGGATTTGAATTAAAGAGTGTTCCAAAGGACTTTTTAAAATTGAAATCATTAAAAGATTTATATGTTCCTTTTTATGGTGATAATGATGAAGTGCTGTGTGATTTCAAAAAGCGTGGAATAGCGTTTAAAAGTATGTATTATGATTGTAAAAATTAAAATAGTAAGCCTATGAAATTTTTAATTACTTCATTTTTATGTTTTGTTTTTACAGGATATACTCAAACAGAAATCAAACTTCAAAAAAATCCTCATTCCGAGTATGATTATCATAAAATTGTAATGTTAAAAACAGATTATGATCGTCAAACTAAAAAGTTTTATGATATAAAAAGTAAAACAACAAAATATGCATGGAAAGAATTAAAAATCGATGTTATTGATTTTAAATCATTGTCAGTCAAAAAATCAGGTCGAAATTATAATATCATCATACAATTAGATGCTGATGGAATTCTCAAGCTAGACCTAAACACTACAGGATATGAAGGTGAAACTTTAGCTTTTGTTTTTAAAGACACCATATATCAAACTAAAAAAATACAAGAACCTATTTTAAACGGACAGTTTGAAATTAAAAACATCACAAAACTTCAAAAAGACGACATTGTAACTACCCTAACAAGTCTTCCTCCATATGCAATTCAGAAACAATTGTATAGTGCGATTCAATCGCATAAAACAGAAAAAATTGATTCATTATTGGCACAAGGTGCTCAATTAGTAGATGGAGGCTATAAAGTTGGTTATAATAATTTTAAAGATGTTATTTATGATTTGTTTAGAAGTAAAAACTCTAAGTATAAGAAATATCAAAAAACCATTCAACATTTACTTAAAAGAGGATTTGTACCCAATCCTAAAAACTTAAAACAAGCCATTGTTTTTGAAGACATTGAGTATATAAAAAAACACTTTACTTCGGAAAAGAACACTGAAAAAAGGAAACTATTATTACGAAAAAAACTTAAAGATATTATTAATAATGGTTCTCTTGAAATTCTGAAATTAGTAGAACAATTAGGACTTAAATTAGAACCTATTACTTTTGGTAGGCATAACATACTTATGGAAGCTGTTTTACATGGAGATAATGATATGATAAGGTATTTACTCACTAAAAAAATCCCTTATGAACCAGCATCTTTACTTGCCTATACAGCAATTTATAGAGAAATTAATACTGTTGATGTCTTATTACAACATGATATTGATATTAATTCATTATTTAAAGAAGACAATTCTACTGTCGGTCATGTTTTATTTGATTTAGAATTTAAGCATGAGTATTTTATGGATAATGTAGCTTTAAAAAGAGTACATGAACTTATGGAAAGAGGTTTGGATGTAAAAAAAGTAAACAAAAGCAATGAAACAGTGCTGCACGCATTAGCTCCTTATGTTAAAAAGTACTTAGGTTTTGGCCGTGGAGCGTACGCCACTTATAGTCCGACCAAAGTTGCAGAAGAAGTTATTGCTTTTGTAAAACTAGCAAAAGCAAAAGGTGTAGATACTACTCTTAAAGATAATAAAGGACTTACTGCTTACGATTATGTTGTAAAAGATGCTAAAGCCTTTAAGATAGAAGACAAAGCTCTTATTAAAGAGGTATTAACTGTTTTTAAGTAATACAGACGATTTATGGCTTTCTTTTTACAGGCAACTTAAATGTTCTTGTAACTGAGGTCTTATTCCTATATTTTAATTTATTTATAGCTGTAACAGGTGTATTAAAATAGACTTGAAAACTTTCAAGCTTTTTTTTATCAATTAAATTCGTGAATAAAAAATGGAGTTCTCCTATATCCTTATTTCTATTTTCTAAAGGTATTTTTTCTTTAAATGTTGAGGAAAAGTAGTTCAATTCTATACGATCTACTTTCATTTCATTTTTTTCTTCATTAAAGAAAGTATAACAATTAATCTGATCAACCTCAACCTCTTTAGGAATCCAATTAAAAACTCCTTCTTCTATGGCATTTTCTTTAGTAATAAGAATCTCGTCAACACCTCCATGATATGCAAAGAACTCTGCATCGACAGTAAAGTAAGCAACAGGCATATCGCATAATTTATAGCTCAAAGGATAATCAATAGGATGCTCATAATCTATCAATTCAAAATCAGAATCAACATCGTTTTGATACACTATATTTCCTGATATATCAAATGCTTTAATATGCTTCACATGTACTAAAATTGATTTTTTAGAAGCAGCAATATTAATTCCTAACCGAGCGCAATACCTGCTTACATCAACAGTAAAAGGATTGATGTTTTGCACGGCTTTTTCTAGATCGTTTTTAGTTGCAAAAGCATACTTTTTAAGTATTGATTTTAATGAATCGGAATTTGGTTTTTTATAGTATTCTGGAACAGTAATCGTTTTATCAACAAGACCTCTGATATGCTGAAATCGTGCTATACCGATACTTTGTTCTCCTTTTAAATGTTGTGTTACTAATTGTAAATTATCGTCATTTTTAAAAAGCATTCGCATTTGTAAAGGAGTTCCATCTAAGGTATTCATCACCAAAACAGCATGTATATTATTTTTGGTTTTTCCAACAATTTCCCTGTTTCTATTTCTTACTGCTGTGTAAAATTCAGTATCAAATTTAAAAATTGCTTTATGCCCTAATACTTTTATCAATTGAACCTTAAAGTTTTTAGCTTGTCGTAAAGGACTATTTTCAGGAATAGGTATGGTAAACGTTTCTCCTACAGTAAACTCTTTTTTCGACCAAAAATTAAATCGATTAAAATTCAAGTTTCTAATATACTCTTCAAAAAAAGTTTTGTCTCTTTTTCTTAAGTAAGGAGAATCTTTAAAAAAGTCTAGTATGTTTTGCTCTTGCAACACACCTTGTTTATTCACATTAAAAAAAATATTTTTCTTCGTTAAAAACTTTTTTAATGCATGTAACCTATAATTTTCAAGAGAGTCTGTTTTAGTATCTAAAGAGAAAAGTAATTTATCACGTTCAATTACCTGTACATCTTTAAATTCTTGAAAAACTTTATAACCATTATTTTCTTCAGAAAACGTTAGTGCTACAGTAGTTTCACTTTGTAGCGTAGTACGCGATGTCTTATTTAAAAACTGAGTAGTATATTCATATTTCTTCTTAATTGCTGGCTTAAAATTAATTTGAATTGTCTCTTGACAATATATAATTAACTGAAATACAATACTTCCTAAAAAAAATATTTTCTTTATCATGCTCTATTTTAATCTTAATCTGTCTATTCTGTTCAATAACGTTTTTGCTTTCATTTCATTTTCTAAAGCTTCAAAATCTTTTTGCATCACCTTTTTCACAAATCTACCTTGCTCTAATACGTGAATTTCATCGCAAGTAGTAGCTAAAGTTGAAAAAATATGAGATGAGATAATGACTAGTTTATTCAAACGCTTTAATTCATGAATAATTTCAGAAATTATAATATTGCTTTGGATATCTACTCCATTAAAAGGTTCATCAAGAATAAAAACAGTATTTTCTTGCAACAAAACAGCTGTTAAAGCAAGCTTTTTCTTCATTCCTGTAGAATAATTCACTGCATATGTATCTAATGGCAAATCAAAAATATTTCGCTCATCAATATTATCTATTTTAACAGCCCTAGCATTTAATAATAATTGAATGTATTCTCTTCCCGTAATTTTAGGAAAGAAATAAAATTCAGTTTGTAAAAAACCAATGGTATCCTTTAAGTTTTTAATAGAATTAATACTTCCTTTATAACTTTCTATACCAGACAAACAATTAAAAAACGTAGTTTTACCCGCACCATTTTCTCCAACGATACCGTATACATATCCTTTTTCAAAATCTATATTGATGGTATTCAATACAGAATTTGTTCCGTAATTTTTTGATAAATTTTTAATGTTTATCATCTAGAAAAGGGCTTGTTTTTTGAATTGACTTATCATAAAAGTAACGAAAAGTAAATAAAATTAAAGGAGGAAAAGACATACTCAACACAAAAATCATTGAACTTGGCAAGTTAATTTGCTGTGGAAAATCTGCATATTTTGCTATAATAACCTGAGTAAAATATAGTATACCTAATAATTGAAAGACGATAATTATAACGATATGTTCTATAAAAAAGACGGTTAAAACTAAGGAAATTGGCATACTTAAAAAAAGTACATATGTGATACCTGTTTTAATTTTTCTAATGATAAACTTTTTAGGAGACTTATTAAATATCCACACACAATACTCATTTTCAGTTTTAGAATAAAATGTAAATACGGTAAAAAACAAAAGTAATAATGAAAATATTCCTAAGTTGAAATTCCCTACTGTTATAGACTTATAGGTTAACCAATAAATTAAAGGAAACATATAAAATGTTTTTCTAAATCCTGAAGAAAACTCAAAAGGCTTTTTTCCAAATGGCGTTGGAATTACTAAACTCGTAGGAATAGTAATTTTAAAACTACTCAACAATAGTCCTAAGCAATACAACAATAAGACATACCAATAGTGTTGCTTGATTAATAGATATAGTGCAAAAGGAGTGGAAAACAGTAGATTCTCTAAAGCTCTTATTTTCAAATAGATTTTTCTAGTAAAACTAAGCTTTAAAAAATTATTTCGTTTGTTTTCGCTTAACTTCAAAAGTGTACTGATAGCCCAAAGAAGATAAATATATACATCGTAATTATCATCTAATGCATAAAAAATGAAGTTAGAAAAAAAAACAAAAAGGAAAACTAAGATTGGGTATGCTAGTAATGGCGGTACTCCAAAATCTTTTAAATGTCTATTAAACATTCTTATTTGAAGTACAATATACCATTTCATGTATTATTCCTTTTGTGTTTTAGGAAATGCTTGTTTATTAAAAATAAATAATAAAATTACACCAATAGTTATCCAACTATCAGCTCCATTAAAAATAGCATTGAAAAACGTAAAGCTTTCTCCTTGGTATATTGGAAAATACAACATATCTACTACTTTCCCAAAAAAGACATCTGCATAACCTTTTTCTGGAAACATTGTTGCTATAACTCCTCTTTCAGATTTGCTAAATAAAATTCCATAGAAAACCGAATCGATAATATTCCCTATTGCCCCAGCTAAAATTAAGGAAATTGCAATTACTACACCATTATGAATTTTATTTTTTATAGTTTGAACTAACCAGTAGATAATACCAGAAACAGCAACTAATCTGAATACTGTTAAAAACAACTTCCCTGCTTTACCTCCAAATTCAAACCCCCATGCCATTCCATTATTCTCTGTGAAATGAATTCTAAACCAATCTAAACCTAAAACCTTTATTTCATCTCCTAAAGCGAAGTGAGTTTTGATATAAATTTTACTAATTTGATCTATCAATATTGCTAAAATTACGGTAAGTATAGCTATGGTTTTCTTAGACATCCTTAAAATTTAATAGCGACAAAAATAAGAAAAGTATTATGAATAAAGTGAGTAGCTATAAATCAAAAGCAACTATTTTGAGTAAAATTTATCAATATTAAAAAATATGTAGTAAGTTGCCTATGTTATGATGGATATTACAACAATAAGTCCTAGCACTTCGTTATCTAAATATATTTGTTTCTACTACGAGCTTGAATTGCATAATGAAAATTATTATGCATTTCCATCTAGCAATAATGTTATTTGCATTTTTGAACAAGCCAGTGTAAACTACACTACTGACGCTATTCATATTAAAAAAGACATTTCTGCCCCCAATAGCTTCACTGCTTTAAATAAATATACAAAACCACTCCTTGTAACATCCGAAGGAAAAGTTAGAGAGTTTGTTATTATTTTTAAGCCTTATGGTTTATCTCAATTTACAATAACAGATTTCACGAATTCTCCATTTTTTCACATTCAAGAGTTTGATGATTTTTTTAATTTTCAAACCGATTTTTTTGAATTACCCATTGCTAAAAAAGTATCCATAGTTGAAAGTTATTTACTCTCTAAGTTAAATGAGAAAAAAGAATTAAGTCTAATTGTAGATGCTTTAAATTTACTTCAACAAGAAAAACTTAGTATTAAAGAAATCGCTAAAGCGTTAAAATGCAGTTATAAAAAACTCTATCGCTTATTTATTACCCATTGCAGATGCTCTCCCACTGTAATAAGGAACAATATTCGTTTTAGAAATGCATTAGAAAAAATCAAAACTCAAAACCGTAATTTTAAACTTTCCGATATTGCTTTCGATCAAGGTTTTTATGATCAAGCATCTTTTAATAGAATGTTCAAAAACCAAACAGGAATTACACCAAAACAGTTTTTTAACCAAGTAAGTGTTTTTTCACAAAAAAATATTTATTTCAAAAATCTTAAAGAACGTTAATGTCCAATTAATACAATTTTTTTTCTGTAGAGAACGATAGTTTTGTTTGCAACAAAATCACCAACCTTATAAATCCTATGGAAAACAATCCGTTAGAAACTATCAAATGGTCTCCATTTGAGAAAATATCTTTTCGTTTTTTCTTTACTTATTTTGCGCTATTCGTATTACTTATGAATAACGGAGCCTATCCTTTTTATGGATATATCGGTCAATTTTTAAATAATTTCTTATATAAATTCATCCCTTGGATTGGAAAAACAATTTTAGGAATTACCTATGAAATAAAAACAGGACCTAACGGAAGTGGAGACACCACTTATGATTACGTTTTAGTTTTTACTATGTTTTTACTAGCTGTAATTTCTACTATCATTTGGTCTGTATTAGACAGAAAAACAGCAAACTATAAAAAATTATACTATTGGTTATCTGTAGCACTTCGATTTTATGTAGGATTAATGCTTATAAATTATGGACTTGTTAAGGTAATTAAACTACAATTTCCTTACCCTTCTTACAGTCGCTTAAATCAAACTTATGGAGAATCATCACCAATGGGATTAGCCTGGACTTTTCTAGGTTTTTCTAAAGGTTATAATCTTTTTATGGGATTGGCAGAAGTAGCTGCAATATTCTTATTATTTAAAAGAACATTAACTTTTGGTTTAATTATTACATTAGCTACAGCTGCCAATGTTATGGCTGTGAACTATTTTTATGATGTTCCTGTAAAAATACTTTCTACGCATTTAGTATTGATGTCTATATTTTTACTAGCGCATAATTTTAAAAGCTTATATCAATTTTTCTTCTTAAGAAAACCTGTTACACTAACAGACTTAGAAAGACCTAAATTAAAGAAAGGAATACGTACCACACTTTTAGTTTTAAAAATAATAATTGTGCTTTATGCGTTACCTTATAGTTTATATGCAAATAGTCAAAATGGTGGTGAAAGTGTGTTAAAAGGGTTTTATGAAGTGAAAGAGTTTAAAGTTAACGATTCTATTTACAGTGCTTCAGACACTACTAAGTTCAAAATTATGAAATGGAAAAATATGCTTATCGAATCTCCTCAATGGATGAGAATAAAAAAAACAGATGATAAAAGAAGTTGGTACCGTATTAATGTAGATGAAAAAGAACATAAACTAACGCTTTCTGGATATCGAGACACCACTGAGGTGTATAAATTTAAGTACCAAGAAATTGATACTGCTAATTTTGTAGTTAAAGGAACTTTAAAGTCTGATTCTATCGCTATAAAATTTAATAGAACCATAGATTATAGAAAAAATTATCTTTTAACTAATAGAGGTTTTAATTGGATAAATGAAAGACCTTTTAACAGATAAAAAACGTAATGAATATCCCTAAAGACAATTATTTAATTCTTTTTGATGGAGTTTGCAACTTATGCAATTCTAGTGTTCAGTTTGTATTAAAGCATGATAAAAACAATAGGTTTATTTTTTCGTCGTTACAGGGAGAAATTGCTGAAAAAATCATTGAAAACTTTAATATCGACACCGATAATATTGATTCTATTATACTGTTTACTCCTGAAGAAAAATTATTTTATAAATCTACTGCAGCATTAAAAATAGCATACCGTTTAAAGTTTCCTATTTCTCTGTTAAGTATCTTTTTTATATTTCCAAGAGTTATTAGAGACATTGTTTACGATTTTATTGCTAAAAATAGATATAAATGGTTTGGTAAAAGTGAATCTTGCTATATGCCAACACCTGAATTATCAAAGAAGTTTCTGGATTAATCAACCTAGTTACACTAACCAAACAAGAAGGGTCTTTATTACGAAAATAATGTAACATCGACCTTTCTTTTTATTGTAATACATTTATTCTACTAACGATTCTTCAAAATGAAAATCTTCTATGTTAACTCTCAAAGCTTTCATAATTCCAAAAAACACATAACATGTTTTAACTTCCATTTCTCTTTGCAATTTACTCTCAGAAATAATCGTTAAAACTTCTTTTAACTCGACATCCATTTTAGAATCTTCAGGAAAATAAAAATCTTCTTTTGTTTGTAATAACCATTCATCAAATACATCAATACTCATTTCATGTTCATTTTCTTCTAATACATGAATAGATTTGATGATCAACAAGCTTTTTAAAGTGTGTAGTATTACTTCGTGCTTTTCTTCTTTTTTAAAAGAATTAAAAACACTTAACAAAAATTGAACTCTATGTTCTAAAGTATCTTGTTCATGTTTTTTTGATAATGATATGAAAAAATCTGTACAAACTTTAAGCTGCTCTTTTAGTAAAAAAGGAATGATATTTTTAATATATAGCAACTGAAAGTTATTTTTCATCACGTCTTTTTCTGATAAAAACACTATGTTTCTTTCTGAAATGAGATTATCAAAACCATAATAATAATCTTCTATTTTATTTTGGGAGATAGCTTTTTGTATATTTTCATTATTATCAAACCCCCAAAAACCGTTTTCAGAAACAGGAGCGATATAATTCGTAATATTTAACAAATCTTTTTTATCTAAAATACAATCTTTATTTTCTCTATTCTTTGTGTACTGAAATTGTTTTTCAATTACTTTGCCTCTGTAAGATCCACTAGTATGAATTGGATACGATAAATATGACAAGTAATTAAACGTATGCTCTGAAAGTCTTATAGAAGCAAAATTCATTTCTTCAACAGAACTCTTTTCTAAATCGTCCTTGTTTGCAGCTATACTATCTAATGAAATAGTTGATATCTCATAATTTGGAATAAATGATACTGTAAAACAACTATAAAGGTATTTAACGATACTCACAAATTTACTTCCTAAACTATCAGTATCTTTAACTATACTATGCTTATTTATTGATGAGAAAAACTTTCCAAAAAATGGAGAACCACTTAAAGCTCCTAAAACTACAGCTCCCATGTCTGTATGATTGATAAAGGCAATATCGTAAGTTATATTTTGAAACTTCTCTTTGACAGCAAAGGTTTTACTGTTATTAAGTATTACAAAATCAATATCAGAACCTTTTCTTATTTTCTTTTTGGATGCTATATCGTAATTACTCCCTACGATTAATATTGACTCTATTTCTATTTCATTCGTAGTTAAACTAATTAACTTGTGTAAAGCGTTTAAAATATTATTATAATCAACGTCTAAATATTCCATCTACAATGTTTATTATGGATATTAGGCAAATAAAGATTATATATTCACCTAATATCCATTTTAATTTTTAACTCTCTCTACATTCCCAGTATTCCTGATTACCCACAACATAATCTACATAACAATAGCCTCTAAATGGACCATCAAAACAGTATTTTCTACATTGACTAAGAGAAGTATATGCTCCTCCAACAATTTGTTTTTGTTCTTCATTGTTTAATTCTCTTGAACTATTAGTTTTTGATAATAATTCTTCTTTTAAAAATTTTAAGCTTTTCATAAAATTTCAATTATTTATTTGATTATAGGGTCTACTCTATTCAAAGGTTTTTCGACTTCCACCTATTTGTTGCGCAACAAATGTTTTTATTACTTAGGTTAAGTATTATTACGATATATGTATTAATGTAGTTTGGTTTGATAGCAATTTTATCTTTTCCAACACTATAATTTTCAGTATAAATTTAGAATTTAAGTTTTTAGTTGTAGTTAAGAGATCATTAATAAATAAACAATCAAACAAAGTTTCTCATTTTATAATTCTTTCTTTTTCAGCATCTATTTTTTATGCATATGAAATAGGTGAAAATAAAATCAGCTTAATGTTAAGTAATAATTAATCTTTTACTAAAAAAAGAAAAGAGCAAAACGAAATTGTTTTGCTCTTGTAAAAAATCTTAATAATTATTTTCTTAGCCTTTCAACCAAGCATTTAATAAGTTTTTCTGTTGTTGAGTTGCATCAGATTTTACCTTTAATGCTTTACCAGAAGTGTACGATTGAGTTAATGTAGTTTTAATTGATACTTCTTTTCCGTCACGCTCTAAAACAACATCTACTTTTTTACCAGGCTGCCAACCAAATACAGTTCCAAACACCTGATTTGCAGTGGTCATATTTACCTCTACACCATCTACTTTTCTAATAATATCACCTGGTTTTGCTCCATTTTTAGCCCAAAAACTATTATTATTCACTGCTTCTGTAAAAACTACAGCGCCTTTGGCTCTATCTCCTTGTACTATTAACGCACCATTATTCTGAATATAATTCGTTTTTACCTTATCCTCTAAAATTCCAATTCCAACTTTTTCAAAAAACAAATTATAATCTATTGGTGTTTCTCCAACAACATGAGTATTCAAAAATGTTCCTACAGAAGGATACGTCATTGCAGTAATCTCCTCAATCAATTTATCATCTTCAAAAGGTTTACTTTTACCATACTTATTAGACAATTCTTTCATTAAAGAAAGAACACCTCTTTGACCATTACTTTCTTCTCGCATTAAAATATCGATACACATACCAATTAATGCTCCTTTTTGATATACATTTAAATATTGATCGTGGTATTTTTTCTCTAAAATATTTTCACTCATTTTCGTAAAACTCATCGCATCATTCATACGAGCAGCACTACTAATTTTCTCCATAACTTTAGCAAAAAAATCATCTTCTTTTACTAAACCTTTGTTTACTTGAAAATGCGTAGCAAAATATTCTGTCACACCTTCATACATCCATAAATGTTTTGAAAATGTTGGTTGGTCATAGTCAAAATAATGCACATCTTCAGAATGTACACTTAATGGGGTTACAATATGGAAAAACTCGTGAGAAACTACATCTATCATGGATTGTGCTAGTCTAGCATCATCCATAAATTCAGGTAAAACTACTACTGTAGACGTATGGTGTTCTAAAGCTCCAAAACCTTTAGGAGCATCTTCATTTTGTCCTGCTAAATATAAATAGATATCATATCTTGGTGTACTGTTAACGCTGCCTAAATATGATTTTTGAGCTTGCATCATTTTCTCCATTACTGCCTTGATTTTTTTAGCAGTGTGTTTTTTCGTAGGAGAATATACACTTAATACAATTTTAATATCACCTACATTAAATTCTTCTACATCTAATTCACCATAAAACATTGGATTATCTGTAATATCAAAATAACGAGGAGCAAAATATCTTGAAGTAATTGTTCCCTCTTCTTTATTTAACATTGAAGCAACTTCTTGCAAAGCAGATGTTCTCTTAAACTTTGAAGGAGCTACTACCTCTAACTCGTATTGATTATTTTTTAATGTATCAAAGTACCCGATAAAACCATGTAAGTTTAAAACATAATTTGTGTCTTCAATATTTGTTCCTGATGGAGAAAAAGGAACCTCTCCTCCTATTCCCCCTACTTTTTCTTGATCGAAAGTATCGTTAACAGCGTAAGTGATTTTATCTAATTTTGAAGCATTTGTAATTTCCCAAGTATTTTCATCTACCTTTTTAACTGGTAAAATTGCTCCTGAATAATCTAACGCTTTAAAATCGTCGATATATTTCCCAAAGTTACTTACTGAATATGTTCCTTGCACTACTCTTGGTAATCTGTAAACAACTTTATCTGTAGTAAATCGACCTGGATTTATAACTACAGGCACTTTGTCTTCTTGTACATTGGTTAAATCTATACTTGTAATTATGGGAGTATTAACCGCAGTATCATCCTTCTTTAATGACTTAGTAGAACTACATCCTACTAACAATAATCCTGCTGCAAAAGCAGTTAATGTGTTTCTGATCATTCGTCTTTAATTTTTTCTAATGGTTTCTATTAGTTTGCAAAAATTGCAATCTGTTACGAATTCTCAAGAATATTTAACGTTTTTTATGAAAATTCATGAAGATTACAATTCATTAGCAAAGATATTTGCTTTTATAGATGAAACTGTAATCTGTTTCTTATAGCTTTTTTTATTCACATGGTAAGGAGAGAATACTGGTCTATTATTATACTCAATTTTCCCTGTAGTTGTAGTAATATTCAAATTTGCTTCCATGGAAGAGAAGTATACATTTCCTTGATATAATTTTAAATTCAGACCTTGTTGTATTGTATGCAAATCAACATATCCTTTCTCTATATAGATGTTGAGATCACCTTCATAATCTTCAGAAATAACATCTACATTATCTCCTATTATCGTTATATTTTTTCCTTTAGGAATTTTAATAAGTGTAGTAGCTCTATTGATTCTTTTTGTAATATATTTTCTAAAAACAGTATCTGAAAAAGAGCTTTTTTCAAAATCAATTTTTAATAAACTTTCAAACTCCTTAATTGTTATAGTATAAATTTCCTCTGATTGACTAAAGACATGAACTTCTATCTCTTCTGTATTTGAATTTTGGATTTTTACTTCATCTAAAGCTCGAACATTAATCTCTATTTCATTTGAAAGTGAGGTAAAACTTTTAGATGAGCTATTTTGACTTATAATTGTACATTGAGAAACTAATACTATAACTAAAGTAATGTAGTATTTCATAAAATAAAAAAGCTTCCTAAATAGGAAGCTTTCAATTATTGTTTTCTTTTCGCCTCAATACTCAAAGTAGCGTGAGGTACTAATTTTAATCTTTCTTTTTGAATCAGTTTACCTGTTACTCTACAAACACCGTACGTTTTATTTTCAATACGAATTAGGGCGTTTTTTAAATCTCGTATAAACTTTTCCTGACGAATAGCTAATTGCATATTACGCTCTTTCGCCATAGTTTCTGTTCCTTCTTCAAACGACTTAAAAGTCGGTGAAGTGTCTTCAGTTCCATTTCCAGCACCGTTCTCGTATGAAGATTTTAGTAATTCTAAATCTTCTTCGGCTTGCTGTATCTTGTTCTGAATGATCTCTTTGAATTCTTGTAGGTCACTATCAGAGTACCTAACTTTTACATCTTCTGCCATACTACTATGCTTTTTCGATTAACATCTTACTTTTAATAGTATCAAATTCAATATCTGTACCATTATCTAAGGCATCAACAAAAACTAACTCATTGGTTAAGGTTTCTGTTTTAATGTAGTTTTCATTAGCTAATACCGAATGCTGTAATTCTTCAAAATTTAAGAAGGTCAGCTTTATCTTATCTGTTACTTCAAAACCAGAATCTTTTCTTGCATTTTGAATTCTATTCACTAGCTCTCTTGCTATTCCTTCTTTACGTAAATCATCAGAAATCGTAACATCTAAAGCAACAGTTAAACCGTCAGCATTTGCAACAAGCCATCCTTCGATGTCTTTTGATGAAATTTCTACATCTGCCGTTTCTAATGTAATCATTTTTCCGTTAATTTCTATGGAAATTTGACCATCTTTTTCGATCTGATTAATCTGATCTTGCGTAAAAGATTGAATTTCAGAAGAAACCGATTTCATATCTTTTCCAAATTTCGGCCCTAAGGCTTTAAAATTTGGTTTAATTTGTTTTACTAATATTCCTGAAGCATCATCTAAAAGTTCGATTTCCTTTACATTTACTTCTGATGTTATTAAATCTGAAACTGCTAAGATTTCTTCTTTTTGAGTATCATCTAAAACAGGAATCATTATTTTCTGTAATGGTTGACGAACCTTAATCTTCTCTTTTGCACGTAATGAAAGTACTAAAGATGAGATGGTTTGCGCATTCTCCATTTTACGCTCTAACGATTTGTCTACTAAAGCTTCGTTGTATTTTGGAAATGCTGCTAAATGAACACTTTCAAAAGTTTCTTTTCCTGTAGCTGCATTTAAATCTTTATACAAACGATCCATAAAGAATGGTGCAACTGGCGCTCCTAACTTAGCTACAGTTTCCATACAAGTATATAATGTTTGGTAAGCAGAAATCTTATCTTGAGCATATTCTCCTTTCCAGAAACGTCTTCTACATAAACGAACGTACCAGTTACTTAAATGGTCTTGTACAAAATCTGAGACAGCTCTTGTTGCTCTTGTTGGCTCGTATTCTGCATAGAACTTATCAACTTTAGCAACTAAAGTATTTAGTTCAGAAAGAATCCAACGATCGATTTCTGGACGATCTTCTAAAGGAATTTCAGCTTCGCTATAGTTGAAACCGTCGATGTTCGCATATAAACTAAAGAATGAATACGTATTGTATAATGTTCCAAAGAATTTACGTTTTACCTCTTCAATTCCAGCGATATCAAACTTTAAGTTATCCCAAGGATTTGCATTTGAGATCATGTACCAACGTGTCGCATCTGGACCGTGATCTGCTAATGTTGTAAACGGATCAACAGCATTACCTAAACGCTTCGACATTTTTTGTCCGTTTTTATCTAAAACCAATCCGTTAGATACTACATTTTTATACGCTACAGAATCGAACACCATGGTTCCAATGGCATGTAATGTGTAGAACCATCCACGAGTTTGATCTACTCCTTCTGCAATAAAGTTTGCCGGATAGCTTTCTTTATTATCAATTAATTCCTTGTTTTCAAAAGGATAGTGCCATTGTGCATAAGGCATTGAACCAGAATCGAACCAAACATCTATTAAATCGCTTTCACGTTGCATTGGTTTTCCTGAAGCAGAAACTAATACAATTTTATCAACTACATTTTTATGTAAGTCAACTTTATCATAGTTTTCTTCAGACATGTTACCAACTTCAAACTCATCAAAAATATCTGAATCCATAACTCCAGCTTCAACAGCTTTTGCTATTTCTGACTTCAATTCTTCTAAAGAACCAATACAAATTTGTTCTGTTCCATCTTCAGTTCTCCAAATTGGTAATGGAATTCCCCAGAAACGAGAACGTGATAAATTCCAATCGTTTGCGTTCTTTAACCAATTTCCAAAACGACCTTCACCAGTTGATTTTGGTTTCCAATTGATCGTTTCATTTAAATCGAACATACGATCCTTTTTATCGGTTACTTTAATGAACCAAGAATCTAATGGATAATATAAAACTGGTTTATCTGTTCTCCAACAATGTGGATAACTATGCACGTATTTTTCAACCTTAAATGCTTTATTTTCTGTTTTTAATTTGATCGCAATTTCAACATCGATTGACTTTTCAGGAGCATCTTCAGTATAATATTCATTCTTCACATACTTTCCTCCAAACTCTTTCAATTCAGGTCTAAAACGACCTTGTAAATCTACTAAAGGAACCGCGTTTCCATTTTCATCTAAAACTAATAATGGTGGAATTTCTGGAACTGCTTGCTTTGCTACAAAAGCATCATCAGCACCAAAAGTTGGAGCAGTGTGAACAATTCCTGTTCCATCTTCAGTGGTTACAAAATCTCCTCCAATAACACGGAATGCATTTTCTGCATTTTCATATGGCAATACATAATCGATTAATTGCTCATATTTAATATTAATTAAATCAGCTCCTTTAAATTCTTTAACTACATAAAAAGGAATTTGTTTATCTCCTTCTTTATAAGTTATTAGGTCTGATTTCGCTTCAACTTTAGTAAACTTCTTACCCGCAAATTGTTTTGCGACTAAATTTTTAGCTAATACAACATTTATAGGTTCGAAAGTATATTGATTATAGGTTTCTACTAAAACATAATCAATCTTTGGCCCAACTGTTAATGCAGTGTTACTTGGTAATGTCCAAGGTGTTGTCGTCCAAGCTAAGAAATAAATTGTTCCTTCATTCTGTAAAAAATCAGGCAATGTTTCTTCAACAGCTTTAAACTGTGCTACAACTGTGGTATCAGTTACATCACGGTAACATCCTGGTTGATTTAATTCATGTGAACTTAATCCTGTACCTGCTTTTGGCGAATATGGTTGGATTGTATATCCTTTATAAATTAAATCTTTATTATACATCTGTTTTAATAACCACCAAACAGATTCCATATATTTAGATTTATAGGTGATATATGGATCTTCCATATCAACCCAATATCCCATTTTGTGAGTAAGGTTATTCCAGATATCTGTATAACGCATTACGGCTTTTTTACAAGCTTCGTTGTATTCTTCAACTGTAATTTTACTTCCGATATCTTCTTTGGTAATACCTAACTCCTTTTCTACTCCAAGCTCAACCGGTAAACCATGTGTATCCCAACCTGCTTTACGCTTCACTTGATATCCTTTTTGCGTTTTATAACGGCAAAAAATATCTTTAATAGAACGTGCCATTACGTGGTGAATTCCAGGTAATCCGTTTGCTGAAGGTGGACCTTCGAAAAACACGAATGGTTCATTTCCTTCACGAGTTGTAACACTTTTTTCAAAGATGTTATTTTCCTCCCAATAGTTTAAGATTTCTTCTGCTACTTTAGGTAGGTTTAATCCTTTGTATTCAGTAAAATTCTTACTCATTTTTTCGTTCTATAAATTGAATTTGCAAAATTACATATTTTATTGTAATTGCAATGTTTAACAATATAAAAACGCTCTTAAATTAAGAGCGTTTTTGTGTTTTATCATGATTTTTCGTAAAATCTTTATGAGATCTGTAATTAACTTTTACATTTTAGCTCATATTTCGCTCTGATTTTATGTCTTCATAAGCTTTTTGAATACTCTGAAACTTCTCTTTTGCTCCTTTTTTATGTTCTTCGCCTACATTTTGTATACGATCTGGATGATATTTCTTCGCCATTTTTCTATAGGCTCCTTTTACTTCATCGTCTGTAGCTTCTTTCGTAATTTCTAAAATTTTGTAAGCGCTATCAACTTCATTATAGAACATTGCTTTTATAGAATCATAATCCGCAGTACTTATATATAAATATCCTGATATCTTATGTATTGCTTCTTCTTCAGAAGGAGTTACAATTCCATCAGCTTTAGCTATTCCAAAAAGAAAATGAATTAATTGTAATCTCGAAGAATGTGACATATGCTCACGAATCTGAATACAAACCTGTCTTGTCGACACATCCTTTTTTATGATTCCATTGAATAACTTAAACGCATTATTCGCTCTATTTTTTCCGTATAAATTAATAAAATGTACACGTACGTAATCTAACTCCGACTTATCAATTTTTCCATCAGCTTTAATTACAATAGAAGCTAATATTAGTAAACTAATTTCAAAATCTCCAGCTGTACTTTTTTGTTTTGACTTTGTTTTGGCTTTCTTTTTGGTCTCAATTTTTCTATTGTAATCATCTTGCTCACTTGTAAAATCCTTAATCCCTACTCCATCCAACATGCTTCCTACAGCAAAACCTATAATTGCTCCTATTGGACCACCAAAAGTAAATCCAAGTCCAGCTCCTAACCATTTTGTGAAATTTCCCATTGCTATTACTTTTTGAATTTCAAATATAATGAGATTATAAGTATCTTTGTACTTCTAAAATAAATAATTATGTATCCAGAAGAATTAGTAAAACCAATGCGCGATCAGTTAATCGATGCTGGGTTTACAGCATTATATACTGCAGATGACGTAGATACTGCATTAACAAAAGAAGGAACAACTTTAGTAATGGTAAATTCTGTATGTGGTTGTGCGGCAGGAACTGCTAGACCAGGAGCAATTGCTTCATTAGGTGCAGATAAAACGCCTACAAACTTAACTACAGTTTTTGCAGGTGTAGAGAAAGAATCTACAGCTAAAGCACGTGAATATATGATTCCTTTCCCTCCTTCATCTCCAGCTATCGCTTTATTTAAGGATGGTAAGTTAGTACACATGTTAGAAAGACATCATATTGAAGGTCGTTCTGCTCAAATGATTGCTCAAAATTTAGCGCAAGCGTATGATGAATTCTGTTAAGCAACAGCATTCATAAAAGTTTTAAAATATAATCCGCTCGTTGAGTGGATTTTTTTATACGTACTTTTGAAGCAATTTTTTTAACTCTTTACTCTTGAAAGATAAAAAACATATTATCGTTTACAGGTTATCTGCCATGGGAGACGTAGCGATGACTGTACCCGTTATAAAAGCACTAACCCAACAACATCCGACTATAAAAATCACAGTAGTTTCGAAAGCTTTTTTAGCTCCTTTATTTGAAGGTATTGAACATGTAGATTTTTTTGCTGCTGAAGTAACTTCTAAACACAAAGGTTTATACGGACTCTTCCGATTATATCAAGAACTAAAAAAATTACAACCAACACATTTTGCTGATTTGCATAATGTGTTGCGATCTAAAGTAGTGCGGACTTTTTTTCAACTTTTCAGTTCTATTAAAGTCTCTACAATTGATAAAGGAAGAAAAGAAAAAAAACTACTAACTGCTGAAACAACAAAAACTATTCAGCAATTAAAAACTTCGCATCAGAGATATGTTGACGTTTTTAGTGATTTGGGATTTACTATCGACTTAAAGAAAGTAATCTTAGACACATATCCTTTAAATTCAGTTAATATTTCTAAGCTAGGAAATAAAACGAAACCTTGGATTGGTATTGCTCCTTTTGCTGCTTTTCAATCAAAAACTTATCCTTTAGATTTATTAGAACAAGTGATTAATCAGTTAACTAAGAATGATATTCAATTATTTTTATTTGGAGGAAACAATGATCGTGAAGCTCTTGAAAAAATTGAAAAAAAATATAACAATACTACTTCTCTTGCTGGGAAACTAAACGGATTACGAAATGAACTAAATATTATTGAGAATTTAGATATCATGTTATCTATGGATAGTGGAAATGCGCATTTGGCGGCAATGAAAAATGTAAAAACAATTACTTTATGGGGAAACACTCATCCTTATGCTGGGTTTGCTCCTTTTAATCAACCAGAAGATTTTTGCATTTTACCAGATTTAGAAAAATTCCCTTTACTACCTTGTTCAATATATGGAAATAAGACCTTTGATGGGTACGAAAATGTTATGCGAAGTATTTCACCAGATAAAATCGTCAAAAAAATAGCTTCTTTGTTATAAAAAAAGAAGCTATCTAAAAAAAATATTTTTTGTCAAACTTATTTCAGTTTCTCATCATAACTGATAATCAGAAAAAATGGAATTCTGAAATACTGAAACAAGTTCAGCACAGATAAATTCAGAATGACGTTTTCAAATACTTTTTAGATAGCCTCTTTTAATTTTAGTGCTATAATTTTAGACTAGTCCACTAATGGTGGAATTCTTAATACCTGTCCTGGATAAATTTTATCAGGGTGTTGTAACATTGGTTTATTAGCTTCAAAAATTACAGGATACTTCATTGGATCTCCGTAAAAAGTTTTTGCTATTTTACCTAAAGTATCACCACTTACTACAGTATGAAATTGCGCCATTTCTTCTTCAGCTATTTCTTCAACTTCAGCTACAGTCATATTATCTTCAACAGTTGCAATACCTTCTGTATTACCAACTACTAAAACTACTTTTTCTTTTGTAGCTAAATCAGCAGCTTCACCGCTAACCGTTGCCTTATCATCATCAACGCTAACTACTAAATCTGCCACAGACAATTCCAATGCATTTACAGCACCAACTAATTTGTTTGCTTTTTCTGCAGCTTCTTCTTCTGTAGTTTTACCAATTCCGAACACTTTAGCTCCGGCGTTTTTAATGAATGAAAATAAACCCATTTCTTTTAATTTTTGTTAATTATTAATTCGTCTTAGCAATATACAAATTTTATACCATAAATGTTAATTTTCTTGATTAAAGGAATTCCAACCTTGAGCTCTTAATTTAACAGACTGATTACCACGTGTCACCAAATTTAATCCTTGATTTTCTTCTGTGATATGACCTATAACTGTTAGATTAGGATTTCCTTTAATTTTATCAAAATCTTTTATAGAAATTGTGAATAATAACTCGTAATCTTCCCCACCACTTAACGCAACAGTTGTCGCATCTAAATTAAACTCTTCGCAAGTTGCAATTACTTGTGGGTCTAGCGGTAACTTTTCTTCATATATGGTACAACCTGTCTTACTTTGTGTACAAATATGAATTAACTCAGATGATAATCCGTCAGACACATCGATCATTGCAGTAGGTTTTACATCTAAATCTTTAAGTAACTCCGGAATATCTTTTCGAGCTTCAGGCTTTAATTGTCTTTCTATGATGTAAGAATACGCCTCTAAATCAGGCTGGTTTTGTGGATTAACTTTAAAAACTTCTTTTTCACGTTCTAGAACCTGAAAACCTAAATATGCTCCACCTATATCTCCTGATAAAACTATTAAATCATTAGGTTTTGCTCCGTTTCTGTATGCGATATCTTCTTTTTCTGCTGAACCAATTGCTGTTACAGAAATAATCATCCCTTTGGTTGAAGATGTCGTATCACCTCCTATTAAATCTACTTTATAAGTATCACAAGCCAATTGAATTCCGGCATACAATTCTTCTAATGCCTCTAAAGGAAAACGGTTTGACACTGCAATAGATACAGTAATTTGTTTTGCTTCAGCATTCATAGCATAAACATCCGATAGATTTACCATTACTGATTTATAACCTAAATGTTTTAAAGGAACATAACTTAAATCGAAATGCACACCTTCTACTAAAAAATCGGTTGTAACTAAAACCTCTTTATCTTCAGAAACAACAGCACAATCATCTCCTATACCTTTACTTGTTGTGCTATGGTATATTTTAAAATGTTCTGTTAAATGGTTAATCAAGCCAAATTCTCCTAACTCAGCTAATAAAGTCTTTTGTTTATTCTTATCTTCAAACATGCTACAAAGATACTATTAGATTTAAAAATCAAATGGTAGATCTAATCAATTAAATTAAATAATTTTAAATAATTATTAGGAATTTTATACTTTTAACTGTTTTATTTTAAAATTAACCTACTGAATTTCATAAATTTGTTTATGGCTCCAAAAAAAACAACATTTGAAAAAAAGCTATTATTAGTATGTATAATAGCTATTCTTTTTCACACTTCTATATTCTCACAAACACCATGTAATAGTGGTCTTGCAGGTTCATACCCTTGTAACGATTACGACTTAATGGCAACAGTTTCATTACAAGAATTATCGGGTTCTACTACAGCTGATGGTAGCGATATCTGGGGTTGGACAGACCCAACTACTGGTAAAGAATATGCTATTGTGGGAACTTCCAACAGTACTGCATTTGTCGATATTAGCGACCCAATAAACCCGGTTGTGCTTGGTAGATTAAACACCAATGCAGGAACTAATTTTTGGAGAGATATTAAAATATACAATAATTATGCTTTTATTGTTGCTGATATAGTTGGAAATCATGGAGTGCAAGTTTTCGACTTAACTAGGCTACGTAATGTTACTTCACCACCAGTGAACTTTACCGCAGATACAGTATATACAGGAGTAGCTAGCTGTCATAATATTGTAATTAATGAAGATAAAGCTGTTGCGTATTTGGTTGGGTGTAGAGCAGACAATGGTGGAGGGCCAATTTTCCTAGACATTTCTGATCCATTAAATCCAACTTCTTTAGGAGGTTATACGGGAAGCGGTTATACACACGATGCTCAGGTTGTTACTTATAGTGGCCCTGACACAGCACACAATGGAAAAGAAATTTTTATTGGAAGCAATGAAAACGAAATTGTAATTCTTGATGTGACTGATAAAAGTAATGTTGTTGAGTTATCTACAGTTGATTATCCTCAGGTTGGATATGTTCACCAAGGATGGTTAACAGAAGATCAACGTTATTTTATTCTAGGTGACGAAAATGATGAAGGTAACTTTGGTTTAAACACTAGAACTTTAGTTTTTAATTTTACTGATTTAGACAACCCTAGTCTTTCTTCTACATATTTTGGCCCAACTCAGGCAATAGACCATAACGGTTATGTAAAAGGTAATGAGTTTTTTATGGCTAGTTACACAGCAGGAATGCGAGTATTAGACATTACAAATATTGCAGCTTCTACAAACGCTATGACAGAAATAGGTTTTTTTGACACGTATCCAAATAGCAATGGAGCTAATACTGATGGTGCATGGAGTGTATACCCTTATTTTCCCAGTGGAAACATTATCATAAGTGATACTAATAACGGTTTGTTTATTGTTAGGAAAAGCGGAACTTTATCTACAGGATCTATAACAAAACCCAAGAACAACTACATTATCACTCCCAATCCTGCACGTGAAAACCCAAGAATAATTGCCACAGATCAACCTATTCAATCTATTGAAGTGTTTAATATTTTAGGCAAAAGAGTTTACCAACAAAAAAATATCAACCAAAAAAACTTCACCATACCTCTTACCCAACAATCAAGTGGTATTTACATTGTAAAAATCAACAATACAATTGGTAAAAAATTAATTTTAAAATAAAGACTGATAGACTTTAATAAACACATAAAATATTTAAGTTTACTATTTATAATTATTTCTTGTAGTAGTGATCCTGATGATGTGTCGACTTCACCTCCTACTCCTTCTTTTTTAGGTGAAATTGATTTTACCAAAACCTTTGGAGGTAGTAAAAACGAAGTTGCTCATGCTGTAGTAGCCACTAATGACAATGGCTATGCTATTTTAGGATATGTGGATAGCAATGATGGTGATGTTGTTGCTAGAACTGGAAATGATTCTGACTTTCTTATGCTGAAATATGACAGCAATGGTAATCTTCAATGGCAAAATTCTTATGGTGGTTCTAAAGATGATCGTGGAAATTCATTATTACAAACTTCTGATGGCGGCTACGCGCTTTTAGGCTTCAGTAAAAGTGACGATGGAGATGTTGGTGAAAATGAAGGAAATTCTGATTTTTGGCTGATTAAACTTACTCCTAACGGAACAATTAGCTGGAAAAAAACTTTTGGCTTTTCTGGTAACGACTTTGGAACTTCTGTAATTCAAACTTCAGATAATGGCTTTTTAATTACTGGTGAATTGGATGTAACATCTTCTGGCGGACAAGGAAATTCTAGGATAGCTTCAAAACATGCTGGTGGCGATTTTTGGGCTATTAAATTAAACGCATCTGGAGATACCGAATGGACAAAGTTTTTCGGTGGTACATTTACAGATACTGCTGTAGATGTAGTACAAACTAATGATAATGGGTTTATTATTCTAGGAACTTCAGATAGTACCGACACAGACATTTCAAATCCAAAAGGTGATTATGATTTTTGGATTGTTAAAATTAATAGTACAGGTACATTGGTTTGGGAAAAAAGTTTAGGTGGGTCTCAAATTGATAAAGCTTCAAAAATCACAAAAACTAATGATGGGAATTTCTTGTGCATTGGAAATACTAGAAGCACAGATTTAGATGTTTCTAATAACCAAGGCGGCGGTGATTTGTGGTTGGTCAAATTTTCTGAAAGCGGAAATATTATCTGGGAAAAAACTTATGGGGGTTCTAGTTTCGATGCAGGAACATCAATTTATCCAAGTAAAAATGGTGGTTTTATCTTAGCCGGTAATTCTAGAAGTACAGATAATCAGTTTACTAATAATGGCCAAAATGATGCTTGGATTTTAAAAATTTCTACTGAGGGAAACACAACTTGGCAAAAAATTATAGGCGGCAGCAATATAGACCTACTTTACGATGTTATTGAATTAGAAAACAATAATATTGTAGCCGTTGGAGAAAGTAACAGTAATGATGTTGATATTACTGAAAACAAAGGCTTTTCTGACGTATTAATAGTTAAAATCAAATAAATAATGAATAAAATAATCGTTTCACTACTTACTCTTTTGCTTTTCATTTCTTGTTCTAGTAATGAAGATGATACGTTACAAAGCAAAAAAATCACAATCAACTTTGTACATAAATGGGATGACGTTCTTGTGACAAAAGCTGATTTTAATACCGAAAAATTTGAAACGAGAAATGAAGATAAGGTAAGCATCGAACGATATAGATATGTACTATCTAACATTAAATTAGTTGATGCTAACGATAATGAAACTGATTTATCAGACTACTTACTTGTTGATCTTGGAGAAGAGCAAAACTTATCTTTTGAAACTGATAAAATTGTGCTTAATGGAATGTATAGCCTTGATTTTACTTTTGGTTTCTCTGACGAAGACAACACAGATGGAGAATATGCAGATTTAAATTCTGCTAGCTTCAATGTACCTGCAATGTTAGGAGGTGGTTATCACTACATGCAGTTTGATGGGAAATACTCAAGCGCAACTACTCCAACAGCAAGCGGATTTAATTATCATGTTATTCGAGCGGCAAATATTACAGATCCAGTTAATCCCGTATATCAAGATACTTCGATTCCAATTAGTTTAACTGATATAGAAGTTACAGATAGTGATATCGTAATTAATGTAAATATTGATATTAACCAATGGTTTGAAGATCCTAATACTTGGGATTTAAACACATTAAACCAAATGTTAATGCCTAATTTCGACGCACAAATATTAATGAATGCTAATGGTGCTACTGTTTTTAGTTTAGATGATGATTCGTAATTGTATATTTTCTTTCATTTTAATAAGTGTTTTCACTTCTTGTTCTTCTGATGACAATAATGTACAAGAAACATACACACCTGTTGAAATTTCTTTAGATATACCTAAACTTTTTAGCGATAAACTTATTGCTCCAGTAATACCTAGTACAAATCCTACTACACAAGAAGGTGTGTCTTTAGGAAAAAAATTATTTTTCGATACTATACTTTCAAACGATAATTCAATTTCTTGTGCTTCGTGTCACGATCCTGCAAAATCTTTTACCGACAACTTACAGTTTAGTGAAGGTGTAAATAATAGACTAGGAACTCGTAATGCTATGCCTTTGTTTAATTTAGCTTGGAATTTTGACGAGCGTTTTGCTTGGGATGGAAAAGAATTCGGATTAGAGAGTCAGGCTTTCGAACCTGTTACCAATCATTTAGAAATGAATAGTGACTGGAAAGAAATAGCTAACAAGCTTAAAAACCATGCTGAATATCCTTCATTATTTGAACAGGCTTTTGGTGATATAGAAATTGATTCTACTTTAGTAGTAAAAGCTCTTGCTCAATTTGAAAGAACTTTAATTTCTGGAAACTCAAAATTTGATCGTTTTTTAAATAACGAAATAGAGCTTACACCAGAAGAACAAAACGGATTTAATGTTTTTATGGAAGAAAGTAAAGGCGATTGTTTCCATTGCCATGGAAGTGAAAACAATCCGTTATGGACCGATAATCAATTTCATAATAACGGATTAGATGAAACTTTTACTGATCTTGGTTTAGGAGCCATTAGTGGTGATCCAAACGACAATGGAAAATTCAGAACACCTTCCTTAAGAAATTTAGCTTTTACTGCACCTTATATGCACGATGGTAGATTTGCTACTATAGAGGAAGTTATTGATCATTATTCCGAAGGATTAAAAAACTCTTCAACCATAGATCCATTAATGAAAAAAGTAGCCCAAGGTGGAGTTGGACTTACCGATCAAGATAAAGCAGATTTAAAAGCTTTTTTACTTACCCTTACTGATACAGAATTCGTAAATAATCCATATTTTCAGAAATAATTAATAAACTTTTACGACAAAATAGTTAAACATTATAGTTGCATAGATCATATTCATTCTAAAAATAGGATAATATGACATTTTGTATTTATCTTTGCACTCAATTTAGACTTAATCAATTTAAAGTATGATAAAAGTTTCAGAAACAGCTAAAAAGAAAGTTGTTCAATTAATGACCGAAGAAGGTTTTGATGCTATAAACGACTTTGTACGTGTTGGTGTAAAAAGCGGTGGTTGTTCAGGACTTTCTTACGATTTAAAATTTGATAATTCACAAGAAGAAAATGATAAACTTTTCGAAGACAATGGTGTAAAAATCATTGTTGATAAAAAAAGTTTCTTGTATTTAGTGGGAACTACACTAGAATATTCTGGTGGTTTAAATGGTAAAGGTTTTGTTTTTAACAATCCTAACGCCAATAGAACATGTGGTTGTGGAGAGAGCTTTTCTCTATAGCTTCAGAAGTTAAAAAAGTTGAAAAAGTTTTAAGGTAATAAGTTAGTATGCTTTTACCTGATCGAAAAAATGTTGTAGAAAAAGAAAAACATGGGAAAATTTAATTCCTTTGAAGAAATTCTGTCTTGGCAAAAAGCAAGAGAATTAAATACCAAGATTTATGGTATAACAAATTCTAACTCACTTTTTAAAAAAGATCATGGATTAAAGGATCAAATAAGAAGAGCAAGTGTTTCGATTTCTTCAAATATAGCTGAAGGTTTTGAAAGACAAACAACAAAGGAGTTTATGCGATTCTTATACATAGCAAAAGCATCAGCAGGAGAAGTAAGATCTCAAATTTATGTTGCTTTCGATATTAATTATATTAATAAAAATGAGTTTATAGAACTAAAAGATAAAGTTAACGAAGTTTCAAAATTAATTAGTGGATTGTTAAAATATCTACATTCAACTTTATAAACTTTTATCTTTTTAACTAAAACAGGATATGAGTAAATATACTGAAGACGATTTAAGAGAAGAGTTAAAAACCAAAGAATATGAATATGGTTTTTATACAGATATAGAAAGTGAAACTTTTGCTAAAGGACTTAATGAAGATATAGTTCGTGCTATTTCTAAAAAGAAAAATGAGCCAGAATGGATGACGGAATGGCGATTAGAAGCTTTTAGAATTTGGCAAGAAATGGAAGAGCCAGAATGGGCTAATGTACATTATGAAAAACCTAAATTTCAGGACATTTCATATTACTCTGCTCCAAAGCAAAAACCAAAATTAAATAGTTTAGACGAAGTAGATCCAGAAATGTTAGCTACTTTCGAGAAACTAGGGATTTCTTTAGACGAACAAAAGCGTTTAGCTAATGTTGCTGTAGATATCGTAATGGATTCTGTTTCTGTTGCTACTACTTTTAAAGAAACTCTAGCTGAAAAAGGTATTATTTTTATGCCTATTTCTGAAGCTATCCAAGAACATCCAGAATTAGTAAAGAAATACATCGGTTCAGTTGTACCACCAACAGATAATTTTTACGCAGCATTAAACTCGGCTGTATTTTCTGATGGATCTTTCTGTTATATTCCTAAAGGAGTTCGTTGTCCGATGGAATTATCTACATACTTCAGAATTAATGAAGGTGGAACAGGACAATTCGAAAGAACTTTAGTAGTTGCAGATGAAAGCAGTTATGTTTCTTACTTAGAAGGGTGTACCGCACCTCAACGTGATGAAAATCAATTACACGCAGCTGTAGTTGAATTAATTGCGATGGACGATGCTGAAATTAAATACTCTACAGTTCAAAACTGGTTCCCAGGTGATGCAGATGGTAAAGGTGGAGTTTTCAACTTTGTAACAAAAAGAGGTTTATGCGAAACTAATGCTAAGATTTCTTGGACTCAAGTTGAAACTGGTTCTGCAGTAACTTGGAAATACCCAAGTTGTGTATTAAAAGGAAACAACTCTGTTGGAGAATTTTATTCAATTGCAGTAACTAATAATTTCCAACAAGCAGATACTGGGACAAAAATGATTCACTTAGGAAAGAACACGAAGTCAACAATCATTTCTAAAGGTATCTCAGCAGGAAAATCTCAAAATAGTTACCGTGGTTTAGTTCAAATTGGTTCAAGAGCCGAGAACGCACGTAACTTCTCTCAATGTGATTCTTTATTAATGGGTAACGAGTGTGGAGCTCATACTTTCCCATACATTGAAGCCAAAAATAAAACAGCCCAAATAGAACACGAAGCTACAACAAGTAAAATTGGTGAAGATCAATTATTCTATTGTAATCAACGTGGTATTGATACTGAAAAAGCTATAGCATTAATTGTAAATGGTTTTAGTAAGGAGGTATTAAATAAATTACCTATGGAGTTCGCTGTTGAAGCACAAAAATTATTAGAAATTTCTTTGGAAGGAAGTGTCGGATAATTAAATATTTAGTTCAAATTAATATTAAAAAAATAAGCTTTTAAGCTAATAGCATAAAAACAAGATGTTAAAAATTCAAAACTTACACGCAGAAGTAGAAGAAAAATCAATCTTAAAAGGATTGAATTTAGAAGTAAAGGCAGGAGAAGTGCATGCAATTATGGGACCTAACGGAGCTGGTAAAAGTACTATGGCTTCAGTTATTGCAGGTAAAGAAGAATATGAAGTTACTTCTGGAACTATTGAATTAGAAGGTGAAGATATTAGCGAACTAGCTCCTGAAGAAAGAGCTCACGCTGGTGTATTTTTATCATTTCAATATCCTGTTGAAATTCCTGGAGTAACTGTAACCAATTTCGTAAAAACATCTATTAACGAATCTAGAAAAGCACAAGGTTTAGAAGAAATGCCTGCTAAAGAAATGCTACAAAAGATTCGTGAAAAATCTGAATTATTAGAAATAGATCGTAAATTTTTATCTCGTTCTTTAAATGAAGGATTTTCTGGAGGAGAAAAGAAACGTAATGAAATATTCCAAATGGCAATGTTAGAGCCAAAATTAGCCATTCTTGACGAAACTGATTCTGGTTTAGATATTGATGCTTTACGTATTGTTGCTAACGGTGTAAACAAATTAAAATCTAAAGACAATGCTGTAATTGTTATTACACACTACCAACGTTTATTAGATTATATTGTACCAGATTATGTACATGTTTTACATGACGGAAAAATCGTAAAAACTGGTGATGCTTCTTTAGCATTAGAGTTAGAAGCTAAAGGTTACGATTGGATTAAAGAGGAAGTGAATAGTTAACGAGTTTGAAAGTTAAAAGTTGGAAAGCTTGAAGACTGTGTCTTTTTACAAACGCTACAACTTTATAAACCTTATGACTTTATAAACTTTAGAACTAACAAAAAAATGGAATTAAAAGACAAATTAATATCATCATATGTAGCTTTTGAAAATGGATTAAATGTAAATTCAGACGTACACGAAATCAGATCAAAAGCTTTACAAGATTTTGAACAATTAGGCTTCCCTACTAAAAAGTTAGAAGCTTGGAAATACACTTCTTTAAATTCAGTTTTAAAAGAAGACTACAGTTTATTTCCTAAAGCGGACAAAGCTATTGAATTAGCAGATGTAAAAAAATACTTTATCCATGATATAGATACGTATAAAATTGTGTTTATTGATGGTAAATACAGTTCGTTTTTATCTGAAACAATTCATGATAACATTGATGTCTGCCTATTATCTTCTGCTTTAGAAAAGCCAAAATACAAACCTGTAATAGAGAATTATTTCAATAAAATAGCAAAGCAAGATAACTTAACATCGTTGAATACTGCATTTGCTAATGAAGGGGCTTACATCCATATTCCTAGAAATGTTGAAGTAGAGAAACCTATACAAATTGTAAATTTTACTACAGGAGCAGAAAATGCCACGTTTTTACAACCTCGAAACTTAATTGTTGCTGAGCGTAATGCGCATGTACAAATCATCGAGCGTCATCAGAGTTTAACAGATCATGCTGTTTTAACAAATTCTGTAACGGAAATATTTGTAGACACACATGCTAATGTAGATTACTATAAAATTCAAAACGATAATATAAATGCTTCTTTAGTTGACAATACTTATATTGAACAACAAAAAGAAAGTGTTTGTTCTGTTCATACATTTTCTTTTGGTGGTAACATTACTAGAAACAATCTAAACTTTTATCAGAAAGGAGAGCATATTAATTCTATTCAAAAAGGAATTACTATTCTTGAAGGAAAACAACATGTAGATCATCATACTTTAGTGCATCATATAGAGCCTAACTGTGAAAGTCACCAAGATTATAAAGGAATTTATGGAGATCATTCTACAGGAGTGTTTAATGGTAAAGTTATTGTTGAAAAAGAAGCTCAGAAAACAAACGCTTATCAACAAAACAACAATGTTTTAATTAGTGATAAAGCAACTATAAATGCTAAGCCTCAATTAGAGATCTTTGCTGACGATGTAAAATGTTCACATGGTTGTACTATTGGACAATTAGATGATCAAGCATTGTTTTACATGCAACAAAGAGGAATTCCAAAGAAGGAAGCTAAGGCTTTATTAATGTACGCTTTTGCCAATACAGTATTAGAAAGTGTAAGAATTCCAGAAGTAAAACAAAGAATTACAAAATTAATTGCAAACAAATTAGGAGTGAGTATCGGATTTGATCTTTAGTACTTATTTTTAATCATCTATAAAAAGTTAAACCCTCTTGATTTCTCAAGAGGGTTTTTTTAATCAATCCAAGTTATAATTATACTACTCTATAATGAATCGCTTGCTTGTCTTCGTGAATTTATTTTCAATTCTTAAAATATAGACTCCAGAGTTCAATTGATTTGTATTAATCACTTTACTTGTGTCTATATTACCTTTTTGTATTGTTTGTCCTAACATATTAATAACGCTATAAGAAGCATCGTTTAAACTTCTACTTGGCCCTAATAATCGTAATACACTACCTCTTTGTAATGGGTTAGGTGCAATTTGAACTTGGGTAAAAGCGCCTTCGTCTTCATCTCCTATAGTATCAACTCTAACTCCGAAAGATTCTGCAACAACTACATTTGAATTCTCACAAGAACCTTCATAAATTCTAACATTAGAGAAAGTAGATGTATTTCCAGAACCTGCATCATTATCATTAATAAACACTAATCTATCCATATTTCCAGTGTAAGAACTTCCTACAGGAATAGTATAAGTAACAGTCCCACTAGTGTAATTATCAAAATTTGTAATTCCATAATTTTGAGTACCATGAACTTTAAAGTAACGGTTAGCCGTTAATGTATTATCATCTTCAAAACCTATACCGTGAATTTCACCTTGGGCTGTACTCGAAAATTGGAATTCGATTACTGTATTTGCAGTTACTGTATAATTTAATGGAATATATTTCCATGTATTATTTGTTAATGTTAATGATGCTCCTGAGTTTCCTACAGAAAAATTCCCAGCTGAATCTTGATTAGAAAATGATGTAATTGAAAAATCATTAAAATCTACCGTAGGACATGATGGAGTTGGAGAACCTCCTCCAGAAGTTAAAGAAAGATTATCTATAGCTATGTCACTTGACCAACTAGAACCAGTAGTACCTACAAATCGTAATCTTACTTGATTTTGACCCACATATGAATTTAAGTTTACCGTTACAGCATTCCATTGATTTCCTTGGTTACCCGAATCACTCCATAAGCTTGTCCAATTTGCTCCATCTGTAGAAGCCTCTAATTGTAAAGATCCTACACTAGTACCAAACATGTGATTGCTAAATGAGAAACTTGCAGAAGACAAACTAGAAAGATCAAAACATGGACTTTCTAAAATAGCTGTTCCGTTAGCTCCTATTTCCCCTGTACTACCATTGCTTGAAGCCTCTAAAAATAGATAAAAACTACCATTAGCTCCACCACTAGGACCAGTTCCATTAGAAGGTGTACCAGAAGCATCTCTTACCCAATTACCATCATCTCCACTTGCTTGCGTCCATCCAACATTTGATTCAAAACTTTCAGCATAAGGAAAAGAACTAATTGTAGAAGAACATTGTGTTGGGCCAGGAGGTGTTCCACCTCCACCATTTCCGTCTACTCCGTCATTAGGCATGTCATTTCCTATAGAAGAAATTAAATCATCACTTCTTCCAAAAGAACCATTAGGACATTCTCCAGTATTATGGATTGCTAAAACTAAATGAGAATTAAAATCAATAACAGGAGAACCAGAACTACCACCTTCTGTATCAGCAAAATAATTAATTGTTTTTTGTGGCACACGTGGTGTTGCACAATTACCAACACAATTAACTGTAGAAAAGCCACTATCTGTATTTACAGAAATCTCTTTTCTTCTTCCACCAGGATGTTGTGGTATATATATTCTATCACCTGCTGAAGGTAATACAGAACTCAAACTCAAAAACCCATAAGTACTTGTTGGGTTTGTTGGTAATCTAACAAGGGTATAATCTAAACTAGAACTTGTTTTTATGAATGTAGCCGAAGATGCTACTACATCAGAAGTTGCAGCATTCGTACCTGAACAATTTGTGTTTTGAAAATTAAACACAAAATCAGTATTCTGAGCTGCTGAAGCAGAACCAATACAATGATTATTTGTCATTAAATGTCCTTCACTTCCAAGTAACCATCCAGTACAACTACTACTTCCATTAATAATTAAACGACATACAGCTTTTGCTTTTTCAAACATATCTGTACCTGCATAACATGCAATTTGTTCTTTGTTATCACTTGAACAAATAGCTCTACTCTGTAATTGTTTGTTCTTATCAAATATTGCTGCTAATTTTTCATTACTATATCCATAAGCTACTTTTGTAATTTCAAATCCCTTTTCATTTTCAATTTTTCCAGTAGAATATAATTTCACTTCTACTTTTTCATCAAAAATTACCTTCGACCAAAAATTACTAATCATATTTTTATCACTATCTATTATTTTCCCTTTTCCCCCATAGATAATAGATTCATTTGTAGTACTACCAGTAATTTCAACATAATCACCAGGTGCCAAGTCAAAGTCCTTAAAATATAATTTAACGTAAGAAGAATTTTGAGAATAAAATTCTTTTGAAAACACTAATTCTGGGGTACCATTTGAATTTTTAAATTTAAATTCTTTTAATTTTTGATAACTTTTAGTCATCGATACATCAGAATCATATTCATCTCCAATTTTAAATGTTTTTTGCGCCTGTAAATTATTTACGCATAAGAAAAGTGTGGCAATAAAAGCCACCTTGAAAAAGAGTTTTTTCATTTTAGAAGGGTTTAGATCGGTTAATTATAATACAACAAATCTATTAATTAAACCTTCTAAATACAAAGTTTATGCTAAAAAAATATAAAAAACATAATTTTTTTTAACTTTTTAATAAAAACGTTAAACAAAATGCAATTTTTAAGATAGTTGTTTTTTAAATGAGATGAATGCTATTTATTTGTTTTTAGGGGATAAAATAATTCTTTTCATTTACATTTTTTTAATCCATAACAAAGCCTCTAGTCTAGTACTTTTTTGCTTGTAAAAAGCATTCTAATTTATAATTAAATTACATTTTTTTTAATAAAAGTGTAATGAACTTTTTTATATACCGTCTTAACATATGTAAGTAAACTCCCCCCGTGGACAAATTAAAACAAAATGAAAAAACTATTTATTACTTTACTATTCAGCTTAATAGCTTTAAATTCTCAATCGCAATCAAATGAAGTTTTTGATGCATTATTAAAAACATACGTTACCTCTGATGGAATGTTAGATTATAAAGGTTTACGAAAAAATAAGGCTGTTTTAGAAATTTATTTAAATCAATTAGAAACAACAATACCAACTAAAAAATGGTCTTCAAAAAAAGCTAAGGCATTTTGGATGAATGCTTATAATGCTTACACTATAAAATTGATTATTGATAGTTATCCATTAAAAAAACTAACAGATATCAAAATAAAAGGAAAGAATGCTTGGAAACTTCCTTTAGCAAAAGTTGGTAAACAGACATATTCTCTAGATTATATAGAACATAAAATATTAAGAAGATGGCATGATGACCCTAGGATACATGTCGGTGTGAATGCAGGTTGTGTGTCTGGACCTAAATTTCCTAATTATGCTTTTACAGCAAAAAATATTGATGAGAAGTTAGAAAATTTAATGGTGGATTTTATTAATGATTCTTCAAAAAACAAAATTTCTTTAACTGAAGTTGAAGTGTCGAAAATTTTTGAATGGTATCAAGAAGATTTTACATCTAAAAACACTTTAATTGATTACATCAATAAATATTCTAAGACAAAAGTTAATGATAATGCAAAAGTTTCGTATTTAGAATATGACTGGACCTTGAATGACAAATAAAGCCCAAATTGTTAATAATACCCTAATAATCCCTAAAGAAACGAGTAACTTAAATTAAGTTACTCGTTTTTAATTATGATAGTTTTCTGAAAATAAATCACTATGAACTAAAAAACATCATAGTTTTTTTACAATTAAAAGTCATTTTTTCATACTCTACTAATGTTTTATGAAACAACACTTAAGTAGTAAATATTCTATATGTTAACTTCAATAACATCATCTTTATTACAGTCATCACAAATGACGCTAGATCTAATGACGACATCATAAGAATAGACATTTAACGTACAGTTTTCAGAGACTTCTGATTTCAAATCTTCAACCTGAAGTGTTTCAAGTGTATTTGTATTAAATTTAAATGAAATAGTATTGGTATTAGCCATGGAAAATCTTAGAAACTTTGCTTCTCCATTCGCTATAATTTCATAATTAATCTCGTTAATTAAACTATTATCATTACTAACAATTTTAAAATTATCTGAATTAATATCTTGAGTATTTAAAAAATTTGTTCCATCACTATTGATTAGCTTTACATTTACAAAAAATATAATTTCTTGATCTGCATTTTCACAATCACTTTGAGAAGAACAACTATAATACATTGAAATTAGTAGCAGTAATACATATTTAAAATACTTCATTATAATTTAATTTTCTTAGAACTTTTAATTAAACGATCAATAACAAGGTTTACAACTGCTAAATCCCCTAATTTACGATTAGATAAATCATACATTAACGTACCATAAGCTTCTACTTGAACAGTTTCTTGCACATAGGTATAACCGCTTTGTATGTCTGTTACTGCTAAATTAATCTCCGTTTTTTCTGGAAAGTTAAATTTAAGATATACTTTCCCATTATTACTATATACATGGTAAAAGGTTTCTATATTCTTTTCTGTATTTGGTTCATCTCTTTCCTTTTTTGCTAATGGTAAAGGAGTTGAAGCTTTAAAGTTATCAGATACAGCCGCTCTATTAAAGGTAACTGAACTTTCTGGTCTTATGGAAACACTACTTCCTTTTCTAAATTTCGTCCCATTTTTCATTTTAATCCTATTACCGGCTCTTAATCTTACCCTAGCATTAGCGTTAACAGTATAATTTGATGTTTCTATTCTATCAGTTGCATAACCATGATACATTTGGGTTCCAGAAATTAGAATATTCGATAGGATTTCTCTTGATCTATCAGCTTTTCTTAAAATTTTAGACAGATGTGTTTTCAAATAATAATGTCCTCTTGCATAAGAGTCACCTGCTCTATCTCCTTCAGGAAAGTTATAAAACATATCTGAATACTGAGGTCTTCTAATATTTGTTCCATAAGCCATTACAGTTCTAGAAGAATTACCAACATAACCATAGGCTTTTTTATAATTCAACCCTCCAAAGTTTCGCTCAATCCAAGAAAACTGATCCTCATCATGCTCTAAACCAAACATATGACCAATTTCATGTGCAGGAGTTAAATTACCTAGTGATGCCGTTCTTGAAACCACTGCTTTTCTTGCATCTCTATCTGCTCTACCTCCATAACTTGTATTCACATATAACAAACTTGCTTCTATGTTATATTTTTGTTCATAATCGAAAACCTCATCGAATTCCGGTGCATGAGGTGGTCCTCCTGGTCCTCCCCCATAACCTCTATATACAAATCTTGTTAAATCTCCACCTTTGGTACCTGTTTCAGAATCTGTTGTTCTGTAAGAAAAAGCTAATCTTGCACGAATTCCTGTATCATTGGTAATATATGTTTGATTTATAAGTTCTACTGATAATTCTAAATGATCGTTAATTTGATCTTGACTACTAAACCAACTAGCAAACTGAGGAGTATACGCAATTAATAACTTAAACACTCTTATTCCACTATTAGATCGTTGTAAAGCAACAGGTTGGTTATTTTGCCTTGGAATAGGAATTAAGATATCTCTAATATCGTTATCATCATCTTCTTCAATTGGAAGAATGATATCATCACCATTGTTATTGTTTTCCATTAACTCTGGTTCTGTGTCGCATAGATCGTTAGATGCCAAACTTTTTCTTTCCCCAATGATTACATTTGCCCCATCTGTCTTAATCTCAACTATTCGATTTCCACTATTTATTATTCCAGAAATTCTACTTCCCTTTTTTAACAATAAAACATGTTCTTCTTTAGCCCTATTAATTCCTGACCAAACAAAATATCCATTAGCATTATGATAGGAGTAAGTTTTATCAAAAACAACATCACTACCGCTAACTTTCAAGGAAATTTTAGAGTCGCCTTCATTGAAGGAATTAAACGTATTGTATACCTTATAGGATTTAAAATCGGATACTGCTTTAAATGCAACCCTTGAAGAAGGCTGAGCACTACTTTTTCCTGATCCAAGTAGCCTAACTTGTGAAAAAGCTAACTGTGTAAATAACAAGAATAGACAACTTATTCTTGCCAATTGTAGTATTCTTTTCATTATTTAGTTTCTTTTTTCAATTCCTGAACTTCCTTGTTAAGTTTTTTAATCTTTTCATTAAGCTCAATAATATATAGTGTTAACTCTTCTATTTTTTCAAATTGCATTCTTTGTAATTCTCCAATTTTCTGACCTTCAGAAATTACTTTTTCTGCCTTAGGTACATTTGGTAAATGATGATTTTCATCAATAAAACGTTTTAGATTATCAATAGAAATTAAGTCATAACTTTCATCAAAAACATAATCAGGAAATATTGTTGTTCTTACTTCAAATTCTGTTGCAAAAGCTCTTCCATCTCCCATAACAGCAAACTTATCTACATAATTACTTCCTTGTTTTAATAACACTGAAAATGCTTTTGTATTAGGTCTGTTTACTGCACTAAGAATTCCAAATTTATAATCTTGTGTATGACTAACTTCTGAAACAATTCCTACTTTTAAATTGTTTGCTTTTACATATAACTTAGTATCTGTAGGTGGATTTGTTAAACCAACCCCTGTTATTCCTGTCCTGTATGCAATTGATGAACTGTTATTCGCTCCTAACCATCTTAAACTTGAAGATGAGCCTACTGGAGTAGGTAATGTGATTTTACCTCCACCTGTTGGTGCAATTTCTATCAACTCTTGTCGTTGTTGTAATTGTGACTGTCTTTTTTCTACAACATTTGGAACTCCTTTAAAATCTGATTTTGGAATAGATTTTTCATTTTCGTCTTGTGCATATAAAATTGTACAAGCAATTCCGAATGCTAATAATAATTTGCTTTTCATAATGGTTTAAATATTTATTTAGTTAATATATAGTTGCTTATTTATAATAATGGGAGAAATAATTGTTAGACACTTTGGGTAAGTGTAAATTATTGTATTACATAATTTGAGCTTCTTAGCCTGTTGTTATTGTCCGCAAAAAGACAATTAAGACAGTGGAAGTATTTAAAAAATATTGCTAGAATTTTCTCAATATAACACAGGTTGTAATCACCGTAAATTGTTGTTGAAGTTTTACAAAACCTAAACGTATTAAAAACGTCTATGTTCGTAGTATTGTAGTTTACATTTTGACTTAATTTTTTCAAAACGCAATTTTCAGAATCTGTGTGTTGGATGTTATGTTTTATTCTATAGCTACTAAAAAGCGTTCTCTTCCTAGTTATAGCTTTTTTTGAACACCATTGCTGATATAAATTCATTTTACTAAACAATTTTTCCACTATCATTCAACACAAAAAAATAGTTCATGTATGTGAACAACAGTGAGTTCTTTAATCAAAAATTATAGAATTCAATAGCAATTAATAAAAATAGTTTTCGCGGCAAAAGTAAATAATTATTCTTACCAAACAAGTTCTTTATTTTTCAAGTTTATTTGAATAAACTCTTAACAAAAACAACTCTTTAACTTTCAGGTTTTTGACATAAATAGCAGTTATAAAACTTTACATAAACATAACATACTTCTACAAAGTAAAATTAGTTTTAACTATTTGTTCTTTTGATAAGTTATAGGTGTTATTCTTTTAAAAGTGTTTATTTTACTACATAACAATAATGACTAGAAGATATTTTAGTTGTTGGGTTAAGCGTAGCCGAGTTTCTATTAGTCTATCAACAAAAAACCCGACTTAATTTGCTAGCTATTTAGTTAAACTGTTTGAACTTAGAAATACTCGAGATTGTTTATAAATATTAGTTTAATGAAGTAAATAATTTCAACCTATTTGCTTTTCATAATAGTATAATTATTTGGTTAAAATATATGTTACTTGTTTAAAAAATAGGAGGAAAGGATAATAGGTTACACTGTCTAGTTTTAAGTTATTTTCTTCAAACACTTTTTTCCACCCTTCATCTGTTTTGTTTGTATGAGGATGACCAAAAAATTCCCAGTTATTAATACTATCAGCAATAAAAGTAATATACTTTTGAAAAACATTAGCATAAATATCTTCCATAATAATTACTTTTTTACCAACTCTAACAGCTTCTTTAACAACTTTCTCAGGTTCTTTAATATGATGAAGGACTGTAATTAATTGCACTACATCAAATTCATTATCTTCAAAAGGAAGGTTATAACCGTCATAAATTATTGGAGATACTTCAGGAAAAGCAGATTTGTTTACAACATCTAATCCTGTAATATTAAAACCTGCATTTTGCGTTAATAAATTCAAAGCACAATTTCCAGAACCAATGTCTAAAATTTTATCTTCTTTAGTATAAGAATCAAAAAGTCTTTCTTTTTTAATTTCAGCTTTTTTTAAGCACCATTGCTGATATAAATTCATATGTATAATATTTGTGCAATTACAACATCTAAACACTAGATTTACAGATGTAGAAACTACATTAATAAATTCAATTCAAAATTATAGAATTTAATAGCAATTAAGAAACGAACTCATTTAGAATTTTTGAGTTCAAAATAGTTTTCGAAGCAAATGTAACTAATTAATTCATTTGCTTTTCATTTTTCATTCTGTTATTATTACTAAATCATTTTCAAAATGTTTTAACCTTTATTGATCTTCTTTCTTTTAGATTTCCTTTACAGGCTAAACAATACAAACAACTTATCAACACGAAATCGATTTCGGTTCCTGTCGTTAAATATTTTGCAATTAATAATACCTAAATTGCGTTAAAATGTAATTAATACTGCAGATAATTACGTTTTTATCAACCTTCAATTTATTACAAACAAACCCTATTATTCATGAGAAAAACTTACCGAAAATTAAGTTTTGTGGCATTTTTAATAGCTACATTAACTTTTAGTAGCCTCTACTCACAAGTTGATTTTAGAGAAGAAACCATCTATTTTTTATTAACTAGTAGGTTTAACGATGGAGATCCTAACAATAATGCTCCGACAGAATGGTCTTCATACAACCCTGATCCAGATATCAATTCAAGTATTACAGATCCAAATGATGTAACTTGGCGTGGTGATTTTAAAGGTCTTATTGAAAAATTAGATTATATTAAAGATTTAGGTTTTACAGCAATTTGGGTTACTCCTATTGTACATAACCGAAGCCCGTTAGATTATCATGGTTATCACGCTTGGGATTTTACAAAAGTTGACCCAAGATTAGAATCACCAGGAGCAACATTTCAAGATTTAATTAACGAAATTCATGCAAGAGACATGAAAATCGTTCTTGATGTCGTTACCAATCATGCAGGACGATTTGGTATTAAAGATGTTGCTGAAATCAAATACAATACAGACCCCACAAAACCTTGGGCCGCAGATGACAATCCGAACTGGGAATATGACGGAATTACACCAAATCCAGACGACGGATTAATATGGAGTAGAGCAAATCTTGCAAAAATGCCAGCTCCATATAATCAAAATTTAGCAGCGTATAACTTTCCAGGAAAAGAAAGCTATGTTGATACAAGTGATCCTGATTGGTATCATCATTCAGGAAACGGTTTTGCTCAAGGATTTGACGATGTAGAAAATTTACAAAACAGAGCACTTGCAGGAGATACTCCAGATTTAAATACTGGAAGTCAAAAAGTAAGAGACTACTTAGTAAATGCGTACAGAAAGTATATTGAAATGGGAGTTGATGCTTTCCGTTGGGATACTTTGAAACATATGAGTAAAGAAGATGTTTTATATTTCTTTGATGCATTTAAAGCTATAAATCCTGATTTATTCATTTTTGGAGAAGTAGCTCAAAAAAGACATGAATTACACCCTGTAGAAGAGACAAATCCTCACTATTATACTTGGCGTGGTGCTGTAAATAACTCAGCTCCTTTAGATTTGGCCGTAATTGATTTTTACGGAGAAGCTACTTTTCACGGAACTTTTGAAGAGGGTCAATCATTTCCTACTGTAAAAGCTGCAGCTAGATATGATAATTTATATAGCGATCCTTCTACACTAGTTACTTGGTTGGATAATCATGATTTTGGACCAAATAACGACTGGAACAGGCGTTATGGTGGTTCTGATGAAAACTTAGCCGCTTGTATGAATTTTATGTTCACTTGGCGTGGAATTCCGACAGTATATTACGGAACTGAAATGCGTTTTAAAGCTGGGGAATTTGCAGACATTCACAATGCTGCTGGAATTCAAGAATCTATTGATAAAACTGGTAGAGCCTATTATGGTGATGTAATGGATCAAGCTCCAAATCATAAAATCTATCAGCAAATTAAAAAGTTAAATGCAATGCGTCGTGCTATTCCTGCCTTACAAAAAGGAAGTTGGGAATGGAAAGAAGCTCCAGGAAATGCAGTTTCGTATAAAAGAGTTCACGGGAACAGTGAAGTTGTTGTCGGTTTAACGAAAGACGGTGGCGCTTCATTTTCAATTTCTGGTGTTCGTGATGGTGTTTACAGAGACGCAGTAACAGGTAGAGAAGTTTTTGCTTCTGGTGGAAGAATCAATTTTTCTGTAACTTCTGGTTCTGCTGGTATTTATGTGTTAAACGGACCTGGTTTAATTGGACCTTGTGGTGGAGGATATTTTGAAAACTGTGTAAACGGACCAAGTAAACCGATTGTAAATATTAATCCGAGTAACACAAGATCTGAAGATCCAATACAAGTTTCTATGGAAGCTTTCGGTGGAAGCGGAAACTTAGAAATTTTCTATACTACCGATAATTCAAATCCAAGTAGATCTAGTACTAGATATTCGGGTTCATTTACTATTAATAACTCAACAACAGTTAAGGCTATTGCTTATGACAATAGCGGAATCGCTTCTGATGTAATTACAAAATCTTTTGTTATTGGTCCGATTGAAGGATTACATGTATACTTTAAAAAACCAAACTCTTGGTCTCAAGTAAATGTGCATTATTGGAATGCATCTCCAGATGTTTTACCAGCAAGTAATTGGCCTGGTCCACAAATGAGTAGAATTGGAAATACAGATTGGTACGAATACATTTTCGATGGTGTAACTAGTACAAATCTATTATTTAATGATAATGGAAACGCTAAAACTGATGATTTATCTAGAGATAGAGACGGTTGGTTTGACAACGGAACTTGGTACGATACCGATCCTAGAGATTCGAACCCAGATAATCCGGATAATCCAGACAACCCTGATAACCCAGACACATCAGAATCAATGACTGTGTATTACAAAGGAAACTTATCGAATCCAACTTTATACTTTTGGAACACAAGTCCAGGGACACAAACTACTGCATGGCCTGGAGAAAACATGACTGATATAGGAAATGGTTGGTATTCATACACTTTGAATGGTGTAGGGTGTACAAATCTTATTTTTAGTCAGAATGGCGCTAACAAAACACCAGATTTACAACGTTGTGGAGATGGATGGTATTTCAATGGAACTTGGCATGATAGCAATCCAGAAGATCAACAAGGTGGAAGTAATGATTTAAAAGTATATTTTAAGTCTGATAATTTTAGTAATCCAGAGATTTACTTCTGGTCTGTTACTCCTTCAAGCTTAACGACAAGCTGGCCTGGAGAAACCATGCAATTAGAAGCTAATGGTTGGTATAGTTATACCTTCTCAAATACAGATTGTGCTAACATTATTTTTAGTAATAATGGAAGCTCTCAAACAGCTGATTTATCTAGATGTACAGATGGTTGGTATTATAATGGAACTTGGTTTAATCAAAATCCAGATAATTTATCTTCAAGAAATAGCAGTGGTACTATCTTATCTTCAGATGCTATGGTTATTTATCCAAATGCATTAAATGAAAAATCAGTAGTAGAAATAACAAACACAACCAATAACGCTACTTTAAAAGTTGAGTTCATTAGTATCTATGGGGCTTCTCAAACTATTGTTGATACAACAATAAATTCTGGCGTACATAAATTCAAATTGAATGAAACTCAAAGTCAACTAGCTAGCGGAATTTATTTCTGTAGAGTTTCTTTAAATGGAAAATCTATGATTAAAAAAGTAATTAAAAAATAATCTAAAAGAAGCTGTCTATAGAGAAATTATTTCGTCAAACTGAACTTGTTTCAGTTTCTCATTATAATTGACAATCAGACAAATGAGATTCTGAAATAAATTCAGAATGACGTTTTAAAATACTTTTTAGACAGCTTCTTTCTATTTAACCTTTTATTAAAAAAAACAATGATTATCCGTCACATGAAATAATAACTAACGTCAATCTGAACCTGTTTCAGATTCTCATCATAAATGGTAGGTTACTAAAGTTATGAGATTTCGAAATACTGAAATAAATTCAGTACAGGTAAATTCGGAATGACGTAAAAACAAGTATTATGTCTAAAAACGGTTATCTAAAAAAACACAATTAATGAGAACATTTTTAATAAGTTTTTTCCTACTCTTCAGTCTTTTTGTAGTAGGACAAAATGAAAATCGAGATAAACCCTTTAGTTGGGATAATTCTACTATATACTTTGTGATTCAAGATCGTTTTGAAAATGGAAACACAAGTAATGACCAATCTTATGGAAGAGGAAAAGATGGAAATGGAAACGATTATGGATTTGATGAAGTTGGTAATTTCTATGGAGGAGATTTTGTTGGATTAACTCAAAAAATCAATGAAGGTTATTTCGATGACCTAGGAGTTAATGCAATTTGGTTTTCGGCTCCATATGAACAAATTCATGGATGGGTTTCTGGTGGACAAAATGGAGAATTTAGGCATTATGCCTATCACGGTTACTACGGATTAGATTGGACAGAAATGGACGCTAATTTTGGTACAGAAAATGAATTTAGAGCTTTTGTAGATGCAGCACATAATCGTGGTATTCGTTTAGTTATGGATATAGTGATGAACCACGTTGGTTACAACACATTACACGACATGCAAGAATTCAATTTTGGTTGTGCTAACGATAGCTGGAAAGGCTGGAGACCTTCAAACGGTCAGAACTGGGCTAGTATTCATGATTTATTTATCAATTATTCCAATAGTTGTAATAACTGGGGAAATTGGTGGTCTGGTGATTGGATGCGTGCAGGAATACCAGGTTACCCTTCTCCTGGAGGAAGCGAGCTTACACAAACTTTAGCTGGTTTACCCGATATTCTTACTGAGTCTAATTCTGAGGTTGGATTACCTCCTATTTTACTTAGAAAATGGTCTTCTAGTAAGTTAGCTCAAGAGCAATCAGAGTTAAATGACTTTTTCAATAGAACAGGATACCGTAGAACGGTACGAAATCACTTCGTAAAATGGTTAACTGACTGGGTTAGAGAATATGGAATTGACGGGTTTCGAGTAGATACTGAAAAACATGTAGAAGGAGAATCGTGGAGAATTTTAAAAGAACAAGCTGTAATTGCTTTACAAGATTGGAAAAACAACAATCCAACTAAGAAAATAGATGATTTACCATTTTGGATGGTCGGAGAAAATTTTGGTTATGGATTTGGAAGATCTCAATATCACATCGACAATGGATTTGATGGTTTAATTAATTTCGATTTTCAAGGAAGAGCTGGAAATATAAATGATTTAGAGAATATTTATTCGAACTATGCAAACTCGATCAACTCATCTTCAGACTGGAATGCTTTAAGTTATATTTCTTCTCATGATACTTCTTTATTTGACAGAGGAAACTTAATTAATGGAGGAACTAGTTTATTATTAGCACCTGGATCTGTACAAATTTTTTATGGAGATGAAACAGGAAGACCAGAAGGTCCAAGAGGTGGTGATCCACACCAAGGAACTCGATCTTATATGAACTGGAATAACATAAACACCAATGTTCAAAACCACTGGCAAAGATTAGGACAATTTAGAAGAAACCACTTAGCAGTTGGTGGAGGAACTCACCAAAGATTATCTAGTAGTCCGTATACATTTTCAAGAACACTAAATGATGATCGAGTTGTAGTTGTTATAGGAGCATCAGGTAATACTTCAGTAAATGTATCTTCTCTATTTCCTAACGGAACTGAATTACGTGATTTTTATACAGAAGCTGTGGCAACAGTTTCAAACGGATCTGTAACTTTTAGCGCTCATAGCAATGGAATCATCTTAATAGAAGAAACAAATCCTACAAATCGTCCTTCATTAACGGTTAGCCCTGAAAGCAGTTATGATCCAGATGCTATCACGATGACTGCTTCAGCAACGGATAAAGAAGATCCTAATCCGACAATATATTACACTACTGATTTAAATTTGAGTACAGACAATTTAAATAATTGGACAGTTTATACTAGCGATGTAACGTTTACTGAAACTGTAGATGTACAAGTAGTAGCTCAGAATGCAAACGGAGAATTATCTTCTGTAGTAACTAGAAAATATTCTATTGGTGAAATTGATGGATTTACACTATATGCTTTTTCTGATTGTGGTGAAGTTCCTAAAGTGTATTATTGGTTAGAAGAGCCAAACGTATTACCAAATGTAGCTTGGCCTGGTGTAGAAATGACTCCTTTAGGTGAAGGTTGTGAAGGATGGTACAAATACGAATTACCAGGAATATTGAGCACTAATTATATTATCAATCAATGTGGTGGACAAACAGAAGATTTGTTCTTAGATAGTCAAATGCCTTTACCATGTACAACAGGAAATCAAGCTCCAAACTTATCTGTAAGCCCAGTTGGAGGTGAATATACTATAGGAGAAACAGTTGAAGTTACTTTAACTGCAACAGATAGTACCGATCCGAATCCCGTAATTAGATATACTGTAGATGATTCTACACCAACAAATTCTTCTCCTGTTTACAACAGTCCGATAAGTATTACAACAAACACGACTGTAAAAGCAGTTGCTTTTGATGCTGAAGGTTTAGCTTCAAATATCATTTCAGAAACCTACACATTTACAGCACAATCTTCTGAGTCTATGACAGTGTATTATAAAGGGGATATTACAAATCCTGATATTTATTTCTGGAATACAAGCCCAGCTACATTAACCACGTCTTGGCCTGGAGAAAACATGACAGATATTGGAAATGGTTGGTTCTCTTATACTTTTGAAGGGGTTGAGTGTACCAATTTAATTTTCAGTAATAATGGAGCTAACCAAACTGCAGATTTACAACGCTGTGGAGATGGTTGGTATTTAAACGGCACATGGTACGATGAACAGCCTAGTAGTAATGATTTAAAAGTATACTTTAAATCGGATTCTTTTAGTGATCCTGAAATTTACTTCTGGAATACATCTCCATCTAATTTAACTACATCTTGGCCTGGTGAATCTATGCAACTTGAAGCTAATGGTTGGTACAGTTACACATTTACAGATACTGATTGTGCAAATATAATTTTCAGTAATAATGGAAATTCTCAAACAGCTGATTTATCTAGATGTTCTGAAGGCTGGTACTACAACGGAACTTGGTTTGATCAAAACCCAAATATTTCTTCAAGAAATATAACAACAAATTCTGGTAGTCTAATTGCAGATGCCATGATCGTTTACCCAAATTCTCTTAACGAAAAATCAGTAGTAGAAATAACAAACACTACAAATAATGCTACTTTAAAAGTTGAGTTTATCAGCATTTATGGAGCCTCTCAAACTATTGTAGATACAACAATAAACTCTGGAGTTCATAAATTTAAATTGAATGAAACCCAAAGCAATTTAGCAAGTGGTATTTATTTTTGTAGGGTTTCTTTAAATGGAAAATCAATGATTAAAAAAGTAATAAAGAAGTAATGTTTTTTAAAACTTACCTTGAAGAATTACATTTCTTGGTAGTGTAAATAAGCATCTTAACTTACACACTATAATCACATTTAAAATAGTTAAATAGCTATTTTAAGTGTGATTTTTTTATTCATTATTCATAAACAACTATATTTAAAAAATATCAACCAATGAAATAATCATGTACATTAAAAAAAAACTAGCTCTTTTGTTATGTGGATTGATCAGTATCATCACAATACATTCACAAGTATGGAAAGACTCAAATGCACCAATAGATGATAGAATAGAGGATCTATTATCTAAAATGACATTGGAAGAAAAAATTAGCTATTGTGGCTCTAGAATTCCAGCTATAGAAAGATTAGGAGTTCCTTATTTTGAATGGTATGGAGAAGCTCTCCATGGAATTATCGATTGGAACTGCACACAATTCCCCCAAAATAATGCTATGGGAGCAACATGGAACCCAGATTTAATGTTCGATGTTGCTACTGCAATTTCTAATGAAGCCAGAGCATTGAAAAACATTGGCAAAAAGGAGGTAATGATGTTCTCCCCTACTGTAAATATGGCTAGAGATCCCAGGTGGGGAAGAAATGAAGAATGCTATAGCGAAGATCCTTTTTTAATGTCTGAAATGGCTCGTATGTATGTCAGAGGTATGCAAGGAAATCATCCAAAATATGTAAAAACAGCTACTACGGTCAAACACTTTATTGCGAATAATATAGATAAAGGTAGAGAATGGAGTCATTCTTACATTACCAAAAAAGATTTATACGAATATTACTTTCCAGGATACAAAACTTGTGTTGTAGATGAAGAAGCTACTGGAATTATGACGGCTCTTAACGGATTAAATGGTATTCCTTGTAGTGCTCATGAATGGCTAGTTAATGGAGTATTGAGAAATGAATGGGGGTTTGAAGGATATGTAATTGCAGATTGGGCTGCTGTTCAAGGTATTGAAAAACGAATGAAATATGCCAAAACACAGGCAGAAGCAGCTGCTATGGCTATTAAAGCTGGTGTAGATCAAGAATGTTTTAGAAATAAAGTTAAGAAAGCTCCTATGGTAAATGCTTTACCTGAAGCTTTACAACTAGGTTTACTCACCGAAAAAGAAATTGATATTACTGTAAAACGTTTACTAAGGATTCGTTTTATGACAGGTGATTTTGACGACCCTTCATTAAATCCTTATTCAAAAATCACCAAGGATGTTTTAGAGTGCAATGCACATAAAGAATTGGCACTGAAAGCAGCAGAACAATCTATTGTATTGTTAAAAAACGAAAACAACATACTTCCATTACAGAAAAACATCAAAAATTTAGCGGTGATAGGCCCTTTTGCTGATAAATGTTGGATGGGAATTTATTCTGGTTTTCCAAAATCTAAAGTTACTCCATTAGCAGGAATAAAAGCATTAACCACTGCAAATGTAACATATGCTGAAGGGTGTTCTATAGAAGAGCATGAAACAGATGAAAAAAAGATTAAAGAAGCAGTAGCTGTTGCTAAAACATCCGATTATGTTGTATTAGTCGTTGGTAATGATGAATCAACATCAACAGAAAATGTAGATCGTATGTCATTGAAACTGCCAGGAAAACAACACGAGTTAATAAAGGCGGTTCAGAAAGTTAACAAAAACATTATTCTGGTTGTAATTCCTAGTGGCTCAACAGAAATTGTTTGGGAACAAGCGAACCTACCTGGAATTGTTTGCGCTTGGGCCAATGGTCAAGAACAAGGTAAAGCGCTAGCAAAAGTATTGTTTGGAGATGTAAACCCTGGAGGGAAATTAAATACTACTTGGTATGCATCTGCTAAAGATTTACCTGATTTTAATGATTATAATATTCAAAATGGCCGTACGTATATGTATTTTGAAGGAAATCCACTATACCCTTTCGGATATGGTTTAAGCTATACAGATTTCAAGATTAATGATGTTTCTATAGATAAAAATGTATTGAAAGCTAATGAGAGTTTACAGGTTTCGGCAACAGTAAATAATATTGGTGATTTAGATGGTGATGAAGTAGTACAAGTATATATAAAAGATATGAACTCAACAGAAAAGGTTCCAATGAAAGCCCTTAAAGGATTTCAAAGAGTTTCTGTTACTAAAGGAGGTTCTAAAATTGTAACTATTAAAATTCCTTACGATGCTTTTTCATACTATAATACTAAAAAGGAAAAGTTTATGGTAGAAGCTGGACGCTTTGAAGTTCTTGTGGGTACTTCAAGTAAAAATATTGTTAGTTCTAAAATTGTAAATGTTTCAGGGGGTACTATACCTGAAGTAAAAGTAGGGCATAAAAGTGCTCGTTATAAAGATACTTTTAACCCAAAAAAACACAGTAGAAATTGGGATTATTTATATAAAGACACTCGTTTTTCAAAACCTGAAAAAAATAAAAAAGAAGACATTGGTCCATGGATAGCCTATGAAATTGTTTTTGTTGACCCTGGTTTTTATGTGAATACTTGGGATGCAGAATTAAATTTTATTGTTGCTACAGATAAAGCTACAATTCAAACCGCTATGGCTGGTTCTAAAATAAAAGAGTATACTGTCTCTAAACAACAACGCAATCTTAAAATTAAAATACCGATCCCTCCTGAATATGGGAAACCAGTGCGTTTAAAAATTCAAACATTGCAAGGTAAATTAACGCATAAATCTATTACAATTATACCTCCAGGTGACAAGCAACCTTTTGTGATTACAAAAATTGTCGATAGCTCTAAATAACGTAAAAATTAGCATTTTAAAGTGCTATGCATTGAAGTTAAAGTAATCTGTTTATTGAAAATAAATATTCTAATTTCATTTCTAACTAGAAAGTAACAGATTACTTCACTTCACTGAGTTGAATTCGCAATGAACTCTTTTATAAATGTGTGGAAAATTAATCGTAAAATGCATTACACATGTTGATCGATTAAAATCATATTTCCATCAGGATCAAAAAACATAATACTAGCAGGACCATTTGTAGTCTCATCTATTTCTTTTTCCAATTGAATATGGTTCGCTTTTAAGTGCTTTTGGATAGCTCTAATATCATCAAAATCATCTAACACATTAGCATTCGTATCCCAACCTGGATTAAACGTTAGTATATTATTTTCAAACATTCCTTGAAATAACCCAATCAATGAATGCTCATTTTTCATGATTAGATAATTTTGTTCTAAAGCTCCAGCAAAAACTGAAAACCCTAAGGTTTCATAAAATTCTTTTGATTTTTGTAAATTCTTTACAGCTAAACTGACTGAAAAAGCACCTAGTTTCATCGCATATAAAATTTAGTTATTCTTCTGTAATTTACTCTTTTTTATCTTTTTATGCAGTAAAAACCCAAAAACTGACAATAAAATTACTGGCCAACTATACACTAAAAATAAAACTAAGTTTTCTAAAAAAGTCCACCCAAACAAAAGTCCGTTCATTAATTTCGATCCAAATGATTGCTTAAAAACTTTTGTTTTTACATGAGGAATTTCTTCATATACATGTACTTGGATTGTACTAAATGTGGTCTTATTCGATAGATATTTCAACTTTCCTTGCACAGCTTCTATTTCTTCTTGAATACTCCCTAACTTCTCCTCTGCATAAATAATATCTTTTACCGTTTTTGCTTTTTTTCGTAAAATAGTTTCATAACGTTCCTTAATCTGAAGCTTCGTCTTCAATCTAGTTTCAGCATCAAGAAACTCCTCAGTAACATCTTTAGTCCTAACATTTTCGTAATCCACAAACTCAGCATACGTACTCATTGAATCTAATAACACATCGAAATGTGCTTTTGGAACTTTAATCGTAAATTTATTCTCTCTTTCATATACAGTATTTTGATACCGTAAATCAGAAACATAAGCACTATATTTTTTAGCTAGTGCCTTAATTAAAGTCGTACTTTTTTTCACATCTTTAACTCTGAATTTAACTTCTCCAGACTTAATAATTTTCAATTCTTTATGTATAACTGTTTCTGAAGTTTCAGTATCATGCCGTTTAGTTTCTATAGCTTCAGGAACATCAGATTCATTTGTATAAGATTCTGTAATTGCAATATTCTCTTTATACGATTTAGGTGCATTACTACAAGAATAGCTTCCTACTAGAAATAAAAAAAGAACAAAAAATTGAAATTGATTTTTCATTGAATAAACTTTCATAACTTTATATTTAATAATTCGTGCTACAAACCTATTTTTGTTGTGTTACATAGGGTTGTAAAACGCTTGTAAAAGTCTTGTAAACTGTTTTACAAGACAAAAACATGTACTGAGCATTTGGAGAAAACAAACATTTACTATTTTGAGTTACTTAAAAAAGAGTTAGTTACTACTTTTTTAAAAACACATAGTGCTCCTAATAACATTGAAGATTGGAAAGGTGAAGAAATTACACTGTTTCAAGAAGATTTATTTGATAAAGTAAAAGGAAAAGTTAGTGAAAAATGGTTTTATACCTATTGCAAGAATACTTCTAACAAATTACCTAGGATTGATATCTTAAACTTATTAAGTACATATGTTGGGTACGAAAATTGGAATGATTTTATGATTAAAAATCAAAAATCAAGTACAAAAAGGACATTAAAAAAATCTTTTTTAACTGGATTAGTATTTTTAGTCTCCATAGTTTTTGGACGGTATTTAATTCAGCCTACAACCCATAAATTCATCTTTTGCTTTGTCGATCAAATTACAGATGTTCCGATAACGAAAACTCCATTACACATTACTGTATTATCGAAAACAGAATCTCCTTTATATTTTAAATCTGATAGTTTAGGGTGTTTTGAACACCTAACAAAAGAAAAACAACTTACTTTTATTGTAGGTTCTCCTTATCATAAAACAGACACCATTACGCGTACTATTTCTTCTAACACAAATAGTACTGTTCGTGTGGCTTCGGATGATTATGCTTTACTGTTAGATTACTATGTTAATAACAACACCAAAGATTGGAAAGCACACAAACAAAAGCTCGAGAATTTAATTGATGATGATGTAGAAATCTATCGTTTTTACGGAAGTCGTTTAGGCGTAGAAATATACTCAAAATCTAATTTTATTCAGTTAATCTCTACTCCTACTAAAACTTTAAAAAACATAAAAATTTTAGACAAGGTAATTCATAAAGGAAAAATTGTAAAACTTAAATTTATAGTGAAATGAAACAGGTACCCTATATTATTTTAGTTTTAATTCTTTTGGCTTGTTCTTCAAAAGAAAAAACATATCACAAAGAAGCTGATACTTTATATAACACCGAACTTGAAGCTTCTGAAATGAAATTAACTGAAAAAGATGTATTTTCTGAAAAATGGAATAGTTATTTTGAGTTGTTACAACTTAAAGCTACGCATCCTCAGTTTGAAAAAGATTTAACTATCCAATTAAAAAACCGTTCTCAACATTCAATAATACAGATTGAAAATATTAAAAATTTATCGATTGAAAATATAGAAGTTACAGATGATATAGTTTCCATCTCAGACACTATAGAAAAAATAAAACTTAGATTTGAGATCGTAGATCAAGAAAAAAGGGTAATGGATTCAATTTATGCCTATAAAACTTCTGCTGCTGTTCAAGTAGATTACTTAACAGTACCTACTTTTAAGATTAAGTTTTCAAAAAAATAAATCCCACACATTGTGCAGGATTTATGATAATATTTTAAAAAAGTCTTATACCTCTTTTATCTTTCCTCTATAATCTAGAGAATTACATTTCTAGTGCTTTAGTAGGATTGTTGTCCATTAAAAGTTCCACCGGATTTTCTAATGCTTCTTTAACTGCTACTAAGAAACCAACAGATTCTTTACCATCGATAATTCTATGATCATAAGATAGGGCTACATACATAATCGGCTGAATCACCACTTCTCCATTAACCGCCATTGGACGATTTACGATATTATGCATTCCTAAAATAGCACTTTGTGGTGGATTGATAATTGGTGTAGACAACATAGAACCAAATACACCTCCGTTTGTAATTGTAAATGTACCTCCTGTCATCTCATCAACAGTAATTTGTCCTTCACGAGCTCTAATCGCTAAACGCTTCACTTCACTTTCTACACCTCTGAAGGTTAAATTCTCTGCATTACGAATTACAGGAACCATTAACCCTTTAGGTCCAGAAACAGCGATAGAAATATCTTGGAAATCAAAAGAAATCATTTCTTTACCATCAATCATAGAATTTACAGCTGGATACATTTGTAACGCTCTAGTTACTGCTTTCGTAAAGAAACTCATAAAACCTAAACTAACTCCGTGTTTTGCTTTAAAATCTTCTTTAAAATCTTTACGTAAATCAAAGATTGGTTGCATGTTCACTTCGTTAAACGTAGTTAACATTGCAGTTTCATTCTTTACTGCAACTAAACGCTCCGCTACTTTTCTACGTAACATTGATAACTTCTTACGCTCAGAACCACGAGATCCCATACCAGGTGTTCCCATAGATGGCACAGCTTTTACAGCATCTTCTTTAGTAACTCTTCCGTCTTTCCCTGTTCCTTTAACAGTAGCAGCACTAATCCCTTTTTCTGCTAAAATTTTCTTAGCTGCTGGCGATGCTGTTCCTGTTGCATATGTATCTTTTACTGGCTCAGCCTTTGGCGCTTCTTTTTTCTCTTCAGCTTTTGGTGCATCTTCTTTTTGTTCTGCTCCACCTTCTGGCTTAGCAGCACTCATATCGATATGGCAAACTACTGCACCAACTGCTACAGCATCTCCTTCTTCTGCTTTTAAAGTGATAATTCCGCTTTCTTCCGCTGGTAATTCTAACGTAGCTTTGTCAGAATCAACTTCGGCAATTGGTTGGTCTTTTTCTACATAGTCTCCATCTTCAACTAACCAAGTTGCTATTTCTACTTCTGTAATTGATTCCCCCGGAGAAGGAACTTTCATTTCTAAAACCATCAGTATTAATTTTTATATCTGAAATTTATTTTATTCTTTTTTATTTATCAAAAACTTTAGCAATAATTGCTTTATGACGCTCTTCTGAACGTTTTTTTGAACCCGCAGCTGGAGCAGCCCTATATGCATCTGAAACACATTCTAATCGCGCATGCTCAAAACGCTCTAGCATGTGCGACCAAGCTCCCATATTTTTAGGTTCTTCCTGTGCCCAAACATAACGTTCAACATTTGGATACTTATCCATAACTTCTTTGACTTTGTCGTTATGTAATGGGAATAATTGCTCAATACGAACTAAAGCAACATCTTCTCTACCTAATTCATTACGTTCAGCTAATAAATCGTAATAAAATTTACCTGTACAGAATACCATTTTCTTAGCTTTGGCCGTATCGATTGTATCATCGATTATTTCTTGGAAAGTTCCTTCAGCTAATTCTTCAATTGTACTTACTGCCGCTGGTAAACGTAATAAACTCTTAGGTGTAAACACTACTAAAGGTTTTCTAAACTCACGTTTCATCTGACGACGTAGAATGTGATACATGTTTGCTGGTGTAGAACAATTTGCAATGGTCCAGTTATCTGTTGAACAAGACTGTAAGAAACGTTCTATTCTTGCTGATGAATGCTCTGGCCCTTGACCTTCGTATCCATGAGGTAATAACATTACCAATCCGTTCTGCAACTTCCACTTGTCTTCTGCTGAAGAAATATATTGATCGAAAACAATTTGTGCTCCGTTAGCAAAATCACCAAACTGTGCTTCCCAAATAGTTAATGTATTTGGTGCAGCCATTGCGTAACCGTAATCGAAACCTAAAACTCCGTATTCAGATAAATGAGAATTGAAAATTGTTAACTCTCCTTTATTCTTAGGATTTGTGTTTAATAAGTTTACACGTTCTAAGGTATTTTCATCACGCATAATTGCATGACGGTGAGAGAATGTTCCTCTTTCTACATCTTCTCCAGAAATACGAACATTAAAACCTTCTTCTAATAAAGTTCCGTAAGCTAAATTTTCGGCAGTACCCCAATCTAACTCATTCTTTTCAAACACCATATCTGCACGTCCTTTTAAAATACGTTCAGCTTTACGAACAAATTTATGTCCGTCTGGTGTAGATGAAATTACTTTTGCAATATCTTTTAATGCTGCAACCGAATACGTAGTATCTACAGGTTGTAACATATCTTCTAATTGCTTACGTACAAATCCTTCCCAAACATCTGGCATGAAATCTTGAATCTTAGACGTAGTTTTCTTCTTCGATTCTGTAAACTCTGCCTCTAAATGCGCTTTAAATTCATCCGTTATTTGTTTTACATAGTCTTTTGTTATTGTTTTTTCTTCTAATAACTTCGCTACATAAATCTCTTTTGCATTTTTATGCTTCTTAATCGTTTTATATAACTTAGGTTGTGTAAAACTTGGTTCATCACCTTCGTTATGACCATATTTACGGTATCCTAATAAATCTATAAATACGTCTTTTTTGAATTTTGCTCTGTATTCCACAGCAATTTGCATTGCGTGACAAACAGCTTCTGCATCATCTGCATTTACGTGTAATACTGGAGATAAAGTTACTTTTGCAACATCTGTACAATACGTACTAGAACGAGCATCTAAGTAATTTGTAGTAAAACCAACTTGGTTATTTACTACAACATGGATTGTTCCTCCAGTTTTATATCCGTTTAATTGTGCCATTTGCACAACTTCATATACAATACCTTGACCTGCGATTGCTGCATCACCATGTACTAAAATTGGAAGGATTTTAGCATCGTCTCCATCATAATCTAAATCAACTTTAGCTCTAACAATTCCTTCTGCAACTGCATCTACAGTTTCTAAGTGAGAAGGGTTAGGTACTAAGTTCATTTTCATTTCTTGACCGCCTCTATACGATTTACTTAACGTAAGACCTAAGTGATATTTTACATCTCCATCGATCGTTTCATCTTCGAAGTCTTTTCCTTCAAATTCGCTAAATAAATCACGAACAGGTTTTTTAAAGATATTCACTAATGTATTTAAACGACCACGGTGAGCCATACCTAAAACACACTCTTGAACTCCATATTTTTCAGCAGCATCTCGAAGTGCTACACTAATACCTGGAATTAAAGTTTCCCCTCCTTCAACAGAGAAACGTTTCTGACCTACATATTTTGTTTGTAAAAAACTTTCGAACGTAGATGCTTGATTTAATTTAGATAAGATATATTTCTTTTCTTCTAAATTATAACTTGGGTGATTGTCGTTTTTATTCAAACGATCTTGCCACCATTTAATCTCTTCTGGATTTCTGATATACATATACTCAACACCAATACTATCGCAGTAGATGTTTTGTAAATGCGTAACGATTACAGATAACTTTTGCGGCCCAATACCTAAAATTTGTCCGGCATTAAAAACCGTTGTTAAATCTTGATCCGTTAATCCGAAATTTGCTAAATCTAAAGTAGGCGTATATTTTCTACGCTCTCTTACAGGATTCGTTTTAGTGAACAGGTGTCCTCTGGTACGATATCCATTTATTAAATCGATTACTAGAAACTCTTTACGAACTTCTTCAGGAATCTCTATCTCTTCTTCATCAGTTAACGAGTAATTCTCGTTTGCTAAATCATATCCTTGGAAAAAACTTCTCCAACTTGGTTCAACAGCATCTGGGTTTTTCTGATATTGTTCATACAATTCTGAAATAAAACCAATGTGTGCTGCATTTAAGAACGAAAACTTGTCCATATAAAACAATTGTACTTTTCTGTAATAAGAATAACTAATACAAAAGTACAACTTTTAGTACAATAGCATTCTTTAATTTTTAAGATTTTAATTTTGAGACACTAATTAAAAAAAATCGTTTTTTTTCAATAAAAAGTTTGCAAAATAAAAAAAGGGTGCTATATTTGCACTCGCAAAACACAAAATGTGTAGCAAACTCCTCCTTAGCTCAGTTGGTTAGAGCATCTGACTGTTAATCAGAGGGTCCTTGGTTCGAGCCCAAGAGGGGGAGCTTAATTGACAAACATCGCTTTTTAGCGATGTTTTGTTTTTTATACTACTAACTATCAAATCATTAACCTGTACTTTCAGCGTTATTTTTGGTTCGAGATCGATGAAATAAAATTTCAGGATTTTTAGGATAATTCTCAAACCGATTCTAAAATCACTTGATTTTAAGCGATTTAACACAAAGAAACAGATTACAAAATCCATTTACATCATTATTAAAAAACGAATATACATTTGATAAGTACAAATATTAATGGACTCACAAGAAAAAGTAGTAAGTAATATTATTTTTGATCTAATCAAAAAGACAAATTTAATCAAATGAAGAAGTATACCTACTGTTTAGTATTTATTATCATGTCTTGTACCGCTCAGAATAAAGAATTGAAAGAGGCAAAAGTTGAACTTGAAGAACAAATAGCATCAATTAACTCTTTGTTAAGTTTTATGGACACTAGTTTCTTAATCACACCTACTATTGAAGTACCTAACGACTCATTGGATAAGTTTGATTTTCGTAAACCTTTTGATTCAAAAGACACAACAGTTACTAAAGAAAAAATTGATACCTATTTAGATGCTATAAATTTTTATGAAGATATTCAGTATCCTACTAATTATATCGAATTAAGCTATGATAATAATGAAGTTGCCAGTATTATAGGTAATTACGACTACTTTAGAGAACGTAAGGACGAAGAACCAATTTATCTATTAAAAAAAGTAACTTTTAAAGATAAATCAACATTAAACACAACAGATACTATTACGTATGACAACAATTCCTTTAAAAAGGGAATACAACTTAAATCTTCAAAACCTGTAGATAAATTGACAGTTGAAGTGCAGTATCAGTATCCTTCTATAGAAAAAATTAGTTTAGATAAACAAAATACAATTGCATCTTTCCCAGAAGGAGACATAATCCTTAAGGGATTGGAAAAAAACCAAGTAACTTTAATCATGCCAAAAACTCTAAAAGAGAGAATAATAGATATAAATGCGATATACAAAGATGGTCGTGTATTAGACAGCAAAGGCATGTCTGGAAGAACTTTACCTTCCAAAGAAAAGTTGTTGTTTTTTGAAGAAGTATTGGCGCTGCAAGAAAAAGCACTTAAAAAACTTAAAAACAACGAATTTGCAGATAAGGTTGCACTCGAAACATTCATTAATAGTGCTATGCCTGCTGAACCAAAAGACCAAAACCCTTTATTTACTGGTTTTTATTATTTCAGTGGTGATGTATCTTCTATAAACTTATTTGTAAAAAAAGAGCAAAATATTTTTAATAAAAAAAATATTATCATAGAAACTAGTTCCTATCAAAAAAGCAAAGAAAATAAAATGGGTTATTATATTGCTAAAGATCAATATTCTGGAAAAGATGGACTTGTAGGTATTGATGGTAAGTGGAAAGTAAAACCTGATTTTTTAAATTTACGTATTCATAATAGGTTTTATTATGGAGGTACTTATAATGGAGATTTGAATCAACTTTATCATCTAAATATTAAACAAAACAAACTAGAAAGGGTTTCATATGATATACAAGGGATAGAAACATACTATGACAATTTGGTCATTACATCAAAACGTTCTAATGTTGGACTTATTAACGGTAAAACTGGACTTTTTATTCTTCCTATGAAATACAAGTTTGTGAAAGAGACAAATGGTGTTTTTATTGTAAAAAACGAGTACAATATGGAAGGAGTCTACAACAAAAAAGGGAAAAAAATATTACCTGAAATATACGATGATGTAAGAATATATGATGATAAAATCCAAACAGTAAGGTATGTAGAAGGTAAATCTGATTTAAAAGAAGTGTTTAATTTAAAAGGTATTAAACTTAGCAAGTAATATCATCTCTCTTTTTCTTTATTAAATACAGTCGTTGATAATTTCAAGATTTTATGGTGATTCTCGAACTACTCAAAAAAACACTAATTATCAGCAACTTACATTAAGTCGTGTGATTTAAATTGGTTCCATATCATCATATCAAAGAAAAAAAAATAACACAAGCCCAGTATTCATCTGGACTTGTATATAAAAAAATATAATTCATTCTTAATCAGTATGTACGAAATTTCGTCAAAGGCTCATGAGAAAAAATAATGATCAATTATAGCTCTTTTTTAATCTAAAAATCATTGAAAAATGCTTTTAAAACTTCATTACAATACAACTTACGGCTAGATCTAGAACAAAAGTTTATCTTTAAAGTAAAAAACGTCTAAAATCACTCTTTTAGACGTTTTTCTTATTGCTAAGAAGCTTTTAATTCAAATACACTTACATCTTCAAAATTATAAACTCAGATCTTCTATTTAATTGATGTTCTGCTTCTGAACATTGAACACCATTTGAACATTTATTAATAAGTTTACTTTCTCCATAACCAATAGCACTTTCAATTCTATCTGAAGCAATTCCTTGACTAATTAAATACTCTTTTGTCGACTTTGCTCTTCGATCTGACAAATTCAAATTATAGGAATCTGAACTTCTTGAATCCGTATGCGACTCAACTTTAATTACCATTTTTGGATATTGAGTCATTAACATTACTATTTTATTAAGTTCAATCGCTGCATCATTTCTGATATAAGATTTGTTCAAATCAAAATAAATAATCCCTATTTTTATTTTTAATATCCCCCCTTCTTCTACAATAAGTTTGTCAACCGTCTGTAATCCAAGTGCTACAACAGTTTCTCCTGTAATTTTATCCGTTAACAATGATTTGTCTTTCTTGCTATACCCTGTCTTTGTAGCTTCAACTCTATATTTTGTATCACAATCTAAAATTGTATTAAATTGATATGCTCCATTCAATTTAGTAGTACTTGATTCCAATTTTTTACCACTCTCATCATACAACGTTACTGTAACGTTAGCAATTCGTTCTCCTGAGACTTCGTTGGAAACAAACCCTCTAACGATTTGATCGCATTTAGGTTTTTCTTCTTTTACAGGCACTCTCACAAACGAATAAATATCATCATCACCTTTACCAGTCGTTCTGTTTGAAGCTACAAAACCTCTATTTGAATCTTCTTTTATGATAAATGAAAAGTCATCCAATTTACTGTTTAAAGGAGCTCCCAAGTTCTTAGGCGAAGCAAAAACCTTTTCATTCAATTTACTTTCATACACATCTAATCCTCCTAGCCCTAAATGACCGTCTGAAGCAAAATACAATGCTTTATCTGTTATGAATGGAAACATTTCCCTTCCTGCTGTATTAATTTGATCTCCCAAATTTCTTGGTTTAGAATATTGTGTAGAAGATATACTATCGTTTTTAGTATCTTCATAAACATCTACAACAAAAATATCTGTACCGCCTATTGAACCTGGCATATCTGAGACAAAATATAATAACTTACCGTCACTACTTAATGTTGGATGCCCAACAGAATATTCATTGCTATTAAAAGGTAATTCTTTGATGTTTCTCCACTCTTCATTTCCTTCTTTGTTTGTAACCAAATCTGCACTATATAATTTCAAATGATTTGTTCCTTTCTTATCCCTACCTAATTCACCATCATAATTATTTCTGGTGAAATACACACGTTTATGATCTGGTGTGAATGTTAACACAGCTTCATGATATCTAGTATTTATCTTCTTAGAAAACTCCTCCGTATTATCTATATCAGACTCTATAGCATTAAGATCTCCAACATATAAATTCAAAAAAGGTTGCTCATTCCAATGATAAATTCTTGTATGAAAATTTGAAGAATCAACAGCTGATGAAAACACTAATTTTTCTTTATAATACATTGGTCCAAAATCAGAATATTCTGTATTAATTGACATGTTGTGTAGCACAAACTGAGGTTGAATATTCAAAACATCTTCGATAGTTTGTTCAACCTGATTATAGTTTTTAGATCGATCATCTGATTTCTTCGTCTTTTTAGCAAACTCTTTCATCCAGCGTTTTGCTTCATCATACCTACCAATACCTTCTAAACTATGCGCATATCTAAAAATATACTCTGGATTAATATTAGGATAATAAGTAGCAATTAACTTGTCATAAATTCGATATGCATTTTCCATATCTGTATTAAAGAAATATGCATCTCCAGTTCGTTTTAAAACACGTAAATAATTTTCGTTTTTCTTGTCTTTCTTTCGATTTAAGCTGTTTAATTCTGTTTCGTATGACTGAGCAGCTTCTTTGTACCACATTCTCTTAAATAGCTTATCTGCTTTTGGAGTCGAACTTTCAAGATCTAAACTATCTGAAACAAAATTCTGTGCATGCAGAAAGTTAAATACACTTAAAATGAATATTAATATGATTGATTTTTTCATTGTTATAAACTTTAAAAGAAACGAGGTGATTTTAATTGCTTTTCTTTGGTCTTTAATTCGAATCGTAACATAATTTCGTGTGTGCCCGAATTAAAATCCCCAAGTCTAGTTGTCGTCAAATCATAAGCATATCCTAATAATAACTTAGGCCCTAATTGCAAACCTATTAGACCACTAAAGGAATCGTCCCAACGATATGCAGCTCCTAACCTTAACTTATCATAGAATAAAAAATTAGCTGAAATATCTACAATGGCAGGGGCTCCTACAACAAACTTCCCTAAAAAAGCAGGTTTAAGCTTTACATTATCACTTAAATTAAAAACTTTACCTGCTATCAAGAAATAATGTAATCTTTCTGCACTAACATCAAAATTAGTGCTACTAAATGTATCTCTATCAAAATGCTCATTTGTTAAAAAATTAGGCACAGAAATTCCTAAATAGGATTTTTCATTTCTCCAATATAGACCTGCTCCTAAAGTTGGTAAAAATTTATTATTAATTGACCCAACATCTGGATTGCTTTGAAAGCCATCAAATAAATCTACATTTAATAATCTTCCTCCTCCTTTTAAACCAAATGAAAGTTTACTTTCATTATTTAATCGAACGGTATACGAAAGGTTGGCATCCAGATATAATTCTCTAGAAGGCCCCAGTTTATCATGTACAAATGCAACTCCTAAACCTAAGTTATTTCCTATAGGAGACTCCACAGTTAACGACTGCGTTTGTGGAGCTCCTTCTATTCCTACCCATTGTGTTCTATGTAATCCAATTACCGTTAAATGACCTCTGGAACCAGCATAGGCAGAATTTACAGATAGCGTATTAAACATATAATTAGTGTACTGTGGGTCTTGCTGTGCATTACTATTAATAGTACTAAAGACTATAAACAAGATTGCTACTATTTTAAATTTCAAGTACATTTTTCAATTTTTATTTTTAGTTTTTTATATGACCTTAATGTTATCTTACAATATATAACCAACCTACTCTAGCTTCAGATCCATCTCCTAAATCTAACACGTAATAATAAGTACCTATTGGTAATCTTTCGTCTTTATTAATTACTGCTCTACCATTAGAGATTCCATTAAAGCTATTATCGTAACCTTGTTTTTCATAAACGATATTACCCCACCTATTATAAACTTCCAGTTTATTATTTGGATAATTTTGGATACAATCAATATAGAAAACATCGTTCTCTCCATTTCCATTAGGTGAAAATTTATCATGAATAGTTAAACATATTGGTGCAATTGTGGCACTATTAGTATCATTATTTGGATTTCCATCGATTTGATCTAATGATTGTAATGAAGCTATATTTTCATAATCATTAACATCTAATACTCTAACCTCTATTTCTAAGATTTCGACTCCACCAGAAGCTACTGATGGTATAGTCCAAATTCCAGCCGTTGCGTTGTAAGCACCCGTAGTAGCTACATCACTAATATACTCATAACCGTTAGGTAATGCTTCTGCAATAACAACGGATGTTGCATCTAAACTACCTTCATTTGTCACTGTTATGGTGAAGTTAATGATATCATTAATTGCTGGCGCAGCAACATCTACTTGTTTACTAACAGCAATATCTGCTGAAGGTGTGTTTATAGTAACACTAGATTCATCGTTTTCACTTTGATCTCCATCGTCATTATTCGGAGTACTATTAGGGTCAAATTGATCACTAGCAACAATCTGTGCAATATTAAGATATTCTCCTGCTTGTAATGTAGGCATATTCACAGTGGCATCATATGTAATTGTTAACCCTGTTAATGGTACAATTAAACCTGACCAACTTATAGTATTTCCTGTAAGTATACCGCCATCACTAATATTTGTAATATTACTATATCCTATTGGCACTATATCTTCAAGAGCCACTCCCGAAGCAATATTTGGACCTGCATTATTAATTTGTAGTGTAAATGTAATTACATCTCCAACATTTGCATCAACATTACTTACAGACTTATTCAACTCTAAGTCTGCAACCCCAACTTGAACTGTAAAACTTGCTTCATCGTCATCTGCTATTCCATCAGCTAAATCATCAGTTGTATTGTTTGTTGCAGGATCACTATCTGGATCTATTTGATCTACAGCTGTAATTTCTGTTTCGTTCGTAAACTCTCCTGGAATATCCGCAGGTGCATTCACAATTACATCAATAAATAATGTTTGTGATCCGTTGGCAGGAATATCATCTACAGTCCATAAGCCAGTAACTGGATCATAAGTACCAGATGTTGCACTAAACTGTTGGTATGCAAAACCACTTGGTAATAAATCTAATACATCTACATTTGTAGCATTATCAGGTCCTGCATTACTTACATTAATTTGAAAACGTAATGCATCTCCAGGCTGTGCACTTGTGATACCTCCAACCGTTGTTTTACTTATAGAAAGATCAGCAACTGTTTGAACTGGCACTGTAACTGCTTCTGCATAATCATCTTCTGTAGTTACTCCATTACCAGGTGTAGAATCACTATCTGTAACATTAGAAGCAGATACTTCAGCCGTATTCAGATAATCTCCCCTAGGGTTTACTCTTACATCTATTAATAACGTTTCTACGTCTCCGTTAGCTAAATTTCCAACAGTCCAAATCCCTGTAGTTTCGTTATATGATCCTGTTGAAGAACTAAACGTCTGGAAATCGTATCCTGATGGTAATAAATCAGTTACTTCTACACCTGTTGCAGTTTCAGGACCGTCATTTCTAACAGTTAGTACAAAAGTGATTTCATCTCCAACCAAAGGAGTGGTATCTCCATCAACAACAGCTTTTGTTAAGGATAAATCTGCAATAGAAATTACTGGCGTTACAATCGCATTGTCTTCATCATCTTCACTCTGATCTCCATCGTCATTATTTGGAGTAGAATCAACATCAGCTACATCAGATGAAGTAACTTCTGCAATATTCAAATAATTTCCTGTTGGATTTACCAAAACATCAATTAATAAGGTTTCTGAAGTTCCGCTTGCAATATTTCCTACTGTCCAAATACCTGAAGCCTCATTATACGTTCCTTCAGTAGAACTGAACAATACGAAATCATATCCTGAAGGTAATAAATCTGTCACTTCAACGCCTGTAGCATTCTGTGGACCATCATTCGTCACTGTAATTTGGAACGTAATTTCTGAACCTACTAATGGTGTCGTATCTCCATCAACAACAATTTTTGTTAATGATAAATCTGCAATAGAAATTACTGGTGTTACAATAGCATTATCTTCATCATCCTGACTTTGATCTCCATCATCATTATTAGGTTGAGAATCTATATCAAATACATCTGATGAAGTTACTTCAGCAATATTCAAGTAGTCTCCTGTAGGATTTACCAAAACATCAATTAATAAAGTTTCTGACTCTCCTGCTGGAATACTACCTACTTGCCAAACTCCAGTAGTTTCGCTGTATGTACCTTCCGTAGAACTAAATAACACAAAATCATATCCTGAAGGTAATAAATCAGTTACTTCAACTCCTGTAGCATTCTGTGGACCATCATTTGTTACTGTGATCTGGAAGGTGATTTCTGAACCTACCAACGGAGTGGTATCACCATCAACAACAATCTTGGTTAATGATAAATCAGCAACATCTACATAATCTACGGTTACTATTGAAGGATTAGATGTATTTCCATCATTATCATCTACCGTATAACTTATAGGAGTTGGATCCTCAACGAATCCAGATTCTGGTTCAAAAGTTAATACTCCTGTCATTGGATCATAGCTCCAAGTTCCTTCACCTGGCACATCAAATCCTATAACATCTCCATCTGCATCCGTTACAATATTTGTAGCTCCAGTTGGCGTAATTAAATTCACACTATCCGGATCTAAACTACCATCAGGATCATTATCATTACTCAATATATCAATACTTGCTGTACTTCCTGTTGGATTATTTAAACTTTCATCATTTTCAGAAACAGGAAACTCTATTTCATAATCAATAGTTATTGTTTCTGGAGAAGCTGTTGACTCTCCTGTATCAACATCCGTAAGATTATAATCTACTGGTGTTGGATCGTCAGTAAAACCTGATTCTGGAGTAAAAGTGACTTCTCCTGTAGCTTCGTTATAGCTCCATGTTCCTTCACCTGGCACAGTAAATCCTGTTGTATTTCCACTTGCTCCTGTGGTTGTGATTGTAGCTCCAGTAGGAACAACAAAATCAAAAATTACATCATCAGGATCTGGTGTGGTTCCATCTGGTAACGTATCATTAATAAGTGCATCTAACGTTACAGGATTTCCAGTATCATTTCCAGTACTTGAATTATCATTAGCTACTGGAGGATCTTGGTTATATCCTATGGTAACTGTTGCTTCATTTGAAGTATTACCGTCATTGTCTCTTACTGTATAATTTATTGGTGTTGGATCACCTGTAAAGCCATCTTCCGGATCAAAACTTAACTCGCCTGTTACTTCATCATAACTCCAAGTACCTTCTCCTGGCACTGTGAATCCAATGATATCTCCACTTAAATCTGTAAGTACATTCGTAGCTCCTGTAGGAACTACTAAGTTGACTGAACTCGGATCAATTGTTCCGTCTGAATCTGTATCACCATCTAAAATATTTACTGAAACAGTATCTCCTTGAGCGTTCCCTGTACTTGATTCGTCATCTGCAACTGGTGGAACTTCATAAACAACGGTAATTGTAGCTGTGTCTGAAGCACCTGTATCAATATCTGTTAGTACATATGGAATTGGTGTTGGGCTATCCTCAAAACCTACTTCTGGTGTGAAGGTGGTTACTCCTGTTGTTGGATCATATTCCCAAGTTCCTTCACCCATTACTATTAACGTAGTTTGAACTCCTGGCGTACTTGGATCTAAATCAACTGTAACATCAGTAACTGCTGGAGTAGTTCCATCTCCTAACTCATCATTTCCTAAAATAGGAACTGTTGTTGGATCTCCAATATCCGTTGGAACTGGATTGATATCATTCGTCGCAACTGGTGGAGTATTTACATATTCAATAGTAATTGTAGCTTCATTTGAAGTATTACCGTCATTATCTCTTACTGTATAATTTATTGGTGTTGGATCACCTGTAAAGCCATCTTCTGGATCAAAACTTAACTCGCCTGTTACTTCGTCGTAACTCCAAGTACCTTCTCCTGGTACTGTGAATCCAATGATATCTCCACTTAAATCTGTAAGTATATTCGTAGCTCCTGTAGGAACTACTAAGTTGACTGAACTCGGATCAATTGTTCCGTCTGAATCAGTATCACCGTCTAAAATATTTACTGAAACAGTATCTCCTTGAGCGTTCCCTGTACTTGATTCGTCATCTGCAACTGGTGGAACTTCATAAACAACGGTAATTGTAGCTGTGTCTGAAGCACCTGTATCAATATCTGTTAGTACATATGGAATTGGTGTTGGGCTATCCTCAAAACCTACCTCTGGTGTAAAAGTGGTTACTCCTGTTGTTGGATCATATTCCCAAGTTCCTTCACCCATTACTGTTAACGTAGTTTGAACTCCTGGCGTACTTGGATCTAAATCAACTGTAACATCAGTAACTGCTGGAGTAGTTCCATCTCCTAACTCATCATTCCCTAAAATAGGAACTGTTGTTGGATCTCCAATATCCGTTGGAACTGGATTGATATCATTCGTCGCAACTGGTGGAGTATTTACATATTCAATAGTAATTGTAGCTTCATTTGAAGTATTACCGTCATTATCTCTTACTGTATAATTTATTGGTGTTGGATCACCTGTAAAGCCATCTTCTGGATCAAAACTTAACTCGCCTGTTACTTCGTCGTAACTCCAAGTACCTTCTCCTGGCACTGTAAATCCAATGATATCTCCACTTAAATCTGTAAGTATATTCGTAGCTCCTGTAGGAACTACTAAGTTGACTGAACTCGGATCAATTGTTCCGTCTGAATCAGTATCTCCATCAAGAATATCGAGAACAACTGTAGTCCCTAGAGCGTTTCCTGTACTTGATTCGTCATCTGCAACTGGTGGAACTTCATAAACAACTGTAATTGTAGCTGTGTCTGAAGCACCTGTATCAATATCTGTTAATACGTATGGAATTGGTGTTGGGCTATCCTCAAAACCTACTTCTGGTGTAAAAGTCGTTACTCCTGTTGCTGGATCATATTCCCAAGTTCCTTCACCCATTACTGTTAACGTAGTTTGAACTCCTGGCGTACTTGGGTCTAAATCAACTGTAACATCAGTAACTGCTGGAGTAGTTCCATCTCCTAACTCATCATTCCCTAAAATAGAAACTGCTGTTGGATCTCCAATATCCGTTGGAACTGGATTGATATCATTCGTCGCAACTGGTGGAGTGTTTAAATATTCAATAGTAACCGTAGCTTCATTTGAAGTATTACCATCATTATCTCTTACTGTATAATTTATTGGTGTTGGATCACCTGTAAAACCATCTTCTGGATCAAAACTTAACTCGCCAGTTACTTCATCGTAACTCCAAGTACCTTCTCCCGGCACTGTGAATCCAATGATATCTCCACTTAAATCTGTAAGTACATTCGTAGCTCCTGTAGGAACTACTAAGTTGACTGAACTCGGATCAATTGTTCCGTCTGAATCAGTATCTCCATCAAGAATATCGAGAACAACTGTAGTCCCTAGAGCGTTTCCTGTACTTGATTCGTCATCTGCAACTGGTGGAACTTCATAAACAACGGTAATTGTAGCTGTGTCTGAAGCACCTGTATCAATATCTGTTAATACATATGGAATTGGTGTTGGACTATCCTCAAAACCTACTTCTGGTGTGAAGGTGGTTACTCCTGTTGCTGGATCATATTCCCAAGTTCCTTCGCCCATTACTGTTAACGTAGTTTGAACTCCTGGCGTACTTGGATCTAAATCAACTGTAACATCAGTAACAGCTGGAGTAGTTCCATCTCCTAACTCATCATTCCCTAAAATAGGAACCGATGTAGGATCGCCTATATCCGTTGGAACTGGATTGATGTCGTTTGTCGCAACTGGTGGCGTATCTAAATATTCAACAACTACATTGGCAATGTTTGAAGGATTTCCTTGATCGTCATTAACCGTATAGGTAATCGCTGTTGGATCTCCTGTAAATCCTGCTATAGGATCGAAACTTAATTCTCCTGTTACTTCATCATAACTCCAAGTACCTTCTCCTGGCACTGTAAACCCTATAACATCTCCACTTAAATCTGTAATAATGTTTGTAGCTCCTGTTGGCGCTATTAAATCAACACTTGAAGCATCAATCGTTCCATCTGCATCGGTATCTCCATCTAAAATATCTTGAACAACTGTAGTTCCTTGAACATTACCTGTGCTTGATTCATCATCGGCAACTGGTGGAATATCTACATATTCTACAACCACATTGGCAATGTTTGAAGGATTTCCTTGATCGTCATTAACCGTATAGGTAATCGCTGTTGGATTCCCTGTAAAACCAGCTATCGGATCAAAACTTAATTCACCTGTACTATCATCATAAGACCAAACTCCTTCGCCATCTACAGTAAAGCCAATTAAATCTCCGTCTAAATCTGTAATTAGATTTGATGTGGTTACTCCCGTTGGTACTATTAAATCAACACTTGAAGCATCAATCGTTCCGTCTGCATCAGTATCGCCATCTAAAATATCTTGAACAACTGTAGTTCCTTGAACATTACCTGTACTTGATTCATCATCGGCAACTGGTGGAAT
>CANMWK010000008.1 GCA_947501615.1 uncultured Tenacibaculum sp. | reverse complement strand
CGTGAGAAATGTAGAATTCTTCTTGTACAGATTAACCCAGATTTTTGCTTAACCACAACAATTAGGTATGATCCAAAGATTGTTCAAGCAAATTGTTGAAAATAAAAAAACCGTTGAAAATTAATTAAAATTAACAACGGTTTAGTACTGAAGGCGGGACTTGAACCCGCACGAGCATTACGGCTCATTGGATTTTAAGTCCAACGTGTCTACCAATTCCACCACTTCAGCATTGGTATTATATAGAAGAATTAAATAAATATAATTCTAGATTGTTTTAAGAGCTTGCGCAATTGTTATTGCGGGTGCAAATATACTATCTTTTTTTGTTTCTGCAAACAAAAAAGATTTTTTTTAATAAATAAATGTCCAGTTAATTAATAAAAGTCAAAAAATATGGCGGTTACACATATATAGAATATCTTTGCAAAAATTTTGTAACAAGCAAGGTGGGTTTAGTTTTGATTGAAGACAAGTCGATGTTAAAAACAGTTTTTTTAGATTTTAAACAACTTACAAAAGTAGGTCTTTCAGTAAGTGTTGTATTTACATCTATTGCAGGGTATTTGTTAGGGGCAGAAATAATAAACTATACAACAATACTAATGTTGGCTATAGGAGGCTATTTAATGGTTGGCGCCTCAAATGCATTTAATCAGGTTATAGAAAAAGATATAGATGGTTTAATGCAACGAACAAAAAACAGACCGCTTCCTTCTGGAAGAATGAGTACGACTACAGCATTAACCATAGCTACTATATTTACAGTTTTAGGAATAGCAATACTATATGCTATTAATCCGAAATGTGCACTTTTTGGAGCGATTTCAATATTCTTATACACTAGTGCATATACGCCACTCAAAGCAGTTACACCTCTTGCTGTATTTGTTGGTGCTATTCCAGGAGCAATCCCATTTATGTTAGGTTGGGTTGCGGCTTCAGGAAAGTTTGGGATAGAAGCTGGTTTTTTATTTATGATCCAGTTTTTTTGGCAATTCCCTCATTTTTGGGCAATAGGTTGGCTACAATACGAAGAATATAATAAGGCGGGTTTGCATATGCTTCCTATGGATAAAAAAGATAGAGGAGCTGTAGTACAAATGATTTTTTATACTTCGATTATGATTTTAATATCAATTGCACCAGTCTTAAAAACAACAGGTAGTTTATATATATACCCTATAACAGCAATTATAGTCGGAGCTTTAGGATTACTGATGTTATTTTATGCAATTAAATTGTATAAAACAGAATCAAATATAGATGCAAGAAAGTTAATGTTGGCAAGTGTTTTTTATATTACAATGTTGCCAATAATATATGTTATTGATAAATTTTTACACTAATGGAAAGAACTCAAGTAGATAATGAGTTAAGGGTAGCAAAAAGAAAATCTGCGAAACCAATGTTATGGGTATCATTAATTAGTATGGTGATGTTCTTTGCAGGTTTAACAAGCGCATACATTATCAGTATGAAAAGAGATGATTGGGTAACATTTGATTTACCTACTGCTTTTTATACCAGTACAGCCTTAATTGTTTTAAGTAGTATCACTTTATTTTTATCTCACCGTTTTTTAAAGGAAAATAAATTACAGCTCTCTTTTGTATTGTTGAGCATTACTTTTGTATTAGGATTAGCCTTTGTTTGGTTTCAATATATAGGATTTGAACAATTAAGAAGTTCAGGGTTGTATTTTACAGGACCTGGTAGTACAGTTTCTGTATCATTACTGTTAATCATTACTTTTATGCATGTTTTGCACCTGCTAGCAGGGGTAATAGTGCTAATTGTTGTTATTTATAATCATTTTAAAAAGAAGTATAGTTCCGCTGATATGCTTGGTTTTGAACTAGGTGCAATCTTTTGGCATTTTGTAGATGTTTTATGGATTTATCTATTTTTCTTTTTCTATTTCATTAGATAATTAAAAATGTGTAATTTTGGCGGACGATTTAACAAAAATTAACGATAAAGATATTTATGGAAGCTAATATCGCTATAAATTCTGATAATAAAGAGACCTGGAGCGGAGGTGGTGCAAGACCATTTGGCGCTAGTTACGGTAAAATGATGATGTGGTTCTTCATCTTGTCTGATGCTTTAACCTTTTCTGGGTTTTTGGCAGCTTACGGTTTAACACGTTTTAAATTCATAGACTCTTGGCCAATTGCTGATGAAGTATTTACACACGTTCCTTTCTTTCATGGTAATTATCCAATGTATTATGTAGCGTTTATGACGTTCATTCTTATTGTTTCTTCTGTAACTATGGTATTAGCTGTAGATGCAGGGCATAAAATGAAACAGAAAAAGGTTGCAGTATATATGTTTGTAACTATTGTGTTTGGACTAATATTCGTTGGTTCTCAAGCATGGGAGTGGAAAACGTTTATTAAAGGTTCTTACGGTGCTGTAAAAACAACAGATAATCATATACTTCAATTCGTGAAAAATGGAGAACAAATAGCTTTAGCAGATTTTGTTCAAGGAGATAGAGAGGATGGAAGAGTTCAACACTCAAGAAAGAATGGATTATGGTTTACGAATGAAGCAACAATTTCTCAGTATTCTGTTGCTCAAGTTCAAGAAGCATTCAAAAACGATCCTTCTTTACAAGTTAGAAGTGAGAAGATAGACTTAGCAACTAAGAAGAAAATTATTTTATCTAGAGAAGAAAGTTTGAAGCAAATGGCTAAAGTAAAACTAGTTGTTGAAGGTGCAAATTTACGTGATAACGAATATGGTAATCCAATTTTTGCAGATTTCTTCTTCTTTATTACAGGTTTCCACGGTTTCCACGTATTTTCTGGAATTGTAATTAATATCATTATTTTCTTTAATGTAGTGTTAGGTACTTATGAGAAAAGAGGACACTACGAAATGGTAGAAAAAGTAGGATTATATTGGCACTTCGTAGATTTAGTTTGGGTATTTGTATTCACATTCTTCTACTTAGTATAATAATAAAATAAAGTATTTAAAATGGCAGGTCATACACACGAGTCAAATAAAAGAATCTGGATAGTTCTAGCTATATTATCTATAATTACAGCAGTAGAAGTTGGTTTAGGTATTGTTAAACCAGATGCATTACACTTACATGGTCCAGGAACAAGTTGGTTGAACTGGATATTCATTATCCTTACTTTAGCTAAAGCATACTACATTGCTTGGGCGTTCATGCACTTAGAAGGAGAGAAAAAATGGTTTAGAAGATCTATAGTATGGACAGGTGTTTTTCTAATATGCTATTTACTATTTATAGTTTTATTAGAAGGAGGTTATTTATACGAGACATTAGCACCATTGATTAAATGGTAACAGTATAAAATTGGTGGTTTTGACCACCTTTTTTTTGCTTTAAACTTACATTTATTTTAGTAATGAGCATTAGTAAGAAACACATAGTTTTATTCATACTATTTATAGTACCACTATTATTCTATATATACCTTCAAATGGGTACGTATAACTTTGGTAAATTACCAATAGTGACTAAGGAAGTCATAGATGTTAGTAATATAGATAAGCATATTAAATTTAAAGGTAAAGTATCTGTAGTTAACTTTATTGGTAAAGATACAACACAAAGTAGAGGAGAGCTATTTAACTTGAATGAGAAAGTGTATAAGAAATTTTACGGTTACACAGATTTTCAATTGATTTCTTTTGTAGACAAAGCATATAAAATGCAAACAGAAGAACTGAAGGAAAAGTTGAGTAAATATACAAATATGGTGAAGTGGAACTTTTTATATGTATCTAAAGATGAGGTAGATGCTGTTTATAAAAGTTTCAAAACCAACAAAGAATTAGATAGCAATATACATTCCAATGAAGCTTTTATTATAGATAAAGAAGTTGCTCTTCGTAGAGGCGAGTCAACAATAAAAAAGTTAAAAGGGAAAAAATTATTCGGATATAACATGCAGTCTGTAGCGGAACTTAAAAATGATATGTATGACGATATTAAAGTTGTTTTAGCTGAATACAGCTTGGCTTTAAAGAAGAATAATAGAAGTGAAGATAGAAGGAAAAAAAGTATATCAAATGAAGAAAAATAATTATTCATATATAGGTATTTCCTTTATCATATTGTTATTTGGGATTTACTCAATACCTAAGATTGTTAAACATTTTCAAAAAGCAGATTTACATGTATATAAGAAAGTGCCGAATTTTGAATTTATAAACCAGGATGGTAAAACAATCACAAATGAAAACTTTAAAGGTAAAGTATATGTAGTGGAATTCTTCTTTACTACATGTCCAACGATTTGTCCGATAATGACAAAAAAGATGATAACTATTCAAAATGAATTTATGGGAAACCCTAATTTTGGTATAGCATCATTTAGCATTACTCCTGATAAAGACACACCTCAAGTTTTAAAATCCTATGCTAAGAATAATAAAATTACACATGTTAATTGGCATTTATTAACTAATAAGTCAATTGATGAAGTATTTGATTTATCTAATAATGGATTTAAATTGCCTGTAAGTGAAGGAGGAGAAGATCATGGAGGATTATTTCATACAGGGATGTTTGCTTTAGTTGATAAAAATGGATTTATACGTTCTAGATATGATGAATTTGGAAACCCTATTACATATTACAGAGCAATTTCAGAGGGAACATTTCAAGATCAAATTACAGAATTGAAACAAGATATAAAGTTGTTATTAAATGAGTAAAATATCAATAGAAGAAAAAAAATATAAAAAGTTTATCACTATCGTATCTGTAGTGATTCCTGTAGGAGTTGCAGTACTTTTTTGGATTAAGATTCCTAATGTAGAACCTTTAACGTTTTTACCGCCAATATATGCTACTATGAATGGCATAACCGCATTATTGTTGATATTATCTGTAATAGCGATTAAAAATGGAAATAAGAAAAGACATGAGCAATTAAATACATTCGCCATTATTTGTTCAGCCCTGTTTTTGGTTATGTATGTGGCTTATCATATGACGTCTACATCCACACCTTTTGGTGGTGAAGGAGTAATCAAATACATATATTACTTTATTTTAATAACCCATATTTTACTATCTATTGTAATTATACCTTTTGTGCTGTTTACTTTCATGAGAGCTAAGTTATCTCAATTTGAAATACATAAAAAATTAGCAAGAATAACATATCCATTATGGTTGTATGTAGCTATAACTGGAGTAATTATTTATATAATGATTTCGCCATATTATGCTTAAAAAACTTTTAATTCTTATCGTTTTTGTGTCAGTTAATCTTAATGCGCAATGCGCAATGTGTAAGGCTGTTATTGAAGGTGGTAATGAATCTGTTGCTGAGGGGGTTAATAGTGGAATAACTTATTTGATGGTATTCCCTTATTTATTAATTGGATTGCTGTTATTCTTTCTTTACAGACATAGAAAAAAAAGTAATAGCTAATTTCGTTCTTTTTTTGTAACATATTGTTTACTTTGTCGTCATATCGATACTTACTAAATAAACAAGATTGTGAAGAACAAAAAACTACTGCTGTTATTTCCCTTTTTATTAGTTTCTATACTTTCCTATAGTCAAAAAAAATGGACACTAAAAGAATGTGTAAATCATGCACTAAAAAATAATTTACAGGTTAAGATCAATGAATATAATGTTCAAGTAGCTGAAAAAGACGTAAAAAGTAATAAAGCAAATTTTTTACCCTCTTTAAGTGCTTCAACAGGTGGGAATTTATCTACAGGTTCTACATTTGATCCCGTTACACAGAACAGAACACCAAATACTACGTTATTTGGAGGGTCATTAGGAGTGGTTTCTAGTTATACAGTTTTCAATGGATTTAGGAATTTGAATACTTATAAGCAAGCTAAGCTTGGTGTAAAGAGAAGTAAGTTAGATTTAGAGGTTATAGAGAATGATATTGCTTTAAGAGTTGTAAATACTTATTTAAATGTTTTGTTTGCAAAAGAAAATCTTGACGTGGCAAAAACGCAAGCAGAAGTAAGTAAAAAACAAATAGAAAGAGCACAAACCCAGTTTGATACAGGTTCTATTCCTAAGGGAGATTTGTTAAATATTAAATCAACAGCTGCAAATGATGCTCAAAATGTAGTAGTACAAGAAAATACTTTAAATATAGCATTGCTTAATTTATCTCAATTATTACAAGTGAGTTATGAAGGGTTTGATGTAGAAAAAATTGAAATTGATTCACCTTCAGCGGCATTATTATACAGCAGTTCAAATGAGGTTTATGAAAAAGCATTAAAAACAAGACCAGAAATAGATAGAGCAAAATTGAATATAGAAAACTCTGATTTTGCAATAGAAATAGCAAAGTCAGGTTATTATCCTACAGTAGGTGCGTCATTATCCGCTAACACAAATTATAGATATATTTTAGATCCATCTATTCCGACTGGTCAAATTTTTGAGCAGTTAAATGGTAATTTAGGTTATAGTTTAGGATTTAATGTAAGTGTACCGATTTTTAATGGATTTAGAAATGATGCAAATGTAGAAAGATCGAAAATTCAAAAGCTAATTGCAGAAGAGAATTTAGAAATAGAGAAATTAAGCTTAAAGCAAACTATTGAACAAGCATTTTTAGACGCTAAGGCTGCTGCAAAGACATTTGAAGCTGCTACCATTTCTTTAGATTCACAGAAAGAAGCATTTAATAATGCTCAGGCAAGTTATGAATATGGCGCTATGACAAGATTTGATTATGACCAAGTACGTAATAGGTTAGTAAATGCAGAATCTACTTTAATTAGAGCTAAATTCGACTATGTTTTTAAAACTAAAGTACTAAAGTTCTATTACGGAGAAGATATCTTAGATTAAGTTTAGAACTAATTTTTATATACAAGCCCACAAATTATTTGTGGGTTTTTTGTTTTGTGTAATATATTTGCAAATAAACTTTTAGTATGGCATTAATTCTTAATATAGAAACTTCTACCAAGAATTGTTCTGTTAGTATCGCTAATAAAGGAGAGGTTGTAGCTTTTAAAGAATTGAATGATATAAATTATTCACATGCTGAAAAGCTACATCCTTTTATTTTAGATGCAATTAGAGAAGCTAATGTTGCTATTGAAGATTTAAATGCTGTAGCAGTAAGTAAAGGTCCGGGGTCTTATACAGGTTTAAGAATTGGTGTATCTTCAGCTAAGGGACTGTGTTTTTCGCAAAATATACCATTAATAAGTGTTGATACTTTAAGATCTTTAGCTCATGCAATATCTGTTGAAGAAGGTGCTTTAATTATTCCTATGCTAGATGCTAGACGAATGGAAGTGTATTCTAGTGTTTATGATGCAAATTACAACTTGATACGAGAAGTTAAAGCAGAAATTATTACAGAAAATTCTTTTTCTGAATATGTTTCTGATAAAAAAATATATTGTTTAGGTGATGGTAGTGCAAAATGTAAAGAGTTGCTTAAATCGGCTAATTTTGAATTTATTGACAACACCTATCCATCTGCATTAAATATGGCTAAAATTAGCTATAATAAATACAAAATAAGCGACATCGAAGATGTCGCTTATTTTGAGCCTTTTTATTTAAAAGACTTTATTGTAACTCCTCAGAAAAAAGTTACATAGTCTTATAATATTTTAAGATTTCGATTAAACCATTTTTCTTTTTATGACTTGCACGTTTTTCTTTCATAAAAGCTTTAATCTCTTTTTTATTTTCACCAAATAGCGCAATAAATTGTTTTTTAGATTTTGGTACTTCTAAAGCATTTTTATCATCAAGAGAAATAAAGAACTGATCACTAAGTCTGTCAAACTTTGGTTTTGTAGAAGATTGGTAACTATTTGTTGCCTGTTTTCCTTTTAAATAAACAACCTTCTGCTTTACAAGTAAAGAAGCTGGTTTTTCTCCTGGTGTACTATATTCATGTTTAAAGAACTGATTCTTGCTAGCGCTTACATCCTTAAAAACAATGTAAGTTTCATTTATTTTTGCATTTATTGATTGGATTTTATTACCAATTCCTTTAAGAAGGTTAAAATATTTTTCACCATTATTATCATTGATTAAAATCTGATCATTGTAAGCATTGTACTTATACTTAACTAAATCTTTAGCATCATTAACCCTACCTACAATAAAATTTTTCTGAACGAAAACGGTACCATTAACCTTTTGATAAAATTCTTTATTGTTTTTTACTCTTTGGTTTTCAGAGATATAGTTTATTAATGTGTTCCTGTAAGCTTTAGATCCACTTCCTGAAAATCCTTGTGCACAAACTTTTACAGAACATATTATGGCTAATACTAATACTATTGTTTTTTTCATTGTAAAATTTTTAATTTCTATTGCTTTTAATTGATTACTTTATTGTATCAATTGTTTTATTATGTATGTATAACAATAGAAATTAAAAATTCCCTACCTCTTTGTATAGTTTTTTTAAAACTTTAACTATTTAAGAGTGCTGTAGTATTTTAATATGGCAATTAAACCTTGTTTTTCTTTATGGCTTTTATCTTTACTTTTCATGAAGGTTTTAATTTCATCTTTTTTATCACCAAATAAAGCTGTAAATTTTCTTCTAGATTTAGGTACTTTTATAGCATCATTACTACTGTCTAGTGAAATATAAAACATGTCATCTAATCTTTTAAAATGGGGTGCTTTATATTCTTGATATGCAGTTTTTGGCTTTTGAGCTTCAATAAATATAATCTGTTGTTTAATTAAAAGATTTTGTTTTTTATCTACGGTATTAAATACATGTTTGAAAAAACGTTTTTCATCCTTTTCACTATCATTAAAAACTATATAAGTGTCTTCATTGTGAGAGTTAATTGCCTTAATCTTATTACCTAATCCTTTTAAAAGATTAAAATATTTTAAATTGTCTTCATCTTTAACTAAAACTTCATCTTTGTAGGCATTGTATTTAAATAAAACATGTTTTTTGTTATTGCCTACAAGTCCAACTTTAAAGCTATTTTGTACGAATGCAGAACCTTCATATTTTTCTTCAAATCCCTTATTGTTTTTAAATCTTTGGTTTTCAGCCAGGTAGTTGATAAGTGTGTTTCTGTAACCTCTTCCGCCTTCACCACTCGAAGAAAAAGCTTGTGCAAAAGATGTTAAACTGTAAATTAACATTACGGTAGTTAGTGTTTTTCTCATTATTAATTTTTTTAAGATTTTCTATTTTGTTTAGCACAGAATATGAATGGTTTTATGTTTACCATTAATTCATTTTTTGACATTTTCCTTTAGAGGAAATTTTAATTATTTATACTTTTTAAATTTCTATTTATTAGGTATAGAATTTGAAATTAAAAATCTAAATAATCTCATTATCACAGTAAAAAATAATATAATATATTCTAAATCATTATAATATTTTTAAAATATCTATTAGGTCTTGTTTTTTTCTATATTTTTTTAGTAAAAATAGAGTCCTAATTATTGAAGTTATTCAGACTTTTTATGGAAAAATTAAATTAAAAGTCTAAATAACTTCATTGTTTGAATAAAATATTATAATTGATTATAATATTTTAAAATATGAATTATATCATTCTTCCTTCGATGATTCAAATTATTTTTCTTTATAAAAGCTCTAATATCACTTTTTTTATCACCAAAAACAGCACAAAATTTATTTTTGTTTTTCGGTAACTTCAAAGCTTCGTAATTTAAAAAAGAAATATAATAAGCATCTTTAGATCGTTTCAATGTTGTAGGGCTGTCATCAGTATAACTATTATAGCTCACTTTAGCTTCTTTAAGTACTACTGATTCTTTTACCAATAAACTCACATTTTTTAGATCTAATTCTACTCTAAAAAAACGATTATTTGATTCTTCTACATCTTCAAATACAACGTAGGTTATATCATTGTTGCTTATTTTATTTCCTTTTTCTTTAACAAGTGCAAAAGTTCTATTATTTGGAGCACTAACTTCTATCATGTCAATTAAAGCATTGTATCTAAAAGGGACAAGCTCTTCGTTTTCATTTATATTTGCTTTTCTTAAATTTTCTTCAATATAAGCTGAGCCTTCAATAGCTAAATTATTGTCTTCTGATACAGAAAATTTCGCATAATAAACGTTGCTCAATGGATGAATGTTTTCTCTTTGAAAAATACCATTAGAACGCGAATTACTTTGTGCAAAACTTGAACTAGCGATTGTAATTAGTGCGATTGATTGTAAAATTGTTATTTTCATAAATTTTTGTTATTAAATAATAGTTTATCCTTCTTTTTGAATTTCAACAGAATGTGGATATGGAATTTCGATACCAGCTTTATCCAATTCAATTTTTACATTTTCCGTAATGTGGAAATAAGCATCCCAATAATCAGATGATTTAACCCAAGTTCTCGTTATGAAATTTACTGAACTATCAGCTAATTCACCAACCAAAACTACCGGTGCTGGATCATTAATTGTATAAGGAGTATTCGATGTTACAGACAGCAATACATCTTTCGTTTGTTTAATATCTGCATCATAAGAAACACCAAATGTTAAATCAACACGTCTTTTATCTTCAGAAGAATAATTGATTATGTTACCATTAGATAGTGCTCCATTAGGAATAATTACTTCCTTATTATCAATAGTATTTATTTTTGTAGTAAATATTTGAATATCTTTTACAACTCCTTGTTCCCCTTGTGCCTCGATATAATCTCCTACTTTAAATGGTCTGAAAATCATAATTAGGGCTCCGCCTGCAAAATTTGATAGAGAACCTTGAAGCGCCATACCAATGGCCAAACCAGCAGCTGCAATAATAGCAGCAAATGAAGTTGTTTCTACGCCCAACTGTCCAGCTACAGTTACAAGTAAAAATATTTTTAACGCCCAGTTTACTAAGCTTGCTAAAAAACCTCTAAGAGAAGTGTCAACTCCTCTTTTCTCCATAACTTTTTTTACTGTTTTACTGATGATACCAATTACCCATAATCCTATGATTAATAACAGTAAAGCTGCAACAACTTTTGGTGAATATTCAATTAATAGGTTTTTTATTTTTTCAAAATTTTGTTCCATGATTTCTTCGAGTCATTTTGGTACAGCAATTTTACAATGCAATTTATTGTAAAGCATTCATTTGGAGTGTAATGCTAATTATAAATTTACTTATTTAAATTTAATAATTGCTGTAGTTATATAATTTATTTACTTTTTTTATGTTAAATTTAACATTTATTGATGCTCATCAAAAAAAATGCGGTCAAAAAACCGCACGCTTTTGATATTTAAAACTTCAATTTATTTTACTTCAAATGTCACTTTTAGATTTACTCTAAATTCACTTACTTCATCATCTTTAACTACAACACTTTGCGATTGAACAAATGCAGATTTAATGTTTTTTACAGATTTTGCTGCCTGACTTACTGCTTTCTTTGTTGCGTCTTCCCAACTCTTTTCTGAATTGGCTAAAATTTCAATAACCTTCATTATTGCCATAATATATATTTTTGATTAATTACTAAAACAAATATAAATTATTTGATTTTCAGGAGCAAAAATATTTTAATGTTAAGTTAATGTAAATAAATTCTTGTTTTTGTGTAAATAAAAATATATATTTGTAATATTAATGTTAATGAATAAATGTTTTAGATATGAAAAAAATAGTAGTTTTAATTGGTTTATTAGTTGTAGGTAGTGTATTTGCACAAAATGAAACAAAATCTCAATACGAGAAAGAAGGTGATTTAATAAAGGTGACACATTATCATAATAATGGTAACATTAAAGAGCAAGGTTTTTATAAAAATAAAAAGCTTCATGGTAAATGGGTGATTTTTGATGCCTCAGGAGATAAGAAAGTAATGGCATTTTACAACCAAGGAAAAAAGGTAGGTAAATGGTTTATTTGGGATAAAAGTGAACTGAAAGAGATAAATTATGAAAATAATACCATAGCTAGTATTCAGTCTTGGAAAGAAAGTACTAAAATTGCGGTTAAATAAAGAAAAAACTACTACGAAAGATATAAAAAAACCGAGATCATTAGATCTCGGTTTTCTTTATATATAAAGAATTTTAAATTTTATAATCCTCTAGTCCATCCCATAGTCCAAGTTGGAGCATCAGCACCATTACCAGCACCAGTAGCAGTTCCTTCAGTTAAGAAAGTAGAACCAGCAGCACCAGTGTAATCAGTAATTTGGAATCCTGTTGCGTTATTAGCAAATTCAACATTAGTCATTACTAAATCTCCATTCTCAATTCTTACACCAGCTTCTGCATCAGCTGAACTCACTTTAACACCTAAGTCAACTGCAGAAATATAGAAATTATCGATAGTGAATTTTCCTCCACCTTCTTTGTAGAATAAAGCTCCTTCAGTTACAGAACCTACAACAGTAATGTTTCTTAATGTTAAGTTAGTAACAGGCATAGCATCTCCGTTATCTCCGTTATTTGAAGCTTCAATACCAGCTTTAGCACTTCCTGAGATATAAACATTTTCGATTGTTCCATTGTATCCGTCAGCAAAATCAATTGAGTCATCACCAGAGTTTATACAAACTAAGTAGCTAGCGTTTACAGTACCTCCGAAGAATTCGATACCATCATCTCCACCTTCAAAAGATTGAACGTACTCTACAGTAGTTCCGTTACCAACACCGAATAAAGAAAGTCCGTTGAACTCTTTTGAAGAGTTAAAAGTAGCACCCGTATATTCGATTCTTAAATAACGAATAGATCCTGAATTATCTGTAGTTTCAGTACCACCATATGTTAAACCAGCAACTTCAGAAGTAGCAACAGCACCTACGTTAGTTGGAGCTTTACCACAAACTACTAATCCACCCCAATCTTTAGGGCCTGTAGTTGCAGCACCCGAAGTCATAACTACAGGATCATTAGCAGTTCCTTCTACAAATATTTGACCTCCTTGAGCTACAGCAATGTAAGAAGAAGTACCTCCAGTTGCTTTTATAGTAGTTCCTGCAGGAATAGTTAATTTACCTCCGTCTTTTACTACAAATGCGCTAGTTAATAAATATTCAACATCAGCATTTAAAGTAACATTACCTGTTACTTCACCAGCTAAGTTTTCAGAAGTAACTCCACTGTTACTTAAACCTCTAGTCCAACCAGCAGCCCAGTCTGGAGCAGCAGCACCATTACCAGCACCAGAAGTAACCCCTTCAGAAACAAAAGATTGGTTAGCTCCTGTATAATCAGTAGTTTCAAAACCTGAAGCATTAGAAGCAAACTGAACATTAGTCATTACTAAATCACCATTTTCAATTCTTACAGCAGCTTCTGTATCTGTATCTTTAACTTTTACACCTAAGTCTACATTAGCAATATAGAAATTGTCAATGTTAAAACTTCCTCCACCTTCTTTGTAGAATAAAGCACCTTCAGTAACAGGGCCTACAACAGAAATATTTTTTAACGTAGCGTTAGTTACAGGAGCAGCATCACCGTTATCACCGTTGTTAGAACCTTCGATACCAGCTTTTGCACTTCCTGAGATATACCAGTATTCACCAGTACCAGCCCATCCGTCAGCAAAATCAATTGAGTCGTCACCAGATTCCGTAGCGATTAAATATTTACCATTAACAGTACCTCCGAAAAATTCGATACCATCATCTCCACCTTGGTAAGACTGGACATACTCAACTGTAGTTCCGTTACCCACACCAAATAAAGAAAGTCCATTAAATTCTTTAGAAGAGTTAAAAGTAGCTCCTGTATATTCAATTCTTAAATAACGGATAGACCCTGAGTTATCAGCTACTTCAGTACCACCATATGATAACCCTGCAACTTCAGAAGTAGCAGTAGATCCTACGTTAGTTGGAGCTTTACCACATACTACTAATCCACCCCAGTCTTTTGGTGCAGGAGAAGAAGAACCAGAAGTCATAACAACTGGGTTATCTTTATTACCATCAACAAAGATTTTACCTCCTTGAGCTACAGCGATATAAGAAGAAGTACCTCCAGTAGCTTCAATTCTAGTACCTGCTGGAATTCTTAACACACCTCCGTCTTGAACAACGTAAGCACCTGTTAATTTGTAAGTAACTGTTGCGTCTAAAGTAACATCAGTAGTTATTTCTCCAGATAAATTTGCAGCAGTACAAGGTTGGCAAGAAGACCCCCCACAGTCTACACCAGTTTCATCACCATTTTGTACTCCATCAGAACATGAAGCGTTCTGTATTGGATCATCGTCGTCACCACATGACACTACAACAAGCGATAGAGTAGCGAACGCGATCATTAGGCTAAATAATTGTCTTTTCATTTTAATTAAAATTTGTATTTTATGTAAATTTTTATGCTACAAAAAAAAGAACTCAAGATTAATTTAATGTTTTACAAAAATTAATCTTGAGTTATTGGATTGTAAACTGAATGTTATGTGGTGTTAGAATTTATACGATAGAGAAAATTTAAGATCTACCCCTCTTTTAAAAGATAAGACTGTAACGTCTTGATTATCTTGAAATCTTTCAATACTAGGATTTAGTAAGTTTTTAGCTGAAATCCCTAATGAGATATGCTCATTCAACTGAGATTTTAGTATTAAATCTAAAGTACCGTAACCTTGATCTACTAAATTACCCTTACCTTCTGTACCTAAAGCGAAAATTCTATCTGAAAAATAATTAAATACAATAGTTGACTGAATATTCATACCATTTCTAAAGTCTTTTAAATATGTGAAATCAGTATTGAATAAGAAATCAGAAGCACCTGCAAAACCATCTTCTTCATTAGAAAAATCTACACTAGTACCAGGGTTTTCTCTAATAATTTTCTCTTTATTTAACTCTTGATTATGCATCATATACGATCCATTAAATCCAACAGTTAATTTATTATTTAAAGTTTTATCCTCTGTTTCAGTTTCAAAATTAAAAAGTTTCTTTCTTAATTCTAATTCAACACCATAAGCAACACCCCAATCACCAGTATTAGCATAACTAATATCGTTAGAAGCAGAATTAATTTGTACTTCATTGATAGGGTTTTCAATATACTTACCAAATACACCAGCAGAGATGATTTCCTCTTTTTGAGGATAGAATTCCCATTTAAAATCTACATTATAATTATCTGAAGAATATAAGTTAGGGTTACCTAATGTGTTGTTTTCAACGTCTTCAAATAAGAAAGGAGCTCTTTCTTTAAATTGTGGTAATGTATAGGTTTTACTTGCAGCAAACTTTAAATTATTTTTATCATTTACAGTATACTTCAAAGATAACGATGGTAAAATTTGATTTTCATCTAACTCACTTGTACCATTAAGAATTGAAGTATTATAAAATAACGATTGATTTACTTTTTCACCTCTAATACCAAAAATACCAGTAAACTTATCAGAAAACTTATACTCAAGTTGTGCATAAGCTGCATTGATATTTTGTTTACCTCCATAAGTTTGTGGTAAAAGAACATTTACATCACTTCCTAAGCCTCCTCTAAAAGTTCTGATAGCAAATAAACCAGCATTAAAATTCTCTTGGTTAAAATAACTATCTAAATTATAAACATCATTTACTATAGGTTGTGTTACAGTTCTTAATGTAATTGCAAAGTTGAATTGAGTAGCATCAAAATCTACATCTTTAAATCTACCACTGTAACCTAAAGTTAATTTAGCTTTATGAATATCATCTTCATCTTTTGCAAATTTATAAGTAACACTAGCATTTGCTGCTATTTCTTCTTCTTCTAAATCAGAGAAGAATCTATGGTTATCAGAATCATTACTAATTAATAAAAATGATTTAGGTCCGTTTGGTTCATTATTTCTATTTGGTAATACTGTAGTTTGTTTACGATCAGGAACAATATTTTTATTGAAGTTATAAGAAGCTCCCCAGTCAAATTCAAGATTTTCTCCCACTTTGTGATCACCTAATAATTGGTGAACAAATAAAGTGTTCTGAATGTATGTTTGTCTTTGTATAACAGCACCACCTTCAGGAGCATTATCAAAAATATCATAAATACCCTGATAGTCAGCATGGCTATTACTAGAATTGTTTACCATTAATCCATTGTACTTAAACTCATGCGTTTTATGTTTTAAACGAAGGTTACCCATTGCTGTAGTATTTGTATTATATGAGTATACTTCTCTAGATAAATCTCTTCTTGCAACACCAGAAACATTAACATCAGCTCTAGTAACACCATCTCTGTAGGTGTAATCATTATTGAAAGAACCTACAGCGAAGAAACTTAATTTTGTATCATCAGATAAATTAAAAGAGTCTCCACCTTTAATTGCAATTGAAGTATTTACCGGTGCATTACCTTCTTGTCTATCCCAACTTGAAGTAAAGTTATAATTGTTTAAAGGAAAAGCTGGATAACTTGTAGTGTAAAAACCAAAATCATTAGGTCCATCAGCACCGTAAAAAGTTTTATCGTTAGCAGCAGTGTTTATTCCTGAACTTAAACTTATTTCTGCAAATCCTTTGCCTTTATATACTTTTGAAGCAATATCAACGTTTGCTCCTGCAAAATCTCCATAATTGTTTAAAGCATAAGTTTTGTCAATACCGATATATTCAACAATATCTGTAGAGAAAATACTTAAATCAATATTTTTCTTCGATGGATCATTAGATGGTAAAGGCAATCCATTAAGTGTAGTTACATTGTAACGATCTCCTAAACCTCTAACAAATACAGTTCCTGAACCTTCTTCTTTAGATACACCAGTAGTTTTCGTAACAGCAGTAGCAACATCACCAACCCCTTTTCTAGCCAACTCTTGGTTTCCGATTTTTTGTTGGATAACAACTGCTTTCTTTTGTTCTAATAAAAGAGCACTTTCTTTCTCTTTATTTATTCTAGTAGTAATTTCTACTTCTTCTAATTGTTCTCCGCCACTAGCACCAAGTTCTTGATTAATAATTAATGTCTTTCCAGCCTCAACGGTAATAGGTTTTTCAATTGTTTTATACCCCACAAAACTGAACACTAAAACATGATTCCCCGCTGGTACATTGATGGTGTATTTACCATCTAAATCTGTAGTTCCCCCTATAGAAGTACCTTTAATAATCACATTTGCAAATGGTAAAGTTTCACCATTCATCTCTTTATCAGTAACAGTTCCCGTAACTGTACCTTTGCCTTGTGCACCGACCCATTGACACAGACAAACTAAAGCAATTAATAAAATTTTTCTCATTTTTACGTATTCTAAAATCAATTGCAAAAGTCTACCGACACTGTAAAGAAAATGTTACTTGTAAATTATCCTTTTATTATTAGAATGTTTATTTAATGTTAACTAAGGTGTGTAGAAAAAATGTAATTGCTTAATTACTAATGAATTTATTTCTAGAAGATAGGTTCGAGGTTTTGAAAGGTAATAAAGTAGTTGTCATCCCTATATGTACCTTGATTAAAATCTTACTGAAAACTATTGAAAATATTTTGAATAGTACTGTTAATTTGTGTTTAAGCTAGCCTAAAGTTTATTTTAAAAATCAGTAGTTTATTTATCTTGACTTATAGCTTTCAACATTTTCTTGCGGTCTAAATATTCAAAATATCGTGCTGAAATTTTAAATCTCTCATCTAAAATCACTATCGCCGGAAGTGAAAAATCTTTATTGCTTCGTGATGCTAAAAGCAAAGGAATGTCATGAGTTGGATTTCTTTTTTTTCCAATTTGTTTATTGATAAACGTATCACCTCCAAAAAAAATGGTATCACTACTTTCAGCATCCATTTTAACAGCATAATAATCAGCATTCAATTTTGCAATGACTTTAGGATCTTTAAAAGCTACCTTTTCCATTTTTTTACAATAAATACACCAGTCTGCATAGAAGTCAATAAATACTTTCTTAGGTTTTACAGAAAGTGAATCTTCTAACTGTTGAAATGTGATCCAGTTAATACTGTTATTTTGTTGAGCTGTTATAGACTGAGTTAACAAGTAAAATAATAGTGTGTATGTTATTCTTTTTAAATGCATAATAGTATGAGATAAAGGTTATGCCTTATTTTTGGTTTTTGAATTGTAGTTTATCATAAGAGTAACGACTCTTATAATAATTATTTTTATGAATATCCTTTAGTAGTCATACTTAAAATGTTAACGTCATTCCGAACTTGTTTCGGAATCTCATTATTCTTTTAATAAGAAGCTCCTGAGAACCTGAAATACTGAAATAAATTCAGCACATACAAGTTCAGGTTGACGTAAATAAAATTAATACAGATAATCATATTATTCTCTGTATTAATGAAATTTTCCAAATTTTATACCTACAAAAAAGGTTCTTGGTAGATTCGGCCCATAAACATAGTCTGAATCACGACCGGCACCTGTATCAAAATCATCTTGATAACTATTAAATAGATTATTAACACCACCTGATAAGGTGATCATAAAGTTATCATTAAAATCTATGTGTTTTTCAAGTTTTAAATTCAAATCAAAAAATGGATCTACTTCGTTTAAAGATAAAAATCCTGTATCACTAACAACTAATGGTACAATCATCTTACCCGTATACGTACCTGTAAGATCTACATTGAATTTTTTGCTAGGTAACCAAGTAGCATTTAGGTATCCATAAAAATTAGGGACTCTAACAAATTCTTCGATAACAATATCGTTTTCTCCTGGAGTTCCATCACTTTCAAAAAGTAGTTGTGGTTCATCGTACTCGGTACGTTGTAAAGTTCCACCCAATTGAAAACGCCATTTAGAATTTGGTGAAATTCCTAACTCAAAATTAGAACCAAAAACACTAGCATCTGAACCATTTCGAACTTCTTCAAGAATAGAACCATTTGCTAATGTAGCACCTGTACTCACTAAAGTGAAAGGATCTTGTAAACTAGTGAAAAATGTTTCTAAGAGTACATCGACTTGCAGTAAATTAATTGTTTTTGAATAATTAAACGACCATGTAAACGCATTGGAAAACTCAGCATTTAAATCATCCGATAAAATAACAAACTGTTGTTCTCCTCCTACACTAGAAATATGTAAATCTTCATTAAATGCTTGAGGCGCTCTAAAGCCACGTGCATATCCACCTCTTAGTTTTATTTCTTTAGAAAGTTGGTAAGATAGCGTTAACCTAGGAGAGATTGCTGTTTGATTAATATCAGCTTCTCTAGATATTCCGCCGATAGTGTATTTACCATCAACAGCTATATGATCTAATCGAGTGCCAAATAAAGCCGTAAACTTTTCAGAAGGTTTCCATTCGTATTGCGCATAAATACCTAATGAATTTACACTTTGATCAATCAATCTATTGTAACCAGGGATTATATCTTCTGTATTACTTATATTATATTCAGCACCAGCTGTTAGCACATCATTGTTTTTTAAGTATTTTGTGAACTGAGCACCATTAATCCATGCTAAATCTTTAGTAGTACCAAATGCATTATTGGCTGTAATACTATCTTGTCTTGTTCTAGCACCACCTAAACCACCATAATAACTATCTCTATTGGTGTAAGAAGCTGATGTGTACAATTGAAATTTATTGGTGTTGTCTTTACTACTTATTTCATAATCTGCTCCACCGATAAATGTATCATGATCAAGCTCTTCAGTAATGTCTGTAAATTGAGGAGCTAATTCTAAACGATCACCACCACGTCTGTATTCACGTATGGCGTTAAGGTTTACTGAAATTCTACTACGATCATTTGGTTTTACAAAAGCTTTTGCACCTACAGTTGTATTACGTAATTCTACAATCTCGGTAAAACCGTCATTATTTGCATCATAAGATTCTCTGTTGCGATAGGTTCCATATAAAGTAATACCACTATTAAGATCATCAGCCACATTAGAAGTGTTGAAAGTTACATTTTTGTCCCAAGCATCTCCGTCAATAACAGCAAAATTACTACCAACTTCCCATGTGTTTAAAACAGGATCTTTAGTGATAATATTTATTGTACCTGCGATAGCATTAGAGCCAAATAATGCAGAACCACCACTACGAACTACTTCTACGCGATCTATAATGTTTGTAGGAATTTGCTCTAAACCATATACACCTAATAACGAACTGAAAACAGGACGACTATTTAAAAGTATTTGTGTATAACCACCATCTAAACCATTAAGTCTAACTTGTGTAAATCCACAGTTTTGACAATTAGTTTCTACTCTCACGCCAGGCGCATAATTTAATCCGTCTGCTACAGTAAGAGATTGAGTAGCGTTTAACAAACGCGGTTTTATAGAAGATACTATAACAGGAGTGTTTTTTCGTTCAACACGGTTTCTTGTTGCACTTACAACGACTTCATCAAGACCTAGTAGATCTTCGATAAGTTTGAAGTCTACTTTTTTGTTTTCTCCTTGTGTTATCGTAATTTGTTTTTCGATACTACGATATCCTTGTGATTGTACAGTTAAAGTGATTGTGCCAACAGGTACTTTAAAACTATAATTACCATTTGTATCGCTTGAAGTCGTTAAATTTCTACCCTTAACTAATACTGTAGCAAAAGGGATAGATTCTTCATCCGATGTTACAGTGCCACTTACTGTAGCGGTTTGTGCTTGTATACCAATACTTAATAGTAAAAATATGATTTGATAAATGAATTTCATTTGATCTTTCTAAAATTTATTCTAGTGCAAATATAAATTATTTTTTAGACTTGTCTAAAAACTATATTTTACGCGTTTAAATTTGTATGTTTGTGTCAGAAAAAGCAGTTATGTTTTCACAATCAGAAGAGAATTATATAAAAACAGTATATCATTTAAGTATTGATCATGAGGGAGGTATTAGTACAAATGCTATTGCAAAAGCATTAGAGACTAAAGCTTCGTCTGTGACTGATATGGTAAAAAAGCTTTCTGAAAAGGAAGTAGTAATATATAAAAAGTATCAAGGTGTAACCTTAACTGATTTTGGAAAGAAGGTAGCTGCAAGTATTATTAGGAAACATCGTTTGTGGGAAGTTTTTTTAGTCGATAAACTCAATTTTTCTTGGGATGAAGTTCATGAAGTTGCAGAGCAGTTAGAACATATCAAATCACCAAAGTTAATTTCTGAATTAGATGCTTTTTTAGGTTTCCCAAAGCAAGATCCTCACGGAGATCCAATTCCAGATGCTGATGGAAATATGCATCAAATAGAAAAGAAATTGTTGTCACTATTAACGATTGGGGACGAAGGTGTTTGTGTTGGAGTAGATGATACGTCTTCTGAATTTCTAAAGTTTTTGGATAAGCAAGGGATAGGTTTGGGAAAGATGATTAAAGTTATAGAAATCGAACCTTTTGATGGTTCTTTAGTCATACGAATACAGGATAAAGATTTATCAATTTCAAATAAGATAGCAAGCAATTTATACATACAAAAGATATGAGTTTTTTTGATCAACTAGTGAATTTCGCTAAAGAACATCCAATTCAAGGAGCATTATATGCTTCGTTGTTTACTTGGGGATTAACAGCATTAGGTGCTGCATTAGTTTTCTTTTTTAAGAAAATGAATAGGGCAGTTTTAGATGGAATGTTAGGTTTTACTGGTGGAGTAATGGTAGCTGCAAGTTTTTGGAGTTTATTATCACCAGCTATTGATAACAGTCCGGGTGAAGGTTTTGTAAAAGTTATTCCTTCTGCAATTGGTTTCGCGTTAGGGGCGTTAGCTCTATTCGGAATGGATAAATGGCTGCCGCACTTACATATCAATTTTAAAGAAGATGAAGCAGAAGGGGTAAAAACAAACTGGCATAAAACAACATTATTAGTTTTAGCAATTACATTACATAATATACCAGAAGGTTTAGCAGTAGGAGTATTGTTTGGAGCTGCATCTACATTAGTAGGAGTAGAGCAAACGGAAATGATTATTGCTGCTATTTCTTTAGCAATTGGTATTGGTATTCAAAATTTCCCAGAAGGTTTTGCAGTAGCAATGCCTTTAAGAAGACAAGGTGTAAGTCGTAGAAAAAGTTTTTGGTACGGACAATTATCTGCCATAGTTGAACCTTTTGCGGCGGTTATAGGGGCGTTAGCAGTTTCTTTCTTTACGCCAATTTTACCATATGCCTTAGCTTTTGCAGCAGGAGCAATGATTTTCGTTGTGGTAGAAGAAGTAATACCAGAGACACAAAGAGATAAATATACAGACATCGCCACACTAGGATTTATAGGTGGATTTATCGTAATGATGTCTTTAGATGTTGGTTTAGGGTAAAAAAGAATATGCTTATCCATAATGTGCAATAAAAACAAACGTCAACTTGTTTCAGGTTCTCATCATAAATCTTTGTTTATTAACATTATGTGATTCCAAAATAAATTCGGAATGACGCTGAAATATCAAATATGATTTATAACGGATATTCAAAAAAAAGACGCTAATTTTTTAGCGTCTCTTTTGATTTATAAAGTAAGTTTTAAATGTTATAATCGTTTTAATAATTCCTCTGTAGAAATTACTTCAGCAAATTCTTCATTCAAATTCGCTAATGTAGTTTGATGAATAGTTTCAGCAGAGAAAACCTCCCCGTTAATTCCTTTTCTATCAAATGTAGCTGTGGCATCAGAAATTAAAAAGGTGTTAAAGCCTAAATTTCCAGACATTCTTGTCGTTGTAGAAATACAATGATTTGTAGTTAATCCAACAATTACAACAGTGTTGATTTTATTCTCTTCTAAAGTCTCCTTTAGGTTTGTTCCTATAAAGGCGCTATTTACATTCTTAACAATTACAGGTTCGTTTGGTAAAGGTTTAACTTCATCACAAAGCTCGAAACCAGGATGCGATTCATGTAATAAAGATTTCGGATTTTGAGAGCTATGCATAATGTGATACACAGGTAATTCAGCAGCTCTCCATTTTGCTAAAATCTCTTCGCATTTTTTTTCAGCATCTTTATTATTTCTATTTCCGCCCCAATAATCTTCGTCTTCAAATCCTTTTTGAATATCAACAAGTAGTAAAGCGGTATTTAAATCTTTTAAGCTCATAAGTAATTAGTTAGAAAAATCAATAATAGATTGTCTTTCTGTGTTTAAAGTAAGTTTTGTAATGTCTGGTCGAGAATAATGCCCTACACAATCAAAATTATGACGCTCTTCTAATACTTTCTGAAAATCAATTTCTCCAGTAAAAAGTCCTTCTTTTCCTGTAGCTGGCGGAATTACCCATTCTCCATCTGGGCCAGCAATACAAGATCCTCCGTTTGCTAAAACTTCTGGAGCATTTTTTACAATAACATCATAGTTAGGTGTGTCTTTAGGAAAATCTTCAATGCTCATAAATCCGCTAACAGAAACTACAAACGATCTACTTTCTTTAGCGATAAACTTTGTGATATCGAAAGTGTTTCTTTCTGCGCCAGGCCAAACAGCAACATGTAAGTTTTCACCTTGAGCATACAAAGCAGTTCTTGGTAGTGGCATCCAGTTTTCCCAACAATTTAAACCACCAACTGTAAAGTCTTTTAATGGGTGAACTTGTAATCCATGTCCGTCTCCAGGAGACCAAGTTAGTCGTTCTTCGTATGTAGGTTGTAATTTTCTGTGAACAGATTTAATTTCTCCTAATTCATTAATGTAAACAAGTGAGCAATATAAACTATGATTTCCTCTGTTAGCTGCTCTTTCGATAATACCTAAATAAATAGCAATTGATTTTTCTTTAGCGATTTTGCAGATATCATCTAAATCGCCTTTTTCAATCTGAACAGAGTTTTTGATATAATGAGCATGTATCTCTTTTTGGATTTGCGAATTGAATTCAGAACCATTAGTTATCGATAACCAAAACGGATATCCAGGTAATAATCCTTCGCCAAATATCACAAGATCACAATTTTCATCTGCTGCCTGAAAAATGTAAGATTTCACTTTGTCAATGGTCTTTTCTTTGTTTAGCCAAACAGGAGAAATTTGCGCCATTCCAATTTTTAAGATACTGCTCATTATAGTTATTTAGGTTTGTTTGTTACACGAATATATTCAAAAATGAGATGAGAATTTTAAAATGAAAACGGATTTAACAAATTGTTATAAAATGTAGAGTTTGTAACAAAAATCGAGTGTTATAAGTACATATACCGTATGCGTACATCAAAAAATTGTTTTAAAAAGAAGTTTGTTTTTGTTTTGATGAAAATTTTAAAACAGAAAAAATGAAATTAAAACTGATGATTGTATTGTTGTTGCTTTTGTACAGTAATTTCTATGGACAAAAAAGTATTCAGCAATATGGATTTAAAAAAGGAGAGGTGTTAGATATACTTTTAATTAGTAATACTAAGAATGATTTTAACAAGTTGTTCGATCGCTACAAGAAAACTATTTTTCCTGTGGGAGTTAAATATTCCTTCACTCCGCAGAAAGGATTTAAAACTAATGAGCTGATTTTAGGAAGTTATCTTCCAAAGAGTTTAATTTTTGGAAAATGGAAAAGTATTGTGAAAAGAGAACAGTTTTTAGAAGTAATAGAAAAGGAGGTTCCAGATTTTCATGAGCAAAGAAGAAGGTTGTTTACACATTTTGAATTGGCGTATTATGAAATAGAAAATGACATAAAATTCGAAATTGATCGAAACAAACATAATGTAGTCACCTCGTTTTGGGGGAAGAATAATAAGAGTGGAAAATTCATAAAAAAATGGATTCAAGAAGTTGAAAAATCAGACGGAAAAATTATTATAAAACTTACCAAAGGAAAATCTCCTTCAGGTTATTATTATAATCCAACGTTAATTACGATTGCAACTTGGGAAACAAAACAAGCGTTTCAGTCTTTTTTAAAGCAACATCCATTATCAACGTATAAAGATTTAAAACATGTACATCAATTTGTAATTGATTAAATTCACCACAAAAAATATGCAAACAATACTTAATCAACTTATTTATTTTGGCTTTTTACAAAGTTTGTTAATCATTGCTATTTATTTTATTTCCTTAAATAAGAGAGCATATATTAATCGTTTCATGTTGATTTTAATTGCTGTTCTCTCTGTAGGTTTTTTAGGTAAGGTTTTGCATAGTGGTGGGTTTTTTAATCAGAATTTTAGACTAATTGCAATGTCGGAGTTTTCTGCCTTGCTGTTTGGTCCAACTATTTTCCTTTTCGTAAGGTCTGTGTTGCATAAACAAAAGTTTGTAAAGAAAGATGTAGTACATTATGTGCCTGGTTTTTTCTATTCAATATTCATTTTAAGTTATTTTATTCTACCATCAAGAGAAACACAATTGGCTAGAAATAAAATTATCCCTTTAATGCATGTGATTTATATCTGTCATGGTGTTGGATTAATCGTAAATATTTGGTATTGGTTTTTAGGAGTTAAAGTTTTTCGATCTTTTTCTGAAGTATACCGAAAAGAGATTTCTTATGTTCCGCATACAAAATTCTTAAAGAGTTTTCTTGCAATAACAGGGTTGTGTTTGCTGGTTTGGTTGATTTTGTTTTTAACCAGTTTCTTAGGGTTTCCAATGTTAGAACGAAATTCAAGGCCATACATTTGGTTGATTTTCACATTCATCATTTTCTTTATTACTTATTATTTAATGTTGAATCCAAAAGTGTTACAATCAATTCCAGAGTTAAAGGAGAAAAAGTATCAGCAGTCAAAATTAGATGTTCAAGATTTAGAACGATTGAAAGTAGATTTAGAACAATTAATGCTAGAGAAGAAACCATATTTAAACAATAAGCTTTTAAAAAAGGAATTAGCTGAAATGTTAGGAGTTCATAGTCCAGAGTTATCAAGATTATTGAATGAAAACATAGGAATGAATTTCTTTGAATATGTCAACTACTATCGAATAAAAGAATTTGTACAATTAGCAGAATCAGAAAAAGGAAAACAACTCACATTTTTTGGATTAGCCCAAGAGGCGGGATTCAATTCAAAAACAACATTTAATAAATCATTTAAAAACTTGATGGGAGTATCACCATCAGCATATTTCAATAAAAATCAGTAAAAAATGAAACATAAAATTATCATTCTATTTCTTTTAGTCAATGCAGTAGTATTTGGACAAATAAAAACCCCAAGTTTAAGTCCAAAATCTGTAAGCACACAAAGTGTTGGACTTTCAGAAATTACTATAGAATATTCAAGACCAAGTAAAAGAGGAAGAAAAATCTTTGGAGAATTATTGCCATTTTCTCAAGTATGGAGAACGGGAGCAAATGCAGCTACTAAAATATCATTTTCAAAACCAGTAAAAGTAAACGGTCAATTATTAGAAAAAGGAAGTTACACGTTGTTGAGTTATCCGAATAAAAACAGTTGGGAAATAAAATGGTTTAACTATTCTAGTTCTAGGTGGGCAAATTATGTAAAGGAACAACCATTGTTTACGATTCAAGTTCCAGTAAACAAAATGGTATCTACTATAGAAACTTTAGATATCCGTTTACAAGATATTACACTAAATAGTGCTAACCTTTTTATTGAATGGGAAAAAACAAGAGTTGTAATCCCTTTAGAGTTAGATGAACAGAAAGAAATATTAAAATCGATAGATAAAACCTTATCTGGCCCTAGTAACAACGATTATTTTAGAGCGGCAGTTTATTTACATGAAACAAAAACAGATTTGAAGAAAGCGTTGTCATATGTGCAAAAAGTTACGAGTTCGAATAAAGCTTTATTCTTTCAAGTAACAAGAGAAGCTTTAATACTTAAAGATTTAAATAGAAAATCAGAAGCTTTAGATTCGGCAAAACGAGCTTTAGCGTTATCAGAAAAAGCGAAAAACGACGATTTTATAAGAATCAATGCTAAACTAATTAGAGAATTACAGTAGCTCAAATATTAAAATTACCCTATTTATTTAGGGTAATTTTTATTTACCTTGCATAAAATTTAGTACGTGCAAGATACATCTGTTTTTCAAATATATAATGCTTCAGCAGGTAGCGGAAAAACGTTTACGCTTGTTAAAGAATATCTTAAGATTTTACTACAGTCGAAAGATATCTTTTACTTTCAAAAAGTTTTAGCAGTTACATTTACCAACAAGGCAGCAGGAGAAATGAAAGAAAGAGTGTTAAAAAACTTAAACGCTTTTTCTAATGGAGAGTCTACAGATATGCTAGAATTGATCTTGCAAGAAACTCCAATAGATGTAACTATAATTAAAGAAAGAAGTCAGAAAGTTTTAAATGCAATTCTTCAAAACTATTCTGCATTTTCAATTACAACTATCGATAGTTTTACGCATAAGATTATTAAGAATTTCGCTTATGATCTTGGGCTAACTTTAAATTTTGAAGTTGAAATGGATGCGGTTTCATTGCTGAATGAAGCTGTTGATATTTTAGTCTCTAAAATTGGTGTTCGAAACGATATTACGAAACTTTTAATTGAATATTCTGCATCGAAAATAGATGAGGATAAATCCTGGGATGTTTCTTTTGAATTGAAAGAATTTTCTAAGGTTTTACTGAGAGAAGATGATGTAAAACATTTCAGGAAGTTAAGTCAGAAAACCGTTGGAGATTTTAATGCTTTACAAGGTAAGCTGAAGAAAAGTAAAAAGGAAGCAGTAAAAAGATTAAAAGAAATAGGCGCAAGAGGATTAGAAGTAATTTCCACTATGAATCTCGACCATAAAGATTTCTACTATTCTTTAATTCCTAAACATTTTATAGCTTTACAAAAAGATCCATTACAAGCTAAATTTTTCGATCAAAGTAAACTGAAAGAAAGAATAGAAGAAAATATGTTCTATTCGAAATCAAAATCTGAAGATATTAAATCTGTAATAGACGGAATTCTTCCAGAACTTTTGAATTTATATTTTGAATCAGAAAAGATTTTTCAAGATGTATTATTGCAACAACTAGCTTTAAAAAGTTTGGTTCCTTTAGCAGTGTTGAATAATGTGAATAAGGAGTTAAATATCATCAAAGAAGAAAATAATATTCGATTAAATGCCGAATTCAATCAATTAATTTCAGATCATATTAAAGATCAACCTACACCATATATATATGAAAGAATTGGTCAGCGTTTCATGCATTATTTTATTGATGAAATGCAAGATACTTCAATCTTACAATGGCAAAATTTGATTCCATTAATAGATAATGCGTTAGCCCAAGAAAGCAGTAGCTTACTATTGGTAGGAGATGCAAAGCAAGCGATTTACAGATGGCGTGGAGGAAAAGCAGAACAGTTAATCAATTTGAGTTCTTCTGAAAATGTAACTTTTAATATTGAAAAAGAGTTAAAACTTTTAGGAAGAAATTTTAGAAGCTATTCTGAAGTTATCAATTTCAATAATGATTTTTTTCAGCATGTAGCCACCTTATTTTCTAACCCGAATTATAAAGAGTTATTTATAGAGGGGAATCAGCAACAAGAAAATAGTAAAACAGGAGGTTGTGTTAGTATTTCATTTTTAGAAAAGAAAGAAGATAAAGAAGAAGAGAAAAATAAATATCCAGAAAAAGTTTATCAGCAAATTGTAGAGTTACAGAAGGAATACGCTTTAAGTGAAATTTCTGTTTTAGTTCGCAAGAAAAAAGAAGGAATTGCTGTTGCGAATTATTTATCGGAAAAAGGAATTCCGATAGTTTCTTCAGAAACATTACTGTTAGCAAATAGTAATAAGGTACTATTCATTATTAATTTCTTGAAATTAATTTTATATCCTAATGATGAGCAAAACCGATTCGAGTTACTATGTTTTCTTCACAAGCATTTACAAACAAATAGTGATCTACATACATTTCTAACAGACAAGGTAAAGTGTAGTTTGCCAACTTTCATAGAGTTGTTAAATGGTTTAGGAACGAATTTCAAGTTAGAACTTTTTAATACGTTGCCTTTCTACGAAAAGATAGAATACATTATTCGTGGATTTTCGCTATTAGAAACATCAGATGCTTACGTGCAATTTTTTCTTGATTTGGTTTTAGATCAACAAGGAAGAGGTGTTACGATTCAAGATTTCTTAGATTTTTGGAGTTCTAAAAAAGATAATTTAAGTATAGCAACACCAGATGAATCTGAAGCGGTTAAAATAATGACGATTCATAAATCTAAAGGTTTAGAGTTTCCTGTGGTTATTTTTCCTTTCGATTTAGATATTTATCGACAAGTAAAACCTAAAGTTTGGTTTCATAATTTATCAAACGACTTTTTAGGTTTTGATGAACTGCTTATCGATTACAGTAAAAGCCTCGAATATATTAATGATTTAGGAAAGGAAATTTACCATCAACAACGACAAGAATTAGAGTTAGATAATTTCAACCTATTATATGTTGCATTAACAAGATCGGTAGAGCAATTACATATTATCACGGAGAAAAGATTGACTAAGTCAGGTGAAAATATGAATTATTATTCTGGAGCTTTTATTTCTTATTTGAGAAAAGTAGGAAGATGGGAAGAGGATGTAAATGAATATGTTTTTGGAGAATCAAAAAGAAATAGTGAGAAAGTTGTTGTTGATACTAATAAAATGAAATTACAAGATCAATTTATTTCTACTTCTTGGCAAGATCATAATATTGTCTTGTTGTCAAGTGCATCGAAAGTTTGGAATACCGATGCAGAAGAAGCTGTCGCTTACGGAAACATTACGCACGATATTCTATCGAAGATAAAAACGAACGAAGATGTAGATGAAATTTTAAACTTTTATAAGAGTAAAGGAGATCTAGATGTAGAAGTTTTAGATAATCTCGCTGTTCGAATTCGAGATATTATAAATCATCCTAAACTGACTTACTTTTATTCTGAAGAGGTAACGGTTGTTAACGAAAGAGAAATACGAAACGATATGGATGAAATTATTATTCCAGATCGTTTAGTATTCTATAATAATATGGTAACTGTTATCGATTATAAAACAGGAAAACCAGATCGTTCACATATGCATCAAATTAATAAATACGCCAACGATTTAGGTCAGTTGAATTTTAAGGTAGATAAAAAAATATTGATATATATAAATGATGAAATTTTAGTGGAAGAAATTGCATAATTTTACCACACAAACAAACAAGCCATGTACGGAAAAATAAAAGAACATTTACAAAAAGAAATTCAGGATATAAAAGATGCTGGATTATATAAAACAGAACGTATTATTACATCTTCACAAGATGCTGTAATTAAGATTTCTACAGGTGAAGAAGTAATTAACTTTTGTGCAAATAATTATTTAGGTTTATCAAATCACCCAGAAGTAATTCAGGCAGCTAAAGATACTATGGATACGCATGGTTTCGGAATGTCTTCTGTGCGTTTCATTTGTGGAACTCAAGATATTCATAAAGATTTAGAAGCTAAAATTGCTGAGTTTTATCAAACTGAAGATACAATTTTATATGCAGCAGCTTTTGATGCAAACGGAGGTGTTTTCGAACCATTATTAACAAAAGAAGATGCTATTATTTCTGATAGTTTAAATCATGCTTCTATCATCGATGGTGTTCGTTTATGTAAAGCGGCACGCTATCGTTATAATAATAATGATATGGCTTCATTAGAAGAACAATTAATTGAAGCAAATAAACAAAACCATAGGTTTAAAATTATTGTTACTGATGGAGTATTCTCTATGGATGGTATCGTTGCTGAATTAGACAAGATCTGTGATTTAGCTGATAAATACGATGCAATGGTTATGATAGATGAATGTCATGCAGCAGGTTTTATTGGTGAAACTGGTAGAGGTACGTTAGAGTTAAAGAGAGTAATGGGTAGAATCGACATCATTACTGGAACTTTAGGAAAAGCTTTAGGTGGAGCAATGGGAGGTTACACTACAGGTAAAAAAGAAATTATAGAAATTTTACGTCAAAGATCAAGACCATATTTATTTTCTAACTCACTTGCACCAGCAATTGTTGGAGCTTCATTAAAGGTGTTTGATTTATTGTCTAATGATACTTCTTTAAGAGATAAATTAGAGTGGAATACAAATTATTTCAGATCAGAAATGGAAAAAGCTGGTTTTGATTTGGTAGGAGCTGATGCAGCCATAGTACCAGTAATGTTGTACGATGCAAAGCTATCTCAAGTAATGGCAGATCAACTTTTAGAAGAAGGAATTTATGTTATAGGTTTTTTCTACCCTGTAGTACCAAAAGAACAAGCAAGAATACGTGTGCAACTGTCTGCTGCACATGAAAAACAGCATTTAGATAAAGCAATAAATGCATTTAAAAAAGTAGGAAAAGCGTTGAAAGTAATTTCGTAAAAGACGAACAAAAACTTGTTTTTTTTATAAGTTTTTGTAGATTTGCTTTTGTAAATAAGTTTTTAGAACTTACATTTGCGTTATATATAAACGAACTTTTAATTTAAATTTTTGATAATGAAACAATTAAATTTAGCTATGATTATAGCTGTGTTATCGTTACTAACGTTTAGTAACGTTAATGCGCAAGATGAAAACAATCCTTGGGTTGTTGGTTTCGGTGTTAATGTTGTAGATGTTAGGATTCCTAGTGAATTTGGTGATTATTTACAAGACTATATTGGAACTTCAGAATGGTCTGATAACTTATTACCTTCTATTTCAAGAGTAAGTGCTGAAAAATACTTAGCAGATGGTTTTACATTACAATTAGCAGGATCGCTTAATAAAATCAAAACTTACAGAACTGAAAGAGATGTTGATGAGTTATATTGGGCTATAGATTTAAACGTTAAGTGGGATGTAAATCACTTAATCGGAGATACTGGTTGGTGGGATCCTTACGTATACGTAGGGGGAGGTTACTCTGACTTTGGTAGAGTAGTAAACGGAACTTTCCAAGATGGAGGTGAAGGTACTTTAAATGTAGGTGCTGGTTTTAATGTTTGGTTTAATGAGAACATTGGTTTAAACTTCCAAACTGGAGCTAAGAAGGAATTTGCTGATAAAATTCAAGATCACTTCCAACATAGTTTAGGTGTTGTTTTCCGTTTCGGTGGAAAAGATACTGACGGTGATGGTATCTACGATAAAGACGACGCTTGTCCAGAAGTTGCTGGTTTAAAAGAGTTCAATGGTTGTCCTGATGCTGACGGTGATGGAATCAAAGATTCTGATGATGCTTGTCCAAATGAAGCTGGTAAAGCTGAATTAAACGGTTGTCCAGATGCTGATGGTGATGGTATCGCTGATAAAGATGATGCTTGTCCTACTGAAGCTGGAACAAAAGCAATGAATGGTTGTCCAGATGCTGATGGTGATGGTATCATCAACAAAAACGATAAGTGTCCTAATGAGGCAGGTCCAGCTGAAAACAAAGGATGTCCTTGGGGAGATAAAGATAACGATGGTGTTAAAGATAACGTAGATAAGTGTCCAGAAGTACCTGGTGTTGCTTCAAGACAAGGTTGTCCAGAGCCAAAGCCAGTTATTGAAGAAGTTAAGTTAAAAGAATTACAAAACTTCGCTAGAGCGATCTACTTTAACTCAGGAAGATCTACATTCAGACCAGGTGTAACTGGTAAGTTAGATTTAATTGCAGGTATCATGAAAGAATACCCTCAAGCTAACTTCAACATCGAAGGTCACACTGATAGTCAAGGTGCAAATGCAGCTAACCAAAGATTATCTGAGAGAAGAGCTAAAGCAGTATTAGATTACTTAGCTTCTCACGGAATTAACGGTGCTAGATTATCATCTGTAGGTTTAGGAGAGGATTACCCAATTGCTTCTAACAAAACAAGAGCTGGTAGAGCACAAAACAGACGTGTAGAAATCAACTTAAAGAAATAATTTTCTTAAAAAGTAGAATATATCAGTAAAAGCCTCGCATTTCGCGAGGCTTTTTTTGTTAATTTACTCGTAATTAAAATTTGCAGATAAAGTTTTTTATATTGTTATAAAAAAATTACCTTTGCGCACTGAAAAGTGGGATAAGAAGCACTTAATAAATACAATAACTTAATTACAGAAAGTAATGTCTACAATAAAAGGTAAAGTTTCTCAGATTATTGGTCCGGTTATCGATGTTGAGTTTAATACTGAAAACTCAGAGTTACCAAAAATTTATGATTCATTAGAAATTAAAAAAACTGACGGTACTACATTAGTTTTAGAAGTTCAACAACACATAGGTGAAGATACAGTACGTACAATCTCAATGGATGCTACTGATGGTTTACAAAGAGGTAAAGAGGTAGTTGCAACAGGGAATCCAATTCAAATGCCAATCGGAAATGATATCTATGGACGTTTATTTAATGTAACAGGAGAAGCAATTGATGGTTTAGGTGATTTGCCAAAGACTGGCAAAGATGGATTACCAATTCACCGTCAGGCTCCTAAGTTTGAAGAGTTATCAACTTCTACTGAAGTTTTATTTACAGGAATTAAGGTTATCGATTTAATTGAACCTTATGCTAAAGGAGGTAAAATTGGATTATTTGGTGGTGCAGGAGTAGGTAAAACTGTATTAATTCAGGAATTAATTAATAACATCGCTAAAGGTCATGGAGGTTTATCTGTATTTGCAGGAGTTGGTGAAAGAACCCGTGAAGGAAACGATTTATTAAGAGAGATGTTAGAATCTGGAATTATCAAATACGGTGATGATTTTATGCATTCTATGGAAGAAGGAGGTTGGGATTTATCAAAAGTAGATAAAGCTACTATGAGAGATTCTAAAGCGACTTTCGTATTTGGGCAAATGAATGAGCCACCAGGTGCACGTGCACGTGTTGCATTATCTGGTTTAACTATAGCTGAGTATTTCCGTGATGGAGCTGGTGAAGATCAAGGGAAAGATGTATTATTCTTCGTAGATAATATCTTCCGTTTCACACAAGCAGGTTCTGAGGTATCAGCATTATTAGGGCGTATGCCTTCTGCCGTAGGTTATCAACCAACATTAGCTACTGAAATGGGAGCAATGCAGGAGCGTATTACTTCTACAAAGAAAGGATCGATTACTTCTGTTCAGGCGGTTTATGTACCTGCGGATGATTTAACGGATCCAGCACCAGCAACTACTTTTGCTCACTTAGATGCTACTACAGTATTATCGCGTAAAATTGCAGAGTTAGGTATTTACCCTGCAGTAGATCCTTTAGATTCTACTTCAAGAATTTTAACTCCTGAAGTTTTAGGTGATGAGCATTATAATACAGCACAAAGAGTAAAAGAGTTATTACAACGTTATAAAGAGTTACAGGATATTATTGCGATCTTAGGTATGGAAGAATTATCTGAAGAAGATAAATTAGTAGTACACAGAGCTCGTCGTGTTCAACGTTTCTTATCTCAGCCATTCCACGTAGCAGAGCAATTTACTGGTATTCCTGGAGTTTTAGTAGATATTAAGGATACAATTAAAGGTTTCAATATGATAATGGATGGAGAGTTAGATAAGTATCCTGAAGCTGCATTCAACTTAAGAGGTTCAATTGAAGATGCAATTGAAGCTGGTGAAAAAATGTTAGCTGAAGCTTAGTATTAATATATAGAAGTTAATTATGTTTTTAGAAATTGTTACTCCAGAAGCAGTAGTGTTTTCTTCAGAAATAGATTCTGTTGTAGTTCCTGGTGTTCACGGAGAGTTCCAAGTTTTAAATAATCACGCACCTATAGTGTCTGTTTTGAACGAAGGGGTAGTTAAAGTACATGTTCATAGTCAAAATCAATCAGTTTTCGATGATTTACATGGTAGTATTGAAAAATTACCTGCTGATGATAAAGTGTTAACTTTGGCAATCAATTCTGGAACAATAGAAATTAAAGATAATAAAGCAATTATACTAGCTGATTAGTTTTTTGTTTTACTAGAATACAATAAACCCCAATTCAAAAATGAATTGGGGTTATTTTTTATCAATATATTTTGCTTTTTAATCTATTTGAGTGACTCTTAAAGTATTTACCATACCTTTTTCTTCAACAGGCATAGACGTTAAATTAATAACAAAGTCACCAGTTTTTACAAAGTTTTTCTCTTTTATCATTTCATTGATGTCTTTTACAGTGTCATCAGTGTTCAGTTCTCTGTCATAATAAAAAGCTCTAACTCCCCATAGAAGATTTAACTTACCAAGAATTCTTTTTTCAGAAGAGAATGCTATAACATGAGATTTTGGCCTCCATGCTGAAATTTGAAATGCAGTATAACCACTATTTGTTAATGTAGATATTGCAGAAGCTTTTATATCGTTAGCCATTAATGCAGCATGATAACACACAGACTTAGTAATAAAACGGTTTGTTCTAACATGAGGTGGTTCAACAGGAACTTTAATTAACGGAGAGAATTCTACACTACCTATAATCTCAGTCATCTTTTGGATAACCTTTATAGGATGTTTACCTACTGAAGTTTCACCAGACAACATAACGGCATCAGCGCCGTCCATAATAGAGTTGGCGACATCATTTACTTCAGCTCGTGTAGGAACACTATTCTCTATCATTGTCTCCATCATTTGAGTAGCAATAATAACAGGTATTCTAGCCTTTTTTGCGCGTTGTACTAACATTTTTTGAATTAATGGTACATCTTGCATAGGTACTTCAACACCAAGGTCTCCTCTAGCTACCATTAAGCCATCACAATAAGGAATTAATGCATCAATATTTTCAACGGCCTCAGGTTTTTCAATTTTCGCTATTACAGGTACACGATATCTAGATTTTTGTTTGATTAAATCACGAAGCATTCTTAAATCTTCAGGATTTCTAACAAAAGATAAAGCAACCCAGTCTACTTCTTGTTCTAAAGCAAAAACAACATCCTTTTTATCCTTTTCAGTAAGTGCAGGCAAAGAAATGTCTGTATTTGGTAAGTTTACACCTTTTTTAGATTTTAAAGGACCGCCATTAATTACTTTAGTGACTACTTCTTTTTCTTTATCAGTAGATATAACTTCAAATAATAATTTGCCATCATCAACAAGAATATTTTCACCAGGTTTTACATCCTTAGGAAAACGTTGGTAAGTCATAAAAGCTTTTTCTTTCGTACCTATGCATTTTTCTGTAGTGAAAATAAAGCGATTTCCGGCTTTTACTTCCACGCCATCTTCCATTGTTCCAACTCTTAGTTTTGGGCCTTGTAAATCAGCTAAAATTGCTAAATTATATCCGTTTTCCTCATTAATTTCTCGTATTTGTTGTATACGTTCTTTTACTACTTCATGATCTGCATGAGAAAAGTTAATTCTAAATACATTTACTCCAGCTGCTCCCATTTTCTTGAGAGTTTCTTTCGTATTGGTTGCAGGTCCTAGTGTAGCAACAATTTTAGTTTTTTTGTTGTGTGGCATAGGTTAAATAATTAATGATTCTTTAGATTTTAGTTTGTTTGTATCAATAGAATATGATGTGATTATTTGAGGGATTTTATTTATTGTTTCAATAATATTATGAATATTTTTAGTGCTAAAATCACCTTCTAATTTTAAAAAATAATCAACCTTTTTCTTTTCAGAAAGTAAATAACTTACAGTTTCATGTTCTGAAAATAAACTTAAATTATGTTCTACAATATTATTTTTACAGTAGTTCGAAATTAAAAACCATGCATTTTCTGTGGTTTGATCTACAAATTCATAAAGTGAAAATAATGCACTTGAATTTTTGTTTTTCACATCAATATCAAATCTCGAACGGTGTAAATTTAGTTGTAAATGTAAATTCAAAAGATATGCTAAACGATAATCTTCTGTAGCGCTATGAATGCCGATTAAATTATAATCCGAGGAAGAAAAATCATCTAAGGATAACGAATGAATTTGCATAAAATAATTTATGCTAATTTACAGAATGTAATGTGAAAATAAGATGAAATTAACGAAAACGATTTCTTGTAGGTTAATTATGAATTAGTTATTTGATTTTGAAAAGCATAATAAACTCTCTTAGCAGCCATCTCTTCTGCTTTCTTCTTTGAAGTAGCTCTGCCTTTAGCTATTTTTTGCCCATCTATAATAATTCTGACACTAAAATGTTTTTGATTTTGGTTTCCTGAATCTTCATAACTCTCAAAAGCATATTTCCGCTTTGTTTTTTGACACCATTCAATAATGAATCCTTTGTAACTAGTGATTTTATTTTCTAATTGTTGAAGGTCTATATAAGGGAAAATAACTTGATCGTAAATAAATTGGTGACAGTAATTATAGCCTCTATCAAGGTAAATAGCACCTATTAAAGCTTCAAAAATATTCCCATGGATATTCTCTCCTACTTGGTTTTGATTGATATTACTTTTAACAAATCGAATTAAATCTAATTCTTTACCAAGTTTGTTTAAGCTTTCTCTGCTAACAACCTTGGAGCGCATTTGTGTTAGATATCCTTCATTTCCTCTGGGAGCTTCTTTGTATAAAAATGAGGCAATTACAGATCCTAAAATAGCATCTCCTAAAAACTCTAAACGTTCATAATTAATAGGTTTTCCCTTATTATCCATCATTTTTAAAGACCTATGAATAAAAGCCTTTTTGTAATGATTAAGAACTACTGGTTTAAAATTTAAAAGTGATTTAAGTTCATAATAAAATTCTTCGTCTTCTTTAGTTTTTGGTCTAACAATTTTGCGAAGAAAATTCATATGCTGTAACTATTTTATAGGATTACTTATATTTTTTAAAAGCGATACAAGCATTATGTCCACCGAAACCAAATGTGTTACTTAACGCAATATTAATTTCTTTTTCTTGGGCTTTATTTAAGGTTAAGTTCAAGTCTGGATTAATATTTTCATCAATTGTACTATGATTAATTGTCGGAGGAACCATGCTGTTTTTCATAGCTAATAAAGAAGCAATCGCTTCAATAGCTCCAGCCGCTCCAAGTAAATGACCAGTCATAGATTTCGTTGAGTTGATATTAATGTTTTTAGCATGTTTACCAAAAACCTCAGAAATAGCTTTTAATTCTGCAACATCTCCAAGTGGGGTAGATGTTCCGTGTGTATTAATGTGATCTACGTCTTCAGGATTAATTCCTGCATTTTCTAAACAGTTTTTCATCACAGCAATAACTCCTAATCCTTCTGGGTGTGGAGCTGTCATGTGATGTGCGTCTGACGACATACCACCACCTATAACTTCTGCGTAAATTTTAGCACCACGAGCTTTAGCGTGCTCATATTCTTCTAAAATAAGTGCTCCAGCTCCTTCTCCTAAAACAAAACCATCTCTTTCAGCGTCGAAAGGTCTCGATGCAGTTTCAGGGCTTTCATTTCTTTTAGATAATGCATGCATGGCATTGAAACCACCCATACCTGCTATAGTAACAGCAGCTTCACTACCACCAGTTACAATAACATTACAATGTCCTAAACGAATATAATTTAGGGCATCTATCATAGCATTTGCAGATGATGCACAAGCAGATACTGTCGTATAGTTAGGTCCCATAAAACCATGTTTAATAGAAATATGACCAGGTGCGATATCTGCAATCATTTTTGGAATAAAGAAAGGGTTGAATTTTGGAGTTCCGTCTCCAGAAGCGAAATTGATTACTTCATTCTGAAAAGTTTCTAGACCTCCAATTCCAGCTCCCCAAATTACTCCAACTTTATATTTGTCAAGTTGATCTAAATCTAAAGCAGCATCTTTAATTGCCTCGTCTGAAGCAATCATAGCATACTGAGTAAATCGATCCATTCTACGAGCTTCTTTTCTATCGATGTAATCTTTTACATCGAAATTTTTAAGCTCACATGCGAAACGAGTCTTGAACTTGGCAGCATCAAAATATGTAATAGGTGCGGCACCGCTAACTCCGTTAACAAGCCCATTCCAGTATTGTTCAATATTGTTTCCTATTGGCGTTAATGCGCCAAGTCCAGTTACGACAACTCGTTTTAATTGCATATGTACTTTAGATTTACTTCTTTGCTTCTTCTATATAGCTAATAGCTTGACCAACTGTAGCAATGTTTTCTGCTTGATCGTCTGGGATTTGAATATCAAATTCCTTTTCGAACTCCATGATTAACTCAACAGTATCTAACGAATCTGCTCCTAAGTCATTAGTAAAACTAGCTTCGTTAGTTACTTCGTTATCGTCTACTCCTAATTTATCAACGATAATTGCTTTTACTCTTGATGCAATGTCTGACATAATTTTGTAATTTTTAAATTTAAAATCTGGGCAAAAATACGAATCTTAAGATTCTATACTAACTTTTGCTCAAAAATGTGGGGTCTAAAATAAAAAATCTTTTGTTTAAGACCACATACTTATTAATAATTATTGTTTTTTTGCAGTAACAACATAGCTATTTTTAAGATTATGAAACGAATAGTCATTTTTGCTTCGGGTTCTGGAAGTAATGCCGAGAATATTATTGGGTTTTTTCAAACTAAAAGAACTGCTAAGGTTACTCATGTGCTTACTAACAACGAACGTGCCAAAGTTTTAGATAGGTGTAAAAGACTGGGTGTAAATAGTTTAATTTTTAGTAGGGAAGAGTTTTTTAAATCTGATAAAGTGCTTAACTTTCTTAAAGAAGAAGCTGATTTAATTATTTTAGCTGGCTTTTTATGGAAAATTCCAGAGCAAATGGTAGCAGATTTTCCTAATAAAATTATAAATATTCATCCTGCTTTATTACCTAAATATGGCGGAAAAGGTATGTATGGGAAGCATGTGCATAAAGCAATAAAAGAAAATAAAGAAGAAGAAACAGGAATCACAATTCATTATGTAAATGAACATTATGATGAAGGAGGGATTATTTTTCAAGCAAAAACCTCAATAAAAATTGATGATTCTGTTGAGGATATTGCAAAAAAAGTACACAAATTAGAATATGAACATTTTCCTTCTGTAATAGAGGATGTGATTTTATCATTAGATGAGTAAAAAAAAGAAGTTTTACGTAGTTTGGAAAGGGAAAAAAAAAGGCGTTTTTTCTGATTGGAAAACTTGTAAAGAGCAAATTTCTGGATTTGAAGGAGCAGAATACAAAGCTTTTTTAGATAAAAAAGAAGCAGAAATAGCGTTTAAAAAAACGTTTAATGATTATAAAGGGAAAGATACTAATAAGAAAAAATTATCAGCTTCAGAAAAACAAAAATATGGAACTCCTATTTTAGAAAGTTTATCTGTAGATGCTGCATGTTCTGGTAATCCAGGTATTTTAGAATATCGAGGAGTAGATACAAAATCAAAGAAACAGATTTTTATCCAAGGGCCTTTTAAAGAAGGGACTAATAATATAGGTGAATTTCTAGCTTTAGTACATGGTTTAGCATTTTTAAAAAATAAAAAAATGCCCAATTATCCTTTATATTCAGATTCAAAAATTGCAATGTCTTGGGTAAAAAAGAAACAATGTAGAACTAACATAACATTTACAGAAGCCAATAAAGATTTACTTGATTTAATTAAAAGAGCTGAAAAATGGCTACAAGAAAACGCAGTGACGAATCCAATTTTAAAGTGGGAAACTAAAGCTTGGGGAGAAATACCTGCAGATTTTGGAAGGAAGTAGTACAGTTTAGCCCAAATTTACGGTAGAAAAATCTATTCCGTCTTGCTCTACTGCAAACATTACTATTTATTGTATATCAAAAACCCATAACGAAACTCTAATGCATAATTTGGGTTTAAAGTTGAAAAAGAACTAGGTTCATACCAAATGACAGCTATAAAGATTACATTTTATAAACTTTATAGTTGTCATTTTCTTGTAAGACAAAACAATTATATTAACTCAACATCATTTTTGCTTTTTTTATCGCTGCAACCATAGTGTCAATTTCTTCTTTTGTATTGTAAAAACTTAAAGATGCTCTTACAGTTCCAGGGATTTTATAAAAATCCATTATAGGTTGTGCACAATGATGTCCTGTTCTAACTGCTATTCCTAGTTTATCTAAAATAGACCCAATATCATAAGGATGTATTCCTTCAATATTAAATGAAATTACAGAAGTCTTGTTAGAAGTACCATAGATTTTTAAGCCCTCGATAGCTAAAAGTTTTTCGGTAGCATAGGTTAGTAGTTCATGTTCAGTCTTTTGAATTTCATCAAAACCTAAGCTATTCATGTAATCTATAGCTACTCCAAAAGCAATACCACCACAGATATTTGGCGTTCCTGCCTCAAATTTATGAGGTAAACCGGCATAAGTAGTTTTTTCAAAAGTTACTGTTTCTATCATTTCTCCTCCTCCTTGATATGGAGGAAGTTTTTCTAGCAATTCTTGTTTTCCATATAATATTCCAACTCCAGTAGGTCCACACATTTTATGCGCAGATGCAACGTAAAAATCAACATTTAATTCTTGTACATTGGGTTTGATATGAGGGCAAGCTTGTGCTCCGTCTATTAAAACATAAGCTCCAAATTTATGAGCACTACGAATAATAGTTTCAATAGGATTTATAGTGCCTAATGCATTAGAAACATGATTACAGAAAACTAATTTAGTTTTATCGCTTAGCATTTCATCATATACATCCATTCGTAAAGAGCCATCTTCATCCATAGGAATAACACGTAAAATAGCACCAACTTTTTCACACATCATTTGCCAAGGTACTATGTTAGAGTGGTGCTCTAAGGCAGAAACAATTACTTCATCACCTTCTTGTAATAATGAAGAAAATCCTGAGGCCACAATATTTACACTTTCAGTAGTTCCTGCTGTTAAAATGATTTCATAAGCATGCTTAGCATTAAAATGTTTTTGAATTTTAATCCTAGCTTCTTCGTACTTATCGGTAGCTTCTTGACTTAAAGTGTGTACTCCACGATGAATATTGGCGTTATAATTAGTGTAATAATCAACAATAGCATCAATAACTTTAGATGGAGTTTGTGATGTAGCACCGTTATCGAAATATATTAATGGTTTTCCATGCACTTTTCTTTCAAGAATAGGGAAATCTGCACGGATTTTTTTGATATCTAGCATGAAATTAAATTTATACAAAAATACGGCTATGTTCTTAAAAGAACAATCAAACATATAAATTCTTACATTTGTGAAAACGACCCAAATTATGAAAACTTTTAAAAGAGTTTTGTTGCTGTTTATAGCTATTTTTCTATTAGCTATTTTTTATAATTATCCTAAGTTGAATATCATTGCTGGTTATACTGTAAAAAATACAGCGTCTTCTGTTTTTTTAGCAAAACGGAATTTACAGTTTACAGATAGTACAGATACTAATTTTTCACCAGTAAACTTGGCATTTAATAGTATTGATAAGAATAAAAATGAAGCGTACTCTTCTGCTTTTGGGTTATTGTCTAGAAAAGCAAAATACAGAGAAGGATTAGGAAGTGTTTTAGTTGTTGAGGGGGCAAGTATTGAAGAAAATCCGTTGATTCCTAAGCGAGCTACTGCAGATCAAAATGAACGTTTTCCATATGGAAACCTAGAGCCAATAGACACAGTTTTTTCAGAGATTAATTATGATAAGTTAGATAAAGCTGTTAATGATATGTTTAATGAAACATTTAAAACAAGAGCTTTTTTGGTGATATATAAAGATAAAATAGTTGCTGAACAGTATGCTGAAGGTTTTGATAAAAATTCGTTATTACTTGGATGGTCTATGACTAAAAGTATTACAAGTACTGTAATGGGAATTTTACAATGTAATGGTAAATTAAATGTATATGACGAAGCTCCTTTTGAAGAATGGAAAGATGATGAGCGAAAAAAGATTACAATTCATAATCTATTGCAGATGAATAGTGGTTTAGAATGGGTGGAAGATTATAACTCAATTTCTGATGTCACCAAAATGTTATTTTTAGCAGAAGACGTTACTAAATTACAAATTAACAAACCGTTAGTAGGGGAGCCAAATAAAACATGGAATTATTCTTCAGGTACAACAAATGTGTTATCAGCGATTATTAGAAAACAATTTGATTCACATCAAGCATATTTAGATTTTTGGTATGAAGAACTCATAGATAAAATAGGTATGAATTCAATGGTGTTAGAGACAGATATGAAAGGGAATTACATTGGTTCTTCATATGCTTGGGCTACTGCAAGAGATTGGGCTAAATTTGGTTTGTTGTATTTGAATAATGGACAATGGAAAGATGCTTCTCTTTTTGATAAAGATTGGGTAACATATGCTACTACTCCAACGCCTACTTCTGAAGGTTGGTATGGAGCACAAATTTGGTTAAACGCAGGCGGTAGATATCCTGATGTTCCTAAAAACATGTACTCTTTCAATGGATATCAAGGTCAGAATGTTTTTATTTTACCAGATCAAGAAATGGTTGTTGTACGGTTGGGATTAACTAAAAATGCTGATGTCAATCATTTTTTAAGTGAAATTTTAAATTCATTTAAATAGAAAGATTTCGTAAGCGAGTAGTGATTTTAAGCTTTTTTTAAGGTTTTTTTTAGGACTGAGTGATGAAATTAAATTGATTTTTGATTTGTTAAATTACTTTGGAATACTAATATGCTTTCAAAACTAAATAGATGCGAGTAGTATAAAATGGATTCCTAAAGTGTGTTATCACAGATGAAATTAAACAAAAATCATGAAAAAAAATCCCTTAAGTTTCCTCACATTATTAATAGTTGTTTTTATTTGCTTTTTTGGGTGTTCTTCACAACGAAAAGCTATAAAACAAGGTAATAAGGTCCGTTTAACATTAGTAGATTCGGTAGCTAATTCTTCTCGAGTTGTTTCTGTTAGTGCTTTGGCAATTCAAAATAAAAATTTTGTGTATACCGTAGGTGAAAATAAGACTATGGAAATTTATGCCGTTAATGGAAAAGGAAAATTAACATTCTTAAATCAAAAACAAATTACTAATAGAAATGGAGGACTTAGAGCATTAACTCACATTAAAGTTGATAATAAGAACTTTTTAGTTTTAGGAAATAAAGCAGATAATGCTCTAGAAGCATATGACATAGATAATGACGGAGGTGTTAAAAAAACAGGTTCGGTTTTTGATACAGATACTACGTTTATTGACGAAGTTGTCACGATTCATAAAGTCAAAATTAAAGATAAAGTTTTCCTTTATGCAGGAGGGTTAGATAAAGGGATGTCTGTTTTTAAGTTTACAGACAAAGGAAAATTACAACATATACAATCGATAAAAGATAATGATAGACTTTCGTTACATGGAATTATAGGAATGTCTTCCTTTTCGGATCAACAAAAACCTATTTTGGTCACTGGAGCTTTTTTTGATGGAAGTATAAGTACATTTCATATTGCAAAAGAAGGGTATTTAAAAACTATTAGCACTGTTGAAGACAACGATTCTCTTTTTTTAAATGGAGCATTTCCTGTAACATCTATTACACTTGGAGACTCAAACTTTTTATTGGTAGGTCATCGACACAATATTCATTACAATAGTGAAAAAGATAAAGCACTTTATCATGGAGATGGTATAAACGTCTTTAAAGTAAATACTAAAGGTATTCCAAAAATACATTCTTTATTAAAGGATAATGAAGATTATTCGTTGAAGGGATCCACAAGAATAGAAACCATTAAGTTAAATAATGAAAAAGCTTTGGTTTTTATTGGAACCAGAGATGATAAGGGAATTCAAGTATGTTCTTTAGGTAGAGATGGTGTACTTCGTCCCGTATCGAAAATAGATTTAGGCTTTTCAGTCTATAATGGTATGTCAGTTCAAAAAATTAATGATGTATGGTACTTATATGTAGGCGCATATGATCGTAATATGCTTAAAGTATATAGAGTAGACTTTTAATCGTTAGATGTAAAACTATTATTAATGTGTTTTGTTGATGAGTTTTTGTTACATCTCTAAAATAATAAGCTAGGTGTGTTTATGAGATAAAAAGAGGCTGTCTAAAAAGATTTTTTTAGTCAAACTGAATTTATTTCAGAATGACGTTTTCAGATACTTTTTAAACAGCCTCTTTTGAATACTACTTATTTAATGTTTTAAGCAGATTTAGTTGAAATATAAAATTCATTACAGTTCTCTAATAAACTAACTAATGCGGTAACTAAATCTTGAGTCTCTAATAAAATACTAAAGTATAATGTAGTGTTTTTAGGACTCGTTTCATCTGTACGAATTCGATCTACTTGATTTTCTATAGAGTTGTATAAATCTGAAGTTAAATCTTTTTTGTCGTCTAAAATATAAGTTAGATTATCAAAAGTTTTCTGATCGAATGTAGTGCTTACCTTTTTCAATAAATCACTTAATTTATTATCAATATTCTTAAGATCTTTTAATTGAGATTTTTTAAGATTTTTGTGGTTATTGTTAACGTGGTTATATGTAATTTTTGAGATATAACTAATAGATTGAGTTACATCTTGTAGGTAACTTAAAATTAAAATATAAAACTTACTAGCTTTAACAGAAGTATCATCTAAAGATTTTATAAAATAGAAAACCCCATTTTTTAAATTTTCAATTTCTTCATTTAGTTTTAATACATGCTTTTCAGTTTTTCTCAATTTATTTAAATCATGAGTTGCTAAGTCATTTACAACACTTGAATATAATTTGTTTACACGTTGAGCAACATTAGCGATATGTTCAGAACTTTCATCTATAATTTCATTAATAGATAAAAGTTCGGCACGTTCTACGTATTGTTGTTGTTTTTCTTCTTTAGATTTTTTTGAATACTGAATAGTAGTTCTTACTAGCATTGCAATTACAAGAAGCAATAAAACAGGAATCATAGCTTGGTGCCAAGAAATTAACGAAGCAACAATAGCAGCAGCAGTAAAAGCAATAATAGCTGTTAAAAACCAACCTCCAATAACTTTTAAAACACCAGCAACTCTATATACAGCACTTTCGCGTCCCCAAGCTCTATCTGCTAAAGATGTACCCATAGCAACCATAAATGTTACGTATGTTGTAGATAAAGGTAGTCCCATAGAAGTAGCTAAAGAAATTAAAATACTAGCCATAATTAAGTTTACAGCAGCACGAACTAAATCGAAAGCAGGAAGCTCTTCGGTTTTATCTTTTGATAATTTAACAGCGGGTTTTTCAAATTTAGAATTGATGAAATTTCTTGTTTTTTCTGGGATGATAGCATTGAACCCATTATTTGTAACCATTGCTATTCTAACAACCATTCTAGAAACATTATTTGGTCTAAACTTTTCATGTCCATCACCTTGTCTAGATAAATTAATTCCAGTTTCAATAACAGCTCTTGCCTTTTTAGATGTCCATAAAGTAATTACCATAATGGCTCCAGCCAATAGTAATAACCAAGTGTTAGAAGGTACTTTTTTTGCTAGTATTCCCATAGAAAACTCATTGGCAGCATCACCAGAAGCTTGCCAAGCATCGTATGAATTTAAAGCTGCTATAGGTACACCAATAAAGTTAACTAAGTCATTACCAGCAAAAGCCATCGCTAAAGAAAACGTACCTATTGCTATAATGATTACCAAGATATTAGCCTTAAAGAATTTTATGGCACTGTACGATAATGCAGACCATAATGCAAAACTTCCTAAAATTATCGTTGTTGAATTTCCTTCTATTAACCCTTTCATGTTTGCATAAAAAGGTGTTCCTTTCAATCCTTTAATAATAATAAAATACGTAATTGCAGTTATAGCAAAACCACCAAACAACGCATTAATATACAGTGGTCTTTTTTCGAAATTAAAAGAATAAATAATCCTTGAAAAATATTGAACAATTGCTCCTACAGTAAATGCAACGAGTACAGAGAGTACAATACCTAAAATAATTCTACTAGCAGTTTCGTAATTAATGTAGTTCCAAACTTCAGTAACAGAAGCATCATCAGAGCCAGATATTTTTATAAGAGCAATAGCAACTGCTGCTCCTAATAATTCAAATACAATAGATACTGTAGTTGAAGTAGGCATTCCTAAAGAGTTAAAAACGTCGAGCAGAAGTATATCGGTAATCATAACAGCCATAAATATGTACATGATTTCCTCAAACATGAACATATTAGGATTAAAAATTCCTTTTCTTGCTACTTCCATCATACCACTTGACGATATGGCACCAAAAAATACACCAATGCTGGCTATAATCATTATAGTTTTTATAGGAATAGCTTTAGAACCTATAGCTGAATTTAAAAAATTTACAGCATCATTACTTACCCCTACAACTAAATCTAAAATAGCTAGTGCCCCCAATGCCACTAACATTAAAATAAAAGGATCTCCCATCTTTATATTAAGATAATTAAACTCGACAAAAGTAAACACCTCCATTTTGCGGTATGTTATGTAATTGTTATGAAATGCTATTTATCTAGATAATTAGCTAAGTTTTGAGGCCCTTCTAAAACAGTTCGTATAATTTGCATGGTTCCATTTTCATGAGTAGTAACATGCCATTTAATTAAGCTGATTTCGTAGTTTTCAATTTCTATACCAGTTATGCAACGTGGATGTACACAACTACCGTCATTAAAGTAAGGTAATTCCTCTGGTTGAGGGAATCTTGGTCTGTGTGTATGACCAGTTATCAATACTTGATTTTTATGGTTTTTAATCCATTTTTCGATATGTTTTTCTACTTTTATTAACTCTTTAAAGTTTTGGGCAGGACTTGTGGGGTCTTTAATACCAATAATCTGAAGAGGTTTCCATAAATATCGTACCAAGAAACGACTAATTTTCCAGCAAGAATAATTGAACCAATCTGCTTGATGTCCATGAAGTAAAAAAATAGAATTTCCTGTTTCGTTTTCTAAAATAATTGATTCAGAGAATGATGCATTAGGCATAAATTCTTGATATGTCTCAGTAACAGTTTCGTAATATTGTGTTAGGTTTTTTTTAATATGCTTCGGGTTCTTATAGTCCATATCGTGATTTCCCCAAATAAAATGGAGGCGATTCGTATCATAAAATTTTTTTAGAAGAAGAAAAGTATCCTTATTTGCATTGAATATAGAGGAAAATGTGTTTTCCCATAGTTCATCTCCATCTCCAAGTTCTATATAAGTAAAACCTTTTGTAAGATATTGAGAAATGGCGTAATTGAATATTTTTCTATTACGAGCAAAATCATCTGCAAAACTATTATCACCCCGATGGCAATCGGAAAATAAAATATATTTTGAATTCTTATCCAAACGAAGCTTTTTCGCGTTTTTAAAAGCCTTAGATAACCTACTATTGGCAGACATTTATTGTTTTTGGATAAAGATCAATAAAAAAACTGAGTTTTAAAACTCAGTTTTTCATGCTATTTTAATTGGAATCATTCTATTGCGCAAGAATTTTAATATTATCGATTTCAAAAGTGCCATCCATAGTAGGATCACCACTTCCAGTATATTTAAAAGCGATATGAGCATTCCCAGAGAAATTAGATAACTCGATGTCTCCTGATGGAATCCAATTCATAAAGTTTTCAGTATCAGGAACAATAATAGCAGGTAAAGTTGTCCATGTAGCAGTTTTAATATTAGTTTCAGTACCATCCCAATCTGTAGTAATTAATACTTCTAATTCACTGCCATCAGGAAAACTATTAGAAGATTCAAAAGATAGTAATTCGATAGTAGTATTGTCTAAGTTGATTTTGGGAGTAATTAGCCAAGAAATTGTATTTGCTTCCGTAGCTCTAAAAGCACCAATACTGGTTGCTTTATTCCCTGTATCACTATCTGTGTAACTTTTGAAAAGTCGAGTACCTTCTTGACTAAAATTTGTCCACTCAGGAATAGATAGATTTCCTGATCCTGAAGTTTCTTCAAAATCCTCTTCAAAAATTGTAGTAAAAGTACTTAAATCCAATGGCTGACATAGTGGAGCTTTAAAATTAATAGCTTCAATATTATTAATTACCATAACAAAATTATCACCATTAAAATCTTTAGTTATTATTCCGTCTATAGTGCCTCCAGTTTCAGATTGCATTTTAACTGAAGAAAAATTAGCGAAAGGACTATTTTCTATAATAAAGTTTAAAAACCCAGAACCATTGCATACAGACAATACTCTTTTAGTATCAAACGTTTCATTCTGGTCTACAATCGTTAACCCGTTTAATTCAGTAGGGAAAAAAGCATCTTCTATCCTTACAAAAGTTCCAATAATTTGATTGTTAATTTCTCCAATTTTAATTGTTTTAGGAATAATAGTTTCTGTAACTTTAGTTCTAAATATATGATTAGAAATTTGAGTTTCTGACATTTGGGCTACTTGTAATGGATTGTTAAAATCAACCTTTCCTCCGATAGTAAGTACTCCATCATTACTAAAATTGGTGTTTCTTGTTTCCCCTAAGTATAGTCCATTTAAATGAATATATACTGCTCTTCCTATATTGAATTTAGTATTACTATTCCTTAAACTGATGGCGATTTTAATACCTGATGTAGGGTTTTCAGGAGCGTCTTGAATATAAATTTCTTCAAAAAAATTATTAGAACGATCCGAAGAAACTACATAGCCTTTTAGTACATCATTTTTATTGATTAATACTGGAGACATTCGAGGTGTTAAACCAGGGGTGTATCTAGATTTAAGTTCACTGATACTTATTACATTCCATGTTGGATCGTTAGCGATATTATCTAATACTATAGTTAATGCTTCATTCTCTTCAGTTCCAGAAGGAGTGGGGATATCAAAACTATCGTCGATACATGATGAAAGAAGTATGATAAGTAAACTTATAACTGCTATTTTGCTTGAATTTATTTTCATAGTTTATAATTTTTTAAAATCTATAGTACATGTTAAGGAAGTAATTTGTGCCTCTGCCGAACCAGTATTTTGCACCGAATAGTCGTTTAGGTCGATTGAAGTCTTCGTTTAATTGGTTAAAGCCTCCGGTGCGAGCTTGTTCAAAACCACCAGTTCTAAAGTGTTGATTAAAAATGTTGCTTATCCCTAAAGTAAATCCAATATATGCATGTTGTTTGCTTATTTTCCAAGACTTTCCTCCAATGGCATTAGCAATAAAATAGTCGCCAAATTCTTCTTGATGTAATAGATTCTTTGCTACCACAGGATCATAATTAATAATAGGTAAGCCATCATTATCCGTAAAAAAAGCAGCACTTCTTAGTATTGGACTTACATCAATGTAGGTATCATTAAAATAATTTCCTGTGATGTTAATCCACCAAAAATCAGGATCACGATATTCAATCCCCAAGGAATATGCTTGTTGAGGTCCAGTACTTAATCTGTAGTTTTTTAAATATGTGGTTCCAAAGTTTCGAATTCCGTTACTAAAACCTAGATTTCTTGTGGTATCTGTGTTTTCAGTTGATAGTCGAACATTTTTAGGGTTGTTATTGTAGTAATATTCACCAAAATTACCAGCACCTTTTAGGTATAGACTTGGAGTGAGTTTATATTCAAGACCAAATTCAGCACCAATATGCCTTTTATGTATCCCAGTAATTGTTTCTTGCACAAAACTATCAAATAAATCAGATTGAAAGAAAAAGAAATTGGTGTCTATATCGTCTTTAATTTGAGAAAAATATCCTGTAATTCTAGAGGTAAATTTGGGTGATCTCATAATATAACTTGCATCAATAGCAAACACCTTTTCATTGGTTAACCCTTCAGTAACTAGGTTGCTTTCTCTAATCTGTGTAAATGTATCTCTAATGCTAGGAGCTTTTTCTAGATATCCTGCATTAAAGTCTAAAAGATGTCTACCAGATATTTTATATGTAATACCAGATTTTATCCCGATAGAAGTAAAGTTTTGTTGTTCAGATTTACCTAAAGAGTTGTTCGGGAAGCGTCCGCTTTGATAAAGTCCTTCTCTTTGATGAGAGGTTTGCGTAAACGTTCCTGCGAAGTAAAAATCCGTTTTACGGTATTGAAATGTACTTTGAAGAAAAAGATTTGCAATTTGAGAGTTGATAATATAATTGTATTTTAACCGCTCTCCTTCATGTGCAATGTTGTCGGGATTCAATAGGTTATTTTGTCTTTCAGGGTTTCCAATCCTACCAAATCTATTGATGTCCATATAGCCAATTGTGCTGCCTAAAAGATCTAAGATGTTAGCAAAACGTTCAGATTTAGATGATGTGTATTGCAATTTGCCATTCAATGAAATGTTATCCGTAAGCTCGGAATTTACAATAGTATTTATATTAAAAGTACGATTGTCAATCCTATCTTCAATAAGTGCATAAGCGGCTTCAAAACCTTGTTCAGTGTTGTTGTTGTTGTTGTTGTTGTTGTTTGCAGCATATATGCTCTCCCAGTTAACTTGTCCATCATTTAAAAAGCGTTGTTCTGTTTCATAAGCTTGCGCTAAATCATTTTTGTTAATCCAGAAACTTGGTAGGTTTCTTAGTTGTGTTGGATTAGGGTTTTCACCACTATTAAAATCTATTCTACTTCTTCCTGTTTTTCCAAATTGATACGAAATATTTGTGTTTAAATTAATATTATCGTTAATAGTCCAATAGTGACTTAATATGGTAAAAGGTTCTTCAATACTTCGAATTCGAGAATTTCTGATGTTGCCATTTTGAAATCCCCAATTAGCGTTGTATTTAATTCCTTTTAAATGAGTTACTTCTAAAGTGTTGGAAGAGCTTGTTCCTCTTTTGTTAGAGGCAAAAACGGTGGTAATATTTACATCATGCTTATCAGTGATTTTTTTTTCAATGGAAGCGAATAAAGAAGTTGCATTATAAGAAGTGCCATTTATAAAACCTTCATTAGCAATTCTTCTGCTGCCACTAATAGAAAATGCCCAACCACCTTTTAATACCCCAGAAGCATATGTTGCCATACCTCTGTGCTGATAACTTCTGTTTGAGGAGGCGTATGATATCTTAATGCCTTTACGATAGTTAGAGGCTCTTGTATTGATATGAGTGGTACCTAAGACCCCTCCAAAAGTATAATTTGATGGAGCTAAACCATTAGTGAACTCTTGATTTTTTAATGCATCATTTAATCCTCCCCAGTTCGACCATTCTGGTCTGCCATTTTCTAAAGTATTCATTTCAATTCCATTAATCAATACCTTAGCATTATCACTATCTAAACCTCGAATTTTAAAAAAAGCAGCACTAAATTCAAAAGCAGCAGTTCGTAAATAGGTATCACGAGAAGCTTGTAGTAAGCTAGAAATGTTGTCAGCAGTATTGTTTTCATCATTGAGTTCATCGTCTGCAATAATAATAGTACTAGTATCATGATTTTCAGAGATTTCATCTTTATACATAAAGATTGTGCCTAAATCTACAGTATTGTTTGATAAGGTAATGGGATAATTTTGAGTCTCATAACCTTTTTTAGTTATAGTAATCATGAATTTTCCATTACGAAAGTTCTTAAGATTGAAAACACCATTTTTTTTGGTAATTGTAAATTTGTCTTTGTTTTTAATGTGGACAGAGACTCCTGATAGAGCTTTTTTTGATGAAGCATCTTTTACTGTGCCTGTAATGTTATTTTGAGAAAATATACACCAAGGAACAACTATACTAAAAAGTATAGATATTAGTATCTTTTTCATAGTTTTTTTTCAATAGCAGTTGCTAATTTACTTTTTTTGATAGAAAGCTAAAATGATTTAATAAAAAATTAACGTTTTAAACTAAAGTGTCATAAATCATATTAGATTAATTTTGTGAATGCTATAAAAAAGAAATTTTACTATTATGAAAAAGTTATGTCTACTATTAACTTTCTACTGTATTGGAGTAGTTGTTGCTCAAAAAAAATACAAAATAAGAACTGTTGCTTTCTACAATCTTGAGAATTTATTCGATACTATAAATAATCCGGATAAAAACGATGAATTAAGTCCTATAATGCAGTTAAAAGAAGGCAAATCTAAAGTGTATTGGGACAAAATTGATAAACTATCGAAAGTTATATGCAAAATTGGAAGGGAGAAAACAAAAACAAGTCCAGTAGTTTTAGGCGTTGCAGAAATTGAAAATAAACATGTTTTAGAAGATTTAGTGAAAACTAAATATTTAAAACAAAGTCAATATCGTAGTATTCATTTTGATTCCCCTGATAAAAGAGGTATAGATGTCGCCCTATTATATCAACCACGCTATTTTAAACCGATACATTTTGAAGCGATACATCCAAATATATATGCGAATAACAAGAAAGTTTACACTAGAGATATTTTGTGGGTATCAGGATATTTAGATGATGAATTGATACACATACTGGTGAATCATTGGCCATCTAGAAGAGGAGGAGAAGCAAAGAGTAATCCTAAAAGAGAAAAGGCAGCATATAAAGTAACGCAAATCATGGAAAAGATTAGAGCGGGGGATGAAAACGCAAAAATTATAATTATGGGAGATTTTAACGATGACCCAATGAATACTTCTTTTAAGCATATTTTAAAAACGAAGGCAAATAAAAGTACTATTAAAGAAGGAGAGTTATATAATCCATATGAGAATATGTTTAAAAAAGGATTGAATACTACAGCACATAGAGATAATTTAAGTCTATTTGATCAAATTATGATAACCTCACCACTATTGAACAGTTCTAAAGAAAAAGATTTTTCTAGTTACAAGATGTTTACTTCTGGAATTTTTAACAAACGTTTTTTAATGCAGAAAAACGGTAGATATAAAGGATATCCATTCAGAAGTTTTTCTAATGGAATTTATTCAGGAGGTTACAGCGATCATTATCCTGTATATCTATATCTAATTAAAGAGGAGTAATACGATTAACTACTCATAAATGTATAAAAAAGTACGGGACACCCACACCAAAAGTGTGGGTGTCCCGTACCTCTCTTATTTTTATTGTGTCTATTTTTGTCTTGTGAGATAATTTAGATTATAGAAAGATAGTTTTCGACATAAAATTCTTTTAAGAATTTCACTAGGAACAGACATTCTTATACTGATATCTAACTCAATTTACTTACATAGTTTAAGTAGTTGATTGTTTTTTATATATCCGTTTCAGTTTGGGTTAATTTAAATTAACCTAAACTGTTTTTTTAAGCTAAACTTCAATCTAATGCGACTAAGTAACCTCTAAATCTAGTTTCAATAGATTTAATTTTAATTGTAGGTTGGTGTTTAGGTATTTGTTTATCATGTGTTTATATTGATAGGAATAAAATTTTAAACTATATACGTAATACTCTTCTGTTGAGGTAGTTCATTTTAAAATAAATTTTTCTGAAAAAATGTTATTTAGTTAAAAAACTTTACAATTTACTAACAACCTTATTCTTAAGTGTTATAACTTTGCATTTTTAAAAATCAAATAAAGTCTATAATGAAACAAGGTTACTTGAAAAAACAATTGTTGGGAGTTGTTTTTTTGTTAGTATCTGTTAATGTAATGGCTCAGGTTCCTACATATTATAATGGAACAGACATTACGAAAACAGGTCAGGAATTAAAAACAAACTTAGCTGTACTTATTCAGCAAGGAACTACAGGCTCATATACTCCAGGAGTATGGAATGCTTTAATGCAAACGGATTTAGATCCAACAAATCCAAATAATGTTTTACTAATTTACGGATACAATGATACCGATGGGAATCCTGTAACTGATAGAACAAGAGGAAGGAACGATAATGGCGGAAACGCAGGTTCAGATTGGAACAGAGAACATACTTATCCACGATCTTTAGGGCAGCCAAATTTAGGATCTGAAGGTCCAGGATCTGATATCCATCATTTGAGGTCTTCTGATGTTACTATGAACTCAAATAGAGGAAATAAACCTTACATTAATATAGCTGGCGGGGGTAATGCTAGAGCATTTAATAATGGTTGGTATCCTGGAGATGAATGGAAAGGAGATGTTGCTCGTATGATGATGTACATGTATTTACGTTATGGAGATCGATGTGAATTAACTAGAGTAGGAGTTGGGGCAACTACTTTTAATGCTGAAATTCCAGATATCTTCTTACAATGGAATGCAGAAGATCCAGTATCTCAGTATGAAATTAATAGAAATGTAATTGTAGAAGGTATTCAAGGAAATAGAAATCCTTTTATAGATAACCCTGCTTTTGCTACATCTATTTGGGGAGGTCCGCAAGCGGAAGATCGATTTAATACTATGACTACACCAGATAATGAAGCACCTACAGTGCCAACAAATTTATTGGCATCAGATATTAAAACTTCTGAAATTACATTGACTTGGAATTCAGCAACCGATAATGTAGGGGTAATTGCATATCAAATCTTTCAAGATGGGAATCAAATAACGTCAGTATCAGGTACAAGTTATGTAGTTACTGGGTTAACTGAAAATACTACGTACGAATTTAAAGTAAAAGCCATTGATGCAGCAAGTAATGCATCAGCAGATAGTAATATTGTAAATGCAACTACCTTAGAAGGTACTATTGTTACTCCTCCAGTGGGTGGTGATTTTATTGCTTTTCAAGGTTTTGAAGGAAGTGATTCATGGAATTACACAGTGTCACCAGTAGCCTGTAATGATGGTGGAAATGATGTTTGGGATGTGGTTTCTAGCGTAGGACCAATAAACGCACCAAAAACAGATGCTAACTTTTTTGGAGTTAGAGATTTAGATGGTAATTGTGGGACATCTGCAGGAGGTACTATTACTTTTGATGCAGTAGACGTTTCAGGTTTTGAAAACGTACAAGTATCGTTTTCAGTAAACGTTGTAGGATACGATGTTGCTAATGGAGATACAATTTCATATCAAGCGATTTTTGATGGTCAAGCACAAACGGAAGAAACAATTACAGTAGGGAGTCCATATTCAACAAACGGATGGGAAGACATATCTGTAAGTGTACCTAATACTGTAAGCAATGTTGGTTTTGTTGTTAATGTAAAGCAAAACGGAGGAAGTGATTATGCTGGTTTTGATGATGTACGTTTAACAGGAACAGCTATTGTTACACCTCCAACAGGTGGTAATGCTATCGTTTTTCAAGGTTTTGAAGGAACAGATTCTTGGAATTATATAGTATCACCAGTAGCCTGTAATGACGGTGGAAGAGATGTTTGGGATGTGGTTTCTAGCGTAGGATCAATAAATACACCAAAAACAGATGCTAACTTTTTTGGAGTTAGAGATTTAGATGGTAATTGTGGAACGTCTGCAGGAGGTGTTATTACTTTTGATGCAGTAGACGTTTCAGGTTTTGAAAATGTACAAGTATCTTTTTCAGTAAACGTAGTAGGATATGATGTTGCTAATGGTGATACAATTTCATATCAGACTGTTTTTGATGGTCAAGCACAAACAGAAGAAACCATTACTGTAGGTAGTCCATATTCAACAAATGGATGGGAAGATATATCAGTAAATGTACCAAATACAGTAAATTCAGTAGCTTTAGTAATTAATGTAAAACAAAACGGTGGAAGTGATTATGCAGGTTTTGATGATGTACGTTTAACTGGAACAGCTGTTGCAACTACAGGTAGTATTTTAATTAACGAATTAGATGCAGACACAGCAGGAACAGATACACAAGAGTTTGTTGAGTTATACGATGGAGGAACAGGTAATACTTCATTAGATGGTTTAGTTTTAGTTTTTTATAACGGATCTAACAATCAAAGTTATAGAACAATCGATTTATCAGGGCAAACGACAAATGCAGAAGGATACTTTGTAGTAGGGAATCAAGATGTACCTAATGTAAATATTGTAATACCTAGTAACGGATTACAGAACGGAGCAGATGCTGTAGCTTTATATTCAGGTAATGCATCAGATTTCCCTAACGGAACAAGCATTTCAACAGATAATATAGTAGATGCAGTTGTATATGATACCAATGATAGTGATGATGCTGAATTATTAGTATTATTAAATGCTGGCGAGCCTCAATTAAATGAAGGTGAATTAGGAGATAAAGATGGTCATTCATTACAACGTGTACCAAACGGTCAAGGTGGTGCAAGAAACACAAGTTCATTTACGCAAATGGCGCCTACGCCTGGTTCAGCAAATGGGGTAACAGTTGTACCTTCAGCGGAGATTATTATTAATGAGTTAGATGCTGATACACCAGGGACAGATACGCAAGAGTTTGTTGAATTATATGATGGTGGAGTAGGAAATACTTCATTAGATGGTCTAGTATTGGTTTTTTATAATGGATCGAACAACCAAAGTTATAATGCAATTGATTTATCGGGTCAAACAACTAGTGCAACAGGATATTTTGTAGTAGGAAATCAAGATGTGCCTAATGTAAATATTGTGATACCAAGTAATGGATTACAAAATGGAGCAGATGCTGTAGCTTTATATTCTGGAAATGTAGCTGATTATGCTAATGGAACAGCTATATCTACCGATAATTTAATAGATGCTGTTGTTTATGATACCAATGATAGTGATGATGCTGAATTACTAGTGTTGTTAAATGCAGGTGAACCTCAATTAAATGAAGACGAATTAGGAGATAAAAATAACCATTCGTTACAACGTATAGCAAATGGATCAGGTGGAGCTAGGAATACGAGTACATTCACTCAGTTATTACCAACACCAGGAGCAGCAAACGGAGTAACAGTTGTTATACCTTCAAATATAGTGATTAATGAAGTTGATGCTGATACTGCTGGAACAGATACACAAGAGTTTGTTGAATTATATGATGGTGGAGTAGGAAATACTTCATTAGATGGTTTGGTATTAGTTTTATTTAATGGATCTAATAATACAAGCTATAATGCAATTGATTTATCGGGTCAAACAACTAGTGCAACAGGATATTTTGTAGTAGGAAATCAAGATGTACCAAATGTAAATATTGTGATACCAAGTAACGGATTACAAAACGGAGCAGATGCTGTGGCATTATATGCTGGTAATGTAGCTGATTATACTAATGGAACAGCAGTAACTACAGATAATTTGATTGATGCTGTTGTTTATGATACCAATGATAGTGATGATGTTGAATTATTAGTGTTGTTAAATGCAGGTGAACCTCAGTTAAATGAAGATGAAGAAGGAAATAAAGATATTCATTCATTACAACGTTCACCAAACGGAATGGGTGGAGCAAGAAATACAAGTGCATTTGTTAGATTGGTACCTACACCTGGTGCTGAAAATGTAGATGTAGTTACTGTTCCTACCGAGCCAATTACAATTGCTGAAGCAAGAAGTAAATCAGATGGAGAACAAGTATTTATTACTGGAGTATTAACTGTTACAGATGCGTTTAGAGGATCGGCTTATATTCAAGATAGTACTGGTGCAATAGCTATTTTTGATGAGCAAATTTATGGAGAAAATATCTTCCAAATTGGAGATTCAATCACAGTAAAAGGAACAAGAAGTTCTTTTAGAGATCAAGTTCAATTAAGCCAAATAACTGAAGTTGTTAATAACGGTGTAGCTAATAACCCAATAGAACCAAAAGTTATTACATTAAGTGAATTAACAAATCATCCAGGTGAGTTAGTAAAAGTTTTAAACCCGAGTTTCCCAACACCAAATGATATTTTATTTGGTAATTCAAATTACGAATTAACAGATGGTAGTGGAAATGGACAATTACGTATTGATATAGATGTTGCTGAAATTGTAGGTTTAGGTCAGCCAGAAACTTGTAATGAGGTTGTTGGTGTTGTAGGAAGATTTTTAAGTACTTATCAATTATTACCAAGACAGGGGAGCGATATTCCTTGTGCTACAGCTTATACACCACCAGTTTCGCCAGTTAGTGATATTGCTAAAGAAAATACATTAGATATTGTTACATGGAACATTGAGTGGTTTGGAGATGAAGAAAATTCACCAGCAGCGGGGAATCCTAATTCAGATCAAATTCAAAAAGAAAGTGTAAAGTCGATAATACAAAGATTAAATGCTGATATTATTGCGGTACAAGAAATTGTTGATGTTGCTTTGTTTGAAGAATTAATCAATGAATTACCAGAGTACGATTACATACTTTCTGATGCGGTATCTCGTCCAAATGCAACAGACGGAGTAAGTCAAAAAGTAGGATTTATATATAGAAAAGCTACAGTAAATATTAAGAGTTCTGAAGCCTTATTAAGATCTATTCACCCATTATACAATGGAGGAGATGCTAGTGCATTAACAGATTATCCGAATGCTGATAAAACTAGATTTTATGCAAGTGGTAGATTACCATTTTTAATTACTGCTGATGTTACTATTAATGATGAAACTGAAGAATATAATTTCGTTGCTTTACATGCAAGAGCTAATAATAATAGTGATGCACAAAGTAGATATGACATGCGTAAGTTTGATGTAGAGATTTTAAAAGATTCATTAGACACTAGATTCGCTAGTAGTAATTTAGTATTACTTGGTGATTATAATGATGATGTAGATGAAACCGTAGTTGCTGGTTCTGTAACAGATAATACTTCTACATATGATGCTTATGTTAAAGATACTACTAATTATAGTATTGTTACTGAGTCATTAACAACTAATGGATTTAGATCGTTTGTGTTTACAGAGAATATGATAGATCATATTACTGTTTCTAATGAATTAGACGATAATTATTTAGCAGATTCAGAACAAGTACATTATGAATTCTATACGAATGTTTATTCTCGAACAATATCAGATCACTTCCCAGTTTCAGTACGTTTACAATTAAAAGCTTTAGAAATTGATGAAGTAGTACTAACTAATGTTACATGTAATGGGAATAATGATGGAGTTGCTTCAGTATTAGCGTTTAACGGTGTAGCACCTTATACTTATGTATGGAGTAATGGAGCAGATACAGAAACGGTAACAGAATTATCTTCAGGAGACTATACAGTAACAGTTACTGATGCTTTAGGAGCTTCTGTTACTCAAGCGTTTGAAATTTCAGAACCAACACCATTAGAAGTTACAGTTTCTGAAGATGTTACAGTATATAAAGGATATAGTAATCAATCTTGTACTAATTTAGAAGTGCTTTCAATATCTGGAGGTGAAGCTCCGTATACCTACGAATGGAGTACTGGAGAAGCTACAAATATAATTAATGTATGTCCAGAAGTAGATACAACGTATACTGTTGTAATTACAGATGTTAATGGTTGTAGTGTTTCAAAAGAAATAAGTGTAACAGCAATAGATGTTTCTTGTAACAGTTATCGAGGATTTAATAAAGTTCAAATATGCTTTAGAGGTAGACAAAGATGTATTCCTGAATTTTTAGTAAAACATTTCTTAAGAAAAGGAGCTGTTTTAGGTTCTTGTGATGGAAGTGATGATACAGATGCTTTCGAAATTACAAGAATGAGAATATATCCTAATCCGGCTTATAGAAATGTTACTATGGAAATTGAGTCTAGTGGAACAGGAAAAGCAGAAATATCTTTATTTAATTTTTATGGTAGAAAATTATTTACAACACAAAGAAATATTTCTAAAGGTGTAAATAAATTAAGATATAACTTAAGAGGGCTTAGACGAGGTGCTTATTACGTAAAAGTATTTGTAAATGGTAAGCGACAAAAAGTAAAGGTTCTTATTAAAAAGTAATAGTATTTTAATCGCATCGGGGGAAAATTTCTATTCCCCGATGCAAATTTAAAACATTATTAAACTAAGGTTTAAAAAGTAGTAAAGCTTCATTCGAAACTTAAAGTTCAGTTTGATAGTGTCATCTTTTTAAACCTTTTTTAATTTCTACAAATCTCTTCGATGTAGTCATTAAATTTTAATTGGAAAAGAGTTCCTTTTAATAAATCTTCGATTTGACCTAAATCAACCATAGAAACAGCTAAACTAACTCTATTGGAAGGAGTCCTTAACAAAAGAGATCTACAAGTATCCCCCATTTTACAATTGCTACATCTATTTTGCATTTTTGTATCTATGGTAAAATCTAAAAAAGTTTCAATTTCAGGTAAGGTTAAATGAAATCCTACATCTCTAAAAACTATCTGAGTTAGTTCTGATTTTGAATTAACCCATTGAAAAGATATCCCAATATCATTTGTGTAAATCGTTTTTACTTGCTCCATAGTTGTTGTTTTATGAAACAAATATAATTTATTTTTATTTAATCTAAATAAGCTATTTTAAATCTTTTAAATGTAGTTGAATTGAGGTGTTGCCATTCCAAGTATTTTCATCAAGTTGATACACAATATCAAATTCTTGCTGAACATGTGCTATTTTATTTCCAAGACTAAAACCAATAGCACCGATACAATTTTTAGGATTTCCTTGAAAAACAGTAAGCTTTAGATGCGTTTTATCTTGACCAACTTGTTTTCCGTAGCCATTATCTCTAACAGAACTGGATTGAAAAATAGGTCTTTTATTTAAAGGCCCGAAAGGAGCCATTTGATTAATAATTCTATAGAATTTTGGAGAAATAGTACTGAGGTGTAATTCGGCGTCAATTTCAATTTCAGGTTCTAATAACTCTTTTTCAATGGTATTCTTAACGGTTTCTTCAAACTTTAATTTAAAGTTCTCGTAGTTTTCAGGTTTTATAGATAAACCAGCTGCATATTTATGTCCGCCAAACTGTTCAATAAATTCAGAACAAGCATCCAAGGCATTATAAACATCAAAGCCTTTAACAGATCGTGCAGAGGCTGTTAAAAACTCACCGCTTTTGGTAAAAACTACCGTAGGTCGGTAATAGGTTTCTGTAAGTCGAGAAGCAACAATTCCGATAACGCCTTTGTGCCAATCTTTATGATAAACTGTGGTGGTATAAGTGTCGGCTTCATTATTATTTTGAATCTGAATTAATGCTTCCTGTGTAATTTCTTGATCTAGTTCTTTTCTATGTGCATTAAATTCTTCTATTTCCTTTGCAATATCTTTGGCTAAATCAAGGTTTTCAGAAATCAATAAGTCCACAGCGTAACTAGCATGTTTAATTCTTCCTGCGGCATTAATCCTGGGTGCTATAATAAAAACAACATCGGTTATAGAAAGTTCTTTTTTGTTTACATACTGAGTTAAAGCCTGAATTCCAATTCTAGGAGATGTATTTATAACTTTTAAACCGTAATAGGCTAAAATTCTATTTTCGCCAGTCATTGGAACAATATCTGCTCCAATTGCAGTAACTACCAAATCTAGATATGGTAATAAATCGTCTATAGTTTCTCCTTTTTGCTGAGCAATAGCTTGTATTAATTTAAACCCAACGCCACAACCACAAAGTTCTTTATAAGGATAATTGCAATCTACCCGTTTAGGATTTAATACAGCAACTGCGTCAGGTATTTGATCTCCAGGTTTATGATGGTCACAAATAATAAAGTCAATTCCTTTTTCAGTAGCATACGCAACTTTTTCAATAGCTTTAATTCCACAATCAAGCGCTATTATTAAGGTAAACTCATTGTCATGAGCAAAATCTATTCCTGTAAATGAAATTCCATAACCTTCACTATATCTGTCAGGGATATACGTTGCTAAATATGGATGAATATGTTTTAAATACGAGTACATCAATGAAACAGAAGTAGTTCCATCTACATCATAATCACCATAAATTAAAACCTTTTCACCGTTTTCTATGGCTTTAGTTATTCGAGCAACAGCTACTTGCATATCTTGCATTAGAAAAGGATCGTGAAGATCATCTAAAGAAGGTCTAAAGAAGTGTTTTGCTTCATCAAAAGTTTTGATTCCTCTTTGAACTAAAATTTCAGCTAATTTGATATCAATATTTAAATCATTAGCTAAAGCATGTACTACAGCGATATCTGGTTTAGGCTTTAAAGTCCATTTCATTGAAGAAAATCGAGTTAATTATTGAAAAACTATTGCTGTAGTCACTTTTGCAAACTGACGAAACATTTCCATAACTCCACAATATTTCTCAATAGATAAGTTCACTACTTTAGTTAGTTTATCTTGATCTAAATTGTTACCCTTAAAAAGATATTTAACATGTACATTATCGTAAAAACGAGGATGTTCTTCTGTTAAAGAAGCTTCAACTACAATTTTTAAATCATCAAAAGTAACTCTCATTTTTTCAGCAATCTTAACCACATCTAAACCAGAACACCCAGCTAAAGAAGATAACATTAATGCTTTAGGAGAAGCCCCAACTTCATTACCTCCATTTTCAAAAGAAGTATCCATCAATATTGTTGCTCCGTTAGGATTATCACTCTTAAATAATAAACTTTTCTTCCACTCTGTGGTTACTATATTTGATGCCATTTGCTTTTTTTTTCGTTTCTTGTATTAAATTACAAAATTACTTAAATAAAAAACAAATTATGCCATTAGTAACGCCATTAGATCCTAATCATGATGAGGAAACAAAAAGGTTGTCGGATTTTTATAACGAAACATTAGGATTTTGTCCTAACTCTGTACTTACAATGCAAAGAAGACCAGATATTTCAAAGGCTTTTATTAATTTAAATAAAGCTGTAATGGCAAATCATGGCCGTGTAACATCTGCTTTAAAAAGAATGATTGCTTGGGTAAGTAGTAATGCTACTGGTTGTAGATATTGCCAAGCTCATGCTATTAGAGCTGCTGAACGTTATGGAGCAGAGCAAGAGAAATTAGATAATATTTGGGACTATAAAACACACCCAGCTTTTAGCGATGCTGAAAGAGCTGCATTAGATTTTTCTTTAGCAGCATCTATTATTCCTAACAGTGTAGATGAAACTATAAAAACAGAACTTTACAAGTACTGGAATGAAGGTGAAATCGTAGAGATGTTAGGCGTGATTTCTTTATTCGGATACTTAAACAGATGGAATGATTCTATGGGAACAAGTATTGAAGACGGAGCTGTGGAGAGTGGAGAGCAATATCTTGGAAAACACGGTTGGAATAAAGGAAAACATGTTTAAAATATAATTTTCAACTAAGTTTTTAAGATTAAAACACCTTTGTTTATTTAGTTAAACAAAGGTGTTTTTTTGTGAAAAAATAATACCCTGAAAACAGGGTAGTATATTACTTAATAATGTTTTATTCTTGTAGACTTAAAATTAAAATAATCAGACTTTATTAATTTAAAGGTCTGATAAATAATAATTTAAGAGTTAATAATAATCCCAATGAAACTTTTATCAAAAATTAGCTATTTAATATTGTTTATTAATAGCTTTCATCTTTTTTCACAAACAATAGACAGTAATGGTTGGACAAAATTAAATGCCGAGAACGCTTCTAAAATTATATATGTTAGTAGCGAAGAAGGAGACGATGATACCGCCGAAGTATATGCGCATACAGATGGAGTAGTGGGTGCTGATCCTTTTTTGCCTAGCGGATCAATAAAAGCGTTTAAAACAATAAAAGAAGCGTTAACCAATGTTACTGACGGAGAGGCAGCATGGATTCTTTTAAAAAGAGGAGATACTTTTACCGAAACATTAGAACCTAAAAGTGGAGCGTCAGCAACTGCACCTTTTGTATATGCAACGTACGGAACTTCAAAAGAATTGCCTTTAATTTTACTGGATGGAAAAATAGGGTTTAGAAGTTTAGGTGAATTGAATCACTTTTATGTAATAGGAATTGATTTTTATGCAAAGAAAAGTGATCCGAACGATGTTGAGTTTACTTCGTTTAAAGGAAATATACCTGGTTTTTTTATATACGCAGCTTCTGCAGGAACTGTAAATGACGTGCTGGTAGAAGGTTGTGCTTTTCGTTTTACCGAAGGATGTAATATTTCGTCTAAAGAATTAGGTGGAGTCACCAATATTAGATTAAGAAGAAATTTGTTTTTTGATAGTTATGCCGCTGATAGCCATTCATCGGGAATTTTTACAGAACAGGTGAATGATATAACTTTAGAGGAAAATATTTTTGATCATAACGGATGGTACCAAAAATCGTTAGCAGGTAATAACGATCAGAATGGAGGTCAGGCTACTATTTTTAATCACAATTTATACTTTAGTTCCGTAAAAAATACAGTATTTGATGGTAACTCTTTTTACAGACCAAGTAGTATTGGAGCAAAATTTACAGCGAATAAAGGAGAAGGTAGTAGTACAGATATTACCATTACAAACAACTTTTATTACGATTGTGAAATAGGAATTTCGTTAGGAGGTAATGTGCGTACAGGTGCTTATCGTTTTAAAAACTTATTAGTAAATTACAACGTATTTAATTCGTTAGGAGAATCTAAACAAACAAATAGAACTTTAGGTTGGGCTATTGAGATTGATGATTGGGAAAATGGAATTTTTAAAGATAACTTTATTGTACACCAAAATGTAAATGAAGCTTCTCATTTCGGAATTGGAATGTATTTAAGAGGAGAAAATAAAGATGTGCAAATTGAAAACAACATACTTTACAATTTAAAATCGACCAATTATATTTATTTAGATAGAAGTGAATTTACAAACAGTATCTTAAGTAATAACATTGTCCATAATACTCACGATCGTTCAAAACATGTTTTTGTAAATAGAACCTTTGCAACCGAAGATTTAGTTTTTTCAGGAAACACTTATTCTGGACAAGGAACAAATCCATCGTTATATATTCAAAGAGATTTACAAAGTGTTGGTAATTGGAAAGATAAAACATCAGAAGAGATAACGAATACAACATTACCAAATTACGTAGATCCTGATAGGTCTTTTGAACGATACATTACTGAAGTATTAGGATTGGATTCTTTAGAAACATTCTATAAGAATCTTCGTAAGTTAAATATGCATAACTGGAAAAATGAATATACAGCTATTGAAATTAATAGATGGATTAAAGAAGGGTTTGAAATTAACACGGGTGCAACTGTAGCTGTTACTTCGGTAACTTTTAATGAAGATCAAGAGAATATAGCTATAGAAAAAAATAAAGAGTTACAATTATTTCCAATTATTCAACCAACAAATGCAACCAATACAAATGTTACTTGGACTTCTAGTGATGAAGCAGTAGCAACAGTAGATGCAACGGGGAAATTAACTTTTTTAACCACGGGAAATGTTACGATTAAAGCGATTACTGAAGATGGAGGGTTTGAAGCTGAAAGTAATATTACTGTGTTAACAGAAGCAGATAATACTGTAGCGGTTACGGGTGTTTTTGTTGCTGAAGAACAAAAGTTTTTAACTATAGATCAAGGAAGTGAATTATTGTTATTGCCGCCAATTATCAGACCGTACAATGCTACTAATACAAATTATACATGGACCTCTAGTGATGAAAGTATCGCTACTATTGATGCTAGCGGATTGGTAAAAGCTCTTGGGGTAGGTGAGGTAATACTTAATGCAACTACTGAAGATGGTGGTTTTACGGCAACAGTTAAAATGATTATAACTCCTAAGATAAATGACGCTACTTTTCAAGAGTTTGTGTATAAGCAAACTGATGGAAAAGATGTTAGTTTACGAGTGTATTATCCTGAATCGTGGACAAATGCTGATAACAGAAAAGCAATTGTTATGTTTCATGGAGGTAGTTGGGTGTCTGGATCGTATTTTCAAATGTTTCCGTGGTGTAATTATTTAGCGTCTCAAGGAATGGTTGCAATATCTGTTTCTTATACCTACGGAAGTGTAGAGAGTTGTGTTTTAGATGCTAGAAGTGCTATGCGTTGGGTGCGATCTAATAGTGATATGTTAGGAATTAATCCGAATGAAATTTCAGCGGCAGGTGCCTCGGCAGGTTCGCATATTGCAATGTCTACTTTTTTATCTGAAGGGTTAGATGATACTAACGATGATTTAAGTGTATCTCCTAAACCAAATGCTTTCTTTTTAATAGATCCGGCTATAAAAATACCAACAGATGATTATAACGAGATAAAAGCAGATTGGGGTGAAGAGATTGCTAAGTTAACGGATCCTATTACTCACAAAGTATATGGGGCAGATTTTCCTCCAGTAATATGCTTTTCAGGAACCAATGATGGAAGAGTTTCAGAAGCACACCAAATGGTGCAATATTTACATTACAAAGGTGTACCAGCTAGTTTATGGTTAGGTAGTGAACAGGTTCATGGTTTTGCAGATAAATCTGAGTGGTTTGCGAGTATTATGAATAGAATTCACGACTTTTTTAACGATCAAGGCATTTTACCAAATGCATATCCGATAGAAATTAAGAATCCGAAGTTAACATTCCACGATTTTGCAGGAGATAAAGAAGGTTTGTTTTCACCTGCTTCAATAGTAAGTTTCCCAACAGAAAGAGATCCATCTGTAGCAGAGAATTTGATTAATGATTCTGGTTTTTCAGGAGGTGTTATAACACCAGGAACTGCGCACGATGAAGATGAAAGTAATATGTGGTTTACAGAGAGAGGGTATACTTCTGGTGAAATTATTTTTGATTTAGGCGAAGCTAAAGACATTGATCAAGTTCATTTATGGAATTGGAATAGCGCTACACAATCGGTTAAAACTGGATTAAGAGATATAGAAATTTATACAGCTACAACAGATGATATTGATGACTTAACCTATGCAACCAAAATAGCTATCTATCCTGGAGGTAATTTTGCTCAAAATTTCGATGTTAAAAAAGAAGGGGTAAGGCTAGTGAAGTTTACTATTTTAAATCCTTTTAATAGTGCTTTTCAATCTATGGGATTAGCAGAAGTTAAATTTTCTGGAGCACAAAGTACATTAAGTGTAACAGAAGAAACCGTAAAAGAAAGTGATGTTGCTATTTTAAAATACAACATTGGTAACGGAAGATTTGCAGTAAACAATACTCATCTTTTAAAACTACATACTGTTGATGTTATCAACTTAAGCGGAGCTTTAATTCGTACGATTAAATTGGAAGATGGTTATGGTAGTATTCAAGGTTTATCAAGTGGAATGTATTATTTGAGGTTTAAAAATGATACTAAAGAAGCAATAGCTTTAGAAAAATATATTAAAAAATAAGTATAGATTTTAAACGTATTTAATACGTAAATAGAATGGGGTTTTAACTGAAATAAGATAGTTTTTTATTTAATGAATTATTTAAAATTGGGAAATAAAACCAACGAGGTTAGTTTCTCTTGATAATTTAAGTTTTTTTCGAACCCTATATCTACCCATTTTTACACTATCATAAGAAATTCCCATTAAGTTAGAAATATCTTTTGTGCTTAAGTTTAATTTCAATAAAGAGCAAAGTTTTAATTCAGAAGGGCTTAGATCAGGATAGTTTCCTTTTAAGTTAGAATAAAAATTTTGATTTACTTGTTCAAAAGTAGCTTTAAATTCTTCCCATTTACATTTTGAATTATTTTGAATTGTAAAGTTTAATTTTTCTAGTTTTGAGTGATATTGTTTAGGTATTTCGTTTTTAATTTGAATTATTTTTGAATTAATTTTTTTTGCAGATTCTTCACGTTCTAAAGCCTGTAGTGTTAGCGTTGTAAGTTCTTTATTTTTTATTTTTAAGATATCTCTAGTTTTAGATAATTTTAATTTTATTTCTTCTTCTCTAATTTTTATGAGTTTTTTTTCTAACCGATGCCTGTACTTTTGTCTGTATAGGCATACAAACACAATAATTAAAGCTAATAGAGATGAAACATAATATATACCATTAAATATTGAATTAATCTTTAATTCTTTCTCGTTGATAAGTAGTTGTTTTTGGTCTAGTTTTGTTTTAAAGTTATTGTTCAATTGAGAAATTTCCCATGAATTTTTTGTACCAAAAATACTATCTCTTATTTTCATGCCTCTTTTTAAGTATGCAAAAGCCATGTGGCTTTCATTATTGTTTTGAGCTAATTCAGCTAAATTTAATAAGATTTTAGATTTCAATCTTATATCTTTTATTAGATCAGATAATTCTATGGCTTTTGTAAAATAAAGCTTAGATTTTGCATAATTATTAAGAGTTTGATAGAGCAAGCCTACGAAATAATATGCTTCACAAGTAATGTATGCATCATCAAATTCTTCAATAAAAACCAAATTATCTAAAAGTAGTTTTTTTGCTGTCGTTAACTTATTTTCTTTAAGATAAATAGAGCCTTCGTGCATAGAAATTAGACTTTCTGTAAATATTTTTTCCCTTTGATTTATACTAGATTTTTTTAAAAAAATAAGCGCTTCCTTTAAGTATTCAAAAGCTTTTTTATGATCTTTATTTTTATATGTAAGTCCTATGTTTATATATCTAAGACATAATTTATAGTATCTAGAATTTACAGAATTTGGGTATTTATTTAAAATGTTTATAGATTTTAAATAAAATTTTCTAGCAATAACGTGTTTGTCAAAGTATGAATATATAGCAGCAATATTATTGTAAATATTAAGCTCGGCAACAGGATCATTATTTTTTTTGAGAAAATTAATCGCCTTCTGATAAGAATTTAGTGCATTTACATAGTCAGATTTAATAGTATAATTTATGCCTAGAGTATTGAATCCTTTAGCGACTCTTTTATGATCATTTATTAAAGTACTCATTTTTATAGTTTCTTTAATAAGAGCTATGGAGGAATCAATATGAGTTTTTCTAAGTGCTATTGCTTTCTGTTTAATGGAATCTATAAATGCACTATCGGGAATTATTGAAGGATTACTATTGTTAATTTTTAAAACGTTTTCTTGAGCATTTGAGAATAGTATAATCATATAAAAAATAAGGATTATTCTACAATCAAAATAGTTGTTTTGGGGATGCATATTGTTTTGATTTATAGGGTTTTGAATAACATAACAAATTATTCTAAAAAATAGTATAGAAATGTTGTTTTTTTTAGTTTTTAAGAGTGTATTGTTTTGTTTTTCAGGTGTTTGTGGTTTTTTGTATACTTTTTGTTTATTTTGAAATATACTTTTTGTTTGCTTTTTTTATTGGATTTTAATAAAATAATACCACATTTTATAAAAAAATGCTAAAATGTATAATTTTCGTTGAGCCTTTAATTTTAGCAGTTGTTTTTTGTCACTTTTTATTACTTCAGAATATACTTTAGGTAGGTTCACCTTTTACTTTATGTAATCTTCGTTTTTTATGACATCAATGATATTGATGATAATTTTGAAGCATCAAATAATAGCAATTCTATTACCCCTAAAATAATTAACCTTAAATTAAATTATAATGCGAAAAAACAGTGTCTTTTTAATTATATGTGTTTTTTTACCTCTATTACTTTTTGCACAAACTCCTACAGCACCATCTGGTAAAAGATGGGAAAAAGTAGACATTCTTTCTGATGAATTTAATGGAAACTCATTAGACAAAACAAAGTGGGATGATTACTATCCACATTGGTCGGGAAGACCACCTAGTGCATTCAAAAAAGGAAATGCTTTTGTAGAAGACGGTTACTTGAAGTTAAGATCTACACTCAAGAAAGATCCATCTACAGTTAATAATCCATTAAAAGATGTATGGGTAAATTCTGCAGCTTGTGTTTCTAAAGGTTGGGATGCTAAGCCAGGGTATTATTATGAAGCTAGTTTCAAAGCTTCGTCGTTATCGATGACTTCTTCTTTTTGGTTTAGAGTTGGAGATTTTTCTGAGATAGATGTAATCGAACATATTGGAAATCCTTCAATAGACAAAAGACAAAAAGATCTACCTTTTAAATATCAGGCGAACACTCATTATTACGGAAAGCATAAAGGATTAAAAAATAAAAAGACAAGTTATACCATGCCAACAAGAGGGCGAGATGATTTTCATACCTATGGTTTTTGGTGGAAAAGTGCTAATGAGTTACTGTTTTATTACGATGGTAAGGAGGTGATGAAAATAGTACCTCGAGTTCCTTTGAATGAAAATTTAAAAATGATTTTCGATACTGAAGTTTTTCCTTTTGCTCAAGCAGGTATTCCTAGTATAGGTTTGCCTAAAGTAGATAACCTTAACGATAATACTAAAAACACGATGTTAGTTGATTGGGTAAGAGTATATGAGTTAAAAGATGGAGAAGAAATTATAGATGAAATTTCGTTTAAAAACACACCTACTAATTTACAAGAAGAAATAGCATATACACTAGATGTTGAATATACGGCATCGCAAGCTAGAGAAGTTGTAGTTGGTTTTTATAAAGATGACAAATGGATAGCGTCTGGGATAACTAAAGTAAATAAAGGGAAAGGTGTAGCGTCTGTGACCGTAACATTACCAGAAATCGCTGCAACAGGAGATAATTATAGTTTTAAATCACATATCCGTCCATTAAATACTACTTGGAGAAATGCTATAGATAATGATGAAGTAAATAATGTTAGTATATCAAAGAAAGTACAACAACTCATCGCTAATGGAACTTATTTTATTACTTCTGGGGCAAACAATCAACGTTTATTAGCAAGGCCTATTGAATCAAATAGTGCGAGAATGCATGATCCAGGGAATTATAATAATCAAAAATGGATTTTTAATCATTTAGGTGATAATGTATATACAATTCAAAATAAAGGAACTAAAAGATATTTAGAAGTTAGTGAAGCAAAATGTAATGTAGGAGCAGATGTAACTACGTGGACAATGGCAAAAGATAACCACCAAAGGTGGATAGTAGTAAAAAATGGAAATGGAATTTATGGGTTACAACCATTACACTGTAAAAACTTTGCTTTAGATAGAAGTGCGGGAGCTGTAAATGCGAACGTTCAAATTTGGAGTTATAGTAACAAAAATAACAACCAAAAATGGAGAATAATCAAAGAAAATAACACGAATAATAGAAGTTCGTTGATACCACTAGTATTAAACGATTCAGATACCAATGAGTTTTCATTTTATCCAAATCCATCAAAAGATATTTTGTTCATGTCAGGCTTACATATTGGTGATAAAATTTCTATATACAACCTTCAAGGTCAAGAATTGAAAACATTTAAAAGTCAAAGTACAAATGAAGAGATTTCTATTCAAGCACTAGCTAAAGGCATGTATTTAATTCAAATAAATAATAATAAATCGCAATATAAATTTATTAAAAAATAATTGCGAACATAAGTATAAGCAACCGATAAAAAACTAATCCCTTATTTTATGAAACTTAAAACGCTATTCTTATTTATATGGCTGATAGCTAGCCAATATGTAAGTGCAAAAGATTATTATGTAGCTATTAATGGTAAAGATACCAACGATGGATCTTACGAAAACCCCTTTAAAACCTTTAAGAAAGTCGTCTCGATTATGAAGGCTGGTGATGTATGTATTATTAGAGAAGGAGTATATACAGAACCTTTACTAGTTAATAAAGATGGAGCTAAAGGTAGTTGTTTAACTTTTAAAGCTGCGGCTGGAGAAAGTGTGAAAATTAAAGCAACTAGGTTTATCAATGGATGGCAATTACATTCAGGAAACATTTATAAAACTTCTGTTGATATGACTATTGATGAAAGGTTTCGTAATGTATATCATAATCAAAAGCACATGGATCTTGCAAGATGGCCAAATAATACAGATAATAATAGATTTACTGTAGATTGTAAGTTCATTACAAACGGAGGAAGTAACTTCTTTAATGTGCCAGATGTTCCAAATTTTGATTGGTCTGGAGGTTTAGTGTACTACATAGGTGGTCATTCAGGTACAAGTTGGACAAGAAGAATCACTAAAAGTAATGGAAACAGAATAGAACATGCAGGAGTAAATATTAATAAGTGGCCTTTTGATCCTCATAATCCAACTATTTTAAGAAATGGTCATCGAGGACAATTATATTTATTCAATAAGCTTGAAGCGTTAGATTATGCAAGAGAGTGGTATTATGATGCATTAAGTAAAACACTTTATTTTCAACCCGCTGATGGGAAAAAACCATCAAATAATTCGGTTCAATATGCGACTCGTAAATTTATTGCAGAGTTACAAGGTGATTACATAAAAGTTGAAGGAATTGAATTTTTTGGAGGAAGTGTTAAAATTAGGGGAGGATTTAATGTCTTCGAAAACAATAAAGTAATCCATGGAAGTGAAGGCTTCGATAATTTAAGAAGTACTTCTGCAGGTGTAGGAGAATCAGCAATCGAAGTATTGGGTCCAAATACTATAGTAAGAAATTGTGTTGTTAACCATAGTTCTGCAAATGGAATTTCAGTTCAAAATTGGGCAAAAGCTCACAACTCAATTATAGAAAAAAATACAGTTTCTAATATTGATTATTTAGGTATTCACGCGACACCAATTAGATCTACAGCAAATAATGTGAAAGTGCTAAAAAATAAAGTAACTAACTCTGGTCGAGATGGTATTTATGTGAGTGGTAATAATTGCGAAGTAGCTTACAACGATGTTTCTCGAGCGCAGTTAATTAATGCCGATTCTGGAGTGTTCTATACAGTAGGTAATGAGGGACGTAAAGGAACAGAAATACATCACAATTGGTTTCATGATTCAAAACCGCCATCGTATGCAGGGAATAAAGCTGCAGGAATTTATTTGGATAATGATAGTAAAGGTTATGTGGTACACCATAATGTAGTTTGGAATGTATCTTGGACTGGTTATCAGGTAAATTGGAATAACGAGCATTTAGACTTTTTTCATAATACGATATGGAATGCAGGTGAAGCTATGGGTTCTTGGGTAAATGGATTTCCTCAAAGTGATAATAGAGTGTATAACAACTACTCAAATAATCCAGGTTGGCATATTGCACCAGGTTTTGAGTATAAGAATAATATAATTAATGCCAAATCGCCTTTTGTAAATGCAAATGGATTGAATTTTATGCCTTTAGCGAATGGGGCTGTGGTAGATGCGGGACTTACAATTTCTGGATTTGATAAAAAGTTTAAAGGAAAAAAACCAGATATTGGTGCTTATGAACTTGGAGGAACTCGTTGGACGGCAGGAATCAATGCAATAGAAGATACAGGAGAAGGTAATGGAAACACTATTGAAGATACCATACAATTTACAAATATTGTGACAACGTTAAATCCTTCTGATAGTTATACATTTGAAGTGACATATAGTGCTGCAACAGACAGAGAAATTATAGTTAGTTTTTGGAAAGATGGAAATTGGATTGCAGCTAGTGATGTAGAAAAAGTAACGAAAGGAGAAAATAAAACGGTTAGTATAGCAGTTAATCTTCCAGAAATTACGGAAGCAGGGACTGGATATTCAGTAAAAACGCATATCAGACCAGTAGGAACAACACATAAAGAAGCATTATCTCAAGATCAAGTCAGTAACGTAGTTGTAGAATCACTTATTGAAGATACCATACAATTCAATAATAGATTAACTGTATTAGCACCATCTAATACTTATGATTTTGAAGTAACATATAGTGCTGCAACAGATAGAGAAATTATAGTTAGTTTTTGGAAAGATGGAAATTGGATAGCGGCAAGTGATGTATCAGTTGTATCAAGAGGAGAAAATAAATCACTGACAATTACAGTGAATTTACCCGAAACTACAAACGACAGTAGTACGTACCTTTATAAAACTCATATCCGTCCTTTAGGAACGAATCACGAAGAAGCGTTATCGAACGATCAGGTAGGTAATGTCTCTATATTCAACCAATTGATTTCTAATGGGACATATTTTATTAATTCATCACAGAATAATCAACGATTGTTATCAAGAGCATTAGAAAATCATAGTGCCAGAATGCATAGCGCAGGTAATTTTGATGACCAAAAGTGGATTTTTAATCATTTGGGGGATAATGTATATACCATTCAAAACAAAGGAACTCAAAGATATTTAGAGGTGCCAAACGGAGTTTGTGAAAATGGGGCTAATGTAGCAACTTGGATCAATCAAGAAAGAGATCACAAAAAATGGAGAGTTGTACAAAATGGAAATGGAATTTATGGATTAAACCCGATTCATTGTGAAGGTTTAGGCTTAGATAGAGCACAAGGAGCGATTGATGCCAATGTTATTATTTGGAACTATAATAAGAATAATGCTAACCAGAAATGGGTAATTACAAAAGATACTTCGGTAATTAGCAAAGAAGTACTAACAAGCACTACATCATTACAAGAAGATAAAACTTTATCGTTTTTCCCAAATCCAGTAAAAGATGTATTATTTATATCAGGAACTTCAATTGGAGATCGTATTTCAGTAATTAATCTTCAAGGACAAGAGGTTAAACGATTAAAAGTTAAAAATACTCAAGAAGAAATTTCAGTCTCTCATTTACCTAAAGGAATGTATTTAGTTCAAATAAATAATACATCCGTTAACAAACTCATTAAAGAGTAATTAGTTGATTTTTAAAAAGGGAGGCTGTCTAGAAAGATTATTTTTCGTCAAACTGAACTTGTTTCAGTTTCTCATTACAACTGATAATCAGAAGAATGGGGTTCTGAAATACTGAAACAAGTTCAGCACAAGTAAATTCAGAATGACGTTTTCAGATACTTTTTAGACAACTTCTCTTTCTAAATAAGTTTTATAAATGTTTTTTTAATATAGATAAATGACAAAATTATCCTATTTAAAAAGATAAAATATAGTTAACTTACTGTAGATCAATATGCAGTGTTTGTTTAGCTCTGTTTTAAATTATCTTATAACTTAATTCTATGCCTATGTAAAACTAAATAATAACCCCTAATTAAATTACATTATTGTAATAAAAGATCCCCTAAAATATGATATACGATTAGCCACTATTAGAACTCCAAATATTGAAAACATATTATAATCTGATTTTAATGTATTTACTTTACATATGAATCAAAATAAATTGTCAGTTTTTTTGATTTAGGAAGATGTATTGAGAGTTATGTAATAACATCTTAGTGTTTTTTTTATTCTTTCAAATCTAAAAAACACTTGACATATCATGCGAAATTTTGAATTTCTAAAACTCATTATTAATAGAACTCATATTAATAGTGAAAGCTGTTCGTATTAGCTTCATTTTTTTGCTATTCCCTATTCATTATAGGTTACTAAAACCAATAAATTCAAATAAAAAATTTTAAATTATGAAATTAACTCAACTAAAAAACGTTTTGTTTTTTTTGTTTTGCTACGCTGTGGGCTTTTCTCAAAATCCCACAGGAGAATTAAAGCGTTGGCATAAAGTTACGCTAACGTTTAATGGACCCAATACTTCTGAAACTGCAAATCCTAATCCATTTTCAGATTATAATTTAACGGTTACTTTTACTCATATATCTAGTAATCGATCTTACATAGTTCCGGGGTTTTTTGCTGCTTGTGGTAACGCTGCTAACAATAGTTGTAAGGCAGGAAATAAATGGAGAGTTCATTTTGCTCCGGATCAAACAGGAGTATGGAACTGGAAAGTATCCTTTAAGAAAGGCGTAAATGTTGCTATAAATGGAGGAGGTGCAAGTGCTGATTTTATGGATGGAAGTACTGGAAACTTTACTGTCACCGAATCGAATAAATCAGGTCGAGATTTTAGAAATAAAAATTTAGGAAGATTAGCATATGTAGGAGAACACTATCTTAAACACATAGGAACTAATCCGGCTAATCCTAATGGTCCTTGGTTTATAAAAGCAGGTGCTGATTCTCCAGAAAATGCTTTTAACTATGTAGATTTCGATGCTACTCCTAGTTATACTAATAATTTAAATAAAATAGGAAGTAAAACTTGGCAACCACATCAAAAAGATTATGTAGCCAATGATGCGTCTTCTTATACTTGGGCAAGTGGAAAAGGAACTGAAATCTTAGGAATGATCAATTACTTATCCACTGAAGGAGCTAATGTAGTTTCCTTCTTAACATGGAATACTTCTGGTGATGGAGGAGCTGTTTTTCCTCATGTTTTAAAAGTTTCTGAACAAGAATACGGAAATACACCAAGAGGACAACAGTGGAATAAAGTTCATCACGACAGATTTGATGTTTCTAAAATGGCACAATGGGAAAAAGTACTGGAATATGGCGATAAAAAAGGAATGTACTTGCATTTTAAAACCATGGAAACAGAAAACGATAATAAAATGGATGGCGATAATTTTGGTAGAGAAAGAAAATTATACTATCGAGAACTCATTGCAAGATTTGGTCATCATTTAGCTTTAAATTGGAACTTAACTGAAGAAACTACTTTAAAAGATCAGGTAGCTAAAGCTACTGCGACGTATATTAAAAATATTGATCCATATGGTCATAACATTGTAATTCATACCTATCCTAATCAACAAGATCAGCGCTATAATCCTTTATTGGGTAATTCAGATTTAACAGGGGCTTCAGTACAAACAAATATTAATAAAGTACATGAAGATGTTAGACGATGGTTAGAAAAATCTAGAAATTCAGGTAAAAAATGGGTAGTAGCGAATGACGAGCAAGGACCAGCTTCTATAGGAATTAGAATTTCAGATAAAGAAGTTAGGCATAAAGTACTATGGGGTACTTTAATGGCTGGTGGTACTGGAGTAGAGTATTACAGTGGTTACACTAATGATGATGGTGACATTAATGGAAATGATCATAGAAAACGAGGTAAAAAATATAAAGAAGGTGCATATGCGCTTAGCTTTTTTAATCGTTTTTTACAGTCAGATTTAGTCAATATGGTTAGTTCTGATGGGGTAACATCGGATAATAAAGATTATGTGCTAGCAAAGTCAGGTAGTATTTATGCTGTGTACAGACCTAATGGAGGTTCAACAGGATTAAATTTACCTTCAGGAAATACGAATTATAATGTACAATGGTTTAACCCTAGAACAGGAGGGAATTTATCAGGAAAGAATACTTTAGGCGGAAGTTTAGTAGCTCCTGATAATAATGACTGGGTGGCATTAATTACTAAGAAAGACAATGCTGGCGGAGGAGATCCAGGAGATGGTGATGAAGGTGATCAATGTGTTGCCTTAGAAGAAAATGGAATTGTAGCAGTGGAGGCAGAGCATTTTATTGATCAAGCAAAAACAACAAATCGACAGTGGTATGTTTTAGACGGGAATACAGGAACTACTCCAAAACCAGATCCAGATCCTAGTCATCATACAGGAGCAAGTACGGGAGGTTATCTTGAAATATTACCAGATACTCGAGTTACCCATGGAGATCCATTACAAAATGGGGTTAGCTTTTCCAATACGCCTGGGCAAGCTGCAATAGTAAATTACAAAGTGAAATTTACGAATCCAGGTAAATATTTCGTTTGGGTTAGAGCCTTTTCAACAGGATCAGAAGATAATGGTGTTCATGTAGGAATAAATGGAACATGGCCTGCATCAGGGCAAAGAATGCAATGGTGTACTGGAAAGAACCAATGGACTTGGGAAAGTAAACAACGTACGGGAGCAAACCATTGTGGAGAACCTCAAAAGATTTTTATAAATGTACCTTCTGCAGGTGTGCATACGATTTCATTTTCCATGCGAGAAGATGGGTTTGAGATGGATAAGTTTGTTTTGTCTAAAGCATATACGAAACCTACGGGTGTTGGACCAGCAGAAGTATTAGTAGACTGTGGGGACACAAATGAAGCACCACAAGTATCAATTACTTCTCCTGTAGATGGAACAAATTATACTCCTAACGAGACTATTCAATTAACAGCAACTGCATCAGATGCTGACGGAAATATTGCTAAAGTTGAGTTCTTTGCAAATGGTAATTTAATAGCAACAGAAAATACAATGCCATATGCTACGTCTACTATAATCAGTCAAATAGGAGATTATGAAATTACAGCAAAAGCAACAGATAACGACGGTGCCGTTACAACTTCAAGTCCAATTACAATTTCAGTAAAAGTATCAACTCCTTTAATTTCCTTACCAGGAAACTTTGAAGCAGAAGATTATACCAGTAAATCAGGAACTGTAAAAATTGAAGATACACCAAATACTACTGGTCAGAATATTGGATTTATAAATGATGGAGACTTTGTGGAGTACGATGTAAATGTAAATAATACAGGTGATTATGTGTTCGATATTTATGCTTCTAGTAATGGATTAGGAGGAGAAATTGAAATTATCGATGATGGTGTTTCAGTAGGAACAATTTCAATTCCAGTGAATAGCACATGGCACAATTATGAAAAATATACGGCCACTTTACAATTAATTTCTGGAGAAAAGAAACTGAAGTTTTTATTCAAAGGAGGAGCATCAGGATATCTATTTAATATAGATAAAATAGCCGTTAAGGCAGAACAGATCATAGATCAAGATATTACTATTTCTCCAGTTCAAGATGCATATTTACAAAATGGGAAGAATTTTAATGTTGATATAGTTAGAATTGAAAGTGGAAAAAGAGTAGGGTACTTACTTTTTGATCTTTCGAGTATTTCAGGTGTTGTTAAAGAAGCTTCGCTTTCTTTCACAGTATTTGGTGATGCTGGTAATGGAGCTTTAACTGTTCATAAAGGTAGTACAACAAATTGGACAGAGACAACACTATCTAATGCTAATAAACCCAATACTTCAGATGTATTAGGGGAAGTGAATACAACTTTTGGAATAGCAAAAGTAGTTACTATTCCATTAGATGCATCTAAGATTACAGAAGATAGTATTAGTTTACTACTAAGTTTAACTGGAGGAAATGACTTTGCCTTTGCTTCTAAAGAAAATGGAGTAGTAGCTGGAGCAAGCTTAAATATTAGGTATGGTAGTCAGAGTATTACAAATCAAACTAGTGCGTTAGAAAAGGTGAATATCTCGGTATTCCCTAACCCAGTGGTAAATTCATTAAGAATTTCTAATTCAACTAATGTTTTTAGAGTAAAGTTATTCAACCAATCAGGAGTTTTACTTAAAGATGTTGAAGAGATTCAGCAAACCATTAACGTTTCGGATATTCCTAAAGGCTATTATATCATGAAGGTATATGATAAATCTGGAAAAGTAATTTCAAATAAGAAAATTCTAAAAAAATAAAAAAATTATTAAAAAAGGCTATCGATACAATCGATAGCCTTTCATTATATGAACTTAATTAAATTATTTCTTTAATAAATCTCTAATTTCAGCCAATAATTCCTCTTGAGTTGGTCCTGCTGGTGCAGCTGGAGCCTCTTCTTCTTTTTTCTTCATAGCATTAACTCCTCTTACAATCATAAACATTACAAAAGCAACAATGATAAAGTCGATGATATTCGTTATGAATTCACCATACAAAACGGCGACTTCGCCAGATACTTTACCTGATGCATCTGCTACACCTTCTTTAAGTACGTATTTTAAATCTTTAAAGTTTGCATTAAAAATTAAACCGATTAGTGGAGAAACAATACCTCCAGTGAAAGAAGCAACAACTTTGTTGAAAGCAGCACCCATTACAAAACCAACTGCAATGTCTACTAAATTACCTTTCATGGCAAAGTCTTTAAACTCTTTTAACATTCCCATTTGAATAGTTTTTTATGATTATTAATTAATTACTGGCTCTAATTTAAGAATTTTTTAACGTTTCACCAACCTTTTTATACGTTGCGAAAGAGCTGTTAAAATTTCATAGGGAATAGTTTCACATTTATGTGCCATGTAATCAATATGTTGTTGATGATTAAAAAGAATTACTTCATCTCCTTCCTTACAATCAACAGTTGTTACATCAACCATGAGCATATCCATACATACATTACCAATAATTGGCACTGGTTGATTGTTGATAATAACAAAACCATTCTTATTACCTAATTTTCTTGAAATACCATCTGCATGTCCAACAGGTATAGTAGCACTTTTGGTAGGTCTACTTGCTACAAATGCTCTATTATATCCAACAGTTTCACCAGGTTGGATAACATGGATTTGCGATATGATACTTTTTAAGCTGTGGGTGTTTTTTAGATTGGCTGTCTCATTCGGATGATTTCCAAAACCATATAAACCGATTCCAATTCGAACCATATCAAATTGAGCTTTTGGGTAATTAATTACTCCAGAAGTATTTAACATATGAATCATAGGTTCATACCCTAAATGCTGATAAATTTGTTTAACAACATAAGCGAAGTTGTTAATTTGATTAATACTAAATTCTTGTTCATTTGGATCTTCACTAGCAGCCAAATGCGAAAAAATAGATTGAACAATTATATTGTTTGATTTTTTTAAGCTTGCGATGATATTAGGAACATCCGTATGCCAAAACCCTAATCTATTTAGTCCAGTATTAAATTTTATATGAATAGGATAATTCATTAAAGGAACATCGTTTGCATACTTTATAAACGCTTCAAAAATTTTAAAGTTATATAAATTTGGTTCTAAACGATGTTTAACGATAGCTTCTATGTTAGGAATTTGTGGGTGTAATACAAGTATAGGAGTATCTATACCTGCTTCTCTTAAAGCAATTCCTTCTCCACAGTAAGCAACCGCAAAATAATCTACATGGTCTTTCACAATTTTGGCTATTTCAATAGCCTCACTTCCATAACCAAATGCTTTTACTACAGCTAAAACTTTAGTTGTAGGTTGTAATCGTTGTTTAAAATAACTAAGATTATGCAAAACAGCATTTGCATCAATCTCTAATACGGTAACATGATTGTTCATTCTTCCTCTTCTTTAAGTTGAGCATTTTGCTCTTGTATGGCTTTGTAGTATGCAGCTCTGCTAAGTGGTTCGTATTCTTGGGTTTCGCCTAAAAGTACAATATTTTCACTTTTGGCTTTTCTAAAACTATAATGTGCTAAGTTACCAGTTCTAGTACAAACAGCATGTACTTTTGTAACATATTCTGCAGTTGCCATTAATGAAGGCATAGGACCAAAAGGATTTCCTTTAAAATCCATATCCAATCCGGCAACAATAACTCGTATACCTCTGTTTGCTAAATCATTACAAACAGCAATGATTTCATCATCAAAAAACTGAGCTTCATCAATTCCAACAACATCTACATTATTGGCAAGTAGTCTAATATTAGCAGCAGCTGGTACAGGTGTCGATCGAATTCTATTATCATTATGAGAAACTACCTCTTCCTCATCATATCTAACGTCCACTGCAGGTTTAAAAATTTCAACTCTTTGTTTAGCAAACTTAGCTCTTTTTAATCTGCGAATTAATTCTTCTGTTTTCCCGGAAAACATTGAGCCACAAATTACCTCTATCCACCCAAACTGTTCTGTATGATTTACTGTATTTTCAAGAAACATTTTGTAATTTTAATGCTCAAATAATTATTTTTGTCTTACATTTCGATAAAGAACAAATTTATTAAAATTTAAGAGTAAAAAATAAAACCGACTCATAACTTATGCACAAAAAATTGGCTTCGGATCTCACTAGTTTAGCGCATAGCATTTTACAGATGAAAAACAAAGAAGATGTTTTTGCATTAAAACAAAAAGCGCACGAGGTATATGAAAAACTATCATTATTAGCTTATGTTGAAGAGTATATTAATACAACGCCTCAAGCTGAAGAAACTAAAGAAGAATTAATTGAGAGCATTGCACAGATTGAAACTGCAAGAGCAAATACGAACTTAAAAGAAGAAAAAACTTCTGAAGTTAATGATGTAAAAGAAATTATTGAAGTAACTGAAGAAACTCCTGTTGTTGAAACGATTAATGAAGAGTTAGAAGTTTTAGAAGATCACCAGGTTGTAGAACAAAATGAAGTTAAGGTCGAAGTTGTAGAAGAGACTCCAATAATTATAGAATCAATTGAAGAAAAAATTGAAGAGATAGAGCATCCCATTACAGTTGAAAATGTAGCTGAAGAAGTTACTGAAATTGTAGAAGAGGTTGTAGAAGAACCAACTTTAATTCAAGAGGAAGAAGAAAAGAAAGAAGAAAAAACTCAAGAAATAGAAGAACAACCTTTTGATGAATTGGAGAGTTTGCTTTTTGGTGAAGACGATAATTCAGCTTTTAAGGAGGCCAAATTTATTGAAGAATTAAAAGCTCCTGAAGAAAAAGAGGAAGAGGTTGTTGAACCTAAAATCCCAACACTAGAAGATGAATTAAAAGATACGTTACCTGTTGATATAATGGCTGATTTATTTCAGAAGGTAGAGCCTAAAAAAACAATTAACGATCATTTACAAACAACAATACAAATAGGACTTAATGACCGAATAGCCTTTGTGAAGCATTTGTTTGATGGGAATCAAACGGATTTTAATAGAGTAATTTCTCAATTAAACACATTTAAAACAGAGAGAGAAGCGAAAAATTTTATTAGTAAAATGGTAAAACCAGATTACGACTGGAGTGCAAAGGAAGAATATGAAATACGTTTCTTAGAAATTATAGAACGTCGTTTTGCTTAAAAATATAAATATAGATAATGAAGATAGAAGTTTCTAACGGAGAAATTATAGACAAGTACACCATTTTAGCTATCAAGCTAACTGAAATAAAAGACCAAAATAAACTTAAAAATATTCAAAATGAATATGATGTATTAACGCCTGTTGTGAATCATATTTATACTGAAGTTTCAAATGAAGATGAACTTAAAAAATTACATAACGATTTATTAGAGATCAATAAAAAGTTATGGAAAATAGAAGATGATATTAGAGAGTGTGAACGTGCTAAAGATTTTGGTAAAACTTTTGTTGAATTGGCTCGTGCAGTATATTTTACTAACGATGATCGTTCTGTAGTTAAAAAAGATATTAATACGTTAACTGGTTCAGATTTAGTAGAAGAAAAATCATATGAAGATTACAAGTAAAAGCTAAACTATACTTTAACTATGAAAAACATAATATTACTATTAACTACTTTTTTAATTAGTACAATAACTATTACTGGTCAAAACTCAACAAAACCTATTGAGGTTGTTAGCGTTTTCGGAGGACATTATTTTAAGCAAGAGGGAAATCGTCTTTCGCAAAATGATGTATTACAATTAATGGAATCAAATAAAGAGGCCTATGCTTTAATGAAGAAATCTAAGGCTAATAATACTTGGGCTTTAATTTTAGGAGGTATTGGTGGCGGACTAATAGGATGGCCTTTAGGAGCTTCAATCGCTGGAGGAGATGCGCAGTGGGAATTGGCTGCTGTGGGTGCAGGATTTGTTATTGGAGCAATTCCTTTGGTAAGTAGCGCAAAGAAAAAAGCAAAAAAAGCAGTTGATTTATACAATGGAGGGCTAAATGCTACTCCCTACACATTCGACCCAGAAGTAAACTTAAAATTTAATGGAGCCACTGCCAGCCTGAAAATACAATTTTAAATTATTATGATGCGAAAGCTGTTTTATTTTTTAGCTATAGTTTTAGTAATAACGAGTTGAAGATTATAATTAATTTTTAATTTATTAAGCTAAATGATTAATGTGTAAAAATGATTTAAATATACATTTCTGTACTTGTAAAAGTAAAAAACAAGAGAAAATAGTACACAACAAAAATTCAAGAAGATTTAAGAGGCAATTTGATGAGAATGAATATTTGCGAAAGAAATTTACTTGGGTATTAAGTAGGTATATAAAAGAACATTATAATGGAATAGATGGCTTAATATATCCTCCAGATAATAAGTTAACAGAAGATTTGACTTTAGATTTTTTCTTGCAAAAATTAAATAGTGATGTAAAGTTGTTTGATTTCGAATATATTCCCAAAGAAGGAGATAACTTAGTTATAAGAACTGAGTATATAAATAAAAAAGTAAAAAATAAGAATAGAGATAGTTTACATGAATATTTGTCTTTTATTTACAAAGAGAATAAATGGATAAGTGATTTTTACAATTTTTTTTATGATCAAACTGAAGATATTAATGAAGGAATTTTAAAATTAGAAAAACTATAATATTTATATATAAAACTAGAAATGATATATAGTAAAGGTTATTTTTTTAGATTTTACAGTATAATTGTACTTACAATAGTTCTTTCAAGTTGTAAATCTACCTATCAAACCCAAGCATTTAAAAAAAGTAATATTCCGGTTGAACCAGATTATAATATAGAGTCTTCTTGGGCTGTATTACCATCTAAGTATCAAGATAATTTTAAAGAGTATGCATCACTTCGTTCAGATACTTTACAAGCAGATGTTTTTTATGTATACCCTACATTAAATACAAGTAAAAAAGATATTCGTTGGAATGTGCCAATTACAGATAAGGAGCAAAACAATACTGTTTTAAATAAAGCTGTACTAATGCAGGCTTCAGCTTTCGCAACTTCAGGAAGAGTTTATGTTCCGTTCTATCGTCAGGCGCATTTACGATCGTATAGATTGTTCGATAAAGGTGGTAAAGAAGCTCAAGATATAGCGTATTCTGATGTAAAAAGTGCTTTTGAAGTTTATATAAAGAAGTATAATAAAGGTAGACCAATTATAATGGTTGGTCATAGTCAAGGTACTACACATACAGTACGATTATTAAAGGATTTTTTCGACGGAAAACCCTTACAAAAGCAATTGATAGCGGCTTATATTCCTGGGATTCGTGTGAAAGAAAATGAATTTTCTTCAATAAAATTAATGAAATCTCCTAAAGAAACTGGAGGTTTTATTTCTTGGAATACGTATAAGAAAAATCATTATCCTAAAAAAGATAAAGACTGGTATAAAGGTTCAGTAACTACCAATCCAATTACTTGGGATACGTCATTATATACAGAATTGAAACAACATAAGGGTTTTTTATATACTAATGGGAAAATATATAAGGAAGCTTTAGCAATTCAAATTACAGATGGATTAGTTTGGAGTTCGAATCCGAAATTTCCATTACGTTTTTTTATGTCATTTTTAAAAAATTATCATGCTGGAGATATAAATTTATTTTGGCAAGATATTAGAGAGAATGCGGAATTGAGAACAAATGCTTGGTTAAATACCAATCAAAAATAATATTTTCCTGTAACAAAAAATTCTAGGGGTCGTCTTCATTACAAAAACCAAGTATTATGAAACGATTAATAACCACTATTTTAATTGGTATCGCTTTTACGATTACCGCACAAAAAACAGCATATTCAGATTTTTACAAAGCGAATAAAGAGGAAAGTCAATTTTCAATGAGTGTTCCTGTTTCTTTAGGAAGTTTCTTTTCAGATGAAGAAGACTCAGAAGAATTTGAAGAGCTTATGAAAAAAGCAGAGCACTGTAAAATTGTTATTTTTAATAATGAAAATAACAAGACCGAACAGAATTTCAAGAAATTTACAAAAAGAAAGGGTTTAAAAACGTTAGTAAAAGTTAGAGATGGAAAAGATAAAGCAGGAGTCTTTTTTATAGAAAAAGGAGATTTAGTAAAAGAGATTATCATTAGAGCAAATAGCGATGAAGAAAAAATGGTAATGATCGGACTAAAAATTACATTAACAAAAGATGAATTAGCATCGGTTGTAACCAAAATTAAAGCTAAGTAACTTGCACTTTACACGAAATTTTTAGTCGTTGATTGTTTAGTGTCAACAAAAGAAAAGCTTCATGTTAATGAAGCTTTTCTTGTAAACTTTCAATAGTTTTTTTACTGTTTCCAACAAAAATTTCATCATCAACAATAAAAACAGGACGCTTTAAAAAGGTATACTCATCTAAAATGTATTGCTTGTAATCATCCTCAACCAAGTGCTGGTTTTTTAAATCCATTTCCCTATATAACTTCGCTCTCTTATTAAAAAGACCTTCGTAACTTTTAGAGAAACTGTATAACTCTTCTAGTTGAGCTGCAGTAATCGGATTCGACTTTATTTCTTGTTTTTCAAAGCCTTCTAGATTTACTTCTTTTAAAATTCTTCTACAAGTATCACAAGTTTGTAAAAAATAAACTTTATTCATTTATTAAATTATTAATTATCGGTTATTAGTCGTTAGTTAACTTTCTCATTTCTGATATTTCATTTCTGATATCTAACGTCTAATATTGTATCTTTATATGCGCTAAAATAGCCAGAAAATGAATACACAATTTGATATTTTAAGAAAATCTAGAGAACTAGTATTAAAAAAAATAGAAGGGTTAACTCACGAACAATTGCATAAAATTCCAGAAGGTTTTAAAAATAATATTGCTTGGAATGTGGCACATTTAGTAGTTACTCAGCAATTATTACATTATAAATTATCAGGTTTACAATGTTTAGTTCCAGATGATTTAATTGAAAAATATAGAAAAGGAACCTCTCCATCGGAAGAATTGTCAGTAGAGGAATTCGAAGAGGTAAAAGAATTATTAGCTGGATTACCAGATACTTTAGAAGAAGATTACAAAGAAGGAATTTTTCAAGAATATACAGAATATCCAACAAGTACAGGATATGTGTTAAGTTCTATTGAAAATGCATTAGCATTTAATAATTTACATGAAGGAATTCATTTAGGAACGATAATGGCGTTATCAAAATTAGTTTAGATTCTAATTTTTATTGATCGGATGAAATTTAATACCAAAACAATACATGGAGGTCAACAGCACGAGGAAGCTACTGGTGCTGTAATGACTCCAATTTTTCAAACTTCTACTTACGCGCAATCAAGCCCAGGACAAAATAAAGGATATGAATATTCTAGAGCTGCAAATCCTACACGAACAGCTTTAGAAAATGCCTTCGCATCTATAGAAAACGGAACTCGTGGTTTTGCTTTTGCTTCTGGTTTAGCAGCGATAGATTGTGTTTTACGATTACTAAAACCAGGAGATGAGGTTATTGCTGGAGATGATTTGTATGGCGGAACTTACAGAATGTTTACTAGATTGTTTGAAAGATATGGATTAAAATTTCAGTATGTAAATATGAATAATCCAAATAATGTAGTTGAAGCAATTTCTTCAGCAACAAAATTAATTTGGATTGAAACGCCTACGAATCCGCTAATGAAAATTGCGGATATTGAAGCTATAACATTGGCTGTGAAAAATGTAAATAAAAACCTATTAGTTGCTGTAGATAATACGTTTGCAACTCCTTATTTACAGCGTCCTTTAGATTTAGGAGCAGATATTGTAATGCACTCGGCAACAAAATATTTAGGAGGACATTCAGATCTTGTAATGGGTGCTTTAATGGTGAAAGATAAAAACTTAGCAAAAGAACTACACTTTATTCAGTTTGCTGCAGGTGCTATAGCTGGACCAATGGATTCTTTTTTGGCCTTACGAGGAATTAAAACGTTACATGTTAGAATGCAACGCCATTGTGAAAATGGAAAAAAAATAGCTGAGTTTTTAAAACAGCATGATAAAATAGAAAAGGTTTTTTATCCTGGTTTTATAGGTCATGAAGGTCACGAAGTTGCAAAAAAGCAAATGAAAGATTTTGGAGGAATGGTTTCTTTTCGATTTAAAGATTCAAATAAAGCGACTGCGTTTAAATTTTTAGAAAGCACAAAAGTATTTACACTTGCCGAGTCTTTAGGCGGAGTTGAAAGTTTAGTAAATCATCCTGTAACGATGACTCATGCTTCTATTCCAGAAGAAGAACGTTTAAAAATTGGTATCACAGATTCCCTGATTAGATTAAGTGTAGGTATAGAAGATATTGATGATTTACTAATGGATTTAGAGCAAGCATTAGCTCAATTATAAATAAGTTCCTCATTTAGAGGAATTTTTTTGGAATAAAAATATACCAATTGGTATATTTTTATATATTTGTCATGTATGTTGAAATCTGAGAAGACACGATTACATATAATAGAGACAGTTGCTCCCATATTTAACAAAAAGGGATACTCAGGAATGAGTTTGTCAAAAATTACCCAAGCAGCGGGTTTGACAAAAGGGGCTATTTATGGGCATTTTGAAAGCAAAGAAGAATTGGCAATTGAAGCTTTTCGATATTGTATCAGAACTGTTTTAAAAGATTTAAACGCACAAGTTGCAAAGGGGAACACAGCATTAGATAAATTAATTAACGTTTCTAGTTTTTATAAAAACTATTATAGTTACTGTAAAAAATTTGGAGGATGCCCAATACTAAATATTGGTGTAGACTCTGACAATCAACAAAATTCAATTTCAAAATTTGTTAGATCATATAATGAAAGAATTTTGGAAAAATTTACAAAACTAATAGATAAAGCTAAAGACGCTAATGAAATTAAAAGTGAGATTGTTAGTGAAATTTATGCTAAGCGTTTTTCTTATATGATTGAAGGTGCGGTATACATGTCGCACATAATGAAAGATGAAAGCTATCTTTTTGATTTAGCTGATGTAATGAAAGATATAATTATTAGAGAATTGAAAAAATAAATTTTTTTGAAAAAAAATATACCGATTGGTATAAATTTAAATTAATCCCAGTTATGTTTATTGTTGAACATAGAATAAAACTAGCTCGAATAGAGCTTAACCAAACTAAATTAGTTCTTTAGTGTATTTTAATTTGTTAACGTTGCCTTCTAGAACTAAGGTTGAAGGCGTGCTTAAACTATTTGAAAATATTGTACAAACATTTTTAAACAAACAAACTTCTAAAAAGAATTAAAAAGTTTACGATTTTCGAAGACAGGTATAAGCAAAAAGAGGCTATCTAAAACTCGTTTTAGGTAGCTTTCTTTTTTGACTTCTTTACCTAAACATAGGTATTTGTTGAGCTACCATAAGAAATAACTTTGTAGAATGAAGATAAAGTTATATGTATTAATAATATGCTTCTTTTTTCTTGTGGAAAGCTCAGTCGCACAGCATCAAAAAGAGTTGATAGATAGTATTAAACTTCAGCTAAAGCACAAATTATCAGATTCTCTTAGAATACAATACTTGTCTGATTTGTGTTGGTATTATAGAAGGATACATGTAGATTCTGCTCTTAATTATGGAAAGAAAGCAAATGAATTAGCTAAAAAAACTAATGAAACTTTAGGAGAAGCACAATCCTATAATGATTTAGGAATTATTTACGCAGATATTGGTAAATATGATACTGCCTTAAATTATTATAGAAGAGCACTCTCTATACGGAAAAGAATAAACGACAGTATTAGAATTGGGGCTTTGTATAGTAAAATAGGTCTTGTGTATCAAAACACATACAATTTAGATTCTGCACTACATTATAATATAGAGGCATTAAAAATTTTTGAAAAGAAAAAAATAATGCCTTACATCCTTCATTCCAAAAATAACATAGCAAATATTTTTAGAGGTTTGCGTCAATATGAAAAAGCATTAAAACAACATCTATCTATTTCAAAGTTAAGAGATAGTATTGGAGATAAAGATGGATTAATTGATTCTTATGGAAATATAGCAAATTTATATGCTTTATTACATCATAAAAAAGCAGAACAATATTATAAACTTTCCATTCAGTTAGCAGAAGAAAATGAGAAAATGTATAGGCTTGGGGCTTTATATAATAATTATGCAGGGTGGCTTAAAGATAGAGGGGTATATAAGAAAGCTTTGAAATTATTTTTGAAGTCAAAAAAAATTAGAGAGGCAGAAAAAAATGATTTGGGTATAACAAGTTGTCTAATTAATATTGGGAGTTTGCAGTTACTTAATAGGAATGTAAAAGATTCTTATAGTGCTATAGTAAAAGCAAAAAGCATTGCAACAAACATAAAATCTAAAGATCAATTAAGCGAGGTATATGAAATTCTTTCTAGATTAAAAATGTATCAACGTGAAATAGATAGTGCGAATTATTATTTTTTACAACACTCTAAAATTCAAGAGCAAATTTATGGAGGAGATGTAGCAGAAGTAATGGCGAGAACAGAGATAAAATATCAAACTGAGAAAAAAGAAAAAGAGTTATTACAAACTAAAGCAGATAAAGCAATAACTGAGTTAAAACTAAATAAACAAAAACAGTTTTCGTACAGCTTAATTGCAAGTATAGGAGTTTTAATATTACTAGGTTACTCATTTATACAAAGAAATAGAAGAAAGCACATACTAGCTATAGCCAAAGAGAAAGAAGTAGGTTTACAAGCAATTATTCAAGCAGAAGAAAAAGAACGATCGAGAATTGCAAGAGAGTTACACGATGGGGTTGTACAACAAATTGGAAGTGTAATTTTGAAATCTAGGAATGTCTTAGGGAAATTAAAAGTTTTAGATAAACCAGAATCAAAAGCACTATTAAAAAACCTAGAAGATTCTAATCAAGAGTTACGTAATATTTCTCATCAAATGATGCCTAGAGCACTAAATGAATTAGGTATAATACCAGCGATATATGATTTATTGGATGGTAGTTTAGGGCAATTATCTATTCATAATAGTTTTGAGCATTTTAATATTGAAAAAAGACTACTTCAAAAAGTTGAAATCACGATATACAGAGTTATACAAGAACTAGTTCATAATATCATTAAACATAGCAAAGCTACAGAGGTTAGTGTACAGTTATTTAAAACTGGAGGCACTATTATTTTAATAGTAGAAGATAATGGAGTAGGTATAGCAGAAGAAAATACTAAAAAAGGGATTGGCTTATTAAATATTTCTAGTCGATTAGATATGGTAAATGGACAAGTGAATTTTGAACCAAGCCCTAATAGTGGAACGCTTGTAACTATAAAAATACCTTGTTAATGACTATTCGAATTTTAATTGCAGATGATCATCCTTTAATAGCAGAAGGAATTAAAAACACTTTTATAAATCAACCTGAGTTTAAAGTTGTAGCTATGGCTACAAATGGTAAAGAGGCTTTAGAAATTGTAAAATCTAATTTAATTGATGTTGTTTTACTAGATATTGATATGCCCGAAATGAATGGAATTGATTGTGCTAGAGAGATTACCAAACATTACTCTCAAGTAAAAGTAGCTATGTTGTCTATGCATCAAGAAGCTTCACTAATAAGAGAGCTTATTGCTATAGGAGTAAAAGGATATATGTTAAAAACTATTCCTACTGATGAATTACTGCTTGCAATAAAAACCATATACAATGGTAAAGATTACTTTACTGCAGATGTTACAAAAGCCATACTTAATACTACTACTACTAATACTTCAATTATTAACTATACTCAAAAGTCGCCATTAATACATCAACTAACAGATCGTGAAAAAGAAATTATAGGTTATTTAACCCAAGGGTATACGAACCCTCAAATAGGAGAAAAGCTATTTATTAGTCCTAGAACAGTAGATACTCATCGTACAAATATTATGAAAAAGATTGGGGTTAATAATGTGGCTTCCTTGATAAGATTTGCTTTTCAAAATGGATTGGCAAGTTAATATACGGTAATTCCCTTAGTGGATTACGTGGATTACTCTATTTTATTGATTTAAAGTGGTTTTTACTTTTGAAATGTTGTTTTTAATGCCCTAGGAATAACGACATTTTTTAAACAGTATTTCATTCATTTTAGTTTCTAGGGCATATCAACAAAAATGGATAAATGCTGTTTTTTAAAAATAAAAACGATTAAATCATGAAAAAAATTATGTTATTATTATTGGTTTTTCCACTAATTACTTTTGCTCAAATTAAAGGAGAAAAATCAAAAGAAACTCAAAAAACTGTAAACGGAACAACATTTTCTGTAGGAGACATTATTACACTAAACAAAGCAAGTAATGAAGATAAATTTGCTTATGTATATGTAAAAAAATCGATGTTATCCTTAGGTAATGTTGCTAAAGCCATGAATACAGTTAGAGATGTTAGAACAATGAATGTAAGTAGTGTTCAAAATGTGGCTAATACTGTTAAAACCGTAAATTCAATAGCAAACAGCGAATTGGTAAGTTCTGCTTTAAATCAATTAGCTGCAGAAGCAGTAAGTCCTTCTTATGTAGATGAAAATGCATTGTCAGCCTCTAAAGAAGGAGCAAAATACAAGATTAAATTTTTCAAAGTGTATTCAGATAAAGAATCAGAATATAAAATTGTGCATGCTATTGCAAAAGGTAAAGGAAAGAAAGTAGCTATACTGTTAGATTTTGCAGAAAAATCTGGAGAAATAAAATAAGTCTCTTTTAAATGTAACTTAATTATTTCAACACTTTAAAAATGTGATCAAAATGAAAAACAATAAACTATTTAATGTATTATTTTTATGTGTGTTAATTTTTAACATGGCATGTACAAGTTTAGAAAATGAAGAGAATATAGAAGATGCGCCCCCATCTCCACCGACTTCTAATCTGTCTAAAAATACTGTGTCTTCAACAAATGTTACAGGAGTTTTAAACTATTATACAATACATGATACAGAACAGGGGTATTATACGTTAACTGTTTCTGAAAAATTTCCAACAAGTTTACAAAATCCCGATTGGGGTAATAAAATTGACTTTATGGTAACAGTATTACCAACTCAAAATATAACTTTTAATCATAGAGAAGAACCAAATTTTGACTTAGAGGAAGGGGAGTATTATTTTAATACAGCAAATTTGGTGTCAGAGGTTTGGTACACACCTTTTATAAATTCAAGACCAACAGAAAAAATGAATGTAATTGTGGAAAACGGTGTGGCAACTTTTACAGTAGAAGAGGCAGTTTTGTCTGATAATTTTGTTGCTCCTATTACGACTACAGATAAAATTAGTGTGAGTTTCTCTATTCCAGTATCAGGATTTACACTTGCCAATAATTCATCAACTGGAGATTTGGTAAGTGAATAGATTGCAGATTTTCCTTAACTAAAAAAGCACCCAATTTGGGTGCTTTTTATATTTTATAAGAAAAAGTGCTTACTTAGCTTCTGCGTATCTTCTTTCAACTTCATTCCAGTTGATTACTTTAAAGAAAGCATCAATATAATCTGGTCTTCTGTTTTGGTAGTTTAAGTAATATGCGTGTTCCCAAACATCTAAACCTAAGATAGGAGTTCCTCCACAAGTAACACCTGGCATTAATGGGTTGTCTTGGTTTGGAGTAGAACATACTTCTACTTTACCACCTTTGTGTACACATAACCATGCCCACCCAGAACCAAATTGAGTAGCTGCAGCTTTAGAGAAAGCTTCGATAAATGCTTCTTTAGAACCAAATTCAGCTTCAATAGCATCCTTTAATTCACCAGATAAATATCCTCTATCTTCTGGGTTCATTACTGTCCAGAATAATGAGTGATTATAAAAACCACCACCATTATTACGAACTCCAGCATTGCTCATATCTAAGTTCGTTAAAATATCTTCGATAGATTTACCTTCTAAATCTGTTCCTTCAATTGCAGCGTTTAATTTATTTGTATATCCATTATGATGCTTAGAGTGGTGAATCTCCATAGTTCTTGCATCTATATTTGGTTCTAACGCGTCGTAAGCGTACCCTAATTCTGGTAATTCAAAAGCCATAATTTTTGTTTATTTGATTACTAATTAACTGATACGAAGTTACTGCAAAAAAATAGGACTAACAACAGTTAGTCCTATTTGATCCTTATATCGTAATAAGATTATATTATAGCGATAATAAATGGTTATTATTCAGAATATTCTTTCATGAATTCTTCAGCTTTTTCTACCATGTTTTTACTTCCGCAGAAAAAAGGAATTCTTTGATGAAGTTCAGTTGGTTGTACATCCATGATTCTATTAAAACCATCACTAGCTTTTCCTTTTGCTTGTTCTGCTAAAAATGCCATTGGATTACATTCGTATAATAAACGGAGTTTACCATTAGAGTTTTTAGAACTTTTTGGATACATATATATTCCACCTTTAATCATATTTCGATGGAAATCTGATACTAAAGACCCAATGTATCTACTTGTGTATGGCCTGTCGCCATCTTCTTCCTGACAATATTTAATGTACTTTTTTACTCCAATAGGGAAATGAATGTAGTTTCCCTCGTTAACTGAGTAAATTTTCCCGTCTTCAGGAAATTGCATATTTGGGTGAGATAAATAGAATGTCCCAATTGCTGGATTTAAAGTAAATCCATTAACACCATCTCCAGTAGTATAGACTAACATTGTAGAAGTTCCATAAACTACATATCCAGCAGCAACTTGCTCGCTACCTTTTTGTAAGAAGTCTTCTAACTTTACGGGAGTTCCAACGGGAGTAATTCTTCTGTAAACTGAGAAAATTGTTCCTACAGAAACGTTTACATCTATGTTAGATGAACCATCAAGTGGGTCAATTAAAACAACATACTTATTTTGGTGATTTTCATCTTGACTATTAACAATAATAAAGTCATCTTCCTCTTCACTGGCAATTCCACAAACAATATTTCTATTGGTTAAGGTTTGTATAAATTTATCATTTGCATAAACATCTAGTTTTTGCTGATCTTCACCTTGAATATTAGTTTCACCAGCAGCACCAATAATATCTACAAGTCCAGCTTTATTAACTTCATGATTCACAACTTTTGCTGCTAAACGAATGGAGTTAATTAAACGCGATAATTCACCTGAAGTATATTTGAAAGAAGCCTGATTTTCAATAATAAATTCACCGAGGGTTTGATTTTTTTTAGCCATAAAAAGTACACTATTGTATCAGTTTACAAAGATGATAACTTTTTTTGCAACTACAACGTTTTAGTTTAGTATTTTACAAGAATTATTAAAGTGGAAAAATCAACAAAACAATTGTATGTGTTGTAATTTGTTATTTTTTTTAACAAGGTGTTATAAAAACTATTTTTGCTGAAAAATTTTAAACATGAGTTTTACTATTCGTAAAGGAAAAAAAGAAGATGTTCAAGCAATTCACGATTTGATCGTAGAATTGGCTGTTTTTGAGAAAGAACCGGATGCAGTAGAAATTACTGTTGAAGATTTAATAAAAGATGGGTTTTCAGAGAACCCTAGATTTAACACTTTTGTTGCTGAAGAAGCTGACGGGACTATTATTGGAATGGCGTTGTTTTACGAAAGATATTCTACATGGAAAGGTAAAGCAATTCATTTAGAAGATTTAATGGTAACAGCATCTAAAAGAGGAATCGGAGCCGGAAAGGAGTTGTATAAAGCAATAATGAAATATGCCTCAGATAATGGCTATAAACGTGTAGCTTGGGAAGTGTTAGATTGGAATGCAAATGCGATTGAATTTTACGAAAAAAGTGGAGCGAAAGTTTTAAGAGATTGGGATGTAGCTCAAATGAATGAACAAAATTTAGAAAGATTTATACATGAGAATTTTTAAGTTTGGAGGAGCATCAGTAAAAAGCCCTGATGCAGTGAAAAATGTTGTACGTGTACTACAACATGAAGGAACAGAAAATACATTAGTTGTAATTTCTGCAATGGGAAAAATGACAAATGCTTTTGAACGTTTAATTAATGCTTTTACAGAAGGATCGGATGATGTAAATGATGCATTGCAAGCGATCAAAGATTTTCACACGAACATGTTAGATGGTCTTTTTGATAAAGGAGACGAAGTATATACGAAGGTAACTTATCTTTTTGGAGAATTAGCTGGCCGTATGGCAATTAATACGTCTAAAGATTATAATTATGTTTACGATCAAATTGTTGGTTTTGGTGAAATTCTTTCTACAACTATTGTAAGTGCTTATTTGTCTAAAATAGGTGTAGAAAACCAATGGTTAGATGTACGACAGTTTATAAAAACAGATAATAGTTATAGAGATGCTAAAGTAAATTGGGAGCAAACTGAAGCTATTATCAAAGAAAAAGTAGATACTTCTAAATTAAATATTACCCAAGGTTTCTTAGGAAATGATGGAGAATATACGACAACTTTAGGAAGAGAAGGTTCAGATTATACCGCTGGTATTTTTGCCTATTGTTTAAATGCTGATAGTGTTACAATTTGGAAGGATGTTCCTGGAGTATTAAATGCAGATCCAAGAGTTTTTGATGAAACTGAATTATTGAGAAAAATCTCATATACAGAGGCTATAGAAATGGCGTTTTATGGAGCTTCTGTAATTCATCCAAAAACAATTCAGCCATTAGAGCAAAAGCAAATACCATTATATGTTCGTTCTTTTGATGATTTAAATAGGGAAGGAACTACGGTTTTAAAAACACAAGGGATAACTCCAAAAGTTCCGTGTTATATTGTCAAGAAAAATCAGATTTTAGTATCAATTTCAGCTAAAGATTTTTCTTTTATGGTAGAAGATAATATTAGTGATGTCTTTAAAAAGCTGCATGATTGTAAGTTAAAAGTAAATTTAATTCAAAATTCGGCAATAAGCTTTTCGGTTTGTATTGAAGACAAGTTTCATATGTTTGATGCTTTTTATAATGAGTTGAAAACTTTTTATGACATTAAATCTTACAAAGGGGTTACCTTATACACGATACGACATTTTGATGATGAAGCAATTAATAGCATTAGAGCAAAAGGGAAAGCCATTATAAGACAAATTAATACAGAAACAGCACAGTTAGTAATTCAAGAAAACGTATAACCAAAACATTTTTCTCCTATATTTGTGACATACGATTATATCAAACTATATGAGTTTAGTTACACCTAAAGAATTCGCAAAGACTATTAAACTTGATAAATTAGGTTTTTTAGGAAATTTTTTTAGCTGGGTTTTAATGAAGATTTTACGTATTACTACGGCAAACAAAATCTACGATAAGAATAAGCACTTAAATGATCTACCTTTTTTAAAAGGAGTATTAGACACGCTGGATATCGAATATGAAATTCCAGAAGAAGATTTAAAAAGGATTCCTAAAGATGGTCCTTTCATTACAATATCGAATCATCCATTAGGTGGTGTTGATGGAGTGTTGTTACTGCGTTTATTGGTAGAACATCGTGTAGATTATAAGATTATAGCAAATTTTTTATTGCATAGAGTAGAGCCATTAAAGCCTTACGTAATGCCAGTTAATCCTTTTGAGAATCATAAAGATGCTAAATCAAGTGTTTCAGGGATAAAAAATGCACTATTACATTTACGAGAAGGTAAACCTTTAGGTATTTTTCCTGCGGGAGAAGTTTCAACCTTTAAAGATGGTAAACTTATGGTGGATAAAGAATGGGAAGAAGGAGCGATTAAACTCATAAAAAAAGCAAAAGTTCCTGTTATACCTATTTATTTTCATGCTAGAAATAGTCGCTTATTTTATTTCTTATCGAAAATAAGCGGTACGTTAAGGACTGCAAAATTACCTTCAGAATTATTATCACAAAAAAACAGAGTAATTAAGGTAAGAATAGGAAAACCTATAGCAGTAAAAGATCAAGATAACTATAAAGAAATTCCAGCTTTTTATGAGTTCTTAAGAAAGAAAACATATATGTTGGCTAACCCTTTTGAAACAAATCAGAGGTTAATATCTACTCAAAAATTAAAAATTCCAAAGAAAGCAAAAAAAATAAGTTCGCAAAGAACTCCTGAGCTATTTGAAAAAGAAATTGATGGGTTAAGAGATCATGGCAAACGATTATTAGAAAGTAAGAGTTACGAAGTGTTTTTTGCTGAAACTAAAGAGATACCTAATATACTTCATGAAATAGGTCGTTTACGAGAAATTACATTTAGAGAAGTAGGAGAAGGAACGAATACTCCTTTAGATTTAGATAAGTTCGATAAATATTATCATCATTTATTGCTTTGGGATAATCAAACAAAAAAAGTTGCTGGAGCTTATAGAATGGGGCTAGGGAAAGATATTTTTAAACGTTATGGAATTAATGGATTCTATATTCACACTTTGTTTAAAATAGAACCAGAGTTGTATCCTATGATGGAAAATACCATCGAGATGGGGAGAGCTTTTATTACTAAGGAATATCAACAAAAACCAATGCCGTTATTTTTACTATGGAAAGGTATTGTACATGTTACACTACGTTATCCGAAGTATAAATATTTAATGGGTGGAGTAAGTATCAGTAATCAATTTTCTGAGTTTTCTAAATCATTAATGATAGAGTTTATGAAGTCGCATTACTACGATCCTTATGTGGCTCAATATATTCATCCTAAGAAAGAATTCAAAGTAAAATTAAAGGATGGGGATAAAGATTTTGTATTCGATGCTACAGATTCTGATATGCAGAAATTTGATAAGATTATCGATGAATTAGAGCCAGGTACATTAAGGATTCCAGTACTCATTAAGAAGTATGTGAAACAGAATGCAAAGTTAGTTGCGTTTAATGTAGATCCTAAGTTTAATAATGCTGTAGATGGTTTAATGTATATTAAAGTAGCAGATATTCCTGAAAGAACATTAAAGCCAGTCTTAGAAGAATTTCAAGCAGAATTAGAACAAAAAGCTGCAAAATTGAATAAACAAGCATAGCAAGCACAAGCGTAAGATTAAAAAAGAGATGTAGAGTGTTTTTTAAGCTCTTATTGGAATTAAGATATCACTGAAATGTAATAAAAGGAAGTCTTTTGTAGTAATTTTTCAAAATGTAAAAATTATTTCAGTTGTCACTTAGTCACGATATAAAATGTTGAGCTTTCATATAGTTTTCTATCCTTTATATCGAATTTAAGTTAACGAAATATTGTTATGACACATATTATAATAGCTATATTATTTGTTGGGTTTGTAGCTTTTTTATTTCAGGAGAAACAGAAAATTAAACCTCAAAAATATACGTACGTATTTTTTTCAATCATAAAAGGAGTCGTGCTTTACGGTTTATTTGGTTATTTAATTGCGTATGTAATATTATTGATGAAAGATAGCCATCATCCACATTCAATGATTGGTTTGTTGTATGTGTTTTTACCTTTGTTTGGTGCAGGCTTTGGTAGTTTAGTGTCAGTAGCTAATTTACTTTTCTTCAAAAAAAATATAAATACCATTTTATTATATTTTTTGCCAGTATATCCTCTTTTATTACTTCTTTTTGTATTGCTTTTTTGAGTATAGGGTTTGTGATTAAAAATTTAGTATAAATTAATTGAATTATTTTTTCTTTTAACGAGGTAGAAAGGAAAAAGAAACGATTACTATGCAAAATTTTTAGTTGTAAATCGTATTAGAATTATTTTTGAATATAATAATTAAAAAAAGCTACCGTTAAAATAACAACCAATAAATTTTAACAATGAAAAAAGCTATAATCCTCTTAAGCGTTTCTACGTTGGCATTAACATCGTGTGTGTCTAAAAAAAAATACGTTGAATTAGAGCAACAGTATAAAGAAACTCAAGGTAATCTTCAAAAAACTACTTTAGAAAAGCAACAATTGGAGGCAAGGTTTGCTAAAATTGAAAAAAGAGTTGACAATTATAATGAGAAAATTAACTCATTAAAAAATTATAATTCTGACTTACAAGCTAAGAATAATGTAAAGTTAGACATGGTAGGAAAAAATGCTGTGATTTCTAACAGTATGAAAGAAAAGATGAGAGCAACGTTAGCTAAAGTTGATCCAGCAGAATTAGCAAATGCTAAAACTTTAAAAGATTCAATGGATGTTGCTATTGCTTATAATTTAAGGAAATCTATCAATACTTCCGAATTAGAAGGTTCAGAAGATATTAATGTAGATATCGATCAGACTGTTGTGATGATATCAGTTTCTGATGAGTTGTTATTCAATACAGCAAGCTATAGAGTAAAGAAAAAAGCATATAGTTTAATTAAAAAGCTAGCAGACGTAATTAATTCAGAGCCGAGTATGGATGTTATGATTGAAGGTCATACAGATTCTAGGTCTATTAATAATGCTGTAGTACAAGATAATTGGGATTTAAGTGTAAAAAGAGCTACATCGATAGTTCGTTTACTTGAGAAAAAATATAAAGTAGAATCGAGTAGGTTAATTGCAGCTGGAAGAGGTAGTTCTGTTCCTTTGGTAGATAATACCTCTGCTTCTAACAGGGCTAGAAACCGTAGAACGAGAATAGTAATATTACCGAATTTAGATAAATTCTTTGGATTATTAGCTCAAGAAGAAACAATTACTCCTTAAGAGTAGTTTACTTGGATAATCCCTGGGCATTGTAAATTGTAAAACTAATCCTTGAAAAAGGATTAGTTTTTTTATTAATATCCGAAAAATTATCGCTAATCGTATTACTTCCCGCCAAACAATCGCTGAAAGAAATTTTTAGCTTTTCCTTTAGCCTCTTTCAATTCCTCAACAGCATCTTCAGCTAAATCAGCTGCTTTTTCTGCAACATTATCAAGAGTTTCTTTAGCATCTTCAGCGAATTCACTAGCCTTAGCTTTCATGTTTTGTACTTCTTCACTAGCTAGCATTTCATTTACTTTTTCTTTAGCATTACTAAAAGCATCTTTTGCATCATCTGCTAAATCAGCCAATTTTTCTCCAGCTTCACCAGCAAATTCAGATATTTTTTCTTCAGCAACTTTAGCATATTCACCAGCCTTTTCAGTGGCATTATTAAAAGCTTCTTTAGCTTCACCAGCTAATTCTGTAGCTTTATCGGCAGCTGTATTAAAAGCTTCTTTTGCAGTGTTTGTTGTTTCTTCTGCTGTTTGTTCTGCAGTATTTTCAATATTCTCTGTAGCTTCATTAGCTTGATCTTCTAAATTTTTATGTTCTTCAGACATTTTCTTTTTGATTTAAAGTGAGTTACTTCTCAAATTTAAAAAAATAAAAAGAAAACCCAACAAAATTATAATGTTGGGTTTAATGATCAACCTATGTGGCTCATCGAACTATCAAAACAAATCTTTTTGGTTGATATCTTGATTTCTTTCGATATAAGCAATATCCCTAGTGTTTTTTTGAACTGCGATGGCAGCATAAATACTTAACATAAACGATATAGCATAAAATCCTTTTTCACTTAATTCTAAATCGGCATTCCACAAGCCAATAATTAAAAGAAGTATTGAAATTATAGTAGTAGCCCAACTAATACTATAGTACATTTGTGTAACTTCTATACCTTCTAATTTATCACGTACTGCCTTTTGAACAGAGATTACCGAGAATAATCCAAATAATAAAATAGTAAAATAATATCCTTTTTCATTTAATAACATATCGGCATTCCATAATCCGATACAAAAAGCAATTGTTCCCACAAATAACGATGCCCAAGATGCTCCAACAAAAGCAGGTGTTGGTTTTTGGTCATAAACTTTTCTTTCTTTTCTTTTTTCTTTCTTGTTTGTAGTTTCTTTGTTTGTTATTGTTGTTTGATAATCCATAATAATTTGTTTTAAATAATTACATGGCAAAGATGGGAAGTGGAACAGAGGATTTGAAAACTAAATTTTATAAATACTGACGATTAATATTTATGTGTATTGTATTTAATTCTTATTTTTATTGAGTTTTGAATTTAAAAACTGATGATTAAAAATGAATTTAAATGCTATTATTTCTTCACTTTCAGTCGATGATTATACACGATTTACTACATATTTGCATAAAAAGAATAGAAGAACTGATGTAAAAAATGTTCAACTATTCAAGTTGATATATGCAAATGAGCTATCCTCAGAAGCTATATTCAGGACGATATATCCAACGGGAAAAAGAGATGCTTATCATGCGTTAAGAAAGCGACTATACGATTCATTAATAGATTTTTTAGCAGCGTTAAACTTAGAAGAAGAAAATTCGGAGAAAATAGCAGTTATAAAATATATTTTAGTAGCACGTTCCTTCTTACAGCAACAAGAGTTTGCTTCAGGATTTAAGTTATTACATAAAGCAACACTAATAGCTAAAGAATATCAACTGTATCCTTATTTGAATGAAATATATCATTTAAGAATTCAATTTGCGCACGAAAATAAAAAGGAAAATTTAGAAAAGTTAATCCTTGAGTTTAATAAAAATAGGGCATTAGCAAGCTTAGAAGAAGAATTAAATATTGTTTATGCGAAAATACGTGCCATAGTATATCAAATTAATATTAAAGGCGAGGTTATAGATTTTCAGAAAATTGTTTTGAAAATACTTCACGAACAACAAATAACTATTAACGATACATTATCTTTTAAATCGTTATATCAATTATTAACCATTGCAAGTATTTCTGCATTTGTTTCTAATGATTATTTGCAGGTAGAATCGTTTATGTTAGAAATGTATACCTTATTAAAAGAGCATCCGAATAAAGAAAAAGGACGATTTTATCATCTTCATGTATTATACATGATTGCAAATACACTATTTAGAACCAAGCAATTTGAAAAATCTATGCGTTTTTTAAAACTCATGGATCATGAGATTTTAAAGAATAAACGCAAATATGAAGGAGTTTTTAGATTAAAATATGAATTGCTCTATACATTTAATCTGAATTATATGAATCAGCAAGACGAAGCAATTGAGCGATTAGAATTATTGTTGAAGAAAAAACATAACGATACTATTGGGGTGTTAGATTTACATTTAAGCTTAGTGGTTTGTTATTTTCAAAAAGAAGCCATAAAAGCATCTTATCGTTTGTTGACTAAGTTGTATCATACAGATAAATGGTATATAGAAAAAATGGGTAAAGAGTGGGTGATTAAGAAGAATTTAGTAGAGATATTACTTTTGGTAGAGTTAGATAATTTTGATGTTTTTGAGAATCGATTATCAAGATTTAAAAGACAATATGGTAGTTATTTAAAAGAGATAGGGCAAGAACGGGTGCTAACCTTTTTAAAGTATGTAAATTTATTTTATGATAATCCAAAAGAGGCAACTTCACAACATTTCTTTCATAATATTGAAAACGCTTTTGAGTGGATTGGTGCTAAGCAAGAAGATATTTTTGTTATGAGTTTTTACGCTTGGTTGAAAAGTAAAATGGTGAAAAAGCCAATTTTTGAGGTGACCTTAAGTTTAATAGCTCAGGCTCAAGAATTATAAAAAAGCTTCATCAATTGGTTCCCAAAGTTCAATTTTATTACCATCTAAATCAATGATCCAAGCAAATTTCCCATAGCTATATTCTTCAATTTCGCCAAGAATAGTTACACCTTCATTTTTGAGTTGTGTTAGTAAATCTTCTAAATATTCAACTCTATAATTAATCATAAATCCTTTTTTCGAAGGCAAAAAATGATTCGTATCTTTCTTAAACGGACTCCATTGTGTTGATGCTTTGTTTCCATCATTATCTTTCCACCAAAAGGTGCATCCCCAATCATCAGTATTAAAACCTAAATGTTTTTTATACCATTCTTTTGTTGTGTTTACATCTTCTGTTTTAAAAAACACGCCGCCTATCCCAATTACTTTACCTTTTTTCATTTCTTTACGTTTTTTTCATACGTTGAAATCCAATCCTCAACTGTTATTTTACTACATAATTCTCCAATGAGTTCATACGGAATATCATCTAGCTTTTTAAAGCGAACACAACTTTTACCCATATCGAGTTTTCGTTTACAATGTTTCGGGTATTCATTTACAAACCAATCATGAATTTCAGGATTGGCATAAATTCCACTATGATATAAATTCACAGAGTTTTTCTGAGAAGCAATATTCATAAAAGGCAAAGGTGATTTAGGATCACAATGATAACCATCTGGATACAATGAATGCGGAACATAATAGCCAATCATATTGTAATTAATACCTTCTTCAAAACCTTCAGGAAGATGTTTTTTAATAACGTCTCGTAATTGCTGAATAACAGATTGACGATCTTCCGGAAGTTGATCAATGTATTCTTGTGGTGTATTCGCTTCGTATTTCATTTCAAATAAAAATTGGAATTATACTGAAACTAATATACAAAAAGAGATAGAATGGTAATTAGTTAATCCAACAGCCATCCCAAGGAGTGTCTGTTAAAGGAATATCAAAAGGCTCATTATTATATGTATTACCAGAAGCAGTACCAGATACTTGTAAGAATCGATATGCCCAACATGTATTACCATGCATTACTTTATTATTTGTTAATGTAAGATTTGTCATTTCTTTAAATGCTAAATGGCCATTATCCATTACATTATTTTTAATCACTAAATCAGCACCTTTATACATGTACATTCCGCAGTTATTCAAAATGTTATTTTCAATAAACGTAGTAGCAGGGTTGGTCTTCGGGTTGTCATTAGAGTACATAATAATACCATTCCAATTATTCACAGATACTGTACGCATGGTAATGTTATTATTAGTAACTACCATATCTGCATTTTTCCAGTATACTAAAGGACCATCAATATATTCACTATCCTCTCCTTGAGTAAGAATGTTATTGTCAATTTTTATGTTTTTACCATCAGTATTAACAATATCTCCACCTCTGTTATTATGAAGGTAATTGTTTTTAATGGTAATATCTTCATTAGTTCTGCCTGCACCTTCTAAGTCAATTCCAAATTGAGGAGCAGTTCCTTTGGTATGGTGTATTTCATTAGCTTCAACAGTAATATTTTTACCGCCAACTATAGAAATTCCCTGTCTTCTGTTATCTGTAAAATGATTTCTTTTGATGTAAATATCTTCTAACTCCTGAGGTTCGTTTCTAGGGCTGCCTACTAACAAAATTCCGTCACCATTGGCTTTGCCAAGTGTTGTGTTTTGTACAGTTATGTGTTTACTTTCACCTTCAATACAAATTAAGTGTCCTTCGTCGTGAACTTGACTCCCATCGGATGCTCTTGGCGTAAATATATGATTGTCACGATCACCAAGAATAGTTCCTCCAGAGATAACAACATTAGTTTTGTTACGTACTGCTATTGCACAATAGTTCCACTTATCATTTGGAGCCATTTCTATAATTGCATCTTTATCTAATAAAAAAGCAGTATTACTGTACAATTCAATACCAGCTTGATAAATATCGTTTCCGTACTTTCCAATTAAATAATGTCCTTTTGGTAATTTTATAATTCCGTAACCTTCATTAGTAGCCCAATCTATAGCAGCTTGTAAATTGTCTGTAGTTTCTTCAGGATTAGATCTATCATTTTTAATATTCCATTTCTCTAAATCAATTGTATAAGAATTATTGGGAATATCAGCGTAAGGAATAGTGCTAATTGGGACCATAGTTCCATTAAATGGATTTGGATTGTTTGGGTCTGAAGGAGTTAATGTTGTGATAGATTTTACATCTATTACTGCGTCTTTAGAACACGAGTATAAAGCGACTAAAATTAAAATAAAGGTTATTGTTTTTTTCATTTTGGGGATGTTGATTATAAAGTATAAACGTAAAAAAAATAGATTTAGTTTTCAACTAAATCTATTTTTAATTTTATTTACAATAGTTTGTGCTAATAGCTCCTTGCTCTCTATCGTCCATCCAGCAACATGGGGAGATAACATGACTTTTTCAGATTGAATTAAATATTGAAAAGCTTCAGGCATTTCTTTTTCAGTAAAAAGGTTTTCAAAGGATTTCTTTTCATATTCCAAAACATCTAAACCAGCACCTAAAATTTTACCAGCCTCTAGAGCTGAGACTAAGTCTTTCGTTACAACAGATTTGCCACGTGCAGTATTTAGTAACCAAAAACGTTTTTTAAAGTTAGTAATGAATTCTGAATTCACCATATTAATGGTTAATGCTGTTTGTGGAGTATGTAAACTTAAAACATCCGTTTTTTCTTGAAGTTCTTCTAAAGAAACTTGTGTACAATTTTCATCGCCAACATTAGGTTTAATATCATAGCACAATACTTCCACATCAAAGCCACGAAGTTTTTTTGCAAAAGCTTTTCCCATGTTACCATAACCAATCAAACCAACTGTTTTTCCGTCAAGTTCTATCCCTCTATTTTCTTCTCTAAGCCATTTTCCAGCTCTAACTTCTTTATCTGCTTTATTCAGTTTATTAAACAATGATAATAACATACCTAACGTATGCTCGCCAACTGCATTTCTATTTCCTTCTGGAGCTGATAGCAATACAATTCCTTTTTCCTCGGCATAATCACAATCAATATTTTCTAATCCAGCACCTACGCGTCCGATAAATTTTAAGTTGGTAGCTTTGTCTAAGAATTGTCTGTCTATGGTAAAACGACTTCTGATAATACATCCGTCATATCCATGAATTTTTGCTTCAATTTCTTCTTTTGAAGAGGTATAATCGGTATGATTTTCATAACCTAATTCGGTTAATTGCTCTATCATTAAATCGTGATTCGAATCTATGTGTAAGATTTTCATGATTTTAAGTTGTTCTTTTCTTTGAAAATAAGTTAACGAAACTAAGCATAGAAGCTTACCTAAGTAAAAGACTAAAATTTAAAAATTATCTAATTTACTTTGCCAAAAAAACTTTATTTTTTTTAGAAAGGCTTAATACTGTTCATTCTCATTAGGAAAATCAACACTTTTCACATCACTTATGTACTGTTTAAAAGCATTAGTCATTTCTGTATGCAAATCTAAATACCTACGTAAAAAACGAGGATTAAATTCATGAGTCATTCCTAGCATATCATGCATCACTAATACTTGTCCGTCTACACCGCTTCCAGCACCAATTCCTATAACAGGAATAGTTAAACTTTCTGCAACCTCTTGCGCTAGTTTAGCAGGAACTTTTTCTAAAACTAAAGCAAAGCATCCTAATTCTTCCAATAATTTAGCATCTTCTTTTAATTTTTGAGCTTCAGCTTCTTCTTTAGCTCTCACAGTATATGTGCCAAATTTATATATCGATTGTGGTGTTAATCCTAAATGTCCCATCACAGGAATTCCTGCGGTTAAAATTCTTGAGATTGATTGTTCTATTTCCGAACCACCTTCAAGTTTTACAGCATGTCCGCCAGTTTCTTTCATGATACGAATCGCAGATTCTAAAGCTTGTTTAGAATTTCCTTGATAGGTTCCGAAAGGTAAATCAACCACAACCAAGCAACGTTCTATAGCTCTAATAACAGAACTTGCATGATATATCATTTGATCTAATGTAATAGGTAAAGTAGTTTCATGACCAGCCATAACATTAGAGGCAGAATCTCCAACTAAAATAACATCAATTCCTGCTCCATCTACAATTTTAGCCATTGTGTAATCGTAGGCTGTTAACATAGATATTTTCTCGCTGTTGTTTTTCATTTCAATCAACGATTTTACTGTAATTCTTTTGTATTGTTTTTTAGCTACAGACATGTATAAGTTTGTTATAAATATGCAGTAAAAATATACAAAATACTGCAAACTCGTTAATATTGTGTTAATTTGATTTTGATGATTTCTTTTTTGTTAGATTTACATAAATTATTTTCATGCGTAAGTTTTCTTTTACTGTTTTTTTAATTTTTAATTTCTTTCTGTTAAACTCCCAAGAATCTACAGAAGAACTAGAAATTAAAAAAGTGATTGGATTGTTTTTTGATGGATTGCACAAGGGCGATACTGCATTAGTAAGCAAAACACTTCATAAAGACATTAAAGTTCAAACTACTTACACAAATAAAAAAGGGAAAAAGATTTTAGTTACAGAAACAAGAGAAAAACTTTTAAAGGCAATTGCTTCAAAAAAAAGCACAACTACTTATTTTGAAAAATTATTATCCTTTACGGTAAGAATTGATGGGAATTTAGCGTCTGTTTGGACACCTTACGAGTTTTACTTGAATAATGAGTTAAGTCACTGTGGTGCAAATTCATTTCAATTGTTTAATAACAATAATTCTTGGGAGATTATATATTTAGTAGATATGAGAAGGAGGAAAGATTGTAAAACACATCTAGAGAAAAATTAATGTATATTTGACCCCGTGGATAAAGTAAATAAAATACATACTCTAAGTCCTGATAAGTGGATAGATAATTACTCCGATTATTTGTTCAATTATGCAGTTGTTAGAGTAAATAATAGTGATACTGCCAAAGATTTGGTACAAGAAACTTTTTTTGCAGGTTTACGTTCAGCAAAAAATTTCGAAGGAAAATCAACTGAAAGAACTTGGTTAATCTCTATTCTTAAAAGAAAGATTATAGATTATTACAGGAAAATAAACTCTAAGAAAGGACAAGCAGAAGTTCGAATGAGTTTTTACGAAAGTGGTGAAAACGAAGGAAATTGGATTGAAGAAAGAGTGCCACAATCTTGGAATAGTGAGGCAGAAAAGAATATCGAGAATGAAGAGTTAAAAAGTCAGATAGATATTTGTATTGATAAATTGCCTGAAAAATATGCTATGGTTTTTAGAATGAAAACTATACAGGAATTTGAAACTGAAGAAATTTGTAAGGAACTAGATATTACTCCGTCAAATTTATGGGTAATCATCCATAGAGCAAGAACTCAATTGAGAACTTGTATGGAGAAAAATTGGTTTAATAAATAAAAAGATGTTTAAATTTTTTAAAATAACATGTAAAGAAGCGAATGAGATTTGTAACAAATCTCAGTATAACGAGTCTACATTCTTAGAAAGAATGAAACTTCAGTTGCATATTGCTTTTTGTCACAAATGTGCGAAATATACCAAGCAAAATTTAAAATTGACTGATATTTTTAAAGCTAAAGCTATGGACTGCAAAAGCGAAGTTCACTGTTTGACAGAAAGCGATAAAGAGTTACTAAAAGAAAAATTGAAGGAACAAATGCCTTCTTAAAAATTTCGGTTTTTTTAAAACCGTTTTTTTGATTTTTTGTTAGATTAAACGGAATTTACATCAATGTGAATTCCGTTTTTTATATTTTTACGAAAAAATATTCATGCATTTTTTACCACAGAAAATAGATGATTATGTTGTTGAACATTCTCAAAAAGAGCCTCAATTATTACAAGAGTTAAGCAAAGAAACTTGGCAAAAAGTTTTAAATCCGAGGATGTTAAGTGGTGCATTTCAGGGTCGAGTGCTATCGATGATTTCTAAGCTAATAACTCCTGAAAAAATTTTAGAAATAGGAACCTATACTGGCTATTCTGCGTTGTGTTTAGCAGAAGGTTTAAAAGAAGGAGGTATCCTATATACAATCGATAAAAACGAAGAATTAGAAGAATTACAAGAAAAATATTTTAAAAAATCTCCATACAGTAATCAGATCAAACAGTTGGTTGGAAATGCAATCGATATTATTCCTACGATAGATGAAAAATTCGATTTAGTTTTTATTGATGCTGATAAATCTAATTACCCTAATTATTTTAATCTTATCATAAATAAGATGAACAAAGGAGGGGTAATTTTATCGGATAATGTACTTTGGAGTGGGAAGGTTGTAGAAGAACTACAACCCAAAGATATTGATACTAAAATGCTTTTAGAATACAACAAATTATTAGCTACTGATGAAAGAGTAGAAACTGTTTTGTTACCCATACGAGACGGATTAACAATTAGTAGAGTAAAGTAATTATTACATATTCCTTTTTATAGGACCAGTTAAATCATCTAAGTTATTTTTAACTTCATTAACTTCTTTATTGATATCTGAAACAACTTCTGTATCGATACCCTGCTTTTGGGCACTTTCGTTGATTTCTCTTTTAATATCGTTAGTAGCGTCTTTTACTTGACGAATTCCTTTTCCTAAACCTCTAGCAATTTCAGGAATTTTATCTGCACCAAAAATAACCACAACTATAATCATGATAACAAAAATCTCAGGTCCTCCGATAAATAAAAAAGGTAATTTCATGTGTGCAAAGATAATTAATAAACTGTTTTCTAATTTTTAATTTTAAGGTGTTTTTGTTAAAAACTAAAATTTGTAGCACAAATTATAGCGTCGTTAGTTACAAATGGCATTGGCATCATCTCTTTTGTTCTCGGTATTATATTGAAAATAGAATTTTCAAGTAAATCGTTTGAAATTTCATGAATTGTGAAATTTGGTTTTTCATCTTTGTTGAATGTAATATCTATTGATAAGTTTTTATCTGAATTTGCCATGTGATATACCAACACATTCCCTTTTTTTAATTCCATTTCTTTATTGATTACTATTGCGGAATTAGCTTGTAAACAATTTAAAGATAGTTTATTGTTGGTGAAAATTTCATATTTGCTAATATCTCGTTTTGGAGTTAATTTAAATTTGACATGGCGCTCATTACCAATAATTGTATCTAGTTGCATAACAATTTCTGAGGTAGGGATATTCTTAAAATCTGCTTTTTTATAAAAGTTGAAACGCGTGTTGTATTTACTTTTTGTTGTTGTATTAGAAATTCCTCCTTTCTCATAATTTGAATGAAAAATTTGCTTCGTATATGTATCTAAAGTTTTATTGTATGTACCCCAATATGCTGTTGAATCTGATGAATTTTGTACGTAAATTAAGCTATTAGGGCGTTTTTTTTCTTCAGAAAAACCACTATTAAATGTAGCTGTAACAAAAAAGAGAATAGATAAAAACCCAACAATATACTGCCACAGATTTTTCTTTTTTTGTTCTTGAAAAATTGGAATTAATAATCCCGCTAAAAGCACAATAAAAAGTGCAGAAATGAATAAGCTATTTAAACCTAATCCAACAGGGAACATTTTAATTAAAGGCGCAAAAATGTAAATTGAAGGAATTGAGAGTATTGTAAATAGTATAGATTTTGACGCTCTTTTTTTTCTGAAAATTACAATGAATAACCCCGTAAGGGCTATAATCACTGGAATAATTATAAAAGCTGCTCCTTGTAAATATTTATATAAAAGTCCATTAATAATAATCCATATGAGTATTGGAGCAATTATACTATCTAACGGATTATTGTTTTTAAATAGATTATATGTTTTAAAAACAATCCATAAAGTCAGAAATACAAAAGCATACATATATTCATAACCGTTATAGGTAAATCCGTGAAGCATATCTTGATAGTGAGGGTGTATCAACATTATTAATTTCCATAAGCCAAAAGCAAGAGTAGTAGAAGTGATAATAGCAATGATAAAGGGTATAAATCCTTTTGCGATTCCTTTTATGGTTAATCTTCTTTTTTTAATTCCAATAATAATTACACAACATAATAGAATTATACTAAGAATGAATAAAGGAAGGATCCAAGAAAAAGGATATATCAATAACCCTAAAAAAGGGAAGTTTACATAAATATAATCTTCATCACTTTCGAAACTTGATAAATCAGCTTTAGAAAAATAAGTTAACATGCTCATTAAATATTCTTGCTGATGTACTAATGTTCTTTTATCTAATCTCTCAAAAGTATCTTGTTCGGTGTGATAATCGAAATGATCACCAATAAAAGCAAAATTGAAACCATTACTATTTCCATCTTCTCTAAATACAGTTAAATCTGTATCGTTAGGTAGCATTTTATATACACTATACATTAGAGAATTAGCAGCAGGATATTTCGGATTAGCGTTTAAAAAGCCTTTAATTAATTTACTGTTTTTTCCGTTAGTTTCCATTAACATATAACTTGGTCCTCCACTACCTCTAGCTTCAAAATTTAAAACTAAACCAATATTTTTAGCTAAAGAATGATGATTTACAAAAGCTTTTGCACCCAGTAAACCAAGTTCTTCAGCATCAGAAAAAACAACAATAATATCATTAATTGGCTTCTCATTTTTAGTCAAAAAAGCTCTTATCCCTTCAAGAATAGTTATTACCCCCGAACCAGCATCTGAAGCGCCTAAAGAAGAATGTGGGCTACTATCATAATGACTCAGCACTACTAGCGATTTACCATTTGAGCTCCCATCAATTTTAGCGATAATATTTTCTACAGTTGTACCAGTGTTCCATTTTTTATTGAAAACTGTTTTAGTTTGAATTTCAGGATGCAACCCTATTTTTTTTAATTCATTAACCAAGTAATTTTGAACTTCTTTATGTGCTTTTCTTCCAACATGATGTGGTTTTTTACTAATATTTTTGAGATGTCGGAATGCATTTTCAGTAGAATAATCACCAATTTTTGTCTCTTTTTTACTTTCAGAATATTTCGGGATCATATCTGAAAAACTCCAATAAATAGTAGCAATAATAATAAGTAAAGGGAATAGTTTGGTTGAGATTCGCATGGTTAGTTTTTAATATTTTATAAATATAAAAATTAAGAAATGAAATCAATTTTTGTTAATGATTTAAAATCGTTATATTTAAAATATTATAAATCAGTAAATTATGGGTATTAAGAATTTTCAAGGTAAACGTTCAAGCAGTGTGAAAAAAGAAATTGAACCAATTTTAGTTTCTGATTATATGACTAAAAACTTAATTACATTTTCTAAAAATCAATCGTTAGAAGAAGTGATTGAAACATTAGTTAAAAATAAGATATCTGGCGGACCTGTAGTAAATGAACATGACGAACTTATCGGAATAATTTCTGAAGGTGATTGTATAAAGCATGTATCGGAAAGCAGGTATTATAATTTGCCAGTAGATAAAGATAACACTGTAGAAAAAGCTATGGCTAAAGAGGTAGAAACTATTGATGGGAATATGAATATTTTCGATGCTGCGAATCAGTTTTTAAAATCAAAACGAAGAAGATTCCCAATTTTGGAAAATGGAAAGTTAGTCGGACAAATAAGTCAGAAAGATATTTTAAAAGCTGCATTAACCATGAAAGGAAATTCTTGGAAATAGAATATTATACATATGTAAAAAAGTATTATTAACGGTTTTGTATAGACATCTTTTAAGGGAAAGTTAGTGAATTATTTCGGATTAAATACAAGCTTTAGGAATTCCGAGTGGGTTCGGATAAAGTCGATTCTGCCTAATTTTGGTTATACATTGTTTGTAGTATTTTTTAGTCATCATATCCGAGTCCAATTTTTAGTTCAACTTTTTCTCCAGATTTTAATTCAATAGAATCTCTCAATTGATAATATCCGACAAAGTTGCTTACAATTTTATATTTCCCAGAAGAAATATGTTCAAACTTGAACTCACCATTTTCTCCGCAGGTTTTTGAATATGAATTTTTACTGTTTTTCAATTCAATATATGCTCGTTTTAGACCAAATTTATTATAAAGATCAGTAATTTTTCCATTAACATTAACAGTTATAGTATCCATAATTCGAATTCTTTCCACAACAAATGAGTTTCCGTTTTTCAATTTTGGAATAGTTTCACAATTGCAAATCAGAAGGCCAATTATTAGTAGTTGTAGTGAGTTTCACATATTACACACAATATTTACATATTCTTAATCATCGAGTTTAACAAGTAAATACAATTCGTTTTCTAACTCTAAGTATGCTTGGTTATAGATGTAGAAATAGGTATTGCCTGTTTTGGTTTGATATATAGAAGTGAAAAGTTTAAAGTCGAATCCTTTATCGTATAGTTTAGTTCTTGATACTTTTGTTTTTCCTTTAGTATTTAATTCTGATAAAACTTTATAATTCTTTTTTAGTCGATTATTAATATTTCGAATTAAATTTTTGGTGTCTTTATCAACTTTATTGTTGTAGGTGTTTCTACAATAATCTGAACAAAATTTCTGATCAGCTCTTCCTCTAAGTACTTCATTACATTCTAAACAAGTTCTTTTTTCCATAGAATTCAAAGATACAATTTTATCTGAATGTAATCGACTACAAATATTTACAATCGAAAGTAAGCGATTTACAACCGAAAATAACTTGTTTAGATCCGGATCTTTGCAGTGTCATTATTTAATGGCAATGTCTTAACTGTTTAACGAAAAAATTATATTTATGAATGCACTTAAAAACAAAGTACAGTTAATTGGAAACCTAGGAAACACTCCAGAAATTATCAATTTAGAATCTGGTAAAAAATTAGCTAAATTTTCATTAGCAACTAATGAAACGTACAAAAATAATCGTGGAGAAAAAATTACAGATACGCAATGGCATAATATTGTTGCATGGAATAAAACTGCTGAAATTATAGCAAACTATGTAAATAAAGGAGATGAAGTAGCTATTGAAGGAAAGTTAACTTCAAGGAGTTATGAAACGAATGAAGGAGAAAAACGGTATGTTACTGAAGTTGTTGTAAATGAAATTTTAATGTTCGGAAATAAGTAGAGGGGAGAATTGCTAAAGTCAACAAAAAATAAAGTAAAAGAAGAAAAAGATAACCCCAGTGATACTGCTATGTCACTGGGGTTTTGTAATAACAATTATTACCAAAATAAGATACTATTGTTGTCTCGAAATTTTTTTCGCCATAAGTAGAGCATTATATGCATTCAGATACTTGCCAGATTTTGAAAGTTGATTAAATGGTGTTGTTTTGTTTTTATCATCTTTTGTTGGAGTACTTACTTCAATAGTAAATTCTAAACCAGAATCCATTAAAATATGTTTTACTTGAGAAGCAGTTAAACTCGGATAATATGAACGAATTAAAGCTGCAACACCAGAGGTAATAGCACTAGCAGCAGAAACAGCGTTTGTATACTCAATATTTTTCTTCACACCAATAGTTAAAATTTTTTCTCCCGGTGCAAATAAATCTACCTGAGTGTTACCATAATTAGAACTTTTTCTTCTGAAATTTTTATCGAAAGAAGCATTCGCAGAACCTACTAACAAAAAATTATCCGAGAATTCTTTACTCCCATCAAATGAATCGTTAGGAAATGAGTCGTTTCCTTTTATGTTTAGATTTTTACCAAAATTACCTGCTCCTGATATTATCAAAACATCATTTTGTTCAGCATATTGAATTGCACTTTTAACCCACGCAAAATTTTTGGTAAACTCTTTACTAAAACTCATATTTATAACCTTAGCACCATTATCTACAGCATATCGTATAGCTAAAGCAATATCTTTATCATGTTCATCTCCATAACAATAAGTAGCTACGGTCATAATTTCTACTTTATCTTGTTTGAAAGCACTACTAACACCCCCCGCCATTTTTGTTCCATGAGTCATCCATTTTAAATCACTATCAATAATATTATTACCGTAATTGATATCCTGTATATTATTTTCACCATCATCAAGAATTATTCGATCGTTGTAATTCAATCCTAATAGTTTACTTTTCCTTTCATCTACAATATATTTTTGTTCGGCTATATAGGTACTATCTGTATCATTTTTTAGACAATCAGTTAAAACAAAAGCATCAAATTCCTCAATCTTCTTTATTTTTTTAAACTATCAATTAATGCTTATGTTAATGTTTTTTTCTTTTCAAATAATTTTAAAACTTTATTCCTCGATGTAAAGTATAAATTCCCTAGCTTATCATAATTTTCTTTCTGGCTTTTTTCGTATAATACTCTATTATCGTAAGCTTTTTTTACTCTTTTGTATAAAGGGTATTGTTCGTCTTTAAGGATTTGTAAAGAGTCTAAACCTTTATACTTTTCATTTTTGGTATTTTTACCTTTGTAATAGTCATGTTTTCGGCACTGATAATTTTACTAATTCCAGTAAACAAGGAAATAAACTTTAAAATAACCTCCAAACAATATATAGAATGAAAGAAGAAAAGAAAATAACAAAAGAGTTACAAGAACAATGGCATAATGATCCTAAAAATTGGAAATTCGGTATATTTTACTTTAATAAAGAGGATAAAAGAATATTTCCTCCCAAACGTAATAAATATCTGGGTTGGACAGTAAACTTTGGGAATTCAATTTCAATTATTGTATTCGTAGTTGTGCTTTTAGCATTGATTTTAATTAACCAACTAAATTACTATTAAATACGCCTCTTTTTCTAGCTCTATTCTATATAGAGTCCCTCTTTTAGGGTGAGAATCGATAATACATCTTCCTGATAATTGCTCAATTCTTTCTTTAATGCTCTTTAGACCAATGCCTTGATGGTTTAATTGAGTGTTGAATCCTATCCCATTATCTTCATAAGACAAGAAAATAATGGTATCTACGATTTCTAGCTGAATATCAATTTTAGTAGCCCTAGCGTGTTTCAGTGTATTAGAGATTAACTCTTGTAAAATGGCAAAAATCTCATTCTGTAAAAATTTATTTGTGTCATTGATTAATTGACTTTGAGATACAGAAAGATTAATGGAAACATCAGAAATTTCATTAATGTTTACGATATATTCTTTCAATACTTCCGCATAATCATTTTGGCGGATTTTTTTAGGTAATAAATTATGAGAAAGCTCTCTTATTTGTTCGTAGGTATAGTTTAAATCAGATTTAATTTTCTGTAATTTCACAGACGTTAAAGGGAGTTCTTCAATCTGTAATTTTATGGCAACCATATTATTACCTATAGAGTCGTGTAAACCTCTAGCTAATCTTTTTCTTTCGGAATCTTTTCCTTCTATAGAAGCTTTTACTAACTCTAATTCCTGATTTTTCATCAAAGCTTTTATCTTTTGAAAATTAAAATTTGCTTGAGTCTCATTAAGTTTTTTCTGAGTTTTTAATTTCTGAAAATAGAATTGTAATAGTACAAGTATACTTATTATAATAAGTGCAGCTCCGATTAAAATAATATTTCTAATTACAGTTTGCTGTTGTATTTCTTGTTTTTTAATCTCTTGATCTTTCTTAAGTAGTAAAATTTCGTTTTGTTTTTGGGATGTTTGATATTTTACCTCTAATTCATTTAACTCTTTTCGTTTCTGAATAGAATCACCTAACTGCTTACTTTCTTGAAATTGTTTTAAATATTTGATGGCTAATTTATAATCTCCTTTTTGTTCTCTTATTTTCGAAAGTCTTTCAAGATAATAAGGCATCATCGATGAATTATTATTTTTAAGATCTTCGGTATAAAGAGGCATTACTAATTTTTCAGCATCGTCATATTTTCCAATTTCTAAAAAGATATCAATGAGCTTTCTAGTCGCAAATTTATTTTGATAAATACATGATTCAGTTTGTGTTTCCGCTATTATTTCTTGAAGTTCTATAATAGCTTGATCTATTTCTTTTTTGAATTTAAGATTATCTATCAAACCTATTTTAGCTTCAAAATTTGTTATAATATCACTATCAATTGAAATAGATTCTTCGTAAAATTTATCCGATTTATCAACATCTCCTAAAGCACTATAAATAGAAGCCATAGCATTAACGATATTAGCTTTGTGAAAATTATGCTCATATAAATGTTTGTATTCTTTTAATGCTTTTTTATAGGCTTGTGTAGACAAGTACACTCCAGCCAAACGATACCTAGATTCTAATTCAATGTTAAGTTTACCAAAAACTTGTTGATTGTCAATTTCTTGAATATATATTGCTATAGCTTTGTCGTATAATCCTAATTTCTGATAACCATTTGCAAGGTTAAGTTTTGCTAACACATTTATCTTTCGTTTCACTGAATCTGAATGAATGTGTTGAAATTTTAACGATTCCTTTGCGTAATATACAATAGAATCGGGTTTGTTTTTTAAAATAAAATAACTAGAGATCAAATATGTCAAATGAGATTTACTTAAGTCAGTTTGAAGCTCATTTAATAATTGTTTTGAGATTTTGTAAGCTTTTTCTCTTTCCTTTTTAATAAAGAATAAATTATTAGCATTTTTAAAGATTTCTTTTTCTTTCTGTTCCTTTTGTTCTAAATCTAGAGCTTGCGCAGCTAAATTTAAAATAGATAACAGTACTAGTAGTAGAAAGGTCAGGGATTTTACTTTCATTTCAATAAAAATCAGTTTGGTAATATACAAACGTTAAAAACGAGTAAATAATATAATGGATATCTATTTGTAATATCCTTTCTTGTAAAAAAAATCATATCAAAAGTAAATTATTTCACGGTAAACAGGGGTGTTATTTTCACGGAATTTTGGGATTTATACTTTCATATACTCTTCTAAGTTTGTAAAAGCAATAATTTAAAAAAATATAATTACAATGGGATTAGCGGAAAGAAGAGTTATTAAAGCTTATCAAGAAGGAGAATATCAAAGTTTTTTATCAGAAGTTCAAGAGGTTATAGGAGGGGAAATTGAATTTGATATTGATTGGAATAATTTGCCAAATGAAAAGTACACAAAATTTTTAGAAGAAGGGCTTACAGAAATATATTTCAAACCTATTTTAAATTCATTCAAAGTTATCGCTGAAGATGAAATGGGGAAAGAAGCCATAAGAGAAAGTGTTAAAAAGATTGTTATTAAGGATGAAAACGATAATGCTTATGCAAGCAAAACATATAAGTTTAATGATGGGGTATTAATTGTAGATCATTGCAGCTACACTAATATTGGAAATACAGATGAAAGAACTAAACTTTTGACTAAATTATTAGAATCTAATTTATAATGTTTCTCGGTAATATCTTTAAAAAAGTTCCTGTTTATCATAAAGAGGAACTTTTACTTTATATACTAGAAAATACAATTGAAATAATTCTTGATATTACAACAAACTCAGGGCGTACTTTTAAAGGTTATGTAATAAGTATTTCTGAAGTTGCAAATCAAGGAACGATTGTATTATTTCAGATTATTGAAAATAATAAAGCGAACGGTAGTGTGTTGCAGATGAATACAGGAAATATAGAAAGTATTGTTTTTGCGAATACAGAAGGAGTCGATATTATTAATGTTTTATCTAAAGGAGCAATAGAAAAACCTAAAGATTACACAAGTTCAAGTAAATTAGATGTAAAGCGGAGATTTAAAAAATTCACTGAAGTTATTTTAGAACAGACAGGTGTTCAGTTAGAGGTATCTCCAATGGATTTACCAGATGAGGCTAAACAATTAGACCGAATTTATCAACTAACAGAACAAATTCAAAAACTTATAATTGCTGTGTTGAGTGAACAAGACGCAAAAGAAAGCTGGGTGTCTAAATTTACTGAAGTTAAGTTTGTAGAACATGAATTTTTAAAAATTGCCTCTAATAGCTCTTTACTAGTTATTTATTTCCCATATACAGATTTAATGGCTCCAGAAATTAATAAAATCGATTTTAATATATTGGTATTTAAGGTTTTGTAGTGTAGTTTGAAATAATCTCTTAATAAGTAAAATGAAAACAATTTGTAATTTATGTTTATTGTTTTTTGTAACAATAAGCTTTAGTCAGCAAAGACTAGATAGTGATGGTTGGACTGTATTCGAATCTAAAAATACATCTAAAATAATTTATATCAGTAGCACTAGTGGAGACGATACTACAGGAAAAGTATATGCTCCTAATACTAATGAAATAGGAAATGATCCTTTTTTACCTAACGGAAATATCAAACCCTTTAAAACAATAGATCAGGCTACAAAACAATTTGAAAGCGGTGAAGCTGTATGGGTTTTGTTTAAAAGAGGGGATGTGTTTAAAGGGGAATTAACATTGCCACACAGGAATGGGGAATCTAAAGATAGACCCATGTTATATGGTTCTTACGGAGTTAAGAAAGAAATGCCATTATTTGAAATAGCGGTGTCTAACAAAACTGTTATTAGAAATAGAAAAGATTATAAATATGTTGCTATTGTAGGTTTATCTTTTGATGTACCAGGTAGAAATCCAGATGATCCAAAATTTGAAGGTTTCAAAAATGAAGCTCCTTCCGCTTTCTCATTATTATGTACAACTGCTGATTGTGAAATTAGTTCCTTATTAATAGAAGGATGTGTTTTCCGTTTTTTTAGGGGAAATTCAATACAAGCTCAGAAAGATGGTGTTGTAAATGAGGTTACCTTAAGAAGAAATGTACTTACAGATATGTATTCTAGTGGAGGACATTCTCAAGGATTATTTACAGGATTGGTAAATAATTTTATGTTAGAAGAGAATATATTCGATCATAATGGTTGGTATAAACAGTCGTATACAGGTTATAACGATAGGGAAGAAGGTCAAGCCACTATTTTTAATCATAATACCTATTTTCAAAACCCTACAAATGTGATTTTTAGAAATAATTCATTTTATAGGCCTAGTAGTATTGGAACAAAATGGACTGCAAATGATGGCCCAGCAAGTGGATTAAATATAGAAGTATCAAATAACTTGTTTCATGATTGTGAAGTAGGAATTTCATTAGGAGGTAATAAAACTGAAGCACCTTATCGTTTTAAAGATGTAGTAGTACAAGGCAACGTATTTAATTCAGGGGGGCTTTCCAGACAAACCGATAGAACATTAGCTTGGAATATGGATATAGAAGATTGGGATAATGGAGTTTTTAGAGAAAATTATATTGTACATCAAAATAGTGATGAAATTGATAATGGAATAGGGATAAAGATAGTTGGAGAAAACAGAAATCTTACTATTGAAAATAATATACTTTATGGATTAAAAAAAACGCAGTATTTAAGCATAAGAAATTACGATTTTATGAGTACGATTATCAAAGGAAATGATTTTTCTACTGTAGATACTCGTTCTAAACATATAGATTTTGGAGACAAATTTCCTAATGGAAATATAAAATTTGAGGATAATAAATATTTAGGACAAACTCCAAATATAAGAGTAGATAGTAAAACAGAAACATTAGAAGAATGGAGCAATATTAGTACTGAAGATGTTTCTAAAAGTATTGAACAACCAGATTACAAAGACCCAACACGTAGTTTAGAACGATATATTAAAGAAGAATTAAACTTAAATTCATTAGACGAATTTTACTTAGAATTAAGAAAGCAAAACATCTTTAATTGGAGAAAAGCTTACACTACTCAAGCAATCAATTCATGGATTAAAGAAGGTTTTGAAAAAAATTCGTTATTACATGTTACAGATTATGAAAAGAATAAAAGGGAAACTTTTTTGAAATATAACTATGGAGACGGAACATTTGAAATTATTTCCAATGTATCAGATAAAGTTACATGTATTGAAGTTGTTAGTTTAGGTGGAGTTGTCGTTAAAACAATTAAAAATGACGTTAAATTTAATACAATTAGTGATTTATCTAGTGGGTTGTATTTCTTTAGATTCAAGAAAGATACTAGTCAAGTATTAAGTGTTGAACGATATTTGAAGAAATAAATAGCATATAAAATAAAAAAAGACGGGTAAAACTTCAACAGGTTTTGTCCGTTTTTTTGAACTAGTTAAATACACATGATATGAAATTAATCAATATCTTTTTTACTCTATATATTTCATTTTAATAGCATATTTAGTCAATCCAGCTAAATTCCTAACATTTAATTTTGAAATCAAAGTTTTTCTATAGCTTTCTATGGTATGCTTACTTAAAAACAATTGGTCTGCAATTTCTTGAGTAGTATATTCTTTGGCAATCAATGTAACTACATCAATTTCCCTTTTTGTAAGTTTAATTTTTTTCTGATTATTTGATTGTTTTTTTTGAAAATAAATTTCTTTAATATTTTCAGAGAAAAATTTATTTCCAGCTAAAATACTATTCATAGCTTCTAACAATTCTTTTTTTGTCGCATTTTTAGATAAATATCCGTCCACATTATTGCTAAAAAGTTCATCAATCATTTCAGCATTGGTATGCATACTAATAATCAAAACTTTAATATTTGGATATTTTTTTTTGACATGTTTTGTTAGTTCTATCCCACTCAAGTCTGGCATAGAAATATCAGAAATAATTAAGTCGATATTATCTTGGTAATTTATATCTAAATATTTAAGAACCTCATTGCCATTTTTTGTGCTTAAAATTATGTTATGTTTTTTTTCAGTTTCAACTATGCCTTCCAAACCTTCTCTAAACATAGCATGGTCATCAACGATTATTAAATTAATTTTTTTCATTTAACTGCGGGGATTGGGCTATTAAACAGGCTAAAGGTACTGTTTTTTTAGATAATTCGTGTTTTGTGTTACAATGGTCTTCGTTATTTTGACTAATGTTATCAATTTCATATACTTTTTTTACAATAACGTACGGTTATACCTTTTTTGTATATTAAAGAATAGCGTTTTAAAATGATATGAATTGCAGTTCAGTTTTTAATTACAATAATTCTTAAGAATGAATATATTATATAACTTTTTAATTTAACACTTTATCTAAGCATAAAAGGATTTAATCTAAAGTAACACATAGTTCTTTGAATAGTACTATTGTATTTGAAAAAAAAAAGTTATTTTTAATCACAAAGCAACAACTAAAATCTTAATATTCTGAAATATACCAAGTGTTAAGAGTCTTTCAGCCGATACCTCCATATTCTTGCATCGGGTGAGTTTATTACAAATTATAATTATGAATATTTTAAAAAGAAATTTAAATATTTTATTGATAGAGGATCATCTGATTGAAGCCGTAAAATTTAAAAAAACAGTTTCATATGGTGAGATAAAACACACTATAATTGAGGCAAGAGATGCCGATGAAGCATTTAAAATTTTAGAAAACAAAAATAACCTACCCGATTTAATTCTATTAGATTTAAATATGCCTAGAATGAGTGGTGTAGAGTTTTTAGCTATATTAAAAAAAGACGAACATTTAAGACATATTCCTACTGTAATTTTAACCACTTCAGATAATCAAAAAGATTTAGAAGAATGTTATAGAATCGGAGTTTCTGGGTATATACTGAAGCCTCTAAAGTATAAAGATTATGAAACTAAAATAGAGGCAGTTTTAACCTACTGGAGTTTAAATGAATTAAAAAGATATTAATATATGAAAGGCATAGTTTTTACAGAGTTTTTAGATTTAGTAGAGGATAAATTTGGTATAGAAATGGTTGATAAAATTATTTCGCAATCAAATTTAGAATCCGAAGGGGTGTATACTTCTATTGGAACGTATAAATTTTCCGAAATGTTACAGTTGTTAAAGAACTTAAATCAAAATTCAGGTATACCTATTGATGATTTATTATTAACGTACGGAGAGCATTTTTTTTCAGTTATAGAATCGAGTTATGCTGGCTTATTAGCAACGTATAAAGACCCTATAGAAATGTTGTCTTCTATAGAAAACCATATCCATGTAGAAGTGCGAAAGATTTATCCGGATGCAGAATTACCTGAGTTTATTGTAGAAGAGAAAACAGAGAATTCGTTGATTATGATTTATAAATCAGGAAGAGCAATGCATCATTTTGGATTAGGATTAATGAATAAAACTTTTGAACATTTTAATAGTACAGCATCCATAGTAATTGAAAGAATAAAAGAAGATGGGACAGAGGTTAAATTTTTGATTAACAAGAATTAATGAATCAAGAGCAAGTAGAAATTTTAAATAGAGCTCTAAAAAGAGAAAAAGCAGCAAGAAAAGCAGCCGAAAAAATCCTTGAAGATAAATCTCGAGAACTTTATTTTTTATCTGAAGAGTTAAAAAAAACAAACTTAAAGTTAGAAAATCTTCTTGATGAGAGATCATCGCAATTAAAAGGTGTTTTTGAAAATATTTTAGATGCTTATGTTATTATGGACTTAGGGGGCAACATCTTAAAGTTTAATGATGCTGCTATAACTCTTTTTGGTTACAACGTTAATGAAGAGAAGCTCAATGTAATGAACTTAATCTATAAAGATGATATCCCTTATGCAATGACATCTTTCTCCGATTTAAAAACTAAAGGATACTTTAAAAATTATAGAGCAAGGGTAATTACCAAGAGTAAAGAGATTAAATGGGTGCATATCAATGCAAGCCTTATTAGTGATAAAAACAATTTGCCTATTGCAGCTCAGGGTATTGTGAGAGATATAACAAATTTAAAATTACTAGAAGAACAAAAAGAACAAATACTAAAGAAATTAGAAGAAAGTAATCACGAATTGTATGAATATGCACATGTAGTTTCACACGATTTAAAATCTCCTCTAAGAACCATAGATGCTTTACTTTCTTGGATTAGAAGAGATAATTTGGATAAATTAGATGAAGAAACGATACAAAACATAGATTTAATCGAAACTACTCTAGAAAGTATGGATAATTTAATTTCAGATATTTTAAATTATTCTAGTATAGATTCTTCAGGAGAGGAAGTAGAAGTGGACTTAAATTTGGTGTTAAAAAATATTCAGAACACATTATTTATTCCAGAAAATATTTCACTATTTATTAATCCTAAACTTCCAATTGTAAAGGGCGATACCACAAAATTTCAACAATTATTTCAAAATTTAATAAGTAATGCTATAAAATTTAATGATAAAGCAGATGGGAAAATTGAAGTGGCATGTATTGAAAAAGGAGCTTTTTATCAATTTTCAGTTAAAGATAATGGAATAGGAATAGAAAAGGAGTATCACGATAAGATTTTTGAAGTTTTTCAATCACTGACCAAAAGAGAAGATTCTACAGGAATAGGATTATCAATTGTTAAAAAAATAATTGATTTATACGAAGGAACAATTTGGTTAGAAAGTACTCCTAAAATAGGAACTACCTTTTATTTCACAATTAAGAGATAAATCATGAAAACTGTACAATTAAAAAAATATAAAAATACCGATTGGGAATATATTAGTGAAAAACTAATATTAAAGTCGCCTTTAGTACTTGTCTTTGGGAATAGGTATTTATTAGAGAATCATAATATTTATGAAGAAGTTAAAACATTATTTGAAGATGGACATATTGTGTTTGGGTCTACTTCTGGGGATATTACGGCTGGAGAAGTAGATGATGAAAGTATTACGATAACTGCTATTGAATTTGAAAAAAGTAGTTTTTTAATTCAAACAATAAATGTATTAGAGACAAAAGAAAATAGTTTCGAAATAGGAAAGATGTTAATTGATAAACTACCAAAAGAGCAATTGAAACATGTATTTGTAGTATCAGAAGGTAGTTTTACAAATGGAAGTCAGCTCACGGAAGGGATGAATGCAGCAACACAAGATAATTTATTAATTACAGGTGCTTTGTGTGGAGATGCAGCTCGGTTTGAAAAAACACTTTCATCATATAATGAAAATCCAAAACCTGGAGAAATTGTAGCTATAGGTTTATATGGAGAATCGTTAGAAGTATCGTTTTCTATTAATGGGGGTTGGACTCCTTTCGGACCAGAGCGAATAGTAACTAAATCAGATAAAAATATTTTATACGAGTTAGATGATAAACCTGCGTTAGATTTATATAAAAAGTACCTAGGTGAAAAATCTAATGAATTACCTGGAGCTGCACTTTTGTATCCGCTAAAAGTAAAAGCAACAGAAAATACACATTCAATAGTCAGAACTATTTTAAATATTAATGAAGATGATAACTCTATGATTTTAGCTGGAGATATTATCCAAGGCGCTAAAGTTCAATTAATGATGACTAATGTAGATAATATCGTAAATGCATCTGAAATTGCAGCAATACATGCCTCTGAAACACGAAAAGAAAAACCTGAGTTGGCTATCTTAGTAAGTTGTATTGGTAGAAAACTAGTTTTAGATCAAAGAGTAGAAGAGGAAATAGAAGAAGTGGTAGAAGTAGTAGGCAATACAACTACCGTTTGTGGATTATATTCTTATGGAGAGATTGCTCCTTTTGTTGGTGAGCAAAGTTGTCAGTTACATAATCAGACAATGACAATAACATTAATAAGCGAATGATGAATTCTCTTTTAAAAAGGCAAATTAGAAAATATTTACCTGAACATTTGCAAGAAAGTAAGGATTTAGCATTGTTTTTAGATGCAATAAATAAATCATATAATACGTCTGATGATCAGTTTTCGATGTTGCAAAGAGCAACAGCAATAAGTTCTGAAGAACTTTTTGAGGCTAGTGAAAGATTAAAAGAGGAAATGAATTCCCAGAAAAAGGTTATCGAAAAACTTAAAGGTATTATCAATACGCTTAAGTTTGCTGAGCTAGAAGACCAAGAACTTTTAGAAAATTCCAATTCATTACGCTTAGTTGATTTTATAGATAATCAAGCAAAAGAAATTATTAGCATCAATCAACAAAAAGATAAACTACTTAAAAATTTAGAGCAGCAAAATCGAGAATTGAATGATTATACACATATGATTTCTCACGATTTAGTATCGCCATTACAAAGTATTGAAACATTAATATGTTGGTTAAAAGATGATTATAGTGAAGCGTTAGGAGAAGAGGGAAAGGAACGAGTTGATTTAATCAGTGAACATGTAGAAAAAATAGACACATTAGTCTCAGCAATCCGAAAGTATTCGAGAATAAGTAATTTAAATAAAGATCTTTATAAGGTAAATCTTAACGATTTAATTAAGGACATTGCAATCGAATTACAAGTATCAGATACTATTAAGATAGCTGAAGAATTACCAATCGTAGTTGGAGAAAAATATAGTTTAAGAGAGTTGTTTATTAATCTGATCGATAATTCTTTAAAATTTAATTATAAAGAGAACAAAGAGATAACAATAGGGTTTGAAGAAGAGCCTCTTTTTTGGAAGTTTTTTATAAGAGATAATGGGAAAGGTATCGAGGAAAAATATTTTAAAAAAGTATTTGTAGCATTTTCTAAATTAGAAAACGATTATAAGTCTGCAGGCATGGGGCTTTCTATTGTTAAAAAAATTATTGAATTTTATGAAGGAAAAATATGGATTTCCTCAGAACTTGCTATTGGAACAACATTTTATTTTACAATAAAAAAGTAGATATGGAAAAACCTAATTTAGAATATTTACATGAGTTAGCAAGAGGAGATGAAGCATTAATTAAACAACTTAAAGAAGTTCTTGTTGCTGAGTTTCCTGAAGAAAGGAAAGATTATTATGAGAGTTTAAAAATTAAAAATCATAAATTAATAAGCGAGAACGTTCATAGAATTAAACACAAAATTATTATCTTAGGACTAGAGACAGCTTATGAAAAGGCTAATCAATTTGAACACGATTTAAGAAATTCCAATATAGATGTTAATAGGGTAAATGAGTTTGAGGAAATTTTAAACTCAATTGCAAATTACTTGAAAACAATTTAAATATGAATTGTATTATTATAGATGATGAAAAAATGGCTAGAACCATTATAAAAACGCTTTGTGATAGTAGAGAAGATTTACAGATTGCAGAGGAGTTTTCTAATTCTATGGATGCATTTAAATTTTTAAATGATACTGAGATTGATTTGATTTTTCTAGATATTCATATGCCAGGTTTTACAGGGTTAGATTTCATTAAAACGTTAAAAAACCCTCCAAAAGTAATTTTTACAACAACCGATCCTCAGTTTGCAATAGAGGCATTTGAATATAATTTTATTATAGATTATTTGTTAAAGCCAGTGACGAAAGAAAGATTTGAAAAAGCCATTGAAAAAGTAAAGAAACAATACTATCTAGAGCAATTAGATGCTCCTAAAAGAAAAGATTTTATAGAAGAAGAACAAAATGATTTTTATGTAAATATAGATAGGCGTTTGGTTAAAATTGATTTGCCAAGTATTTGTTTTGTTCGTGCTAAAGGAGATTATATTTATGTAAAAACTGATGATAATGAATATGAAGTCCATGCATCACTAAAAAAAATAGAGCAAAAACTACCTAAATCATTATTCTTAAAAGTACATCGTTCCTATATTATTAATCTGAAAAAAATCATTGATATTGAGGATAATAGCGTGTTGATTAATAAAGATGTAATACCTGTAAGTCGATCTAACAGACCCGATTTGATGAAAAGATTAGATTTACTTTGATAGGTTTATCTTGTTTTTCTCATTGCGAATGTACCCTGAGCATTGTCGAAGGGAAAATGAAGCAATCTGTTTAGTGAATACCTCAGAATAATATTCGAAACTAAAAGAAGACTTCGTCGTTGTCCTTTTTGAGGTGACGAATAAAATAATCTCATTCAAATTTATTTTTTGGAATCTTATATTGTTTTTTAGTCTTGCCTCTCTATTCCCTTCACCAAGAAAAGTTAGTGAAGTAATGTTAGAACATAATAAAGAAATACAATAGTTTGTCTTTCTTATATCCTGTACTAATTTCTCAAAACAACTTAGAAGTCTTAAAAATAGGCTTTTTTAGAAAATAGTATTTGAATCGAATTCCCATTTCAGTAAAGGTAAAACCTGTTGCAATGGTAGAAGCAATATTACTATGAGTACCAAAAATGTTAAGTAAACTTCTATCTGAAATTTTATATCCCAACACGCCCTGAAACCTGAATGTATTTTGTTTATTCTGATTTTCTATATATTGAAAACCCGTTGCTGCAGTTAACTCATAAAACCATCCCTTTTCTTTTACACTAAGATCTGGTTTTATCACATTTAAAAATAACTCTACGGCATTAAACTGTTCTGGACTAAAATAAATGGTTGGAACTTGATTCTTAAACGTAATGTTTTGATAATTTAATCCTGCTTTTAATGAAGGTTTCTGTAGTAAAGTATAGTATAATGAACCAAAGAATAGGTTTCGAGTATTATCATCACTTTGAGAAGTGAAATAATATTGAGAATATAGACCAAGATTAAAATTGGTGTTCAGACTGTAATTAACAAAAAAATGATTTTGAACAATTTCTCGATTTTGTAGTTCGGAAGTAAAATTTTGCATTTCTCTCTTATAACCAAAATTAATGTTTTGGAGTTTAAAAGGCTTGAAATTGAAACGTACATCAGTTAGGAATTGATTATAATCATTAACATCCGATTGTGATGCTACAATTCCTGCATTACCAATAAATTCTAAATTATTAAGTAATTGATAAGAAAAACCTAATGAAAAACTATTTGCATTTGCATTGATATCGGTTATCGAATTAGAATTGGTTCTATACGTATAGTCTCCTGTCAATTTAAACCTAGTTGAAAAAGGAACTTCAGAACGAATGTTATAAGTATAAGCTTCGTTATTACCATTATCAAAAGAATAAGATATTTTAGAATTTACAAATGGGGTAAATGTTCGGTCCAAATTTTCTATAAAATTTAATGCGTCTTTTTGGTTTGTATAAAATTGTAATGTTTTATCAGCATATATATATGCTTGTTTTGTAGCTCCTATAGCTTTTAAAGCATTAGCTTTACCTAAGTTTCCATCAAAAGAAGTACTATCTTTTTGTAATATCAAGTCATAATCGTTAGTACTCTTTTTAAAATCGCTTTTGTAAGTGTTTAAAGTAGCACGTAAAGCTAATATCCAATTTTCTGGTTTTTCATTGTTATTGATAAGTTGGTTAATTTCTTTTGATGCATCCGCAAACTTTCTATTCCATAGCAACGCTTGAATATAACGTTCAATAGTACGATTTTTAATTGATGGAGGCGTAGTATTATCAATGAGTTGAATAGCCTTTTTGCTGATTTTTAAAGCCTCTTTATCTTTGCTATTTAAATGACGTGTTAGTGCTAGTCCATTTAAAGATGTAATACTATTTTTCGGATTTTTTCCAATACGTTTAAAAGTTTCTTCAGCTTTTTCATTTTGTTCAGAAATTAAATATAGGTTAGCTAAATTTTGTAAAGTTTCAATATCATTAGGGAAATCACTTAAATTTTCATTCAGTATAATTTCTCCTTCTTTATAGTGTTGCGACTGTATTTTATCTTGAGCTAAACCAAATCGGATATATTTCCTAGATAATAAAGCATTCGCATTGCCTGGTTGTACAGCTAAAGCCTTTTCAACATAAATAATGGCTTTACTGTATTTTTTAAGATTAGAAAGTGTATTGGCATATCCTAACAAAGCAGGGAAACTGGTATTGTTTTCTTTTAAAAGTGTTGTATAAAAATTTTCAGCTAACGAAAAGTCGGTATTCCAAAGTAAGGCTTCTGCATAGTTTAATTTAACTTCAAAATCTGTAGGATAGTCGTTTAAAAGATTAGTGAAAAGAGTTACTGCTTTTTGAGAATTTCCACTTAATCCAACGGCTCTTCCATAACAAAGTCGAGCTGTTTTATTGGTTGGGAATTCTTTTAAAATATCCTCAAAAAAAACTTTAGCTTCTAAGTATTTACCATTTTCTAAGAAATTGAAACCTTGTTTCATATCCTGAGCAGATACAAAAAGACTCAGAAGTAACAACATATAAAAAATAAAAGGTTTGAGTTTCATACTGCTTTTTTAGTGTTTACAAGTTAAGCAATAGAATTTAATCATTAAACTTATCAAAACGGTTTTTCAACTGAAAAACAATTTTTTAGCGAAATAAAAAAAGATATTTGTGTATGTATTAACCCTAAAATAAATATTATGGCTTTAAAAATATCAGAAAATAAAGGGACACTGTATTTAAAAGGTAGTATAAATACAACAACAACACAATCATTTATAATGCATGTAAAATATCATATTGAAAAAAATGAGCATGTGATTTTAAATATAGATAATGTTAAAGAGATTGATAGTGATGGTTTACGAGCAATTAAAACCTTATGGAAATCTAGTTTAAATGAAAATAAGAATTTTTCAATTTCAGGTTATGGTAGTAAAGATATTTATGATGACTTTTATTCCGAATCAATAGCTTAAATTAGAGGTATGTTAAAAGCCTCAAAAAAAGTAAAGTATAAAATATCACCAGAACAGATTTTTATGATAAGTGTTCTGGTTGTAAATGGTGGAAATTACTTATATAATCTATTTTTGGGTAGGTTTTTAGGGCCTGAAAAGTTTGCAGATGCTGCCATCTTGATTACTTTTCTATTAGTGCTTTCATTCGTAGCGATGACTTTCCAGTTAGTTACTGCAAAATTTGCGGTAATTTTTGAAAATGGAACTTTAGAGACTTTCATAAATAAAGCCTATAAAAATGCATTGTTAGCCAGTATATTTTTAGGGTTTTTAATTATTGCTTTCTCAAAAGAATTACAAGTTTTCTTTAAAACAAGTTCTTCAACCATGTTTGTTGTTTTTGGTATAGGAGTTCCTTTTTATTTCTTAATGAGTGTGAATCGAGGTATTTACCAAGGAAAAAAACAATTAATTTCACTTTCTGTAACGTATCAATTAGAAATGTTTAGCCGTTTAATTATTACGTTAGGCTTGCTATATTTCTTAAGTGTCGAATCATCATTACTGATTGCAGTTGGTATTTTGTGCTCTTTTATATTGGGTTTGTTTCCTTTTAAACTCAAGAAAATATCACTTTTTAAATCTGAGAAACTAAGTGAAGCTCATGCAAAAATGGTTCGTAACTTTTTTATCATTACCGCATTTTATGAACTTACACAAATTATTATAAACAACAGCGATATTATCTTAGTAAAGCATTATTTTTCTTCTTATGAAGCAGGGTTATATGCTTCTTTAGCTTTAATAGGGAGAGTCGTTTATTTTATTGCTTGGATGTTTGTAATGCTATTATTACCCACAGTAGTAGCGTTAAAAAAAGAAGGCAAATCTACCATAACTATTTTGCTAAAATATGTAGTATATATTTCAGTAATAGCGGCAGTAATTATTATCGGATGTTTTCTTTTTCCTGAACAAGTAATTATGTTGTTATTTGGAAATGATTACATACAAATTAGTTCATTATTATGGAAATATGCATTAGCAACAGGTATATTTGCAGTATCTAATATTTTTGCCTATTACTATTTATCTGTTGATAAATACGTACCTGTAATTTTTTCAGGTATTTTCGGAATGTCTCAAATTATTTTTATTGTATGCTTCCACAATTCTTTACATCAAGTAGTTTATGTTCAAATTTTAGTGATGCTCTTACTTCTAATTTTTCAATTATCCTATTTTATTTTTAACGAAAGAAAAAGTTAGTATAGCGTAATCAGTAAAAAGACATAGATGTTTTTTAGGAAGTACTATAAACTCTATAATTTAAGTGTAGCTATAACAAAATGATGTGAAAATAATATATAAAAAGTACGGGTGACCCGTACCAAAAGTGTGGGTCACCCGTACCAAAAGTATTTTTGAATGTTTTAAATTTGTTACTCAACAGTTTAGTGATTTTTTTGTATTATTTAGGTATAAGTTTTTGATATATAATTATAATATTAAAAGGTATACTTTAACTGGAGCGTTTAATTATTAGGAAGTATTGTATGAAAAATTTATTTGTTTATTATTTAGCTATTTTATTACCAATTCCTTTATTAATAAGTATATCTAATAATTCTGTGTTTTTCACATTTTTATTATTATCCTATATTGTTTTTAGAGGTTTTGTTGATGGTCAAAGATTAATTGAAAAAGGAGTGATTGAAAAAAAAGATTTATGGAAATCTGTTTTAATACCTTTTTGGAGTTCTCGTTTTTTTAGACAGTTATATCTTGAAAAATGATATAAAATTTGATTCTTTGTGCATGATAAAATCCTCTTTTTGTTTTATAAATCTAAAAACCAGCACTTTATTTAGGTAAGAGTTTGTTGTGTCACCTCGAGCGCAGTCGAGAGGTTTTTATTAAAATCACTAGCAATAACAAGGTCTCGACTACGCTCGACCTTGACAACCAAAAATCATTTTTAAGATTTTTGTCATGTACTAAAAATTTGATTATAAATTTCTTGTAGAGGTTACTTTTTTGCTTTTCGAAGCTAAAACGTAGCCTTTTTATATTATTATTAGTAGTGATAATACCAACTTCAATCAATCTAATATCAGGGTGTTTTTTCCATTGAACAGCAGAAAACGGTCATTAGGCAATATAAAAATGGTTTTTATATCTGTAAATCAGTAAATTAGTATATAGTAAAACACTTACCATGAAATTAGCCTTAGTAACCTCATATCCGCCGAGTAAAGTAACCTTAAATGAATACGCTTATCATTTAGTTAAAAGTTTTAGACAGAAAGAAAAGATTACAGAAATTATTTTATTAACTGATAAAACTAAAGAAGAAAAACACATTCAATTTTCTGAAGAGGGTTGCAAAATAACGATAAAAGAATGTTGGAAGTTTAATAGTTATACTAATGTAATTAGTGTGTTTAAGGCAATTCGTCAAACAAAGCCAGATGCAGTTTTGTTTAATCTCCAGTTTATGAAATTTGGCGATAAAAAGATTCCAGCAGCTTTAGGACTAACATTACCCTTATTATGCAAATTGAAGAAAATACCAACTATAGTTTTATTGCATAATATTTTAGAACAAGTAGATTTAAAAAGTGCAGGTTTTACATCAAATAAAATACTACAAAAAATATATAATGTTATAGGAACTTCACTTACAAAATTAGTATTAAAATCAGATATAGTAGCGGTTACGATGAATAAATATGTTAATACGCTAATTAAAAAATATAAAGTGAATAATGTGAAAATGATACCTCACGGAACTTTTGAAGTTGCTAAAGAACCTAATTATGAATTACAGTCTAGTTTAATAAAAGTAATGACTTTTGGTAAGTTTGGTACTTACAAAAAAGTTGAATCGATGATTGAAGCGGTAGAAAAAATTCGAGAAACATCACATTTAGATTTCGAAATTGTTATTGCTGGTACTGATAACCCAAATGTGCCAGGATATTTGGCAGCAGTTCAAGAAAAGTATAAACATGTTCCTAACTTAACATTTACTGGATATGTTGAAGAAGATGAGGTTGAACCCTTATTTAACGAAAGTGCAGTAGTTGTTTTTCCCTATACATCTACAACTGGTAGTTCGGGAGTTTTACATCAAGCAGGAAGTTATGGTAAGGCGGTAGTAATGCCAAATTTAGGAGACTTAGCTACATTAATTAAAGAAGAAGGGTATAGAGGAGAGTTTTTTGAAACAGAAAATGTAGACAGTTTAGCTAAAGCAATTGAAAATATCGTTTCAAATGAAGCTTACAGAATTGAATTAGGAAAGGCTAATTACAAAGCTGCTACTGCATATCCTATGGCGAGAATAACGGATATTTATATTGAAGAGTTTGAAAAAATTATGGATAAAAAATCATTGTCAAAACCAGATGTTTCCAGAACATCAATTATTTAGAAATATAATTAAAAGCAGGTTTTTTCTTTCCTTTGGAATCTATAAAACCAAATTTTTTCTGGGGTGCTACTCTCCAAGAAAGTTTACCCACGACCTTTTCCGGTATTTCATCAAAATCATAAAGTGTCCAGGATAAAAAGGAGATGTTTTTTAGAGTAAGTATTTTTTGCATTTCCTCATGGTATATAGCTTGTTTCTTTTTAGCATTACGTGTAGGTTTCCAAAAGCCAGCATAAGAAGATATTCCAAACTCACCTAATAGTATATCCTTATTAGGAATTTCTTCTTTTAGTGTATTGTAAACAGTTTCAAAATTTTTGTAATCATCATAGTAATGGAATGAAATGAAATCTATTTCATCCTTTAAAACTGTAGCACTTTCAGCATTAGACCACCCAATAGTTATCGGATGTTTTTGATCAATCGATTTAATCAATACAATAAGATGTCGTAACCAAGAAATAATCTGTTGTTTTCCTCTAGATTCAAAGTCTAAATTAGGCTCGTTCTTTACATCCCAAGCCAATATTGCATTATGATTTTTAAATTCGGTTACGATACTTTCAGCATGTCTATGATTTAAAGTCCAATCGTTAGTATCATAATTTCCATAAAAATCAAATAAGGTAACAATCACTTTTAATTTACTTTTCTCTGCTATATCTAAAACTTGTTTTAGTTTTTCAAGTTTGTCTGTTTTTACTTTTGCTTTTCCAAAGTCTTCATAAGGAATAAAAATTCGTATTGTATTTAAGTCTGCATTTTTAATAATTTGAAAATCTTTTTCAATAATTGAACTATCAAAGGCTTCGCCAAACATGTTCCAAGGTGTAGCTTGCGGATAATAATTAATTCCTTTAATTCTAGAGGTGTTAGTAGATTTAGTAACTATATTTTGCTTAATTTCAATTGTGTTTTCTTTTACTAAATGTCGTATTCTCCAAAAACCATCCTCTAAAAGTAATACCATCTTATAATCAGATTTTTCAGTAGTTTCCAATACAACAATATTATTTTTAATTACTTTTTTATATTCAACAACACCAGTGTCTTTCATAACAATTAATTGTCCGTCTTCACTAAAAAATAAAACGTTAGGATGGTGTTCTAGTGTAGTACTTTCTATTCTAATTTGCTGTTGTTGATTATGTTCTATGAAGTTGAAAATGTTTTTTCTAGCATTTTCAGTGAAATAATCATCAATACCTTTTTTTGAATTTGTTCTGTAGGCTAATTGTCTCCTATACCAAGCATCTACATAATCATTTTCTATAGCTTTTAATGTTTGTATATTCATTGCTCTACCTTCATTACCATCTTGTTTCCAATTCATTTTAGGTAAATACTGATCTATTTTTTTTATTTCAGTATGTAGCAATGCACTGCGATCTGCTCCAATGTTAAAGTAGCTGTATAAAGAGCTTAACAAAAAGACTAGAATTCCAATGACAAGTAGATAGGAAAGCATTAATACTCCACGCAATATTTTTTTATTTGTTTTTGATTCATTGTTGGTTACCATAATACAATAGCTTTATAGGTTTTAACAATACAAGCAGCAGTAATTTCTATATCGTAAGTTCCATTTTTATAGATATTTGGATTTAATGTAAAAGAAGCAAACCCGTCTTTAGATTGTTCAATAATAGTTTCTTGTGTTTTACCGTTCTGATAGATTGTTAATTTAATTTGTAAACCATCAGGAATAATTTGTTTCATAAAACTTTGTAGCGGTCCAACAGTTATATTTCTGTTGTCTTTAGAAAAAGTTAAAGGCAATGTTTCAATAACTTTTTCAAATGTGATTTTTATAGTATCACTCTCTGAAATTCCATCTATATATCCTTTAATCTCCCAAGTTGTTTCGCAATCAGGATGAATTATTGAGGCAGTAGCAATTCCATTAATAGTTGTTCCATTAGTCTTTAAAATATTGCCATTTTCAGTAGTAATAAAAAATGAAACAAAAGTACCGTCACTTACAATATTGTTGTTTTTATCCCTGATGATAGAAGTAAAAAAAGTTGTAATTTGATTTCCATCAGCATAGCTATGATTTCTTTTGTGAAAAATTTTGAAATTACTGCCAATAGCGGGTAAAATATCTATAGTATATTCTTTAGAATTCAGCTTGTAAGATTCAGTAGATAGTGTCATTCTTCCTGATGGTAATGGAGAGAAAATATTTAAATATGAAATAAAATCTTGTGTAGTTATCGTCTGTTTTTTTTGTGATGATAAAAATTGCTGTTTAACAATAACTTTTGAGTTATTTTGTATCGGATTATCTAATGTATCTGTAGGAATAACAACTAACATTGTATAATCAGTTCCTCCTGCTTCTATGGTTGGTGGTCCAATGTACGTTTCTAAAGTAGTGGGTTGTTGAACAGGATTTATAAAGAATTGCCCTTTATGATTTTCTTTAGTACCTAATATTTTCCAATTAACCATCCCAATTTTGTTACTTATAAATTGAGGAATTGTAAACCGCAGTTTATTTTTATGTTTACTACCGTGAATAATCGTATTACCATAACTATTTGAACAAAAAAGCTGATAGTTATTATCCGTTTTATTTTCAAAGGCTAATGTAATAGTTGTTCCCACAGTATATGTTTCCTTGTGATCTAAAAGAACTAATATATCTTGAGCGGTTACTGTGGTAAGTAGCCAAAGAAAAACAAAAAGAAGTGTATACTTACGATCCATTATTTAGGGTTTCCTATAAAACTATTCATTTCAATTTTCACATAATCGTATTGTGAGTGATTAATTTTCTGTAATACGTTGTTTGTATGGTTTTCAATTCTATTAGGTACTATTTTAAGAGCAATATCTTTATTAGGGAGTCCGTTAACAAAACAATTATTCATGTTTTCAGAAATAATTTTAAGATCAGATTTTTCTAATAACGTATAACTAAAATATTGCTTTCTATGTTGTCTAATTCCTCGATTTAAATATAAATGATCTACCCAAATCATTTTCTTGTTTTTGTTATAATAGGTGAATAAAAGCTGTGGAACAGTAATTTCTTGTAATCCACTATTAAAAACAGTTCCATTTATCTTCTGATCTTTCAAACTAATATGACTAAGTACATGGTCTTTAGATAAATCGGAGTTAGAAACATTGGCCGCTAATTGAAGATTAAATTTTGTAGGTTGTTCTTCTAGTGCTACAGGAGTAAATGCATCTGGATCGAACTTTTTCGGAATAGCATCTTTAGTTTTAGCCCAAGCAATACCTTCAAAATTAATTTTAAAAGAACTAACTTCTTTAGGCATTAATTTGTGTTTTACAACATGCTTTGCATTGTAGGTAGCGAGTTCCTTATTATCATCATTGTACAATGTGCCTTTAATGATAATATCTGCAGGTGTATTGTCAATATTTTGAACCTCACCAATAATAGCGTAGCTATTGTTATACTTTACCAATTTAGCTGTTATAATTTCTACAACAGGTTGTTTTAAAATATCTTCATGATAACTTTGTTCTGTGGTAATACGTTTTCTTCCTTGATTAAAATATGCTGTGTTATTTTTTAAATACAATTGATCTGGAGGTAAATCAACATCTTTTTTTTCAGGAACTAAAAACCAATTTTTATTTCGTTTAATTAAGGTTTTAAACTCGGTTTTGTTAATTTTTTCAAGAGGAGTAATCCATTTACTATCTACTTGCATTGAAGCGACACTATCTGTAATTTTTAGTATTGAAGTATGCAAAGCATCTAACTTGGCATAAGAACTTAATAAACCATCGGTTACAGCAATTTCTAGCATATATTGCGCTAAGCTCAACTCACTTTTAGGATCGAGTAATTGGTATGCCTTTTCAAATTCTTTAAAATCTAAGGAATTATAATAACTAATAATTACGTTTTCTGGAGTTCGTTGTGTATCGTTTTTAAGATAAAAAAGATACATGCCGTAACATAAAAAGAGAATTAAAAAAGCAGACCATGCATGAGATATTTGTAAAACTATTTTAGAAAAAGATGTGAAATTATTTTTGAATTTAAAATAATCGGGAATTACTTTAGGTTTCAGTCGTAAACCATTTTTAAAAAGAGGAATAATATTAAAAATAAAAGCTAAAATTACTGTAGAAAATGGAATAATACCCCAAAGTATTTTTTGCCAATCGGGTACTTCATCTCTTTGTAAAACTGAAGGTAAAGGAGGAATATTTAATCGCTCCCAAACCATAATTCCATTTTCTAATTGAGGTAGACGTTGCCAACCACAGAAATATAAAATAGGATCATAAAATTTATCATTAGAGAAAATATATTTAAGGTTGTATTTTTCAGGAACAGTTAAGAACTGTTGTAAAGATCCTATTCCGGCTACACCTTTAAACTTTGAATTTTCTAAACGTTCGATAGGTCGTGTAGTAAGCTCTGGTAAGCGTCTTGCAGAATGATAATTTCCGTCTACAGTAGTGGCATTAGTTTGAGCGGAAAGCCAAGCCATTTGATCTCCAAAACCTAAGGTTAAATATCGCCACTGATCGTGTTGATCTTGATTTAAGAAATTTACAATCGGAAGCATATTGATTTTTTGTGGTTGTGAAGGGCGAAAATATCCTAAGCTTAATGTAAAAACAGTAAAAAACAGAAAAATAACGGCTAAAAAACCGCCAATGACTCTATGATATACTGCTCCGAACCTTTGTTGAATACGTTGTTTTAAATCACCTTCAACAAATCGGTAGGCGAACTCACCAAATAAAGGTAATGACATTATAGATGCCCAAAGTGTGAAACGATCTAAGGTTAAAATATTAAAAGCATTATCTCCTAAAAGTAATTTAGGAATAGGAGTGGTTCCCCCTGTTCCAAGTATGATTAACATTACAAAACATAACCCAAAAAACAAATATCGTTTACTAAAATATCGATAGATAAAATAAGGAAGTAAAAAAAGTAATACACCCCAAGGAATTAAGAAAAACACCAATCCAGAAGATAATACTTCTAGAAAATTATCTCTAGACCCATGAGGAATAGGTACTTGGGTTATCGGGTTTTTCTTAGAGTTTATCCAATACGGTAAAATACAAACAACAATTAAAAATACAACAGTAAGCACAAAAGTGATGTTTCGTTTAAATTGCTTTTTAAAAATGGTTAAAAATAATTTTAGTGTTACTTCTTTATACGAGTTTACTTGTTCTCTTGCAGTATCCATGATTACCATACCTACTAGGGGTAGAATAAAAAATACCATTCCAAAAATAGGAGTTACATGATGTGAGGTTACTGTCACTGTAATTAAAGAAAGGGAGGTGAATAAGTATTTGTAAGTTCCAGTTTTTAACCATGAATATATTTCTGGTAATGCATGCATTAAAATAGAAATTCCCATGATACTGGGTAGTTGACCAAAAATATGAAGTGTTTCAACAAAAGATGATGAAAATACAGCTAATATAGCGGCATACCCAGAAGCTTTTGTGTTTGCCGTAATTAATAATGAATATCTGTACACCCCAGTAACAAATAAAACAGCACTTAATATGGCTACTGTAAAAAGCCCAAATTTTAATCCACCAATTAGTGACAACGCTCCTATAGATTGATGTACTAGGGGAGGATATCCCATGATAGAAAACCCAGTATACCACTTAGTACTCCAATGTTCAAACCAATGCTCTGCATAATGATTTGCAAAAAATAAATGAATTAATGCATCATAGGTAGTTTCTAAAGTAAAAAATACTGTACTACCATGAAATACTATACACAGTAGCAAAGCAGCTATTAAATATTTATTAGAAACATTTTTCACAAATAAGGTGTTAAATTTTCTTATAATATAAGACAACTATCCGAAATTTCAGAGAAAAGATTGTTTTACTGTTAGTATAGCAATCTTATTATCAACCTAGAATAGTAATGATACTATAAATATAATTTATTTAGAGAATCTTTAAAATTTGTTGGACAATAGTAAATTGCTATTCGTCAATAGAAAATCTCATTTTAAGTAGTAATTATTTCTTTTTAAGCGAATTATGTGTTATTTTTAAGAGGTTGTTGAATCATAAAACCTCAAATTATGAAAATAGTAGCTATAGACGATCAAAGATTAGTCTTAATTCCATTAGAAAATAGATTGAAAGAGTTAGGTTACGAAGTGTATACCGAAACAGATGCGAATAGAGGGGTTGCCTTATATGATAGAATTAAGCCCGATTTAGTAATTGTAGACATTAATATGCCAGGACTTTCGGGAATTGAAATTGTAAAATATATTCGGCTTTATGATAAATCAGATACGCCAATCATGGTATTGTCTGGTAACACAGATAATGATATAATTACGCAAGGTTTTGAGTTAGGAGTGGAAGATTATATGAAGAAACCATTAAGTTTATCTGAAGTTTGTACACGAGTAAAAAAAATATTAGGAACACCTGCAAATGCTACTAAAACAAAAAAATATGATGAAGCAATCATTCAAAAGAGATGTGTAGGTGTAGTTATTCCGTGTTATAATGAAGAAAAGCGATTATTGAGTAAAGAATTTACCAACTTTATAGATAAAAATACAGGTTACCATCTATGTTTTGTAAATGATGGGAGTAAAGATAATACATTAGCCGTTTTACAAGAGATAAGAAAAGGAAGGGAGGATGCCATCACGGTATATGATTGTGAAAAGAATGGAGGTAAAGCAGAAGCAGTACGACAAGGTATGCTACACATGCTTAAAGAAGAAGGGTTAGATTATATTGGTTTCTTAGATGCCGATTTATCAACAGATTTAAGAGATTTTGATGATTTAGTTTCTACAATAGAAAATTCGAACTACAAAATAGTTAGCGGTTCAAGAATTAGCCGAATGGGGGCTAATATTACCAAAGAATCAGCTAGGAAAATTATTAGTCAAACTATTAATTTTATTATTAGAAAAATTCTTTCAATGGATTTTAAAGACACGCAATGTGGTGCAAAGATTTTTCATAGAGATGTTATCAAAATCTCTTTTCAAGACAAGTTTGTGTCAAAATGGATCTTTGATGTTGAAATTTTTAGAAGGGTAACTTTACATTATGGTTTGAAGAAAGCTAAAGAGATATTATGTGAACAGCCTTTAAAAAGATGGATTCACGCAGATGGTTCAAAATTATCAATGAAAGATTCTTTTAAAATTATATTTCAATTAGGGCAAATAGCTGTGCATTATAATTGGAGAAAAAAGAGAAAAAATAAAATAAAAGATTTTAAAAATAAAGCCGTTTTAGAGGCTTGATTATTAGGTGTTGTATTTTTGAATACTGTCTTAGTATTAATTTTTTGTATTGAAAAATATAGAGTTCCTAAGGAATAGTCTGTTAGTTTACATTATGGTATCTTATTCTTTAATCTGCTCCAATATTTTTTTAGCTTCAACATCCTTAAAGTTTTTATCATCAGCTAGTAAAAATTGTAGTTCCTGTGTTGCCAATGTTGTATTATCTAACTTAAGATAAGAAAGTGCTAAATACCAATGTGCTTTAAAAGCATCTAAAGTATTACTTTGTAATAGTTGTGTAAAAGTTTGTATTGCCGCTTTATTTTTATCTAGTTCTAATTGTGAAATACCCAAATATAATAATAATTGAGGATCGGTAGTTTTTGTGTCTTCTTTTAGAACGTTGTTGATTAGAGTTAACGATTTTTGATATTCTTTTTGTTTAAATGAAGTTTCTATTTCAGTAAACATATCCGTGTTACCTCTTACGGTTAACGAAGGAAGTTCTTCCCAATTATTATTATATTCACTGTATAATTCAAGGGTACTCGAATTGCCAAAATTCTTGAATATAAGCATTCCTACCAGAAAAAGAGCAGCAACAGAACTTAGGGTTGTGATTATTTTTAGAATGCCTTTTTTAGTTTTTGGAGTTTCAGCAAAATAATAATCTTCTTCTTGTTGTATTATAGATTTAATGTTTTGTCCCTTATTACTATGAAGAAAATCTAAAGATTGCTTCACTTTGGAGTGTTTTTTAGGATTTTCAAGTATTTCCCAATCGTTATCATCATAAAAAACGCTCATTTCTTCATAAGTCTCAACAGCATTTTTTAAGGTTTCATTACGTTCCATTTCTGCTAAGAATAATGCTTTTTCCTCATCATTCATCTCGTTATTGAGAAACTTTTCTATAGTATCAGTATAGTTCATTAATTTTTAATTTTAGAGGTACTTTAATTGTTGGTAACGCTGGTCAGATTGAATGGCTTCTTTAAGCTTCGATTTACACTTAAAAATGCGTTGCTTTACGGTATTTACGGTAGCATAATTTTTTAGCTCCGCAATTTTTTTATAGGACACTTTATTAAAAAAAAGCTTTAGTAATTCGCTACAATTTTCAGAAACTTCATTTAGTTTTTCCTGAAAAAGTTCCCATTTTTCCTGCTCATGAACGCTCATTGCTATCTCCATATCGTCACTTACTAGATCAATAACACCATCATTGGTTACCCTAAGTTTTGATTTTTTCACCTCTCGAATCCATAAATTTTTACATATCGTAATAAAATAGCCTTCAAAACTAGAGGTAAATTGGAAGTTTTTATCTTGAGCTCTTACAGATAACTGTATAAGGGCTTTCTGCATAATATCTTTAGCATCGTCTTCATTTCCATCTCTTTTTAGTATAAAACTTCTAACTTTTGGGTATAACTCTTGATAAATTTTACGAATTCCCAAATTATCTCCGTTACGTAAACTTTGCAAAAAATAGTTAGTATTCATATAAACTTAAAAGTAGTTGATTCTGGTTGTACAGACAAAATTAACAGATATTAAACAGTATACAATAAAGGAAATAAACTTTTTGGAATAAGGGATAAACCCTTAGCTAGATTGAGGAGTTTCACTAAACCCTTCAATTAATAAAAAAAATGGGGTAACCTTTTTATATGTTTGCCTTCCTTTTAGCAAACAATGACATAATAACAGAATTAAAAAACATAATGATTATGAAAAATTTCACAAAAATAATAGCAATACTAACACTAATATGTTTAGGGTCTTGTGCAGATGAAGAGCTGTTTTCTAATGAAAAAATTGTAAATGAAGAGCAAGGAAACGAAAGCCCAACACTGTTAAGTAAGGTTGTTAAAAGTGCTTTGGCACCTAACATAATAAAAGATCAAATTGTAATTAAGTACAAGAAGGAAAATCCAAATATTAAATATAAAGATTCTATAAAAGGAGCTTTAAAGGAAAAGTATTATTTTGATATAAGAAAGATAGAAACCTGTAATTGCGATGATGATAGTGTAGAACTATGGACTATTGTTCCTACAGACTCTCGTTTTATTGGAATAGAAGATTTAGTAGCAGAATTCAAAAAAAAATCAGGAGAAGCTGGAGTAGAGGGTGATCATAATTTTTGGATTTATGTACAAGATCATAGAATTAATATGGTACAAACCCCACCAATATCAGAATGGGTGGTAGCTCATAATTCACCAGATGCTGTAAATATTGCGGTTTTAGACACAGGAGTGGCTTATGATTTTTTTGATGAGCCTTTTTTATACAAAAGCGTAGATGCTGACAATTGTGAAAATACAGAAATTTCGGGCTGGGATTTTGTAAATAAAGATTATGATTCTATGGACGATCATGGACATGGTACAGCAACAACTAAGATTATAATGGACAACCTAGATAGAGAAGATATATTATATCAAATATTACCTGTTAAGGTGTTTGATCATGAAGGTAAAGGAACGTATTTTAATGTAGTTTGTGGTTTACAATATCTAGCTAAAAAGAACATTACACTTCAGGTAAATGCTAGCTTTGGATTTTATGATTTAAAGAACCAATCGATTTTTGAAACTATTTTAAATGATGCTTCAGATCGCTTATTTTTAATTACTTCTTCAGGGAATAAAGGGGTAAACACAGATAAAATAGGGAATAATCATTTTCCTTCTGGGTATAATCTTCCTAATATTATTTCAGTAGCAGGGTATCAGTATGTTGCAGAATATGCTTTTGCACATCCAGAAGAGAGTACACAGGTAGTCAATGGTTTTGCATTAGATGTACTGTCTAATTTCGGAAAGCAAAATGTTGATTTGGCAGCAAGATTCAGTCATAGATTAATTTTTAATGGTAAAACATATTATTTTAATGGTACATCTTATGCTTGTGCAGAAGTTACTGCTAGAGCAGCAGCTATTTATTATAATGAGTTTACAAGACCAAGTCATTTAAAAGAAGAAATACTAAAAACAGCCTATACGTCTAGTAGTTTTGGCGGGAAAATTTATAGTAATAAAATCTTGCTTTCTGGGCTTTACAGAAGCAGTGTGCCTATGCGACCATAAGCACTATAGTAGATTGTATACAAGAAAGATTCATTGCTGAAAAACCAGTAAAACGAATTTTTTTTGCAATCAGTTTTATAAAGTTCTAGATTTCCTATTTTTAAAACATGAAATCCAGAACTTTTTTATTACTATGCTGTAGTATACTATCAACTACTTTTTTTTGCAAAGCACAAAGTTTAGACAGTTTAAAAGTGATACTAACTTCCAAAGCTTATGATAGTATTGTCATACATAAAGCCCATATGTTTTTAGAAACACATCAAAATAAATTATTACCCTTAGAGTTAGCGGAATGTTATCATGAATATGGAAAATGGTGGTATAAAAATCGACAAAAAGAGAAGATAAATCTTGATAACGCTATAGCTTACACAAAACAAGCAGTTCAATTAAAAAAAGAGAATAAAGCTTCAAAAAAGTCATTAAAAAAATCATTATATAATTTGGGCTTTTTCTATTTAAAAAAAGGGAATAATTATGAAGCAATGGATTGTTATCAACAAATCAAAGATATCCCAGAAGTAGATGAAAAGACATTTTTTGCTTTAGACGAGTTGGCTGACATATATAGAATTAATGGAGATTACCAAAGATCGATTTCGAACTTAGATTTTTTGATCTCAAAATCTTTTAAAGAAAACACTATTTATCAAGAATGGCTTGTAGGTGGATATTTAGGTAGAGCTAGAGTTTATTCTGAGATGAGTAGACAGAAATACTCTAAAAGAATAAAAAGAGATTTAGAAAAAGTAGACTCTTTGTTATCTATTTATAGTACTGGTAGAACAATATATCATAATATGTTATATCAAAACGAAGGAAACCGTTTATTAGAAAATGGTTATTACAAAAAATCGATACTATACTTTAATAGAATATTAGAGCATATTTCTGAAATAGATCGTGAAGATATAGCTAAACTTTATAATAGTTTAGGTCAGGCCTATTCAAAGTTAGAAGTTTATGATAAAGCTATTTTCTATTTTGATAAAGCTATAGTCTACAAAAAGGATTTTACACATCCTTACGAAAACAAAGGAGATTTATATATTGAGAAACTAGAGTTTGAACTAGGATTAAAAGAATACCAAAAAGCAATAAACATATTAGTTAAGGCAGATCTTGATTTAGAACAAAAACTTCCTGTAGAAGTATTAGAATCAGTACAACAAAAATATTATTTATTGCACCATCTCACTCAAAAAGCAAATGGGTGGATACAGTTTTATAAGGCTGATAAAAATAAAGAATATTTAGAATACGCGCTACAAACCTTTAAAACAGCAGATAAATTGATTGATATTATTCGTTTTGAGAGTACCGAAATCAAATCTAAATTATATTGGAGAGAGCACGGCGCTTCTTTGTATTTAGGAGCTGTAGAAGTTTGTTCTTTGTTGGACAAGCCCGAAGAAGCTTTTTATTTTATGGAGAAAAATAAAGCGATTTTATTGTTAGAAGATATCTCCAATTATCAGGCAATTAAAAATGCAAAATTACCTTTACCATTAGCCAATAAAGAATTCAAATTAAAAAACAAGATTAATACAGTAGAAAGTCAATTACAAGGTATAACAGTAGTAAAAGAAAACCAAAAAGATAGTTTACAACGACAGTTGTATTTGTCGAAAAGAGCTTATGCAACGTTTGTAGATTCATTAGTCATTGCCTATCCAGAATACGGAAAGTATAAAAAGGAAATCCCTATTATATCCTTTAAGAAGGCGACGGAAATACGTAAAAAACAAAACACTCTTTTTCTACAGTATATTACTACAGACGAAAAAGCCTACGGATTACTTTTAGGTAAAGAAAACCCATTACTTTTTGAAATACAAGGAGCAAAAGAACTGCCAGAAAACATAAAGCAATTTCAAGATTTAGTCACTCAAAAGTTTGTAACTGTAGCTCAACAAAAAGCATATGCTTCAGTAGCAAATACAATATTTAAAAAACTAGTTCCAGAATATGTTTTTCAGCAAATAAAAGATAAACAGTTAATAATTATACCCGATTATCGATTACAAGAAGTTTCTTTTGAAGCTTTAACTACATCAGAAAAAGTTGATAGTTATTTAATTAAAGAAGTAGAAATTAGTTATGCCTATTCTATATCGTATTTAGAAAATAATAATGCACTAACAAGAAAAGCGATATCAAACTTTTTAGGTATAGCTCCTGTGAATTTCAAAGCCTTGCAGTTGCCAACATTACAATATACCAATACAGAAGCTAATAGTTTACAAAACCTTTTATCAGGCAATGTGTTGTTAGAACAACAAGCTACAAAAACTAATTTTTTACAAGAAGGAGGAAATTACAAGGCATTGCATTTAGCTACCCATGCTGAAGTTGGCACACAATCAGATCCCTGGCTTGCTTTTGCTGATGCTAAATTATCATTACAAGAATTGTATGGGTATAAAAATCAGCATGATTTGGTAACTTTAAGTGCATGTAAAACTTCTTTAGGAAAACAACAATTAGGAGAAGGCATGATGAGTTTAGCTAGAGGTTTTTTCTATGGGGGTGCAAAAAGTGTAGTATCTAGCTTATGGACAGCCAACGATAAAGCAAATGCTGAAATTATGGTATCTTTTTATGAGCAACTGAAAGAAGGGATGTCAAAATCTAAAGCCTTAAGACAAGCAAAACTAAACTATTTAAAAAACCATCAAGGTACCGAAGCCTCACCTTACTATTGGGGTGGAAATATCTTAATTGGTGATCCAGCGACTATAGCCCTAAAAGATTCTTACCTCAACAAAAAATGGAAATTAATAGTATTCACTTTAGTACTACTAATTTCCAGTTTAAGTTTTTTCTTTTTTAAAAGAAAAAAGAAAACATAAAATAGACTATTCTACATCACCTTCATCGTCATTGTTTTTTAACTTGGTTATTAAATCCGCTTTCACATCTTGTTCTATTACAGAAGAGGTAATTTGTGCTTCTTCTACAGAGGTGTCTGTACAACGAAATGAAATAATCTGTTTATTGTTAACGAGAAACAACATTGTAAGACTATAATAAACAGATCGCTTCGTTCCTCGCGATGACATTTTTTTTTGCTTATGAAACCCAAGGAATCACAACTACATAAATTGATTATTGTTACATGATAACTGAAAACTGTTTTTTTTGGGTAACCTTTCTTCATCTAATTACTCCATAGAGCAAACAAGCAATTGCTTTTAGGGTTGATCTCCCTATGTAAACACAATCGCGTATACCGAAAAGCGAAAAAGAGAGTAGGTAAAAGACTCAATTAAAATATAAAACAATGAAAAAAATATTTTTAGTAATAATCATGTCTGTCATGATTTTCGGATGTAAGGATACAACAATAGAAAATCTAGAAGAAGCTACACAAGAAAATAGTGTAGCTAATAAGTTTAAAGAAAAAACAGGGATTTTAAAATTTGAAAACTTTGATGAACTCGGTGCGTTTATCGAAAAACGTATTGAATCTAAAGAAGATTTATTAGATAAAGCAAAAGAATTTTCTGAAGAAGGTAGGTATAACCCATTATTATTAATTTACAATTTAGAAGCAGATGAGGCAGAAAAATTAGGAATAAAGGAAGAAAAGGTAGCTAAAGTAGCCTCATATGATGATATGTTGCTATTACTTTTAAATGAAAATGGAGAGATTCAAGTTTCAGAAAAAATTTATCGAATTAATGGAGACTTTGTATATGAATACCAAGAAGGAGCATCAGAAGAAATAAAACTATTCTTAGAACAATATACTTCTGGGAAAATCTCTTTAGAAAGAGAACAAACTCTTGAGTTTAGTGAAAAACTAACGGTGTATATGCACAATAATAAAGAGGTAGAAGAAGGTAGTGATTATGTGAGTAGAGGAGATACACAGCATCAATTTTTAAGTAATACAAATTGGAGATTTAGAATGCGAGCTAAACAGTTTGATGGCTATTGGTATTTTTATAGTTCTATAGGGGCAAGTACAGAGGTTTTAGAAAGAAAAAGGTTCTGGTTTATAACCTATTGGACACGTGTAGTAACAGACTTGCGATTAGATTATAGAATGTCGTATAGAGCTAGAGCTATTCATCCTTTTTATGGATCGTATAATTCAAGTAGATCAGGAAGTAACCATCAAATATATAAATATGAGGCAAAAGAAATATTTGATTATTGCTTAAAACCTGTTTTTGGTCCTGCACCTTATAAATATACCGGAACAGAGGGTAGTACAAGTCATACAGCATTTATGAATAATGGAGTAAGCATGGCTTTTCTTAATTTACAATATTAAACTAACATAGTATTTATAGTACTAAGCCCTAAAAAAATAAATCATTTTTTAGGGCTTTTTTTATGGCTTACTATAATCAATACAGTGATCAATTATCATTAAAAAATGATCGGTTATCATGGCAAAATTTAGTTTTGTATTCATGATAATCAAATGAATAACAACTACATAATTTGATCATTGTTAAATGATCACTGAAAACTGAATTTCTTGGGTAACCTTTTCTTTTTTATCTACTCCTTACAACAAATAAGCAATTGCTTTTAGGGTTGATCCTCCTAAAACTCAAATTAAAAATCAACAACCGCGTAAACCGAAAAGCGAAAAAGAGAGTAGGTACATCATATTAACTAAACAAAATATCATGAAAAAAATACTATTAATAACTATAATGCTAGTGGGTTTTTTAACCACCTATGCGCAGCAATGTACAGATGGCGATTGCCAGAATGTGCCCATTAGTAGAACTCAAGGTTGGAGTAACTCACATGGGTCTCCAAGTTGGGGAAGCAATTCTGTATGGCTTTGGTCTTACAGATCAGGTAATATAACTGGTGAAGGAGTAAATTATTCAGGACATAATTTTGTGCAAGGAGAAGAATATTGTGTTTCATTTACATTAGCTGCAGGAACCAATACTCCAACTCCAGCTCCTAACCAAAATTGTGCTATGAATGTGTTTTTAACCCAAGGAACAATTATAGGAGGGCAAACTCCTGGTGGAGGAAACCCAATACCTGCAAATTCAGCTATTAACCAGCAGATTATGAGTCAGAATATTTGGAGTAATGGAAATAACACGAATACATATCAGTTTACATTTGTAGCGGCTAATAATTTTGATAATATTTGGTTTTACCCAAGTAATCCAGCAAGACCAAACCCACAAATAGATGTCACAATTTCAGATGTAAACATTTGCCATATTACTTGTGAAGATAATCAAGATGTAGCTTTTCACTTTGAGCACGAAAATGGTACTCAAGATACTGAATTCAACTTATGCGAAGATGTATATTTAAACGCAGCTGCTACTTTAAACACTGGAAACTATTTTATAGATCTTTGGCGAGTAAATGGTAATGGAACTTTATCTTGGATTTCGAAACAATCTAATAGTGGTTGGGTAACAGGGAGTTTAAATGCTCCTATCAATATTACTGATGTATTTAAAAATAACGGTGTGCCAAATGTTACTTTTCAAGCAGGAACTACCTATGAAGTTAAGCTAGCTATAAATCACCCGCAATGTGGTTGGTCTTTTGAAACACACCGATTTACGTATAAAGAAGCTACAATGTCGTCTAATTTTACGTTAGATTATTATTGTCATGATGGTGTATATGATGTTACTGTAACAGCTGTAGATACAGATCCAAATCAATGGTGGATGCTATTAGAAACCAATACTCAAGGCGTAATTTCAGATGCAAGTACAATTGGTCAGGCAAGTGGAATTCAAGGAGGAACAACAACTACCTTTACCAATCTAGATCCTAATAAATTCTATTATGTTAAGCATGGAGTATGGACAACAAACTGTCCATGGCAAGAAACTAGAATTGCTTTAGATCGTGATTGTTGTATAGATAATCCTGAAATTTTCCCATATTGTGAAGATCCTTGTGTGTTAGATTCTTTTCCACTAAAAGTAAAAGACAAAAACGGAGATATTATAACTAGTTTAAGCGGAGCTACATTTAATTGGACAAATACTATAACGAATACAACAAGTACAAATGATATTGTGGTTGCTACAGATGCAGATCACTGGAAATTAACCTTAACAATGCCAGATGGATGTATTTATAATGTAGAGTACGAATTATCATGCTGTAATGACGATATTCATTTGGAGGCTTATAAATGTCCTACAGAAAGCGATGTTGAAGTATTAAAATCACAATTAGAGAACAAAGAGATAAAAATAGATGAGAAGAATTATAAAAAGCATGTTGAATTTTTAAACACCTATACATCAAGGGCTGAAAGTTGTGATCCTTGCGATACTGGACTTTTTATTATTAGAGTGTTAGATGCTGATGGGAATTTAGCAACAAATTTCAATACAATTACTTGGAATGATGGGTTGTATGCGAACCAGAACATTCGTTGGGGAAATGTAAATACTTTATATTCGGTTACAGTAACAGCTCCTTCATCAAATGGAAAAGAGGTATGTACCTATAAAGATGAGATTATTTATGAATGTGAAACAGCATGTGAAGGTTTATCAGCACCAATACATCTAAAAGATAACGGATCAACATTAAGTTGGGACCCTGTACCTGGAGCTGTATCTTACATTGTAAGTTCACCAAGTAAAATTAATGTGAAATGCTGTGTAGAAGGAATTTCAATTGCTCCAATTCAAACCACTACAAATTATGTTACTTTATCAGGGAAACTAAAAGCAAGTTGTTTTGTTTGGCAAGTGATTGCAGTATGTGCAGATGGAACTCAATCAGAAGCTTCTAAACAAATGTGTCATAATCCTAATGTGTTAATCTCTATTGACGATCAAATTGAAGTTACGAAGCATATAGAGGAAGAAATTTCAATATATCCAAATCCAAGTAGAGGAGCATTAACAATTAAACTTAATTTGAAAGATACCGAAGGTGTTATTTTAAATATCCATAGGTTTGATGGAACTTTGATTAAAACAATCAATACTATAGAAATTGATAAAGAATCTTTAGCATTTAATTTCCAATCAGATTTACCTAGAGGAAGGTATTTGTTTAATTTTATTACTAGCAATGGAACAACAACCAAACAAGTAATTATAGAATAATTTTTTAAATTCTATAATGCTAAAACAATCCTTTAGTTTTTCTAAAGGATTGTTTTTGTTTACGAGAGTTTTCTTGGTTGTTAAATAGAGAGTAGTTGAACCCTTGTTATACGAAGTTTTTATTCATGAATTGTAGTATTGTGAATCCTGAATTCATTCCTTATATCATGTTATTTCATTACATTTGAATATAGTAGAATACTAAAGCCCCAATATTATGAGAGTAATTACAAGCGTAATTCTATTTTTTTGTACAGTATTATGTTTCGCACAGAAAAAAAAGAAAGGTAAATATATTTTCGAGTTAAAAGAAACAGCTATAGTTCAGGTAGGTAGTGCTGCTAATTTATTTTTTGATTATGACAATGATGGAGATCAAGATTTAATTATAGCAGGTTACAATGAACGTTTAATGAATGGGACAAAATCCCATACTTTTTTGTATGCGAATGACGGAAAAGGAAATTTTACGCACGATAAAAGATCTAAGTTTATGGGTGTGGAATCTGGAAGTATTGATGTAGCAGATATTGATAATGATGGAGATTTAGATTTGGTAGTGACTGGACAGGATTTAAAAAGAGGAGCAAAGTTTGGGATAGATATTTATAAGAATGAACAAGATGTATTTAAAAAGACGAAAACAATTTATCCTTTAGATCGATATACCTATCCAACATATGCAAAATTTTTTAATGCAAACAACGATAAGTATATTGATTTATTAATAGAAAAAGATAATAGTATCGAAGTCTATTTTAATAATAAAAGAGGTGGATTTCTAATGAAGAGTAAATTGCGAGGTATAGAAAATGCATTTTCTTATGGTATTATTCCTTTTGATTACGATAATGATGGAGATGATGATATATTGGTACAAGGCGAAGACAAAGATTATAATTTAACAACCAAATTGTATCGAAATAAATTAGGAAGGTTTAGTGCTGTATCTCACACTTTTAAAAATACCTATCAAGGAATACTAACATTAGTAGACATTAATGATGATGCTAAACAAGATGTTTTTATAAGTAATATAGGTAATGACTTAGAAGAAATAACTGAAAATTTAAAAACTAAAAATTCAGCTTTCTTTATTGCTCGTGAAGATAATACATTTCAAGAAACGCCTTCAAATATCTATAGTTATAACCTTGGGACTTCTTGTTTTGTTGATTTAGATAATGATGGAGATAAAGATGTAATTGTAATGGGAAGCCGAAGAAAGATTAAATCGCCTAACGAATCGGAAGATGCTGTTGATGTATATGTTAACTACAACGGAACCTATAAATTACATAAGCAAAACGCATTTGAATTTTTAAAACAAGCAACAATTAAAGCTCAAGATATTGATGGTGATGGAGATAAAGATGTTTTAATTACAGGTTTTAAAAATAGTACGCCAAGAACAATGCTGTATTTTAATAAGATGAAATAATACGATGCAACCTTTTTATGTATTGCAAGTTGTTTTTTCTTGAATTAAGAAACAGGAATATAGATAATACGATTAACGACTAAAAATTTCGCATATTAATCGTTTCTTTTTCCTTCCTACTTTGTTTAAAAAAGAAACCGTAACTAAAGCTAAAGCTATGCTTTATTTTTTTGCCTTGTATGGAGAAAAAATAATTCAACTAATTTATACGAAGTTTTTTATCATAAATCGTATAAATGGATAGATAGGTTATTAGTTTTTTCGCCTTAGTACATGAAAAAAACACCTTTTCAACATATACAATTAAAAATCAATAATTTATTTAGGTATAGGTTTATCATGTCACCTCGAGCGTAGTCGAGAGGTTTTCATTAAAATCATTAACAACAACAAGGTCTCGACTTTAGTTTATCTTGAGCGATAGTCGAAAGGCTCGACCTTTACAGACCTGACAACGAAAAATATTTTTAAGTTTTTTGTCATGTACTAAAATTTTTCGCATATTTTTAAATTACCCAAACCCATTTTTTAATATAAATTTTCAATCAAAAACGAAATTGAAAATTCTCAAATATGTCGTTTTTTTTACACCTTAATTTTATTAGTATTCTAAAAAAGTAATAAAATTAGTGTTGTTTTTAAATACATTTTATAATGTAAAATAAGGCTCAAACAAGTCCATTTACTACAAAAAAACATCGTAATTCTAACTTTAAATTAATGTTAATAAAATGTTTAGAAACTTTTTTTAAGCTCTAGAGATTGAGTTCAAATAAGTAAGATATTTAACATAGCATTACAAATAATCTAAATTTTACTTATGGGGATTAAACAAATAATCAAGAGAGATTTTAGCACGAAAGAGTTTCATTTACAAAAGATTACAGTAGCCGTTTTTAAAGCTATGAAAGCTACGGGAAATGGTACACAACAAGACGCTGAAAACATTGCATTATCTGTTTATAAGACACTTTTAGAACGTAAAGAAAATGATAGCACATATACACCAACAATAGAGGAGGTTCAAGATATTGTAGAGCTTTGTTTGATGGAAAGTCAGTTTACCAATGTAGCTAAATCGTATATATTATATCGTAATAAAAGAACACAGGAAAGAAAAACAAATATTTTTGAAAAGCGAATCAATCTAAAACCATATGAATACCCCCATTTGTATGAATACGTTCCTGCAATACGACATTCCTATTGGATTCACACAGAGTTTAATTTTACAAGCGATATTCAGGATTTTAAATCTAGATTAACAGCAACTGAGCGAAATGCAATTAAAAACACAATGCTTGCCATATCACAAGTAGAAGTTGCAGTAAAAAGTTTTTGGGGAGATTTATACCACCGTATGCCGAAACCTGAAATAGGATCTGTTGGTGCTACTTTTGCAGAAAGTGAAGTTCGCCATCATGACGCTTACTCCCATCTTTTAGAAATTTTAGGCTTAAATGAAGAGTTTAAAATGCTGAAAAAGAAACCTGCTGTGATGAAACGTGTACATTATTTAGAAATGGCACTAAAAAATGCAAAAAGCGAAAGTGACAAAGAATATGCAGAATCGATCTTATTGTTTTCTCTTTTTATCGAGCATGTATCTTTATTTTCTCAGTTTCTAATTATTATGGCTTTCAATAAGCATAAGAATATGTTGAAAGGAATTTCTAATGTTGTTGAAGCTACCTCAAAAGAAGAACAAATTCATGGAGATTTTGGAATAGATCTCATCAAAATTTTACAAAAAGAACACCCCGAATGGTTTACAGAAGCCTATCATCAAACAATTCAAAACATGTGTAAAGAAGCTTATGAAGCAGAATTAAGCATCGTTGATTGGATTTTTGAGGATGGAGAAGTAAGCTTTTTATCAAAAAAAGTAATCAATGAATTCTTAAAAAACCGATTTAATAAGTCCCTTGAAAGTATTGGTATAGCGAAGATTTTCGAAGTAGATGAAAAACTATTGTTAGAAACCGAATGGTTTGATGATGAAATCATAGGTACAAAACATGGTGATTTTTTCGTAAAAAGATCAATCAATTATAGTAAAAGAACACAAAGTATAACAAGCGACGACCTTTTTTAGAATATGGGGAATACAATAAAAAAAGAGACACAGGTAAAAAATACCTATCAAGAAATGATTGAAACTCGTAGAAGAGTTAAAGATAAAATGAACAGAGTTTCTGAAGCTCCATTTGCATGGTTAAATGAGCATAGCAGAAACTTTTTAGAAGCAGGATATCTTAGTGAGGGAGAAACACCCGAAACAAGAATTGCTCAAATAGCAGAACGAGCAGAGCAAATATTACAAATGCCTGGTTTTGCAGAAAAGTTTTACTATTACATGTCTGAAGGTTTTTATTCACTAGCTTCACCTGTATGGTCTAACTTTGGTAAAGAACGTGGGTTACCAATAAGTTGTTTTGGTTCTCATATAGACGATGATATTGGGAATATATTATATACACAATCTGAAGTAGGTATGATGTCGAAACTGGGGGGTGGAACTTCTGGCTATTTCGGAAAAATAAGGCATCGGGGAGCACCTATAAAAAATAACGGAGAGGCTTCAGGAGCTGTACACATCATGCGTTTATTTGAATCTATGGTAGATGTTGTCAGTCAAGGTTCTGTTCGAAGAGGTAGGTTTTCTCCGTATTTGCCTATAGATCATCCAGATATTATGGAGTTTTTAGAAATTGGATCAGAAGGAAATCCTATTCAAGAGCTTACACATGGAGTTACTGTTACTAATGAATGGATGCAATCTATGATTGATGGTGATGTAGCTAAAAGAACAATATGGGCTAAAGTACTACAAAGTAGAGGTGAAATGGGATATCCGTATGTATTTTTCACCGATAATGCTAACAATAGTGCAGCAGATGTATATCAAGATAAAAAAATGCCAATTTATGCAAGTAACTTGTGTACAGAAATCATGTTACCTTCTAACGATAATTGGTCTTTTGTATGTGTGCTTTCTAGTGTTAATCTACTAAATTATGATACATGGAAAGATACAGATGCTGTAGAAACTATGGTGTATTTTTTAGATGCAGTAATTACTGAGTTTTTGGAAAAATTAGAATCGTACAGAGACTCTGATAATAAAGAAGACCGACAAACTTTTTTATTCATGGAAAGAGCCTATAATTTTGCAAAAGAGAATAGAGCATTAGGATTAGGAACACTAGGTTGGCATTCATTATTACAATCAAAAATGTTAGCTTTTGATAGCCAAGAAGCATTTAACTTAAATAGTGAAATCTTTAGAACGATAAAAGAAAGATCATATAAAGCATCTGAAAAACTAGCCGATAAATTTGGAGAACCAGCAGTGTTAAAAGGGTATGGCAGAAGAAATACTACACTTAATGCAATAGCACCTACAACATCATCTGCATTTATTTTAGGTCAGGTTTCTCAAGGAATAGAACCAATCTGGTCTAATATTTATGTAAAAGATATTGCTAAAGTTAAAACAACAATTAAAAATACGTTTTTAACGAAGCTTTTACAAAAGAAAGGGAAAGATACAGTAGAAGTTTGGAGAAGTATTAGAGAAAGAGATGGATCAGTACAACATTTAGATTTTTTAACTTTAGAAGAGAAAAATGTATTTAAAACGTATTCTGAGATAGATCAAATGGATATTATTTATCAGGCAGCGAACAGGCAAAATCATATCGATCAAGGGCAATCTATAAATATTATTATTCATCCTGAAATGCCAGTAAAAGAGATTAATAAAATTCACATTACAGCTTGGGAACTAGGTTTAAAATCGCTGTATTACCAACATAGTATGAATGCAGCACAAAAATTTAAACAAAAGAAAGAATGTGCAAGTTGTGAGGGGTAAGTAAGTTTTTCTTAAATTATCTAGTATGTTTTAAAATATGAATTTTTAGATAACATACTAGATAATTTTGTAATAGGTAAATCCTGGTGAAATAGTTCCAAAAAGAAAAAATAAATGTTTTATTCTTTATTGATTATTGCTGGTAATATATAATCAGTCATCATTTTATTGACATTAAGATGTGCATCTGGGGTATTATATGCAGAAGAAGTAATAACGATAACAAAAGGTATATCTTTAAAAACAAAAATTTTATTTCCTCCATTTCCATTACAATAAGAAACTTCATATTCTTTATTATTGTGCTTAAATGTTTTATTCCAAAATAAATACCCATAATGCCCCTTATTAGGTGGTCTTTTTACTTGTTTGTCTAAACTCTTTGCTACCCATTTTTTACTTAATATTTGTTTGCCATTCCAAAGCCCTTTGTTTTTATATAATTGTCCGTATTTAGCAAAATCAATTGCTCTTAACTGGATTCCTCCAGCAGTATTACCAACCTTTTGTGGTGTGTATTGCCATTTATAATTGGTGATATTAAGAGGTGCAAATAGCTTTTTGTCAGCATATGAAACTAAGCCTTCTGGAACAGATTTATGAATAATATCTCCTAAAACAACTACACCAGCTGTAAAATACGTATAATCTTTTCCTATTTTTTTATCTTCCTGCATAGGTAAATCGAGTGAAAATTTCACCCAATTTTTTGTAGGATACATATTTTCTTGATTTCCAGGGCTACTGTAATCATCGTCATCCCCAAGAAATCCCGAACTCATCGTTAATAGCGATTTTAAAGTTACTGAATCTTTCTTTTTACTATAGTTTTCAAATGATTTTAAATCGTAAAAGTTTTTTAATAATACATTCTCATCAGTAATATAATTCTCTTCAATAGCAATTCCTAGCATTGTTGAAGCGAATGATTTCCCTACCGATCTTGAATCGTGTAAACTATTTCTATTTTCACCATTAAAATATTCTTCTATTAAAAGCTTATTTTCTTTTATAACTACAATTCCATTAATGTCATTAAATCTTTTTTCAGCTATTTTTCTATTTAGAGCTTCTATCTTGTCTCTGTCAAAAGTATCTTCAGATAATTCCCAACCGCTATTCGATTGTATTTTTTGAATTGGAACTAGGTTTTCGTCGATCTTAATTTTTGCTACTTCTACAGTAATTTTTCCTTTGGCTAAAATTGGACCAACTTTTAGTGTCTTTTCCCTTATATACGGTCTTACTTCAATAGTTAAAGAATGATTATCTTTAAGAAGGATATCTTGTCCTCCTCCTAATTTCATGAACTTTAACCACATAAACCAACCCCAAAAATCAATTTGCTTGGGGTATACTAAAGGAATGATATGCTTAAGCTGAGTTGTTTTAGAGACAATCGTTCCAGCACCTTTGTTTAAGTTTTCTACATAGACTGTTTTTCCGTCTACTAAAAATGAAAATTGAAAACTCCCTATTTGTAACAATTCATCTTTCGTTAAGTTTGGAGCTAATAATTTAAGATTCTCAATAAGTGGTTTGTCTAATGTAAAGTGAATACTTAGAAACTGTTCTTTATTTAAAGTAAAGTTATTTGAATAATCATAAGATGTAGGTTTCTTTTTCAACAAATCAATTTTTGAAAAAAATAAGTTGTTTATTTCATTTGCTTGAGCATTAACCTTACAAGAAATTAGCAAAGATGTAATAAGTAATAAAAAATAATTTGATTTCATGTTTAATTTTAAAGAATTGAATTATTCAACAAACATATAGGCAATCAGGCTATAAAAAGCTCCATGTTATAGAATGGGACTCATTTTTATTGATTTTTTATAACTTAAAGGAGTCATACCTGTACTATTCTTAAAGACTCTGTTAAAAGTTGTTTTTGAATTGAAACCACATTCAAAAGATAAGCCAAGTAGTGTTATATGTCCATAATTGCCACTATTCAATTTTTCAATTACAGCATTTACACGATATCCATTTACAAAATCAGAGAAGTTCTTATCCACTCCATCATTTATTATTTTAGATAAAATATTAGGATGTATGTTAAGATGATCTGCTAAAGATTTTAAAGTCAATTCTGGATTCAGATAAAAAAGATTCGTTTCCATTTGTTCTTTTAACCAAGATGCTTTTTGAATAATTTCTTTTGATATTTCTTTTTTATCAATAGGGATTTCATCATCTACGCTCGACAAAGGTATCTTAAGCAAAGTTGTTGAACCAATTCGTATAGTTATGATAAAAAGTAACCCATACAGGCTTAATTTAAAAATGAACAACACATAATCGTTAATAGAATAAGAACTCCATAAAAATGAAAGAAAAGCAAAAATGATAACTAATTTATAAATCGATTTTAAAGCAGGAATTTCATTCTTTTTATAATTTTTGTTTAACCAAGAATAATAAATCTTGTAGGTTAACATATAAATAATGGAGAATATTACAATTGCAAATATGACTTTTTTGCCCATGAGAATAGTTTATTATCATGACGAAAAATTACAACAGTTGTTACATTATATCTGAAAAACCTACTATGAATTAACTATAGGACATAATTTTTTTTTGTTATTAGAGATGACTAAAGATTGGAGCTAAGAAAATTTACATAAAATACAAATACTTAAGGATGTGATGATCCGTTGAGTGTTTTAAAAGATATCGCTATTGCTCTTTTTCCAAAATCTTGATCAACTTAAAAGACTTTAATAAATGAAAAAGCCCAGGAACAATAATAAGTCCACCTATAATTAAAGAAATTCCTAATACATTAATAACAGCATCAGGCGCTATATTGTCTAGAAGACTTCTACTGTCATTTTGAATCAATAATAAATTTGGAAAATGCGGAATTAAAGCCACAGCAATAATTAAAATCACTTGAATTCCTGCGTAAATTCTACTGCTAATTCTATTTCCTTTTTTTACAGCATACCAAAGCGGAATTAAACCTAAAGCAGATAATACAACTAAACCAATGCTTAATGGGTTTTTAATAATCCCTAACACAAAAATAGTACCTGTAAAATAACCATAACAGATGGTCAAAAAACCAAGTAATACGACAACAATTGTTGCAATTTTGGCTTTTCTAACATATATGGGATATCCTTCTTCATCAGCTTCTCCAATTAATAAAACTGCCGATAGAAAAGCGCAAAGACTAGCAAAAAATAAACCAACTAAAAAAGAAAAAGGATTAAACCAGGGCGTAATATAAGCTTCAGCAAAAGATGGTATAATAGTGTCTGTTGGTAATACAATTTTACTAGAAATCATTCCACCGAAAATCATGCCTAAAAAAATTGGAGTAATTAAACTAGAAATTCTAAACAACCAATTATAAATATGTTGTGATTTATCCTCATAAGCGTCGTAATGTCTAAAAATAAAAGCAACACCACGTAAAGTAATTCCTAATAACATCAAGGTAATTGGAATGTGTAAGGAAGTGACCATCACTTTATAATATTGCGGGAAGGCTACCCAAAGAATCACAATAAGAATAATAATCCAAATATGATTCGCCTCCCAAACGGGTCCCATGACACGATAAATGGTTTTTTTAGTGATTTTCTGATTGTCTTTAGAGGAAAACAATTCTATAATCCCAGCACCAAAATCTGCACCGCCTAATAAGACATATAATAAAAGAGAAAAGGCTAAAAAAAATAAAACTACAGCTATCATAGGCTTAATTTAGGTGAGTTATTTAATGATTTTATTTGTCTATGTAATAACCAAGCTACGGTTATTGTTAAGATAGAATACAATACTACATAAAGATAAAAACTGTATTGAATTCCAGGCATAGGAGTAACAGCATCTTTAGTTCGCATAATTTTATGAATTATCCAAGGTTGTCTTCCAACTTCAGTAACAATCCAACCCGCTTCTAAAGCAATAAATCCAGCAGGAGCTAAAAAAGCAAATAATTTCCAGAACAGTTTTTTATCTAACCACTGTTTGTTCTTACTGTTTACAAAGAAAAAGAAAACTCCAGCCATGAGTAAAATTCCGCCTAAACCGACCATAATTTGAAATGCATAATGTACAATAGCTACATTCGGAATTTCATCTTCTGGAAAGTCATTTAATCCTTTTACTTCAGCATCAAAATCACCAAAAGCTAAAAAAGATAGAGCTTTCGGAATTTCTATTTTGTATTTCACTTCTTTTTTCTCCTGATCTACAATTCCACCGATATACAAAGGAACTCCTTTAGATGTTTCGTAATGCGCTTCCATAGCAGCTAATTTTACTGGTTGACGTTTAGCAACATCTTTTGCAGAAATATCTCCGCTAATTGGCTGTAAAATCGCCGCAATTGCACCAAATGTAATTGCGATTTTAAAAGCTTTCTTATGAATTTCAGTTTGTTTATTTTTTAAAATCTGAAAAGCATGAATACCAGCAACTGCAAATCCAGTTGCAGTAAAAGCAGCTAAAACCATGTGTAATGCTTGAGTAAACCAAGCGGGATTCAATAATGCTTGAATAGGATCAATATTTAGAAATTGTCCATCAACATAATCAAAGCCAGATGGAGCGTTCATCCAACCATTAGCAGAAACCACTAGAATTCCAGATGCAACACCTGCAATTCCAACAATAACTCCTGTAAACCAATGAAACTTTGGAGAGATTTTATCCCATCCATACAAATAAAAACCAAGAGCAATTGCTTCAACAAAGAATGCAGCTCCCTCTAAAGAAAAAGGCATACCGATTATTGGCCCGGCATGTTCCATAAATTCGGGCCATAAAAGTCCTAATTCAAAGGATAGTGCAGTACCCGAAACTGCACCTGTTACAAAGAAAATGGCAACTCCTTTTTGCCATACTTTAGTTAATTTTAAATATACTGGATTTCCTGTATTCAACCACTTTTTGTGAGAGACGATCATAAAAAAAGGCATAACCATTCCGATACAGGCAAAAACAATATGAAAAATTAGCGTGAATGCCATTTGAAGTCTTGCAGCATCTATATTTTCCATAACGAAATGTTTAAAAGATAAGTCTTGTAAATTTACGAAATTATCAACTTTTAAACTAGTTATAAGGCCTTAAAAAGTGAATGTTTTTAATGGTAATTCCACATTGTTTTTTATTCAATTAATTTGTTAATTATTGAGTATTTTATTAGTGATTTCGAATAAATTTCTATTTTTTTGATTGGTTAAAAGGATAATGAATATATTATTAGTTTTATCTCTTGTAACTAAACATTCATAATTACCAGAAGAACCGTGATGGTGGTGAATATCGATATCATTATTTTTCCAAGAACAACTTCCTAAAGGGGCTTGTGTATGTGTTTCTTTATTTGCTTTTTGTGATAAGAACTGCAAAGATTTTTTCGAAATAATTTCGAAGTTACTTAATTTCTTCAACCATAAATAAAGTCCATTCGCGTTAGAAGAGATTAGTTCATTTTTTACAGCAACTTTATAAGGGTCATCTTTAAAATCTTTATTAAAAGGCATAGCCATGTTTTTTTTATCTAAAAAAGGGAATTGATTCTTTATTTTTATTCCTTTTATTTGATGAGGTTGTAATATGTGTTTCATTAAATAGTCTTCAAAAGATAAAGCTGTAATTTTTTCAATAACTTTTATTAATAAAATAGGACTCATGTTGGTGTATAAATAGTCCGATCCAGGAGCAAAGTTTAATTCACTTACATTCTTAATATCCTCAAATAAACTTTCATCAGTAGGTATGATTTTATTTGAAAAATAATGTCGCCAATTTATTTTTGGTAAACCACTGGAATATTGAAGCAAGTGTTTAATAGTTACTTTAGTACTCCATTCTGGTAATTCAGGAAGAATTTTATGAATAGTTTCATCAACTGTTAGTTTATTTTTTTCTACTAATTGCATGATTGCAACAGCTGGAAATTCTTTATAAATAGAACCAATAAGGAATTTAGAATTTACAGATAGTTGAGTTTTTTTGTTGCTTACAGCATAGCCCAATGCTTTACGATATATAATTTGATTGTCTTTTACAACTAGTGCAGTACCATTAAAAGTACCTTTTGTAAAGTAAGCGTTGAATAAACTGTCAATATCATGATTTGTTTTTTGACTAAATCCTATTGTTATAAAGCAAAGTAAGCATAGGTGTAATACTGATTTCATGTCTAGTGTTTTTTAGGAAGACTTGAAATAATGAATAGTGTTACTTTTTTTAGGTAATTATTTTGTAATTGAAGGGTTGTTGTAGTTTTTTAATAGTCATCTAAAGGGGCTGACTAAAAAGATTATTTTTCGTGAAACAGAACTTGCAAGTTTAGCACAGACAAATTAAGAATGACGTTTTCAAACACTTTTTAGACAGCCTCATCAAACTAGAAAATTACAAAGATTTTCAGTTTGATATGTACAAGAAATTCCTCAAAGACTATATGGTTATAGACAATTATTTTTTATGTGTCGTTTTAATCTTTTCAATCATTTTTACAGCATTTGTGTTTTCAGGATTTAATTCTAAAGATTTCTGATAATATTCTATTGCTAAATCGTATTGTTTGTCAGTAAAATAGGCTTCACCTAAACTATCATACAAATTAGCATCTTTTGGAAATTCAATAACAGCTAATTTAAAAATGATTATGCTTTCCTTTATCTTTTTTGAAGTTAGCAAATCATAACCAAGGCTATTGAGTGCGTTTGGATCGTTAAAATTATAAAGTTTGTAATCGCTTTGTTTTAAAGTGTGGTATAGCTTAACGCCTTCATCTATGTTTTTATGACAGCTACTACGAATTTGTCTATAAATAGATTTTTTAGGTAAATTGAATGGTTGGTCCTTCATAATACCATAAACAGATTCAATAATGTTAAATGATTGGTTTTTATTGTTACACATTAAAATTACACTAAGATTGTTTTCTAATTCACTGATAAATACGGCTTCAAATTGATATGATTGTCCACCATGGCTATGTAATGCTTTTTTAGCGTTGTAAGTTCCTAAAATAGACCCCTTTTCTTTGAAAAATTGATTTACAGCAATTGTTTTAAATGATGTTTCTGTAATTAATGTATTGTGACGTAAGCCTGTTATCCATTTATTTAAATCATCAGCGGTAACCCACAACCAACCTGTACTTGGATAAATTTCTGAAGCATTTTCTTTATGCACATTAAAGCTTCGTGTTCTATTTGGATAATCAAAACCAATATCAAAAGCAGCATTTTTCATTTTTAAAGGCATAGTAATGTGTTTCCTTACAAATTCTTGAAATGTAGTTTTTGTAATCTTTTCTATTATTCTTTTTTGAAGAAAAATACTATTGTTGTTATAATTATAACCTGTGCCTGGTTCAAATAACAAATTGGGTAATTGTTGTAAGTCTTCTAGAATATCAGTATCATTTTTTATATTGGCGTAATCAATTTGAGGAAAGCCACCTACATAATTTAGCAGATGTTTAATTGTAACTTTTTTAGACCAATCTGGTAATCCTAAATCAAATTTAGATAAGTTCTCATCTAAACTTAGATAACCTTTTTCTACCAAAATCATAATAGAAACAGCAACAAATTCTTTAGCAATTGATCCTGGACTAAAAATAGATGCTTTGGTTAGTTTGTTTTTACTTGAACCATCTGTATAACCAAAAGATTTTTGATAGACTAAAGAGTCGTTTCTAGTTACTAAAGCATTACCATTAAAAATACCTTTGTCAAAACTATATTGTAGTAATGAGTCTATAGATTTACTGTATTTATAGAAGTTTTCAGATTGTTTTTGTTTTAAATTATTGCATCCTAAAATAAGTATAGAAAAATATAATAGTAGAAATTTATTCATAATTGTCATTGATTAATTTTTATAATCAAATAGACAAATTGATTTTAAAATTGTGACAGTTTTTCTTAATTGAGAATAACTACAATGAAATCATTAGAGAATACTGTTGAGTTGCATACTATAAAAAATGCCGAGCACTTTATTTGGTTTGGAAAGCATTCGGCAGAAGTAGATAAAATAACTACAGATTATTTACGTAAACTATGACGTTAATTTCAACTGAATTCGTTTTCTAGAAATATCAATCTCTAAAACTTTAACTAAAACTTGTTGTTGTAGACTCACTATTTTATTAATGTCATCTACAAATGTGTCCGATAAATTAGAAATATGAATTAAACCACTTTCTTTAATTCCAATGTCTACAAAACAGCCAAAGTTGGTAATGTTATTTACAATTCCGGGTAAAACCATTCCAATATGTAAATCGTCTATTGTTTTTACGTTTTCATCAAAAGAAAATGCTTTAGCTTTCTCCCTTGGATCTAAACCAGGTTTTTCTAGCTCTTTAACAATATCTTTTAATGTAAGTAAACCAAAATCGGGGGTTACATAGTTGTTGAGTTTAATCTCTTTAAGTTGTTTCGTATTGCCAATTAAATCTTTAATGTTTAGTTTTAAATCTTTGGCTATATTTTTAACTAAAGTATAACTTTCTGGATGTACACTAGAATCATCTAAAGGATTATTCCCTTGTTTAATACGTAAAAACCCAGCAGATTGTTCAAATGCTTTACCACCTAAACGTGCTACTTTTTTAATGTCTGTTCTTGTTTTAAAAACACCATGCTGATTTCTATGATTTACAATATTTTCAGCAAGCTTCGGTCCAATTCCAGAAACGTAACTCAATAACGAAGCACTTGCAGTATTAATGTTTACACCAACTTTATTTACACAGTGCTCTACAACGGTATCTAACGATTTTTTAAGTTGATTCTGATCTACATCATGTTGATATTGACCAACTCCAATAGATTTCGCATCTATTTTAACCAATTCAGCTAAAGGATCTGCTAATCTTCTTCCAATAGAAACAGCTCCACGCACGGTTACATCTTCCTTTGGAAATTCATCGCGAGCTATTTTTGAGGCAGAATAAATAGAGGCACCAGCTTCATTAACCACAAATACTTCTAAAGCTTTAGTAGCTGCAATATTTTTAATGAAACGCTCGGTTTCTCTTGAAGCGGTTCCGTTTCCTATAGAAATCGCCTCTATATTATATTTTTTGATTAAATGTTCAATGGTGTAAGCAGCTTCTGTAGTTTTGTGTTGAGGAGCATTTGGATAAATAGCGGTATTATCTAATAAATCACCTTGTTCATTTAAACAAACCACTTTACATCCTGTTCTAAACCCTGGATCGATGGCTAAAATTCTTTTTTCACCTAGCGGAGCACCTAATAATAGTTGCTCAAGATTTTTCTTAAATACTGTGATTGCAGCTTCATCGGCTTTTTCTTTGGCAATGTTCATTGCTTCAGTAGTTAAAGAAGGTAATAACAAACGTTTGTAAGCATCATCAATTGCCAATTGAATTTCTGCACCACACTCATTATTGTTTTTAATCAACTTTCGATCTACTTTCTCCAATACACGATCATTATCGATTTCTATTTTAACTCGGATAAATCCAGCTTTTTCTCCACGTAAAATGGCTAATAAACGATGTGAAGGAATTCTACTTAAGTTTTCAGACCAATCAAAATAATCCTTGAATTTTTGAGCTTCGTTACTTTCGCTGAGCGGAGTCGAAGCGTCCTTTTTTGTTTTTACAACTTTCGTAGTTATGGTAGAAAAACGTTCTAATTCTCTTCGAATTAAATTACGAATATCAGTACGTTCATTAATCCATTCGGCAATAATATGTCTTGCTCCTTCTAAAGCTTTATCTTCATTTTCAACATCGTTATTCAGGTATTTAGAAGCAACATAATCTAGATCATCAGCACGCTGACTCATAATGATTTTAGCCAAAGGTTCTAATCCGTTTTTACGAGCGGTTTCTGCTTTTGTTTTACGTTTCTTTTTATAAGGGAGATAAATATCTTCTAGCGTGGTAAGATCTTTAGCATTTACCACTTTCGTTTTTAACTCTGGTGTTAATACCTCTTGTTCTTCTAGGGCTTTTAAAATTGTGTTTTTTCTTTTTTCAAGTGTTTCAAAAGCTTCCTTTAAAGCAACAATTTCACCAATTTGAACTTCATCTAAATTACCTGTTTTCTCTTTACGGTAACGTGCGATAAACGGAATAGTACAGTCTTCATTTAATAACTCAACAGTATTTTGAATACTTTTTTCTGAATATGAAGTTTGTGAGGATATGTATGATAAAAGTTGCATTTTTATGTTTATTAAAATTTATAATAATTATAGGTTTTAATTTTTTTATTATAATAGCCTAAAATTAGTTGATTGTTAACTTTAAAGATATTAACAGCATCTTTTTTTATTGAATTTTGTGCTTTTTCGGTATAAATACCATCATCTAATTTCTTTTTTTTAAGATTAGTAAACGTATGGATTTTGTCATAAATATTATCCCTTATTTCTCCCTCGATATGATTAAAATTATCATCAAAGAGACATTTTATATATACTGATTTCTTTTTTAAGTAAGAATTATAAGAATATGTATTTGCATTAAAGTAACTAGAAGTTGCAGAAAAACTACCTAAAGCGCCAAACAAACCACCTCCGATTATTCCAGCTGTTACACCAGGTCTATCAACATATTTTCTACCACCTAATGTAATTTCTATACCTGTTTCGTTTTTAAGAGCAGAGATACCAATATTACTGGTTGTTATTTTTCTTAAAAATTGTTTGGTTTTTTCTAATTCTCTATAATTTGCAAAGTCTCCTCCTGTTTGAATTATGGGTGTATTGCTGAACTCTATTGGTTGTTCTCTATCAATCGTAAGTTGTTTTAAAAGAGAATTATTTTCAAGGTTATTAATATTAATAACTAATTTTTGTTTTGTAGATGTTGTTGTAAACAACATATCATCCAATATAAAAGAGTTTGATTTCTTGTATAGCTTTTCTGCTTTAAATAAAGGTTTCTTTACTTTTTTAAATTTATAAGTCCCATTATTTAGGTTTAAAAATAAGATTTGAGTATAAAATTTATTTTTATCCAAAGTGATTATAACGTCTTCATTTCTAATGTATAATTTACTTAGTTTAGAAGAGATGTCTATAGATATAGGAGAGGTTTGTTTTCTTTTTACACTAGTTGAAAAAAAATCAGCCTCAAGATTCGTTTTATGAGACTCTTCACTAACTTTTGTTAATTCATAAGCGATGTTTTTGATTTCCCTATGAGCTGGATTTGAATAATCTGGTAAGAGTTTTTTTAGATTGATTTTTTTAGTGTCTGTAATTAAAAACTCTTCGTTTTTAAAATTAAATTCAGTGTTATCTACATGTCCGTCAGCATAATAGTTTCGAGAAATAATATTATTTGTATTTCTATCAATAAAAAGAAGATGCACTTTGTTTTTTCTACTAATACTCTGTAAAAAAAGAAATTTTCTGGTGTTAAAGTCATCTTCAATTAAATTTGCTTTCCCAGTAGAGAAATCGAAAGTAATTATAGCAAATTTGGTTTTTATTTTATTAGAAACAATAACTTTATACTGATTTTTGTCATTGTACATCTTACCCATTAAAAGTTTGTACTTTCTTTTTTTGTTTTCTAATAAAATATGTTTTTCAACATTGAAATTTTCGTTAACAATAAAACCATACATTTCTTTTTTTTCTATGAGGAAAGTAGCAATCTTATTGGTTTCATTGTTGAAAATAGAGAAAGATTCTAAAACATTAGCATTGTTTTCTTTAATAGTGTTTTCAAATTGCCCTAATTTTTCTTGAGATATAATCAAAAAGGGTATTAAAAATAAAATTGTATAAATTTTTTTGATCATACTTTTTTCTGCAAAAGTAATTTAAAAAAATATCTCCTGAGCCAAACGATACGTATTTGTATGTGCTTCTACAATAATTTTAATATATTTTTCGAATATAGAGAAATGAAAAAGAAGGATTTTAACTTTCCTTTTTCTTAGCGATGAATAGAGTTTTATAGGACTTGTTATTTTTTTAATATATATTAAAATGATTTCAGATTAAATAGTTTATTTATTGACATAACTTTTTTAATTTAGTTGGTATAAGAAACGTGGTTTTATGAAAGATTTAGTTAAGCATTTGAGATCTATATGTTATCTTATTATAACTATAAGTTGTCTTTTTTTGTATTTATTACTTTCTAAATCTAATAAATTATTGTTTGCCCAAGAACAGTTTTATAGTATCTCAAAAATTATAGATAAAGAAGAGTGGGCAAAAATTCTAATAGATAAAAAAAATGAACTTCAAGAGAAAGAATCCAAAAATAATAAAGGAGAAAATAGTATTTTTATTATATACGAAAAAGAAATTATTGAAGTTGATTTAAATTTTTTAAATATAGAATTTTATGATGCTAATTTTAATAGTTTTTTTACACTTTTAAATAAGGAGACGTATTTAGAACGATATGGTATTTTCTCTGTAGATAGAGAAGCTAAACGAGAAATATTTAGCTATTATCTTGATGTTTGGAAATTCCTGAACCAAGAGTTTTACTATTACACTCCTTTAAATGATTTAGGTATTTCAGCCTTTTGTATTAGAGATAGTGCAAAAGAGAAAATAAACTTAAGGACATTTAGAACATTTGAAGAGGCTAAGAGTAATTTTCCTAATTATAAACATAGACTGTGTCGAGAAACAAATGATAGTTACATTGTTCCAAATCATTTGAGATCCGTTACTCAAAAACCAAAATATAATCAATATAAGTATGAAAGAGGGGAAGGCAAAGTTTCCAATGTATCAGTTAGCAAGAATAATGATGAAATAGGGGTTAATAATTTGATGATTTTTAAAAATGATGCTATGGAAGAGATTTTCTTTTCATTTGCAGTAAAAAGACATGAGTTTTTTCCACAAAGAATACTATTAAAGAATAATAATTTTAAAGATATAAGAACTGGTAATTTTGAATTTTCTTTTCCTGATTTATATCACTATTCAAAAGGTTTTAAGAATTTTAAATTAGAAAATCTAAAAAAAGTTATAGAAAGAGATATAAATATTAGAGAGCAAAAGTTACCTTTAATAGGAATTCAAATTTTTTCAGAAGATATAAATTTTGTAACCCTCATATTTTATATAATGGTGTTATTATATTTTTATGTTCATTATGAAAAATTAGAAAAAAACTTAGATATTTTAAAAGGTAATGATACGCCTTGGTATGGTGTTTACAAAGAAATTATACCACAGTTATATCTTTTTTTTACTTATGCTGTGTTACCGATTACAATTATATTTTTAGTATTATTGAAAGAAGGTAATATTATTTCTTTTCTAGTGTTTTTACCTGTTATTTTGTTAGTTATAATTAAAATTTTTATGGTACAAATAAAGATTCGAAATAAAATAGTTTAGATTTTATAATTATCAAAAAAATATCTCCTGAGCCAAACGATACGTATTTGTATGTGCTTCTACAATAATTTTAATATCCTCAGAATATCCTCCCCCCATACTGCACATTACAGGGACTTTATGATCGTGGCAAGTTTGTAAAACAAAACGATCACGTTCCTTGCAGCCTATTAAACTTACACTCAATTTTCCGAGTTTATCGCTTTCTAAAATATCAACTCCACATAAGTAATAGATAAAATCAGGTTGTTGCTGTGTTATTAATTGGGGTAAGGTTTCTTTTAAAATTGTGAGATATTCATCATCTTTAGTGTCGTTTTCTAAAGGAATGTCTAAATCAGATTGTTCTTTATGAAAAGGATAATTCGTTTTTCCATGCATAGAAAAGGTAAAAACAGAGTCATCGTCTTTAAAAATCTCTGCAGTTCCATTTCCTTGGTGAACGTCTAAATCTATAATGAGAATTTTATGAGCTAATCCTTTTTGTTGTAAATAACGAGCAGCAATTGCCTGATCATTTAACATACAAAACCCTTCACCACTATTGCTAAATGCATGATGTGTTCCGCCTGCAATATTCATAGCAACACCATATTGCATAGCAAATTCAGAAGCTTTCATTGTACCATCAGCAATAATCATTTCTCTAGCGATGAGCTGTTCATTTAAAGGAAAACCGATTTTACGTTCTTCTTTTTTAGATAAGGTAATATTCAGCAAGTCAAAAAAATATTCAGGAGTATGAACCGAGAAAAAGTGTTTGTTGTTAGGTATTTCAGGTTGAAAAAAGTTGTCTTTAGTACATGTCCCTTCATACAATAACTGTTGCGGAATTAAATCATATTTCTCCATAGGAAAACGATGGTTATCTGGTAAAGGGTGATTGTAAATTTCGTGATGCGCAATTTTAAGCATTGGTCTGTACTAAGTTTACAACTAAATTATAGATAAAAGATTAGATATTCTCTATGCAGTATTTGATTTTTTATATTAAAAGATAGCTTATTATTTATTTTCACTGAATTCAGTGAAAATATAATAGAATTCTTCTATTAAGTTTGTTTTATTAATCTACACTAAGCATGAAAAAAATAGTAAGTATTCTTGTATTAACACAGGTATTCGTTTTTTGTCAAGATAAAGAAAATCAATTGGCATTTTCAGCATTTAAAATCATAGACAAAGAAGGTTTTTCATTTATCGATGTGAATGAGAAAGGAGAAGTGTATTACAATATATTTGGTGAAAGGTTAGTAGCTAAAATAGATAAAAAAACGAACGTTATTTTATCTAATCAAGATGAAAAAATGTTATTCATTACCGATGAAGTTGTTACTGATGCAAAAGGTAAATATGTTTTTTCCATGAGGAAAAAAGGAGATAGAAAATATCGTTTTTTTAAAGAAAAAGAATACAGAAAAACAAAATCAGACCATAAAGTGTATGATATAGAATGGTCATCAGAAGGTGTATTGTTTATCAACGGAAAAGAAGACGGAACTACAATAGAATTTTTAGAAGCTGAGCAATTATATAAAGTTCCATCATTGTTTGTAATCATGTTACATCCAGCAATTAAGGATTAATACGATTAGTGGAATTTGAAGTTGTAACTATATAGGTTGTTGAATAGGTCTTTTTCACTGAATTCAGGGTAAAAAACACATAAGGTATCCTGTAATTTTGCTGCAAATAGTAATTTGATAACAAATCATACAAATGAGCGTAAATGTATTATTGAAGAGTGTACTTTTTTTTATAATTGGAGTGTTGTTCTCTTGTAATCAATCAAATAAAAAATTTGAATTTTCTGAAATTCAAATTCAATATGACAATGAGGTTATTATAGAGATAGATGCAGATGGAGGAATTTTAGATCATGGGAAGTTAGTAGGTGAAATAGACATTGAAAATACAGCGATTAAAGATCTTAATGGGCAGACAATTTTAAGTTTTGTTGATGATGAGGTATACGATAAAAAAGGAGTGTTTTTATTTAAAGCAGATAAGCAAGGTACTATAAATGCTAATAATAGAAGTTTTAAATGGACTAAAGACGGTGTTTTAGTGGTAAATGGGACTACACATACATCAACTACTATAAAGCCAGTTGATAATAAGTCGTATCAAATAGTATCTGCAATGCTATTTCTGTATAAATAACCGTTAATCCCAAATTATACAATAGAAAATTTATGATATCAAATAATGTGTTTAAAAAGTTTTTATACTGTGTTTTAATCATCAATTTGTACAATTGTTCAAAGGGAAGAGAAGAACAAGTAATTTCTGAAATTCATAATCCTTTAGAAAACCCAGCAACAGGTCCTGCAGCTGGAAACCCAAATGGAAACTCACCAATACCTAATGAAGCAAGTGTAGAAAATGTATCCAACCCAGATACTGTTGTAGGTAATGGAACTCCTGAAAGTTGTACATGTGAAGCAGTAGTAAAAGCTGTAGCTAAAGGCGGTAAAATAGTTTTTGATTGTGGATCAGAACCAGTAACAATTAAAATGGATAAACCTGCTAAAGTATTTAATAATGCAAATGATGAAGTAATTATAGATGGAGGCGGTTTAGTAACTTTAAGTGGTGATGGGAAAACTAGAATTTTATATATGAATACTTGTGATGAAAATCAAGTATGGACAACTAGTAATTGTCAAAATCAAGATCATCCAAGGCTCACCGTTCAAAACATAACATTTGCAGATGGTAACTCAACTAATGAAACTGAATATGATGGTGGAGGAGCAATTTGGGTACGAGGAGGAAGATTTAAAATAGTAAATTGTCGTTTTTTTAATAATAAGTGTAAAAGTGTAGGTCCAGATGTTGGAGGAGGAGCGGTTAGAGTATTCAGTCAATATAATAAACAACCTGTATATGTAGTGAATAGTACATTTGGAGGTGCTGAAGGTTATGGAAATGAAGGTTCTAATGGTGGAGCTATTAGTAGTATAGATGTTTCTTGGACAATTATTAATAGTGTGTTTTCTCATAATAAAGCAATAGGTAATGGAGGAAATCCAGCTAGTCCAAACACACCAGGTGGAGGTAGTGGTGGAGCCATTTATAACGATGGAAACACAATGACGTTAAAAATACAAGGATCGAAATTAGAGCGCAATGAAGTGGTTGCATTTGGTGCTTCTATTTTTTTTGTAAGTAACGATAAGACAGGAAATATTATAATTGATGACGCTATAATTAGAAATAATATAGGCGGTTCTTGGTATCCTGTTTATCCAAGTATATCTATGCATAGTGAAACACCTATAAGCGTTACAAATTCTATTATTGAATAATTGAGTGTTTGTAGTATGTAGCTATGGGTTAAATGATTTTTTTTCACTGAAAACAGGGGTGTTTTTGTATGAAAATAACAATTAGTTTTGACATAAGTTTTCAAGATAAATCATAGTATAATCCGTATAAGAAATCAAAAAATAATTTTTAATTGTATTAGGTTTTACTTCTCTTTTTTAAATAAAAATAAATGCTATAAATGGTTGAAATTAAGATTTTTATATCTTTTGTTTAGTTAAATGGAGTGAATAATAAAATGTATAAGAGATATACAATTAGTATGGGTAATTGGGACCCAGGAGGTAATTACTTAGTTTATATCAAATTTTTAGTATAAAAACGATAAAACATATGTAAGCATCCTTAAACCTTGGAGCGCAAAACTCATGGGGGTGTGAGCGTTCCAAGGCCATTTTTAAGAAGATATACTTTGTCTACAATCAAATAGACAATAAAGTTGATACTATATTATAAGGTTAATATCGGCTTTGCATATATAATGCTTAGAAAAATTTGTTCATTTTCTGAGATTAGGATTACTAAAGAGAAATAATCAAAGTGTAATAATTCCCTCATTCCATAGGCTTTAAAGTCTCTTTTTTTGATTATTGGTTTAAAAAGGGTGGTAGTAATATCACTCTTTTTTTAGTCTTAAAAAGCTAGAAATTTATACGTATTTAATTCAGGAGCATAATACCCGTAAATCATTTTTCCTTTGTATTGAAAAATATGACTATTTTCTTGCGTATTATTTTCTTGAACATAAGAATTTATAGTATCGTAAACGTTTTTTTCTAGAGGAATATCAGTGAAATTAAATTCATTATCTAAAATACCTCTAAAATAAGTAGCCTTTTTATTTCTATAATTGTTTAAAATATAAGAATGAGGATCTAAAAAACCTCTATAGTTATTTACTGCATAGATAGATACATTGTCTCCCATTTTTAAACTCATCATAGGGTTATGTAGTGTAGCTGGTTTTTTTCCTCCTATCGTAATGGCAAAGTTGTTATTTTGTCTTACTACAGTAATTCCTATATCGCTATAGTAAAGTTTTCGAAAGAAAACCTTACTTTGTTTTTTGGTTATTCTATTGTACGATTTACCTTGAATTACAACAGGAACATTATCAAAAGGTAATGTTTGATTATATTTTAAGGTGAATTCTTTAATTTTTTTATGAGTTTCTAAATCGTGTATACTAATTCCAATATTTTTCTTTGAACAAGCAGTAGTGAATAAAAAATTATCAAATAGATACGAATTAGAAGTCTTATTTTTTCCTGTAACTTTAGATAGTGGTTTTTCTATCTTAACTAATGAATGTGTACCATCTTTTAAGCCTAAAGTAAGAATTTGAGAATAGTATTTATTCTTGTCAAAAATAATTTTAATATGATCATCTTCAATATAAAGTTTTGTATATTCTGATGTGGTTTCTATAGAGACAGGCTGAATTTTATACTTTGTTTTACCATATTCAAAAGATTGAATTTTAGTTATGGTATAATCGTTATATAATGTATTGTATAAAAGTTTAGTAAGTGAAGTTTCTTTGTGTTTTCCTATTAAAAATTTTTCATTTTTCAGGTTGAATGTTGTATTTGTAGTTTTTTTATCGTTTGCGTAGGTTCGAACAATAAGTTCAGATGTTTTTTTTTTGAGAAAAAGTAAATGAGATTTATTTTGCTGATTAAAATTTTGAAGTAAAGTAAGTCCATTTGTTTTAAAAGGATCTTTAGTGAAAACTACAGTGTCCTTTTTAAAATCAAAAGCAATAGTACCAAATTTAGAAGCATTGATATTAGCTACAATAAAAGAAAACTTATTTCCATTTGTGTGAAATTTACCAACAACGCCTCTATATTTTTTGTTTTTTTTAAATTTAAGTTGCTTTTGCATCTTAAATTCAGGACTCATTAAGTAAGCATAGATATAATTATTATCACTTAGAAAAGTAGCTATATTCGAATTAAATGTATTTACAACAGAAAAAGATCCTTTAAGGGTTTTGTTTTTTGTATGTAAAGAATGGCTGAACTCACCAATACTTTTCTGACCTATAGCAATTGAATTTAGGAATAAAAAAAGGATAAAAATAACAGTTCTCATCATGAATATATTCTTAAAAAGCTAAATTACGCAATCTTAATGAAGGTTTCAAGTAGTATTAAGTGAAACTTACTACGATTGCTAGTGTATAAATCATATTTTCTATATTTGGATATGATGTTAATTCTGTTTCACACATTTCCAGATTTTAATCTATACAGTACGCCACTTTTGGTATTAGTACTTCAAGGATTGTTATTTGTTGGTTTGTTATTAGGAAAGTATATCAAAAAAAGAAACACATCGCACTTAATTCTCAGTCTTATTTTGTTGTTGGTTTGCTACCAACAAATTTGCTACACTGTTGGTTTTATGGGATGGTACAATACGTACAGAACCACAAAAATCAACTATTGGTTAATGCCGATTAGTTTAGCTTTAGCTCCGTTGTTGTATTTCTATGTGAAATCAATAACGCAATCAAATTTTAAATTTAAACGGTCAGATGTTAAGCATTTTGTATTAATGTCTTTACTCGTAATTTTTCGTGTAGTAATTTATATTTACGATGCATTACAACCCGGATTTAACGATAAACAAAACGGAGTTTTAAAAATAGCTGTTGATGAACGTATTGTTCAACCTGTACTCGTATTTTTAGATTTTTCTGTAATGTTGTTGTATTTGGCCTTTACATTTCAATTATTCTATAATTATCGAAAGAAAATCAATCAGTTTTTTTCAAATACCTATAAATTAGAATTAAACTGGGTACTCAGTTTTCTAGTAATTTTTTCTTTGTTATTTCTCTACGGAAGCATTCAAACGGTAATTAATATTGCTTTTATTCAACTAAGTTACACACAACAATGGTGGTTGAACTTATTTTTAGCAATAAGTACAGTTTATGTAGCTGTTCGTGGTTATTTTACAGATACCGGAAAATTAAATAATCTAACATTTGATTTTACCCCTGAAACTGCAAAAGAAAAAGAAGTTGCAATTGAAAAAACAGTTTCCAATAAAGAAATTCAATTAATTGACGAATACATGAAGGTTGAAAAACCGTATTTAAATTCTGAATTGAATTTATCAGATTTAGCTTCAAATTTACAAATGCATCGATCGCAACTTTCTCAGATTATTAATCAAGGTTACGATAAAAACTTTAACGATTTTATTAATGAATTTCGCGTAAATGCATTTAAAGATGAATTGCGTAAAGGAACACACAAACAACTTTCTTTATTAGGAATTGCATTAGATTGTGGCTTTAATAGCAAAGCAACTTTTAATCGAGTTTTTAAAAAACTCACTCAGACTTCACCTACAGAATTTATAAAAGAATTATCAGTAGTTAGTGAACAGTAATCTGTTGATGAATTTCAAAAGAACTAGTTCGTGATTTTTCTAATAATTACGTACTAAAATTATGTATTGAAAATTACTTTTTATCGTTAATTAAAAGCTTATTTCTATAGTTTAAGACGTCTCAAATCGTATCTGAGCCCTGTAAATACAGTATAAGTCGTTGGTGGACTTATCAATTTGAATCTTTGTGTCATCAAAACGAGAAAACAAATTCTCTTAACAATTTAGATAACTATAAAATTTAGAACTGATGAGAAAACTATTAAAACAAATGATGACTCCTGTATTGCAAAAACATTGGTGGATAGATTTACATTTTGCAATCATTCGATTTATCTGCGGAATGTTATTAGCAATAGATTTTGGAGCAAGTAAATTTGGAATGCCATGGACACCATCTGATAGGAATTTAGCTTTTTTTGAAGTTATAGCTTGGTTTCCTGAAGATGTAGCAGCTTACGGGGGAATATTTGCTTTATTTCCTGTGTTTTTTGCTTGGATGGGGGCTTTTAGTGAAGCCGTTAGTGGTTCGTTCTTTGCGCTAGGTTTAAAAACTAGATTGGCTTCATTTTTAATTTTATGTACCATGTTGGTTGCCATTTTCATGCAAAAATGGAATAGTGGAACTTGGGCGATGTTACCAGCGATTGGATTTCTATGGGTTTCAACATACAATTTGTATTTAGGTAGCGGGCGCTTCGGGTTAGATTATTTAATTTCTAAAAAACTATAAAAGATGAGAAAAGTATTCATAGCAATAATCGCATTAGGACTGATAGGTTGTGTACAAAAGCAACACGCAAAAACAGTAACATTGAAAGTAGATACTAGAGGTATAGCGGATGTAAAAACAATTGGAGTAAAAGGAGATTTTACAAATCCACGTTGGAAAGTAGAAATTCCCTTAACAGATGAGGATAAAGATGGAGTTTTTGAAACTACATTAACACAAAAAACAGCGGTTTATGCCATAGCGTTTAAAGTAATTAAAAATGGTTCAGTTTACGAACTCAAAGGAAAACCAAATAGAGTTTTACAATTTGAATATAAACCAGAAACTATAGTTTATGAAGTAAAATTTGATAATCCAGAATTTTCAATTCAGAGAAATTAAAAAGAGCTGCATTCAGCAGCTCTTTTAATATTTTTAACACACTTGTCCTCCGTTTTTTACTTTTTGTTGAGGTTCAATAAAAGCTAAAGAACCATCTTCGGCATCGGTCATCAAAATCATTCCTTGACTTTCAACACCTCTAATTTTTCTTGGAGCTAAATTACAAAGTACAGTTACTTGTTGTCCAACAATATCTTCTGGTGAAAAACTCTCCGCAATTCCAGAAACAATAGTACGAACATCAATTCCTACATCTACTTTTAATTTTAGTAACTTTTTGGTTTTAGCTACTTTTTCAGCTTCTAAAATAGTACCAATACGAATATCCATTTTAGTAAAGTCGTCGAACTCAATAGTATCTTTTTGAGGTTCTACAGCTTTATTCGCAGCTTCATTTGCTTTTTTAGTAGCTTCTAATTTTTCTAATTGAGCTTCAATAGTTTTATCTTCAATTTTAGAGAATAATAACTCAGGTTTCCCTTCTTGAATCTTATGCCCTTCTGGTAATAAAGTATCTTTCTCTGTGATATCATTCCAACCTAAATTTGGATCGGTTTTTAAAATACCTTTTAGTTTTTCAGAAGTAAATGGTAAAAATGGTTCAGATAAAATAGATAACGCAGTAGCGATTTGCAAAGCAACATACATAATTGTTTTTACTCGCTCTTCATCAGTTTTTACTAATTTCCAAGGTTCTTCATCTGCCAAATATTTATTTCCTAAACGAGCAACATTCATAAACTCTTGAGAAGCTTCTCTAAATCTATAACGTTGAATTGATTTTTCTATAATATCAGGAAACTGTTGTAATTGTTCTAAAACATCTTCATCTAATTCTGTGAACTCATTAGGTACAGGAACAACTCCATCATAATATTTATTCGTAAGAACAGCCACACGGTTAATAAAGTTTCCGAATACAGCTACTAACTCATTATTGTTTTTCGCTTGAAAATCTTTCCAAGTAAAGTCATTATCCTTATTTTCTGGTGCATTAGCAGTTAATGTATAACGTAATACATCTTGCTGTCCAGGAAATTCTTCTAAATATTCGTGTAACCAAACAGCCCAGTTTTTAGAAGTAGATAATTTGTTTCCTTCTAAGTTTAAAAACTCATTTGCAGGAACGTTTTCTGGTAAAATATAATCTCCATGTGCTTTTAACATCGATGGGAAAATAATACAGTGGAATACAATATTATCTTTTCCAATAAAGTGCACTAATTTAGTGTCTTCATTCTTCCAATAATCTTCCCAGTTTTTACCTTCTCTTGCTGCCCATTCTTTTGTAGAAGAAATATATCCGATAGGAGCATCAAACCAAACGTATAAAACTTTTCCTTCAGCACCTTCAACAGGAACAGGAATTCCCCAATCTAAATCACGAGTTACAGCACGTGGACGTAATCCATCATCAATCCAAGATTTTACTTGTCCTAATACATTGGCTTTCCAGTCGTTTTTATGACCTTCTAAAATCCACTCACGTAAAAACGGTTCGTGTTTATCTAAAGGTAAAAACCAATGTTTTGTTTGCTTTAACACAGGAACATTTCCAGTAATTGCAGATTTAGGATTAATTAAATCTGTTGCATTATGACTTGTTCCACATTTTTCACACTGATCACCATAACTTTCTTCATTTCCACATTTCGGACAAGTACCAATTACGAAACGATCGGCTAAAAACTGATCAGCTTCAGCATCGTATAATTGTTCAGAAACTTCTTCGATAAATTCACCATCAGCATACATCTTTTTGAAAAATTCAGAAGCTGTTTCATGATGAATTTTGTTTGAAGTTCTAGAGTAGTTATCAAAAGAAATTCCGAAGTCTTCAAAAGATTGTTTAATAATCGCATGATACTTATCAATTATCTCCGTTGGAGTTACGCCTTCTTTTTTAGCACGCATTGGTATAGCTACACCGTGCTCATCTGAACCACAGATGTAAGCAACATCGTTACCTTTTAAACGTAAAAAACGCGAATAAATATCAGCAGGTACATAAACCCCAGCTAAATGTCCAATATGAATTGGTCCATTAGTATAAGGTAATGCAGCTGTAATCGTATATCTTTTAGAAGAATTCATGTTAAAATTATAATCTTATTTTGGGTTACAAATGTAGTTAATAATTCGTTTTTACTTCTTGTTTTTATAAACTATAAACATTATAAAATCTACTTCAATATTTTTATTTAGATTTATTATAAATAAACTATCTTTGTCTAAGAAAAAATCACTAAATAATGAAATTTAAGAGTTTTATACTATGTGTTTTTGTAGTTGGAATGCTACAAGCGCAAAAGGATAAAAATATATTTTTAGATAGAGCCTTTTGGAAATCTAAACCAACATTAGAACTTGTAAAGACTAAAATTTCCGAGGGAAATGATCCTACAGCATTAAGCGGAAGTAGTTTTGATGCAATTTCTTATGCTTTATTGGAAACGTCGGACGTAGTAAGCAACGATATTATAAAGTATTTACTTACGATTAAAGGAAATGGAGTGAATAAATTAACTCACGATGGACGAACTTATGTTTTTTGGGCTGCCTACAAAGATCGTTTAGATTTGGTAAAATATTTAATTGCTAAAGGAGCTAAATTAGATGTAATTGATAGTCATGGTTATACAGCGTTAAATTTTGCTGTGTCTACAGGAGTAAAGAATATAGCATTATTTGATTATCTAGTTTCTAAAGGAGCAGATGTAAAGAAAGATAAAGATTTACATGGAGCTAATGCATTATTATTAGCTATTCCTACTCAAAAAGATTTTAAACTGATTGATTATTTCGTGTCAAAAGGTTTAAGCTTAAACGATACTGATAACGATGGAAACGGAGCTGTAAACTATGCTGCAAAAAAAGGAAATCAGAAGATTATTGATCAATTAATAGCAAAAGGATTACCATACAAGAATAAAAATAAGATTGGAGGAAATGCTATGATTATGGCCACACAAGGAGGAAGAAGAGGTTATAATTCTTTAGCTTTTTTCAAATATTTAGAAGGTAAAGGTGTGAAACCAAATGTAACAACAACTAAAGGGTTAACCCCGCTTCACAATTTAGCTTATAGAAATCAAGATGTAGCTTCATTACAGTATTTTATAGATAAAGGTGTGAGTTTAGATCAACAAAATGAAGAAGGTAATACACCGTTAATGAATGCGAGTTATAGAAATTCTCTTGAAGTAGTTCAATTATTAGCAGAGAAAACAAAGGATATAAATGTTCAAAATAAAAAAGGACAATCTGCATTAGCTAATTCATTAAGAAATAAAACAGCTATAGTTAACTATTTGCTTGAGCAAAACGCAAATGTGTTTGTTGAAGATGCCAAAGGAAACAACTTGGCTTTTTATTTAGCTGCGTCTTACAATGCTAAAAAAGAAGACGAATTTGTGTCGAAAATCAATTTGTTAAATGCAAAAGGATTTGACTTTACAACTCCTCAGAAAGATGGAAATACATTATTCCATTTAGCTGCTGATAAAGGGGATTTACCATTATTAAAATTCTTACAGAAGTTTAAAATCGATGTAAATGCTAAGAATAAAGAAGGACAAACAGCATTACAAAAAGCAGTAATGGTTGCTAAAAAACCTGAAATAGTAAAGTTTTTATTAGCTAATGGAGCAGATAAAACTGTGACAACAAGTTTTGATGAAACGATATACGATTTGGCACAAGAAAATGAACAATTATCAAAATTCGATTTAAGTTTTTTAAAATAAATAATACATGAAATTAATCACAAGAATAAGTTTAGTGCTACTATTATCATTCACAGTTTTTGCTTTCACAAAAAAGGAAACAGCAAAATATAAATGCATGATTCAGTTAAAGAATTATGATGGAGAAGGAGCATACATTGTAGTTTCTCTTTTAGATACAGAAGGAAAATACTTAGAAACACTTCAAGTATTGGGAGATGATGATGAATGGTATCACGAAATATCCGAATGGTGGGATTTTTATGGAAAGAGAAGACCAGATATTGATGCAGTTACTGGAGCAACAATTAGCGGAGGACAACGTGCAATTAAAGTGGTGGAAATTCCAACAGATAAAATTGACTCAGGTTATAAAATTCGATTTGAAACAGCAGTTGAAGATCAAGAGTATTATGCAGATGATGTTCAGTTTGAATTAACTTCAGAAAATGTAAAAAGTAAATTTGATGGTAAAGGTTTCATTAGATATGTAAGAATGATGCCTCAAAAGTAGAGGAGAAAATAATTATAACAACTTTTAAAATTTTTGAAGTTTAAAATAGTATGACGATTTCAATTTGGAGATATAGCCATGTAACACTGGCTATATCTTCTTTCTTATTTATAATTATTGCTGCATTTACAGGAATTATTTTAGCTTTTGAACCTGTTTCTAATCAGTTAGAAACCTACTCTGTTTCAAATCTTTCTGAGGTTTCAGTAGCAAAAATGATAGCAGTATTACAAGAAGAATACGAAGAAGTTATCTCTGTTGAAATCGATAATAATAGTTTCGTAGTAGCGGATGTAATTACCAAAGAAGGTGAAAGTAAAACCTGTTATATTGATCCGAAAACAGGAAAGCAATTAGGTGATTTAAAACCGAAAGCCTCAATTTATAAGTTTGCTACTACATTGCATCGTTCTTTATTTTTGAAAAGTATTGGTCGATTTTTTGTTGGCTTAGTTTCGTTTTTGTTGTTTTTAATTACAGTTTCAGGACTCGTTTTAATTCTGAAAAGACAAGGAAGTTTAAAGAAGTTTTTTAATAAAATTACGTGGGAAAATTTCTATCAGTATTTTCATGTAGTCTTAGGAAGATTTTCTATAATCCCTTTAATCATTATAACAATATCTGGAGTATATCTTTCTCTGGAAAAGTTTAATCTTTTACCTAAAGAGAAAATTAGTCATGCTATAGATTTTGATCATTTAAAAGCTGAACCACAACAAAAGATTTCGAATTTTAAAATCTTTCAGCAAACAAAATTATCAGAACTCAGAAAAATAAATTTTCCATTCTCACCAGATGTAGAAGATTACTTTTTAGTGCAAGTTACAGGTAAAGAATTCACAGTGAATCAAATCACAGGAGAAGTGTTAAGTGAAGTAAATTATCCATTTACAAAATTAATATCCTATTACAGTTTACTATTACATACTGGACAAGGAAGTATAATTTGGGCAATAATTTTAGCATTATCAAGTGTAGCCACGCTGTTTTTTATTTATTCCGGGTTTGCAATGACATTTCAACGCATAAAAGGAAAAATTCGAAATAAATTTAAAAAGGATACATGTGAGTATGTTATTTTGGTTGGTACAGAGAATGGAAGTACACAAATGTTTGCCAAAATGCTTTATAAAGCAATGATAAGTGCTGGTAAAAAGGTTTTTATTACTGATTTAAATAAGTACACTACTTTTGAAAATATGCAACATTTAGTTGTATTAACAGCAACTTACGGAGAAGGTGAAGCTCCGTCTAATGCTTCTAAATTCTTGAAATTACTTCAAGATGAAATAATTAATAACCATCGGTTTTCTTTTTCAGTAGTTGCTTTTGGTTCGTTGGCTTACCCTAAGTTTTGTCAGTTCGGATACAATGTTGATGCTGCTTTAACATCAAATGAAAATGCGACAATGTTATTACCAATGCATACGATAAATAATAAATCGTTTGAAGCATTTTCACAATGGAAACAAGAATTCAGCAATACAATTCAAACTGAATTAAAACTCGATAAAACGATACTCACCAAAAGAGAAAAAACTGTTTCATTACCATTAGTTAAAAAAGTAACGAACGATTCAGCTAAAGAAACTTTTTTGTTAGAATTTGATTGTAATGAAAAGTTTACTTCCGGAGATTTATTAGGTGTTTATCCGAATGATCAAGAACATGAACGTTTGTATTCTATCGCAAAAATTAATGATAAATTACTACTGAGTGTTAAGCGACATGAATTAGGTATTTGTTCTAACTATTTACACAATTTGGTAGCAGGAAATTCTATCAACGCGTTTGTGAAAAAGAATCCAACATTTCATTTTCCGAAGAAAGCTCCGAAAGTAATTATGATAGCTACAGGAACTGGTATCGCACCATTTTTAGGAATGATACATGAAGCGAAATCAACAACAGTAGATTTGTATTTTGGATTACCTAACAAAGCAAGTTTACAGATTTATGAATCTGTATTAAATGAAGGAAAATTATCGAAGATCAACTATGTGTTTTCAAGAGAAGGTGATAAAAAAGTATATGTTCAAGATGTAATTGCAGCGCAAATAGATCAAATCATTCCAGACTTACATAACGGAACAGTAATTATGATTTGTGGAGCCATAGCAATGCAAAACGCCATATTTACAGTTTTAGAAACGGCGCTTGGAAAAAACGGTAAAACTTTAAGTTATTATAAAAACAGAAACCAAATTTTGGTTGATTGCTACTAATTTTAGTTATTTGACTGTATGAAATTGATTACACCATCATATCTTAAAAAGGGAGATACAGTTGCCATTATTGCTCCTGCAGGAATTTTAATACATAGAGAGACTGTTATAAAAAAAGCAGTTGACTTACTAGAAAGTTGGGATTTACATGTCGTATTGGGTAATCATGTATTTACACAGTCAAATCATTTTGCAGGTTCAGATAAAGAAAGAATCGAAGATTTTCAAAAAGCATTAGACAATCCAAATATTAAAGCGATTTGGTGTGCCAGAGGTGGTTATGGTTCTGTGCGAATTATAGATCATTTAGATTTTAGTCAATTTCTGAAACAGCCCAAATGGATTATTGGTTATTCTGATGTTACTGTTTTTCATAATCACATTCACAATTTAGGAGTTGAAACCTTACATGCGATTATGGGAACCAGTATGCAAGATGATATAACCATAATTAACGAATCTGTAGAAACTTTTCGGAAAGCTATTTTTGGTGAAGATTTAGCATATCAATTGCCATCAAATCAAAATAATAGAGTAGGAGTAGTTACAGGACAATTAGTCGGTGGAAATTTAGCAATTTTAGCTTCACTATTAGGCTCAAAAAGTCAGCTTAATACAACAGATAAAATTCTATTTATTGAAGAAATAGGTGAGTATGAATATGCAATTGATCGCATGCTGTTTAGCTTAAAAAGAGCTGATTATTTCAAAAATGTTAAAGGTGTAATTGTTGGAGATGTTTCAAAAGTAAAAGAGAATTCAACAAAATGGGGAATGTCGATCGAAGATTTAATTTTAAATGTATTACCTGAAAACATTCCTGTACTATTTGATTTTCCTGCAGGACACGAACCAGACAATCGTGCGTTGTTAATGGGAAGAGAGATACAGTTATCAGTGCGTAATACGCAATCATCAGAAGTCAGTTTTATCAATAAATAGCATATTTTTAGCGAAAATAAATTAAGTAAAGGCGAATTCAATATGTTGTTTATCACAATGAAAATATTATTGTAATTTCGGATTATAATCAAGTTTGATGAAAAATTATGAAAAGAAATACTATTCATATAATTGCAAGACATTCTAATATAACAGAAGAAGAGTTAGCAATAACACTACAAAAAAACGTTTATAATGATCAAGAATCTTGGAAGAAGTTTTTTCGATTATTTTTTCTTAGTCTTGGAGTTGGATTTACAGTATCTGGAATCATTTTCTTTTTTGCGTATAACTGGGCTGATTTGCACAAATTTGTAAAAATTGGATTAGCGCAAGGGGTATTAATAGCTACTACAGGTCTGATTTTTCTTCCAAAAATAAGTGCTAAAACCAAAAATATTATTCTTACTGGTGCCGCGTTTTTAGTTGGAGTTTTATTTGCTGTTTTTGGTCAGATATATCAAACGGGAGCCAATGCCTATGATTTCTTTTTGGGTTGGACTGTCTTTATTACTTTATGGGTAATCGTTTCTAATTTTTCTCCTTTGTGGTTATTGTATCTCGTATTAATAAATACAACTATTGTTTTATATGCTCAGCAGGTAGCCAAAGATTGGTCAACTATTTTTATGCATACAGTGCTTTTTAGCATCAATTTAGTTGCATTAGTCATCATTCTTTTGATAAAAAAGAATACATCTAAATGGCTTTCTAATCTCGTTGCATTAGTTGCTGCAAGTTTTGCCACTTTTGGTGTTTGTATTGGTATTATAGATGATTATGGAACTGTTTTTTATATTTTGAGTTTACTAACCTTAATAGCGTTTACTCTTGGATTTCGATACGCTTTACAAATAAAAAGGAGTTCTTTTTTAGCTATGATTTCTTTTAGTTTAATTACGATAGTATCAGCTTTTTTCATTGAACTCATGAATGATGAAGCCGTGTTTTTACTGCTTTGTATATTCATCATGGGAAGTGTGACATTTACCATCAAAAAATTAATTGCTATTCAAAAAAAATGGGCTGATGAAAAATAAAGAAGATATAAAAACTATACTCAATACTTTTGAAAGAGTAGATAGTGAACCAATTGTGTATGATGAAAATTCGATTCTTTCTACCTATGCTAAAGGAGATGGAGATCAGTCATTATCGATAAAAATACTTTCTGTTTTTGGAGGAGTTTTAGCTAGTATAACGCTCTTAGGTTTTCTTTTTTTAGTTGGATTGTATGGTTCAGAAGAAGGGCTATTAATATTTGGGATTTTTTTTATTTTATTTTCCATTGCAATCACAAAAGGTGATGGTCAAATTATAATGGATACTTTTAGTGTATCTTTTTTCATTATAGGTTTTATACTTGTAGGACTTTCTTTGATGGAATTCAAAGTTAATGAAAATGTAATAAGCATTATTTTTATACTTATAGCAAGTGTTTCATTTTGTATAGCTGATAGTTATGTGATTTGTTTTTTAGCTATTCTTGCTATTAATGCAAGTATTATAGCTTTAATTCTTTTTAATGAAAGTTATTATTTTAGTCACATTTATGTTTCAGTATTAGCTTTTATTCTAACCTATGTTTTTATGAATGAAGCTCAAATAATTAAAGGAAATACAATAATTTCGAAACGCTATAATGCTATTAAAATAGGTCTTGTTTTTTCTTTTTTATCGATGCTGTCTTTACTGAGTAAAAAAGGAATTTTACCAGAGTCATTTCATGATATTTGGTTATCATCTGTTGTTACTATTGTGATGATAGTTTTTTGTATATCAAAACTATTTGTTGTTTTAAATAGTACTAAAATCCAACATAAAGTTACACTTTGTATAGTAACTACCTTACTACTGGTGCCTACTGCTTTATCGCCTGGTATACCTGGGGCTATTCTTGTTATTCTGCTTAGTTTTTATACAAATTATAAAACAGGATTTGTCATTGGAATTGTATCTTTCTTATATTTTATTTCTCGGTATTATTATGACCTAAATTTTACCTTACTAACGAAAGCGATACTGTTGTTCATTTCAGGTGTACTTTTTATAGCTCTTTACCTTTTTACAAATAAAAAATTGACGACTAATGAAGAAGTATAAGTATAGTGTTATTGTTCTAAATTTACTACTGTTATTAGTGTATTTTAATTATTCTTTACTTGGAAAAGAGCAACTGTTAAAAGAAGGGCAGCTGGTGTTATTAGAGTTAGCTCCTGTAGATCCGAGATCACTAATGCAGGGGGATTATATGACACTTAGATACAGTATTTCGGAGAATATAAATTTTGAGGAAATGCCTAAAAGAGGGTATTGTGTATTGCAATTGGATAGTAATAAAGTAGCATCGAGAATAAGATTTCAAGCAAGTAAAACTCCATTACATGAAGGAGAGTATCTAATAAAATATACAGCATCAGACCGATGGAATACTAATATTGGAGCGGAATCGTACTTTTTTCAAGAAGGCGAAGCAGATAAATACGATAAAGCCAAATTTGGAGGCGTTAAAATAGATGCGCAAGGCAATAGTGTATTAGTAGGGCTTTACGATGAAGAACGTGTGAAAATAGAGTAGTGAGGCTAATTTCTTTTTACAATAGTCAATATTTGAGTATATTTATCGCGTAATTGCTAATTATAAAAACTAAATATGAAAAGAATATTTTACACAATTGTATTATGTGTGCTTCTTTCTTGTGCTAGTAAAAAGCAAACGGCACAAACTAAATTAAAAAACAATCAAACTTTTGAGGTTACTGAAATTTCTACAGACCCATCTTATGGTTTATCAGCAAAAAAACCTGTTGAAGTTGGTGGAGTTGCAAAAGGTAATGGTCCTTTAAATGAAAGACGATATCTTAATTCCTTAGCAGGACCAAATGGGGAAGAAATCTCATATTTTAGAGCAGGAAGTTGTTGTCCAATTAAAAGTAAAAATGACCCTTACGGATTAGGAAGTGTAATGCTTGATAATTATAGAGTAACATGGAAAGGAGCAAAAGACACGATTTCTATTTATATTAATATGTATGATTATGGTACTTTAAAAGCTCCAAAAGGGTTTACAATTAAAAAGTAGGCTTGTCTGATCAAGTATTTTCAAATTCAAAAGATACTTTGGATGAAGATAGTTTACGAAATAAGTCGAGGTCTTTAATAATTAAACTATCAAAACGACCTCTCGACTGCGTTTGAGGAGACAAAAAAACTTTAAATCATTATGTTTTCAGTTTTTTAAAGTCGAACTCAAGTAGAACTATACTTATAATTTAAATTGTTGTAAAAGTGTTGAGTAGAAAAATAGTTAAAATAGGAGTTGTAATATCCCATTCGGTTATAGTTTTAGGAGTAGGGCATGGAATAGGACTTATGGGAGTTATAGATATTGCTTGTATTCCTAATTTAATTGATGATTATGGTCTTACATTAAAAGGTGATTTAGGAGATAGTGTCATGACAATCGGTCTTTTTTCTTTGTTAGGGAAACTTCTCTTTGGGATTAGTTTTTTTGTTAAAAAGATAGCAGCAAGAGAAGGGTTAGAGTTTTTAGGTTTTTTATTGCTTTGGATTTCTTTTTATTTGTTGAATTTCAAAGCAGAAGACTCAATTAGTACAACAATAATAATTACAGGAATCCCTTTTATTTTATGTTCTATAATTCTTGCTTTTATGATGATGTTTGGGGATTTTGAGATCCATAAAAAAGAACTTTAGCAATAGAGAACGCTACCAGGGTAATAAAATATTCTCCCTAGTTCAAAACAATATTAGTTATCTGTTTTTTGTTTTAAGTATTTAATACCAAGATTTAAGAATTTATTTAACTTGTACAAAAAGTAAGGAATAATAAAAACAAGAGTTATAGCAACAAATTGTGATAAAAAAAGCCCTAAGCTAAAATCATTTAGGAGAGTTTCCATATTTTAATTATTTTTTGAGATTTTTGAAGGACAAGATATTGAAATCTTAGGCTTTAGTGTGAAAAATATTTATTTAATTTAAAACTTCATCATTTCAGCGTTCTTTTGTGTTCCTTCGTAAATTAAGGGTAAACAAACCATTCTAGACATGCTTCTTTTTTTGTAGACTAAAAAAATATTTTTTAAACTTAAAAAATCATGCAAATCACAAGGTTTTTTCTTTCCTAGCTTACGAAGATCAACTACATTTTGAATCGTATCTAATTTCACCTCTTTTTCTAGATCTTCAATATCTTTAAAATTGTCAAAACTTACCTGGTTTGGAATGGTAAAAAGATAAGCATCATTATTGAATTTTTTGTTTTTCGATTTTATACTAAAAAGGTAATGTAATTGTCTGTGTTCGTCACTATTGATAATTCGTTTATTATCTAAAATATAAAGTGTTTCTTTTTTTTGGCTAAAAAGAATTAATGAATATAGTGTTAAAATTAGAGTAATAAAAAGTTTCATTTTAATTAAAATCGCTTATAAAATATCCAGGTCCTAGAGACCCTTTTTGTAATGTGTTAAATGCATAAATCTTATCTTCTTTCATAAGTACATAAGCAATAACTTTTGATTTTGCAGTGATTACATAAACATCTTTTATGATTTCTTTAGAAAAAGGAATTAAATCATTATAATCACTTTCAATGTATTTTTTAATAGTAAAAGAAAGGTTTTCTTTCTTATCCGATAATAAAGGATTAGATTCTTTTAAAATTCTTATCCCTTCATTAAAAAATAATAATTTATCCTTCAAAGGTCTATCTGTTTCTATATAAATGTATTCTTTATGCAATTCTTCTCCTGTTTTGTTTTCAGTAATAAATACATCATTAAAAAAGATTCAATTAAGGCTTCTTTCTTTTTTGAAGTATAAGAAGTACAAATAACTAGTATAACTAACAATTTTATTGTTTCTATCATGATTTATTCAGAACTACTTTTTATTTTATTTATATGCCAAATAGGTTCTGATGGTTTCTCTCTTAGGTGAGCACTAATAACCAAAGAATCTCCTTTATTTGTTGTTGTTTTGATTTTCAGATCATACGATTTTATACCACGAAGCAAGATGTTATATTTTTTGTCAGGTTTAGTATTAACTACTACAGGAAAAATCTCGTTTTTGTTCAATTTGAATTCAAAAAAAATGTCATTTACTTCAACCAAAGGGATGACTTCATTACCATATTCATTATATGCACTCAAAGTAATACTGGCTAATCCACTTTGAGATTTGTATTTTTTTATAGTGTATTTACCTTTATCCTTAACTAAATCTTTATTTGATTTGCATGAGATTAATACGTTAGTAGAGCAAAAAACTAACATAAAAGCCCATTTTTTGATTACATGTCTCAGCTTTGGCGTCAGTTGTACTGTCTTTTTCATTTTGTAGAATTTTGTCTTCTATTTCATGATTTTAAACAATTTACAAAATTGTAACCTTATAAAAAAGTATACCATAAAATAGTATATAAAAACTCTTTCTAAGCTCTATGTAACGCCATAAGTTTTAATAAGGGGACACATATTTAGTACTTCATTTCCAAAGTAAATTCAAATAAATTAAGAATGATTATTTTTGAATAAAATGTTATGGCACAACACAATGAGTTAGGAAAAGAAGGAGAGCGATTAGCTTATGAATTGCTCGTAGAAAAAGGGTATAAAATTCTTGAACAAAACTACAGATTAGGAAAAGCTGAAGTAGATATTATAGCTTTAAAAGAAGAATTATTAATTGCTGTTGAAGTAAAAACGAGATCGACTAATTATTTTGGGAATCCTGAAGAATTTATAACAACAAAAAAGAAGCAACTGTTAGTTAGCGCTATAAATTCTTATGTCATAAACAATGATATAGATGTAGAAGTTCAGTTTGATATTATTACAGTTTTAAAACAAAAAAACGAATTTAAGCTTGAACATATTGAAGATGCTTTTTTATTCTTCTAAAGCTTCTTCTAACGCTTTTTCTAGATGTATAAATTTAGATTGTTTCGTGTCACTATCAATGTAACTAAACTTTCCTGTTTTGTCTATAATAAAATAGGAAGGATATACTTGTATAGGATTGAAAATTTGACTTACATCCATAGCAGAGTATGCTGTTTTAAAGCGAAATGTAGTTTTATTATGAAATTCAAGAATAGTATCTTTTCTATCTAGTGCGGGAGCAATAAAAAGTACATCGTCTCTATCCTTATATTCATCTACCAATGTGTTTAAAGCATCAATGTCTAGTATACATGGTAAACAAGATGTAAACCAAAACTTAAAAACGACAACCTTATTTTGGATGTCGTTTTTAGTAAGCTTACTTCCGTCAGTAAGCCATAATTTAAACTCTGGAACATCATCTCCAATTTTAAAATTCTCTTGAGAGAAAATTGTTACAGTGGAGAAAAAAAATATAACCCAGAATATATAATATTTCATTCGTTATTTAGACGCAGATTTTTCTTTAGTTAAAAATTCTTTAATGTCTTCAATAGCATTAGGAACCGCAATAATTTTCTTGTTTTTGTCTAAGATAAAATATGTAGGTGTAGCATCTATTCTATATTTCTGAACAACTTCATTGTCAAATTTATAGTCAGGATGAGTTCCTAAAACATTATGCCATTTGTATAATTTATTTACAGCCCATGAATTAAAGTCAAGGTCGTTATCTTCAATGGCAAATGCAATAACAGAAGTATCTTCAAATTCTTTCATGAATTCATACACTTCAGGAACTTCTTTTACACAGTGACCACATTGTGTGCTCCAAAAAATCATTAAATAATTTTCACCATCATTAAGTGTAGATAATGTGTAATCTTTACCATTTTCTTTCCAAGAAAAATCCGGAGCAATACGACCAACAGAAACACTTAATTCTTCAAGTTTCTTTGTCTTAAATGCTGCATCTTGTAAAGCGATTGGAAGTTTACTATAATATTTATCGAATATTTCATCTACAATTTCAGAATTTCGTTGTACAGTAAAACGTCTAATTAAGTATTCTAAGATTTCTTTTTTATTAGCATTGCTTTTTATAATGCTCATTACTTTTTGAATAGACTCTTTATATAACTTTTGTTGTAAAGTTTGACTTTCAGCAATGTTTAAATAGAAAACATAATTTGTAACCTTGTCAATGATAAACGGAGAACGGTAGAGTTTTCTATTTGAGAAATCTACATTGTTAAAGAAACTATTTAATACATGATTTAAATACTCTTGTGTATCATCAAATATATCTTCAGAATTTGTAGCTTCAGAAGCTTTTATAAAGGTGTTTACTAACATTCCTTCAGACTTACCTTCGTAAATTTCCTGAACTTCCTCTTGTGCTTTAAATGCTTTTTTATAAGCCTTTTTAGTCTTCTTTTGATCAGATTTTAAATATTCTACTTGTAATGAATCTATAGCTCGTTGTGTTAACGATTGCGCTTCTAAGAATTCTCTGTATAGTTTATTTTCTCTAGATTTTGTAAAAAGAACAGATTCTTCTGGAAATTGAGGGTTAAAAACAAATTCTACATTTTCTTTATTAAAAAAGAAATCAACAAATCCAGCACCTGTATTACTGTATAAAACTCGATAAGCTCCTTCTTTTGCATCAGCGGGTAGTGCTAATTCAAAACGACCAACTTTTTGAATGCTTCCTCCTAGATTAACATCTTCAATTTTAATGGTAGTATTTGATATCGCTTTTTGTTTAGCTCCGTCAATTCTATAAAGGATAGCCCAGGTGTTTTTATCAGGTGGTGTCATTGTCCCTTTAACAGAAAATTGCGCATTTGCAATCGAAGCAACAAAAATTAGTAAAACAAAAAATCTTTTCATCATTGTAAGGGATTTTATATTAAAATGTATTTAAATTCTGCTTTCAGTATTCCAATAAGCGTACCAAAATTACTATTTCTTATTTAATTTAAGTACTTTAGGTTAAAATTTTTAACCTACATGACTAACGAAAATAAAATAGTTTGGTTAACCGGAGCTTCCTCTGGTATAGGAAAATCTCTAGCGATACTACTGTCCAGCCAAAATACAAAATTAATCTTATCTTCAAGAAATGAATCTGCTTTAAATGATGTGAGAACGTTATGTCAGTCTCCTGAAAATATAAAAATACTACCTTTAGATCTAGAACGTTATGAGGATATTGAAGAAAAAGTTAACCAAGCAATTGCTTTTTTTGGTCGTGTAGATATATTAATTAATAATGGTGGAATTAGCCAAAGATCTTTAGTCAAAGACACAAGTATTGCTGTGGATAAAAGATTAATGGATGTTAATTACCTAGGTACTGTAGCCCTTACAAAAGCAATACTTCCTCATTTCATTCAAAGGCAATCGGGACATTTTGTTGTTACAACTAGTATTGTTGGTAAAATAGGTACACCTTTACGATCAAGCTATGCCGCTACAAAACATGCTTTGCATGGTTTTTTTGATAGCTTACGTGCAGAGGTCTTTAATGATAAAATTAAAGTTACTCTTGTTTGTCCTGGTTTTGTTGCAACAAATGTTTCTAAAAATGCGTTAACTGGAAATGGAGATCCCCAAGGGAAAATGGATAAAGCTACAGCTAATGGAATTCATCCAGATCGTTTTGCAAAGTTGATGTTAAAAGCAATACGTGCAGAAAAACAGGAGGTGTACATCGCAGGAGCAAAAGAAAAATTAGGGGTGTATGCAAAACGATTTTACCCAAAATTAGTATCAAAAATGATACGTAAGTTGAGCGTTACTTAAAAAAATCTATGCTATCAAAATAATTAACAATAGCTTCTTTCATAAGCACTGTTTGTTCTCCTGGTTTTAAACTAGGTAGTTCAGTAAGCGTTTTGTAGTGTGGCCATCCGTCATTATCAAAGAAGTCAAATTCATAGTAACCATAAGGTTCTAATAATTTACAAATAGCAATATGCATTAGATTTATTTTTTCATCTTTTTTGAATTTTTTCTGACCTTGTCCTAATTCTTGTACGCCAATTAAATAAATAATTCCATCAATATTTAATTCATCTCCGTCAGAAAATTCATTTGATAATGTACGAACTAATGTATCCCATTTTTCTTTCAAATTTGAAACCTTCTCCATGTCTATTACGAATTGAAACACAAAGATACAAATGAGATACTTATATTTGTTAAAATTCTAGCTTTATGAATACATTGGATATTATTATCGCAGCATTATTACTTTTTGGTTTTGTTAGAGGGCTTTTGAAAGGATTGTTTGTAGAAATAGCTTCATTGGTAGCATTAGTAGCTGGAGTATATGGAGCTATTCATTTTTCGTATTTTTTAGGAGATTGGTTAAAAGATAGTTTAGATTGGGAAGAAAAATATATAACTCTGGTAGCCTTTGCAGGTACTTTTGTTGTTATTATATTAGTTATAGCATTATTAGGGAAGATACTAACCAAAATAGCCGATTTTGCCTCATTAGGTATTTTAAATAAAATTTTAGGAGGTGTTTTTGGAGCACTTAAAATAGGAGTGATCGTAAGTGTGGTTTTTATTTTTTTTGGAAGGATGAATGATACGATTCCTTTTGTTAAAAAAGAAAGTTTAGAAGCTTCTATTTTGTATGAACCTGTAAAGAAAATAGCTCCAATGATTTTTCCTTCTATATTGAAAGGAGATCATGAAGAAGAAACTACTCCTTCGGAAACTGCCCTGTAATTATTACTTTTTTAATTTAAGAGACAAGATTGAGATTTAAAACTATGATGTTTTTAGTGATTTATTTTGAATTTTCTTGAGTCGAAAAGCTTAAAATTTGAAAGAAACTTTTGTCTCCATTGATACATAACTTCTCCTTTAAATAAAGTTTGACAGTCATTCCTTGTTTAGTTTCTAAAGATTTCAAGATAGATGATTGTACAGCTGTTAAAAATATTTTTTTACGTATTGGTAAGTGATTTTGTATGGCTTGCCCTTCTTGAAGTTTTTTATTGATCTTAAATGCAATGGTCTTTAAGTTTTGGTTATTACAATTTTCTACAAGTTTTATAGTACTAACAACCATCCCTTCTACTTCAATAGTATTTGGGTTTATTTGTTTAAAATCGTTGACCACATCTCCAAACTTTGGTTTTGAAATTTTAGGTGTATTGCTTTTAGTTTTATCCTTTTTTTGTTGCGCTGTTAATGAAGATTTACAAGAGCTAAATAAAAACACAAAGAATAAAACACAAAAAGTAGAAAGATTAATATTCATAATGAAAGATAAAAAAAACAGAGGTTGTAACACCTCTGTTTTCTATAATTAAAAAATTATTTCTTTATAATTTTAAAACGTTTTGTCGTTTTCTGACCTATAACGTTAACTAAGTAGATACCTGAAGAAACATTTGAAGCATCCCAAGTATGATTAGATTTTGTAGATAATTTTTCTTGCTGATATATCACTTTTCCAGCAATATCATGGATGCTGATAGCGATTTCTTTATCAGAACTAATTGTGTTTAAGTTAAAATTAAAGATACCATTAGATGGATTTGGCCATGCTAAAGAATTTAATTGACTGTCAATAGAAACTAAAGAAGCTTCTTGTGTTTGTTCATTACTTTCAGTACCAAGACCAATAATATCTCCAAAAATCTGGAAAGTTTGATCTAAAGGATCTCTACCTAAAGCAACAGTAGTTGGTGTCCAATCTGTAGCTCCAACTCCGAAAAGATCAGCAACATCTCTAAATTGTGTAACTTGTCCAACAGTATTGTCTTCAGAAGACCAAAACCATTGGTTACCACCTGGTAAAAATGGTAAATTTACATAAATTGAAATCCAGTAGTTACCACTTTCTAAAGTTAATGGCTCTGCTAATTCAATATTTAAGTTAGCATCGTTTAATCCAGATATAGGAGTTAAATCTCCACTAGTATAAACTTCTTCACCTGGTGTACCACCATTATCATCATAAATTACAATAGAAACATTAGAAAATTGAGGAGCACCTCTACTACCTCCAAAAGCTAAAACTCTATTAATAACCCATGTGTTACCAGCAGGAACTGTAAAGTCATCTGCTGCTTGAGCTATACCTCCAAAATCTACAAAGTTTTGAGACGGTATTGATGAAACGATTGTGTTTGCTTGTGCATAAATAGGCGTCTCAGAAATTGTAACAGTAAATCCAGCTGAAACTTGTTCGCCATTAGAAGTTGCAACTAATCCAATAGTAGCAGCTCCAACAGCATCAGCTGTGTAAGATAATGATAATGTGTTTCCTGTTAAGGTAGCTGTAACTAAACTAGGGTTAGAATTTGTAAGCTCAATAGTTATAGGTAAACCTTGAGATTGAACAAATAAACCAGTGATATCTATTTCTGTATCTGGGCTATTTTGAGGTAAACTCAAATCTTCTAATGTAAATGCACTAGATAAAGTAGACTCTGGTAAAGGATTAGCTGTTATTGGGAAACGTGCACTAAATAAACCATTACCATGAGCAGCAACAGCAATAAAACCATCTTTTCTAGTTACCACTTCATCTGTAACAGCATTACCAATTGCGTTATTTTCTTTTCTCCAAACGGTATTACGACCATTTAAATAATCTGTATAATATAATCCTGTACTTGTAGCAGCAAAGATTTTTTGATTTCTTGAATTTGGATTTCCTTTACTTCCTAAGAAAGCTGTACTTCTTACAGATGGTCCATTTCCAGATCCATCAGGTCTTTCTTCTAAGTTACCACTAATGTTTGTCCATGTTTCTCCACCGTCTTCAGTTATAAATAAACTAGGGATTCCGTAATTAGAGAATGTAACAATTACGCGATCAGAATTAGAAGCATCTACATTAATATCATTAACATAACCATTAGGTAAACCTTTTCCTGTAGAAATATCTATAGCTGGTTGGTTATCTATATTTGCATTATCCATACGGTAAATAAGACCGCTATTAGTTCCATAATATAATGTGTTAGCAACTGGGAATTTAGAAACATCTAAAGCAGTTACTCCAGAATTATCAGCTGTTTGAGTAGCAGTAATATTCGTCCAGTTTACAGTAGCATCACTATTAGAAAATAATGGAATTTCATCTAAATCTTTATTTCTCCATACAGTACTCCCAATAGGCATATACATGATATTATCATTATTAGGATCTAAAATATATGGGTTGATAAAAGAAAAACCACTTGCTCCTGCTGGTCTTACTTTTGTAAATGATAAAAATTCACCATTATCATCAAAATTAAAACGGAATAAGTTACCATTTTGAGAAGAAACATAACGTGTTCTACCACCATCTGCTATAGCACTATACGTTCCGTCACCACCAAAATCTTCTTCCCAAATAGCATTAGAAGCTGTTGAGTTTGTATACCAAGTACCATTATCTTGAAAACCAGCAACTAAATCATCTGAATTTGCTTCAGGGTCAAAAGCTACATGATAAGGCTGTGTAGTAATATATCCATTGTTTAACGATTCCCATTCTACTGGTTCTATTCCTGCATTTGTAGCAGTAATATCTTCAGTTATAAATACTCCACCATCATTTCCAGATAATGCTCTATTTGGATTAGAAGGATAAAAAACAAGTTCATGTTGGTCTGGGTGTTGATTCGTATATAAACTAACATTATTCAAAGGAGAATAACCTGCAACCCAACTTTCTTGCCCAGCTAAAGTAGCAAAAGCATCTGTTGATCTATATAGGTTTGTACCTCCTACAAATACGATATTACTATCAGCAGGGTGTACTTTAATAACCATATTATACCCACCTTGTAAATTTAAATTACCGATTGGACCACCTATAGAATTTGATGGTAAATTTGCAGATAAGTTTTCCCATGCATTTTCAACTCTGTTGTACCTGTATAAAGCAGCTGTATTTGCTGGGTCTTGAGAGAAGAAGTAAACAGTATTTTCATTTGAAGGGTCTATACCCATTACTGTTCTTCCATAAGAATTTAAGAAATTAGCAGGAGTAATGCTTGTCCAGTTATCACCGTCTGTTGAAGTGAAAAAACCAGCATTAGGATCTCCACTAGAATCTATAGTTGCATAAATTCTTCCTGAAGGAGTAATACTAACTTCAGTACCACTATCAAAACCACCACTTAGAACTTCAGTAAAAGAATTTCCACCGTCTTGAGATCTAAATAATCCATTAAAAGTAGCTACATATAAATCACCATTTGTTGGATTTACTGCTATAGAATTTATTAAATCAAAACCAGATTCAAAAGCACCAACATCTTGATTTCTTGTTGCTCTTAATAATTCCCATGTTCTACCTTGATCTTGAGATTTGTAAACTCCACTTCCCTGATAAAAAGCATTACCACCACGAGCAGAATTCCCTTGTCTTTCACCAGATGCAAAATACCAAATGTATCCTCTGTTAGGTCTAGGATCCTGAACAATAGTTGTTATACTAGGATTTTGAAAAGTACGTGTTACTTTTCTCCATGTTTCACCATTGTTTTCAGATCTCCATAATCCACCAGAAACACCACCAGCTAGTATAACATTTTCATTAGTTCTGTCTATAGCTAAGGCTCTAGTTCGACCTCCAACGTTAAAAGGTCCTCTATTGACCCAGTTTGAAAAGTTTCCGTTGTTAGCAGATCTACTATAAGTCCTTCTTAGATCGCTACTTGGGCTAATTCTTGCTGAGAATTTAAGCTCTGCTTTACGGATGCCTTTTGGAATTTCTCCTGTTGAAGGATTCTTTAAACGCTCGAATTCAAATTTTGCTCTTTCGATAGCGTTATCTGCTTGACGTTGAGGAGGTGTCTTACTGTTAGTAGCACCTGTTTTACTATCAAACATTTTTTGATTTTTGTAAACCTGATCCTTTTTAATTGTTTTAGGATTTAGAGTAGGTTTAAGGTTTTGCGCACCTAAGGTTGCGCCAAAGCCAAACACGAACAGTGCAAGCACACTGCCCTTGAGTAGTTTTAGATTCATATGAGGTTAATTTTAAATTAGAGCTAAGTTAGACTTTCGTATTAACAATATTTTAGGGTTTTTGTGAAAAAAATCTTAAAATATTTTGATTAGTGTTAAATTATTTTCACAAAAGATTTTATCTTATTGAAAATAAAATAGTTACGAATTTTGTTTTTTTAGTGCTTTTTCAATGGTTGTAGTTATTGTGATAAAATAAAACAATAATTATAACCGTTAGTTACTTCGTAAATTACAATAGTTGAATTATAAGTATTGATTTTTGTAAATATTTTATCACCCCAGAATATTTATAATTTAGATATATAGTTTGCTATTGTATTTAATGAGAAACTATTGATGATTAATGCACTTAAAAAGTTTGCCTTAATAGCTTTGATGATTTGCGTTGTCAGTTTGGCAGCACAAGAATCAGGTTCTAATTTGAAATTTAAAGATCTTACAACCAAAACATGGATTAATACCTATGGGAATTTTAGAATTTCTAATCGTTTATTTTGGGTAGCACAGACTCATTTTAGGTTTCAGGAAACAGAAAAAATGCCTTATGTTGGACAAATCGCTCAAGTATATAATAGACATGCGATTGGTTATATACATTCTAAAAAATTTAATATAAGTTTAGGAGGAGTTTTACGATTAAATTTCAATACTGACGAATCTTCAACGGATAAAAATTTAGTTCCAGAATGGCGTATTTGGCATCAGTATATGTTTGCCGTTCCATTCTCATCAACTATGTTTTATCACCGTCTCCGAATTGAACATCGATGGACACGAGGTTTTGCAGAAGATAGTAAGTATATTTTTAGAAATAGATGGCGCTATATGTTTAAAGCAAAAGTTCCACTTAATTCACATAAAATTAAAGAAAAGACGTTGTACGTTTCTCCAGAAATTGAACTGATTATGCAAAGTGGAAAAGCTGTGGTTGGAAGTTTGATGGAAGATTTAAGAATTCATGGATCTGTTGGTTATGTGATAAGTCCTAGATTAACAGTGGCTACAGGTCTTATGTACTCATTCGGCCAAACTCTTAATGATCCGTCTGTTTTTAAACAAAGTTTAACTGCTAGATTTCATGTGTATTTTTCGCCTGATTTTAGAAAAGTTAAAGATAAATTACCTGCTATCCACATGGATGATTAAATCATATTTTATGAAAGTTTTTAAAACAAATTTGCCGATCTATATTCTTTTGGGTATTTCAATCTTCTTTGCATTATATACTAAGTTTAAGGAACAAGAAGTACAAAGGGAACTGAAAAATATTAAGCTAAGAGATGCGGCTATACTACTTAAAGATTCAATTTTAGAACACAGGTTACAATCTGTAGATTCATTATTATTTGTTGGGAAATATGAAAATGCTTTACATGCATACACCGAAGAGTTAGATACATTAGCAGAACGAGATAAAGATTTTGTGAAATTCAGAATTAATTTAGTAAAAAAAATTATGAATGATCAAGAGCTCAAAAAAGAAGCGATTATTAGAAATACCAAAAGTTATCAAGCAAATACTTTATTATCTTCAAAATTGAAGTCTTCTTCTGATATTTCGTTAGATTCTTTACGTTTAGCTTTTACTAAAACAAAACGTGAATTAAAATATGTAAGAAATCAATTAAAAACTAAATCATCAGGAGAATATCTACAGTTTAAAAATCCGAAGCGCCACAAAATTCATTATGTGGGAAATACAAGTAAAGGCAAAGCAAATGGTTATGGGATTGCGATTTACGATACAGGGAGTAGGTATGAGGGAGAGTGGAGAAATAATTTAAGAGAAGGCAAAGGATCATTTTATTGGACGGACGGTGAGTATTATATTGGAGAATATAAAAAAGATATGAGAACTGGAAAAGGGACTTACTTTTGGCCTAATGGAGAAAAATATGTAGGAGAATGGAAAAAAAATAAGCGTCATGGAAGAGGTGTTTTTTATACTAAAAAAGGTAAAGTGATGACCAGTGGTATATGGAAAAAAGATAAATTAGTAAAGGAAGACAAAAAAGTAAAAAAGCAGTAGGTAAACACTACTGCTTTTTTACTTTTTGACAAATATCTGAAATAGGATATAATAAATATAGTTAAAACAGATATTTTAAATATTATAACATTGTTACTTTTCCTGTATGTAATGAATATACTCCACCAACAATAGAAATTTCACCATTATCTTCCATTTCCTGTAAAATTTTACTTTTCTCTCTAATTCTTTCTATAGTTAATTTTACATTATTCTCTACTGTTTTTGCTACAAACTCTTTGTTAGAAGAATCTGCAACACCATCTACTTGTTCAGAAGCCATTTTTGCGGCAGGAGTAATATTACTTAACATAGAAGTAATGTTTCCTAATTCAACTCCATCACAAGCTGCCTTTACTGCACCACAACTTTCATGTCCTAGTACGAAAACTAACTTACTACCAGCTACAGCACACGAGTATTCCATACTTCCTAGGATATCTACATTTTCGAAGTTTCCAGCTACACGAGCAACAAAAACATCACCAATAGTTTGGTCGAAAACTAATTCTACAGGTACACGAGAGTCTATACAAGATAAAATTACAGCTTTAGGAAATTGTCCTCCAGTAGTTTGTTTTACTAAAGAAGTGACATCAGAAGCTGTTAAATTATTGTCAATGTAACGTTTGTTACCATCTAACAGGTCTTCTAATACAGATGTAGGAGTTAAATTACCTTGTAATTCTTTTGATAAGGCTGTATTTCTCATTTTTAATTCTTTTTTTAATGGTTATCTTTTATATGTTTTTTAACCCAATCTAAACATTCAGAAAAGGTTTTAAAAGTATGCTCCTTTGATACTAAATCTGGAATTAATCCAATTTTTTCCATCATGTATCTAGGTTGTTCAAGTACATCTACAAATAATACTTGAACGCCATCTTTTTCTAAATCAATAAGTATATCTTCTAAAGCAAATAAACCAGATTGATCTACATAAGGCATTCTTCCCATACGAACAATGACTGTTTTGGCAGTGTTGGGTATTTGTTTTACTAATTGTTGAAAATTACTTGTCGACCCAAAAAATAAAGGTCCGTTAATGTGTTTAATAAACACTTCTTCTGAAAGTTGCTCTGGGAATCCGGCTTCATCTTCCCAAGCTTCTTCTTGTAAGGGAGTTACATCAGAGCGTTTTGCGGTAACATCTCCAATTTTTTTCATAAAAATTAAAGATGCAATTACTAAACCTATTCCTACGGCATATACTAAATCCCAAAATGTTGATAATAATAAAACGACCAACATAATTATAAATTCAGAACTTAGTTTGATTGGACCAAGTTTTACATCTTTAGGGAGATTTGGAATTGCGCGTAATCCTTTATAATCCATAACACCAATACCAACAGTGATTAATACACCTGCTAATACTGCTGCGGGTATTTTAGAAGCTATAGGACCTAAACCTAAGAGTATAATTAATAGCATAACACCAGCAATCATACCTGAAAGTTTAGTTTTTCCTCCAGATTTAATGTTTACTACAGTTCTAATAGTTGCACCAGCACCAGGAATACCACCAAAAACAGCAGCTATACTATTTCCAATACCTTGTCCGACTAATTCTTTATTAGGCTTGTGCTTTGTTTTAGTCATGTTATCAGCAACAACAGAAGTTAATAAAGAATCTATAGCTCCTAAAAGAGCCAGTGTAAATGCAGTAAAAATATAAGGTTTTATACTGCCTAAGTTAAAGCCTGAGAAAATTTCGAGATTAGGAATAGGAAATCCTCCAGGAATTTCTTCAATTGGACGATATTCCAATTTAAAAACTAAGGCGATAACAGTCATAATAACTAAAGCAACTAATGTGCTAGGTATTGCTGTTGTAATTCTTTTAAATCCATAAATAATAATAATGGTACCAAGTGCTAAGAGTAATTCTAAAAGATTTATACTTTTTAAAGCTCTAGGTAGTACTTTTAAAGCCCCAATTACTCCAGAAGATTCTTTTCCGGCTAATGTTTTAGCTTCTTTTAAAATAGCATCTTGCGTAATTTCATTAGAGCGTTTAATAGTTTCTTTGAAATCTTCTAATACTAGTATTCCCTGACCAGCTTCATCCTTCAATATATTTTGTAATATAATTTCTTGAGCTTGAGGTTTAAACTGTTCTACAAAACCAGTATCTTCTTTGGCATAATATCCTATAGATGGTAAAATTTGTGTAAATAAAATAATAACACCAATAGCAGTCATAAATCCAGAAACTACGGGATAGGGTATATACCTTATATATTTACCAAATCCTAATAAACCAAGACCAACCTGTATAAGACCAGCTAATAAAAACACAGTCAATATTGTAGGTAAAGCTTGATTTACATTTCCGTCATTAGCAGCTATTATAGTACCAATAACAACCATACTAACAGCTGTCATAGGAGCTGTAGGTCCGGAAATTTGGGTATCTGTTCCTCCAAAAGGAGAAGCAAAAAAAGCAATAATTATTGCACCATAAAGACCCGCTGTAGGGCCTAAACCAGAAGATACACCAAAAGCTAACGCTAATGGTAAGGCTACTATTCCGGCAGTAATACCACCGAATAGATCGCCTTTAATATTAGAAAATATATTTTTCATTTTTAGTTAGATTGAAATAATTTAAAAATTGAAAATTTACTTTAGCTAATATATCGTAATTAACTAAGTTTTGGGTTCAATTTAAAAAATTCAATATAGCTAGGAGGATTTTCTACTGTTCCTCTTTCAGAAATTAATTTAATAGTAATATTTCGTTCGTTTGCTTTGTAGGCAAAATCCTCTAGAATTTCAATAATATCATTATCTAAATATCTTGTTTTAGTAACATCTAATTCTAAAGTAGAATTTTCAGGTAAACTATCTAATTCTTTTAAAATAGCTCCTTTGTTAAAGAAAGTTACTTCCTCTGCTAATGTCATTTTGATTTTACCATCATCAACATCTTCACCCTCTTTGTGAAGGAAATGTGAGTTTTGATAACTTTTATATAAAATAACAAATATCCCAACAGAAAGCCCTAATGCGATACCTTTAAGTAAGTCTAATCCAACAATACCAATTATTGTTACGATAAATGGCAGAAATTGTTTCCATCCTAATTTATACATAGTAATAAACGATTTTGGTTTTGCTAATTTATAACCAACTATTAATAAGATTGCAGCTAATACAGCTAATGGGATTTTATTTAATAAAGTAGGAATAGTTACAACAGATATCAATAATAAAAAACCATGTATTATTGCAGATACTTTAGATTTTCCACCAGAGTTGATATTTGCAGAACTTCTTACAATTACTTGAGTAACTGGTAAGCCTCCAATTAACCCTGATACAATATTACCTGTACCTTGTGCAAATAATTCTTTGTTAGTTGGGGTTACATTTTTCTCAGGATCTAATTTGTCTGTCGCTTCTACACATAAAAGTGTTTCTAAACTTGCAACCAATCCAATGGTGAAAGCTGTTAATAATACTTTGGGATGAGTTATTTGACTAAAGTTAGGGAAAGGAAATTGCGCTAAAAATTCATCAGAATTTTTAGGTGTAGGAACGTTTACCATATTAAAATCTGCAATGCCTAAATCCCCTTGTTTTGTAAATATATAATAAAAAATTCCTATGGCTACTGCTACAATTGGACCTTGTATAATTTGAAAGATTCGCCCTTTTTTTGAAAGAACTATATTCCAAAGCAATAGAATTAATAAACCTAAAACACCTATTATAATGGAAGAAGTTTCTACTTTTTCTAAACTTCCAAAGAAATCGATAAGGTTGAATCCTTTTAATTTTGCATTTTCATGACCAAAGAAGAAAGGGATTTGTTTCATAAAAATTATTATTCCAATACCAGCTAGCATTCCTTTAATAACAGAGGAAGGAAAATAGTAACCTATGACACCAGCTTTTAGAAGCCCTAAAATTAATTGAAATACTCCAGCTAGCACGACTGTGGCTAGAAACACGTTAAAGCCTATTTCTTCACCAAATAATTCTTTAAAATCTTGTATAGCTAGTAATACAATAGCAGCTAAACCAGCAGCTGGCCCACTAACTCCTATGCTAGATCCACTTAATGCCCCTACTACAATTCCTCCTATAATTCCAGCTATTAATCCAGAAAATAATGGCGCTCCACTCGCCAAAGCAATACCTAAACACAAAGGTAATGCTACAAAAAACACCACTATACTAGCGGGTAAATCATTTTTTATTGTTTTAAACATTTTAAGATATATATTTCTCAACTTATCTTAGATAAGCTGAAGTTTTACAGTTAATTTTTATTTTGAATATCAGCGTAATTATTAGTCTTCGATTTCTGAATCACTTCTGATAATCTTACGGATTTGAATGTTTGAAAGTATTAACTATAAAATTCAGGAGGAGGGGAGTCTAATTTTCTAAATATAGAACTATACGTAGTAGAAATATAAATAATAGAATTTTGAATTGTTACTTTAGAGTATGTTTTTAAATATTGCGTAGGATGTGCAATTTTAGCTTCATTGTCTTGTGTAATCTCTGTTTCTTCTCCATCTTCTTCAAGATCTAATTCTAAAGATACTTCACAGTTAAATTTAGTCACACTTATATAAGCCGGTAATACAATTGAAGTGGCTAAAATAAGAGAAAATAAATATGTGTAAAGTTGCCTAGTCATTATTAGGATTAAAAACCAAATATAAGAAACTCTACGTTAATTTTTTAGTTAAAAAACGTTTAACACTCTTATGTTTTTACTTTTTAACCAGCCTATTTTACCATCAGCTAAACGTATTTTTTTCCAATCATCAACTTCATCTAAAACAACTACTTTAGTTCCTTCATGGATAATAAAGGCTTCTTCTCCATTTTTTGTAGGCTCATTCTGTACAGATACTTCATCGGTAAAAACAATGGCTTCAATGGTGTTCGTATTTTTGTTGTATTGGTGATAAGTTATAGATAAAGCAATAATAAGCAGTAAAAAGCTTAAAAGGCTTGTAGTGAAAAACAATCTTTTTTTAGTAGAATGTAGAGAAAAGTAATATAAAATGAACAGAATAGCAGCTAAAAATGATAAAAAAATAGAAACAACTGCCCAACCATTGAAACTAATTTTACTGATATAATTTTTATTGAATTTTTCTAGAACAGATTTTGGTACTTCTTCAATTCTATCTAATGCTAATCGTTTTGCAAAAATAAGATTATTACTAGCATCTTCATTAGAAGGATTTAAGACTAATGCTTGCTCGTAATTATATATTGCAGGACCAACTTTATTTAGTTTATAATAACAGTTGCCTAGATTAAAAAATAATTCAGAAGATATTTCATTCGAGGCTATTATTTTTTCGTATAATTCAGACGCTTCTTGGTAAGAACCATTCTTGTACAGAGCGTTAGCTTGTTTAAAATCAGTTTCAGAATTTTGAGCGAAAGTAAAGTTTAGGGTTAACAATAGTGTAATTAACCAAATTATTTTTTTTGTCATAATTGCTTATCTAATGAGGTTATTACTTGTTTTGCGTTATTATATTCCTGAGTCATTTGAGTATTTGTCAGAGGAGTATATCTAGCAAAATCACATTGTTTTAGAACGTCTATAAACTGATCTATAGTTGCAATATCAATATTTTTATCATCTAGTATTTCAGTGATTTTTTCTCTACTGATATCAGAAGTTTCTACATTGAGTTTAGCCTTGAGGTAATTATGTAGTGCGCGTTCTAGAGCTTCGTAAAATTGTTCTTTATTACCTAATTGCTGACTTGCTTCAGATAAATATTTTTTAGCTAATCTATCAGCTTTTCGTTGTTTATTTCCAATAATATCAGCATCTCTTTCACTTTTCTTCTTTCCTATAAATATGGCTAGTGGAATTGCAATTAAAGGAAGTATTAACAGAATGTAAAATAGAATAGACTTAAAAAAGTTGCGATTATCAATTACACCTAATGAAGTTGTTGTTTGAATGAATCTAAAGTTATTACCAGTAACTTGTATGTCTTGTTTTGTAACTTGATTATTTGGCGTCTTAGCTAATTCTTTACCTTCAGTAACATTAACAAAAATATCGTCTGTTGCTATAGAGTGGTATTTGTTATCTTTTGGGTTAAAATAAGAGAATTCAGTATTTGGTATTTTATATTTTCCTTTGTATTCAGGAACTACAGTATAGGTGTCAGATACAGATCCCTTTAATCCCGAAGAAGTTATTCTAACTTTTTCTTTACGTTCTGGTTGATATACTTCTAATTCTTTTGGTGTTTCTATTTTGGGAAGTTCAAAAAGTTTTAAATTTCCTTTACCAGCAACAACAACTTTTAATTCTGAAGATTCATTAGCTTTTAACGTATTTTTATTAGAAGTTAATGTATATGTAAATTCACCAACAGCTCCAGTAAAGCTTTCAGGTTTGCCTTCTTCTGGTAAATCTTTTGCTGCTATAGTTTTTTTTGCAGATGCATATTGCTTTCGAACTCTTCTAGTGATAGGATTTCCAAAAAAATCTGCTCTTCCTGTAGGTACAGCAACTAATATATCCATCTTCATTGGGTCTATAGTTAACTTTCCAGATTTAGTTGGAATTAGTAATGCTCTATGTAAAACAGCATATCTATATTGTTCTCCATTATACATTGCTGTTTTAAAATCGTAGTTTTTAATTTTTATTTCTTGATTCCAAAATCCAATATATTGGGGTGATTCTGTGATAGCATTGTCGTAGATTCCAACATTATTACTAAAATACAACCTGTATTCTACATAAATACCTTCACCAACATAGGGTTTTGCTTTAGAAACTTCTGCGACTAAATGAATGTTTTGTTCAGCAATATAATCTGGGTCATTTGGGTTTTTAGGTACTTTAACCGCTTTAGTAACAATGATTTTTACAGGGTCAGATTTCAAAGTCTTTCCATCTAATTGGATAGTTGCAGATGGAAGGTTAAATTCTCCTTTTCTTAATGGCTGTATAATGTAAGTGTAGGATTGAGAAAAAGTTGATTTTCCATGAATCCATGATTGACTCACAGATTGACTTGGCCCTCCTACAATTTTAAAATTCTTAAAATTGGGAGGAGTAAAATTATCAGCACCTTGCTTGTTGATAGAAAATTCAACACGTAATCGTTGATTTACTCCAAGTTTATTTTTACTCACAGTCGCAGTTAACTCCGCTTGTTGAGCAAAAATAGATAAGGGTACTAATGCTAGTATAAATGTTATAAACTTCAATTTCATTTGTTATTCAAAAACGCACAAAAATAAATATTTTTAGGCAGTATAAATTAATTGATTTTTAAGATTTTGATCTTAAATTTTTCATAATTCTTACCAATCTTTTTCTTGTTTTATTTTTCTACCTTTCGATTTCTTAACATTCATCTTTTTCTGAGTCTTTTTTTCTTCGTTATTCAAACTCTCTAGTAACTGTTTCATTTGTTCTGGAGTCATTTTTCCAGGACTAGGTTTAGGTTGTTTTTTGTTTTTATCTTGTTTGTCTTTTTGATCTTTTGGGTTGTTTTTATCCTTTTGATCTTTCTTTTGATCCTTGTTTTGATCTTTATCTTTTTTGTCTTTATCCTTATTTTGCTGATCTTTCTGATCTTTCTGATCTTTCTTTTGATCCTTTTTCTGATCTTTCTTATCCTTGTTGTCCTTATTATCTTTGTTTTGTTGTTGCTGCTTTTTTGCTTGTTTTTGGGCTGCGGCTAAATTATATCGAGTTTCATCGTCATTAGGGTTATTACGTAGCGCGTTTTTATAGGCGGTAACAGCTTGGTCATATTGTTTTTGCTCCATCATTGCATTTCCAATATTGTGAAATGCTTCTGCTTTCTCTACTTTCGACTTCGAAGTTTTTGTGGTTAATTCATATTGAGAAATAGCTTCTTTAAAACTTTTTCCTTGGTATAAAGAGTTTCCGAAGTTATAACTTGCTTTTTCATATTTACTGTCTTTGCCAAGAGCTTTTCTATAGGCAATAGAAGCCTCATCAAATTTTTCTTTGTTGTATAAATCGTTTCCTTCACGAAGTAAAGAACGGGCTTCACGTTGTAATTTAAGCGTGTCTTGCTGTGCTTCTATATGTATACTAGTTAATACTAAGAAAATAGCACAAAAATTTACAAATAATCTTGTCATAACTATGAATTTTTTTCGTTAAACAGGTCAGCTTTTTTAATCCATTTTGTTTTTCTTTCAAAAAAGAAAATATCTATAATTAGGAATAATAAACCAATGCCAACAAACCATTGAAATTGATCTTTATAATCAGAAAACTGAGTAGTTTCAAATTCACTTTTCTGTGCATTTGAAATCACTTTTTCAATTACTTTAACTGGTTTATCAGTTTTATTTCCATCAATATACTTACCATTAGCTACATTAGCAATGTCTTCTAATACATCTACTTTTCTTTTAGTAACAACAGTCTCTCCTTGTCTGTTTTTCTTATAGCCAATATGTCCACCATTTAATTCTATAGGAATTGGCCCTCCAGTTTCTGTTCCTACTCCAATCGTATATACTTTTACACCTTCGTTTGCAATGTCTTGTGCTTTCTGCTTTGTTTCTTCTTGATGATCTTCTCCATCAGATATAATCACAAGGAACTTATTCGTTTGTTCTTCGTTATTGTAGTACGTTTTAGATAAATCTAGTGCTTCGTTAATTGCCGTACCTTGGCTAGATACCATATCTGGATTTGCATTTTGCAGGAACATTTTAGCAGCCGCATGATCTGTTGTTATAGGAAGTAGAGGATAAGCATTACCTGCGTAAATAATAATCCCAACACGATCGCTACCCAATTTATCTATAATTCTAGAAATAATTTGTTTTGATTTCTCTAAACGATTCGGTGCAATGTCTTTAGCGAGCATACTTTTAGAAACATCAAGCGCAAAAATGATATCAACACCTTCTCGTTTCACAGTTTGAAGTTTTGTACCCATTTTTGGGTTTACCAACGAAATAATTAAAAAACTAATTCCTAACGTAAGGAAAATAAATTTTAATGTAGACTTAAAAACAGAAGCATTAGGTGCCAATCTAGATATTAAATCTGCATTAGCAAACTTTTTTTGAGTACTTTTCTTCCACCATAAAACCAATATGAAAACAAGAATCATTATTGGTATAATAATGAAAAGATAAAAATATATTGGTTCTTCTAATTTATACATTCGTCTTATTGTTTTACTATTGAAAGATCTACCAAAACAAAATTTAAATTATTTTTTTATTGTAAATCGTTTCTTTTGTTGTTCGTTAACTTATATAAAGCTTTTAAACAAAGTGTTTCTTAATATAAATTCTAAAATCAAGAATATTCCTGCCAAAAAGATTAAGATTCTATATTTTTCAGAATAATTGTAATATTTAAATTCTTCAATTTTAGTTTTTTCTAGCTTATCAATTTCATCGTAAATCTCTTTTAAAGAAGAGTTGTCGGTAGCTCTAAAGTATTCACCATTAGTTTCATTAGCGATAAACTGTAAGAGTTTTTCATCAATTTCTACTTTTTGATTTCTGAACGATAGTTTACCAGTTCTCGGGTCTTTAGCCCAAGGAAAAGGAGCCATTCCATTAGTTCCAATTCCGATAGTGTATACCTTAATACCAATTTCTTTTGCTAACTCGGTGGCTGTTTTAGGATCAACAAAACCTGTGTTATTTACACCGTCGGTAAGTAAAATGATTACTTTACTTTTTGCTTTACTTTCTTTTAATCTGTTTACTGCAGACCCTAATCCCATTCCAATAGCAGTTCCACCTTCTAACTGACCCCATTTTATTTCTGAAATGGTTCTCTTTACGATAGATTTGTCACTAGTAATTGGTGTTTGTGTAAAACTCTCACCTGCATAAACAACTATTCCAATTCTGTCATTAGGTCTTCTGTTCACAAAATCAATTGCTACACGTTTTAATGCTTCAAGTCTATTAGGTTTTAAATCCTTTGCTAACATACTAGCAGAAACATCAACAGCCATTACAATATCTATACCGCGATTGGTTTTTGTTTTTTTACTTACAGAAACATTTCGTGGTCTTGCTAATGCTACAATTAACAGAGCTAATGCTAAAAGTCGAAGCACATGTAACAAAGGTTTTAGTTTTGGTAGTATACCGTTTCCTGAATCAAAACCTTTAAGGTTAGGTACAGAAAGTAATGTGTTTTCTTTTTTTCTATTTGAAAATAACCATAGGGCTAACAATGGTATTATTGTTAATAGCCACAAAAATTCTGGATTATGGAACTCAAAATTATCGAACATTAGATACTTGTGATTTTAATGAGTTTAATACTGGTGTTGCTTTTGATACAGCATATATAATGGCAACTGCAATGATAACTGTAACGATAATAGTAACTATTTTAACAAGTACAGAAGGCTTTTTCACTATTGGTTTTTCAACAATAATAACAGGTTCTAAGTCCGCATCATTAACATCTTCTGTCTCTGTAATATTTGGTTTTAAATTATCGATTACATATTTAGCAATATTTCTATCGGCTTCAATTTCATGAGCCAGAGGTTTAGATTTTGCGAACTTTACTAAATCTGCTTGTCTTAGTAAACTATTCAATTTTTCAATAGTTTCCTTTTCAGCTATAATAGCGTTTGTGTCGTTAAAATCAGTTAAACTTTCAATTAGACCTTCAGAAGTAGTTTCTAAGGCAGGTACATGCAACTCTCTTTCGATAAAGTTTCGAAGAATGTGGGTTAGTTCTGTATAATGTTCTTTAACTTGATTGTTTTGCCATAGTAATTTGCCATCTAAATCTTTTAAGTTTTTCAAGGCTTCCTGATATGGCGACAAAAGTTGTTGAGCCGTTTGAACTTCATCATCATTAGTTCTTTTAAGCGCAAAATATAAAACTGAACTAACTAAAAGAAGGATAGCTACAACCCAAAAAACGATATGCTTATAATCGCTAAATCGAATAGGTTCTTTTTTAATCCCTTTAATAGCAAACATTTTAACTTTAGTCGTGTCTACAGGAACTGTAGCTACATTGATTAATAAACTGTCTGTAAAAAAGGTTTGATTTTTAATGAAAATTTGTTGTCTCGGTATATAAAAAGAACCACTATCAAAACCTGTTAAAATATATTTTTGAACGAGTTTATTTTTTAGTGTGTCAAGCTTTAAACTATCAATCATCTCTAAACCATTTAATTCAAGTTTAGGAATGATAACGTTCTCAGTACCATCGATAGATAATTTATACTGAAACTGCTCACCTATACGAATATTCGTAGTATCCACTTCAGCCTGAATTGGGGTAGTTTGCGAAATGGCTTGAATAGAAAGTAATAATACGATGTATAGTAATAAATTTTTCAAATTATGCCTTGTTTTTAAAGTAGCTTAATAATTTTTTGACATAGTTTTCGTCAACTCTAATGTTTATTGTCCCTAATCCACTTTTCTTAAAAGAAGTTTGAAATTCGTCTTTTAAACGAAGTGCATTGGCTTTATATCTGTTTCGTAAAGATTTAGAACTGGTATTAATTAATCGAACTTCTTTAGTTTCATTATCAAGCATTGGTACCATACCCAAGTTTGGAATCTCTTCATCAAATTTATCATAGATACGAATACCAGTTAAATCATGTTTATTACCAACTATTTTAAGCGTTTTCTTATAGTTTTCATCGATAAAATCAGAAAGCATAAAAACAATTGCTTTTTTCTTCATTACACCAGATAAAAATTTCAAAGCTCCATCGATACTCGTTTTAGTGCTTTTTGGAGAAAATTCAATAAGTTCACGTATAATTCGTAATACATGACTTTTTCCTTTTTTAGGAGGAATGAATAACTCAATTTGATCTGAGAATAAAATTAATCCAACTTTATCGTTGTTCTGAATAGCAGAAAAAGCTAAGGTTGCTGCAATTTCTGTTAGGGTATCTCTTTTAAATTGAACCGAAGTTCCAAAAGATTCAGATCCAGAAACATCAACCATGAGCATCATTGTAAGTTCGCGCTCTTCTTCAAAAATTTTAACATAAGGCTCATTGTAACGTGCAGTTACATTCCAATCAATAGCTCTAATGTCATCACCAAACTGATATTGCCTTACTTCAGAAAAAGTCATACCTCGACCTTTAAAGGTTGAGTGATATTCTCCTCCAAAAATATGGTTAGACAATCGTTTTGTCTTGATTTCTATTTTACGAACTTTTTTTAATAACTCTTTGGTATCCATATTAATTTAACCATTCTAATGGCAGAGGCGGTAATTCTATTTTCGTATCTACAGATGTTTTTTTTACTGAAAATAGTGGAGCTTCTTGAATTGAGATATCTACATTATTCTTTTTTCCGATCTCCTTAATTACTTCCTTCATGCTTCTTTTTTGACACAAGACTAAATAATTCATTTGAACATTCGATTCTGTTTGTAAATCAAAACAGTCTACCCAAAAAGAGGGTTGTTCATTTTGATAAACTACCGCTTGTGTGTTTTTTTGTTCTGTTGTTTCTAAAATTTCTTTTTTTCCTGTTAATGTTTTGTACGTTGTTAATTTAAAAGTCATTCTTAGCAAAGTTTTAAGGGATTAGTTTTTCTTTTTGTTTTTCTTTAATTTTTAAGGTACTTGTATTTCGTTGATGATTGTATTAATAATATCAACCGAAGTCATATTTTCAGCCTCAGCTTCGTATGTAATTCCAATTCTGTGACGTAAAACATCTTTAGTCATAGCACGAACATCTTCAGGAATTACATAACCTCTTCTTTTGATAAAAGCATAACATTTAGCTGCTTTAGCTAAAGCAATACTACCACGAGGTGAAGATCCAAAACTTATTAAAGGCTTTAGTTTTTCTAAGTTATAATTTTCAGGATAACGAGTAGCAAAAATAATATCTAGAATATATTTCTCAATTTTCTCATCCATATAAACCTGATTCACCGTTTCTCTAGCTTTTATGATTTGATCTAGTGAAATTACAGGGTTTACCTTTTCAAAACTATTATTTAAGCTTTGTCTCATAATTAATTGTTCATCCTGTAGTTTTGGATAATCAATAACTGTTTTTAACATAAAACGATCCATTTGAGCTTCAGGTAAAGGGTAAGTCCCTTCTTGCTCAACAGGGTTTTGTGTTGCCATTACTAAAAAAGGTTCGTCCAATTTAAAAGTTTCATCTCCAATAGTAATCTGTCGTTCTTGCATGGCTTCTAGTAAAGCAGATTGTACTTTAGCGGGAGCACGGTTTATCTCGTCTGCTAAGACGAAATTAGCGAAAATAGGCCCCTTTTTTATAGAGAAGTCGTTATCTTTTACATTGTAAATCATAGTACCAATAACATCGGCAGGAAGTAAATCTGGAGTAAACTGAACTCGACTAAAACTTCCTTGTACTGCTTTAGATAATGTGTTTATGGCTAGTGTTTTTGCTAGTCCAGGAACACCTTCTAGTAAGATATGACCATTACCAAGAAGTCCTATCAAGAGTCTTTCAATCATTGATTTCTGACCCACAATAGCCTTATTCATTTCATTGGTTAAAATATCTACAAAAGCACTTTCTCGCTCTATTTTTTCGTTAATCGCTCTAACATCTACATCCATGTGTTAAGAAATTATTAGTTATAATTTTAGGTGAACAAAGCTACAATATTAACAATTTTTTTCTTGTTAAAAGGAGGTTAAAGGTATTTGAAGATTTTGATAAATTAAATGCTTGTATTTTAATGAAATGGTAAAATTTTAATATTTCAACATAATTTATCTGTTTTTTAGAAGCAAACTGGTTAAAAATGATTAAAAGTTATGTATTGAAACGGGAATTAGTGTCTTTAGTATTTTTGCTAAAAAAATGTGTTAATCGTATTTATGAAGAGTAAAATCTGAATTTTCTAGGATTCCATAAGTAAAATACTGTACCCAGTCACCTAGATTGAAATATTTACTTGTATCATTTAGTTGAATATCCAAAGGAAGATGACGATGCCCAAAAACAAAATAATCGTAGTGTTTTGTTTCTAATTTTCGTTTACAATACTGAACTAACCATTCTTTTTCTTCTCCAAGAAATTTGAAATCTTCATCACCAGAAATCATTTTATTTTTCACAGACATATATTGTCCTAAACGAACACCTAAATCTGGATGTAACCATTTAAACATCCATTTAAAAAGTGGAAATGTAAACACTTTTTTCATTCTCTTGTAGCCAAGGTCGTGTGGTCCTAGACCATCTCCGTGCCCAACTAAAAAAAGTTTATCGTTAATTTTAAATTCTTGTGGTTCATGAAAAACAGGAATATTAAGTTCGGTTTTAAAATAATCGTTCATCCATAAATCATGATTTCCTACAAAGAAATAAATAGGAATTCCATCATCACTTAGTTGTGCTAGTTTTCCTAAAACACGAACAAAACCTTTGGGTACTACAGTTTTATATTCAAACCAAAAATCAAATAAATCGCCAAGAAGAAAAATAGCTTCAGCATCTTTCTCTATTTCATTTAACCATTGAAGAAATTTTTTTTCTCTCGGAAAACTTTTTTCTCTTGTTGGAGCTCCCAAGTGTTGATCTGATGCAAAGTATACTTTTTTGTTTGCTGGAATATCGATTGAAATCAAACCTAAAATTTTGGTAAAAATAACTATTTTATTTAGCTAACTTTGTAAAAAAGCACTTATATGAAGATTCTTGCCACAAATATTGGAAAGCGAAAAGAAATAGATTGGAAAGGGAAAAAAGTAACTACAGGAATTTTTAAATACGCTGTTGAAGAACCTATTTTTTTAGATGTTGAAGATGTTAAAGGAGATGCAATTTGTAATAGGGAAAAGCATGGAGGTATAGAGCAAGCAGTATATGCATATTCAGTAAAGCATTACGATTATTTTAAGGCGTTACATCCAGATTTACATTGGGAGTATGGAATTTTTGGAGAGAACTTAACCTTAGATGATATTGAAGAAACAAAAGTGCATGTCGGAGATACATTTAAGGTAGGAGAAGTGGTTTTAGAAGTTACAAAACCAAGATATCCTTGTATGAAGTTGGGCGTTCGTTTTAACGATATGAAAATTGTTAAACAATTTTGGGACACAACGAAAAGTGGTGTGTATTTTAAAGTCCTTCAAACAGGTAAGGTTAAGACTGGTGATGTGTTTGAATTAATGAATTCAGATAAAAGTAAACCTACAATAGCTGAAATTTATTTACAAAAAAAGAAAAACAAATTTTCATGACACCTTTTGATGATGAATACTTTATGCGAAAAGCGTTACAAGAAGCAGCACAAGCTTATGATAAAGGAGAAGTGCCTGTTGGTGCGGTAATAGTATTTAAAAATCAGATTATTGCGCGAGCCCATAATTTGACAGAACGTTTAAATGATGTAACAGCACATGCTGAAATGCAGGCATTCACTTCTGCAGCAGATTTTTTAGGTGGGAAATATTTAAGAGATTGTATTTTATATGTAACTCTTGAACCGTGTCAAATGTGTGCTGGTGCAAGTTATTGGACTCAAATAGGAAAGATTGTTTACGGAGCCAGTGAACCTAAATCAGGTTTTACGGTTTTAGGTACTAAGTTACATCCAAAAACTAAGGTGGTTTCTGGTGTTTTAGAAGAAGAATGTGCAGCGATTATGAAAAAGTTTTTTATCCAAAAACGGAATCTTAATTAGTTTCAGTTATCAGTTATCAGTTATCAGTTATCAGTTATCAATTGTCTTGGTTTGGTAAACTTTTGATGTTCATTGAAATAATGAGGTAACTGTGTTCTGTTTACAAGTTTTGATGAAAAAAGACAGTATTTAAAAATAGAAAATATATTACCATCAACCATCAACCATCAACCATCAACCATCAACCATCAACCATCAACCATCAACCATCAACCATCAACC
>CANMWK010000007.1 GCA_947501615.1 uncultured Tenacibaculum sp. | reverse complement strand
TGATAATTCCAAGTAATCTGTTTTTTAAACAAAAATCGACAATCTTTATTAATTCACCCACAACTTTTGGGATTGATTCATCTTTTCTTTACACAATTTTAATTCTCTATTTTTTGTTTGTAGAATTAAAAAACCATTGTATATTTGCCTCCGCAATAACAATTGCACATGTTCTTATACAAAAATTGCGAAAGTAGCTCAGGGGTAGAGCATCACCTTGCCAAGGTGAGGGTCGCGGGTTCAAATCCCGTCTTTCGCTCAGTTTTTTTAAACACCATGCTGAAGTGGTGGAATTGGTAGACACGTTGGACTTAAAATCCAATGGGCCGTAATGCCCGTGCGGGTTCAAGTCCCGCCTTCAGTACTCAAACCGTTATTAATCGTAAAGATTTTTAACGGTTTTTTGTTTATTAACAGTATTTAAGAAGAATTGAGATCATTAGTAAACTTTAGATCGAATAACAATATTAAAATATCTAATCATTTTCAATTCTTAACTTTTAAAAAACCATATAATATAAAAAAACACCTCAATTTTTATATAAAACCTTTTTTTTAAACTCTATTATTATAAACCCTATAAATTTTAACTATAAACTAAACTTGTTTCTAACTGACAATCAACAGTTTAAATTTTTATCAAAAAAAAACCATGTTTTTCCTGTTTTTTAATCTTTTAATTACTCTATATTTGTAGTGTCCATAGAGACGTTTATGGACACTTTTTCTTTTTCATAGCAATTTTCCCACTCAATCTTTGAGTGGGTTTTTTTATTCTTAATAAAAAAATATTATCTTTTTGGAATACTCTTTGTAAAGTTCATGTAAAACATCCGTCTATACATAAAAATCATTATTATTATGAAGAAAATTATTTTTATCCTATCAATATTTATATTTGCAAACGTTACGGCTCAAACTTCAACATTTAATAGTTTATTACAAAAGCATGTTGACAAAAAAGGGAACGTAAATTACAAAGCCTTCAAACAAGACGAAGCTACTTTAGATACTTACTTAACTTATTTAAATACAACTAGTCCTAGTAGCAGTTGGTCAAAAAATAAACAAAAAGCGTTTTGGACTAATGCTTACAACGCTTACACTATAAAATTAATTTTAGAAAATTACCCTATTAAAAGTATTACCAAAATTAAAAAGAAAGGTAAAACTGCTTGGAAAATACCTTTTGCTAAAGTTGGTGGCAAAACTTATACTTTAGATCATATTGAACATAAAATTTTAAGAAAAAAATTATTCGATCCAAGAATTCATGTTGGTGTAAACTGTGCTTCAGGTTCTTGTCCTAAATTACACAACAAAGCCTTTACTTCAGAAAATATAGATGCTGAGTTAGAGATTTTAATGAAGCAATTTATAAATGACCCTAAAAGAAACAAGTTAAACAAGAAGAAAATGGTTCATATTTCAGAAATATTTAACTGGTTTAAAGGTGATTTTTCAAAAGACGGATCTGTAATCGATTATATCAATAAATATGCAGACGAAAAAGTAAATGATAATGCTAAAATCCACTATTTACCATACAACTGGAATTTAAACGGAAAATAGTATCTTTAGTTTTCTAAATACATAAGAAATTATCAATGTCTAAAACATATTATGACCCTTCAGACTTAAGAAAGTTTGGAAAAATCACAGAATGGAGCGAAGAACTTGGAAACAAGTTCTTCGACTATTATGGAAAAGTTTTTGAAGAAGGAGCACTTACTGCTCGTGAAAAAAGCTTAATTGCTTTAGCTGTTGCACACACTGAGCAATGTCCTTATTGTATTGATGCTTATACAAAAGATGGATTACAACGAGGTATTACTAAGGAAGAAATGATGGAAGCAATTCATGTTGGAGCTGCTATAAAAAGCGGAGCTACTTTAGTACATGGTGTGCAAATGATGAATAAAGTGAATAAGCTTGAAATGTAATCATGCTATGAATTATTCTAAATTATGAATTGAACTTGATTTCGTTTATAATTTTTAATTCACAATTAAAACTCGATGAAAAAATCACTCTTAGCTAGAAATAATGATTTGGCAAATACTACTCGCCAATTAGAAATATTATCTAACGGAATATTTCAAAATGGTGAATTACCAACATTTGCAGATAAGATAAAGGAAACAAATCAGTTTCCTTTACGTCCAAAAAAGCTAGAAATTTTACAAATAAACTTAGGTTACATGTGTAATCAAGTTTGTGCGCATTGTCATGTTGATGCTGGTCCGGATAGAAAAGAAATCATGACCACTGAAACTATGCAACAATGCTTAGATGTTATCAAAAAAACTGGAGCTCACACGTTAGATTTAACTGGTGGAGCGCCAGAAATGAATCCAAATTTCAGATGGTTTGTTGAAAAAGCTTCTAAAGCAGGAATCAAAGATTTTATCGTTCGTTCTAACTTAACAATTATTAGAGCCAACAAAAAGTACTACGATTTACCAGAGTTCTTCAAAAAACATAATGTTCATGTTGTCTCTTCTATGCCACACTGGACAAGAGGAAAAACAGACAAACAAAGAGGTGATGGTGTTTTTGACAAGTCTATTAAAGCACTTCAAATGCTAAATGAAGTTGGATACGGAAAAGAAGGTTCTGGACTTCAATTGGATTTAGTTTACAATCCTTCAGGAGCATTTTTACCAGGAGATCAAGCAGCTTTAGAAAGTGATTTCAAAAAAGCATTGCATGAAGATTTTGGCATTGTTTTCAATAGTTTATTTGCGATTACAAATTTACCAATCAGTAGATTTTTAGATTATTTAATCGCTTCTGAAAATTATGAAGATTATATGTATGCTTTAGTTGAAGCTTATAATCCAATGGCTGTAGAAAATGTAATGTGTACAAATACTTTATCAATAAGTTGGGATGGTTGGTTATATGATTGTGATTTCAACCAAATGTTGAATCTAAAAGTAGCAAGTAAAGTAAAACACATTTCTGAATATAACGAAGAATTACTTCAAAACAGAAACATCATTATCAATCAACATTGTTACGGATGTACTGCTGGAGCAGGAAGTAGTTGTCAAGGAACTGTAGCTTAATCAGTAATCAGTAATCAGTAATCAAAATTAATAAGAGATTTGAATTAAAAATAATAACCTATGAGAAACATCGTCTTATTATATGTTCTACTAAGTGTTACTTGTTCTTTTTCTCAAAGTAGTTTAAGACACCTGTTGAAAAAATACAATACTGAGTCTGTTCCATACATTACTGCTGAAGAGTTATCAAAAGAAAAAAGTGATTATATTCTATTAGATGCTCGAGAATCTAAAGAATATGATGTTAGCAGTATTAAAAATGGAATCTTTGTTGGTTATCAAAATTTCGATTTAAAAAGAACTACAGATGTAATTTTAGCAAATAAAAAAGATGCTAAAATAGTAGTATATTGCTCTCTCGGAGTACGTTCTGAAGACATCGCAGAACAGCTTCAAAAAAAAGGATTTACCAATGTATTTAATTTATACGGAGGTATTTTCGAATGGAAAAACAAAGGCTTTACTGTAATTAACACAAATAACAAGCCTACAGAAAAAGTACATGCTTTTGATAAAGAATGGGGAAAGTGGTTAAAAAAGGGCATAAAAGTATATGAGTAAAAATTTGCTGATGATTTTTACGCGAAACCCAGAATTGGGTAAAGTAAAAACAAGGCTTGCAAAATCTCTAGGAGATCAAAAAGCATTAGATATATATAAATTCTTACTGAATAAAACCAAAGAAGTTACGCAGCATTTATCTTGTGATAAAGCTGTTTTTTATTCTGTAAAAATTAGAACTAACGATATTTGGGATACAACGTATACAAAACACCAACAATCTGGAGAAGATTTAGGTATACGTATGCAAAATGCATTTACAGAAGCTTTTGAAAACGGTTATGAAAAGGTTGCTATTATCGGTAGTGATTTATTCGATTTAACTCCAGATCACATTAATGAAACCTTTGAAAAATTAGATCGTAACGATGTTGTTATTGGTCCAGCAGAAGATGGTGGTTATTATTTATTAGCCAGTAAAAAAGTGTATCCTGAAATATTCCAAAACAAAGCTTGGGGAACCTCAACTGTAAGACAAGAAACACTACAAGACTTACAAAAAGAAAGTGTACATTTATTACCCATGTTAAATGATGTTGATGTTATTGAAGACATTCAACAACACCCTGCGTTTCAACAATTTTTAAACTTATGAAAAAACAACAGCTACAAGAAACTATAAACTACCTTAAAGAAAATGGTATTACAAATCCTAAAATTGGAATTGTATTAGGTACAGGTTTAGGAAAATTAGTAGATGAAATTACAATAGAAACAGAAATTCCTTATAGTGATATTCCAAATTTCCCAGAGGCTACAGTAGAATTTCATTCGGGGAAATTAATCTACGGAGAATTAGCTGGTAAAAAAGTGGTTGTAATGTCTGGACGCTTTCATTTATATGAAGGTTATACACCATGGGAAGTTACCTACGGAATTCGAACGATGCACGGATTAGGAATTGAAAACTTATTAATTTCTAATGCAGCCGGAGCTATTAATTTATCATACAATAAAGGTGAATTAATGCTTATTGAAGATCATATTAATTTACAAGGACAATCTCCTTTAGCTTTTGGTGAAGCCAAAGAATTCGGAAACATTTTTGCGGACATGTTAGAACCTTATTCAAAAAAATTAAATGATTTACTGAAAGGTATTGCTCAAAAACACGACATAACGCTACACGAAGGAGTATATGCTAGTGTATTGGGTCCGCAATTAGAAACGCGTGCAGAATACAGAATGCTTCAAATACTAGAAACAGATGCTGTAGGTATGAGTACTGTTCCTGAAGTAATTGTAGCTAAACAATTAAATATTCCATGTTGTGCTATTTCAGTTTTAACTGATGAGTGCGACCCTAAAAATTTACAACCAGTAGACATTGCTGATATTATCGCAACTGCTGGAAAAGCAGAACCTAATTTGGTCGCTATTTTTAAAGATTTAATTAAAGAACTATAATGCTTAACAAACAAATAGCTGTTTTAACAATTAGATTAATTCTTGGATTCATTTTCTTTTTCCAAGGATTCGGAAAAGTATTCAAATTTGGATTGGATAATGTTTACAAAAACTTCTTCCAATCTAGTTATGGTGAATTACTACCTGATTTCTTATTATTATTTTCTGCTTACTTTACTTCTTTAGCAGAATTCATCGGCGGCTTTTTGTTAGTGATCGGTTTTAAAAGAGATTATGCCTTATACGCCTTGGCTTTAGTTTTAGTTATTGTAACTTTTGGTCATGGTTTAAAGGATCCTATTTGGGATTTATCTCATGTAATGTATAGAACAATACTTTTGGTAAGTTTATTAGTATTACCAAAAGAACTTGATAAATTTTCTGTAGACTTTTTAATAAAAAAAGACAAGTAAGAATGAGTTATTTAGAAACAACAAAAGATGTATATAAAGAAGCAGCATTAACTCCAGATGTAGGATTATGTTGTACTACTAACCCAATTTGGGAATTACCAGGATTAAAAATCCCTAAAATCATGCAAGAAATGAACTACGGTTGTGGTTCAACAGTGCATGCTAGAGATTTAACCAATAGTCCGAAAATATTATACGTTGGTGTTGGAGGTGGAATGGAATTATTACAATTCTCTTACTTCTCTCGTCAAAAAAATGGTGTTATTGGTTTAGATGTAGTAGACGAAATGTTAGAAGCTTCTCGAAAAAACTTTATTGAAGCAGAAGAGCAAAACGATTGGTTTAAAAGTGAATTTGTTGATCTTCGTAAAGGTGATGCAATGAATTTGCCTGTAGAAGATAATTCTATCGATGTTGCTGCTCAAAACTGTTTATTCAACATTTTTAAAGCAGACGATTTAAAGAAAGCTATTGCTGAAATGTATCGTGTATTAAAACCTCACGGACGTTTAGTAATGAGTGATCCAACTTGTGAACAACCCATGAATGACACTTTACGTAACGACGAACGTTTACGTGCTTTATGTTTAAGCGGAAGTTTACCAATTGCTGAATATGTGCAACTATTAACTGACGCTGGTTTCGGTACTATTGAAATTAGAGCCAGAAAACCATACAGAATTTTAGATCCAAAAAACTATCCTACTGATGAACTGATTTATATTGAATCTATAGAAGTAGCTGCAATAAAAGATCCTATGCCAGAAGATGGCCCATGTATATTTACAGGAAAAGCTGCTATTTATTATGGTGAAGAAGAGTATTTCGATGATGGTAAAGGACACACTTTATTACAAAATCAACCTTTAGCGATTTGTGATAAAACAGCTGCTGCTTTACAAGCTTTAGGAAGAGATGATATTTATTTTTCAGAATCTACATTCCATTATGATGGAGGTGGATGCTGTTAATAATTAAATACATAAATCTATCAAAAAAAGCGACCTATTTAGGTTGCTTTTTTGTTGTTATAAATTTAAATAATTCGCATCAAAAAGAGAAAAACAAAATAATTTGATTAAAAACCTGTTTAACACCATGTGAAATCAATATTATTTTTGATAAAAAATCATATATTTAATTCATACTAAAAACCAACTTAAATCTAAAAATTATGAAAAAGCTAATTTTTGGTATCGCAGCTATAGCTTTAGCTTCATGCGGTAAGGAAAAAACAGTTAATTACGCTCTTTTTAAAGGAAACATCAAAAATCAAAACAGTAAAGAATTATCTATTCTAAACGACAAAAACGAACTTGTTAAAACAATTAAAGTCTCAGACGACGGATCTTTTACGGATACGATTTTTAACGCAAATGGACATCATCGTTTTAGTGATGGAAAAGAATCTTCTTCTTTTTATTTAAAAGATGGTTATGATCTTTCTTTACAAATGGACGCTAAAGAATTTGATGAAAGTATTGTCTATTCAGGAGAAGGAAATGATATCAATAACTTTTTAGCTCAAAAATACTTGATTAAAGAAAGAGCAGGATCTATGGACAAACTCTATTCTCTTGACGAAGTTGCTTATATCGCTAAAATGGAAGCAGTAAACAAAGAATTAGAAAAATCTTTAGAAAATTTAGACAGTGACTTTGCCAAAGAAGAAAAAGTTAATTTAAAATATGAATATTTATCACATTTAACGAATTATCAACCTGCGCATCGTTACTTTTCAAAAAACAATGAATTTAAAGTATCAGATACTTTTCCTCTTAACTTAGAGAAACTAGATGTGAATAACGAAGATCATTTTAAAAAATACAACTCTTATAAAAGTATTGTTCGTTATTATTTCTCTAAAACAGCAAGAGAAAATGCTAGAAATAAAAACATCTCATATGAAGATGCTGCTTTTGACTATATAGAAGCAAGCAAAAGTGAAATCATAAAGAATAACCTTTTAGAAGGAATGGCCTTTCAAATATCTGCAAGCAATCCTAAATCAGAAATTTTGTATAAAGCCATTATGAGAATTTCAAAAGATGAAGCATTAAAAGAACGATTAACAAAACAATTTGAAGGAATTCAAAAATTAGCAGTTGGTAAAGCTTCTCCAACTTTTGAAAACTATGAAAATAATGCAGGAGGAACTACATCTTTAGCCGACTTAAAAGGTAAATATGTTTATATTGATCTTTGGGCTACTTGGTGTCAACCATGTAAAGCAGAAATTCCATTTTTAAAGAAAGTAGAAGAAAAATACAGCGATAAAAACATCGAATTTGTAAGTATTTCTATAGACACTGAAACCGATCATGATACTTGGAAAAAAATGATTCAAGATCAAAAATTAGGAGGGATTCAATTAATGGCTGATAAAAATTGGCAATCGAAATTTGTTTTAGATTACCAAGTACAAGGTATTCCTCATTTTATTTTAATTGACCCAGAAGGGAATATTGTAAAATCTTACGCTCCTAGACCATCAGATAAAAAACTTATTGAATTATTTGATGAATTAAATATTTAAAAATATTACAGCATATTTACTACTAAAAAACGACCTTTTCGGTCGTTTTTTTGTTTTATACGGTAATGTATTGTAATTTATATCGACTATATACTCCACTTTATAAAAAGGAATGTTAAATAAAAGCACCAATACTGCCATTTTATTGTTTTCGAATACTTCTCAAAAAGAAGTAAAAGAAAAGCAAATACGTAATGGTCAACTTTTATTCAAACATTTGCATCAAAAAGCACTTTCTGAAGCTCAAAAAACAGGATTAGATATTCTTGTTTTCGATGAAAATAATCAAATTGGAACTTCTTTTGGAGAACGTTTTTCTAATGCAATTCAAACTGTTTTTAGTCAAGGATACGATCATGTAATTACCATAGGTAATGATAGTCCAGAATTAAATTCAGCACATATTTTAATTGCTCACGAAAATTTAATCCGTCAAAGAAATACTTTAGGTCCGGCTATAGATGGAGGTGTATACTTAATAGGAATAAGTAAACAACAATTCCAAAAAGATGAATTTGCTGCATTACCTTGGCAAACTTCAGAATTGCTAAAAGTTTTATCTACACTATTCACTAAAAAAAAATCGGCACCTCTTCTTTTAAATCCTTTAAAAGATTTAGATTCTAAAAGTGATCTTTTTTACTTTCTTCAATCAGGTAGATCTATTTTAGAAAGTATTATTTTAACTATTATTTCAACCTTCAGTATTCCTTTTTATACTGAACATACTTCTTCAGAAGCTTATATAAAAAATCAGCACAATAAAGGTTCTCCCCTATTAGCTTAATCATATTATTTACTTGTTATGAACTTTTAAGTCACTACTTAAAAGTACAAGCTATGCACACCACTATTTTAATTAACTAAATCATTTTTCATTCGTATGAAAATTAAATTTTTTATTGCTGTTCTTTTTACTGTTTTATTCAATTATGCTCAAGAAACTACAGGAAATGTTGAGGGAAAAATAACAGATAAACAAGGACTTTCGATTCCTTTTGCTTCGGTAATTATAACAGATACAGAAACTAACTTTTCTTATGGAACAAGTTCTCAAGAATCTGGTCATTATGTAATTGCTAATATTCCACCAGGAAACACATATAAAATCGAAGTTCATTTTATTGGCTATCATACATACGTTAAAACAGGAATTGTAATTCAATTAGGAAAGACATTAACTATAGATATTCCTTTACAAGAAGAAAATGCTACGTTAGATGAAGTGGTAATTTCTGGAAAATCGAATAGCATAAATCCATCTGTTATTAACACCAAACAATTGTTAAAAACACCTACAATTAGTAGAAGTGTTCAAGATTTAACTAGAAACTTATCTGAAGCCAATTTGAATTCATTTGGAGGAGCAAGCAATAGATTTAATAACTTTAATATTGATGGAATAGCAAGTAACGACGTTGTTGGTTTTCAAGAACCTGCAAGTGGTGCAGCAGGATCTTCTGCAAATGGAACTCCAGGAAGTTTATCTCGTAGTCAACCTATTAGTTTCGGAGCAATTAAAGAGCTTTCTGTTAAAACCTCACCGTTTGATGTAAGCATAGGAAATTTTACTGGAGCCAATATAAATGTGGTTACAAAAAACGGAACAAATACTACAAAAGCCGAAATATATGGCTATGGAAATAATCAACTACTAATTGGTTCTTTTGCTGATGGAATTGAACAAGAAGTGAATAGTTTTTATGATATTCAGTTTGGTGGTGGCGTTGGTGGAGCTATAAAAAAAGATAACCTTTTTTATTATGTAAATGTTGAGCAAGCGTTGAGTAAAACTCCTCTTATCGGAGCTCCAGGTTCTTCAGGATCAAATATTAGTCAGCAAACTGTAATTGATATTGCAGATAAATTAAGAACGGATTATAATTACGATCCTGGTGCTTTTGAAAGCAATGATATCGAAACTGCTTCTACGAAGATTTTTGCTCGTTTAGATTATAATATTTCAGAAAAACACAAACTTACTTTACGTAACAACTTTGTAAAGAGTTTTGCTGATAATTTAGAATGGAACCAAGCGGTTTTTAATTTTGGAAATCAAGGGTACCGACACAATAGTATTCTTAACGGTACTACTTTAGAGTTAAACTCTAGCTTGTCTGAAAACACATCAAATATCTTAACTTTCGGTTACACAAAAGTAAAGGAAGACCGTTCGTATGACGGGAGAGTTTTTCCGCATATAGAAATTAACGATTCTTCTAATAGAATTTTTGCCGGAACATATCGAGAAGCTTCTATTTACAATACAAACCTGAATACTTTTCAACTCACCAATAAGTTAACGTATTACAAAAATAATCATACAATTACTGGTGGTTTGTTATTTCAATACAATGATATTGATTACGGATTCTTAACTGCATGGAATGGACGTTGGGCTTATCGTTCTGTCGATGATTTTTTAAATGATAGACCATCTAGAATTCGTGGAGTATATCATGTTACAAACAACTCTTTTGATTTTGTAAACAATCGCCCTTCAGCAACAATTGATGTTTTGACTTCAGCTTTTTATCTTCAAGATAAAATAAGAATCAGTGATAAATTCTCATTAAACTTAGGTGTTCGATTAGACAACCAATTATTATTAGATGATCTACCTTTAAGTCCGTTAGTTAGAAACACTCCTGAGTTCAGTAATTTCACAAATCAAATAGAAGTAAATCCACATATCAATCCAAGAGTAAGTTTTGAGTATACGCTAGATGAAGACAAGAAATATAAACTTAGTGGAGGAAGCGGATTATTTACAGGTAGAATTCCGTATTTATGGTTTGCATATGCAGAATATATTTCTGGAACAGATTATTTTAATGTAGACATTCGTCCTAATGGAAATACAGTTCGTTTGGAAGAAAATTTAGGAACACTAGCAGCGCAACAGCCAGGATTGACAGAGATCAATTTAATTGATACTAATTTTGAATTACCAAGAGAATGGAAAACTCGCTTACACTTTGAAGCAAAACTTCCAAGGAAATTTAGATTTACAGCTGAAGCAACTTATACTGATGTTTTAAAAGGAATTTTCTTTCAATCAATAAATAGAAGACAAGAATTTGGTAATTATTCTGGAGCAGATAATCGTTTATTTTACAATGGAACTCGTGTAAACAACAACTTTACTAATGTATTTTTATTAAGTAACACGAATAAAGGATACCGTTATAATATCAATCTTGGTTTGTATAAAGAAACTGATAATTATTCTGGATTCTTAGGATATACAAATGGAAAAAGTAAAGAAATATCGAGTACTGTTCGTAATTCTTCTGCTGCAAACTTTGAATGGAATCAGGCTATAAATTCTCACGATCCAGATGTATCGTTTTCTAATTTCGATTTACGTCATAAGTTTGTTTCATCTCACAGTTACAATATCAACTTCAAAAACAAACATCAAATACAACTTTCTGCTTTATACACAGGAACCTCTGGAAGCCCATATTCTGTAGTATATCAAGGAGATGTAAATAGAGACGGATCATCTAGAAATGATTTGGTTTATATTCCAGCAAATCAAGGAGAAATTCAATTACAAGATGTTACTGATACCAATGGAAATGTATTAGTTTCTGCTCAAGAACAATGGAATCGTTTAGATACTTTTATTGAGAATAATGATTATTTAAGAGAAAATAGAGGAAGTTATGCAGAGCGAAACGGAGGTAGAACACCATGGAATCATCAATTAGATGCTAAGTTTGTATACAACCTTCCTTTTGAAAATAATTCGAATTTACAAATCAGTTTAGATGTTTTTAATGTCTTAAACTTAATTCATAAAAATTGGGGACGATTAGTTTTTGTACCTAACGTAGTAAACTCAAATTTCAACTTATTAGAATTTAGAGGTGTTCAGAATAATCAACCTGTGTATCAATTTACTTTAGATGAAAATGCTACACCTTGGGTTTTAGATGGAATTAATTCTCGTTGGAGAGCACAACTTGGATTGAAATATCAGTTTTAAAACTACCAGATAAGGAATTTTTTTTAACTTATAAATGGGAAAACCGCACTTTAAAATGTGGTTTTCCTTTTTTTGTTGATATACCATTAACCTTTTATAAAAAAGTACAAAAAATACCACAAGAAATATACGTACTTAGAAGACCTTATAAATCAAACACCTACAAATGAAACAACGTCTAATTGAGTTAGATATATTGAGAGGCTTAAGCATTCTTGGTATGATACTCGTTATTACTCCTGGAAATTGGTCTAAAAGATTTAATTGGATGAATCATGCTGAATGGCGCGGTTATCCACTTTCAGATATGATTTTTCCTACATTTCTATTTTGTGTTGGAATGGCTATGATAATTTCTCTTAATAGTAGAACTAATCAGCAAAAAAGCACAAGTCAATTGTTCGTTAAAATTGTGAAACGAACTATATTATTAATATTGATTGGCCTTATTATTAATGGCTTTCCGTTTTATGAATTAACTACAATTCGAATACCTGGAGTTTTACAAAGAATCGCATTATGTTATTTTATAACAGGTAGTTTATGGATTATGTTCAAAAAAATAACTCCTAACAAAATTGAGCTTTCTCTTTTAGTATCAGGAATCTTAATTTTAATTTTCTATTATATTCTTTTATATCATATACCTGTCCCTTCCGAAGGAATTACTGGTGTAAGTTCATCGAATAGTTGGCCAGCATTTATAGATCAAAACATTTTTGGAATACAGCATTTATGGCCTTATGGAACTACAAATGGAAAAGTAACCTATGATCCTGAAGGAATTCTTGCAAGCTTTCCTGCAAGTGTAAATATAATCTTCGGAATACTTATAGGTTCTTTTCATCTTAAAAACAATAATCTATACAATTTTCCTTTTTTAATCGGATTTGGATTAATTCTTATGCTTATAGGAATGGGGTTAGATTATTTTGAAATTATGCCTATTATTAAAAAGATTTGGACTAGCAGTTTTGTACTATTAAGTTCTGGTTTCTCAATTCTTACCTTAGGAATTGTTCAACTTTTAATTAATTATCTGCCAAAAACCAAGAAGTTGTTTTTTCCTTTTATTGTGTATGGAGCTAATGCAATATTAGCTTTTACTGTTAGCAACATGCTAATTCCTATTTTCGAACTCAAAGTTTCAGAGCAGTCAATACGAGACATTGGGTATCATTTTTTTCGCAGTATCATCTCTAACGAACAATTCGCTTCCCTTTGCTTTTCTCTACTATTTTTAGTAGTATTATACTGGGGATTAAAAATTCTTTATAATCTAAAAATATTCTTAAAAGTGTAACTATCCAAAATGATAGTTATTGATAATACTACAAGCTATAACTAGTTTTGCTATTCAAAAAACAATAAAATGAAGAAAATACTTAATAGTTTATTCGTTTTGACACTCTTTATTTCTTGCAATCAAGAAGAAAAAAAAGAAGTCTCAAAAATTGAAAACCCTACCAATAAAGTTATACTTAGTTCTGATATTATTTGGGAAAAGTTAAATCCAGCCAGAGGAGACAAAAGTCCGCAAGCTGGAACAATTTGGGGAGACCGAAAAGGAAAAGTAGCTACAGGTTTTTTAGCAAAATTTGTTGATGGATTTTCTTCACCTCCACATATTCACAATGTAACTTATAGAGCCGTAGTTATTGAAGGATTAATTCATAATGACGATCCTGCTGCTGCAAATATGTGGATGCCTAAAGGTTCTTTTTGGACACAACCTAAAGGTGAATCTCATATTACTTCTGCAAAAGGTGATGTAAATATTGCATATGTAGAAATTGATCACGGACCTTATTTGGTAAAACCTATAGATCAAGCCTTTGACAATGGAGAAAAACCTGTAAATATTAGCGCCAACAATGTTGTTTGGTTAAATAACACTAAAACAAATTGTATCGATTCTAACAGTAATGCTGAAATCAGTTTTCTTTGGGAAGGTAAAAACACGAATAAAACTAAAGGGCTTTTTATAAAACTCCCTAAACAATTTAGTGGCAAGATTAAAACAGACAGTACAATTTTACATGCAGTTATAATTAGTGGTAATTTAACCTACGAAATGCCAAAAAACGAAGGTAAAAAAACACTAGATCCAGGAAGTTATTTTACGTCAACTGCGAAAGCAGAACATAGCGTTACTAATCATAATGAAGAAGATGTTATTATTTATATTAGGACGAACGGAAACATTTATGTTGAATAATACCAAAACTTTATATTTCAAAAACGTCTTTCTTAATTAAGAAAGACGTTTTTTTATGTAAACTATTTACATTTTAATCGACTTTAAAATTTATTAACTCTGTTTTCTTAAGTATTTTAGTCTTATGGAGAAATATCTAGAAATTATAAAGAATTCTTACGCTGGTTATTGGAATTACATAAAACAATCTGTTTTATTTGAATTGAACTGGGAGAATTATTTTTATGGTTTAATCATTATTTCCCTAGTTGTTTGGGGACTAGAAATTTTATTTCCTTGGCGTAAAAATCAATCTGCTTTCAGAAAAGACTTTTGGTTGGATACGTTTTACATGTTTTTTAACTTCTTTTTATTGAATTTAATCGTGTTAATTGCACTTTCAAATACGGCTTCTGAGGTTTTTAATGACATTCTTGGAGTTATTGGTTTATCTATTACAGATTTTCAATTATTCGATATTAATTCGTTTCCATATGCACTCCGCTTATTTGTGTTTTTTATTAGTATAGATTTTATACAATGGTATACGCATACACTACTTCACAAATATGAATTCTTATGGAATTTCCATAAAGTACACCATTCTGTAAAACAAATGGGGTTTGCTGCACATTTAAGATATCACTGGGTAGAACCTATAGTATACAATTCAATAAAATATATCCCTTTAGCTATTATGGGTGGATTTACAGCTCAAGATGTTGCTCTTGTGCATTTTTTTAATATTGTTATCGGACATTTAAATCATGCAAATATTGATGTGGATTATGGTGTTTTAAAATACATTTTAAACAACCCTAAAATGCATATTTGGCATCATGTAAAAGAATTACCTGAAAACAGAAAAAACGGTGTAAACTATGGTATTACATTAAGTTTATGGGATTATATTTTTAAAACGAATTATATACCATATTCTGGTAGAGATATTGAAATTGGTTTTGAAGGTGATGAGAGTTTTCCAAAAGATTTTATTGGACAAGAATTGTATCCATTAAATAGGAGGAAATAGTTGTGGTTATGATAAAACTCAGCCACCCCAACTATAGATTTAAAAATACTGACCTATACCAAAAACTAAACCGCTTGTATTATCGGTTAAACTAATTCCATAATCAATTCGAAAAACAGCATTATAAATTTTCTTATTAATAAAACGTAAACCAATTCCTGAATACGCTCTAACGTTATCAGATTTCCAAAAATCAGAAATTGCTCCACCAGGTTGTCTCCAAGTTCCTGCATCAAGGAAAGCATTCCCCTGAATTGTCAACCATTTTTTATCATAAAGTGTATGTCTATATTCTGTATTATACACAATACTAGCTGTACCTCTGTCTACAATAAACCCAACACCTCTCAAATTAATATTATTGTCTAGTGCAAATGGTGCAAAAGGAGAATCGCTATTAGAAGCAAAACCAATGCGCAATCGATTTGCCCAATTCCCTTTCTTACCTATTCTATCGTAATAAAAGAAATCATTCCAAGCTATAATAAATTTATCTTGAAAGTTATTTTGAGAAGTTACATATTGTAAATATAAGATACTTTTAAAGCCGTCTAAATAATGGAAATAATACTCTAGGTCTTCATAAGTATACAACAACTTATACAAAATCTTATTAATCTTTAGATTCCTTGGTACATCTGGACTTGTAACTCCGTTTAAATACTGATATTTCTCTTGAAAATAATTAAAACCTAGTGTAATTTGATGATTAAAATTGATTTGATACAATCCTAATAACTCTGTAGCAATATTATTATATAAATAATTTGCAATTTGATTATCAAAAAATAATGGCTCTTCACTTTTCCAGTTTTGATGACTAAAACCTAAACCAAATTTTTTAGAAAATAAATTCGGAGCCCTAACATTTATTGCATATGTATCATATCCATTATTCTGATAAAACCCTCCTATTGCTATATTTCTTCCCAAAAAATTATAGTCATAAACTCCTAATTTATAAGCAAACCTGTTGTTTGTTGTTGTCCAAAAAGCCAATTCAGGCAAAATTGTAGAACTCTCTTGAATATGAAAAACTACAGCACATTTTCCTTCTTCACAATCCTTTTTAATATAGGCATGAGATACTGCGGGCAAGCGTTTTAAAATAGTAACATCTTGTTCTATTTTTATTGAATCATACAGGTCTCCTTCTTTTGTTTCTGTGATCAGTTTTAAAAATGAAGCCCTAGTTTTTTTCATTCCTTTAAAAGAAACGACACTAATGACCATTTTATCTTTTTGTGAAAAAACAGGAATGATAAATTGTAATAGTAGTAGTGAGGTTATTAGTTTCTTCATTATTATTCTACCGTAAAATTTTTATTTGAATATGTATTTACCCAATTATCTTTACTTACACCTAGTACTGTAAATTGATAATTGCTTGCAAGTATTAATTCTGGGGGTGTTGTTGTATTTATAGTTAACACTAAATTTGTTATATCATAATAACGGAAAAAAGGATCGAAAGTATATGTTCCTGAAATGAAGGTGTTATTTTCGGATAATAAAACTTGAAAGTAAATAGCATCTTCAACTGTTTCACTCTCATTCCAACTGAATTGAGGTGATAAACTTACGGAGCTATCTATAGTAACCTCAGAATTGTACACTGTTGGCTGTATTTGATGTTTTATTCGAATAGGATTAGACAAATGAATCTTCCCTTCAGTTTTATACGTAACTATTCCCCAAGCATCATGCAGATCATTTCTCTTAAAAGCTGAAAGCTTGTTTCCAAAAACACCTTCAATTGGAAAATCCTTTACATTATATTTTGAAAAATCATTGGGATCTATATTGGTATCTGTAGTCTCATAGTACTTAAAATCAAAACTACCTTCTTCAGGAAAATAATACAGTAAGACTTCATTTAAATCACGATTACTACCAGCACATGCGATAACTTCATCTAAGGTTTTATCTACATTAAGAGATAAGTAATCACTCAACGTGGTTTTAGATATCTCTGCTACGTTTTCGTTAGTACTACATGATATATATAAAATTAAAATGAGAAAGTATTTACTGTGCATATAATTTCTGAATTAATTTTTCAGCAGGTTTATTCTGAGGCGTAAATCGATTATTATCTGTTCCTCCTGCATTTTTATGATTATGAAACCATTTCCACAAGAAGCCTCCAGCAAACCAATCTTCACCCCAAAACTGATTGTAAATAGCTTGTGTTGCATTTTCTTGCGCTTTTAAGTTAACTTCTCCAGTAACTCGATGTGAACTCCAAGGCTCTTTTCCTGTAAAATTGATACTCCTGTAACCAAATTCGGTAAATAGGATAGGCTTGTTAAACTTTTGTTGAATTTCTTTAATTGTAATTTTATGAGGCTCCCATCCTTTTTCTAGCGCTTCTACCGATGGTGTTTTTTCTTCACTTACAGGAAAATAGGCATCTACACCAATATAATCTAACGAATTCCAAAAAGGAATGCGTTTAAATTCGTCCCAATTAGCAGCATAAGTCAACTTTCCTGAATATATTTTCCTTACTTTTTTAATTAATGAATTCCAAAATTTTGGTCTATTCATAACAAACTTTTCAAGCTCAGTCCCAATACAAAAAACAGCTGCATCTACTGATGCTGCTATTTCAGCATATTCTAAAATAAATGTACTGTAAGAATTTTCAAGAGTCTTCCACTCTTCTTCGGTTTTCATTTCAATATACCCTGTAAATTCACCTCTCCAAACCCAAATTTGAGGTTTAATCATAATTTTTATATCCTGTTTTTTAAATTCTTCAGCATATTGCTTCACCCCTTGTTTTGTTTCACCAAACCATTGTCGTGAAGAATTGTATCGAACCTCAGGAGAACTTAAATCTTTAATAAAACCGAAAGGCATCAACGAAACATAGTTTGCTGATGCCTTTACTACTGGAGTAGTATGTATTTCGTTTATTGCCTCTGATGAAGCAACAAAGCTTAATCCATTTATTTTATCTTTTTGACTGTTACAAGAAGTAACTACTATTGAGAATACTACTAGAAAAATTTGCTTGATCTTCATGCGTTAAAAATACGCCATTAAATTACATTTAACTATAATCAATATTTAAAATAAAGCTCTTAATCCAAAGCTGTAAGTAGCACCTAAACCTTGAAAGTTAAAACCTCTAACAATTTTACTGTATAAAACTTCAAGATTTAATACATCCGTTAATTGGTATTTTCCTCCAAAACCTAACGCTGTATTATCTTGTTGAAAATCTCCAAAACGTTCTGAATGTTGAACAAATCCTAATACAGTAGCTTTTTGAGTTGGGAAATAACTAAGAAAAGCTCCAGGCACTATTAAAAAAGTATTGTTTGCAAAACTTTTATCATCTCCGAAACCATATTCTGTGTTTAAATCAGCAAAAAATTGCCATTTTCCATTAGGAAATGTATAATCGTAAAAGAATCTGTTTTGGAATGACCAAGCTGTTTGATCTAAGAACCCACCATCAGGATTTGCTTCATCTCCACTTCCTAATAATGGAATATGTATAGCACTCTGGAACGAAAAATTCGCTACATTTTTAAACGGTTGTATTTTAATAGATGGAGCTATAGAAGAAAGTCCAACTCTATTGGTTGGTGTATCTTCCAAACTAAACACAGAAAGTGCTTGTCTTCCTCCTGAAGTATTTGAACGAAACTCCACAATAGCTCCTACATTTATTCTATTATTATCAGAAATTCCAGTAAAAACATCTACAGTTGATGTGAAAAAGTTAGATCTAGCTACATCCATTCCTTTACTACTTTCTCTACCTGTTTCTCTAGTTTGTGTATATAATCCATTGAACCATTTAATATCCCATTGTCCTTTGTTTAATAATTTAGAAGGCGTAAATACTTGTAAATTATTTTTCTCTTCTTCTGGATTTTCTTCTTCTTGAGAAAAAATGAAAGAGTTAAACATTAATAGTGCTATAAAAATTGAAATTCGCTTCATAAAAAGTTTTTTTAAATCTCCCCCTCAGTCGAACAAAAAAACTTTGCATTACATGAAAATTGATCTTCTTTTCATTATTTAAATCCATTCTAAATTTAGAATGAAAGTAAATTATTATCTTTTGTATCGACATAGTTCATAGCAATTTTCAAAACACATGGAACACATCGTTATTATTGGTAATGGTATTTCTGGCGTAACAGCTGCAAGACATATTCGTAAACTTTCGGATAAAAAAATAACCATTATATCCTCAGAAACTGAACATTTTTTCTCAAGAACTGCACTTATGTACATTTACATGGGGCATATGAAATTCGAAAACACTAAACCTTATGAAGATTGGTTTTGGAAAAAAAACAGAATCGAATTAAAGAAAGCTTTAGTAGAAAAAATTGACTCGAAAAATAAACAGTTATTATTACAAGACGGAAGTTCTTTTTCTTATGATAAGTTAATTCTTGCTACAGGATCTAAACCAAATAAGTTTGGTTGGCCAGGACAAGACTTAGATGGTGTAATGGGAATGTATCATAAACAAGATTTAGAAAGTCTAGAAAAATATGCGCCAAATAATAAAGTATGTAAACGTGCTGTGATTGTTGGTGGAGGACTTATAGGTATTGAACTTGCAGAAATGCTACATAGTAGAAATATTCCTGTAACTTTTTTAGTTCGCGAATCTAGTTTTTGGAATGGTGTACTCCCTGCAGAAGAATCTGAAATGATTAACCAAGAAATTATAGAAAATCATATTGATTTAAGATTAGGTGTCAATTTAAAAGAAATTAAGGCTGATAGTAATGGTAATGTAAAATCTATTGTTATTGCAGAAACTGGTGAAGAAATTGCTTGTAATGTTGTTGGATTAACTGCTGGTGTTTCCCCAAACATCAACTTTGTAAAAGAATCTTCTATCGAAACTAATAGAGGAATACTTGTAAATCGCTTTTTAGAAACTAGCGAAAAAGATATTTATGCTATTGGTGACTGTGCTGAACAACATGAAGCTATTGGTCAACGAAGACCTATAGAAGCCGTATGGTATACCGGAAGAATGATGGGTGAAACTGTAGCACAAACTATTTGCGGTAACAAAATTGAATATAAACCTGGTCATTGGTTTAATTCTGCAAAATTCATTGATATTGAATATCAAACTTACGGATGGGTATGGGCTAAACCTAAAGAAAATGAAGCTCGTTTTTTCTGGAAAGACGAAACTGGAAAAAAGGCTATTCATCTCAACTACGATAAAGAAACTCAAGAATTCATAGGTATTAATACATTCGGAATACGACTTCGTCATGAGTTTTTTGATGACATTCTTACGCATAAAAAAAGTGTAACACATGTTTTAGAACATTTTAAAGATGCCAATTTTGATCCTGAGTTCTTTAAACAATATGAAGAAGCTATTGTATCACAATTCAATAAAGAAAATGGCACAAAACTTCAAGTAAAAAAGAAAAGTTGGGCACGTATATTTAATAAGGCATAAAAAAATCAACGAATACCATGAAAGTAATTAAAAATATAGGTTTAGTAATCTCTATTATTGGGTTTGCTATTTTTACAGCAAGTATGTTTACAGGAACGAATAAAGTTTCTGAAGAAACATTTAATACTTGGGCTTCACAAAAAGTTAAAAGTGAAGTTTTTATTGAAAAAGCTAAAAAAGAAATTATTGGTAAAGAGCTTAGTGCTTCTCAATTATCCTCAAAAATTGTTGCTATAGCAAAAGAATCTAATGAATTCCATAAAAGTCAAAAGGAAATTGCTTGGGATAAAATTATTTGGATAAAATGGAACAAAACGTATAAGGACTTTGTGTATCCGTTAGTTCGTACATCAGCTACTGGTTGGGTAGCTAACAATCAAGGATTATTCTTTTTCTTAACCTTTGGTTTAGCTATTCTAGGTGGTTTATTATTCTTTGGTGCCGATTATAAATTACTAGGCCCTCCAGGTATTAAAAACAATGGGATTTTTCAACATTCTGCTACCAATAGAGGAGCTTTAGGAATGTTTGCCTTTGTGTACTTTGTTGGCTTTTATATGCTATTATATTTCTTTCCAAATTACTTAATTAATCCAATTTTATCTGTAAATCCGATTAAACAAGCTTTGAATGGTAATGCCTCAGATCAGTGGTTTTTATATGGTTTCATGTATTGCTCAGTGATGACAGTTTTTGCTATTCGAATGTTCATTAAATACAGGCATAATGCTTATCAAATTGTTAGAACTGCTGTTGTCTTATTTTTCCAAATTGCCACTGCTTTCATAATCCCTGAAATATTAGTTGCTTTTAATAAGCCTTGGTTCGATTTTAAAAATGCTTGGCCTTTAAACTATACATTCTTCTTCGATTGGAACATTAATAGTTTAATTGAAAATGGTAATCTTGGTATATTCATGTTAGTATGGGGAATCATTTTAACATTAATTATAGTTCCTGTAATGGTATATTTTTATGGAAAAAGATGGTATTGCTCTTGGGTATGTGGTTGTGGTGGCTTAGCAGAAACTTTAGGAGATCCTTACAGACAATTATCTAGTAAGTCTTTATTTTCATGGAAAGTTGAGCGTTGGTTAATTCATGGAGTTTTAGTTTTTGCAACAGTAATGACTGCTTTAACATTATACTCTTATTTTGCAGAAATAGAAAGTTGGAAAAAAGTTATTTTCGGATTCTCTGCTTATGATATTCAAAGTTCTTATGGATTTTTTATTGGGTCTATTTTTTCTGGGGTAATTGGTACAGGGTTTTATCCAATTTTAGGAAATCGTGTTTGGTGTCGTTTTGGTTGTCCTTTAGCTGCATATATGGGATTAGTGCAACGTTTCAAATCTCGCTTTAGAATTACAACTAATGGTGGACAATGTATTTCTTGTGGAAACTGTTCTACCTATTGTGAACAAGGAATTGATGTTCGTTCGTATGCTCAAAAAGGGGAAAACATTATTCGTTCGAGTTGTGTTGGCTGTGGTGTATGTTCTGCTGTATGTCCTAGAGGGGTTTTAAAATTAGAAAATGGTCCTGAAGAAGGAAGAATTAACCCTACACAAGTATTGTTAGGAAATGATGTAGATTTATTAAAGTTAATGAATGAAAAAAAATAAACTTTTACTATTCTTTTTGTTGATTGGTTTCTTAGGATTCGCTCAAAAATTCTATCAAAAAAAGTATTATGATGATGGTTCTATTAAGGAAGAAGGTTGGATGAAAGATGATGTAAGACATGCCTATTGGAAATTTTATCATCCTAATGGAACAATTAAAGAAAAAGGGCATTATAGTAAGGGCTTAAAAGATAAATATTGGTACTTTTACCGCGATAATGCCTCAAAGGAAAAAGAAGGTCATTACATAAACGGTATGCAAAACAAATGGTGGCTTTATTATGATGATAAAGGCACCGTGGAGCATAAGTGTCAATTAAAAAATGACATAAAAAATGGATATTGTTTGGTATACCAAGAAAGTAAATTAATTAAAGCTTCTAAATTTGTGGATGGCAAAAAAGTAAAAGAGTGGACAGATTTCTCTTCTTTCAAAAGAGAAAATAATCTTAATGATTTAAAATAATGAAGCAGCCATTAATTAGAGTAATTATTCCTGCATATAACGAACAAGATTCTATCACTAAAGTCATTAAAGACATTCCAGATATTGTCACAGAAACAATAGTTGTGAATAATAATTCGGTAGACAAGACACCAAAAAATGCTAAAAATGCTGGTGCTACCGTATTATCTGAAACAAAAATGGGATATGGTTATGCTTGCTTAAAAGGTATTAATTACATTATATCTAATAATCTTGAAACAGATATTGTTGTTTTTTTAGACGGTGATTATTCTGATTATCCTGAGCAATTAGTTGAAATTATTGCTCCAATTATTAATAATGATATTGATTTTGTAATTGGATCTCGTGTTAAACGACTACGTGAAAGTGGATCTATGACTCCACAGCAAGTTTTTGGTAATTGGTTAGCTACTTTTCTAATGAAATTGTTTTTTAATGCTAAGTTTACCGACTTAGGTCCATTTAGAGCTATTAAGTTTGAAAAACTTTTAGCGTTAAACATGGAAGATAAAACATACGGTTGGACAGTAGAAATGCAATTAAAAGTAATTAAAAAGAAATATTCTTACGTAGAAGTTCCTGTAAAATATAGAAATAGAATTGGTGTATCTAAAGTTTCGGGTACAATAAAAGGAACTATATTAGCAGGCGTAAAAATATTAAGTTGGATCTTTAAATACAGTTTTAAATAATGATACTTGAATACATCATTATAGGTTTATATAGTTTATCACTATTATTAGTTTTTTTATATGCTATTGCTCAGTTGAATTTATTATTTAACTACCTATCTTCAAAGAAAAAAACAGATAATTCTCCAAAGTTTGATTTTGCAAATGAAGAAGAGATTCCATACATCACTATCCAGTTACCTGTATACAACGAGTTGTATGTTATGGAACGTTTACTAGACAATATTGCTCAAATAAAATATCCTAAAAACAAATTAGAGATTCAAGTTTTAGATGATTCTACGGATGAATCTGTAACATCTACTGCTGCTCAAATAAAAGTATTACAAGAGACAGGGCTCGATATACAACATATTCGTAGAGAAAATAGAACTGGATTTAAAGCTGGAGCATTAAAGGAAGGGCTAAAATCTGCTAAAGGTGAGTTCATCGCTATTTTTGATGCCGATTTTTTACCTAAGCCTTGTTGGCTAGAAAAAACTGTTCCTTATTTTAAAGACCCTGAAGTTGGTGTTGTTCAGACTCGTTGGGGACATATTAATAGAGATTATTCTACATTAACCAAAGTACAAGCATTTGCATTAGATGCGCATTTTTCTTTAGAACAAGTAGGCCGAAATAGTAAAGGTCATTTTATTAACTTTAACGGAACTGCTGGTATATGGCGTAAAGAGTGTATTATAGATGCTGGAAATTGGGAAGGTGATACACTTACTGAAGATTTAGATTTAAGCTACAGAGCACAGTTAAAAAAATGGAAATTTAAATATCTAGAAGATGTTGTAACACCTGCTGAACTACCTGTAGTAATTAGTGCAGCAAGATCACAACAATTTAGATGGAATAAAGGTGGCGCTGAAAATTTCCAAAAAATGATGACTAGAATTATCACTAGTAAAAGCATCAATTTCAAAACTAAAGTCCATAGTTTACTTCATTTACTAAATAGCTCTATGTTTACTTGTGTATTTTTAATGGGTATTTTAAGCATACCAATGCTATACATTAAAAATAAATATGGTCATTTAGAAGTTTACTTTTGGGTCATGAGCTTTTTTGTTACCAGTACTTTAATCTTTTTTGTTTGTTATTGGTTTATGTACAAAAATTCATTTGGTGGAGGATTAAAAAATTTCATACGATACATAGGAGCTTTCTTCACTTTCTTTTCTATTGCAATGGGATTTTCGTTACATAATACTATTGCTGTTTTAGAAGGACATATTGGTAAAAAAAGTGAATTTGTTAGAACACCTAAATTCAACATAAAAACTTTAGCAGATAGTTGGAAAAATAATAAATACGTAAAAAAGAGACCTTCATTAAATGTTATTATTGAAGGGATGTTAGTATTATATTTTGCATTTGGAATGTATAGTGCATTTACTGTTGGTGATGGTAGTGGCGACTTTGGGCTTTTTCCTTTTCATTTAATGTTATTTATTGGATTCGGTTACGTATTTTTCAAATCTGTTTTTTCTAAAGCTTAAATGAATTTTATTAAAAAAAATTCGATTCCTTTATTTATTACACTATTATCCAGTGTCCTTTACTACTTATTAGCTTATGAAGTAGAGAGAATTCAATTCTTTAAGTTAGCAAGTATTTGGATCTTTTTATTTCTAGGTTATTATATACTTAACAAACAAACTAAAATTTCCACAAATTACTACTTAAGTATAGCTATCCTTTTTCGTCTTATCTTTATTGCGATAATCCCTAATTTATCTCAAGATTTTTATAGATTCATATGGGATGGTAGAATGATCTTTGAAGGCTTTAATCCCTATATATATTTACCAGAAAACTTTATTGCTGAAGGAAATTCTCCTGTAAAACAAGCCGTAGAACTTTATGCTGGTATGGGAGAGATGAATGGTAGTCATTTTACAAACTATCCTCCAGTCAATCAATTATGCTTTTTTATCGCTGCATTACTGTCTAATGAATCAATTTTAGGAGGTGCAATTGTAATGAGAAGCATTATTATTTTTGCTGATATTGGTATATTTTACTTTGGCTCTAAGCTTTTAAAGAATATGAATAAGAATCCTAATTTGATCTTTTTATATCTCTTAAATCCTTTAATTATCATAGAACATACAGGAAATTTACATTTTGAACCAGTAATGTTATTCTTTTTAGTGTGGTCTTTATATAACCTTCAAAAGAAAAAATGGATTTTTGCTGGTTTTTTATTAGCATTATCTATTAACGTTAAGTTGGTCCCATTCCTTTTCCTTCCCTTGTTCTTTTATTGGTTTATGAAAAAAGACAATAAATTTCAATGGAATCAATTGAAAAGATTATTACTCTTTTATACTGTTGTAATCTTTACTTCTATTGCTTTATTTCTTCCTTTCTTTTCAAGTGATTTAATTAATAGTTATACAAATTCTATTGGTTTATGGTTTCGAAACTTTGAATTTAACGCTAGCTTTTATTACATCATTAGAGAGATTGGATATTTATTTAGAGGGTATAATGAAATTGCTATAATAGGAAAAATCGCACCTGTATTAACTATTTTATTTTTATCCTATCTTTCATTTTTTAAAGAAAACAATTCCTTTAAAACCTTAGTAAATTCAATGTTATTGGGGCTTTCTTTTTATTATTTTACTTCAACTACAATTCATCCTTGGTATATATCACCATTAATTATATTATCTGTCTTTAGCACCTATAAATTTCCTTTAATTTGGTCACTAATTATGATCTTAAGCTATCAAGTTTATGCTAATACTCCTTGGAAAGAAAATCTTTGGTTAATAAGTATTGAATATATAATACTGTATGGATACTTGATTTATGAAATAAAAAAACCCACTCAAAATTTGAGTGGGAAAAATTGCTATGAAAAAGAAAAAGAAAGTGGTTTATAACCACATCACAAATATATAACTATTTATGTTTCACTCAAAATAAATTAACAACTTATTGTTAAAATTTTAACATATTTTTTGTTAAAAAATAACTTTAAAGTTAAATGACTTTTTTTGTGATTTCTTTCTTCTTAGATGAAATGCTTATTTATAAACCTTAAAACTACATTGTCATCTATTCTCAATATTTTAAAATACAACACTGTTTAATTGATTACTGTACCATAAAGCTTATAGGTAAAGTATACCTTACTTTTGTTGGCTCATTATTTTGAATTCCAGGTTTAAACTTAGGAATTTTATTTATAATTCTTTTAGTCTCTTTTGTTAATCTAGGATGTGGTGCATTAATTTTAATATCTGTAATTAGCCCATTTTTATCAATAACAAATTGAGTCATAATTCTTTTTTTACCTCTTTGTAAGCCCAATTCGTTTGCTAATTCTGAATCAAAATGACGTTGTACAAGGCGTTTCATTTTCTTTTCGAAACAAGCTCTTGCTTTTTTTTCAGATAAGCCTTCACAACCTTTAAATACAGGTGCTTTTTGAACAAAAATCATAGAGACTGGCTCGTCTTCTTTTTTAGCTTCATCATCTTCGACAATTTCTACAATATCATCCTCATCAATTTCTACAGGGTCATCATTAGTATCGATTACTTCTTCAATAACCTCATCATCGTTGTTAACAACTTCTGGCTCTTCTAATACAACTGGTTTCTGTTTTCTTTTCTTAGTTGTTTGTTCCACCTTCTCTACCCTCTTTATTAATACTGGTATTTCAGTAAATATTACAGGTGGAGCATCATCAGTGTTATGTGTTTGAGCGACTTCATTTTTTAACTCAGACTTGTGTTCCATTGTAATAAAAACAATGAAAAGGACGGCGACTAAACCCAGTTGCATAAAAATAGTTGAGAATTTTTCTAGCTGCTTTTTTGGATTTTTTTTAAACTTTTTCATGTTATTAGTTTTTGAAATTAATATATGTTAATAACCAAAAAACATGCCAAAAAAAAAAGCAACCTAATAGGTTGCTTTTTTTATCTTTTTATGAAAGAATACTACTCTACATTAAATGTAATTGGTAAAGTATAACCAACTCTCACTGGCTTACCTCTTTGTCTACCTGGAATCATTTTAGGTAACTTTTTTGCTATTCTTTCAGCCTCTTTCTTAAGTCTTGGGTGTGGTGCTCTTGCTCCTACACTAGTAATAGTACCATCTTTGTCAATTTTAAACTGAACAAATATTCTCTTTTTACCTGGCGCTAAACCTAATTCGTTTGCTAATTCAGCATCAAAATGTCTTTGAACGTGCTTACGCATTTTTTTGTTCAAACAATCTTTCTTTTGCTGATTACTTCCTTTACACCCTGGAAAAACTGGCACTTCCTCAATAATTGAAAAAGGTACATCTTCAATCACTTCTTCCTCTTCTTCAGCCTCAACAATCTCTTCTACTTCTACAGCTTCAGATTCATCAGTTTCAGTTGATTCAATTACAGTTTCTTCTATCTCCTTATCATCTTCAACTACTTCGATTTTCTCTGGAGTTGGTGGTGGCGGTGCTGGCGGTGGTGGCGGTGGCGGTGGCGGCGCGTTAATCACTAAAGTCTCTTCTTCAACTTCAGCTCCAAGATCCGCACTACCTAAATCACCATAATCTTTTTCGTAAGTTTTATGCTCAATTGCTACATAGGTAACAAATAAAGCCAAAACCAAACCAAGTTGAATAAACAACTTGCTATAATTTTCTAGGTTAAATTTTGGATTTTTCTTTATTTCCATCCTTTTAGTTTTTACTGGTCTGCTAATTTAGTCAATTTCTTTGGACTTTTACAAGCTATTTAACATATTCATTAGTTTTTTTTCAATTCTATTGAAAAAAAACAAGCCTAAAAGTACCCCTGAGGTATTCGCTATCATATCCATAAATTCAAATGTTCTATAATTTGTTAAATACGATTGCAGGAATTCCATTACGATGCCATAAAGTATACATCCTAAAACAATAACTGTTTTTTTTCTTTTTATAAAGGCCAATAACCAGATTATAGTTAAGGAAAAATAGGCTATTAAATGTTGTACTTTATCAGCATAACTAAAGTGAAATGTTAATTTCCCTCGTAAATTTACTAAGCTTAAAAAAGCTATTGTTATAGCTAATAGTAACGCTATATAAATCGTTTTATCCTTTAATAAGATTTTGATAAGCTTCCGCATCTAATAAGCCTTCTATTTGACTAGTATCTGATATTTTCGCCTTAATCATCCATCCTGCTCCATAAGGATCTGAATTTACTAATTCTGGCTCATCTTCTAAAGTTTCATTGAATTCTATAACTTCTCCTGTTAAAGGCATAAAAAGATCTGATACGGTCTTTACAGCCTCAACAGAACCGAAAACTTCCTCTATCGTTACTGTTTCATCTAAAGTATCAACATCTACATAAACAATATCACCTAATTCACTTTGAGCAAAATCTGTGATTCCTATTGTTGCTACATCACCTTCAATTTTAATCCATTCGTGATCTTTTGTATACTTTAATTCTCCTGGAATATTCATTGTAATTCTATTTTATATATGTTTAGATTTTGTTTAATTTCCTAAATTATACACTAGATTAAATCCTCCATTAATTGATTGTCTTGGAAAGTTCGTAGAGATCGCATAATTGAACGTGTTGTGATTATAATAAAAAGAAACTGTTAGGTTCTTATTTAAATTATAATCTGCTAAGAATTTCACTCCAAATAATCGTTCTCCACCAGTAATTTGATTATTTTCCTCGTCTATAGATCGAATTAATGTTAAATTATCTCGCAAAGATACATCAGCTCTAAAGTTTATATCTCCTTTTAATGTTTCTTTTTTACCAGTTATTCTAGTAATAAATTTAACATCTTTAATTCTATACCCTAATCCAAATACGTATTCAGTACCTCTAATATCAGTTAATGTATTATTATTAAAGTTTAATGTTAAACTTCTATCTCTTTTAATTTCTCCTCGGAATGAAAACGAGTTTCTCATTTTCATATCAACTTTTATTAAAGGTGAGAATTCATCTACTAATGTTGCCGACGAAATTAATAATTCTGGTTGATAATTCCCTGAACTATTTGTTAAACTAAGATCACTTGGATCGAACTGTAAATTATTTGTGTAATTAAGTATACTATACGACGATTTGTAACTATGTGATAACGTAAATGAAGAAAATCTTTTCTTAAACCACTTTAACTTCATTAACCCATTATAACGCATATTCCAGTTAGGAATAGGAATGTTTCTAAAAATCCCTGTATCTACAGAATTTGGATTTACTCCTGAATAAGCTGCTAAGAATGCTGGTAACATCGCTTGTTGCCCTTCTCTATTAAACCCTCTAGATTCTCCGCCAATAAAAACATTATTAGGTTGGTTAGGTGTAGCTAATCGATCAGAAATAATTTGTCGATAACCTAAGAACCTTCTATACAATTCATCTCCGTCTTTAAACATTGTTCCTAGCATAAAATGACTGATGTTAAAATTACCAGTCTCAAAAGCTAATAAATCTGGATTTTGACGAACTACTCCATTAGGTGTTTCTGTAATATCTAATTGTTGTGTCGTATTTGAAGTTCTAATACGAGTACCTATCAAATCAATAGTAAAATCTTTGAATGGTTTTATAGAAATATTATAATCTAACTTATTGGCTTGAGTTAGTGCAAAGTTTTTATTAAAATATTCTTCATCATCAATAGTATTATCATTAGGGAATATTTTTCTTCGAACCAACCAACCTTGTTCTATTCCTTTACTTATAATATCAGTCTGACTTCCAAAAACAAAACCTAGTGTTGGTGCGGTACTTCCATTAAAGTTACTTCTCCCTAAAAATCCAACAGAAGGTCTATATCCTTGTAAAAGGGTACCGTTTTCTTGTGAATAACTTACTTTAGCTCTTTTAATAGAAGTAAGTACATCATAAACTCCTTTTAATAATTTCTGACCAAACGGTGCGTTCTTTTTCAATTTAATCTTACCTGTTGATGGTTTCTTTTTAACAGCAGCAATATTCGCTTTTTTCTTTGCTCCTTTATTTTTCTTCTTTTTAGAGAATAATAATTTATCGAGTTTTATGATTTTATAGAGGCGATTGAAATCTAATGTGGTATTGATATTGTGTTTATTCGAATTCTGAATCATATTACCCACTTTGTCTTCAATACTTACATCTACAGAGTTTCCATTAACATCGGTTTCTGTTATCGTACTTCTAGATGAAGCTTGCCAATCAAAATTAGCTGTATATCCATAATCAGAAGAGACGAAACCTAAATATGGTAATTTATTAATCGGCAAATTATATGTCGCATTAAGCCTTTGATGGTATTGATTTCTTCTTCCTAAAGTAAAAAATTGATCAAATATTTCTAAATCCTCATCTTCACCGAAACTATCGTATATATAATTATTTGTAGCGTTAAAGTTTAGTTGTAGTGAACGTGTTAAATCAAAAGCTAAAGCATAATCCCAATCAAACAAGAACCTTCTTTGTACTAATTCAGGCTGTGCCACTGGCAAATCAATTAAATTTCTTGATTGTTGTAAATTATAATTTCTGTTAATTTTAGAGTTTAAAGCTAAAGACTTTGGAACCGGATTAAAATTTAAATCTTTTATAAACTTCCAATGTTTATTCTTTAATTTTTCTGATTTCTTAAAAGGCTCTAAACTCCATGGTGCAAAACTAAAATTATAACTAGCTCCTGCCATTAAGTTTTGATTCACGAATCTTTGAATGTTATAATCTCTATGAAACTCTTCATTAAAAGCATAAGAAACAGATACATTTTCTACATCATAAAATTTAGGTTTCTTATCACTTTTCGGATTTCTATTCTTTTTTACATTGATAAAACTAATACTCTTTCTTCTTGTATAATCTTGAGCATTTTCAGCATTACGTTTTACTTGATCTGAACCTGAAGCTTTTGCATCAGCAAGTTCAACATCCTGGTACTGTGGATCAAATTTAGGATCAATAAATTGCTCTCCATAACTGTAACTCATTGGCACTTGCATGTTCCACTTTTGAGGCATCATTTTACCTAATTGCACATTTGTAGCTACACTATATTGTTTGCTTTCCTCTAAACTTCTTTCTTGCACACGTTGATCTACATTACCAAAACCAACTGTAGACATACTACCTGCAAGATTCAAATCTGCAACATCTGCAAAATTTGCATCTGCATTTAATACAGCTGCCCATCCACCTTCGTTATCAAAACCTACAGCTCTTAATTCATTAAACCATACTTCTCCACTTACATTATTAGAAGTACTATTTTTTACACCTAATAATACTGTACGTATTTGTGCTAATGTTGGATTACCTTTAACTTTTATTGTTAAACCATTAGAAGTTACCCCTGTATAAACGTCTGTTACTGCTGTACTAGTTCCGTCACGTTCCAATTTTAAACCTGCTAATTCTGATAAAGGAACATCTAAATTATTTTCTTCTGGCCAAACTTCTTCTGGTATACTACTTAACGCCGAAACATTTAAAGGTTTCTCGATCTCATAGTAGTTTTCATTTAAATCAGTCCCTAATCTAACAACAGCATTAATATCTGCATCTCCTAAAACTCTCCCAGGAATTTCTTCAGCATGTAAAAACATTCGTAAATTCTTGTAACGACGTAAGTCTATACTAATATTTTTAAATATTGCTCTTGTTTTATTCGGTTCTAAATCTGTAACAGTTAATGTAGACGATTGTTCATTTTGTCGTTGAATTCTATTAGTTCCCTGTAATTGTTCTCTAGGGATACCAGGCGGTAATTCATATCGATCATCATTTTGTTCAATACTTACTACACCTACTTCAAAATTATTTAAATCCGTATTATCTAAATCTTCTTGAGGAACTACAGTAGGATCTAAAGTTCTTGTATATCTTCTCCAATCTCCACGAACCAATTCTAACTCAGCAAAACGTAACACTACAGGCACTCTAAATTGCGTTAAATACATACGCATAAAACGAATACTATTAAAATCTGTAATTCCTCCTACTGCACGTGAAAAACCATTTCGAACTGGAATTCTAAACTGATACCATGTAGTACTTCTTGTTTCTCCATTAGGTAATGAAATAGGTTCCGATTTTACATCTACGATAAAATTAGATCCTTTTACTAAATCGTTTTTCTTTAGAGATACTTCATATTCAAAATAAGCACTAACCGCATCCATTGTTTGGTCTCTATTCAAATCTTCGGCATCAGGGTATGTTGAACCAGAAACTGGAAAATCTTCGTCAGACTGATTTATTGTTGGTGAATTTCCTTCAGTACCATTGTAATTCTTATAACGTGTTAAAATTGAAGCTCCAAGCGCATCTAGCCCAGCACCTCTAAAAAATTGGAAATTATCTCCAGCAGGATCATTTCCAAAAATACTTTTTGCTTGATCTACATTTGCTATTCCTGGAAAGTTTGCTACAACTTTTTCAAGCTCTTGCATATCATTTAATCCATCTAAACCAACATCTTGCTGTGCTCTTTCAGCTTCATCATTACTAAATGCATATAAAATTGATGGATTTCTAGGCACATTACCCCATGCTGTTTCAACTTGTGGTGAAGGATTTTGTGTTGTAGAGAGACCATTTTCAAATTGTTTTTGTGAATCTCTTAAAATATCTTCAGAAATACTTCCTAAGTTAATCAATAATCTTCCTTGGTTATTTGCATTTTGAGGATCCACACCTGTTGGCAAACCTTCTTCTGGTGTTATAGAATAGCCTTCGTAAGGATCCATCAACCAAAACTGAACATACTCTACATTTGCTTGTTCAAAATTATTTGTTGTAGTAAGGGCTCTCATAATACCACCCCAGTTACCAGCAGCATTTCCTGAAGCTGGATCAAAATCAGATGTGTTTTGATTAAAGTTATAAGGTCCTCTTTCATTAGGAAAATAAGCTAAATCTAATGTTCTTACCAAATTAAGCTGTGTGATATCTAAATCAGTATTTGGGAATAACTCAGAAAAGCTAATTTGTCTTGTTTCGTTTCTTGATAATTCAATATCATTAATGTTAGAAGGTCTATTAGCACCATTAGAATAAAATAATTGATCGATACTATACCAAGATAATTTCGCTCTTTTATAATTATATTCTAACATATTTGTTGACTCTCCGTTAAAGCTATCATTCCCAGTACCATCGTCAATTGGCGTACTTGCTAATGCCCATTGCTGAGGCGATGTTAAGTTAATTGGAATTTGTGTAGCTTCAAAATCGTCTAGATATGAAGTTGCTGCACCATTTACATCAATTCCGCTTGGAGACCCAGGCAGTAAATATGCCATATCGGCTCTAACCGAAAGATTTGAAGGTGCATCCGTTTCTACAAAAGGTAATTTATTAGCTAGTTTGGTAAAATATGGTACTTCTGTTGAATAATCTACATTTAAACCAAACATCATATTATCAATAGGTTCTGCACCAAAATTCACCTTAGGAGTAATTGGTCTTTCTGTTACATTTAAAAATGTTGCCCCTAATATAAAATTCTCATCAAATTTATGCTCTACATCTATTCCTAAAAATGTTTTTCTTTGTTGATTGAAGAATGTATTATTTTCAACTGATGCATTAATTGGCACTCCTGATGCTTCTAAACCAGGATCAAGAATTTGAACTCTTCCTAATTGATAATCTACAACATAATCTACCCCTTCTACTAATGTTCTACCACCAGCAGTAACTCTAACCGATCCTCTTGGAATATTAAACGCTCCTAAAGGAATACCTCTACTAGTTTCTGACTTAAAATATCCTTTTAAAAAGAATTTATCTCGATCTTGAAAATCATTTTTAGCTTGAATTTTAGTAGTTGAATACAGTTCATCAAAAGCAAATCGTTGTCTATCTCCAGGGTCTGAAATCGCTAAATCCTCTCCAAAAGGCTCTGGAGTTGGAAAATAAATTAAACCTCGAGCAGAATTTACAGTTATACCTTCTACATAATCGAAAAAACCATCTCCTCCGTCAGCTTTAAACTGACTTTGATCTAATTTATCAATTTCAAATAAGTTTAATAATGTTCTATTAAGCAAATTAGGATCATTGGCTCCTTGTAATGTGTTTTGTAACACTCCTGTATTATCATCTCTGTACAATAATTCGAAACGAAATCCATCTTGATTTAGAGGAACAGCTCCTAATGCATAAACGTTTTTCATCATTAATCGCCATGTAGGAAAAGGAACTGGTGTATTCAGAGCAATATCTCTTCGCGTTGTTAAAATCTCGCTACGTAATAATTTTACTGCAATGTTTGAAGGTGCATTGATTCCATCGTTAGAAAATTCTCCAACTTTAAATATTGTCTCGCTTACACCACCTCCAGTTTGCTGTGCTCCGACTACAGTATATTCATAGGCAACAGCTAAAACTTCACCATCATTTAATCTTCTATTTAAAGAAATAAATCCTAATTGCGGATGTAAAGTATATTCATTGGGTTGTAACTTCCTAGCATTTTGCAGATACGAATAATCTCTACCTTGTACCATTTGTGAAGGAACTGCACTATTAATTGTAGCCACGTCTCTAATCCCTCCATTATCTACAAATAAATCGTTAATTGTGTTTACGCCATTATAAGGTATATTTTCTCCTCTTACAGTTACAGGGTTATTCACAACATTAACATAACCTTCTTGAAAAACTCCACCAACTGCCGTAGCACTTACTAAATTATCAGGCTTTGACTCTCCTAAATCGGCAAAAGCAACAATACTTCTAAAATCTGTTACATTTTGATTTCTATTAGTAACCCAGACTTCTATTCGATTTATATTTACTGGACTATTAATTAATGGATAATTTTTTAATGCTTTCTCATAGTTTTCTCTAAAAAACTGAGATAAAAAGAAATGACGGTCGTTATCATAATCTGTCGCTCTGATTTCAAAAGGTTCTATGGAACCACCTGCTTGGGCAACTACATTACGCGTTTGAGAGTTTTGTTGAGAAAATACGGTACGAACTGTTGTTTTACCAAATTGAAAATCTGCTCGAACTCCAAATAACGCTTGAGCTCCATTAATCAATGAGTTTTTGATTGGTAAATTAACATTACCTGCATCAATCTTTTGAATAATATCATCTTCAGTTGGCGTGTATTCTAATTTGATAATGTTCTGAAAATCAAATGTAGTTTGTGTATCGTAATTTGCTGTTACTTGTAATCTCTTCCCAACTTTTGCTTGAATACTTGCACTAATTTGTTGATCGAAATCAAATGTAAAACTACTTTGGTTTTCTACAGATATTTGTGGATTTTCTGTATTCTGATAAATACCTCCTAACTTAATACTAATTTGACCAGAAGGAATTACCTCAACTTCACTTCCTCCAAAAATAGATTCAAAGAACTTAGAGTTTACATAATATTTTGGTAGTAAATTTTTTCTAGCATTTTCGTTTCCTTTCTTATTTGGATTCGCAGCATCAACTTTCTCTTTGAAATAGCTTTTTAAATCGTTCTTTAATCGGAACTCATTATACTGCCTAGGTGTTAAATACTTTGGGGTACCTATTACATAATCTCCAATTTTTTCTATAATTACAAATTTGTCTATCGACTTATCATAAGTAACTTGAATATTGCTAGGATTATTTAAAAAAAGAGATGCCTTTTGATTAGCGTTAAAATTATACTTAAGAGGAATAACTGTGTCTTTCTTTTTAGAGACAGTCTCTTTTTTATTTGTTGTATTTTGAGCAAATAAAACAACACTTACAAACAAAGCAAGTGCCGTCAAACATTTATTGCGAAAATTTTCTCCCAACCTTTTTACAAATTTTTTAGTGCCTTTTTAATCAGCTGTTCAACACTAGCTGTAGGCAATTCTTTTAAAATATCGTTTATCACTTTACCTGCTTGTTTTCGTGCAAAGCCTAAAACCTCTAATGCAGATAACGCTTCTTCTTTATTTGTATTGTTTTCAATTACTGAAACTTCATCAATATCAAATGTCTTTAATATTTTTTGCTTTAAATCGATAATAACTCGCTGAGCAGTTTTTGCTCCAATTCCTTTTACCGATTGTATTAAAGCTACATTTTCAGAAGCTATGGCTTGTTGTACATCTTCAGCTGTCATTGAAGACAGCATTGTTCTTGCGATACTCGGACCTACACCAGACACAGAAATAAGTAATTTAAATACTTCACGTTCTACTTTATTTATAAAACCGTAAAGTGTATGTGCATCTTCACGAATTGACAAATGTGTAAATAACAATACATTTTCATCTGTGGGGAGTGCAGAGAAAGTGTTTAAAGAAATATGGAGTAAATACCCCAAACCGTTACAATCAACAACTACATATGTAGGATTTTTTTCAACAAGTCTTCCTTTTATTTGTGTAATCATTGTTTTGTTTTAACAGACGCCTAAAGTAGTAAATTTTTTACTATTCTAAAACCTCTATATCTCTACTTATTAATTGCTTAAATTGGCTTTTTCTCTTTCTTGGGCATCAACTATTGCGACTGCAGCCATATTCACCATTTCGTCAACACTAGCCCCCAACTGTAATACATGTACCGGCTTACTTAAACCTAATAAAATTGGACCTATAGATTCTACTTCATTAACTTGTTTCATCAACTTATAGGTAATATTTGCAGACTCTAAATTAGGAAAAATTAGAATATTTACCTTTTTCCCTTTAAGTTTAGAAAACGAAAATTCTTTGGATAACATATGCTCATTTAAAGCAAAATCTGCTTGAATTTCTCCATCTACAACTAAATCAGGATAATTTTCATGCATATAAGAAACAGCTTCTCTAATTTTTTGTGAAGTTTCAGACTTTGTAGAACCAAAATTAGAAAAACCTAACATCGCTACGTTCGGTTTCATTCCAAACATCTTCGCTAAAATACTAGTATAATGGGTAATTTTCGCTAATTCTTTAGCTGTTGGATTAATATTTATAGTCGTATCTGCCAAAAACATAGGACCTTGTTTTGTAAGTAATAAATTCGTGGCAGCTACTTTAACAACCCCTCTATCTTTTTCAATGAGTTCTAGAATAGGTTTTACTACTGACGGGTATGGTCTTGAATACCCTGTAATTAAAGCATCTGCATCACCTTCATTCACCATCATTGCTGCAAAATAATTACGTTCTCGCATTAATTTTTCTGCTTGCAATAATGTGATTCCTTTTCGTTGACGCCTTTTCCAATAGGCTTTTGCATAACGCTCTCTTCGTTCTTTCTCATCAGAAGTTTTAGGATCTATAATCGTTACTTCATCTTCAAAACCTAATTCATGCTTCAGCTCAAGAATTATCTCTTTGTTTCCTAAAAGAATTGGAATTCCAATTTTTTCGTCGTACACTCTTTGTGCAGCTTTTAATACATCTAAATGATCTGCTTCAGCAAATAAAACTCGTTTAGGATTTATTCTTGCTCTGTTATGTAAAATTCTTACCTCTTTACTACCAGAACCTGATCGATCCATTAACTCATTTCTGTATTTTTCCCAATCTTCAATAGGTTCTTTAGCTACTCCACTCTCAATAGCTGCTTTAGCAATAGCTGGTGGAATTTCATAAATTAATCTTGGATCAAAAGGCTTAGGTATTATATAGTTTTCTCCAAAAGATAAGCTCACCTCATCGTAAACAATATTTACTTGTTCTGGCACAGACTTTTTAGCTAAATCTGCTAATGCATGTACTGCTGCCATTTTCATTTCCTCGTTAATTTTAGTAGCTCTTACATCTAAGGCTCCTCTAAAAATAAATGGAAAACCAAGTACATTATTTACTTGATTAGGATGATCTGATCTTCCTGTTGCCATGATAATATCATCTCGTGTTGCAACAGCTAAATCGTAATTTATTTCTGGCTCAGGATTCGCCATAGCAAAAACTATTGGATTTTTTGCCATTGACAATAACATTTCAGGACTTACTACATTCCCTTTAGATAAACCTATAAACACATCCGCATTATTCATTGCTTCTTCTAATGTATTTAAATCTCTATCTGTAGCAAACTCTGCTTTTTGAGTAGTTAAGTTATCTCTATTTTTTCGAATAACCCCTTTACTATCGCACATTACAATATGCTCACGTTTTGCTCCTAAAGCTAAATACAAACGTGTACAAGAAATAGCTGCAGCTCCTGCTCCGTTTACAACTATTTTAACATTTTCTATTTTTTTCCCGTTAATTTCTAATGCGTTTTTTAAAGCAGCCGCCGAAATAATAGCTGTTCCATGCTGGTCGTCATGCATTACAGGAATATCTAATTCCTCTTTTAAACGTCGTTCTATTTCAAAAGCTTCAGGTGCTTTTATATCTTCTAGATTTATACCTCCAAATGTAGGTGCAATTGCTTTAACTGTTTCTATAAATTTATCTACATCAGTCGCATCTACCTCAATATCAAACACGTCAATATCAGCAAAAATTTTAAACAATAAACCTTTACCTTCCATTACAGGTTTAGAAGCTTCAGGACCAATATCTCCTAATCCTAAAACTGCTGTTCCGTTAGATATTACTGCCACCAAATTTCCTTTAGTGGTATATTTATAAACATTGTCTTTGTTTTTTGCAATTTCTAAACAAGGTTCTGCTACACCTGGTGAATATGCCAGTGATAGATCGTGTTGTGTTGCATACTTCTTGGTTGGTACTACCGATATCTTACCCGGTTTAGGTTTAGCATGATATAATAGTGCTTCTCGTCTTTTGCGTGATTGACTCATAAACTCTTTGGTTGACGTTTGTATAACAAATATAGTTTTTTAGTTGATAGTTAAAATTATTCTTAAGTAAAACATTTAACTAAACCGTACTATGATACCATTAACGACTAAAAAATTCGCATATTAGTCGTTTTATTTGCTACATTTTTCGAGCACATATTCTCCTAGTTTAATCCCTTGGTCTAATCCATTTTCAACTGCGGCTCTGTAATGTATCCCTCCATAAAGTCTACTAATAGCGGCTTCTTTTGCTGCTTGATTAAAAGACGAGAACGTTCTAGAAGGCAAACCATAAGGCAACTCTGTTGTATCTGTAAAGCTAAAGTTATCTTTAAATATGTCCGTTAAAATTGTTGAAGCTGCTCCTGAAACCACAGAGTGTCCGCTTGTATATTCAGGAAAAGGAGGTGTTTGTAAAAGAGGCACCCAATCACTATCTAAATATTTATTGATCAATGTCTCTGGACGTGTCAAATTACTTCTATACTTTTCATCCCAACAACTAATAAAAGCATCAAAAATACCAATAGTTGTATACGTATGTGCGTAGATCGCATCTACTAAATTTAACTTGTTTTTTTTACAAGCAATTTTAGTAATTCCGATCCAATGAGCTCCAGGTGTTATTTTTTTGGTAGTTACTTTTAAATGACCTGTATTAACTGCTACGTAAGGATTACAATCCCAAAATTGTGCTATCTTAATTTCCTCACTATCATCTCCTTTCTTCTTAATTATCTTCGTAACATTATAAACTTCTTGTAATTCTTTAAAAAAAGGTGATTCTTTTTCTAATGAAAATTTTGGATGTTTCTTTGGCTTAAATTGCGAAATAGAGTCTATAATTAAAGGGCGTATTTTATTCCAATGCGGTTCTATTCCATCCATATAATTTGGCGGGGTGGGTTGCCACCTAGAAACACTATCAGTATCCACAACAAATCTAGGCATAGTCCTAGTTTCTTTGTAATTATCTTTTTCAATCCAATTTTGAATATGACGTACAACATGTAAGGCATATTTTTCAGAAGCTTTAAATTCTTTCGCATTCGTTTTTTTGAAAGCATTATATAATGAATCCTGAAATTTATTAATTAGATCGTGGGTGAAAACTAACTTTTTACTAATCTCAATATAAGCTATTAAAGCAGAAACTCTTAAATTAACATTTGGATTTTCTGTTTTAGGAACCTCATTCAATTCCTTTATTTTTGGAATGAATGATTTATGTTTTTTATGTTCTTGAATAAGAATTTCATAAGCTGCAATATTTGGATACACATAAATACGACTAGCTACTGGTGGTGAAAAAATATCATGAACTATTGTTTTTGTTAATTTATCTTGACAATTATAATAATCTTGAACTGTAATTTTTATTGGTTTTGTGTTTTGTGTACAACCAATACTTATGAAAAGAACAATACCGTAAATAATTGAAAAAAATGTTTTACTATTTAAATTCTTCATTATAATAAGTAGTTGCATCTTTTAAAAACATTTCTAAGGTTTCTTTTTCCTTATTTGCACGTTTATGATCCCAATCTAAAAACTTCACACAATCTTTGATCACTATTTCTAAATACTTTGAAACACTACTTATATCAAAATACAACCTTCCTGTTCTTCGAACAAAAAAATCAGTTAGACCATTCATCATTTCAAAATGAATACAATACCATAATTCTGATCGAATCAAACGTTCTTCTGCGGAACCATTTATGTAAAATGAAAAACGATCGATAATTTTATTTGCTGCTTTACCGTAATTAGCGCATAAATACCACGCATGATAGGAATCTTTAATACCTATTTCATTTAATTTCGATGCCAATTCTTGTTGATATTCATGAACTTCTTCCGATGAAGTCATTGATGGATTAGCTAATGAAATATGATCTGTTTTAGATTTCTGGAATGATTTTCTACGCTTATCGCTCATGGTCTTTAAAGCTGCATCTATAACACGATGCGCCATTTTTCGATACCCTGTAAGCTTTCCTCCTGCTATAGATATTAATCCAGTATTTGAATTGAAAATTTCATCTTTCCGAGATAAGTCTGATGGATCTTTTTCTTCTTCATGAATTAAAGGTCTTAAACCTGCCCAATTTGATTCTATATCTTCAATTTTCAAATGAATATTTGGAAACATATTATTAATAGCTTCTAACAAATAGTCTGCATCCTCTTTAGTCGCTACTACCCTATCTAAACTACCATAATAATTAGTATCTGTTGTTCCAACGTAAGTACATTTCCCTCTAGGTATTGCAAAAACCATTCGACCGTCTGGCACATCAAAATAAATAGATTGTTGTATCGGAAGCTTTTCAAACGGGAACACAATATGAACTCCTTTAGTTAAATGTAACCTCTTGTGATTCATTGAATTGTCTTTCTTACGTAGCGTATCCACCCAAGGTCCTGCAGCAGAAACATAACTTGCTCCTTTAATATTTAATGTTTTACCTGTATTATGATCGATACAGTTTAAACTTTCAATTTTAGATTCACTATTGTAAACAAATGAATTCATTTCACAATAGTTGAGAACTGTTGCTCCAAATTCAGAAGCTTTCTTAAGAATTTCAATAGTTAGCCTTGCATCATCTGTTCTATATTCCGCATAATAACCACTACCTAAAGTAATACTTTCGTCTAATAACGGCTCTTTATCTAATGTTTGTTTTTTATTCAGCATTCTTCTGCTATCTTCTCCATCAACATTTGCTAATAAATCGTATACTTTTAAACCAATAGCAGTCATCATTTTTCCGTAAGTCCCTCCTTCAACTAACGGTAATAACATTTTTTCTGGAACAACTAAATGAGGCGCTAATTTATGTACAATAGCTCTTTCTGAACCTGATTCTCGCACTAGACCTATTTCTAGTTGTTTCAAATAACGTAATCCTCCATGAATTAGTTTAGTAGATTTATTGCTTGTTCCGGAAGCAAAGTCATTTTTTTCTACCAAACACACCTTCATCCCTCTAGAAGCTGCATCAAGAGCAATTCCAGCTCCTGTTACTCCTCCACCAATAATTACCAAATCGAAAGTTGTTCCTATTGCTTTTTTTAAATGTTTTTCCCTATCTAATACAGAAAAACGAACAATTTTTTGTTTTTTACTTTTCTTACTTTGAGTTCGTTCTATGGCTTTTAACCATCCTTTATATTTCTTCTTCCTTATTTTTGGAGACATTTCAGTTTTAAAAACTGTATCTACTTTTCGAATATTATCCACGTCATCCAATGTCCAAACTCCTGCTTTTATCCCTGCCAATAACGCTGCTCCAAAAGCTGTTACTTCTATCATTTTAGGTCGATCTACATCAACATTTAAAATATCTGACTGAAACTGCATTAAATAATTATTTGCACTCGCACCACCATCTACTTTAAGTGTAATCATTTCTTTATTACTATCAGTAATCATAGCATTAATCACATCTTTTGTTTGATACGCTAATGATTCAACAGTCGCTTTAATCAACTCATCTCTACCTGTATCTAAAGTCATACCATAAATACTCCCTTTTGCTTCTTGATCCCAATACGGAGCTCCTAAACCAGCAAAAGCAGGTACAACGTATACTTTATCTAAAGGAGGAATACTTGTACAAATAGCTTCTGTATCTGAAGCTTTATCTATAATTTTCATTTGATCTCTCAACCATTGAATTGATGCCCCTCCAACAAATATACTTCCTTCAAGTGCATATTGAGTCGGTTGAGATGCCAAACTACATGTCAACGTTGTTAATAATCCATTCTCAGAAACTACTTTATTTTCACCAATATTTAGCAAAATAAAACAACCTGTTCCATACGTGTTTTTTGCGATTCCTGTTTTAAATCCTCCTTGACCAAACAATGATGCTTGTTGATCTCCTGCCACACCATAAATTGGAATTTGAGTTCCATTATAAGCTATACTCCCAAAATCTGAAGACGAATGTTGAACTTTTGGCAGCAACGAATCAGGAATATCTAATGCTTTTAAAATTGTAGTATCCCAGCAAAGATCTTTTATATTATATAACATTGTTCGAGATGCATTGGTATGATCTGTTACATGTTTTATTCCATTGGTTAACTTATACACCAACCAACTATCTATAGTACCAAAACATAACTCTCCTTTATTTGCTCTTTCTCTTGCGCCATCAACATGATCTAAAATCCATTTGAGTTTAGTACCAGAAAAATAAGAATCGATAACCAATCCTGTATGCTCCCGAATGTATTCTGATAGCCCTTTGCTTTTTAAATCTTTACAAATTCCTGCAGTTCTTTTATCCAACCAAACTATAGCATTATAAATAGGCTCCCCAGTTTTTTTATCCCAAACTACTGTAGTTTCCCTTTGATTGGTAATTCCAACTGCTGCTATTTCTGATGGATTAATTTCTGATGTAGCTATGGCTTCCTTAAAAGTCTCTAGCTGATCATTAAAAATATCCATGGGATTATGTTCTACCCAACCCGATTCTGGATAATGTTGCGTTAATTCTTTTTGGGCAATACTAACAATTTCTCCTTCTGTATTAAATATAATAGTTCTTGTACTTGTTGTACCTTGATCGAAAGCGACTAAATATTTTTTTTCCATGATAACTATGGATTTATTTTGATTAATTTTTTATCTGAAAATGAAATAGGTACTTAATACCAAAATTGTAATAATTATTCCTACTGTTTTTGCATGTTTCCAAGGAGTAATATCAATTTCTTCAGTAATTTTCGGAATGTATTCTTCTTTTTTAGGTTGTATTTTACCTACAATTAACATAATTAAAATATTTACAACAAAAAGGATTCCCATGATATGAAGAAAGTGTGGGTATGCTTTTGCTTTAATAAGGCCTACCTTTTTTAAATATGCTTTAGTATCTGTCACATTGAGCTCTTTATAATATTCAATAATTTTTTCTTCGGACATTTTAGCAAAAACGTCATCACTTACTATATTGTTACTTTCCAATGCTTCATTAGTAAAGTACGGTTGTAACCCTAATAAACTTATTAAGTACATTAAAACACCTCCTATAAGCACTATTTTTGCAGCTTTAGCAGGTACATGTTTTGTTATAATACCCATAGCAACTACGGCTAAAATAGGTACACTTAAACTCCCTAATGCTTGTTGAATATAAGAGAATAATCCATCAGGAGCATTAGCAATAAATGGAGAAATACTCATTGCTACTAGCGCTAGAAATAAACCAAAAATTTTCCCTGCCTTTACGGTATCTTTTTCTGAGGCATTTTTATTGAAATATTGCTTGTATAAATCGAAACCAAACAAAGTTGCGCTACTATTTAATAAACTATTAAAAGAACTTAGTACTGCACCAAATAACACCGCAGCAAAAAAACCTAAATACGCACCTGGCAATACTTTACGAACTAAAGCTGGGTATGCTTGATCTGGGTTCTCTAAATCTCCTTGAAATATGTGCCAAGCAATAATACCTGGTAACACAACAATTACTGGAATTAAAAACTTTACAAAACCTGCCAAAATCATTCCTTTTTGACCTTCTTTTAAACTACTCGCTCCAAAAACTCTTTGTAGTATAGATTGGTTGGTTCCCCAATAATACATTTGAGCTATCATCATACCAGTAAAAATGGTTCCAAAAGGTATTGAAGCATCTACACCTCCTATAGCGTTAAATTTTTGAGGATTTTCTTTCCAAAGCATAGATAATCCTTCTGAAAAACTATTATCTCCAATATACATTAATCCAAAAACAGGTATTAACAAGCCACCAATTAATAAACCAACTGCATTTACCAAATCAGAAACAGCAACCGCTTTCAATCCTCCGAAAATTGCATAAATGATTCCTATAATTCCTATAGACCATACACATATCCATATTACAGTTGTTTCAGACACTCCTAATGCTGTAGGTAAATCAAACATGGTACTAAAGGCTAATGAGCCAGAATATAAAATAGTAGGTAATAAAACCACTCCAAAAGCCACTAAAAACAATATAGATAAAATTGCTTTTGTTTGATGGTCAAAACGATCTTGTATAAATTCAGGAATTGTAGTAATACCTGACCTCATATACTTTGGCAAGAGGTATATTGCTGTAAAAATCATTGCTATAGCTGCTAGAGTTTCCCAGGCCATTACCAATACTCCTTCAGAAAACGATTGTCCGTTAAGCCCTACTATTTGTTCTGCAGAAAGATTTGTTAGTAATAATGACCCTGCAATTGTTATAGCTCCTAAACTTCTTCCTCCTAAATAATACCCTTTTGCTGAACTTTCATCTGTTCCTTTGGTTGCATACCAAGCAATAAATGCTACTAATAATGTAAAACCTACAAATGAAAAAATAGATAATAAATCCATAATTTTAAATCTTTTTTAGTTGAATTAATCCACAATGAGGAGTATTAATTTCATGAATCCCTTTCGTTAACGCTAACGTTTCTTCACTTATTTTTTCTCCTTTACAATTAAACAACGACAAATTATAGGTTCCTAAAGTTGTAGTATTTTTAATTATAACTGTGCTTGTTAATTTCGCATTAATGATGTCTATGTTTTGAAATTCATCTCCTATTTCTATAAAATAGTCATCGTATACACCAATTATAATATTATCATCTTTAGATACTTGTTTTACAGGATAATTTGCCAGAGGTTTAAAAGGAACAAAATGTCCACTGGTAATAATATTGCTATTCTGATTCCAATATTTGGTGTAGAATTTAATCATTTTTAAATGATCTTCAGGAATATTTTTTAATACTACTGAAATTTGCGGTACCCCAAAAAGTGTATTAACCAATTGTAAAGCTGCTATCTCTACCTTTTCATCAGTATGCCAAGTAATCATATCACTATGTACTGCTGTATTACCTGCCAACATTTTTATGTCTGCTATTCTCACTCTATTCATTGTCCCATCACCAGGGCAATCAAAAGCTCTAAACATATTACCATATTTACGCATTGCAGGCCCTGTATACTTTTGCCTAAATTCAATAAAAACATTTGGATTTATGTTTCTTAATGTATACATAACATCTGTTAGTAACCTATCTACCGCCTCATTTATAGAATGAAAATCCATTTCATCATTTTTCTCTTTTATCGTGTCTGGATACAATTTAAAATCATCTATAAAGTCAAGTTTAAATCCATCTAAATTCCATTCTACTAATGCTGTTTTATAAATGTTTATTAAGTATTCTCTAACCTCTGGGTATCTTGGATCAAAAACTGGTGCCCAGCGATGATTTTCAGTAAGGAACTTTCCTTTAAAACGCTGATAAGCCTCTGAGTGTTTACCACAAAAAGGAACTGAGTACCAAAAACCTACTTTCATTCCTGTCGCATGTACATCGGCAACAAATTTTTTAGTTTCCGATAATCGTTCTGGCTTCCAATCTCCAGTATAATCATATCCTCTATTATTATCATTAGTTTGCCATCCATCATCTATGATTATAGCTTTATACCCTAAATTATAAGCTATTTTGCACTCTTCTATTAGTGTTTCTTCTTCTAAACTTTGATGAAATTGGTACCACGTAGAATACAAAGGCATTTGCGCTATTTCTGGAACAAAAGCTGGTTGTAGCTCCTCATAAGTCTCCCACCATTTTGACACACTTTTAATTGCTTCGGAAAAATGTTTTTTTCCTGAATCAATTCTAATTTGAGTATTAAAATGATTTAGTTTAGAGTGGCGTTCTTTAAACATTTCAATATGACAGTAAAAATGATCATCTTCTTCTCGTATTACGGCATCTAACTCTAATTTGTTAATTGCATTTGAACAAGAAAATGTATGTATGTTTTCATCATTATTGCCAAACAAACAAATGATAGGTGAATCTATTGAAATTCGAGATTCCATAGGCTTTAATTCCCAATCTGCTTGAATGCGTTTTGCAAAATCTGTTGTAGGTTTCCATATCCCTTTTACATTATGAGCAGGAATTTTCCATGAAAAAGAAATTGGTCCTGGAACAGCAGGCTCTACTGCGGTTATATTAATGTCATAAATAGTTACTCCGTCCTGATTATAAATTGCATGCACTTGCGTTTTAAAATTATCCGTTACTCCACTAATATTTATATCTTTATCTAAAATAGTTGATCCTCCTGTGTTCATTTTTCCTTTTTATTAATTGAAAAAAGTTTTGCACTCTGTTTGTTTTGAGTTGCTAAAACTATATGTTCTCCTCTTTTATTATTAAATTGAATGATATGATTCGCCTGACCTGGCACATAAAACCCTGAAAAATTTGACTTTAAAACCTCAAAACCTTTTTCACCCCCTTTAAGAAAAACTCCTGTAAGCCCATCATTATACCCATAATTGGTTTCACTTGTCATATCATTACCTACCAATAAAGCATCTAAATACCCATCATTATCAATATCTTTAACACATATATCGTTAATAGATGCTATCTGACAAGCTTGGGGTAATGCTGTAAGTTTAAAATTTCCGTTTCCTAAATTTTCTATGTAACTACTTGAAAAAGTTGATGCTTTTAAAGTTACTTTTTCCAGATTTTTAATTTGCAAAAGTTCTTTATAACTCACTTTCGAAAATGCTTCATATGTTGGGTATCGTTTTTTAAAGCTCACTACTTGCTTCATTATATCATCTCTTGATTGTACTGGATATAAAAAATCTCCATTAGGTGAAGTTTCATAATACTGTCCTATAATAGGGTCGATACTTCCATTACCATCGAAATCTTTAGTATAAACATATACTGGTTTATTTTCTTTGGGCTGTATAAATCCATTATTTCCCTGATTACCTGCTAAAAAGTCGATATCACCATCGTTATCAAAATCTCCTGACACTATAGTATTCCACCAACCATTGGTTTCTATTTTGTTGTTATTAACATCGGTAAAATTAGATGTGAATTTTTCAAGCTTTCCTTTATTATTTCTGAATATTGTAATAGGCATCCACTCCCCTACAACAACTAAATCATCCCAGCCATCAGAATCAATATCTTGCCAAATAGCATCTGTAATCATTCCTAAAGCTTCTAATTCTTTACCAATCACATCTGTTAAAACCCCAGCATTATTTTCATATAAGTAACTCTTCGGTGCTATAGGGTAACTCCCAGGCACTATTCGACTACCTACGAAAAAATCGAGATCTCCATCTTTATCAAAATCATTGGGCTTCACGCAAGAACTCACAGAATGAGTATTGTTAGGCAATTTATTTTCTACTAATGTAAAAACTCCTTTTCCATTATTGATATAAACCCTGTCTTGTAATTCTTTAGCATTTTCAGAAAACTCTGAACCTCCACTAGCCACATACAAATCCAAATCATTATCATTATCTATATCTGCAAAAGCAATAGCAGCATCTTCATGTACCGAATCTAAAGTTTGTTTTATTTCATAATTCCCTTTTTGATTTTCAAACCAAATTGTAAGAGGCTCTCCTTTACTACCACCAATAACTAGTTCATCTCCAACTTCACCATCGATATTAGCAGCTGCAATGCACGGACCAAATTTAGAATGTTGGCGAACGAGTAAATGCTGTTTTATATAATCATGCCCTTGATTTTCTTTATGCTTGTAATTAATTCTTTCAGATATATCTTTCAAAATTGTATTTCGAGTTACTTTCTTTTCCTTACCTTCTTTTGCTGATTGAATATCAATTTTTAGACTAGTGTTAGGTGTGACATTAAATTTTTTAGATACTTTTCCATTAGGCCAAATCACCTCTAGTGAATCTACTTTAGTACTGTCTAAGCCAAAATGAATAATAGGCTCTATTGAAGACAAATATCCTCTAATGGTTGACTGATATTGATGTTGTGTATTTCCTTTTTGCCAAACTGTTACTTTAGCTCCAATTCCTTTTTTATTCTTTTGCGTCCCTTTAAGTTCTACTCTTAAAAATGCACTATTCTTAAATTGCTCTGCATTATTTTGCAATAAAAAAGCTTCCTGATTGATATTATTTACTACAATGTCTAAATCACCATCGTTATCAAAATCAGCATAAGCCGCACCATTTGAAAATGAAGGATTTTCTTTACTCCAAGAATTACTCACATCTTTAAATGCTACTTCACCATTATTTTTATAGAAATAGTTTGAAAGATGAATCCCTGGTAAATTTTTAAGTAGCTTTTTTAATTTTTTATCCTTTGACTTTTGATCACCGAAAATGGTACTTTGAGAAGAGTAATTAATAAAATCTAAATCTGTAATATCCTTTACATAACCATTAGTTACAAATATATCTTTATCTCCGTCGTTATCGTAATCAGCTAAAATTGGAGCCCAACTCCAATCTGTAGATGAAATTCCAGATATAAAACCTACTTCACTAGCTTTTAATATTGAATCATTTAGCATTCCATTATGCAATTGTAATGTATTATGCATAAACTGTGAAGCATAATTATTGCGTTTACTTAAAAGATGCTTGTCATAATTCATACTACCTAACATCTTCTTTTGTCTTTGATAATCTTCAGGCAACATGTCTAACACCATTACATCAGGATTGGCATCATTATTTATGTCTGTTACATCTACTCCCATTGCATTATAGGTAAGATGATTAAATACTGACTTGTTAGACTCTACAAAACCAAGATGTTTATTTGTTGCGCTATCTATACCTTGATTTATATACAGTAAATCTTCTGTGATAAAATCGTTAGACACATAAATATCAGGTAAATTGTCGCTATTAAAATCATGGATGGCTACACCTAATCCAAAACCTTTATAGCTTATTCCAAGTTCTTTAGAAACATCTCTAAAAACAGGATGATTTATACCTTCTTGCGTTTCGTTTATTAAAAGAACATCCGTCAAGTTTTCTGGAAAATAGCGTTTAGGTAATGGCGAATTTTTATCAAATTTTAAATTTCCATTTCTCAATAGAAAGACATCTAAATCACCATCGGTATCAAAATCAAAGAAAACTGCTTGTTGACTATATCCACTTTCGTTTAAATTGTAAGCTTTGGCTTGTTCTTTAAAAGTTGGTATCCCATTATCATTTATACCTTGATTAACAAATAATAGGTTCTCACAATTATTTTTACAATTGGCTCCCCCTACACTTAAATAAATATCATCCCAACCATCAGCATTTATATCAACTACGGCAACTCCTGTAACCCATGAATCAGAAGGGGTTAAAAAATTTGATTTTTCCGTGATATCTTTAAAATGCAGTTCTTTCTGATTCAAGTATAATTTTGACGATACTTGATTTCCTGTGAAAACAATATCAGATAAGCCATCATTATTAAAATCACCAATACCAACACCTCCTCCATTATACACATATTGAAAAGACAAGACATTTAAGGAATCGTTTTCCGTGATGGTATTCTGAAAGGTAAGATTTGATATTGAAGAAGGTATAAATGTGAATTGTGTATCGTATATTTCTTTTTTACAAGACACTATACTAAAAACGACACATACTATGATCAAAAAGGATTTCTTCAATTCTAAATTTGATTTATTGGTTGTATATCATTATCAATGAATACAAAAGTCAAATTTATAGAAACTTGACTTTTGCAAAACAATGATTAATGGAATGGTTAATACCCAGGGTTCTGATTTAGTTCTGGATTAGCATCTCGCTCAGAATTTGGGATCCAAACTAACTCATGTTTTCCAGTTTGAAACATCCCCCCACTAAGCGATTTAGGATGATAGCTTTGTGAACCGTTTGTTACGTGTAACGACGTAGTTCCTAAATACTCCTCTGCTAAATCCCAACGTACTAAATCGAAAAATCGATGACCTTCACCAGCAAGCTCCATTGCTCTTTCATCTATAATTGCTTGCTGTGTCTGTTCCTTTGTTAATCCTGCCGCAATTGGTGTTAATCCAGAACCAGGTCTTTCTCTTACCATATTTACATAATTAATAGCTTCAGCTGTCCTGTTATCTTCATTTAATGCTTCTGCTAACATCAATAACACATCGGCATATCTAATAATTCTCCAGTTATTACCTACATTCGTTCCTAAGAAATCAACTTCCGCTCTAGAACCTAAATCCATTCCAGAATACTTTTTAGAAAAAATGGGTTCAACACTTGCATCTGTTGCGACAGTAATATCATCAGCTAAATCCATTGTAAATGCTACACCTCCATACCCTGTAGCTCCAGGATAATCATAGGCTAATGTTTCATTTCTTCTGAATGTATCATTATTTGCTTCAAATAATTCTCTTAACCACGGATTTACCACATGACTTCTATCTGGAGATTTTGTTGGTGGTGCATAATCGATATGGTAATTCCCCATTGTTCCTGTTTGAGGTATATCAGATCCCCAAACAAAATTTGCCTGACCTAAAAACTGTAATTCAAAAACAGACTCAGAATTATTCTCGTTTATGGTAGAAAAGTTATCGCCAAATTGAGCAGCTGGTAATAAACTGTACCTTCCCACCAAATCATTTAAAGTTTCATGAGCCAATCTCCATTCTTTCATATACAAGTAACTCTTTCCTTTTAATGCAGTTGCCGCACCAGAAGTTGGTCTTCCTAAATTTTCACCTTCCCAACTAGCTGGCAACATCATTTCAGCCTTCTCTAAATCAGCTATAATTTGATTCCATACATCTTGCGGAGTTGCCTGAGCTACTAAAAGATTATCTAAATCTGGTAATTCTGTAATTAAAGGTACATTTCCATATAAATTTAACAAATACCAGTAATCGAACGCTCTTAAAAAGTAAGCTTGCCCTACTAAACTATCATAACTATCTAAATCTGTAGCAGTATTGATAATAATATTATTACATCTTGTAATTGATTTATATAACTCTTGCCATGGCTCTGTTGCCCAACGATCTCCAGGATTTCCTAAGAAAGTAGACATTGCCGTGTTACCACCAAAAGGAAAAACATTAAACTCATCAGAACGTAATAAAGCTCCCGTATGAACTATTCTTCCCCAGAAAAAAGTACCTGTTATTGGATGGAATGCTCCGTTTATTGCCGCTTCTACTTGCTCTACTGAAGTACCAAAATTAGCTGTTGAAGTAGCATTATTATTTTGTTGATCTAAAACATCGTTTGAACATGCATTCAATATAATTAAGATGCACATTACAAAAACTGTAATTGAAATTTTATATATATTTTTTTTCATGATTTATTTTTAGAAAGTTACTTGTAAACCTAAACTAAACGTACGAGCATTTGGATATGCTCTAGCATCTAACCCTCTACCTAACAAAGGATTTACACTAGATCTTAATCCAGGAACTCCTGAATTTAAGTTTGCACGTCCTCCGTTTGTTGATGCAACATCTGGATCATATCCACTATATTCTGTAATTACAAATACATTTTGAACATTAAATGATAATCTCATATCATTAATCCATTTCACACCTAAGTCCCCCTCTTTGAAAGAATATCCAACTTCAATGTTTTTTAATCTAAAATAAGAACCGTCTTCAACAAAGAAAGATGATGGTGCTCTATTTCCAGCTGGATCTGCTACGGTAGCTAAAGGTATATTCGTATCTGTATTTGTTGGTGTCCAAGCATTTAACACTTCTGTTAACTTTCCACCATCTTGCCATAAAACATTATAGTATCGACCAAGATTATAAATCTCGTTTCCTTGTACTCCATTAAAACTTAATGCGAAGTCGAATTTTTTATAATTCGCATTGAAATTGATACCGTAGGTGAAATCTGGTGTTGGGTCTCCTATAATAGTTCTATCAGTATCATCAACAGTTCCATCCCCATTAGTATCTACACGTACAAAATTTCCTGTAGCTGGATCTACTTTATCTTCAACAACCCAACCATAAAATGCTCCAACAGGACTATTGGCTTGCGTTCTATTTACAACTCGTAAATCTTCATCAACACCTGGACCTAAAATTGTTGCAGGTACATCTTGCGCTTCATTCTTTAAATTAAAAGAAAAATTAGCACCAATGTTGTATGTAAATTCTCCTTCAGATTTCCTATAACTTAAGTCAAATTCTAATCCGTTATTTACTAATGTTCCTGCGTTTCTAGTCACAGGTAAACTTACACCTGCCGTAGACGGAACATTGATTGGAACTAAGGCATCTTCTACATTTTTGGTATAGTAGTCTGCTGTAAATTTAATCTTATTATCTAAGAACGCCATGTCAACACCTACATCAAATGTTTTTGTGGTTTCCCAAACTAAATTCTCGTCTGCCAAAGTCGTTTGTGCTAAACCTGTTGCTAAACCACCTCCAAAACTTGTGTTTGACTGATTTGCTAAGAATACAGCTTGTGTTGGATAGAATTGATCTGGATATGATCCTAATTCTCCATATGAAACTCTTAATTTTAAGAAGTTAATACTCTCTATTTTCCAAAAATCTTCACTACTAATGTTCCATGCTCCAGAAAATGCTGGAAAATATCCTGCTCTGTTGGCTTCTGCAAATCGGGATGATTCATCTCTTCTTATCGTAGCAGAGAATATATATTTATTATCGTAGCTATAATTTACTCTACCAAAGTACGATAGTAAAGCTGCTCTATTATTTTCTCCGAGAGTTTGAACCACATTAGTAAGTGCGCTTGCTACTCTAATACTATTGGCAGGAGTTCCTTCTCCGTATAATCCATTACTATCTTGAGTTTCGATAAATCTGGTATGTCCTAAAACAACATTCAATTTATGCTTTTCATTGAATTCAGTATCGTATGTTATCGTAGGTTCAAATAACAAATTGATATCATCTTGTCGAAAATCCGTTAGATCATTAAACTCGTTAAAATTACGAACTGGATCGATTCTAGTCGCAGGATCAATTGATGTCATTAAATACGTTGGTGTAAATTGATAGTTCTTTCTATTTCGGTAATCTAATCCAAAATTTGTTCCCAGGGTTAAACCATCGGTAACTTCATAATCTATTTTTAAACTCGTAAATAATGTTCTTGTCGTTTCTAAATTATCTTCTAAAGAGGCTAATCCAAACTGATTCACACCACCTGGCCCATGAATATCTGATGTAGGCCCATCAAATCCGCCTTCAAAATTTGGATTTGTTCTTGCTATTGTTGGTACTGTAGTTCCGTCGAAACCATACCAATTGTTCTCTTGTAGTTTACCCTCAGTAATACCTAAGGATTGTGTTATTTTAAATTTCCCTAAAGTATGACTCGAATTAAATCTTGCATTTAATCTTCTAAAACCAGATCCTACCAAAATACCATCCTGCTCGAAGTAGTTAAATGAACCAAAATACGATGATTTCTCGCTTCCTCCAGAAATAGAAATACCATATTCTTGTAAGATTGCAGATTGTAAAGATTCTTCTTGCCAATCTGTACTTACTCCATTCCAAGTTACACGAGTAGCTGAACCATCATTTATAAAACGTTGATTCAAATAATTTGTATACTGTTGTCCATCTATGAAATCTAATCGTTTACTTGGCGTATCTACACCTGTTCTCGAATTGAAAGTAACAGATAAAGCATTGCTCTTTTTACCATGTTTTGTGGTTATTAACACTACCCCATTCGCTGCTCTAGATCCATAAATAGCTGCAGCTGCAGCGTCTTTAAGCACTGATAAATCATCTATGTCTTTAGGATTAATATAATCCATATTATCGACAAAAAGTCCGTCGACAACATAAAGAGGATCTGCATTACTTAATGAATTTATTCCTCGAATAAATACATTTGCAGATCCTCCTGGTTGCCCCCCGAAACTTTCAACCTGAATACCAGTTAATTTACCCTGTAAAGCGGTTGTAGGGTTACTGGCTACAGTATTAACAATATCTTTTCCTTTGATAGAACTTATTGCACTTGATGTTGCTCTTTTACTAGAACTACCATAACCTTGTATGATTACTTCATCTAAAGTACCTATGTCTTCTACCAACACTATATTTAACTGACTTTGACCGTTATATTCTACTTCTTGAGTTTTAAACCCCAAAAAACTGAATACAATGATGTCGCCTTTCTTAACATTATTCAATGTAAAATTACCATCTAAATCAGAGTTAACTCCGTTTGTAGTTCCCCTCACTATAATATTCACCCCAGGTAACGGAAAGTCTTTATCGGAAACTGTTCCTGAAACTGATTGAGCATTCATGACAAAACCAAAAAGAAGCATGGTTATGCACAACATAAGTTTCATTGTCTTTTTGTTCATAAGCTTGGTCTTAAAATTGTTATTTAGTTATAATTGTAGGTGTTACATTTATTAAATTTTCTAAAAAAACTAAAACTTCCATGGCTACTTAGTTCTTAAAAATTTAAACTGTGCTACAGTATGCTACACGCAAATATAAACTATTTTTTTACACATTTAGTAATTTGCTAAAAAAAATAGCATTTAATTACAAATTATTAAAAACAATAAAGCCGTTGTTGAATTATAATGAATTCCTTCTTTTTACCTCTAAAGAAATTATTTTATGAATTGTAGATTGGTCTTTGATATGCTGAGCAACTAGTAAGCCCATTTCTTTAAAATCTGTAGAAATAGTAGTGATTCCTCCCGATATAATTTCCTTTATTGTATTATCGTTATGTGCTACTATTCCTACTTCTTTTCCTATATCATATTCCTTCAATTTACAATCCCTTAACAGATACCATAAGTCAGCATCTCTTATTGTAAAATACAGTGTATTTATTTTTACAGAATTTTGTATGTATTCTTTTTCTATTTTTCCATTGATTTCATACAAACGTGTAAATTTTTCAAAAGCATTTTTTATTCCTTTAGGATAATCTGCATCATCTGTATATAATAAAATCATCTCATTATACTTTTGTATAGCTGGTAACAACTCTTCTAGTAATGAAAAGGTTGATCTTTCAAATTCTTGGGAAATAAATGAAAACTCATTAGGCAATTCTATAAACCTGTCAATGACAACTAATTTTTCTGAAGGGAATTGTAATAAAATTTTCTGCGCCTCTAAATCTGGTATCGGTGCTATAGCATACATACCATATTTTCCTTTGATGGAGTTTACTATATCTTTAAAAATAGAAAGATTGTTATGATGAAAAAATACATCTATGTGATACGCTTCACCCAACTCTTTCCTAAATGCATTATAGAAATCTTCTTGAAAAGAATGGAAAGCATACAATAAAAGAGCCACTTTCAACTTTACTTTCGTGTTTGTATTTAAAACATAATATCCTTTAAAATTTTTAGATTCAACTAACCCTCTTTTTTTCAATTCTTCATATGCGCGAACTATAGTTTTTCTTGCATAACCAAGTTCACTTACCATATTGTTAATTGAAGGTAATCGATCTCCTTTTTTTAAAATACCTCCGTTAATTGCATTCAAAATTCCATTTACTAATTGCTCATGTTTAGAATATAAACTTTCATCTTTGAGCTCTTGTATTTTGAGAAACAATTCATCCATGATATCATATTTAAAAATTACACTACAAAGTATATTCCTTGAGCTAATAGTTCTTTATATTTCTCGTAATCAAACTTATAATAAAACGCTCCTTTCCTAGAACTCGTTTTATCTTTTTCTTCGAGTTTGATTAGTACTCCAAATGATAATACTTTTTTTCTAAAATTACGTGAGTCCATTTTCCTTTGGTAAATTGCCTCGTATAAACTTTGTAATTGAGGTAATGTAAATTTCTCTGGAAGTAACTCTAAACCTATGGGTTGATATTTAGCCTTTCTTCTTAATCTAGCCATTGCATCTTCAACCATTTGATTATGATCAAGGACTAAATTTGGAAGCTCATCAAAAGTATACCACATGGCTCCATGTTTTTCAACTAAATCTTTATCGTAATCATTAATTCGTATTAACGCATATTGACCAACAGATACACATCGATAACCAGGGTCTCTTTCCACAGCATTATAAGTTTTAAGCTCTTCCATAAATACATGCTGCAATCCAGTAATTTCAAAAAGAACCCTACTTGCTGCGGCAGCAATACTTTCTTCTAATTTTACGAAGTTACCAATTAAAGAATATTCACCTATATAGGGTTCAACCCTTCTTTTAAAGATTAATAGTTTTAATACTCCATTATCAAAACCAAATATAATACAGTCAGTACTGATATACATTTTATCATGCATACCATAACAGTCTCTCTCCCACATATTTTACGTTAGATACATATAATTTGTCTTCTCAAATGTAGTCAAATTTATTGGTATAAAATCCTTGGATGTTTGAGGGAAAATAATAAACGTATTTTTTACGTTAATAAATTTTTATCTATATTGCGAGCTCAAAAAAATTAATTTGGGAACACTTAATAAAGACTATTTTGATAATTTTGAGACTGAGTTAACAGTTTTTTCACCAGGTAGAATAAACCTAATTGGTGAACATACTGATTATAATGATGGCTTTGTATTACCAACAGCTATTGACAAAAAAATCTCCTTCTCATTTAGAAAAAATAACACTGCTGAAACGTGTAATGTATATAGCAAAAATTTTGATGCTTTTTTACAATTTCAATTGAGTAAAATTTCACCTAGTACAATAGAATGGGAAAATTATATATTAGGGGTAATTGATGAATTTCTAAAACGAAATGCTTCGATTACAGGATTTGATTGTATTATACATAGTGAATTACCCATTGGAGCAGGTATTAGTTCTTCTGCTGCTCTAGAGTGTGGAACTGCAATAGGAGTGAATTCTTTATTCAACTTACAATTCTCATCTAAGGATTTAATTACATTTTCTAGAGATGCTGAGCATAATTTTGTAGGTACAAAATGTGGAGTTATGGATCAATTTGCAGTAGTGATGAGCGAAAAAGACCATCTGTTATTACTAGACTGTAAAACATTAACTCACGAACTTATACCTTTTAATTTTTCTCCTTATAAATTACTTTTAGTTAACACTAATATTTCTCATAATTTAGCTAGTAGTGAATACAATAAGAGACGAGAAGAATGTGAATTAGGTGTCAAAATAATTCAACAAAACTATCCAGAAGTCACATCTCTAAGAGATGTTAATTTAGATATGTTAAACAGCCTAAAATCTGACTTAAATGAAACAATATACCAAAGATGTAACTATGTGATTTCAGAAAACATCAGGGTTAAACAAGCTGTAAAAAGTATAAAAGAAAACGACTTAAATTCACTAGGAATGTTAATGTATGCTTCTCATGAAGGTCTTAGAAATTCATATGATGTAAGCTGTCCAGAACTAGATTTTCTTGTTGATTTTTCTAAATCTTACCAACTTGTTTTGGGAGCTAGAATGATGGGAGGCGGTTTTGGCGGTTGTACTATTCATTTAATTCATCAAGATTTCATTGATGAATATACTGAGGTTGTTTCTACTGCTTACCTGAAACAGTTTGGTATTAAAGCATCTATAATAGGAGTTAATCCTTGTCAAGGATGTTTCACACAAAGTTAATTTAAGTATTACATTACTTACCTACGTACAAACTAGCACCAAAAAAATTAAACAAATCAAAGCAACTTAAGAATGGAAATTTTCACAACTTCACATATTAGAAAGAATATACTTACTGGAGAAGAAGTACTAGTATCTCCGCACAGAACAAAACGTCCATGGCAAGGTAAAGTTGAGGATGAAATAGAACCGATAACAATATCATATGATGAGAATTGTTATTTATGTCCAGGAAACGTCCGTGCTAATAATGAAGTCAATCCTAACTATACTTCTACTTTTGTTTTTAAAAATGATTATGCGGCATTAAGAGAAGATGTAAAAGATCTGAAGTATTCTAATGGTTTGTTAGAAGCTAAAAGTGAGCAAGGAATTTGCAAAGTTGTTTGTTTTTCACCAGACCATTCATTGACACTTTCAAAAATGGAGGTAAAAGATATTGAAGCGGTTGTTCGTACATGGCAACATGAATTTGGGACATTAGCTGAACTTTCTTATATTAATAATATTCAGATATTTGAAAATAGAGGTGAAATTATGGGATGTAGTAATCCACATCCTCACGGGCAAATTTGGGCCCAAAAATCTATCCCGTTAGTTATTCAAAGAAAAACTGAAAACTTTGAAAACTATTATAAACAACATCAAAAAACATTATTAGAAACTTACATTCAGCAAGAACTAGAATTAGATGAACGTGTTGTTTATACTAATGATAGTTTTGTTTTAGTTGTTCCTTTTTGGGCTGTATGGCCATTTGAAACCATGATAATTCCCAGAAAAGCCAGTTCAAATATTCTTGATATGACAACTAAAGAGATCACAGATTTTGCTAGCATTGTAAAGAAAGCTACCAGTATTTATGATAAGATTTTTAATGTTTCTTTCCCCTATTCATCGGGTATCCATCAAGCACCTGTGAATAATGAAATAAATTTGGGTTGGCATTGGCATATGAGTTTTTTCCCACCTCTGTTACGATCTGCAACTGTTAAAAAATTTATGGTAGGATATGAAATGTTTGCAATGCCGCAACGTGATATTACTGCTGAAAAAGCAGCTCAAATGCTTAAAGAACTATTATGATTAATACAATTAAAAATTCGCATAAGGAAGATACTCAAATTATCATTCCTTTAAAAAGTTTATGTTTTCTGTTAATCCTTTAAATTTAGCTCTTTTCACGGCTGATTTCTTAAAAACTTTACTGAAGGTTTCATGAGTTAGTTCCTCCCAGTCTTTCTTTTTGAAATCCAGCATATTTTCTTTAGGAGCAAACATAGGTTCATTGTGAGGTTTCGAGAAACGATTCCAAGGACAAACATCTTGGCAAATATCGCAACCGAACATCCAACCCTCCATTTTTTCTTTAAACTGATTTGGAATATTATCTCGTAGCTCAATGGTTAAATACGAAATACACTTACTTCCGTCTATTTGGTTATTTGGCAAAATAGCTTCCGTAGGGCAAGCATCTATACAACGTGTACATTTACCACAATGGTCCGTTGCGAAAGGATAATCATATGCCAACTCTAAATCAATAATTAATTCGGCTAAAAAGAAAAAAGATCCTTGTTGTTTTTGTATTAGTAAAGTATGTTTTCCATTCCAGCCTAATCCTGCTTTTTCTGCCCAAGCTCGCTCCAAAACAGGAGCAGAATCTACAAAACAACGTCCATTAATTTCTCCTATTTCATTTCGTAAAATCTCAAGTAATTCAAAAAGTTTATGTTTAATAACATGATGGTAATCTTCACCATAAGCATATTTAGCTATTTTATATGCATCTTTGTTTTGATGTTCTTCAGGAAAATAGTTAAATGAGAGTGAGATTACAGATTTAGCTCCCTCTACCAATAACCTTGGATCTAAACGCTTATCAAAATGGTTTTCCATATACCTCATTTCTCCATGAAATCCATTTTTTAACCATGCTTCAAGACGTGGAGCTTCATCTTCTAAAAAATCGGCTTTAGCTATACCACAAGACATGAAACCCAGTCTTTTAGCCTCTTTTTTAATCAATTGAGAATATGCTATAGCTTTTTTCAAAAAATAAACTTTTTATTAACTACAATATTACTCATAACTTTTAACTTTGTATTGCTGAAATAATACCCCAATATAAATCGTTGTAATTAAAAATAAGTATCATGAAAAAAATCTTCAAAATTGTCGCCATTAGTATAGTTATAATAATTATTGCATTAGCTGCAATTCCTTTCATGTTTCAAGATAAAATAGTCGCTTTAATAAAAGAAACTATTAATAATAATGTAAATGCTAAAGTAGAGTTCGCTGATGCTAATTTAAGCTTATTAAAAAACTTCCCTAAGGCTTCTGTAGAACTTAAGGATGTTTTAGTGACCAATTTTGAACCTTTTCAGGGAGATACTCTACTTTATAGTGAAACTATTAAACTAAAATTAAAACTTACGGAAGTTTTTAAAGCTTCTAGTGGAAAATTAAATATAAACTCTTTTACTATAGATAACTCTTTGGTAAGAATTCATGTTGATAAAGACGGTAATGCCAATTATGATATTGCTAAAAAAGATGCTACAAAAACAGTAGAAGAAAAGACAGAAGAAGCTACTAGTGAAACCAGTAGTTTTAGCTTATCTTTAAAAAAATATGCTATTACTAATGCAACATTAAGATACCATGATGATAAAGGAAAAATGGATGTGGTTTTATCTGACTTTAACCATTCTGGAAGTGGTGATTTTTCTCAAAAAACTACGGAGTTAGATACCAAGACTACAACAAATATTTTATTTGAAAAAGATGGAAAAGCCTTAGTGAACAATCAACATTTAGATTTAAATGCATTGTTAGCTTTAGATTTAGAAAACAGTAAATATTCTTTTTTAAAAAACGAAGCACATATTAATCAATTACCATTAATATTTGATGGTTTTGTACAATTGCATAATGATAACAGTCAAGAAATACATGTAAACTTTAAAACACCTTCATCTGATTTTAAAAACTTTTTAGCTTTAATTCCTGAAGAATATGCTAAAAATATATCAGAAGTAAAGACTACAGGTGATTTTAGCGTTGTTGGTAAGGTAGATGGTAAAGTTACAGAAACCACTATTCCTAAAATAGATGTAACTATCGCTTCTAATAATGCTTCTTTCAAATATCCAAGTTTACCTAAAAGTGTTACTAACATCCAAATAAATACCCAGATAAAAAATACGACTGGAAATATGGATGACACTTATGTAAACCTTCAGAAACTTGCCTTTAGAATTGACGAAAATCAATTCAGTGGAAATGCAAAAGTGAGTAACTTAACTAAAAATCCATATATCAGCACAACTGTTAATGGTAAAATTGATTTAAGTCATATTGATAAGGTATATCCTCTAGAATTAAAAAATGATTTAAGTGGTATTGTAACTGCAAATCTTAGTTCTAGTTTCGATATTGATGCAGTTCAAAATAATAAATATGAACGTATAAAAAACAACGGAAATTTACAGATTAAAGATTTCTTATTTAGTGGTAAAGAAGTTGCCAATCCGATTCAAATTAATGATGCTAAAGTAGATTTTACTCCTAAAAAAATATCACTTTCAAAATTCAATGCAATGACTGGATCTAGCGACTTAAGCGCAACGGGAAGTATTGATAATTTATTAGGTTTTTTACTTTCTGACAAAAAACTACAAGGAGTATTTAACTTAAACTCTAACTCTTTTAAAGTTAGTGATTTTATGGTTGCTGATACTGGATCAGAACCTACAACAAAAGAAGAAACTCCTGAAAATAAAGAGGAACAACCTAAGGAAAAACTTAAAATTCCTGCTTTTTTAGATTGTGTTGTAAATGCTTCTGCCAAAGAAGTACAATATGATAATTTGAAATTATCTAATGTTAAAGGAAAATTAATTATCAAAGATGAAAAGGCTACACTAAAAAATGTTAATGGAAACATGTTTGGCGGTAGTATTGCTTTAAACGGAGCTGTAAATACTCAAAAAGAACAACCTGTATTTGATATGAATATGGGAATAAAATCATTCAATATTAGTGATTCATTTAAAAATATTGAGTTATTTAAAATGCTTTCACCAATTGCAGATGTTATACAAGGAAAATTGAACACTAATTTAAACTTGGCAGGAAATCTTAATGATGATTTTACCCCCAATTTAACATCTATGACAGGTAAAGCATTAGCTGAAGTCTTGGCTACTAATGTAGAACCTAAAAACTCTAAAGCTTTGAGTTTACTGGATCAGAACTTAGGCTTTGTTGACTTAAAACAATTAAACTTAAAGGATATCAAAACTAATTTATCTTTTGATAAGGGAAAAGTAAATGTTAAACCTTTCAACTTAAAATATAAAGATATTGATATAGAAGTAGGTGGTAGTCATAGTTTCGATCAGTTAATGGATTATAATGCTACTTTTAATGTTCCTGCAAAATATTTAGGATCTGAAGTAAGTGGTTTGTTAGCGAAGCTAGATAGTAAAGATAAAAATGTTAAGGTGCCTATTACAGCTAACTTTTCTGGTAGCTTTAATAAGCCTTCGGTTAAAACAGATTTAAAGTCTGCCGTTAGTAATTTAACAAATCAGTTAGTTCAAAAACAAAAAAACAAGCTTATAGATAAAGCTGTTGGTGGTTTATTAGGTGGTAAAAGTAAAGATTCAAAATCTTCTGCTACAGGAACTAAAAAAGGAAATACTGCAAATGCTGTAAAAGATGTTTTAGGAGGGCTTTTTGGCAAAAAGAAGAAAAACAAAAAGAAAAACTAACATAATTATTTGATTATTAGTGTTTTATTTTTTATATTTAGGTAATCGTTGATTAATTTACATGTATATTCGTTAGTGGCTATATATTTTATGTAGACCCGAGTTTTAGTAGATTTTCAAACAATTATGTATTAACCTTAATATCCCCTAATTATGAAATACTTTTTCAATTCAAAATATAGTTTTTTCTAAATTTTTTCAGAAATACATTTTAATAAGCAATTTAATAGTGTTACTAATTTTTAAATGTCAATGTTTCTTTTACATTATAAAGTTTAATCTATAAATTTTCTTCAATAAAAACACTTCAAAAAGACATTAAAATCAGCTTATTTGTAGTTGTATTAATAGTCCCTTGTTTAAATGAGTACAATAGTAAATCATCAATTTTTACTATTGTACTCATTTCTATTACAAAAATTCTTTAACATTTCATAAATAATATTTCTAAATAATTCAATTATGTTTGCCCCGTAAAAACCAAACGATTGATTATGAAAAACTTTGTTATAGTATTTTCTTTTTTAATTTCTTGCCTAAGCTATGCACAAATAAGAGGAAAGGTGGTCAACAAAAACAACGAACCTTTGCCTTTCGTAAGTATTTATTTAGAAAACACCTTACAAGGAACTACTACTAATGACAATGGTTTTTATGAACTTCCAACTACTAAAACTGGAAAACAAACAGTTGTCTTTCAGTTTTTAGGATATAAAACAGTAAAAAAAGAGGTTACTATAACTCAATTTCCTTTTGAATTGAATGCGAAAATGCTGGAAGAGGAAGAATTATTAGAAGAAGTAACAATTTCTTCTAAAGAAAATCCTGCCAATGTAATCATCAGAAAAGTTATTGCTAACAAAGAAAAAAACACCAATAAATCTGGAAAATATCAAGCCGATTTTTATTCTAGAGGTTTATTTAAAATAAAAAATGCCCCTAAAAAAATATTAGGTCAAGAAATAGGTGATTTTGGAGGAGGATTAGACTCTACTAGAAGTGGTATCATATATCTTTCTGAGACAGTATCAAAAATATGGTATCAAAAAAAACCTAAAAACTTTAGAGAAAAAATTGTAGCATCGAAAGTAAGTGGAAGCGACAATGGTATTTCATTTAACAGAGCTGCAGATGTTAATTTTAATCTTTACAAAAATTTAGTTCCTATTGCCGATAAAGATATTTTTTCTCCTATTTCTAGTTATACTTTCAGCTATTATAAATTCAAATTAGTAGGTACTTTTTATGATGAAAATGGAAAACTAATTAATAAAATTAAAATTTTACCAAGAAGAAAGAACGATCGTGTATTTGGTGGTCATATATATGTAGTTGAAGAAGATTGGGCTGTTTATGGTGCAGATTTAACGATAACAGGTGCACAAATTAACAACCCTGCTATAGATGTTTTACACATTAAACAGAATTATAATTACGAACCAAAATCTGGAATTTGGGCTTTAATCTTACAAACTATAGATTTTAAAGTTGGGTTATTAGGATTTCATATTGATGGTAGGTTTTCTGCCTCATATTCAAACTATAATTTCTCTCCAGAATTTAACAAGAATACTTTTGGAAAAGAAATCTTGTCTTTTGAAGAGAATGCGACAAAAAAAGACTCTGTATATTGGACTAAATTACGAAGCGTACCACTAACATTAGAAGAACAAAAAGATTATTTAGTAAAAGATAGTATTAAAGTTTTTCGAAAAACTAAAAAATACTTAGACTCAACAGACAGAAAAAGTAATAAATTCAACTTATTATCTACTATTTTAGGATATACATATAGAAATAGTTATGAAAAATGGTCATTAAATGTGAATAGTGTGATTGAAACTGTTCGATTTAACACCATCCAAGGATTCAATTTAAATCCAGAAGTTTCTTATTTTAAAAGAATAAATGATAAAGGGAAATGGTGGCGTTTTAGTGGTGCTATTAATTATGGTTTTTCTGATAAAAAATTACGCCCTGTAGTTTCTTTTGACAAAAAATGGGATAACATTAGTAAACCAAGACTATCAATTTCAGCAGGAAATAAATTAAGTCAATTTGATGAAAGAAATCCTGTTTCATATCTTAACAATAGTTTCTTTACACTGGTATTTAAGCGAAATTTTGCTAAGTTTTTTGAAAAATCATTTGCTTCGGTTTCTTTTTCTAAAGAAATATATCCTGGTGTACAATTCTTTTCAAGTGCAGAATATGCAGACAGGAGGCCATTGGTAAACACTACGGAATATTCTTTCTTCAGTAGAAGTAAAACATTTGAAACAAATAATCCTGTAGACCCAACTTCTGTAACTCCTTCGTTTGCTAAGCATCGTATTTTTAAAACACAAATAGCAACTACGATTAACTTTGGAAGTAAATATGTTAGTTATCCAGACTCAAGATTCACTGTAAGAAATAATGCATTTCCAACTTTAACACTTGGATATAGAAAAACATTTGGATCTGAGAATTCAGAACTTCATTCAGATTTATTTTTCTCTAAATTACAACAACATCTTTCTTTAGGGAATTTAGGAGATTTTGATTATAGTATAAGAGGTGGTGCTTTTCTAGAACAAAAGGACATTGCTTTTATGGATTTTTACCATCCTTTAGCTAATGAGATTGATTTATCTCCTTCCGATCGATTAAATAGCTTTTTCATTATGCCATATTATGATTTTAGCACTAACGATAGTTATGGAGAAATACATACACAACATAATTTCAAAGGTTTTTTATTAAATAAAATCCCTTTAATTAATAAGCTAAATTTTCATACAGTTATTGGTGCAAAAGGATATTTTTCTGGTGGACGAAGTCCATATTCAGAATACTCAATTGGTATAAACAATATTGGATGGGGAAAATGGCGATTCTTTCGTTTGGATTATGTGCAGTCTAACTTCAATAATAGTAAAGAAAATCGTCTTCTTTTTGGAATTAGCTTTTTTGATTAAAGAAGGAGAACTTTCATTTTTGATAGTGTAACGACTAAAAACTTTGTAATATAAAAATATATACGAGTCATAAGTAGACTTATGACTCGTATTCTAAAGTATTTCTAGTTATATATACCTACAAACTAAACATTTGTCTGAATACAGCTAGAAGATAATCCTGTTGGACATCTACGATCTGCTTTTCTTTCAGCTCTTGTTAAATTGCAAGCTCTAATTTGGAATGTATTGGTATTACTTCCGCATTGACAAGCAAAATAGTCTCTATTAAAAAGACCACCACCTTTAACATCTTGTTGATTACTTTTACTAAGTACTTCAACACCTTCTAATTTTAAAATGTTTTGTAACATCTGATTTAATTTATAATAGTTAATTAATTCTTGAACTTTTATAGACAATCAAGTATTTTGTCTACTCTTCGCGAATGAGATTTAAATGCGTGTTAAAACTATTATTTTTTTAAAATTGAAGTTGTAGGGAATACCCCTTTAAACTTTGTTAAATCACCCTTTTTATTACATCTTAAACCCTGTAAAAAAGTAATTATTTTATAGTATATATGATACGATTAACGACTAGAAATTTCGCATATTAGTCGTTTCTTTTTTCTTCCTACTTTGTTTAAAAAAGAAACCGTAACTAAAGCTATGCTTTATTTTTTTGCCTTGTGTGAAGAAAAAATAATTCAACTAATTTATACGAGGTTTTTAATCATAAATCGTATGATACGATTGATAACTAAAAATGGATATTCGAATTATCTTAAAAAACTAAAGGATAATGAGTAGATATTCTCTTTATTGAGGAAATCTTCAGGCTAAGTCTATAATAGGAATATAAACCTATAGCTGCTAACTTGAATTTACTCTTGTTGCTGCTTTATTAAATATCTCCCAACAAAAAAAGTTCCAAAAGGAATAATTGCTAATAAACAAACAGTAATGAATTGCTTCTGTGTCCACTTCAATTCAGATCGTAATAAAATTGCTAATGCTATATAAGCTATAAACAAAATTCCGTGAGGCATACCTAACATTTTCACATACGTTTCATCTTTGTAAAAATACTTGATAGGCGAAGCAATGAATAATAGTAAAATGTAAGAAATACCTTCTAAAAAACTTACTACTCTAAATATATTAATCATAATTTGTTTTAAAAGTTTGCAAATAAACTTAATGAAAGATTTCTTCCAGGTGCAGAAACTCCTGAGGCAAACTCTCTATAATGTTCATCAAAAAGATTATCTACCCTTGCTTGTAAACTCACTTTCTTATTTAAATTATACTTTGCAAAAGCACTTAAAGTTTGCCAACTAGGTGATCCAAAATACCTATTTGTTTCATTTGTGGCATTTATATCTACTATTGGAGTTTGCTCATGGTTATCTATACCTTCATCAATATTAAAATCTGTAATATCCTTTCTAGCATTAAAACGGAAATTTATTCCCGCCTCAACTTTTTCAGTATTATAATTCACATCGAAACTTCCAAATAAAGGAGGAATTGAAGACATGGGTTGATCGGTATCGAAAGTTTTACCTTTCGTATACGTAATAGACCCAACTGTAGACCAATTTTTGAATAATTTACCTTGATAATTTACAGTAAATCCTGTAACATAAGCATTATCTCTATTAATATTAGCTACAATATTGTTTCCATCCACACCATCAAATCTAATAGTAGACTGACCATTTAAAACAAAGTCATCTCTATAAATATAATTGGTTAATAGCGTATAGTAGACATTTCCTCCTATTTTAAACTTTCTATTATTAAAATACTTTTGCAAGCCTATTTCTCCACTATAAGCATGCTCTGGTCTTAAGTTTACGTTAGGTACTGTAACATTACCTGCTTTTTCTCTCACTTTTCCAACATCATCTATATTAGGAGATCGAAACCCTGAAGAAATAACAGCATTCAACTGCCAGTTTTTAGTAGGCTTATGTACATATCCTAAACTAAACGTTATTGCTGTATTATTCAAACTAATATCGTTATCAGGTAGTTGAATAAACGTTTCATCTTCCCACTTTGCTCTCAATTGAGTATTTGTCAGGCGCACACCAGAACTTAAGGTTGATTTTTTTGATAAATCTTGTCTATAATCAACATATAATGCTGTGCTTAAGTAGCTACTACCTCCATCAGCATAACGAGATTGCACCGCAAAATTTCCATTAAATCCAACAATTTCATTATTGACAACATCTAGTTCTTTCCCAAAAGAATTTGAATTTACATCATTATAAGCTACTTCAAACCCATAACCTAAATCTCTTTTTTTGGCTAAAGGAACAGTAAAATCTCCATTTAAACTAAAAACATCTACCTCTTCTTCCCTATACGATCGTTCTAAGCTTCCAAACTTTCTTTGAATTCTGCTTTCTTTTATATTTTGGTATGCAAGAGTAAACAAACCACTTTTCATCCATTTTTTCTTAGGGTTTATTTCTAACTGAGGAGAAATTAGCAATCTATCTTGAGGCCCATAATACCATTCTGCAAACTTTAAAGAAGAAGGATCTGCTTCATCTTTAAGTTCTGTTAATCTATCAAATCTTGGAATATCAGATGATGTAGAATATTGAATATTTATTTTAAGATCGGTCTGTTTTGATAAAGGAATATAGAACTTTTGTAAAATATCTGTCTGATTATATCCTGTATTTCTTTGAAGATTTGGGTCTGAATTTAGTGTAGGTACAGCACTAAAACTATTTCCTTTATTTTCTGAGAAATAGATAATCTTTCCCCATTCTTCAAAACCATGCGATCTATTTTCTCCCATTTTCAAATCACCAAAATCACTGTGAGAAACACTTGTAAAACTTCCCCATTTGGGAAAACGAAGCTCTACAGAAGCCTGATTTGTAATTTCGTTATTTATGGTTGAAAAACGTGAAAAGAAGTTACTTTTTACTTCTTTATTTTTAGATAACTTTGGTGTTTTTGTATAATAATGAATTACCCCTCCTAATGCATCAGAACCGTAAGTAACAGAAGTAGGTCCGAAAACAATTTCAGTCCTATCTAACATGCTCGGCGCAACAGAAATAGAGTTTTGTAAATGTCCTTTTCTATAAATAGCATTATTCATTCTTACTCCATCTACAACAAGTAATACTCTATTACTTTCCATCCCACGCAATACTGGGCTACCTCCTCCAAATTGAGACTTTTGTACTCGGATACCTGGTACACTTGCCAATACATCAGCAGAACTTTGAGCCGCAATTTTTTGTATATCTTTCGACTTAATAACTTCTATTTGCTCTGCAATTCGTTTTGTCTTTGCTTTATTTTTAAAAACAGAAACTACAACCTCATCTAATTGTTCAGATTCTTTAGAAAGAAATACCTCATTATTATTGAGTAAAATAATTGATTTTTTACTTGAAAACTCGGCATACGAAACATGAGAGAAGTAAATAACTTCATTTGAAAAATCGGTAAGATCTACTTTACCATTTTCATCGGTAACGCCAGACTTGCTTTTGTTTTCATTAAAAACTGCTACTGCTTCAATTACTTTACCTGTTTCTGCATCATAAACAGTTATTTCTTGTGAAAATAAAGTAATGGAGGTACTTAAAAAAAGTAAAAATATCCACTTCATGAGTTAACTAAACACTGATTCTAAAATGTCTAAAGATTTTGGTTGTTTAAATCCTTCCAAATGTAATTCAAAATATCGAATTATTAGCTTTAGCACTACTTGTCTTTCTTTCTTATTAAATGAAATTGTATGAATTGCATCAAAATTTATGCCTAACAGGCGTTTGAATAAAAGAAAATTTTCTCCTGTAATTGTCGATTTCTCATAAACAGCATCAGTAAAGTTTCCTTCCAATAAATTAAAACCTAAACTTGATGCATTTGATGTGTCTGGATAAAAACCCAAAAACTTTGATAAATTCAATAAAAACAACAAATGAAAATTTGCAATTGAGTGATGCGTATCTAGCCAAATCAATGACGTTTCTATATAATCATATAAAATTTTATTCTTTTCTTCTTCTTGAATAATACTTGACAAAATTTCAGAAATAAATAACACTATTGTCTGTTTGACTACTGAAGTATAGATACTTTCATACATAGGAAAAACTCTTGCTTCTTTTATAGAATTTAGAGTTCCTTTTGTGTTATGGTTGGCAGTAAGTTGCAATAATGTTAATGGTTGAAAATATGCAGCTTTTAATTTTCCTTTCTTAGATTTCAAAACACCTCTAACCATATATGTTTTAATCCCCTCTTCTTGGGTAAAACATTTTACAATTAAACTAGAATCACTGTATTTAATTGTGCTAAAAACAATCGCTTTAGTAGAAACAACAGCCATTAATTTACAATAGCAATTTTTGTAGTTGAAGACTCACTTCCATCATCTGTAGTTAATAATACAATATAAATTCCAGACGCTACTTTCTGTCCTGCTAAATTTCTTTTGTTCCAAATTACTTTTCCTCCTTGTACTTCTTGTCCTTCCACTACATTGGTTTCATATACTAAATTTCCAGAAGCATCTACTATTTTCACATTGGTTCCTTTAGGTAAATTCGTTCCATTTCTTCCGTCTATTGTCACGGTATCATGGTTTTTTAATACTGGGTTTGGATACGCATATACTTCTCCTAAAGTATCACCAAAAGGAGCTACATTACTATTATAAGCAACAATACCTTTATCAGTAGCAAAAAATACTTTACCTGTAAATTCATCTACCTCAATCTTTAAAATCCTATTCGATGGAAGTGGAGAATTGTCTGTATTAAAGTTCGCTAATGTATTCTGACCGTTCGGATTCGTATATAAAACACCCCCATTATCTGTTCCAAACCATTTGTTATTAGCTCCATCTACTGTTATTGTATTTATGGTTTGATCTCCTAATAGCTTCTTCGCTATTCCATCATCTAGAATAATAATGGGTTCAGCATCAAAAATACTAGCATCAAAAATACCTGAAGGATTGTTATATACAACTAAACCTGTTAAAGTACCTATCCACAGTCTATTATTTTTATCTATTGCTAATGCTCTGGTAAAAGCATTGGGCAAGCTACCTTTAGTTGGTGCGGTTGTAAGTGCTGCTTTTCTATCTCCTCTCTCATTATAAGCAAAAACACCATTTCTACGTGTGGTCATCCATACTGTATCAGAATTATCTATAACTATTTCTCCTAATCCTGGCTTATCATCAAGATATAACTCATTAATATTAAAGTTTGTCCAATTTCCGTTAGGAGATAATTTTTTTAATCTAGAATTTGATAAAATATTAGCTACCCAAAGATTTCCTTCTCTATCTATAGCCGTTCCTGTTACCCTAACAGATACTCTTGTTGGATCTGTTGGAACAACATCTTCAAGCGGACTATTTAAATGGTTGTAAAAGGTTTGTACTTGATCATTTTCTACAACTAATAAACCTCCTGTAGATGCAGTATTTATAGCTCTTGTATCTCCATAAGAACTAATAAAAACCTTGTTCTCTGCATTTGGATCTATGGTTACATGATTTAAATCTGTTGCTGGAAAGTTGGGGTCAAACTTTGTGTTAAACCAGTTTGTACCATTATACCTACTGTATCCTTTTCTATTAAAAAGTCCACCAAAAAAATTATTGTACCCACCATAAATTACCCACAAATTATTATTCTGTACATCTATTGAAAACACTTCATTGAAAAGAGGACCTTCAGGGTGAATTTCAGTATACGTTTGTGAAGCAATAGGAGCAGTAAGTAAACCGAATTCCGAAGTTCCTAACAATATTGAATTATTGACTATTAATCCTGTATTTAATGAAAAATCAAATGCACTAGAGGTTGAATTTGTTCCTACTAAAGCTAACGAAGTATCATATGTATTTACTGATTTAGATAAGGTTACGACCATATTAGAACTTGTAACTTCAAGATCAAGTACATTTTCTGGAAGTACAACTACTGTTTGTTGAACAGCACCATTCAGTTGAATTAAATTTTGATTAGAAACTGCGTACAAATTCCCATTAAAAACTGTAACATTTTTAAAATCTCCAGAGAAACGCAACTCCCAATTTGCCGCATCTATTAAATTTGGACTAGTTATATCTGCCACATAAACCCCTGCATCTGTAGCTGCAAAAATTTCATTATTAAAAACAGTAATTTGATTTACATTTACACTTGTAGAACCTGCTCCTATGAAATACGTATCTCCAAACTCTAATCGTTCAATATCATACACAATGATGGCAAATGATGTTGCTATGAACAGTTTCCCATCGTACTCGAAAATAGCATTAATTCGTTTTAAACCAGATTGATTAAAATTTACAATATCTGGTGACACAGTTACTGTTCCGTCATCATCAACTACCTCTATCAAACCTGTTTCATATCCTATAACTATTCTATTAAAAGTTTCATTATAATGAATTGCTGAAGTGGTTTCTCCAGACAAACCGTTTACAGAAGATATTTTTTGTATTTCTTCTGTTGTGATATCGTAAGAAAAAATGGCATTATCTGTCAATGCAAAAACGATATCATTATTTACAACTACATCTTTTACATTATTGTATGAAAAAAAATCTTCCCATTGTGAAGAAAAATCGGTCTGCGAAAAACACAAATAGGAAAATGAAAAAATAAATAGAAAGAGAACTTTCCTCATTATAAATAATTTAAAAAATATGTTTATACCATTTAAAATTATAATTCAATTGGTATTAGCCATCTCATACTTAAACGAAGATAAATATACTTTATTTAAGTTTTGGCAAAATTAATTATACTTTTGCTTATAAAGTTACTTCTATGAGAATTATAACTATTGATGATTTTTTAGATACTTATTTCAAAATTATTCAGAGAGGCGGACGATTTATTTTATCGAAATTTACATTAAATGAAGAAAAAAGAATAAAAAGCGCGTTCGATAACACCTCTTTTATATCATCATATTGTTGGTCTATTCCTAAAGTAATACAGCGTTGGAATTATTTAATGACTGGAGATAAAAACATCCATTATATTAATTTTCTAACAGACGATTTTTTTAAATCCAGCAGCAATTTACGTTTACTTTCTCTTGGTTCTGGTATCTGTAATCGAGAAATAGAATTGGCACAGCACAAGCATATTTTTAAAGAGATTGTTTGTGTAGATATTGCTGAAAATTTATTAGAAATTGCATCTAAAAATGCAAAAGAAAAAAAACTAGATAATATTACTTTTTTAGCAGAAAACATAGATTCTTTTGATTTTAAAGAAGATGAATTTGATATTGTTTTCTTTAAATCTTCTCTACATCATTTTAATCATATTGAAGCATTCTTATCAAAGAAAATTAAAAAAACACTTAAGCCTAATGGCGTGCTAATTATAAATGAATTCGTTGGTGCTACCAGACATCAGTTTTCTAAACAACAAATTAAAGCTATAAATAAGGCTATTGCTGTTATTCCAAAACAATATAGAACGCGTTTTAAAAGTAAATTCCGTAAAAATAAATATAGAGGTGTTGGAATTTTAAGAATGATTATGGCTGATCCTTCAGAATGTATCGATTCAGCAAGTATAATGCCTTCAATACACAAACATTTCAAAACTATTCTAGAAAAACCCTACGGCGGAAACCTATTAATTAGTGCTTTAAGAGATATTTCACATCATTTTTTTGACATCAATACAGAAAAGGAAAAGGTTTTAGATACGCTCTTTGCTATGGAAGATGAGTATTTAAAACATAATACTTCTGATTTAGTTTTTGGTATTTATGAAAACTCAAAATAATTACAGTGTATGCATATAGAAATCGAACGTAAATTTTTAGTTAAAAACAATAGTTTTAAAGATGAAAAGCATACGAAAGTTTACATCAAACAAGGTTTTTTAAATTCTGATAAAGAGCGTATTGTTCGCGTACGTTTAAAAAACGATCAAGGTTATTTAACTATTAAAGGAAAATCTAATACTTCTGGAACTACTCGATTTGAATGGGAAAAAGAAATACCACAAAAAGAAGCTCAAGATTTATTTGAATTGTGCGAAAAAGGGATCATTGAAAAATACCGTTATTTAATAACTATTGGTAATCACACTTTTGAAGTAGATGAGTTCTTAGGTGACAATGAAGGATTACTTATTGCAGAAATTGAATTATCTTCTGAAAACGAATATTTTGAAAAACCAGAATGGCTAGGTAAAGAAGTAACTGGCGATATTAAATATTACAACTCGAATCTTAGCAAATTACCTTTTAAAGATTGGTAATTACAAATTATAGATAGCCCAAAAGTGACAAAGACTTCCGAGTAAAACAAATACATGGAAAATGGCGTGGTTATATGGTATTTTCTTAATTGAGTATAACACCGCACCAATAGTATAAAAAACTCCACCTGCAATTAAATTATTTGCTCCTTCTGCTGATAAACTATCTAATAGCGGACTTATAAAAAATACAACTAACCATCCCATCAACACATACATTACTGTAGAAACGTGCTTTAATTTCCCTGTAAAAAACAATTTGAAAATTATTCCTACCAAAGCGAAACTCCATACAATTACGAACATTCTCCAGCCTAAATCCGATTGTAAAGCAACCAAACAAAAAGGGGTATAGCTTCCTGCTATAAGCATAAAAATTGCTGCATGATCGAAAACTTTTAGTCGTTTCCTTTTAACTGGATTTGTTGCTTTGTGATAAAAAGTTGAAGCTGCATACAAAGCAATTAAACTGATACCATAAATAATAAAACTCAACTGATACCAAATCCCCTCATAAGCGTAAGATTTCGCGACTAAAAAAGGGAAAGCAATGCAACTCGCCAATAAACCTACCGCATGAGTAAGAACATTATAAAACTCTTCTTTTGTACTGTATTCACTTATGTTATTGTTCTCCTGCATTTAAAGCTTTATTAGTGTCTTTCATGTAACGTGTATCGTTACTTAACTCAGTATACATTAAATCGAAAAGTTGATTCTTAAGCTGAATCCGATCTTCTATTTTTAAATCTTCTGTTGGTATAAATTTGTATTGTTTGGCTCGTAATTTGGTTGGCCCACCTTTGAAAACATTCCACGAAAACGAACGTTTACAATCAAAATAAATTTGAGGAACTATTGGTATTTTAAGCTCTATAGCCAAACTAAAAGCTCCATTTTTAAAAGGTGCTAAAACTACTCCTTCTTCAGGCACTAAACCTTCCGGATAAATTGCAACGCTTGTTCCGTCTTTTAAACGTTTTTTAGCTAAACCATATACCTTTCTTCTACTTGATGCACTACTACGATCTACCATAATCACCACTCGTTTGTAGAAAAAACCAAATACCGGAATTTTAACCAACTCTTTCTTACCTACGAAAACAATCGGATTTTTACTCATAATTATCATCAACCAGATATCAAAAAAAGAAGTGTGATTTGCACAAAACACATAACTTTTATCTCGATCTATTTCTTCATCTCGTTCAATGTCAAGACGAAATCCCATAGCATAAACCAAGAAATATGAAAAATAACGTGCTACTTTCCAAAAATATGGATATAACTTTTCACTTGATGATAACACAATTAATATTGGCGACAATAAAACAATACCAACAAACATTAATACATAAAACCATGTACGCCATAATAATAGAAAGGGAATCTTTATGTATTTCATAATTGCTAATGTAGTAATTTCTTTCATTTGGTAGATTTAAAAGGCTATTTTTGTCTTATTGATTTTTTTAAAAACCATTGCTAATGAAAACCTTTTGTATTTGTCTTTTTTTGATACTACAATCATTACTTGCTAATGCTTGTAACTCTGCATATCAATATAAAATATTTCCTATTGGAATTCAAGATCAGAATATCATCACTTTAACAGTAGATATTCATAGAACTGACTTTATTGATGAAACAGCCGAGTTTAAAATTGCTGAAATTGGATGGAATATTGAATATTATATTTCTACATACAACTTAAACGGAAAACTGATTTCAAAAGATAAAACTGAAAAAATAGTTGTTGAAGCTGAACATTATCTTAAGGAATTAACTGAAGTCTTTCAGAAGAAATTAAAAGCCGTAGTCTCACAAAACAAAAATATCACCTTATTTAATCCTGAATATATTTCTTTTTGTGATTTTCAGAAAAAATGTAACATACTTACTTTAAAAAACAATCATAAAAAGAAGAAAGATTATTTAATATATAAATCAAAAAAACACCCAATAAGTCTTAATGCTTTTCAAGAGTTTAAAAGAAGTGCTACATTTACCGATAATTTAAAAGCCTATTACTTAAGTTCTACTCGCATTTATAGAGCAAACAATATTGAGATTATTATTGGTCATGTAGGAACTGGTCATGAAATATCTATGGGATGGATCACAAATGACCCTAATAAAAAGCCTAAAGATGAGTATGATGTTGTAATTTTGGCAAAAGAACACAAACCAAATATAAAATTTGACAAAATAAGTGAAACCATATATGAAGAACCATTATTACATCATGGGTATGGGTTTGACTTTTTAATACTAAAAGAAACAAAATAAAATGTCTAGAATTTTAACTGGTGTACAAAGTACTGGTACGCCACATTTAGGAAATTTATTAGGTGCAATTTTACCAGCAATTGAAATGGCTAATCAGCCAGAAAACGAATCGTTTTTATTTATTGCAGATATGCACTCATTAACTCAAATTAAAGACGGAAATCAATTACGTGAAAACACATACAGTACAGCTGCTACTTGGTTAGCTTGTGGTATTGATGTGAATAAGACTGTATTTTATCGTCAAAGTGATATTCCTGAAGTAACTGAGTTAACTTGGTATTTAAATTGTTTCTTTCCGTATAACAGATTAAAGCTTGCACATAGTTTTAAAGATAAAGCAGATCGTTTAGAAGATGTTAACTCTGGATTATTTACCTATCCAATGTTAATGGCTGCTGATATCTTATTGTACGATGCTGAAATTGTTCCTGTAGGAAAAGATCAATTGCAACATTTAGAAATGACAAGAGATGTTGCAGAAAGACTAAATAATATTGTCGGAGAAACTTTAGTTCCGCCACAAGCAAAAATTCAAGAACATACACAATTAGTTCCTGGAGTTGATGGTGAAAAAATGAGTAAATCTCGTGATAACGTCATTAATATCTTTTTACCAGACAAAAAGTTACGTAAGCAAATCATGAAAATTCAAACAGATAGCACTCCTTTAGAAGAGCCTAAAAACCCTGATGGAGATAATGTTTTTGCTTTGTATAAATTATTAGCTTCTGATGCACAAATTGCTGAGATGCGTGCAAATTATGAAGGCGGGAATTATGGTTATGGACATGCTAAACAAGCTTTATACGAATTGATTATTGATAAGTTTGCTGATGTACGTTCAAAATACAATCACTACATGGAGAACAAAAATGAAATTGATGAAGCATTAGCAATTGGTGCTGAAAAAGCTAGAAAAGTAGCTCAAGATGTTTTACAACGTGTGCGTGCTAAAGTAGGTTACTAGTTATAAACTAAGTCATATAAATTTAAGCTTCTGAGAATATTTCTTAGGAGCTTTTGTTTTTTATTACTGTTTATCAATTAAAATTAACTTCTCTATTCAGATACAATAATTTACTATTAGGAAAATAAATCAATTTCTCTACTGAAAAATTCATAATTTGATTTTTAAAGATCACTATTAATCAAAAAAATTAGTGTAACAACTGTACATTTTAAATGTCTTTATAAGACAACTGAAAAATCAAATATGAAAAACTTACTTACACTTTCACTGCTACTTTTAACCTATCTTTCTTTTGCTCAAGAACAATGTAAATGCTCTAAAGATTTAGACTTTGTAATTAACTATTATGAAAACAATCTTCCTGGGTTTAAAGACAATGTTACTTCTAAAACTAAAGCTACATACGCTTCCTTAAAAACCAATTTAATTGAAGAAGCAAGGAAAGCCAGAACGAAAAACGATTGTTATAAATTAACATTACAATATGTAGAGTTTTTTAGAGATAATCATTCTTCAATTTACATGAGAAGTCAAAATATCGATGAAAACAATGAAGCAGAATTACAACAGTTTTTAGCTTCAGAAACGTATACTTCAAGAGAAACAATTCCATTAGAAAAAGTAGATCAAAAACAATATCCGATAGATACTATTCTTGGAATTTATGAAATCAAAAATGCATATACCGTTGCTGTAATTCCAAGTAAAACTAAGTTGAGAGATTATGTTGGTGTAATTTTAGATGCTAAAACAAAACTTTGGAAAAAAGGGCAAGTAAAGTTTGAGCTTAAAAAAACAGCTATTCCAAATGAATTTTTAGCAATTAGTTATTTAAAAAATCATGCTGTTAGATACGATAGTCGATTTTCATTAAACGAAGGAGTTTTGGGAGATCATTGGTTTAAAACTTCATTAAAATCTTATGTAAATCATGCAATTGATGTTCCGTCTACTTACGATTTTAAAACAATTAACGATAGTATTTCTTATTTACGAATCCCTACTTTTTCTGGTAAAAGAACCGCTAAAATCGATTCGCTATACAAAGCTTCTTTCGATAAAATTAAAAAGCAACCTTACTTAATTATTGATGTTCGTAATAATGGTGGAGGAAGTGATGATAATGTAAGTCCGCTTTTAGAATTTATCTACACAAATAAAATCAAAACCGATAAAGTTGATTTATACATCACTAAAGACAATATTAAAATCTGGGAAAGCTGGTATGAAGATGCAAAAAGTGATACCGTAAACTTTGATAAAGATCGAGTAAAATGGTTTGAAAAACGAGTAGAACGAATGAAAAAAGCAAAGTTGAACTCTTATATTTCTGTATCTAAAGGAGGACGAATGAGCAGGAAATTCAAACCTAATGCTGTAAAAAAGGTTGCTATTTTGTATAATAAAAATTGTGCTAGTTCTTGTGAAACTCTTTTGTTCTGGGCAAAACAAAGCAAGAAAACAATTTTAGTTGGAGAAAATTCTGGCGGGTATGTCGGTTATGGTGAAGTTGGTGCTGTAAAAACTCCATGTCATAATTTTACATTAAGCTGCACTTCTAGTCGATACAAAAAACAACGTGCTTATGAAGTGATTGGTATTACTCCTGATTTCTATTTAAACAACCAAAAAAGCTGGGTAGATCAAACTATTGATCTTTTGAAGGAATAAATTACTAAATAAGCTGTTTAAAATTAGCGTAGTGAGATTCTGAAATCAGAATGACATTGTTTTTTAGACAGCTACTATTAACCTTTCGTATACTTTAAAATTTCATTGACTTGCTCAATACTTAACTGTGGAAAAGTAGGTTGATGTTTTTTAGAATTCAGATACTCTTGTAAAGAAAGTGAGTCAAACTTTACACCTCTTAAAGCTGGACCAGTCATATCTTTTTCTAACTTATGACAAGAAGCACAATTTGCATTAAAAAGCTTTCTTCCTGCTCTTTTTTCTTTCTCAACTGGATTTATAGAATCAACAACACCGCAACCTAGTAATTCTTTATTAGTATTTGCAAATAGTAAAGAATAAAAAAGCATCATCATGATCGTAATAAATACGACCATGTATGATGCAAATATTTTGTTTTTTAAACTCAAGAAACTAAGGTGCTGGGTTCGGCATTGCTGCGTGCACTGCTTCTACTTCTTCTAAAATTTCTTCAGTTAATTCAACATGAATCGAGTTAATATTCTCTTTTAATTGATCCATTCTTGTAGCTCCAATAATATTACTCGTTACAAATGGTAACTGGTTAATATACGCTAAAGCTAATTCAGACAATGTTAAGCCGTGTTTTTCTGCAATTGATAAATATGCTTGCACTGCATTTTGAGATCCGTCTCCCATATAACGCGCAATAAAACGTGGAAATAAAGTTCCTCTTGCTCCTTCTGGCTTTCCTCCGTTTAAATACTTTCCAGAAAGTACTCCTTGTGCTAAAGGAGAATATGCTAAAAGTCCGATATCTTCACGCATAGAAACTTCAGACATTCCGTATTCGTAACCACGGTGAATTAATGAATATGAATTTTGAATGGTTACCATTCTAGGTAAATCATGTTGTTCAGCAGCTTGTAAATACTTCATTGTTCCCCAAGGAGTTTCGTTAGATAAACCTACGTGTTTTATCTTTCCTTCTTTAATTAAACCTTGAAGTGTTTCTAAAATTTCAATATGATTTTCTGCTTCTTTTGCTGAAGTTTTATACGGGTAATCACGTACACCAAAACAGTTTACGCCACGATTTGGCCAGTGTAACTGATATAAATCGATATAATCTGTTTGTAAACGTTGTAAGCTGCCTTCAACAGCCTCAGTAATATTCTTTCCTGTTAAACCTCCAGATCGAATATGCGCTGTATAATCTCCACCTCCAGCTATTTTAGAAGCTAAAACAACTTTATCTCTATTTCCTGTTTTCTTAAACCAGTTCCCGATAATCTTTTCTGTAGCTCCATAAGTTTCTGGAGTTGCAGGAACAGAATATAACTCAGCAGTATCAAAAAAATTCACACCTTGTTCTAAGGCATAATCCATTTGTTCAAATCCTTCTGCTTCTGTATTCTGGTTACCCCAAGTCATTGTTCCTAAACAAATCTTAGAAACTTTAACATCGGTATTTGGTAATGTTGTGTATTTCATTTTTGTTCAATTATTTAATTTAACGATGTAAAAATGTATCAATTAATTTTCTCTATTTAATTGATACATTACTACATTAAAATTGCTGTATTAACTCGTTGTGCATCTAGAAACTTAATTTTTTTAAACTGTCAGTTCGAGTGCTTTGAGGTACGAAAAAGTGTATCGAGAACTATTTCTAAGTCAAAATTCTTATTCTCGACACGATTTTTCTCCATTTTATTCCAAAAAATCACTCGAATTGACAGAATTTTGCTCCAAATGTACAACGGGTCATATTAATTTAAAATCGCATCGATTCCTGGTAAAACCTTACCCTCTAAGCTTTCCAACATTGCTCCACCTCCAGTAGATACGTAACTTACTTTATCTGCAAATCCGAATTGTTTTACAGCTGCAACAGAATCTCCTCCTCCAACTAAAGAAAAAGCTCCGTTTTTAGTAGCATTATCTATAAAGTTTCCTAAAGCTATTGTTCCTTGTGCAAAACTTTCCATTTCAAAAACACCTAAAGGCCCGTTCCATAAAATCGTTTTACATTGGTTTACTACAGCTTCAAAATTTTCTAATGATTTCGGACCAGCATCTAATCCTTGCCAGTTATCTGGAATTTGAGTTACATCAGATATTTGAGTTTCTGCATTATTATCAAAAGCATTTGCTGCAATTACATCAACAGGAATGTGAATTTGTACATTTTTAGCTTTTGCTTTTTCAAGAATCTCTAAAGCTAAATCCATTTTGTCATCTTCGCAGATAGAATCTCCAATTTTACCACCTTGTGCTTTTACAAAGGTAAATGTCATTCCGCCACCAATAATTAAGTGATCTACTTTATCTAAAATATTTTCGATTACTGTAATTTTAGAGGAAACTTTTGCTCCTCCTAAAACTGCCAATACTGGTTTTTCTGAATTGTTTAATACCTTATCGATACTTTCAATTTCTTTCGCTAATAAATGTCCGAAACATTTGTTCTCTGGAAAAAACTGAGCGATTACTGCTGTAGAAGCATGAGCTCTGTGTGCTGTACCAAAAGCATCGTTTACATATACATCTCCTAATTTTGATAATTGTTCTGCAAAAGCAGCATCTCCTGATTTTTCTTCGCCATGAAAACGTAAGTTCTCTAACAATAAGATTTCACCACTTTTTAATTCAGCAACAGCAGCTTCAGCAGCTTCTCCTACGCAATCTTCAACAAACTTTACTTGTACGCCGATGACTTCACTTACTTTATCAACAATATGCTTTAAAGAAAACTTTGCATCCACTCCTTTTGGACGACCTAAATGCGACATTAACACACAACTTCCTCCGTCTTCTAAAATTTTAATGATTGTTGATTTAGCTGACTGAATTCTAGTATCATCTGTTACTTGAAATTCGTCGTTTAATGGCACATTAAAATCTACACGGATTAATGCTTTTTTATCTTCAAAGTTAAAATCGTTGATTGTCTTCATTTTTTGTTTTTTTAGAAGTTTGCTCTTTTGTTGATTCCAACAAAAATAATTATTCTAAATTAGAAAAAACACGATTAAAAAAGCTTATTTCTCTAAATTTATAACGAAAACGTTTACTGTAAAACTTCTCCTTATTTATGATCACTTTTACAAAAACTTCAAATACCGCTGAATTAGAACAAATCTTAGCATTACAACAACGAAACTTACCCAAACAACTTTCTGAAGAAGAAAAGAAAACACAGGGTTTTGTAACTGTTGAACATGATTTAGAAATACTTTCTAAAATGCATAATCTTCATCCGCATAGTATTGCAAAAGACAATGATACTATTATTGGCTATGCATTATCGATGTCTACTTCATTTAAAAATGAAATTCCTGTTTTAGTTCCTATGTTTAATGCAATAGACAAACTTAATATTCATCCGAATTTTATTGTAATGGGACAAGTTTGTGTTGACAAAGCATACAGAGGAAAGGGAATTTTTAGAGGTTTGTATGATACAATGGCTGCAACTTTTTCTGGTCAGTTTACAAGTATTATCACAGAAATTGACGCCAACAATACTCGATCTTTAAAAGCACATGAAGTTATTGGGTTTTCTGATCTTTGTACTTATGAAGCTGGACAACAATTATGGAAAGTTGTTGTTATGAATATATAATCTTTATAAAAAAGCTATGCTAAAACGTATTACATCTCTAATCTTATTTTTGACATATTTTATTTCTAACGCTTGTATTTGTGATGGTAAAGCATTTGAAACCGAGGTAAAAGAAGCAGATGAAATATTTATTGGACGATTGATTGAGGTGAAAGAAATTAATTATGACATTCAGAATTTTGATATCGAAGAAAAAATAGATGCTGAACTTAAATCTACGAGACTTTGGTATGCTAAATTTGAAGTGGAAAAGAAATGGAAAGGATCTAATCGTAAGTTTATCGAAATTTATCGACTTGGTACTGGTTGTGGTATAAACTTTATGCTTGGATTTAAACGCGCTCTTATTTTTGCAAAAAAAGGAAAAATACTAGGTTATGAAGATCAATACGATAAAGACGAAGTATTTCATATCTCTAGTTGCTTCAGAAGTACAGAATTTACATATCATATAAAATCTGAAGATGAAGAAATAAAGCAGGAAAATAAAGATTTTCATTTGCTAGATAAAAAATTCCCCAACACTATTGAATTGGTAGACAACACTATTTTTCATTGGAAATTACCACTTATTGGGGTTTTAATTTTTGTTATTGGATTATTCATTGGTTTGAAATTAAAAAAGTAAAATATTAGCTATTGTAACACAAAGAAAGTAATAGCATTTTTTCAAATGCTATCACTTTAAAGTTAGTTAATAACAAGCTCCTAAACCTGCAACACAAACTGATTGTATACATGAAAATATTGTTGTGCATCCACTTCCATCATCTTCTTTATCTTCTATAATACGATAACAATCATCAGGTGATAAACAAAATGTTTCAATACCTCCATTAATTGTTTTTTGCTCTTTTTTACTTAGAATTTTCCAGTTTTTTAAATTACTTTTTTTCATGATTTTAAAATTTTTGGTTAATAATTTTAGTTGCCTGCAGTAAATAAAAGAAGCCATAAAACAGAGAAGACTTCAGCTAACACCAAAATTTTCTATGAAATAATTTTAACTAGTATGAATTCAGAATAGCAATATTTTATTCACCTGCAACTTTTCAATTAGAGCATATTATTTTACTCTCTAATTTCAACCTAAAAATACAAAAAACAAATGACTATTAAAATATTTTCATACTAAAAAGGCAAATCACTAGGTTCTAAAAATGATATTTCAGGATTGTAAATCTCTTGAATTAACTTTTTAATTTGATCGATAAACGAATCTATTCTATCTAAAGAAACAATATTGTCTTGTCCACGATACTTTTCAGAGAAGTTTAATTTCATAAATCCAGATTTCAATCGTTTAAAAGAAATGATTCCGGCTTCTATTTGAAGTTCAGCTGTAGGATTATTTTGCGTATACATAAACGCATACAACAATACCTGAATGGCTTTGCTATATTTAAAATCTATAGCCTCTGTTATATCAGAAATTTTTAAATCTGATGCATTTACAACACCGGTTTTATAATCAATAATACGAGTTACTCCGTTAAGTTGATCTACACGATCTACTTGTCCGTGTATTTTAATTGGATAATCGATTCCGTCTATAGTAATAAACGCTTCATAATCTTTTTCTACTTCAACAATTTTTAGAGCATTATTTGTATCAGAAAGTAATGTGATTTCTTGATCTAAAAAGTTTTGTACAAAACGAACAGCAACTTCAAAAATCAATCTGTTTTTTCCAGTCGTAATATCTCCGTTTTTAAAATACTCTGCGAAGAAATGTTCTACCAATTCAGAAACTTTCTTCTTCATCACAGATACATCATTTTTCACAATAAACTTTCCAACAAAAGGTTCGTATAAAACACGTAACGTTTCGTGTACAACAGTTCCTAAAGTATTAAATGCAACTTCTTCTTCGATATCATCAAACTCTCTAATTTTTAAAACTTTTTGCTGATAAAAAGCAACCGGATTATACAAATAATTGGTTAAAGCAGAAGGAGAAATTCCTTTGGTTGCTAATTCCTTTAATCGTTCAAGAATCGCTTCATTTTTATGAACTTCTAATTTCTCTGTGGTTTGTTGTGTAACTTTCGGACTTATAAATGTGTGTTTTACGTTGTCTTTTAACAACTCTAACTGTGTTAAAAAACGGCTCTTTTCTCCTCCCCCATACGAATCACTTTCTGTATTATAAATCAAATAAATATTCTCTGCTCTTTGAATCAATCTGAAAAAGTGATACGAGAAAATTGCATCTTTTTCTTTATAACTAGGCAAACCGTAATGCACTTTTGCATCAAAAGGAATAAATGAAGTTTGTTTACTAGACGCTGGAAAAACGCCTTCATTTACCGAAGTAATAATTACATTTTTAAAATCTAACAGACGCGTTTCTAACATTCCCATTAGCTGTAATCCTTGTAACGGTTCTCCTTGGAAAGATAAACTTTCAGAAGAAATAAGTTGTTTAAAAAACTGATATAAAACTTTTAAATCAGAAAAATAACCAAACTCTAATTGTAAGTTTTGTAACTGATTAAAAGCTGTATAGTATCGAAATAAAAATTCTTTTTCTAATCCTTCAACTTTATCTTTTAAATGATCTATAAATCGAACAATTCTTTGTAAAAAAGCATCTACTGTTTTAAACTCTGAAAATAAATCGGAAATCAAATCTCGTTTTGTTTCGTCTATATTTTTAAGAAAACTTTCGATGTAAGCTTTAGAAACAAAAGTTCGGTTTTCAGTAAAAATTGCACCTATAATTTGCTCGGAAACAACTTCGGCTTCTGTAGTTAATATTTTATAAACAAAAGGTTCTTTTAACAGTTTTACTACTTCTTTGTAATAAAATTGTTGTGCATCTTTTTTCTGAAGTCTTTCTTGTGTAATGAACAGTTGAAACAACGACAAAAACAAACTTGTTGACGGCATATCTTTTAACGGATATCCCATCGTTATATTCACTGAATTTACATTCTGTGGTAACGAGTTTAAGGTAATTGGCAATTGCGATTCTTCGGCTAAAACTAAAGCTGTATTTTCATGACTAAAGAATTGCGATAATAATTCTCCTGCATACTTCATTTGCGTTACATTTTTAGAAGCTCCGATTAATTCGATATTCTTCGGTTGCGAAAACCAATTCCCGATCGTTTTTATTTCATTTTTTTGATAATATTTCCACCTGGTTTTATACTTTCTGATAAATGCACCTGCTTGATGATTTGAATACAAAAACGTTTCATCTATATCCCAATACACTTCGGTATTTCCTTCCAACAACATTTGTTTTATCATAAATTCTTCTGCTTTATTTAAAGCATTAAATCCAATAAAAAAGAACTTTCTATCTCCTGAGTTTTGTAAAAAACCTTCTAGTTTTTCAGTTGCTTCTCTGTACAAACACCCTTGATATCCAATTTTATTTTCAATAAGATATTCATAGAAAATAGTATAGTACTCGTTTAATTTTTCAGTAAATGCAAAGTGATCTTTTATTAATTCAGTTTCTTGAAAAGTACCTTTTACCGACCATTTTTTTAAACGTTCTACATCTCGAATGTATACGAACACTTCTTTCGTATTTACTAAATGCTGATCGATCTCATTAAAATCTTGCAGTACCGTAAAAGCCCAAGAAGCAAAAACATCAAACGTATCTGGCTTCTCTTCAACTTTCTTGTAAATCTGATAGAAATAAAACAATAATTGTATTGAATCTACTTTACGAATTCCAGACACTTCTTCTGTAAACTCTTCAATATTCAATATTTCAGGAAAAAAACCTTTTACTTGCGCATCTTTTAGTGCTTGTTTTACAAAAACTCCAGCACGATTCGATGGCAATACAAAGGTTACATCTTGAAAAGATTGCGTTGTTTTTAAGATGTCTTGAATTGTTTCCTGAATAAATGTTTGCATTTATTTTATTTCTGTTTGAATCTTTAAATTGAGAATACAAAGTTAAGTCAATAATGTTATTCTTAAGAATACAGAGATAAATGGTAATTTGATAGATTTCTAAAGTACAATAATTATGTTATTTTTGATTTCAACTAAATACAAATGAATACACTTTCTGTTGCTGCATTGCAATCTGATTTAGTTTGGGAAAACCCGACTAAAAATCTAGAAAACTTCACAAAGAAAATAAATCATATTTCTGATGCTGTAGATCTTATCGTGTTACCAGAAATGTTTACCACAGGTTTTTCTATGAATGCTAGTAATTTAGCTGAAAAAATGAATGGTATTTCTGTACAATGGATGCAAAAAACAGCTATAGCAAAAAACGCCGCTATAATTGGAAGTATTATTATTGAAGAAAACGATGCCTTTTTTAATCGTTTGCTGTTTGTTTTTCCGTCAGGTGAAATCAAACATTACGATAAAAAACATACGTTTACTTTAGCTAAAGAACACGAAACGTATACTTCGGGAACTCAAAAATTAATTGTGGAGTACAAAGGATGGAAAATTTGTCCGCTTATCTGTTACGATTTACGCTTTCCTGTTTGGGCTAGAAATGTAGAAGATTATGATTTACTTTTATATACCGCAAGTTGGCCTAAAAAACGAATTAATGCTTGGGATGCATTATTAAAAGCTAGAGCAATTGAAAACATGAGTTTTACCATTGGTGTAAACAGAATTGGCTTAGATGGAAATGATTATGAATACGTTGGTCATTCTGCTGTGTACGATTGCTTAGGAAATTGTTTATCTGAAGAAAATAATGAGCTGGAAAATACAATTACATTGAAACTTCAAAAAAATGAACAAGAAACTGTTCGAGAAAAGCTTGGCTTTTTAAAAGACCGAGATTTATTTAGTTTTTTATAAATGAAGAAATCAATATTCTCATTCTTTTTATTCAATCTAACTATCTTAACACTTTTCTCTCAAGAACGAAAAGTCTATTTGGGTGTAAACTACGGTAGAGCAACGCAGAACAGTTTTCCGTTAAATGATCCCGATTACAGTTACGACAATCAATATTTAAAAGTTCAGATTAGCTATCCGCTAACCTTTAAGGAGAATTCTAATTTCGAGCTTTTAATAGAACCAAGTGTATACTTTGCTAATCATCAATTATTAAATGAACAATTTGTTTTACCAACTACTGAAAACTATTTAGAATTACGAGAAAAATTTACCAAAAGGAAAGCTTTTGAAGAATATGTGCTAAACATTGGAATCTTAATTCGATATGATTTTCTTTCAAACTTTAGTTCTTATATTTTAGGGAGTATTGGCCCCATGATCTCTAATGAAGATACTGAACGTTTACGAAAAGGCTTTGCTTTTTCAGATGTTTTAGGATTAGGCTTTTCTTGGAGACAGCAAAAAATAAGGTTTGATTTTCGGTTCACCTTACGACACAACTCAAATTTAGATTTTGCTTTTCCAAACAAAGGCCATAATAGTTTTGGTATTGAATCTGGGATTTCTTTTCAATTATAATTTCATGAAAAGTATTACACAATTAGTTAAAATTCAAATTACAACGATACTGTTGTTTGCAATTTTTAAATTTTTTAGAGCTAATTTTTTAGCTTCAGAAAATAATTTTATCCAAGTTCTTGGATTATCATTACCTAATTTTTTTGAAGGCTTTCTTGGTGTTACAGTACTCACCGGAATAGGGTTATTTTTTAATCAGCATAGAAAAATTAAAACCAATTATATTTATATATTAGCTTTGTTTTTTACTGCTATATATGTTTTTACTCAAGAACTTAAAATTCATAATTTAGGAGGAAATAATGTATATGATAGAAATGACATGTTATTCTCATTCATTGGACTAACTATTGGAGGTTTACTTATTTTTATAATTAAACCTAAAATAACAGCTACGTAACTCCTTATGGAAAAAATAGAAATTTTCACATTATTACTTATTGGTGTAACAGCTTTTATTACAAATAAAGGTTTAAAAGAATTCATCTTTCAGGATAAATTTTTATTTAATATTGATACAGTTTTAATTCGTAAAGAATATATTCGGATCATATCATCTGGGTTTTTGCATGCCAATTGGAAGCACTTTGCTTTTAATATGATTACCTTATACTTTTTTGGATCTAATTTAGAAAACTATATTGGAGCTTTCCTTTTCTTTTTAATATATCTTATTAGTTTAATCGGAGGAAATCTTCTTGCTTTATATATCCATAGAAACCACTCAGATTATAGCGCTATTGGAGCCTCAGGCGCTGTTAGTGGAATTGTTTTTGCTGCTATTGGTTTATCTCCAGGTATGAGCATAGGTTTTGTTATACTGCCTTTTGAATTTCCTGCTTGGCTGTATGCTATTGGATATGTTTTATATTCTATTTACGGAATTACAAGTAAAAAAGATAACATTGGACACGAAGCTCACTTAGGTGGCGCAATACTAGGTTTAATAACCGCCATTATTATTAAACCAGAAATTATTACTACTAATTTTTTAACTATTGCATTAGCGCTCATCCCTACTTCTATATTTTTATTCTTATTGATTATAAAACCACATCTTCTTTTATTAAATGATCCATTTAAAAACGCTCCGAAATACGTAACAATTGATGATGAATTCAATGAAATAAAAGTGGCAAAGCAAGAAGAAATTGATTTGATCTTAGATAAAATTAATCAAAAAGGGTATAACAACCTGAGCCAAAAAGAAAAAGAACGATTAGATGAACTTTCAAAATAATATTTTATAAAATTTAGTTCAATTCAAAAGCAACCAAATCTGTTACTCGTTATCTGTATAGTATAAATTAAAAAGATACTGAAATGAAAAAACTTATTTTACTATTAGCCTTTGTTGGTGTATTGATTTCTTGTGAAGATGATGAGCAAGTTGAATTTGTTGATCTTCGTGTTCATCATTACAAAAATACTGCTGTAGGTTTAGACCCTCAGCTTGTACTGCTTGTTCAAGAAGGCAATGACATTGATACAGATACATGGTATAATTTTTATAGTCATATCGAAGGATTTACACACGAATTGGGGTATCAATATGTATTATCTGTAAAAAAGGAAACTATTCCTAATCCTCCTCAGGATGCTAGTGGAGCACGATATAGTTTAGTTAAGATTCTTAGTAAAGAAAAGGTTGATGACACTGTTGAATTTGACATTTATCTTAAGGGCAATGGATTATCCTTTGTAAATACCTCTTCTTCTGGTTTTAAAATTTTAGATACTACTACTATTGACTGTGGGGCTTTGTGTAATGACTTAGAAGATAAACTACAAGGTGAACTTGACATCAAAGGCACCTTTAAACATATTGATCAAAATACTATACAATTGATTCGTTTAAATTAATATTTTTTTATAATAAAAAAGCAACCAACTTGGTTGCTTTTTATTTATGCTGGTATCATCCATTTAAACTGAAAATTGGTGTCTGGAATTACAATACGTTCAGTAATTCGATACATACGTTCTGGTAATTTCATTAGATAATCTCTAGCTTTTTCAGCTTCCGCAGTCAACCCTGTAATCTTATCAATTTCCCAAGTTTCGTTTAACTTTTTAAGAATATCAATATAATCAAAGCCTGTATATACCCCAATACGCTGTGCTACTGTAGAGAAATCATCAAACAAACTCCCTTTTTCGTTAAACGATTCTCGTAAATGCATTGCTGGCATTACAATTTTATGTCTCATCATTTTTTCAAAAGCTAGCATCATTTCACTAGGATCTATTTTAAAAATCTCTTTTACAAAAGCTGTATACGCTTTATGATGCCTCATTTCGTCTCCAGCAATTATCTTAGACATTCTTGCTAATAATTTATGCCCTTTTTTACGAGCTATTTTAGCAACATTATTATGCGAAACATAGGTTGCCAATTCTTGGAAACTTGTGTAAACAAAATTCTTATACGGATCTGTAGATGTACCTATATCAAAACCATCTGCAATAAGGTGTTGTGTTGAAATTTCAACTTCACGCATATTAACTCTTCCTGAAAGGTATAAGTATTTATTTAACACATCTCCATGACGATTTTCTTCCGCAGTCCAAGCTCTCACCCATTTCGCCCAACCATTATCTGGATCTTGTGTTACTCCATCTAAATCCATCAACCAAGATTCATAGGTAGGTAATGCCTCTTCAGTAATGGTGTCTCCTACTAAAACAACCCAAAAGTCATCATCTAATTCTTTAGATATCTCACGAATTTCTTTTACTTCCTCTAAAAAAGTATCACTTTGAGAATCTGGCAAAAAATCTGTGGGTTGCCAAATTTTTTCAGCAGGAATTAAAAAATCATCTACAAAACCATGAATTTTATTTTCCAAGGTTTTCATTACTTCTTTACGTATATTTTTTATCGACATTTTCTATGTTATTCTACTACAGCTCCTTTGATATCAGCTTCTATCTTCACTAATAAATCATCAAACGGTAAACTGTCTATTTTTATTGGTTCGTGAGTAATAATTTTTATTGGACTTCCTACACCCAATGGAAATTTCCCATACTTAAATATTTTCCACGAATTGTTAATTGTTAATGGTACTACATAAGAATCAGGATTATATTTCGCTAACATTTTAAGGCCATTTGATGCAAAACTTTTAGGCTTACCATTTCTACTTCTTGTTCCTTCAGGAAAAATTGCGGCAGACCAATTATTCTTGTGTATTCTTTTTGCAAAGGTAATCATTTCTGTAATGGCTTGCTTTCTATCTTTTCTGTCGATTAAAGCAGCTCCTCCATATTTTAGGTTGAAAGAAATACTTGGAATTCCTTTACCTAATTCTTTTTTAGAAACAAATTTTGGGCAATGTTTTCTAAAAAACCAAATTATTGGTGGAATATCGAACATACTTTGATGGTTAGCTACAAAAAGTATCGTTTGATTTTCTGGTATTTTATATTTGTTTTCTAAACGAACAGGAATACCTAAAATAAGTAACGATTTTACGATAAACCAGTTCATAATATCTACTACTTTCTGATGTCCGTTTTGCCCACCTATCTTTAATCCTATCCATTGTATAGGATGAAAAATTAACAATAGTAAAAAAAAGACTACGCAAAAAATTGAAGATAAAAAGTAACTTAAAATTTTCATTTTTTCTAAAATTAAGAGAGGCTGTCTAAAAAGTATTTGAAAACGTCATTCTGAACTTGTTTCAGTTTGACGAAAAATAGTCTTTTTAGACAGCCTCTTAAACTATGTTAGATTGCAAGCCAATTAGACCAAGGAATCCTTGATAAAATAAATACCAATGCTAATCCATAAAATATTGAAAAAGTTTTAAATTTCGATTCACTTTTAACTTTCTTCTTATGTTTAGACCAACCAATAGTAATTAATACAATTGCTATAATCATCATAATAGGGTGCTCTACAGCTAATAATCTATTTGTAGCATCTACACCATTTGCCTTCATAGATTTGTACCAAGGAGACATAAAATACCATCCTAAACCTATTAGTAATTGAATATGAGTAGTAATCAATGTAAATAAGCCTAATCGAAAGTCTTTATGTGTAAATTCCTTTTTTTGTACCCATCCTATTATAGCATTTACAACCGCAAAAACTAGAACAGCTAGTACAATATACGCCCAAATAGAGTGAACTGTTTTCATCATAATTAGTTAGTTTATTTATATGGTAAAAGTACTGAATTTTATGCATAAAAAAACCACCTCGTTTGAGGTGGTTTCATATTTTTTTTAGCTTTTTTTAGAAACTATATCTTACTGAGAAATTCCAAGTAGTTCCGAAACCGAAGAATACCTTGTTACTAGTATTAATACCTCTATATGTATCATCACCTGGTTCTGCAGCAATACTAGTTGCAGATTCAGCGATGTACTCTTCACCAAATAAATTGTTTACATTTAAACGGAAGCTAATAGCCTCATTATCCTCTTCATTAAAATTCCACTTATATGATAACCCTAAATCAGCTAAAGAATAACCTGGTAATTCAATTGCTGGTTCAGTTACACTACCAATTGCTGAATCTAAAGAGTTTTCAATTGTAAAATTAGAGTAAAGTCTGTCTACGAAACGTTGAGAGAAATCTACTTTGAAACCATCAAATGGTCTAACTTCAACACCTATTCTTCCCGTAGATTGAGCAGCATCTCCAACTTTTTGTCCTTCTAAATTAACATTAGCAGAACCAATTTGAGTTTGGTTATCATTATCAAAAGCATTACCTGTAGCTGTACCACTAAAATCCCAATCGTTAACAGAAACCATACCAAAGAATGTAACATCTTCAGTGATCTTATATGTACCTTCTAATTCGATACCTGCGTGAGTTTGAGTTACTCCATTTAATTGTGCAGTTCCTCTATCTCCTGTTACTGATTGAAAACCAGCTCTTACAAATCTATCTCTCCATTGTGTTCTATAAAGGTTCGCATTTAAGCTGAATCTTTGTGTTCTGAAACCGTATCCTAATTCAAGTCCTAAAACTTTTTCATTAGTAACATTTTCATTGATATCATTTCTGAAGTTTAAGAAAACAGCATCAAAGAAAGGTTGCTTAGAATAATATCCAGCATTAGCAAATACATTATGCTCTTCGTTAATGTTCCAGTTTAAACCACCTTTAACATTACCTCCCCATAAGTTAACCCAAGGAGTAGTTTGTGCAGGATCAGAATCTAAATAGTTAAAGTAATCCACTCTTTGGAATCCTTGATTAGATACCCCACCTTGTACGAAAGCAGTAATTCCTTCACCACTATCATATTCTAATTGAGTAAATCCACCAAACCAACGAACATTTCCATCATTGTGATAGTTGATTTTTTCTTCATCATCTGTACTACTAAATACATTCCATAAGTTAGATAAATCAGAAGAATATTCAGTTGTTAAAACATTTAATGGATTGTTGATATCGTCGTTATCACGGTAACCATCAGCTCCTAATAAGTCATCAATTCTTCTGTAGTGTATACCTGTATACGAACGTACGTCTACACCAAAATCTAATGTTAAGTTATCATTTAACTTTCTGTTATAGTTTGCTAACAAACCATACCAGTTATGAGAGTTAATAGAAGCTCTACGGATTGCTCCATTTCTTCTTTCTAATCCAGCAGGAATATCTGTTGAACGTAATTCGTCATCATTTACAATAAATAAACCAGTACTTGGATCAACAACATTGTTATATGTAAATCCGTTACTAAAGTTACCTCCTCTTCCAGAGTTAGACTTTACAATTTCATCCCATAACACTAAACCAGTTCTTGGATCTCTAAATCTACTAGAGCTAGCGAAGTTTCCTCCTAAACGTCCAATATCTCCAGTTCCACCACCACGTCCAAAAGAAACGTAAGCAGAAGCAGATAAAGAAGACTCATCATTGATATCCCAATTCCAGTTTATAGATGTAATTGGTTTATGGTAAAAGTTCTTTCTCCAGTTAAACTCTTGACCGTTTAAATAACCGTTATTGAAGTTATATTTAGGACCATATTGTAAATGGTCTGCTAAAGTAGCTCTGTTAAAGAAACTTCCAGTTCTTTGGTTATGTGTTTGAGGCGCACCCGTTAACATAAATTGTAAATCGTGCTTATCGTTAATTTCCCAACCTAAACCTACAAAGTAATTGTACGCTTCAAATTCGGTACCATCTACATAACCATCTCCAGCAGTTCTACTGAATAAGAAAGACGCAGCAAAACCGTTTTCATTTTTACCAGTAGAATATGTTGCTAATGTTTTTAAATAATTATCATTACCATAAGTAGCTAATACAGATCCTCCTTCTTTTTTATCTGTTGTTTTGGTAATAATGTTAATTGTACCACCAACAGAAGATATTGCTAACTTAGAAGATCCTAAACCTCTTTGTACTTGCATAGCCGTAGTTACATCTGATAAACCTGCCCAGTTAGACCAGAATACACGTCCGTTCTCCATATCATTAACAGGAACCCCGTTAATTAATACAGCAATATTTTCTTGTGAGAAACCACGAATATTAATTCTAGCGTCTCCAAAACCTCCACCTGATTTTGTTGCATATACAGAAGGAGTTGTGTTTAAAATTTCAGGAAATTCTTGAGATCCTAATTTCTCTTGAATCTCTGCAGCTTTAATAGTAGAAACTGCTACTGGAGTTTTTCTGTCTTTAGCGATATCAATTAATCCTTTGATTACAACCTCTTCTAAAACGTTTCCATCAACAGCTAATTGAATTGTTCCTAAATTACCAGCTTTGTCAAAAGCCACTACTTTGTTTACATACCCTACAAAAGAAACTACGATAGCACCCGTAGAAGATTTTGCATTTAACATAAACTTACCATCAAAGTCAGTAGAAGTACCATTTCTGGTTCCTTTGATTACCACTCCAGCTCCTGGAAGCGGCTCCCCTGTTTCATCTAGTACAGTACCAGATATTTTAGTTTGAGCTATAATTGTAACTGAGAAAAATAACAAAGTTACAATTAAAGCGTTTTTAAAATTTTTCATTGTCCTTTATATAATGTAATTAAAACGTGACAAAAGTCATTCTTTTTAAAATTTCTAATATTAAATAAATGTTAACTTTTTTAACGATCCTTTAAGAATTTTTTGTCTGATTTAATGTTTAGGACTACTTTTTTAAGAATTTTTTAGCTAATTCTTTCCCTAACTCAACTCCGAATTGGTCATATGAATATATATTCCAAATAATTCCTTGAGTAAATATTTTATGCTCATACAACGAAACCAAACCACCTAAAGATTTAGGAGTCAGTTTTTTAAACAAAATCCCGTTACTTGGTCTGTTTCCATTAAATACTTTATAAGGTAGTAATGTATTTATTTTGTCTATAGCTCCTGAGGACTTTAGTTCTAAATGTACTTCCTCTTTTGTTTTACCAAAAGCTAAAGCTTCCATTTGTGCATTATAATTTGCCATCAATTTATTATGATGATCCTCTAAACCATATAAAGACTCTCTAAAACCAATAAAATCAGCAGGTATAAGTTTAGTGCCTTGGTGTACTAATTGCATAAAAGCATGTTGCATGTTAGTTCCTGTGCTACCCCAAACTATTGTACCTGTTTGATAACTAATTTCGTTACCATTCCTGTCTACACCTTTACCATTACTTTCCATTACTGCTTGCTGTAAGTAATCTGGAAGTTTCGATAAATATTGAGTATAAGGAAGTACTGCCTCTGTTTCTGCACCGTAGAAATTATTATACCAAATGCTTAACAATGCTAAAACAACAGGAATATTTTTATCAAAATCGGCAGTTCTAAAATGAACATCCATTTCTTCAGCACCATCTAATAATGCTCTAAAATTATCAAAACCTACTGCTAAACTGATTGATAATCCAACAGCCGACCATAAAGAAAATCGTCCTCCTACCCAATTCCACATTGGGAATACATTGTTTTTATCTATTCCAAAATCATAAACGGCTTCTAAATTTGTAGATACCGCAACAAAATGTTTTGCCACGTCAAAAACTGAACCCGATTTTAGAAACCAATTTTTTATTGTATTCGCATTACTAATTGTTTCTTGTGTAGTAAATGTTTTTGAAACAATAACAAAAAGTGTTGTTTCTGGATTTAATTGCTTCAATACTTCTGAAACATGATCTCCATCTACATTAGATACAAAATGTGTATTTAATTTATTTTTATAAAACTTTAGCGACTCAACAATCATATCTGGACCTAAATCAGATCCTCCAATACCAATATTTACAACATCAGTAATTGATTTCCCTGTGTATCCTTTCCATTTTCCAGAAATAACTTTATTACTAAATGCTCTTATTTTTCGTAAAGTTGTTTGAATTTTTGGTTTAATATCTTTTCCGTCAACCAAAATAGGTTCTTCAGAAGTACTTCTTAAAGCAGTATGTAACACAGCTCTTCCTTCTGTTACATTAATAGTTTCTCCAGCGAAATACTTTTCAATAGCATCTTTCAATTCTACTTCATTAGCTAACTCAATTAAAAGATCTAACGTTTCTTGAGTGATTCTATTTTTTGAGAAATCAACCTCTAAATCATTTAATGTAATAGAAAAATTTTGTTTTCTATTTGCATCATTTCTAAATAGCTCTTTTAAAACTAGATGTTTAGATACTTCAAAATGTGCTGTTAATTTCTTCCAAGTTTCTGTTTGTGTTGGATTGTAGTTTTTCAAAGCCATGAATTGGTTAATTTTTAGCGATAATCTCCTCCTTTGTCTTATGCTCTAATGTATCATTTTCGATTACATCTTCATTTACAGGTAAAGGAATTTTATTCAGTTGTTCTTTTAATGGATTTATAAATTCAAAATATTTTGGCTTTAGGCTATCTGCTAAAGGTTTAGCAGTAGGTAATTTTTGCCTAAAAGGATCTACTTGTTTTCCATTTTTCCAAAATCGATAACATACATGCGGACCACTTGTGTTTCCTGTCATACCTACCCAACCAATTATATCGCCTTGCTTTACATAATCACCTACACGAACTTTACGTCGCTTCATATGTAAATATTGTGTAGTATATGTACTATTATGTTTCACTTTAACATAATTTCCATTCCCACCTCTTCTTGCAGATTCTACTACTGTTCCACTAGCGGTAGTCATAATAGGTGTGCCATAAGCAGCAGCAAAATCTGTTCCTCTGTGAGGTCTTATTTTGTTTCCATATAGGGCTATACGTCGTCTTAAGTTATATCTTGAAGATATTCTATATTGAAATTTTATTGGTGATTTTAAAAATTGTCTTCGTAGTAAACCTGCTTCATCATCATAATAATCCACTTCTTTTTTTATTGAATCCGCAACATAACGATATGCATACAAATTTTGTCCTTTATGCGTAAAGAGAGCTGCTTTAATTTTTCCGTAACCTACAGGAACAGTATCATTAATAAATTTTTGCTCAAAAATTAATTTAAACGTATCATTTTTCTGAAGCCTATAAAAATCAACTGTCCAAGAATAGATATCTGCAACTTCGTTAGCCAAAGAAGCACTGTAACCCAAAGTGTCTAATGCTTGTGAAAAATTATCTATAATTTTTCCTGACACTTCTCTCTCAATAATTTTTAAAGGTTCTTTGTAGGTATATGCTTGTACTATGGAGTCTTGAAAATTAACTACAGTTGCTTCTATTTTGTTGTGTTTGTAAATAAATACTTGAGCAACTTCTGAGGTATCTTTTGATGCTAATATTGTGTACGGCTTACCAGCTCTTACTTTTCTAACGTCGAAAGTATCTTTTATCGTTGTTGTTATTTCATTTATTTTAGGATAAAAAACATGGTGTCTATCTAAAATAATCCCAAAACTTTCACCACTTTTTATGGTATCATTAATAACTTTATAATTATCAATATTAAAACCATATGCTAATACAGGATCTGGTTCTTTAACTTCAATAATTTCTTCTGGAGTTTCTTCCTCCTTATCTTGCTTACAAGAAATTGATAAAAAAATGATTAATAAAAAAATATACGAATAATAAGCCTTCACCTCTTTGTCTTTTGCTCCTCTTAAGAAACAAATGTACAAATAAAAGCTTTCGTGATAACTACTTTAACACAATGTAAACAACTCAATCGATTTAGTCATAAATAACTTCGAAAGGATTCGCTAATCCTTTGTAGGCTTCCAATTCTGCTCTTAGAGACCCTACAGATAACGAGGCTTTCATTTTAATTGGAATTTTATTATCATCAGCAGTGATCCATATAGTTACACTTTCTTGTGCTTTAAAAACCCTACCTGCTTGAACTAAAGGTCTAAATTTCTGAGTTTTAATTTTTCCAAATTTGGTTTTTATAGTTTCATATCCTAAACAGTGTAATTTAAATGGATACGATTTTTCATCAAAAAACATAGAAACATTAATGTCATCTCCCTTTTTTAATTTTTTGGTATCATGGTTTCTTAAAAAATAAAATGTAGAAATTAAATCTTGTGGTCCTTTCACACTATATACACTGTCTTTTTTCTTAAGAAAATCTTGAACTCTTGCTGTTTTTTTTGTGTGATCGAAAGTAATTTGTTTGTCTTTTTTATATCCTCCCTCATCAATTTTTCTTTTAAATAAATAAGGTGCTACATCAGGAACAGTAAAATAACTTTCGTACTTATCTTCTACTTTAAAAAACCAACCTACCACGGTCGATGTTTTTCCTTCTCCTATTGCATGGAGCATCTTCTTTCCGTTCAGTTCTGTTTCTTGTAAAGATAATGTTGCTGTTCCTGCTTTTAAAAAACCACTGTAGCTCATTCGGTAACGTAACCATTCTCCTCCTTTAAAAGCTGGTGTTGGTGCGTTTTGCGAAAAACCTATTGACACTGTAGTTATAAACAATAAAAAAAATATCGATTTTCTCATATTTCCAAACTTATAAAAAAAGAATGACAATTATTGTTCCAAAAAATTAATTCACAATTTTATAACTAAAATTGAACCCTAAATACCACATTTGGAGTAAAACCTAAAGAAAAGGTATCGACAGTATTAATTTCTTCAGCAAACTCTGCTGTATTAAATACCTTTTCATATGATCTTCTTAAGATGTTTTTTCTATTGTAAATATTGATAAACGAAATCCCTATTTTAGATTTCACTTTACGTTTCTTACTCCAATAAAAATCGTAAGAAGCAGAGGCATCTAAACGATGGAAATTTGGTAATGTTCTTCCATTAATATTTGCTAGTCTTTCAAGCCTTATCTGATCATCATTAAATCCAGAATCAACAATATCACTAAATGGCAAACCCGACCTGAATGTCCAACCAAGCGATATATCTAGATTTCCAAACTTCATTTGCTGAGCTACATAGACGGCATTAGATATATTAAAATTACCATTAAACTTACCTCCTCCATTAAATCCAAAAAAATCAGATTCATTTTCACCAATGGTATAACTTACCCAAGAACTAAAATTATTCGACCACTTTTTCTTAACCAAAAAATCAGCACCTAAAACCCTGGCACTTCCATTAAATATTCTCTCACCATTAGTATTATCAAAACCTGTCGCAAGTGTTGTTAACCCATCTATTTCTTTAAAATAAGCTTCTGCATCTATTAACCAACCTGCTTTATCAAACAGTACTCCAAAGGTGAACTGTTTACTTTTTAAAAGAGGTATTTCAACATCATTAGAAATTGCCCATAACTCATTTTCTAGACCAAAATCCGAAGTAAAAAATTCAATAATTTTACTGGTGTATTGCTGTTTTATTTCAGCAGAAGTATTTATCCAAAACGAAGGGAAAACTTGTAATCTTCCGTACAATCTAGGTTCAAAAAAAGTTTTATCAAGCAAAGGCATATAACTTGCTCTTACCCCAACATTTACATTATACTTTTTATTTTTACTTATTATGTATTCTGCTAATAGTGTTTGCTGATTGTTTGTCTTCCTGTCTTCATTTAACAAATCTGCAAAACCATCATTTTCCTGTACTAAACGATAAGAAATGTCACTATTTGTAAACTGATATCCGAAGTTTAACTCACTTATTGCATTTAACTTTTGATTGAATATGGTACTAAACGATACCTCTTTTATTTCGTTATCTTTAGTTGTAAAGTTATAAATAACATTATCTCTTTTTTTATTCCCATCATAAAATAACTTATAATTTGTATAATTTAGATTTGTTTTTTGTGACAACTTAGCACTCCAAGTTTTATCCCACGTTATACCATATCCTTCATTTTGAATATCAATAAAGTCAAAACGTCTTTCATTGTCATTTGTATTCTCTAAAACATATTTCAAGTCATTTTTTATCCGTATTTGCTGTAGAGAAATGGCATTATTTTCATTAGGTTTAAAGATAACTTTAGTATTAAAATCTAAAAAACTAAAATTATTTTCATCTTCAATAAAAGGCTGTTCTTCAGCCAATACTTTTCCTTCATCTAATACAGTATTTTGAAATACTTTTTGTGAAAGTTTATCAAATGTTGGTGTATCTAACAGATCAGAAATAGATCTTCTAAACGAAAACTGAACCCCTAACTTTTCTCCTATAGGGAAGGTCGCATTTACATCTGCATTTGTAAAATTAAACCCTGCTCCTGCGCTTAATTTTTTAGGTATATCCGACATTGTTTCAATATCAATAACTCCTGAAACATGATTTCCATATTTAACATTCGAAGCATTTTTATATACTTTTACATTATCTACTATATAAGGATTGAAGGCTGATATTGAGCCAAAAAAATGCGATGTATTATATAATTTAATCCCATCAAATAAAATTAAGTTTTGATCTGGAGTACCTCCTCGAATGTGTATTCCTGAAGCTGTCTCAATAGGACTCTGTATACCAGGCAATTGTTGTGTACTCAGTAAAACATCTGCTTCAGTTAACCCAGGAAGAACACCTTGTTTTCTAGGTGTTAATAAAATTGAACCATCACTATTCTTAGCAATCCCTGTAGTTAAGTAACTAGAAATAATGATTTCATTTAATGTTTGTAATGCTTCTTTAAGATAAATATTATGGCACTTATTTCCTTGTAATTCTCGAACTACTTTTTGAACACTCTCATACCCAACAAAAGAAAAAGTAATGGTATCTTTTTCACGTAATCCTTTTAGCTCAAAATAACCTTTTGCGTTTGTACCAATACCTTTTGTTTTGGTTACTGCAGTTGCATCTAATAAAGGCGTCTTTGTTTTTTCATCAAAAAGGTAACCACAAATTTTTATATTTTTAATATTTGTGATCGTATAGTAACGATCATTTATTTTCTTAATCTCTAAACCTGTTTTCTTTTCTATTTGTTGCAACAAAGCAGTAAGTGACGCATTTTTTCCACTGACATTAACTAGCTTATTTTCAACAACCTCTTCAGAAAAAGAAAATTTAATATTAAATGTATTTTCTATTGAATTTAAAACTTTTAGAAGTGATTTTTTCTCTTTTTTTTGAGCTAATAACATCACACTAAATAAGCTAAAAATTAGAAATAGCCTAACTTTTATCATCATCGAACCTCTACTCTTTAGATCTAATTACTACTTTTTTATTCTCTTCTAAATCATAAGTTAAATCCATAGAAGTTGTAATTGTTTTCAATGCTACTTCTATATCATTTGTAGGAAAACTACCAGAAAAACGTTTTTCCAAATCAATATTGTCTACAACAACTTTAACACCATATGTTTTAATTAAACTTTCTACTACAAAACGTAATGGTGTATTTTTAAAGCTATTTTCAAAATTTTTCCATGTAGGTTTTTTTTCTGAAAAATTCCAGTTTTCAAATTCAGCATTTCCTATTTGACGTACTGCATCACCCTGAGTTAAAATAAACTCTTTATTGTTCCTTGCTATACTTACTTTCCCTTCAAAACAATGCACTTCTAAGAAGTTTTTATGTTGATTCACATTAAATTGAGTTCCTAAAACAGCAACCTTTCCCTCTGATGTAATTACTTCAAACGTACTACCTTTTTTTACCTTGAAATAAGCTTCACCTTTAAGATTCAATTTCCTATTCTTTTTCCATGCTTTCTTGTCGAACTCTAAGTATGAATCTGAATTTAAAACTACCTCAGAATTATCCGGTAATACTATGGCTAATTGCTCACCAAAACCAGTTGTATATGTTTGACTAGTATTCAAAAACTGAAATAATCCAAATAAAAACACTAATGAAGCTGCTATACCACTTATAACATATAACGGTTTTAATTTTCTAACTGGTGTAGTATCTTTTGTTGTCGCTTTAGTTTTTTGCATAAAAGCATCAAACGACTTATCATTATCTACGTGAGGAGTCGAAAACTCTGCAGAAGCATCTAATATTTTCTTATATGACGAAAACTCATCTGAATTTTCTAGTGAAGAAAGTTCTTGAGAAGAAATTTTCTCTTCAATAAACTTGTTTAGTAATGTTTCAAAATCTTGATTTTCCATCTGCCTAAATACCTTCTATTTGATTTCTTAATTGCTTTAAAGCTTTGCTCATTCTCTTCTCAACTGTCTTAATTGAAATATTAAGCAGGTCGGCTATCTCTCTGTATTTTTTTTTGTCAATTCTATTTAAAAGAAATACTTCTCTTTCTTTATCTGGCAAATCTGCTATTGCAGATTCTAACTTTTTTAAAAACTCTTGTTCCTCTAATAAAAATTCTGGGTTTTCATTGGTTTTCTGATTGACATTCTTGTTTAATTTTTGATGCTCTAAAACTATTTTTTTGTGCTTTACCATATTTAAAAAAGCATTAGAAGCCATGGTAAAGAGTAAAGATTTCACAGATTCAAAAATTATTGTCGAACACTTTTTCCAGATAGTCATAAAACAATCTTGAATAATATCTTCTGCTACATCTATATCTCCACACTTATAGTATACAAAATTCCGCAATGCAGTTGCATTGGTTTTATATACTTGTTCGAACACTTTCGAATCACATAATGATTTATCTACTACTTCCATTACTGCAAAAATAACTCCTTTTAAGTCAATAAGAACCAATTTTCTTTTTTGTTAAAAGGTAGAGTTTCTATAAAAATAATAAACCCTCTACCTTTTTCCAAAAATCAACTCATTTACCTGTAATAAATCTTAGTGATTCATTCTCATCGATATTAATTCCCTTTGTTTCCAGAGCTTTGTCCATTATCATTACCTCCTGAACCTTGTCCATTACCATTGCCGCCTGAACCCTGTCCATTGTCATTACCTCCTGAACCTTGTCCATTATCATTGCCACCAGAACCTTGTCCATTATCATTACCTCCTGAACCTTGTCCATTATCATTGCCGCCTGAACCTTGTCCATTATCATTACCGCCTGAACCTTGTCCATTGTCATTGCCCCCAGAACCTTGTCTATTATCATTACCGCCTGAACCTTGTCCATTATCATTGCCTCCTGAACCTTGTCCATTGTCATTGCCGCCTGAACCTTGACCGTTATCGTTACCGTCTGAACCTTGACCATTATCATTACCGCCTGAACCTTGACCATTGTCGTTACCGCCTGAACCTTGTCCATTATCATTACCTCCTGAACCTTGTCCATTGTCATTGCCGCCAGAACCTTGACCATTATCATTACCTCCTGAACCTTGACCGTTATCGTTACCGTCTGAACCTTGACCATTGTCGTTACCGCCTGAACCTTGTCCATTATCATTACCTCCTGAACCTTGTCCATCACCATTGTCATTGTCACCATTATCTGCTTCTTCTCCTGAAACAAGCTTTACTAATGTGATATCATCAATTGCAGCAGAAGCCCCTACCATTCTGATAATAACACTATATTCTCCAGCATCTATAGATGTTGGTATTATTTCAGAAAAATCTACCCATCCATCTTGATTTACTTCTGCTGAAAATCTTACTAATACATCTATAAAATCTGGATCATTACTAAAATCATTATTTGAATTTGCATGCTCAATAATGACATTCAAAACATAGCTGTTATTTTCCCATTCCGTAAAATCACCAGGCATATAATACTTAAAAGATAATTTACCTTCACCTTGACCTAAATCTTCTTCAAGAAAAAAATCAGTTTTCACAACAGCTTCAAAGAAACCTTCACAAGACCCCATATCAAGCCCCATGAAATTAGTGTCATTCCCTTTAAAGTCATACCCTTTCCATATGGTAAAATCTTCTGTTTTTCCTCTAAAAAGAGTTCCACATGTATTTTCTTTTTGCCCCCTATCTATTACAGGTTCATTTTCAGGAGAATCTCCAGCAGCATGTGTTCTAAAATTTTCATTACCATCTTCAAAATCTAATGCAAAAATCAATTGTTCCTGACCTGATTGTCCATCTTCATCGATAGGTGTGAATTCAGTATCAACACAACTAACAAAAACGGCTAAACTAATTCCTAAAAAAAGTGTTCGAAATTGCTTCATTATAAAAATATTTTTTTTGTTACGTATTAAATACAACTCACTTTTTTTTTACCCTACAGTTATCTCCATTAAAATAAATTATCATTTGTCTCTAAGTATACCCCAAGTGTCATTATTAATAATGAAAGTAATACGCAAAATTCTTCTAAATGCTCCATAATTATATATAAAATTTGTTCCCTTATTATTACTACAACAGAGTATTAAAAAACCCTATGTTTTTTATGTTTTAAAATTGAAAACTCATGAAATATGAATTAGAATAACAAATTGTATTGTTAACAATAATTCGATACAATATAGTATTGTAGACCTTTTTTACATATATATATTTGCTACTACAATTTATTAGAATAGAAATGCTAAAACTTAGAAAACTTAAATTAAAACTTATGAAAAAGAATAAAATTAGAAAGTATTGTATGTATGCCTTTGGAGAGGTTTTTTTAATTACCATTGGAATATTTTTTGCATTTCAAGCAAATAAATGGAAAGAAGCAACTGATAATAAAAAACTGGAGAAAGAATTAGTTGCAAACATCTGGATAGGGCTACAAGGAGATTTAACAGATATAAAAGCAAATAAAGATGCTCATACTCGATTTTTAAAAAGTCAGACTGAAAGTATCAAATGGATTGAAGGCGATTCAGTTTCAAAAGACTCTATTACTTATAATTTATCTGTTGCTCACAAACCAACATTATTTCTAAAATCAACAGCTCCTTTTGAATCTCTAAAAGAATTTGGTTTAAATCGAATTGAAAATGATACATTAAGGTATTATATCACCTATCTCTACGATGTATCGTATCCTAATTTTGAAAGAATGCATGAAAAATATCATAAAGTACTTGATGAAGCATTAGATATTGGACTTGTTTATTTTGATGATTGGAGTTATAAAAAAGGAATTAATATAATGAAACCTATTGATGAAAAAGGACTAAAAAAAGACAGAAGATATTTAATGAAATTAAAATATTTAAAGAAACTTAATGAAGTCGTTTTATTATATAATTCTACATTAGAAAAACAGGTTAAAGAAACTACAAAATTCATTGAGAACAACTACAAAAAAAGAAAATAACCACCTATTTAGTTAGGCATTATATATCATCTATACACCTCTCTTTTTACTTAAAAAGTACCCCAAGCACCTAACTCTTCTTTACTCCATAAATATGGAAAGAAGACTCTTTTTTGATATTTAGGGTGCAAATATTTACGCCAACTACTACCACCTGTTGCTTCTAAATCTTTATCACTTCCTCCTAAATATTTTCCTGCTGCATTGTAATGTGCCATCACCCATTTTACATTTACTGTATAATCGTAATGACGCATTGCTTTAACTAAAGCTTCATCTTTTTGAATATCCTCAGGAAGCTGTTGGAATTTTTTTGAAAGATTGATATCATTATAATCTTCCATAAACTCCATAAATTCCCCCATATATTTCTTTTCGAACAACTTTAACAATGTTGTTTTCTGACCTGTAGTATAATTCTTCCCTGCTGCTTGCCAATATAAATGGTCGTAAGCATTTTTAAATGAAGAGTTACGATCTATAGTATCTCTAAATCGAATATCTATCAAATTGATTAATTCTGTGGATGCAAACTCAATTTTTCTATACTGAGCACTTTGAAAACCACTTGCTGGTGTCAGTGTATTTCTAAACTTAAGATATTGCTCTACATCCATTCCGTCTCCCATGACATCAAATGAGTTACACAAAACATCGAAATACCTACTTATTCTCATTAAATGTTTTGAGAACTTATCTGCTGAAATTTCTACACTTTTAGCTACTTGATCAATTTCCCAAAGAATCATTTTAAATAAAAGTTCGTTGACCTGATGATACATAATAAACACCATTTCATCTGGTTCAGTAGTTCTAGGGATTTGTAATCCTAATAAAGCATCCGTTTGTATATAATCCCAATACGTTATTGGTTTACTCCACAATAAACCTTCTAACATGGCCTCAACAGGAACTCCTAATTTATCGTATTTTTCTTCAATTGCTTTTAATAATTCTTCTCGACTCATTGGTTTGGTTTAGACTAAAGAATAAAAGAGCCAAGATACAAGACTTTCGTCATTTTAATGGCTTCAGTTTATTTTTAACATTAAAAAAAGAACCAAGAAAAACTTTATGTTTTCTTGGTTCTATTCCTCAATTCTATATATCTATAGGGTTCCTCTTCTTTGTTGTTCTCTTTCGATTGATTCGAAAAGTGCTTTAAAGTTCCCAGCTCCAAAACCTCTTGCTCCCATTCTTTGAATAATTTCGAAGAATAATGTTGGTCTATCTTCTACTGGTTTTGTAAAGATTTGTAGTAAGTACCCTTCCTCATCGGCATCTACTAAAATTGATAATTCTTGTAATTTGGAAATATCTTCTTTCATCATATCTCTATGAACTCCTAAACGCTCAGGAATCATATCGTAATATGCTTGAGGTGGCGGTGGTAAAAACTCTACTCCGTTAGCTTTTAACTGTGAAACTGTTTTGATGATATCATCAGTTGCAACTGCAATATGCTGTACTCCTTCACCTTCATAAAAATCTAAATATTCTTCTATCTGAGATCTTTTAGCAGCTTTGGCTGGCTCATTAATTGGGAATTTAACACGTCCATTTCCGTTACTCATTACCTTACTCATTAAAGCGGAGTATTCTGTATGAATTTGTTTATCGTCAAATGATAAGAAGTTTTCAAATCCCATTACATCTTCGTACCATTTTACCCATTTGTTCATTTGACCCCAACCAACATTTCCTACCATGTGGTCGATGTATTTTAATCCTGCTGATGGTGGATTGTAATCTGATTTCCAATCCATGAATCCAGGCATAAATGTTCCTTTATAATTCTTACGCTCTACAAACATATGTACAGTTTCCCCGTAAGTATAAATTCCAGAACGCACTACTTCTCCATGTTCATCTGTCTCTACAGTCGGCTCCATGTAAGATTTTGCTCCTCTTTTTGTAGTTTCTTCCCAAGCAGAACGAGCATCTTCAACCCAAAGTGCAACAACTTTAACTCCGTCTCCATGCTTAACGATATGATCATTAATTGGCGATTTACTATTCAATGGAGTTGTTAATACTAAGCGAATCTTATCTTGTACAAGTACATAACTTACTTCATCTTTAGATCCTGTTTCTAATCCTTTATAAGCTAAAGACTGGAAACCAAATGCTGTTTTATAAAAGTGTGCAGCTTGTTTTGCATTACCTACATAAAACTCTACATAATCTGTTCCTAAAAGTGGAAGGAAATCTTGTGCTCCTTCAAATATTTTTTCTAAACCGTAGTTTACTGATTTTATATCTTTATTACTCATCTTAATTCTGAATTTGAATAGAGAAGTTAGAATAGAGAGAAGAGACTTTATAGTTTATTTTGAAAACTCATTGTCATTTTTTGAAACTCTGCTAACTTTTCTTCAATGTTTTTTAATTCTTCTTGTGTTATATATTTTCTTTTAAAGGCAATTATCATCTGAGTTTCTAGTTCAAATGAAGAACCTAAAGCTATATCTATGAAATGAGAAAATGATTTATCTGATCTCGATGAACCCTCTGCAATATTACTTGGAATCGAAATTGAACACCTATTAATTTGAGATATTAATCCAAATTTTTCTTCTTTTGGGAATTTTCCCGTCATTATAAAAACCATATCAACTATTTCAATACCGATTGACCAAATTTTAAGATTCTTATAATTATGTCTTTTCATTCTCAGTTTAATCTATTCTCTAATATCTCTTTTCTCTTTTCAATAAAAATTTACTCAAGCCAAGACTGATAATACGTATCATCTGCAATTTTCATTGCTTCTTCTGTTACCATTAATGGCTTAAACGTGTCTACCATTACTGCCAACTCTTCTGTTTCAGTCTTTCCGATACTTCTTTCTGTTGCTCCTGGGTGTGGTCCGTGAGGAATTCCTGCTGGATGTAATGAAATATGTCCAGCATCAATATCATTTCTACTCATGAAATCTCCATCTACATAATATAAAACTTCATCAGAATCGATATTACTGTGATTGTATGGAGCTGGAATTGCTTTTGGATGATAATCGTATAGTCTTGGTACGAAACTACAAATCACAAAGGCATCTGTCTCGAAAGTTTGATGTACCGGTGGCGGTTGGTGCACTCTACCTGTAATTGGTTCAAAATCATGGATTGAGAATGCATACGGATAGTTAAATCCGTCGTAACCAACAACATCAAAAGGATGTGTCGCATATACCATTTCTATGATTTCGTCTTGCTTTTTAATTTTGATTAAAAAGTCACCTTTTTCGTTATGCGTTTCTAACTCTTCTGGCTGACGAATATCTCTTTCACAAAACGGTGCATGCTCCAATAATTGACCAAACCAATTTCTATAACGTTTTGGTGTATATACCGGTCTGTATGATTCAACAATAAATAAGCGATTATCTTCTGTATCAAAATTTAACTTATAAATCATACCGCGAGGAATCACTAAATAATCTCCATATTTGAAATTGATATTCCCCATATGTGTTCTTAACTTTCCTGTTCCTCGGTGCACAAAAATTACTTCATCTGCATCTGTGTTTTTATAGAAATAGTCATTTGTAGACGATTTTGGTGCTGAAAGAATAATATTACAATCTGAATTCGTTAAAACTATTTTTCTACTTTCTAAATAGTCTTCGATCTGAGGCACTTGAAAACCTCTCAAACGATACGATTGAATATTATTTTTCTTTGCGATTTTAGGAGCTACAGAATATTGCTTTCTAATTTCTTTTACCTGAGTTGGTCTGTGCTCGTGATATAAATTTGATGACATTCCATCAAATCCTATGGTACCAAATAACTGCTCATAATATAAACTTCCGTCTTCTTTACGGAATTGTGTATGACGCTTTGGTGGAATTTTTCCTAATTTATGATAAAAAGGCATAAGCCGATAGTTTTATTTGTTAATGATATAATGTATACTGAAAATCAAAAAATTGATTAAGCATTGCATTCTCAAATAGATATATTGATCCATTAACCTATCACTCAGGATTTCGCTTGATTAAAAATTTTAAGTGTGCTAGTAAGCCTAACCAGAACATTCTTAGCGATTTAGTTGTTTGTCTTACAAATATAATAAAAAGATTGGGGATTACAGACTGATAAAAGTCACTCTGCCAAGAATTCCTAAAAACAAAAAGTCCGAAGCTATTAACTTCGGACCTTAGCATATTGTTATACATCAAATTACTCTTTTGGTAATCTTTCGTCGATCATTTTTAATGGCATTCCTTCCATTAAATCAAATACATCGATAATGCTTCTCATGGTATCTTCTTCTTCAGATTGTTCTGAAATGAACCACTGTAAGAATACCTCTGTTACAAAATCATCTTCTTTTCTAGCTGTTTTAAAGATATTGAAGATTGATTCTGTTACATTTATTTCTTGATCTAATGAAGTTTCATAAATCGCTCTAAGGCTTTCGAAATCATTATTTACATTTTCTACACTTGGAGAAATTGCTGCTCCACCATTATCGTTAATAAATGCAAATATTTTCATTGCATGCTCTCTCTCTTCTTCAGCTTGCTTATAGAAAAATGATTTACTGTTTAATAATTCTCTTTGATCGCACCATGAAGCCATAGCTAAATAAGATGCAGAGGCTTTCATTTCTAATGCTATTTGACTGTTTAATAAATCCATAACTACAGGATTTATCGTCATTTGTTTTCTTATTGCTGTTTTCATGATATTCTATTTTACTTATTTCAAAAATACAACAATAAAGCCTTTAAACATAGGAGTTTGATAAATTTGAAAAAAGTCTAAATAAGCATATTATTTAGATTGAAACTGATTTAAAACTGTAAAAAAACGAATCTATTGTGTTTCTTAAGTTTAAGATTTGAGGAATATCTAAGTAAATTAAATGTTGCTTGTCAGCTACAAAAAGCAATACAAAATTCTCTGAATCAATGATATTATATAAAGCTTCAGGCTTTGTAAGATTGTATACATTTTTTCTCAATTGTAATAATTGAGGAAATGATAGCGGGATTCTTTTATTAACTGTTTTTAATTCGTACTTACAAAATGTGATCTCCTTAAGATCGATCTCGTACTCAACACTTACATCTACATTCATAATGCAAATGTAACACTTATTTAGAATAAATTAAAATTAACTTTCAGGAGCAATCTCAACTTCTAATCCATCGAGTTCTGGAGTCATATGAATTTGACATCCTAAACGGCTGTTATCTTCTACATAAAAAGCTTCTGCAAGCATTGCATCTTCGTCATCCGTCATTTCTGGAAGTTCGTGATCTGATTTCACATAACACTGGCAAGAAGCGCACATTGCCATTCCTCCACAAATACCAACTGTTCCTTCAGGAGCTAATTCGTAAGAACGAATTACTTCCATTAAATTCATATTCATATCTGTTGGTGCTTGCACTTCATGTGTAACACCCTCTCTATCTGTAATTTTTATTGTAATATCTTGATCTTGCATGTTAAATAAAGTAATCTACTCCTAATAATTTAAAAATAGGCATAAAAATCACGATTAGCGTAATAAAAATAGTAATGACTTTTACCCCTAGAGAAAAGGGTTTAAATTTGATTTTTTCTACTTCTCCATTCTCATTTAAACGTGTATATTCTTTAGAAAAAAAGAAGTGAGTGAACAATCCTAAAGCACATGATACGCAGAAAATAATAACTAGTTCATTCAATGAAATAGAAACATAATCGGTAAACTCTAATGGTGAAAGTAACACAATATTTAACATCATACTATTAATCTTCTTGTTTTTTCAATTTCTTTCTTAGCACTTTCGCTCGTTTATCTTCTCCATCGTGACTCCATCCTGGCGAATTAAAAATATAATTCAATTTATCGGACCATTTATCAGCTCGTTTTACGTCTTTCCAAATTGCAGCATACTCGTGCGTAGCAACTTTAACTGGATGAAATGTTTCAATATTTACCGTTAATCCATACACAGGCTGATCAATATCTTTTAATTCTTCTGAAAAGGTACCAAAAAAACGATCCCAAATAATTAAAACCCCAGCATGATTACAATCTAAATACCGAATATTAGATGCATGATGAACTCTGTGATGCGATGGTGTATTGAAAATAAACTCAATTGGCTTCGGTAGTTTATCTACTAGTTCAGTATGCACAAAAAACTGATACATTAAACTTACGCCCATCATGGTGAATAGCATTAAAGGATCAAATCCTAGTAATGGAATCCATAACCAAAAGAAAAACTTGTGAATACGTTCTCCAACTCCTTGACGTAATGCTGTTCCTAAATTCATATAAATAGATGAATGATGTGGAACATGGCCTGCCCAAAACAAACGAACTTCATGATTTAAACGATGAAACCAGTAATATGAAATATCATCAGCAAAAAACAATAGTAACCAAGCCCACCATTGGCGACCAACAACGTCTTTTAACGGACTTAATTCATGTAAATAGAAAAATACAACAAACGCCAATACCTTTGGAATAAACTCTATTATTGCTGAAAACACCATCATTACTAAAGAAACAGTAGTGTCTTTGCCATGATATTTATCTTTAGCAAACTGATACTCCACCAGCATTGTAAAAAAGAATACTGGCAACGCAAAATATAAAAGTTTATCTTCTGATAATTGTTGTATAAATTCGCTAAATATCAACTATTTTATTGCTTTTACTACAGCTTTTGGTGCTTCTTTTTTAGTTCCATCGAAACCTTGTACACCACCAACTGTCGTATATTTCATCACATATTTTTTATCTGGAAAAATTCTCTTGAAAGCACTTTGACACATTAAAGTAGCTTCATGAAATCCACATAAAATTAATTTCAACTTACCTGGATACGTATTTACATCACCAATTGCATAAATTCCAGGAATATTAGTTTGGTAATCTAATGCGTTATTCACTTTAATAGCATTCTTCTCAATTTCAAGACCCCAGTCAGCTATAGGGCCTAGTTTTGGAGATAATCCAAATAAAGGAATAAAATGATCTGTATTGATTACAAAAGGCTCTTCATCTTTCTTATGCACTTCAACTCCTTCAACTTTTCCATCACCAACAATAGCTTTAACTTCAGCAGGCGTAATTAAGTTGATTTTACCTTCGTTTTTTAATTCTTGTACCTGATCTACAGAATCTAAATGACCTCTAAATTCATTTCTTCTGTGGATTAACGTAACTGAATTAGCAACATCAGCTAAGAAAATAGACCAGTCTAAAGCAGAATCTCCACCACCAGCAATAACCACGTCTTTTCCACGGTACATTTCTGGTTCTTTAATAATATACTCTACTCCTTTTCCTTCGTAATCTGCTATGTTACTAATAGGTGGTTTTCTGGGCTCAAAACTTCCTAATCCACCAGCGATAGCAACTACTGGAGCGTGATGTTTTGTTCCTTTATTTGTAGTAACTATAAATGTTCCGTCTTCTTGCTTTTCAACAGTATCTGCACGTTCTCCTAAAGTAAACCCTGGTTCAAATTGTTTAATTTGCTCCATTAATTTATCTGTTAAATCACCCGCTAAAATCTCTGGATACGCAGGAATATCATAAATAGGTTTCTTGGGGTAAATCTCAGAACATTGACCGCCCGGCTGTGGTAATGCATCAATTAAATGACAACGAAGTTTTAGTAAGCCTGCTTCAAAAACTGTAAACAAACCTGTGGGACCGGCACCTATGATAAGTATATCGGTTGTAATCATAAAAGTAAAATTATTAAGCTACATTAATCACTTCTTCAATCTCTGGAGCATGTCTTTTAATCGTTGCTTCTACACCATTTTTAAGTGTCATTTGGTTTACAGAACAACCGCTGCAAGCTCCTTCTAATTGTACTTTTACAATGTTATTTTCTACTGATAAAAGCTTAATATTTCCTCCATCACTAATTAAAAATGGACGAATTTCTTCTAATGCTTTTTCTACTTTATCTTGTGTTTCTACTGACATATATTACTGACTTATTTTGTACTACAACCACTCATAGTAGTAATTCGTACTACTTCTGTAGGAGGTAAATTTGCATTTCTTTTTAACAACTCTGACACAATTTCTTGTGTTATTTCTTTGAATGATTCTTCTAGTTTTGTTCCGTTTTGTAATGCTACAGGATGACCAACATCTCCTGCTTCTCTAATGCTTTGAACAATCGGAATTTCACCTAAGAATTTTGTTTCTATATCTTCTGCTAGATTTTTAGCTCCATTTTGGCCAAAAATATAGTATTTATTCTCTGGTAATTCAGCAGGAGTAAAATACGCCATATTCTCTACAATACCTAGAACCGGAACATTAATAGCTTCTTGTTGAAACATTGCTACACCTTTTTTCGCATCTGCTAAAGCTATGTTCTGTGGTGTACTTACAACAACTGCTCCTGTTATTGGTAATGCCTGAACAATTGATAGATGTACATCCCCTGTTCCTGGTGGCAAGTCGATTAATAAGAAATCGATTTCTCCCCAATCTGCATCAAAAATTAATTGATTTAAAGCTTTAGACGCCATAGGTCCTCTCCAAATTACAGCTTGATTTGGATTTGTAAAGAAACCTAGTGATAATAATTTTACTCCATAACTTTCAACAGGTTTCATTTTAGAGCGTCCATCAACTTTAACTGATAATGGTCTTTCACGTTCAACATCGAACATAATGTGTTGCGAAGGCCCATAAACATCTGCATCTAAAACACCTACATTGAATCCCATTTTTGCTAGACTAATCGCAACATTAGCTGTAACTGTAGATTTACCTACACCTCCTTTACCGGAAGCAATGGCAATAATATTTTTAATATTTGGAATTTCTTTTCCTCGAATTTGATTTACCTCTTCTTTAGGCTTTACCTCAGCCTTTACATTAACTTTAACTTCAATGCTATCACTTACATTTTGATGGATTGCTTTTTTAATTTCAGTTTCCATCTTTTTTTTAGCTTGTAGTGTTGGATTTCCTATAACTACATCTACAATTACCTCATTACCAAAAGTAACTACATTTTTCACATTCTCATTTTCAACTAAACTTTTTCCTTCTCCAGGAGCAGTTATTGTTTCTAATGCATTGTATATATCTTGCTTTGTAAAGCCCATTAAATATCTTGTTTATTCTAAATTACAAAGATAAGGCTTAGACTTTAGATAATAAAAAAAGTAAATTGTGATTATTTATTGCATAATAAGCGCTGTTTATCAAATCCCAACTAGTTTACTTCTTCTTTCTAAAATTACTGTATCTCTCCAAACACCATCCATTCTCCCTATTTTTTCTCTATAGCCTACTGTTCTGAATCCTAGTTTTTCATGAATTTTAATACTTGCTATGTTTTCTGGAAAAATTCCAGATTGTAACGTCCAAATACCATTTTCTTCACTTTTTTCTATTAAACGGTTTAATAGTGCTGTTCCTATTTTTCTTCCAAAGTATAATTTTGATACATAAACACTAACTTCTGCTACTCCACTATAAATACATCGACTTGAAACATTAGTCAATGCTGCCCATCCCACTACTTCAGTATCTATTTTAGCAACTAATCTACAGTTCTTTACATGATTTTTATCCCAATCTGTATATTTAGGGACATTAGTTTCAAATGTAGCATTACCTGTAGCTATACCTTCTTTGTATATTTCTGAAACTTTTTCCCAATGATCTTCAGTCATTGACACTAAATTAATATCCATAATTTTTATACATTTTATTTTATAAAATCAAACATTAGCGATATACGATTAATGATGTTTTTAAAAATTATAATTTAACAATTAGTTCAGAAAAGCTTTTCAAAACTTCTTCATTCACACTGTAAAAAGAAAACCTATCTTCATACTTCACAGTAAAAACATTACTATTCACTAATTTTTTAACATGTTGAGAAAGACTGGATTGACTATACGGAAAATGATTAACCAAATCTTTATTGCAAACATCATTTCTAACTCCATTTCTTTCTTTTACATAATGCACAAGTGCTACCCGTAAAGGATGTGATAATGCATCTGCTATACTAGCAACAAACATTGCGTTTTCTGAACCTTCTATGTTAACTTGTTTTTTTATTTTCATATTGACAAATATACTAATTTAATATTAGCGATATACGATTTAATGATTTATAAAAAAAAATATCATATTGGTCATTGACTTTAGTCTAAAAAGAATTCTTTACTTCTATTTTGATTTTCATCTCCTAATAATTCTGAAGTATCAAACTGACTCTTATTTACAGTTCCTTCAAAACTATTAGAATAAAAAACGCTACCAAAAGACTTTAACTTGAGACGTAATTTAGTTTTATAGTTTCCAAAATATTTCCTGGTACCAACTATAATGAAATGATTGGGTTGTAAATTATAATTTTGATGACCAGTGCTACATAAAACCGGAAATTGTTGATAAAATTCAATAGGCTTCCATTTTCCATCTTCAGTTTTTGCTTCAGTTATCATGAATAAATCTTGACCTAATGGTTTTTGAACTGTTTGATTTTTATTAGAGAAATTATAAATAAAAACAGGTGTCATTTCATAGTGAGTCCTCACTAATTTTTGGTAATACGATTCGTATCTCTTATCATAATTTGATTCATTTTCATCAATCATCATAGGCGGAGGCGGCGGCAATACACTTACCATTCCATATAAATTTGAATGAAAAAATTGAATAGGATCTACAATCACCTTTATACTATCCGTTCCGTATCTTCTAGTATAATCGTAATCTTCATAACCCTCTTCTTTATACTTTACGCTATTAGCAAACCTAACTGTATCACTTCCTAATACATTCATAGCATAAATTATAGAATTTGACCTTCCCATTCTTTTTAAATCATGTTGTATAATCGTATCATATTCTGACACAAAAATTTCTGGAAGTTTAATTGCAGTTCTTTTTTTACAAGCAAAAAAAGAGATAAATACTATTGTTATTGTAAGTCGTATTGTTTTTTTCATAAGTGAAAACCAACGACCAAAAATCATTCCAAGAGTTCTTTCATCGGATCCCAAAAAACAACTTCTAAATTTTGTATTTGATTTTCGACAACTTCTATCCCTTCACTTTCTAGTAATTGTTGCATTAAATTAGTTCCATCAAAATGATGCTTTCCTGTAAGTATTCCTTTTCTATTCACAACTCTATGTGCCGGCACTTCTTTCCCCCCAGAATTGTTCATCGCCCAACCTACCATTCTTGCAGAACGAGCTGCTCCTAAGTATTTTGCAATTGCTCCATAACTTGTTACTCTTCCGTGAGGAATTAAACGTGTTACTTCATATACTTTATCGAAAAAGTTTTTAGAATCTTCCATAGTTTAAAAGTACAATTTTATTATAGTTAACACAGCTAAAAAACCAGTAATTACACTCATTAACGGATTAAAAAACACCATAATTCTAACCACACTAGTCTCCATTTTTTTAATTAACACAACATAACTAGATAACACTGCGACAACCCCTAACGATGTCCCTAAACCGAAAAACAAGAGATAATTATATCCTTCAAAAATAAAACCTTTAGTTATTAAGAACGAATATACTAATGCGAAGAAAGGAATCGCAAACATATTGATGAAAGAAAGTTTTATTCCGTAAGAGAAACATTTTTTTTGACTGCAGATTTGTTGTACTTTTTCTTTTGATGCATATTCTTTTTGTAGATAAAAAAAAGAGAGATACATAAATACAAAGATCGCTATGTTTTTAATCCAAAATAAGATTTCTGGAAATTCATGAATCAATGAAATGACTACAATACTCAAAAGGAATTGAAAAAAAACTACGATCGCTGCTCCGAAAATAAAATGACGAGCAGATTTTCTATTTTCATCTATAAAGATTTTACCAACAGTTAAATTAAGCATACTCGGCGGAGTAAACCCAAGAAATGATGTAACAAAACCTAGAATAAAATGAATAAGCATTCCTAAAACAATTGATTTTTGTTTTAGACGCCATTAACGAAAAAACCTTTCGGAATTATTTTATGGTTACAACTTAGTAGTTTAGTTTAAACTTAACATAAGTAATAGGCTTACCTTCTTCTAAATATTGTTTTTCGTAGAAAGTTTGCGTACCTGTAACTTCTTCAGGAGAATAGTGATTCTTATACACATCATGATTTGCATGTAATACTTCGTGACCTTCACCATGTAAAAGCCCTAATGTATAACCATGCATAAATTCACTATCTGTTTTTAAATTTATAACACCATCTTCTTTGAGAACTCGATGGTACTTCTTAAGAAAACTAGTATTTGTCATACGATGTTTAGTTCTCTTATATTTTATTTGTGGATCTGGGAAAGTAATCCAAATTTCATGCACTTCATTTTCAGCAAAAATAAAATCAATTAGTTCTATTTGTGTTCTGATAAAAGCAACATTATTCATGTCATTTTCAAGAGCGGTTTTTGCACCTCTCCAAAAACGAGCACCTTTAATGTCGATACCAATGAAGTTAAAGTTTGGATTTTTTTCTGCTAATGCTATTGTATACTCTCCTTTACCACAACCCAACTCAAGAATAATTGGATTATCATTTTTGAAAAAAGTATTCCATTTGCCTTTTAAAGAAAAGTCTGTAACCACCTCTTCCCTTGTTGGCTGTATAACATTTGCAAATGTTTCGTTTTCTTTGAAACGTTTGAGTTTGTTTTTACTTCCCAATATATAACGGCTTAAGCTTAGGCTCTATCTTCTGTACCTTCTCTTTTAAATTTAAGAGACTCAAGAACCCAATATGTAAGTAAAACAATAAGAATTAATAAGAAAATCCAGTTAACGGCATTAGATGTAAACCATCCAGCAGTTCCTTTAGCTAATGTTAAACGAATCCATTCAAATGGAATAAATAACACCTGAAATATCTCACCTATGAATTTAAAAATATTTAATCCTAACATATCTTGATTATCTTTACGCCTGCAAAAATATAAAAAGAAAAAATGTTAACCAACTTTTTCAGCACAACTAAGCCTGTAAATTCAATGTTTATTATAGCATTGTTTTTTTGCTATGTTATTGTTGGTTTCTTTACAGGTTTTGTTCCTGTTATAAATTTCACTCTTATTTTATGGTTTTTAATTTTTTTTGGAATTGTAAATTTTGTGAATTCTAGGAATGATTTAACTTTTGATAATTCTTACTTTTTTTTATTTTTTGTGTTCCTATTAGGTTTTTTTCCTGAGGCATTCAAAATCAACACCTTTTTTTACTCTAACATTGTTCTTACTGTATATGTGAGAAGAGTATATAGTTTTCAATCCTCAAAAAACATTATAAAAAAACTATTTGACAGTGGTTTTTGGATTGGTGTTTCTTTTTTAATTGAACCTTTTACTTTACTATTCTTTCCTTTAACTTTTATCAGTATTTTAATTCACCAACATATTGATGCAAGAAGGATTTTCACACCTATTATTGGATTTTCAGTTCCTTTAATTCTCTATTTCACATACTGTTTTTGGTATGCTGAATTAGATAGGTTTTATGCTTTGTTTTATTGGTATACCAATTATGATTTTAGCTTCTATTATACTTCAAAGTATTTATCTCTGTTTAGCTTGGTATTGGTATTGGTTAGTGTATCTTCTATTTTAAAAACCCCAAAGACTTTACGAGTTAAAAATACATTTAGAAAAAGTTGGATTTTAATCTGCTTTCATTTTTTATTTTCATTAATACTACTAATCGTTTTAAAAAACAGAAATGGAAGTGAGATTCTCTATATCATCTTTCCCTCAGCTTTAATTATCGCCAACGGTTTTGAATTATTTCAGAAGAAATGGTATGCAGATATTATTCTTTTAATATTTTTTTCAGCTTCTTTAATGTACTATATATACTAAATTACATTTTTTGTCCAAAAGCTAAATCTCCTGCATCCCCTAAACCCGGAATTATATATCCTTTTTCATTTAAGTTATTATCGATATCCGCAATCCATAGTGATGTATTCACAGGAAAATGACTTTTTATATAATCTATTCCATCTAAAGAACCAATAGTAGAAACAATATGAATTTCTTTAGGTGTTCCATAATTTTTTAATGCTGCATATACAGACACTAATGATCTTCCAGTAGCCAACATAGGATCTATCAATAGTACAGTTTTATTATCTATTGGTGGAGAAGCAAAATATTCTACTATTATTTTAAATTCTTCAGAATTATTTGGGTGATATCGGTATGCAGAAATGAACGCATTTTCAGCGTCATCAAAATAATTTAATAATCCATTATGTAACGGTAAGCCTGCTCTTAAAATTGAACATAAAACAATCTCTTCATCTAAACAATTGACTGTCTTAACTCCTAATGAAGTTTTTACTTTCTTAGGTGTATACTTTAAGTTTTTACTAAGTTCATAACCTAAAACCTCACCTATTCTTTCAATATTTCTACGAAATCGCATGCTATCTTTCTGAATATTTTCATCTCTAATTTCACTAAGAAACTTAGTAAGAATAGAGTTCTGATGAGCTAAATGGAATATTTTCATGATATTACGGAGTACTAATACAGTATTTTAATTACACCATAAAGTTAATCATAGCTTTTACATATAAAAATTTACGGTATGAAATTTGATTAAAAAAGAAAAACCAAAAATGAAACTACCATGAAACGAAAATTACTTTTACTCCTGTTTATTCCATTGTTCTTATGTTCCCAAGGCACCTTAAACAATGCTAAAAAAAGTTTAAGTAAAAAAAACTCAAAAAATTCCAGTATAACTAGTAACTCTAGAGCTCGTGTCTCGCAGCGTAGTAATTCGTCTTATTTTTTCAATCGTCTTCTTAGTTCCTTTGTTATAGGAACGTTGTATCAAGGTAGTTTAGGTCTCCTTATTGGGAGACCTGATTTCACTCGTATGCATCCTTATCCCTATTATACAGGAAATGAAGGCGAATATCATTATGATGAAAAAAACACTTATAAAAACTCTAATTTGAAACTAGAAGCGAACTACCTAATAAATCGTGTTAAAGGTTTAGAATTTAATGCTGTGTATAAACCTTTTTATTTGGCTGGAATTGAAGTTTCTCATCTCAATTTTTCTGAAAAAACATTATTGAACTCTGAATCTTTAAACATCACATCTGTAAACTTAAATTACTATAGAATACGAAAACGTAATTTTTCTATGTGGTGGGGAGCTGGAGCTTCTTATGTGGGTAATGAGGTGGATACTTGGGGATTTACTTATAATGTAGGTACAAACATTTATCCTTTTCAACCGATTAGTTTCCATTTAGGTTGGAAACAAAGTTTTATTAACGATAATAGTATCAATGTATTTAAATCTCAGGTAAAATATCACATAAAGAAAACTGCGCTTTATACCGGTTATCATAATTATGCGTTAGGAAGTGAAACTGTATCTGGATTGGTATTGGGAGTGGAATACACTTTTTAATCACAAATGGTATAATTTCTAGGTAAAGTAAAAAGATCCCTGCTTTTTCAGCAGGAATCAAAGTGATAAAACATCAATTACATAGCATTTTTATCAAAACAAAAAATTGTTATTAATTGCTTCTTCTTCGCTCTTCGTCGTTACCAAAAGTCCTATCGTCTACTTTTATTTTTTTGTTTCCAAAACTATATGCTAAAGAAACTCTAAAGTTTCTTGTACTGTAGTTTTGAGCATATACTTGTTTTATTCCATTGATCTCTGAAGTATAGTCATCTAATCCACTTGTTCTAAAAATATCGTTAGCAAAAACAGCTAATTTTAAATTCTTTTTCGCGAAGGAATGCTGAAACCCTAAAGACATATCAAATCGATCTCCTACACTAAACAAACCAACAGCATAAGCAGAATCATACCATGTGTTTATGATAAATTTAGAGTTTTCTGATACCGAAAATGTATTGTTTGACGATACAAAAACATTCACACCTTCTTTTGGGTTTGCTCCTACTTCTTTATTGAATTTTGAAGACAACCCAATAACACTTAAACTGTTTTGACTTTCCCACCATGAAAGAGGTTTAAAATTGTAACTTTCTGTTATTCCGTAAGAATACTGTGTAAAATAGTTATCTCTAGTTACTACTTGATTTTCTTCACCTAAGTCTGAAGTAAAAATTACTCCAAAACCATCGGTTACAATATTTAAAAACAAACTTGAATTTAAACTTCTTTTATAATTATGAGACAACTCAAAACTATCCATAAAAGAAGGTCTTAAAAACGGATTTCCCTCACTAAAACTGTTATCATTTATAAATGTTTTAAAAGGATTCAAATCTGAAAATCGTGGTCTGTTTATTCTTTTTCCATACGAAAGATTAAACGTATTATCTTCATTTTTAGCATACGATACATATACTGTAGGGAAAATATTGGTGAAGTTATTCTGATTACTTTCATTAGTTTGCGCACTAACGCCTAGTGTTGTTGTACTTTCTAACCTTGCACCTAACTTAACATCTATTTTATCAGCTATTTTCGTACTCCCAGAAATGTAAGCCGCCAGATTATCTTCTTCATACATAAAATTATTAGATCTATTGGTATCTAAAACTGGTGATCCAGAAACAGTGTTAAAGAAAACAATATTACTTCTAATTGTGGTAGTACTCACTTTTGCCCCAAATTCCAATTGAATATTTTTAACAGGATACATTACATCTATTTTTGAACTAAAGTTCTCGATATGTTGTCCTGTTGTACTTAAACCTCCTGAAGTTATTCCTAATGATGTACTATTCGCATCAAATACCTCTGTAATAAAATCTCTGTTGTCATCTGAATTGTATTTAAAATAATCTGCATCAAAAGAAATAGATCTTCCTAGGGTATCTAACTTTATTGCTGAATGAAAGTTCAATGTATGGTTATATCTCTTTATCGTTGCAGATCCTTTATTATCTATAACACTTTCTAAAACATTATTTGGATTGAATATTGTTGATGTAACCGTACTAGAATTATCGGGTCTACTCAAGTTTCCTGAATATTGAACTCCTAAATTTATATGTTTAGACACTTCGTAATCTAACTGTAATCTACCAGAATAATTTCCTCTATTATCTTTAGACTCTACATCGATATTCCAAAAGTTTTCAGGATAATTTACTTGTAAGTTTTCTATATTCTCTATACTTCCCTCTGTTATATTTAAACTTGAAATTAAGGATACTTTATTTTTATGATAGCTAAAACTATTTTGAAGTGATGCAAAATTAAAAGCGTTTTGATTGTACACTACTCTTGATGTGTTGTTCCAAGAATTAAATTTTGATTTTTTAAATATGATATTAATTAAACCTCCTTGTCCTGCTGCTTCATACTTTGCTGGTGGATTCGTAATTACTTCAATACTTTTAATATCGCTACCATTTAGTGTTTCTAAAAAAGCAGTTAACTCTTCTCCTTGTAATGGAGATAAACGACCATTAATTAAAATTCTAGAAGCTCCTTTACCTAAAATCTCTACAGCTCCATTTTGTACGCGTACTCGTGGTGCTATTTTTAAGATATCTGTTCCTGTTCCTCCTTCTGCTACTACACTATTTTCAACATCGAAAACTAAACGATCTACTTTTTGCTGAATCACTCGCCTTTTAGATGTGATGACTACCTCATCTAAGTTTTCGGTATCTTCAACAAGTGTAATAATCCCTAAATCTATTGTGCTATTAATCGTCAGTTGTTTTTCCCAATTTTTATATCCTAAAAAAGAAATAGTAATGCTATAGTTTCCTTTTTTTGTGTTGATGCTAAAAAGTCCTTCATCATTAGAATTTGTTCCTCCAATAATTTTGCCTGAACTATCTTTTAAAACTATATCAGCAAAAGCAATATTTCCTATGGCATCTACTACTTTTCCTTTTACTTGTTGTGAATACATTATTAATGAAAATAATAAAAGTGTTACTAAAGCTAAACGTTTCATGTCTTATGTTTTTTGTTTTGATGACACAAAAATGCTTTAGCGTTACGTTTTACACGACCGATAACACAAAGTCGAACCTTTTTGTTGATTAAAAAATGGTTCGACTATTTTTTTAAAACGTTCGACTTTACGTTAAGACGTTGATTTCCTGTATTGTGTAGGCGTTTTTCCTGTATGTTTTTTAAATGCTGTATTGAATGAAGATTTTGAATTAAAACCTACTTCATATAAAATTTCTAGGACTGTTACTTTTGATTTTGTAACATCTGAAAGTATTTTTTTTGCTTTTTCAATTCGATATTCGTTAATAAAATCGAAAAAATGTTGATTCAATTTTTGATTGATTAAGACCGATACATCTCGTGTCGGCATTTTCATATGTTCCGCAAGTTTACGAATGGTTAAATCTGGATTCAAATATGGTTCTTCTGCTTCCATATACTTTTTTAAATCCTTAATTTTTGTATCGTCTTCTTCAACCTCTTTTTCTATTTCTTTAGATGTAGAAAGATGTATATCTATTCCTCTAAATAATTTTGGCGAGTTTAATGCTTTCAGAAATAACCAAAAAATGAAAAACACTCCAAATAATAACACTATAATTCTAAGAACTTGGGTTAACTCATCGTTATCTACATAATCTCTTACGTAACCTTTAAGTAGGGTTAATACATGACCAATGGTTATTAAAATCAATAATTGTTGTAACCAATTGTAGTTTTTTAAAACATCTGAATTTGTATAATTCTCTAGAATTAATTTTCGGTATCGTAATACGTAATATAAGGTCGCCAAGAAATATCCTAAAGCAACAAAATGACCTATGATATCTAAAAATTTAATTTCCCATTGTGAATCAAAATCAGCAAAAAAAACTTCTTTAGCAACAGTATCTACCAAGAAAAAATTGGGCAGTAATACAACTATACTAAATACCCAAAATAAACCATGAAGTGTATGAATTCTTCGAAGTTTAAAATTAGAATAGATCACTGAAAGTACATATAAAAACAATAAAGGATCTTTAAAAGCTGATAATTTGATTCGTAACATTTCTAAATTCAAGCTTGGTGTTATAAACATTGAATAAAAAAACACACTAATATCTAAAGCGGTTACGATTAAAAAACTAGCCAATAATACATTACTTAGTTTTTTATTAGTTTTTACTGTTAGTAGAAATCCTGCAAAGAACAAGAACAACAAGAAAATAATAAAACCTAAAACTGCTATTACCGATACTTTATCCATCTCTTAAGAATTAACTACTTGTTTTCTATACTGTGTAGGTGTTACATTCGTATACTTTTTAAATGCTGTATTGAAAGACGATTTAGAGTTAAAACCTACATCATATAAAATTTCAAGCACCGTTAATTTAGGTTGATTTGTGTCTCTTAGCAGATGCATTGCTCTTTTAATTCGATATTCATTTACGAAATCAAAAAAATGTTGATTTAAATCGTGATTTATAGCTATGGAAAGTTCTCGTACAGGAATATTCATTTGCTGCGCTAAATTCCGAATGGATAAAGACGGATTTAAGTAAGGTTCTTCTTTATCCATAAATAATTTCAAATCGTTTATAATAGCTCCATTTTCACTTTTATGATGCGTTTCTTCAAGTAAATCTTTAGTTAACTTTGTTTTAGAATCTACACCTTTAAATAAATCTGGATTATTCAATGCTTTTAAAATGTACCAACAAGAAACCATTAAAATGGCAACTATTAAAATCATTTGAAAAAAAGGAAAAATAGGGTCTTCTAAATTGGTGTATTTTAATATGTTTTTAATTAAAGCGATAGAGATTATTGCAATCCAAAACAGTAAAATTTGGTGTAACCATTTATACGCTTGAATGGTATTATTAGAGTGATTTTCAAAAAATATACTTTTAGCTCTTTTCAACACAAAGAAACTTATTGTAAAATAAAACACCAATTGCGTGTGTATAAATATATGCATCGTAATAACTTCCCAAGTACCTGTAATATTCGGGATTAGATTAGCTAAAAGTTCACTATCTCCTAAATAAAATCGCGGAGTCATAATTAAATTCCCTATAACAAAAGGAAGTAGATGCCACAAATGCTTTTTCTTAAGCCTAAAATCAGAATAACAAACTGAGCATATATAAAGGTACAACAAAGGGCTAAACAAGTAAAAACTTGTATCTTTAAACATACTAAACCTAGCAGATGTAGGGATAAAATCATGTATAAAAAATCCACTAGTTTCTACAGCATTAATAATTAAAAAAGCACCAAATATTCTATTACTCAATTTATTTTCAGCCTTTACAGAGAAAATAAATATGGCGAAAAGTACTGTTAAAAAAGTGGAAATAATCCCTATGATTATTCTTAGTTCATTCATTTTTTTAGCTTCAAGTCAAATATAATATAATACTGTTTAAAGTTTGAAAGTTAAAAATTAAAAAGACATGGTATTTTAGCTTTGATTATAATATGATAATTTCATTTTAAACACTTCATTAATTTTCATATATCCAAAGTTTTTAATCATAATCGTATCAGATTTTTTTACAGTTAACGATCAAAAAATCTTTATTCTTGTTTCTATAAGTATAGCGATCTTGGCTCTAACTTTCTGATGCTATTAATTAATCCCTATAAATTCCTTCAATTCCTTAATTACCTCTTCTCTATTTTCAATATGACTCATATGTCCATTCGATAAGGTAATTAATAGTGTATTTGTTCTTTCAGCTTCTTTTTTTATCGATTCTAGATGTAATACAGGATCTTTTTTTCCAGTGATGATTAGTTTTTTAAACTTAGCTTCTCTTAAAACTTTTGCTCTATTTTCTCTCAATTTCATTCCTTCAGTACATGCTATATATCCTTGAACAGGAGTTTTTAAAGCATCTTGCCTACACGCTTCAATTTCTTCTTTGAAATTTTGATATGTTTCACTAGCAAACAAATTATTGATAGACATTGAAACTAAAGTTTTATAATTTGTTTTTGCCATAGCAATAGCCCTATTCCTTATTTTTTTACGTTCTTCTGAATCTGATTGCGATGTAGCGTTTAACAAACATAAACCTTCAACTATTTCTGGATGTTTCTCTGCTAAAGCCAAAGCAACATAACCTCCCATAGAATGACCAATCGCTGTTATTTTACTACTATTTTCATGTTGTATTATTTGACAAACAGCTTCTGCCATTTCTTCCATTGTATGAACATAACCTATGCATTCAGAATTACCATGTCCTAATAAATCGACACAAATAATGTGATGTGTAGTAGAAAATTCATCAATTATTAATTTCCACATCTTAGAGTTTTCTAAAAACCCATGCAATAAAACTAAAGTTGTTGTCCCTTTTCCATAGGTATAATAAGTAACCTTAGCATTTTTATAGATGATTGAATTTTCCATGGCGCAAAAATATGTATCTTCATCACATAAATACCATTGTCATGAATAAAACCAAAGAAATCATAATCACTGGATTTGCACTTTTTTCTATGTTTTTTGGAGCAGGAAACTTAATGTTCCCTCCTTTGTTAGGGAAAAATGCAGCTGATAGTTGGCTCTTAGTTACCTTTGGTTTTTTTATTACGGCTGTCTTTATTCCTATTCTTGGAATTTTAGCGCATGCTCGCTTACAAGGAACCATGTACGATTTCGCCAAAAAAGTTTCACCAACATTTAGTTTAATCTACTGTTTAATTGTCTACGCTATTTCTATTGCGCTACCTGCACCAAGAACAGCTTCCGTTACTCATGAAACAGCCATTGCACCTTATTTTGATAGTAGTTCATTAGTAACAAGTAGTATTTATTTTTTACTCGTATTCTTTTTTGTTATGAATCGAAGTAAAATATTAAATGTTTTAGGAAAATTTCTCACACCTTTAATTGTAATTATTTTATTAGCTATAATTTTTATTAGTATTTTTTCTCCTTTAGATATCGTAAATACTAGTGTTTTTGAAACTCCTTTTACGAAAGGTATTCTAGAAGGTTATCAAACTTTTGATGCTATTGGTGCTGTTGTTGTTGGTGGTGTTTTAGTAATTTCAATGAACTTTAAAAAAGGGAGTTCTTTCCATGAAAAAAAGGAACTTATTCGTAAATCTGGATTAATTGCTGGTATTGGTTTATTAGTGATTTATACAGGATTGATTTACAGTGGTGCGTTATTTGGTCATTTGTTTCCAGAAGACATTAAAAGAAGTGAACTTTTAATTGGAATTAGCAATCAAACTTTAGGGAATTTAGGCACCACTTTTTTAAGTGTATTGGTTGCCTTAGCTTGTTTTACAACTGCCGTTGGAATTGTAACTGGTACTGCTGATTATTTTAAAGGCTTGTTTGAAAATTCACAAAAAGCTTATACGATAACTGCTTTAATTGGTTCGGTATTAGGTGTTGCAATGGGACAATTTGATGTGCATCATATTATACACATTGCCATTCCAGCATTAATGTTTATTTATCCAATAACTATTGTATTGATATTATTAAACTTATTACCAGAAAAAATAGCTACTAGTGGTGTTTTTAAAGCTGTAATAATAGTAACATTAGTGTTTAGTATTCCAGATTTTTTACAATCCATTACCAAAAACGATAGCATTACAAAAATTCAAGAATATATTCCTTTAGCAACATCAAACCTTGGTTGGGTTTTACCTGCTATACTAACTTTTATTGTAACGTTGTTTGTGAAAAAACAAGAAGCTTAGAACCTATATCCAACGTTTAACCCAATTCTTGGTACAACGGCTGGTGCAGTATCGGTAAAAAAGTTTCTACCTAAACCTCCTAAAACGCTAACCATAAATCCTCCGTTAGATACATATTTACTTCCAACAGCTATACCTAAAGCACCGTCTGTATATGAAACTCCGCTATCCGTTTCTCCAGAATTGATTCCTAGAAAAATTTCTCCAAAATAGTTCCAGTTTCTGGCACTAGTAAAATAATGACGAAAAAATGGCGTAATCATGTTATCCTCGTTATATCTAAAATCTGAATTTCTTTCTTGAAAATTAAATAGTGCTGAAACTCCTACAGAAGATTGTTCTCCAATATAACGTTCGTAGGTAACTTCCAATGTCTTTATTACTAATGCATCTCCTAAATCGATACTTACTTCTTGCTGCGCTTGTAAAAAATTAATGCAAAAAATGGTTATAATTACTACTATTTTTTTCATGAGATATGTCATTTTAAGTGTTTCAAGATACAACCAAAAACCATGCAAAACTTAAAATTAATACGATTTATGATTAAAAACTTTGTATAAGTTAGTTGAATTATTTTTTCTTCATACAAGTTAAAAAATAAAGCATAGTTTTAGTTACGGTTTCTTTTTTAAACAAAGTAGGAAGGAAAAAGAAACGACTAATACGCGAAATTTTTAGTCGTTAATCGTATAAATCATCTTTTTTATGATTGTACATAATAGTAAGCTAAATCATAAACGGATATTCAACTATTTTTAGAAGATCGCTTTCAATTGAATTGTTCCTGAGTGTATTGCTCTAGATCTTTCACTTTTCCTTCCAAAATAACTCAAACTCAAATTTAAAAACGAATTCAATTTTTGATTGAACAACGCATTCCATGTAAAGTTTCTCCCTTCTTGTAAACCCTCTAACATTTGATATCCTACTGGTGAATTAGCACTTCCTTCAAAATCATTTAAAAACATAGAAAAATCAGCAGAAATCTGATTCTTTTTTTCTGTTAAATAGAAGTAGTTAACTCCTATCTTATGTTGTTGTAATGTTTCTAATCCGGCTATTGTATTCTTTTTATCTTTTAAATGATAGAAAAAAGAAAATCGATGGTCTTTAGAAAAAAGATAACTCAATTTTGGATACAATTGTTTGTTTTGCAAATTATAGTTTCTATTCGCAAAATTCTCGGTGTCTAAACTATTTTCACCATATGATGAAAACAACTCTAGCAACCAAAATTCAGTTAATTTATGTTGAAATTCTAATTGATGAATTACAGCATTATTTTCTTGAGCTCCTATTGAAAACTGTTGTTTGTTTCTCGATTTTCCGTAGGTGTAAATCCAGCTATAATCTTGTAAATTTCTATTAAAATAAAATGAGTTTCTAATATTAAATTGTAAACTTAGCAATCCTTCTTCCTGTAAATTAAATGGATTGAAATTAAATCCATCTTCTAACCTTTTTCGTTCGTTGTGTATGGTTAAAAACGTTTGATTATAGAAGTATGACAGGAATTTTCTCCAACCTTTCTTTGTTTGCCATGCTTTTGGATTTAGAATTACTGATTGTTTTAACGATGCTTTTTGTGTCGGTAAAAAACGAATATTTGGTAAGGGCACTCGTAAATATTCTGCCTGATCTTGAAACTCCGCAATTTCAAATTCTTCAAACTGTTGAATGCCATCATTATTATAATCATTCCACGTATAAAATCCTTGTCCAGGTTCAGTTTTCACATATACAAAATCTTGTTGTGCTATATTTCCTGAAGACGTTTCATATACAGTTCCTAAATTCAAAAATCTATTGAAAAATTGCTGGTTATACACCAGTTTAGAGTTTAACGATTGCTGATTTTCTTCAAACTTATGATCTGTGAATCTATAATTCGCATACAAAGATACATTAGTACGCTCATTTTGAATCAATCTACTGTCTAGATATAATGTGTTTCTATTGTTGATCTGTGTAAATTGATTGTTTTTAATACTATCGTTAGTTCTATAATTCAATCCGACCTTTGCAAAAACTTTAGTAGAATCTCCTATGCTATAAAAACCTTCATACTCTTGAAATTGGTGACTTAATAGACTCAAATCATTGGTTGTTCTATTCTGTATTTCATTCGTTTCTGCACCAATAAAACCACCAATCCACGACTTACCTAAGCTATACGTTCCTTTGGTGTACAATCTGAAAAACTCATCTTTTTCAGCAGTAGATGTATTCGATAAAAGACTACTTTTAAATTGTAATGCTAATCTTTTTCTGTTCATTACAGACTGAATTTCATGCTTATTTCCATTAAAACTCTCAGAAAAATTCAGATGATTAAAACGATATGATATATAATTATTTTTATCCTTTTCTAATGCCAATTGTGTTGCTAGTTGATTCTGATTTCCAAGTTGTTGTCGTACATTCCAATCTCTATTAAATTCAACAGCTCTAAAACGTTGCACTGTTCTAAAATTCTCCTGAACAAATTCATAATCGAATGTACTTTTCAATTTCCAAGTAGTATTTAAAATGGTCTGCTGCCATTGTACTTTAGAAGCTATCTGTTGATTTTCATTGTCGTTTACAGTGGAAAATAAGTTTTGATCATTATCACTATACGCCAATTCTACTTGGATTTTAGTTTTTTCTGCAGGATTATATTCAGAGTTTACAACCGCAACCTGTAAACTCGTTGGAGCCGCTAATCGAACTACAGGGTCAAAACTCCCCATATTTACTCCGACAAATCTGTAAATGACTCCTGTTGCAATCGTTCTATCTACCACATAACTTCCTCTATTTGTACCAACATTAGAAAAAATAACGGAAAATAATTCGGCATTTTCATCTGTAGAAAACTCAAAAGTTTCTATGCCTCCTACGATAACTTTTCGATATTGAATTCTATTTTCTGAAAACTCATCTTCAAATGCACTTGGGGCAACCATTAAAGAACGATTATTTCCTGCATTGGCTAAAATTCGTTTTTGATCGTCAGTTAAATTTTGCTGAATAGGTTGACTTTTTGCATCGTTTTCGTTGTAAAAATATCCTGAAACAGAAAATTTATCATTTCTATACTGGGCTTTTTCATAGGTAATAAAACGAGTGTAATTTTGATCTGAAAATTGAAACTCTACTCGAATCCTCATATCATTAGTAATCGGATAAGTCGTATTAAAACGAATTTCAGCTAAATTATAATCAATGATATAATCTTTGTTTTCTCCTCTTTCTAATTGTACCCCATTTACAAAAACAGCATCACTACCAGCTACAATAACGATATTAGCTTCGTTGTTGGGTCCAAAAATTTTATACGGGCCCTGATTCCCTTCTGTGCCTACAAAATTAAATGTAGAAAATCGTCCACGCACCACTGCTCCAGAAGCTACCACATTAAAGTTATCGTTTATTGCTGCATTTACCTGTAAACCTGAAACTTGTTTATCGAAGTTTAAAAAGTAACTATCCTTATTATTTAGAGAAACATCACCTCCTTTAACCTTCCAATGCTTACTATACAATTCAATGAAAATCCGATCAAAATCGGTTAAACTTTGCGAATATCCATTTTGTTGTAAGGGTAAATTTGTATCAAAAATATTAGCTCGTATGGATACTTCTTTCGAGAGTTTTCCTTCTAAAGTTAAATCTAAAGAGGCATTGGTTACTGCATTCTGATTATTTCCTGTCGTAATCCCTCTAGTAATAAACCCTTGTGTTTTTAACCCATCGAAAAGTTTAAGTTCTTTTTTCTTTTTATTCGTAGTTAAACTGTATAATTTATCGGTTCTTTTGGTATTAGGAACGATAAGTTTTTCATCTAAAGCTGTATATGACTTGGTTAGAAATTCTGGAAACCGAAGATATTCTACAGTAATTTCTGAAAATGTATTTGCTTTAAGTATAAGTATCGCTTTAGGAAAATTGACTAGATAGTGGTGTTTTGGAATGGAATCTCCTCTATTATTTAGTAATTTAAAATACGTTGGATTGATACTTACAGAATCTATTTGAATGGTATCTGATTGTATTGTAATCTTTTTAGATCGAAATTCTTTAAGATTTCTCTGACTAAACCCAACTAGAGTGAAAAACAGAAAAAAAACAAACACCTTCTTGATCATATGTTGTACAACGTATAGAAATCAAAAATAGTTTATTCTTGGGGTACAAAAAAGTGCGTGGTAGCTGTTAACGTTTTTATATTAAAATATCGTGTTATTTTTCAACCTTATTTTTAAGGGCTTCTAAAAATATCCCAAATAATATTAATACAATTCCAAGAATTACTGTTGGTATTAGTAGAGGAGAGTTCTCTTCATTTGTTAAGAGAATTGGTGTTATTGATGACATTAATAAACCTAACATCATAAAAACAATTGAATATTTTTTTAGTTTCATTGTGTTGTTAATTTAATATTTTAATCTTGTCCCTTCTTTAAGATTACTTTAAGAGCTAAAAATAAGTAAAACCGTAAACCTTTATTGATAAAAAACTTGCGGTCAATTTTTATGAAGAATCAAAAACTTCAAGGTACTTTAAAAGAGTATATCTATATATTTTAGATACTCTTTATTTTACTTTTTTAATAGCTTAAGTGTCCAGAAAACTCCATTAGCTAGGCATATAATTATACCTACTGTCATTACTATATATTTAAATATAATTTGTTTTATATTAGAACCATGATACACTAAATAAGCACCTATAAAAGCTAAACTGAAAGCTATTATCATGTTTTTTGTAATTCTATCCATATCAAATAACTGTAACCATTTTTTATTTCATCCTTACTTTTCTATTATTCCTTTTTCTTATTCACGTAATAGCCAACTGCAACTCCTATTCCTCCTACTACTAGAGCGACATCCTATACCACTTTTAATTTTATTCTCTTCTTTTATTCTCTATTCTTAAAAATGTAATTACCAAGGATGTTATAAATAAGATAAAAAATAATCCTAAAAAGACATGACCTATTCTTTTTTCTCCATAAGTGGAAAAATAGAGACCAAAAAACAATAATGGCAATGTAGTTATTATATGATATTTTTGATAAAAATTTTTCATTACAAAAGTATTTGTATGATCATTTAGATCGAAATTCTTTAAGATTTCTGTGACTAAACCCTACTAGAGTGAAAAACAGAAAAAAACAAACACCTTCTTGATCATATGTTGTACAACGTATAGAAATCAAAAATAGTTTATTCTTGGGGAATGCATATGGGTTGAGTTTTAAAAGGATTTGAATGATTCTTTTTGATAGAAATTTTTACGTTATAATAATAATTGCCTAATGAATCATTTTAGAAAACCTGTATTCTCTATTAAAATAATCTACCTCCTCTTTTGTTCTTTTAGTTATGATAATACAGTTTTGGGCATAAGTAATTGTTGAAATATTTAATTCATTTTCAATCCTAGAAAATTCTTGATTTATCATATCATGAAATTTTCTAAAGTTTTGTGCTAAATCAAAATTACCTATTCTATAACCATAAATAGAGGCATCTGATTTCCAATAACTAGTTTCAATATCTTCTATTATATAAATCCCACCATCTTCTAATAAATTTTTAAAAAAATAAATAAAAGTATCATATTGATGTTTAGGATGATGACTACCATCATCAACAATTAACTTTGCTTTACCTACTTTTTTTAACACCTCTTCAAGATCTTCTGTTTTTGATTGGTCAGCTGTTATTAAAGTATTTCTCCCCTTAGAAAATGATTTTACTCTTATATCCATACAAAAGAAATTACAATTGGGAAAATATTCATTCCAAGCTTTAATCGACTTACCTGTACCAAAACCGATCTCTAACATATTGAAATCTTCACCTCTAAGCTTCTCTAAAAATATTGGATAGAAAAAATGATACCCATGATGATTAACTTTATCAGTATTATTCTGACTGCAAATTTCAAAAAAAGATTCTTTCATAATTTTAAGATAATGTATATTCTAAAACTTCTTCTATTCTAAAATTTGAAATAGTATCTACTATCTCTTCTTTTAATTGTTTTAGCATACTATAATCAATTAATTCATTTTTTTTAAATTTCTCTACTTTTTCTTCAAAAATATTCCAATAATTTACATTATCATCAGGATGTGGAATATGCCCAGACACTTTCATATTTTGTAATCTTTGTGCTATATCTTCTCTATCATAGCACCTAGTTCCTATGGTAAGGGATGGAACTTTATTCATAATTGGATAATGATACATTCCAGATCCACATTGATGAATTACCAAACTAGAAATAGTACAAATATAATTTAGTGGAAGTAAAGGGTTATAAAAAAGTGATCTTTGATAAGTCTCGTTGATTTTATAATTACATGTAGTAATCACAGCATAATTATTCTCTAAAAAATATTCTATATATTTTTCTATTGGAGTCCTATCTATTGTTCCAGTAGTTATAAAAACTATAGGTTTTTCTTTATTTCTTTCAATAAACTCATCTAAACAGCCTAATAACTTTTGAGATGGCTTATCTTTCACAATTAATGGACCAGAATAAAAATATGATTCTTTATTTTCAATATTATCTGGAAGACATTCTATTGACGGTATCCCTGGAATGATTTTAGCTTTTGATTTAGAATACTCTTCTAAAAAACTTATATCTGAATCATTTAATACAGCATTCTCTTTACTTTGCTGCATAGAGTGCAAATGACTACTATTTCTATATTGTTCATCAATTGATCTAAAAATCCCAGTGCGTTGAATAGAGATTCTAGGTATATTTCTATGCTTAGCTATCAATGGAGTAATAAAAGAGCAATCCTCAATTACTATATCGGGACTAATAATATTAAATGCCTCTTTCTCCATTTCAAAAATTTGATCATTTATTTTTGATATTTCAAAATTTTCAATTAGCTCCTCATCAACCATGTAGTTTATAGAAACAAAAGGAACATTTTTAATTTCTAAAAACTTTTGAGCTGCTTTATTCGTTAAAAAATAGTTAGTGATTTTTTTATTTGTCTTCAATTTAGAATTCAAAACATAAAGCGGTAAAAAGTGAGATAACCCTCCTGTAATATAAGGAATACTTAAAATATTCATTTTTGAGTTTTTAAAGATTAAAAATCCGAATTAATAATTAAAAAATCGATACTAATCCGGATATATTTATAATTTCTCTTTTCAGAAATAAACATATTTTTATACTTTCACCCAATTTTACTAAATTTCTCGAAAAAATATTTTATCAAGGGTTGTATAAGTTAATTGCCATTAATCTTTTACTTATTGACTTTTCTAAATAATAATATAACCCCAATAATCAATGCAAGTATGTATATCACGCTTTGCCAAAAAGGTTCAAATTTTAAATTTTTAAAATTGAAATTTCTATATAGTCCAGACATTATTATTATGATCATAATAATAATCATTATGTTTTGAGTTTTCAACTTTACTTCCATAGATATCTAGTTATTTTTATAATTAGCCAAGGTAAGTTATTAATTGATTTTATATCAAAGAAATTAAAATAAATACTTTCCTGCTAGATAAACTGCCGCTGATCCTACTGCAAATCCCACTACATATCCTATTCCAGCAGCAAGTGTGAGTGGACCTTCTCCACCAGAAATCATCATTAACTCCTCATCCGTCAACTCTAAATCATCTAAGTTTGGTTTTGGAGGGATATTAAAATAAATAAAAGAATCATTAGTTTGATCTTCTACAATCAATTTTTTACCATCTTCAAATAAATGGTAATCTTTACCTAAATATTCTGAAATCGTAGCCTTAGGATCAACTATCAATTGATTTTTAAAAAAATTACTTTCCCATGCTTTTTGTATTAATTCAGTATATAATTCTTGTCCCTTTTTGCTTTGTTCTAATGTTATTTTCATTTTCTATTATTTTTATAAGTTTATTATTACTTTGCTTTTGCTGCTTTTACCACCGCAGCAACTCCAGCAGCTGCAGCCATAAAAGCAACTCCAGCTACAAATCCAATCCCTGCAGCTATAAGAAAAGGGGCTTCTCCGCCTGAAACTATATCTAATTGTTCGTCTGATAATTCTAATTCATCTAGATTGGGTTTTCTAGGTATGTTGAAATAAATAACATCAGGATTAGTTTGATCTTCTATAACAATATCCCCCTTAAATTCTCTTCCTAAAAAATCTGAGATTGTTGCTTCTGGATGTTTAATCAACTCTTCTTTAAAAGTAGCTTCTTCCCTCGCTTTCTGAACTAATTCTTTGTATAATTCTTGACCTTTTTGTTGTTGTTCTAATGTTAATTTCATATTATTTCTTTTTTTAATATTTAATTGTTGGATTTGGGAAAGTAGGACTAGGCTCTATAATTGTAACAAAATCAAAAGGATTTGTTCCCATATGAGGATTAACAACTCCTCCTGAAACCAATTCTAATTGCTCTTCATTTAATTCTACATCTTCCATTTTTTTATCTGCAGGAATATTTATATATACCGTAGATTCATCTGTTTGATCTCTTACTATCAAAGTTTTCCCTTCTGGTAATGTAAGTTTTACGCCTGTTAACGTCTCAATAGCTTTAACTGGATTTGTAAGTAACTCTTGTTTAAAAGCACTATCTTCCCATGCTTTGCTTATTACTTCTTGTAGTAATTTTTGTTCTTTTGTGGATTCCATAATATTTAATTTTTATTTATACTTCCCTTTTATTATTGACTAGCTCTTCCTCCATCTTCTCCAGATCTCCATTTTAATAAATCTTGCAGATTCCATAATGATGATGGGGTTTTAATCCCTCCTGCAACGGATTCTAAATTGCTCTTCATTGAGCTCAATATCTTCAAGATTAGGCTCAGTTAAGATATTAATATAGATCACCGATTCATTTGTTTGATCTCGAACTATTAAAGTTTTTCCTTCTTTTAGTGGTAATTTTTCTTCCGTTAGTTTTTCAATAGCACACTTATAAGGCTTCTTCAATTTGATGTCCAGCTATAGCTCCTAATACAATTCCAACAGGATTTAAAGTTAATGTTCCTACTAAGGCTCCATAAAGAGCACCTTCCCATCCTCCTGCAGCAACCATTTCTAATTGTGCTTCAGAAAGTTCTGTGTTTTCTAAATTTGGAACAGAAGGAATATTTAAATAAATCGTTTTCTTTTCCGATTGATCTACAACCTTCATTTTAAAACCATCTTTAAGTTCCAATTTTCTTCCTATAAATTTTTCAATTGAAATTAAAGGATTCTCAATTAATTCTTTTTTAAATTCTTTGTTTGTACAGGCTTCTTGTAATACTTTAGCTAAAACTTCTTGAGTTTCTTTTTGTTCTTTTGTGAATTCCATACTATTTAATTTATTGTTATATCTATACTATTCTTGACTACCGCCTCCATCTTCTCCAGATCTCCATTTTAATAAATCTTGTAGATTCCATAATGATGATGGAAATTGAATTCCTCCCGCAACAGCTTCTAATTGATCTTCATTAAGTTCAATATCATCAACATTTGGTTCAAGAGGAATATTAATATAGACCATCGATTCATCTGTTTGATCTCTTACTACTAGTGTTTTTCCTTCTGGCAATGTTAATTTTTCACCAGTTAGCTTTTCTATAGCATCTAAAGGATTTTCAATTAACTCTTGTTTAAAAGCATCATCCTCCCAAGCTTTACCTATTATAGTTTGCAAAAACTTTTGTTCTGCTGTAAATTCCATAGTAAATACTTTTTAACCGTTACCGTTAGTTGGTGCGTAAGGCCCTGTAGAAGGCTTTATAAGATCATCATGATTAACAGGTCCTCCCAAAGGAATAGTTGGTAACGTACCTGCCCAAGGATTAATCATTGGACTTCCCCCCGAAACCGCTTCTAATTGCTCTTCGTTTAATTCTACATCTTCCATATTAGGTTCAGCAGGAATATTAATGTATACAGTAGACTCATTTGTTTGATCTCTTACCACTAAAGTCTTTCCTTCTGGTAAATCAACCTTTTGTCCTGTAAGTTTTTCAATAGCTGCTACTGGATTTGCAACTAATTCTTGCTTAAAGCTTTCGTCTTCCCAAGCTTTGTGTATTACTTCTTGTAATAATTTTTGTTCTTTTGTGAATTCCATAATAAATGTTTTTTTCTTATTAAGATGTTGTAAAGATAGCGGCACTAAATAGTATAAAAATGACAAGAATACTGACAAAACAGCTCTAATATAAAAAAGAAGCAAGATGCTAGAATCAAGAGACAAGACTTGTTAATATTAGGGATACAATAGTAAATAGTAGAAGTAATTTTGCAATATTTATATTATTATAATCAAGAAAGACCTCACCAAGCTTTAAATGGGGAGGCCCCTAATAGTTTTAACCAAAAATGTCAACGAATTAGTTAACCTTTACAGAACTGACAATTCGTGTTTTAAATATTGGTTGTGGATTCTGTAATTAGTATTAAATACAGAGTATTAAGAAAAAACAACCAGTATCTAACAAATTTCCCTTCTTAACTTCTCCAATACTTAACTTCTTAACTCCTTCAAAAACACAAAATACATGGCTAACTCTCCTTTTCCTTTGGTATTTATCTTTCCTCTGTATTCAAACTGTAATTCTTTTTCATCTTTAACAATATCATATGTACTCTGACTTATATTTACTTTTTCAACAACTCCATTGCTTTCCATACGACTTGCTGTGTTTACGGTATCTCCCCAAACATCATATTGGAATTTTTTTACACCTACAATTCCTGCTACAATAGGACCAACATGGATTCCTACTCGCATATCAAAAGCAGGTTTATTATTGGAATGGTTTGTTTTTTTTCTTTTTTTAATAAACTCTTGCATGTCTAGTGCAGCCAAAATAGTCTTCTTTACTGCATTTGCATCTGGCTTAGGTAAACCACCTGCCGCCATGTAAGCATCACCTATGGTTTTTATTTTTTCAATTCCATAGTGTTCAATAATACCATCAAATGCTTTAAAACATGCATTAATTTCTTCTACCAATTCTTGTGGAGTTAACTTGGAAGCTGTTGCAGTAAATGATTTGAAATCTGTAAATAAAATGGAAGCACTATCAAAATCTTGTGCTTTTACAAAGCCTTTTTCCTTTAACTCATCTGCTACTTCTTCAGGTAAAATGTTATGCAGTAAATGTTCCGATCTGTCTTTTTCTACCTGTAAAATTGCTTTTGCTTTTTTGGTATAATTTAATCTACTCCAGAGTGCTCCTGCAATCACTAAAATAAAAACTCCCGAAATAAGTAGAATATTTCTTTGCTTTTCTTGTTTCTGCACTTCTTTTTTATGAGCTACTTGTAATTTTCTTTCTTTTTCAACATTAGCAATACTATCCAATAACATCTCTTTTTCAAACTTCATGTTCAATATTTTATTTGAAGCTTGTTTTAAATGCATACTATCTTTTAATAAATGCATTCGCTCAAAATATTGTAACGCAAGAGTTGTTTTATCTAAACTCTTATACGCAATATATAAACACTCGCAAGCTTGTTTTTGATTAGAAAGAATTTTTAAATTTCTAGCCAGTTCATAGCCTTTTTTACATTTTTTTATAGTTTGATTTATTTTTTTAAACTTAAAGTTTACTTCACCTAATGCTATAAGTGAATTACTTTGATATACTAAACTTTCGATTTCTTTTGAGATAGAAAATGTCTGATTAAAATAATGCAACGCTTTTTCAAATTCATTTTTTTCATAATTCATTTTTCCAATATCAAACAAAACTTCTAAAAGTATTTTTCTATCTCCACTTTTTTTTGCTAGTTCTAAAGCTCTGTTAAAATTAGGTAACGACTCATTGTACTTTTTTTGTTTAGCATAAGTTTCTCCAATTGCTGTTAATACCTGTGATAGATTCTTAGTATCCTCTACTTTTTCATAAACACCTTTAGCTAATTGAAAATTTTTCATCGCATTTTTAAAGTCATTCAATTCTAGGTAAATCCCTCCTATGTTTTTTGTCGTACCAGCTATTTGATGTTTATACCCTAATTGCTCTTGTAGTAATAATGCTTTTTTATAAAAATCTAGTGCTTTAGGATAGTTTCCTAAATAATAGTAAATAGCTCCTAGATTATTAGTAGAAGATGTTACTCCTTTTAGGTAATTATTCTTTCTAAATGACGGGATGCTTTTTTTGAAAAAAAGTAATGCTTTATCATAATCACCTTGATAATAATGTATTGTTGCTATTTTACTATAGCAATTGCCAATAGCTTTATTATCATTCTCTATCATGTTTAATTGTAAACTCTTTTTGATCTTTTGTAAGGCAACACTAAACTCTCCTTTTTTAATGTTTTTATTAGCTAAATGAAATAAGCTATCTGCTTTAACTTTATTCAAAGTTTGAGTTTGACCAAAAACTGCGATTTTAACAAAAATTAAAAAGAGGAGTAAAAGATTTTTTTTACACCTCTTTTCATGAGTACTTCTCAATTTAACAATGATTTTTTCCAATTTTTAAGCGAATTTAACCTCCAACTATATCACTAATTCCTGCTGAGGGATCTAGAATAGTTGGATCTACTATATTTCCCCCTCCAGCTACAATCTCTAATTGTTCTTCAGTTAATTCCATGTCCTCCATATTAGGTTCACCTGGAATATTAATAAAAACTGTAGCTTCGTCTGTTTGATCTCTAACGACTAAAGTTTTACCCTCAGGAATATTTAATTTCTCCCCTAGTAGTTCTTCTATTACTTGTACTGGTGAATTGATTAATTCATTTTTAAATGTTTCGTTTTCCCAAGCTTTTTTTATAATAGTTTGATATAACTCTTGCCCTTTTGTTAACTCCATTTGTAATAGTATTTTTTATGTTTCATAAAATTAATTACAGTAAAGTTATCATTAGAAAAAGTGACAAAAGCGACAAAAAAACTGATAAAAACGCTTTTTATGAATTCGATATTTCTAGTAATTGATTATTACACCTTTCTAAAAAAGTTTTAGTTGGCCCATCAGCTTGTTGTAGTGCTTTTGCTTTTTGAAAAGAAACTCTTGCTTCTTGATAATTAGACACCTTATATTTTGATAATCCTTCTGAAAAATAGTGTAAAAAGCTTTGTTCTTCTTCTGACAAAAATGCTGTTTTTGGTTTTAATACGGTGTAGATGTTAACAGGAATATTTTTTCCTTTTACTAGTAGTGTATCTATCTCTCTACAATAAAATTCGTCTTTGATTTCTTGGTAAGTTTGTTCACAAATCAATAAGTCAACATTATAGATTTTTGTTGCACTTTCTAATCGTGCGGCAATGTTTACAGAATCGCCTATAACCGTATATTCGAAACGTTTTTCGGAACCAATATTTCCTGAAACTACATTTCCTGTACTTATTCCAATTCCGATATTGACTTTTGGTGTAGTTGTATCTTGGTTTTTATTTAATTCTTTCAATTTTTCGAACATATCCAATGCACATCGTACTGCATTTTTACTATCGGAAATATTTGCATAAGGAACTCCGAAAACCGTCATTATTGCATCTCCGATAAATTTATCTAAAATACCATCAAACTTATATACCGAAGTTATCATCGCTTCAAAATAATTATTCAAAAGCTTTACAATTTCCATAGCTCCGAATTCTTCTGTAAGCGTTGTAAAGTTTCTAATATCTGAAAATAGAATACTACACTTTGAGTAATTTCCTTTTAATAAAGACAAATTATCTTTATTCATGACTTCTTTGACCAAATGTTGAGGAATATATCTACTCAAATTCGATTGAATTCTTTTCTCTTTAGAAATGTCATTAAAAACCATAATCACACCAATCTTTTCACCTTTAGCATTTTCCATGGGTAATGCACTGATGTTTACAGTAATAAACTTTTGGCTTTCTATTTGAATTTCTATATCATCAAAATATGTTTTCTCTCCAGACTTAATAGTTTCCTCAGCATAAGAAAACAACGATTGCAATGTTGCATTAACATCTTCAATGTGTTTCTCTTCTAAGTTGAAAGAATCATCGACATTGAACATTGAAAAGAATCGGCTATTAATCGTTTTTATTTTTCGATTTGCATCTATCGTTACAATTCCATTATCTAAGTTTTGAACTAAAATATTCAGGTAGTTTTTCATACCTTCTATTTGATCAAAAAGCTTAGCATTTTCAATTGCAATTTTTATCTGACTTGCAAATCCAGTTAAAATATTTAAATCATCTAAATGAAATTCTCCATCATTTTTATTGATTACCTGAACTACACCTAACACTTCTTTCTCTGAATTAAAAACAGGAACACTAAGTATAGAATTTGTTTTATATTTAGTTTTAAGATCTACAGCAGGGTTAAAATCTGGATGATTATAAGGATCGTTAACAATTAATGGCGCTTTAGTTTTAGCCACCTTTGCTACAATTCCTTTCTTTGTTCTTACAATCGTATTATCTAAACCTTTTGCAAAAACTGTCCACAATTCGCCTGTAATTTCATCAACTAAGAATAAAGAACTACGATCTGAGTTTGTGATTTCAGCTGCTTTGTTCATAATTAACTGAATCAACTTATTTAAATTTAATTCAGACGAAACTGCTTTAAAAACCTCTAAAAGTTTAGAGATATTATTCTTTAGATGTTCACTTGTATGATACAGTTTGCTATTTTTAATGATTAAACTAATCGCAGTAGCAAAGCTGTTAAGAACCGTAATATCAGTAGTAGAAAAACTATCATTTTTTTTATTTAAACATTGTAATGCACCTATTATCTCTTTATTTTCATTAAAGATCGGTACACATAAAATAGATTTTGTTTTAAAATTTAATTGATTGTCAAATGAAGATGCGAACAGTGGATGAGCATAAACATCGTTGACAGCTAAGGGTTGTTGTGTTTCAAAAACATGTCCGACAATACCAGTACCTAAAGGAACTGCTATAATTAAGTTTTCTATTCCTTGAGCAACAACACTTTCAAGCGTTTTATTTTCTTCATTGTACAAGAAAAAAGTACTTCTTTCCACCGCTAACACATTAGAAACTTGTGCTAATATTTCATTTACTTCCTTTAGTATTTTTTCATTTTCTGTCATTATAAAATCGCTTCATTTACAATCGTATTTCGTCTATAGACATCGGATAACAATCCTCCCCCTTGATCTGATGCCATATTTAAAATACTTACTTCACATATACTTTTTATTCTACTCAATCTATCTTCTTCACTGACAATACTCCCTAATTTTGAATCAAATTTATCAATCGCATCAATCGCCTTTTTAGTAATTGTAATTAAACAATTAAAAGCTTCAGAAGAACAATTATCACTCATATAGTTCTGAAATCTGCCTCCTTTTCTATAATTAGGATACGATTCTAAACCTAAAAAATGTAACATCCAATTCTTGTCAAATTTTCCTAATACTCTGAGTATACCTGCATAATCTGCTATCAATTCATCATGAATATTTTTTGCCATTTGTCCGTAATAATGTAGTGTAAACAAATGCACACATTCATGTTCTTTTCTAATTTTCGCAGAGGCTTCTTCCCAAAAATCTTTAGAAATCTTAAGTGCTTCAGACGAAACCCCACTATATGGTTTTGTACTAAGAATAATTAATTTATCTTGATACAAATCGCGATTTGGCAATACTTCTTCTTTAAAAAATTGATTCCAAGATGTTGTCCTTGGTTCTTCTTGCCAGGCTTTTTTCAATTTTGAAATTCTATCCCAATTATTGAGTCCTTTTATAAAAGCCGCTCCCATAGAATTTGGTATTTCTGCAGGTTCATTCTTATTAGAGAATGCACAAACTAAAGTTTTAAAATCGTGTGTATTTGACACCGTTAAAACAGGTACTTTACCAATTAATTTACTTTCATAAATAATTAATTGAATAGCATTTTCATCCTCAAGTAACAAATTTGAATTCGTTGTATTTTCTCTACCTCTTAAGGTGACATTTTTATAGGCTTCTGTTGAAGAAATCCCAGCTTTAACAGGAAACTGCAATTGCACTATATATTTTTTTAATGTTTTAAAAACACCTAACGATTTTGATTCTTTATAGTATGTTTCCCAAGTCTCTATATACTTTTCCTCTTTTGAAAACTTAGAAAAAGAAGGTTTAACAAATTTATTTTGAGTATACTCCAACACTTCTTGAATAACTTCTTTGTTATTTGTTAAACCTCTTAAAAAATTATGCCCTTCATTATTCATAATTTAAGCAATTTGTCGCTTCGCTAATTTTGAGAATATTCCATCTTTATCCATTAATTCGGCATAAGAACCGTATTCTACAATTTTTCCTTTATCTAAAACATAAATTCTATCCGCATTGATAACTGTACTTAAACGATGCGCAATTACAATACGAGTAGCTTGCAACTTATCTAAACTTTCAGAAACTATATTTTGAGTTCTGTTATCTAAGGCACTCGTAGCTTCATCCATAAATAACAATCTAGGTTTATGAACAATAGCTCTAGCAATCATTAAACGTTGACGTTGACCTCCAGAAAATGTTCCTGCTCCTTCGCTAATTACTGTATGCATTCCCATAGGCATTTGCTTAATATCTTCTTCCATACCAGCCATTCTAGCGGCTTCCCAAGCATCATCTAATGTAAGATCTGAGTTTCCAACAATATTTTTATAAATACTACCAGACATTAATGCTCCGTTTTGTAGCACCACACCAATTTGCCTTCTTACTAAATCTTTATTCATAGCATCGTAAGAGTTTCCATCATAGAATATTGATCCTGCTTCTGCTTCTTCAAAACCAAGAAGTAATCTCATAATTGTAGATTTTCCTGAACCAGAAGTTCCTACAAAGGCAACCATTTCTCCTGATTTTATGCTAAAGGATAAATCGTTTAGTACTAATGGTTGTTCTTCATTATATCGGAAAGAAACTGAATTCATTTCTATATCTCCCTCTAACTCTCCTGGATCTAAACTCTCTCCTGAAGATTCTGGTGTTTCTTCTAAAATAGGCTTTACTCTTTCATACAACGTAATAATATTTAATGAGGTAATTAAAGCCATACTCATTTTTAAACAATCTCTTAAGAATTGATTAAACGCACTAATAAATGCCATAAATGCTCCAACAGAAATCATCGCCCCTACTTTACTTGAAGTGGTAACTGTATAATAAATAAAAGCAAAAAAGAAAATATTAGTTAGTAATGGATAAGAAGCGTTAAACGTTTCTACGTAATTCTGATAACTTCCAGAACTGAACCCTAATTTTTTAAGTCTAGAAAACTTATCTGCCCAAAGCGAGAAAACTCTTCTTTCTCCTCCTGTTATCCTAATTTTACTTATTCCAGAAAGGAATTCAAAAAGAAAACCTTGTAAATCTCCCTGCGCATCAGATATTTCTCTATCGTATTTCAGTTTTAACCATCCAATGATTGTCATAAAAGCAATGGCAGCAACTGCTAACCCAACACCAATCCAAGCTAAACTTGATTCATAATAAAATAACAATCCTAAATTCACAAAAGAAAAAGCCCCACTGAGTACTGCTGTCATTACAGTATTAGATAACACTTGTCTAATACCGTTGATACTTAATGCACGATTTGTTAAATCTCCAGCTGAAAACTTCCTATAAAATGTAACTGGTAAACGTAATAAATGATCCATAACACCAGCTTGTAAATTTATACTAGATTTCGTTTCTAATCGTAGTTGTAAAACCCCTTGCATTAATTGTAACCCCGCGGATACAACAGCTAATAGTATCATGATAATTAGTACTTCAACATGCAATGACTTGTCTGCTGTAGGAATTACATCATCGAACATTACTCCAGATAATATGGGAACAATTAACCCTATTAAAGTTCCCGCTAAAGCCGCTAACAACAAAAACTTTGCATCTTTTTGCACACCTTTAATAGCAAATCTTCCTATTTCTTTTACAGAACTCATGGTTTTATCAAAACCATAGAAAAACATATAGCAAATAGGCTCTAACTCTTCAGCAATTTTATAATCTATTTTTTCTTCTCTACCAGTTAGTATATCTTTTATGAAATAGGTATTTGATGTTTTTTGAACCAAAGCTACTGGTCGTTTGTCTTCTTTGTAAAAAGCTAATAAATGTCCGTTTTCTTCTTTCCACCAAGTACCTCTTAAAATAATTTTACGAACTCTTACTTTAGAAGCTTGTGCAATTGCTTGTAATTGATTTGTTGTACTATTTTTATAGGACTCTAAATATTTAGGTGCTTCAAACTTAAATCCAATCTCATTACCTATTAACTGACATGTATTGAATAAGTCGTTATCTATATTTTTATCTCGAAGATCTACAGTAGCTTTTCTTTTTCCTCCTACAATAGATCTTAAATGATCTAAAGTATTGGTAAGTGTACTTTGTTCTGTTGAAAATTTTTCTTCAATTTTACGTCTTTCTTCTTCTTTTACCAGTTCGAAATTCGCTGCTAATTTTTTATACAAATGATCTTGTAAATCATTTAAAGATAACATTACATAGATTTCATCTCTTAAAATCTGAGCAGTACTTTTTACATGAAATTCAGCTTTCTTATCGGTAGATTCAATCCATAAACCATTAAATACAGGAATTGGAAAATTAAATTCTGAGGCTAAATCATATGCTTCTTCTCCTGCATATTTCTTTAGATTTCCTTCTATTAATTCCACCCAAGCAATACCTTTTGATGGATATGCTATTTTATCTTTTTGAAGTTCAATTTTTTTGAATTCATCTAATGTAGCATGAACTCTAGGAACTAAATTGTGGTGTATACTTTCCGTAGTTTTAACAATCCATTTTTCGATCATACCTTTAAGTATGAAATGATCGATATGTAATAATCTATTTTTATTAATAGATATTAAAGATGCTCCTTTACTCACTACAATAAGTCGAATTCCTTCTTTTTTATCTTGAGAAGTAATTAAACTAAATAATAACGCTGCTTTTTTAGCTGTATATAAATAGTTAAGTCCGCTTTTATATTCTCCTTCACGATCAACCTCTGCATAAAACACATCAACCTCCCCAGAAGTAATCATCCAAAATCGATCAGATTCATTAAGAATTAACGATTCATTAGATGCTAATTTTATTTTCTTATTATCAAACATCCTTTTATTATTTAGATTCAATTAGTTGGGCATATACCCCATCTTGTTGCATTAATGTAGCATGTGTTCCTCGTTCAACGATTTTACCAAACTCCATCACAATAATTTCATCACAATCCATTATGGTACTTAATCTGTGTGCTACAATCAAGCACGTACAACCTCTTCTTTTTATATTATCCATAACGATCTTTTCAGACTTTGGATCTAAAGCACTTGTAGCTTCATCCATAACTAAAATTGACGGATTTAACGCTAATGCTCTTGCTATTTCTAATCGCTGTCTTTGTCCTCCACTAAAATTAGTTCCCCTTTCCATTACTGGACTTTCGTAACCTTCTGTTCTTGCTGCAACAACATCATGAATTGCAGCATCTTTAGCAGATTGAATAATACTTTTCTCTGTTACTTTAGAATCCCAGAACGCTATATTCTCATGAATAGAGCCTTTAAACATTAACACCTCTTGATCTATTACGGCTACAGATTCGTTAATAATGTGCCTAGGAATTTCTCTTCTTGGCGTGTTATCGAATAAAATTTCTCCTTGCCATGGATCGTATAATCCAGAGGCTAATCGAGCTACTGTAGATTTTCCACTTCCCGAACCACCAACTAAAGCCACTCTGCTTCCTGGTTTTAATTTTAAACTGAAATCGTTAATTAATGCAGGCATTGTAGTGTTGTAACCAAATGTTACATTTTTCATTTCAAAATGACCTGTCAGTTTATTGACAAACTTTTCTTGGTTTACAACTTCTTTTTTGTCTTCTTTAAAATCTTCAGAAATCTCATAATTTAAAACATCATCAATCCTTGCCATATCTCCTTCTGTTTCTTGTAAAAGACTACCGACACTTACTAATTGATTTACTGGCCCAATAAAATTATTCATCAAGTACAAGAAAGCAACTAACATACCTAAAGTCATATCTCCATTCATTACTCTTGTAGCTCCAACCCCCAATATAATGGCACTATTTAAAGACATTAATAATGGTGGTACAACATTTAATCGTGCGGTAAGCCAACCCAACTCTTGTTGAGCATTCATTACCTTAGCTAAATACCCAGTCCAAGTTGTAAAGAAATCATTTTCTCTTCCAGAAGCTTTTAAGGTTTCTATCATGCTAATTCCAGAAGTCGTTGTTCCTAAAAGCTTTCCATTTTCATTCGTAAATCTTCTATTACCATCTTTTCGACTTTTAGATACGTACTGCAGTGTTATGATATTTATACTTGCTATAAAAATTCCAATACATGTTAATACAACATCATAAGAAAACATTAATAATGCATAAAAAACAACCATGATAACATTCAACGCAGCGTTGGCTAAATCTCCACTCAATAGTCTAGCTACTTTATCATTTAGGGAAACTCTATTTCCTACCTCTCCACTGTAACGCTGTGTAAAAAATGCTATGGGTAAATGAAAAACATGCCACAAAAACTTACTAGAAGTTGTTAATGCTAGTTTTGTTTCTAATCGTAATAAATAATATTGCTGTACATATACTAGCACCGAATTTAGCGCTAACATACCTCCCATAATTAATAATAATGGCATTACAAAACCTGACAATCCATTTACTAAATATTTATCAATAAATATTTTGGTAAAAGAAGGAATCACAAGACCAGGAATTACTAAAAACAAACTAGCTAAGACAATATATGTTAAACTTAATTTCGACCCTTTTATTCTAGACGCTAAGGAGCTCAGTAATCCTTGTTTTTCATTTCCTTTCTCAAACTTTTCATTGGGTTTCATGGTCAATACAACTCCAGTATACGCATCATCAAATTCTTGGTGACTCACGTAATATCTTCCCTGTGCTGGATCACTTAAATACACTCTATCTTTAGTGAAACCCTCTATAACTAAAAAGTGATTAAAGTTCCAAAATATAATCGCTGGCATTTCTAACTCTTTCAATTTTTCAATTGACTTAGCGTATCCTTTTGCCTCTAAACCATATTCCCTAGCTGCTTTTAATAAGTTCGTAGCTTTTAAACCATCTCTAGAAACACCACACGAAATTCTTAGTTTTTCTAAAGGAACAAATTTTCCATAGTAACTTAATATAATACTTAAAGCTGCAGCTCCACACTCAACAGCCTCCATCTGAAGTACTGTAGGTGTTTTTACTCTACGAGGCAACTTTTTTTCCTCGCTTTTTTTCTTGTTAATCATGCTTGACAGGTTTTAGTATAAGTCAAAGAATTTCTTTAATGCAGGAACAACCATAGCAATTGGTGGTTCAGACTTCACAGTAATTTTCCCCATACAAGAAGTTCCTTCATTAATTAAAATATTTGGGCCTTTGGCAGATGTCCATTGAAATCCACTGTAGGCATTCTCATCTTTTTCAAACTCAACGTATACTTCAAACAAAGCTCCACCTGATAAAAGTCCGCGAACCAATTGATCATTTTTCACAGTCATCATCATTCCTTTTTGTGTAATTGGAAAGTCTGATACATATGTAATCTTCCCTTTCATAAAGCCATACTCTTGAGGTTGAACAGTTGAAGGAACTACTAGGGCTTGCATACCTTCTTTAATCTTTTTACCATCTTGAGAAGGAATATATAGTACACCTCTTAGACGATTATCTGAAGCTTGTTTTTGATTTTTCAATTTAAAAAGTGGTGCTCCTTGACCAACAATTACTCCAGAATCTGTAAGAATTTCAACTACTTCACCCGCATAAGCACTTTTAATTTCTGTTTGAATCGTATAACGTTCTTCTAAATGCTTTAGCCTTCTTTCAGCCTCAGCAATTCTTTGCTTATTTAGATTTATTTTTTGCTGTAAATCGAAGCCTAAATTTAATTTCTGACTTGATGTTTGTACTTTTTGTGCTTTTAAACGTTCAATAGAATTTTTAGATGCCTCTATTTGTTGCTCTGTATTTGCAACCTGAGATTTTGTTATCAATCCCTTTTTTAATAGATTTTTTTCAGTCTCTAATTGATTACTTAAGAAAGTAAGCATTTTCTTATCTGATGCTATTTGCAATTCAATACTACTTCTTTGTTGTACTACTAATTCTTCTTGAATTCTAGTATCTTTACTTCCGTAAGACAATAAACGCTGTAATTCAAATTCTCTTTCTTTTAAAGAAGCTTTCACTTCTTCTATTTGCTGAAATAATTCTGGTTGTTCGATAAAAGCAACTACATCACCTTCGTTTATCGCATCTCCAATTTCAACATTAAGTTTAACTAATTGACCTTGTGAAGTAGCCACTACTTCATGTATTTCTCCCCCTAGAAGTACACCTACAACATTTAATTTTGTTTTTACATTTCCTAAAAAAGACCAGGTAATTCCTGTACCTAAAACTAAGGCTATGGTAAGTAAAGTTATCCATCCTTTAGGACTGGTAACTTTGATTAATTGATCTAGTTTTTCTGGAGTTGATAATTTTTCAAGTGCTGCTTTTCTAAAAAATCCTGCTGCCATTTTTATTGTTTTTAAATTTTTGGTATTGTAAAAAATAGGTCCTTTGTAATCTTTTTATTTGATTCGCCAATCAAAGTCCCTGTTTGATATCTTAAGTTTACAATTGCAGATGCAAATTGTTGATGTGCTTGTAAGTACTCTAATGCTGCAAATGTTAATCGTTCTTGAAATAAGATTAGATTTAGTAATGTGGTTAATCCATTCTGAAATTTTTCTTTTTCATTACTAAATACTTGCTTATAATATCCTAGAGATTCCTTTGCTTTTTCAAGAACCAACACACTGTTGTTTAAATTATTTAGTGCTATAGAAACATTTAAATCAATATTTCTTTTTAAGTTCTCATTTGAAATTTGCTGGTTTTCAAAAGCTACTTTACTTTTTGTGTAATTTCCTCTCGCATTATTGTTATTAATTGGAAAAGAAAAATTTAATCGCACACCAAAACCTAAACTTCTTCCTTCTCTTTGTGTTAAGGTAGCTAATGCGTTATTGATTCCATTTCCAATATTTGCTCCTCCATAATTCACAAAACCTGTAAGGTCTAATTGAGGTTTCCTACCATTCTCTGCAAATTGTAATTGTAGTTTTACAGCTTCTTCAATTTGCTTTGTTGCTTCAATATCACTTCTATTTTCTTGAGCTAATAGTATATATTTATTCAAATCAAGGTTTCCTATATACCCAGATGTTTTAATTTCAGGAAAGTCATCAACAGGAATATTTATTTTCTTACTCTCTTCTTCATGTAATCCTATAGCTCTACCTAAATTTAGTTTAGCGGTATACAAATTTTGTTCTGCAACTTTAGTTTGTCTCGCTTGGTTTGCTAAATCTGCTTGAATTTGAGCTAAATCTCCAGATGGTTTTTTATCTGCCTCTACTAATTCTTTTGTGATATCTAATACTCTCTGAACTCTATTTTGATTTTCTTGAAAAACTGCTAAACTTTTGTATGCTGCCACATATTGCCAATATGCATTCGCGGTTTGCAATACTTCAAATGAATTTTTGAATGTTACATTTGTTTTTTCACTTTCTAAATTAAGTATGGATGATTTTTCTAATGCCGAAGCCACTTGTACACTTCCTCTTAATAGGGGTTGCGTAAGCGAAAAAGTACTTGTCATAGCATGATCATCTATATTTGCTCCAATGTTTTGACTAAATCTATTCAAAGGAAAATTATCATTCAACCTTGTATAATCAACTGAAAAACTTGCCACTAAACCTATTCTAAATCGTTTTTGTAAACCTAAACCCAAGTTTACATTACTAGCATCTAATTCATTATTAGCCAACAATGTACTTCTAGGGTCGGCAGCAAATAAATTTGAACTATTAGTACCTGCCGTTATTCCTGATGTTAATTGATAATCGAAAAAACTTTTTTGGATTTGGAAATCTCCTTCAGCATTTGTTATCGATAATCTATTACTCTCAACTACAGGACTCTCACTTAAAGTTAATTTAGAAAACTCAACAACACCTCCAGAACCAGAAGTTTGAGAAAAAACTAAACTAACCATACCTATACACAATACAGTTATTTGAATTTTTAAATTCATATTTGCTTTACTATTAAACTTCTGAAAATTTTTGTAGGATTTGACCAAATCTTGCCCCTGCCTGAGAAACTCCGTCTAATACAGACTCGTCTATAACATCCTCTTCTTGCGGATTCCCATAACCTAATTGACTTGTAGTTTTTCGTAATCTGTTAGATAAGAATAATGCTAAAGCATAATAAAAATTCGCTTTAAACTCTAAATTAGCCGCTAATCTGCTATTCATTAATTCTCTTGAAATTGCATAAACGGATACATCTTCTCCTGCAATTACAGAAACTGATGGTGGTCTAGATTCTAAAAAAGACATTTCTCCAACAATCTCTCCTGGACCTATATTTGCAATATGTTTATCTGTATTGCTATCTGTGATTGATAATGATCCTGATAATACGATGTATAAATTTTCAATGGTTTTTCCTTGTTCTATTAATCGATCTCCAACTTCTAAGTCTTCCCTATAACCGTTATTTATCATCCATTCTATATCGATATCATCTAAATGTCCAAGTAAAAAAAGTACTCGCTTCATAATTCTATTTTTTTAGTTTTTATTTCTGATATGAAGCTAAATTAAAGCACTATAGTGGTGTAAAACTGCCAAGTTTTCGGTTGAAAGTGACTGTTTTAAAAGATCAAAGACGTTAAAAATTAACGTCTTTGATTTGATATCTATGGGATTTTACACACTCTATTTCTCGCTATAAATTATACTCCCATTATTTTCATACTTTTCATATCACAATTTTAATTTCAAGAAGACCAGAGTACAGTGATCAGTAAATTATATAATTTATGAGAAATAGAGAAAAAGATGACTGACTCTGGCTTCTATATATTCATCTTTCACATAAAAGCTTTCTCGGAGACACTCCGTATTGTTGATTAAATAACTTGGAAAAGTAATACGTATCATAATACCCTACTGCATAAGATATTTGTGAAATTGTATTGTACAAGTAACCATCAATCAATTGTTTAGCTTTATGTAATTTTAACACCCTGATATATTTATTAGGAGTTAAATACACTAAATTTTTAATTTTTCTATGCAATTGGCGTTCACTCACAGAAAGGCTGTACGATAAATCGTATAAATTTATATCTCCCTGCTTTATATTTTTATAAACTTCATCTTCCATTTTTTTCAACCAATTAATGTCTTGTTTTGAAATATTTGAAGATTTAACTTCACCATTACACATTGATTTGACCCTGTCGTTTGAATTGTAAATTTGAAAAATTAAAGGTTCAGGCTCTTCATTTTTATTTACTTGTTTAACAATCGCATCTACTATTTTCTTAATTTCTTGAGTACTTGAAAATATAATACTCTTTGAATTGGTTGCGTTTGTTTCAGTAGTAATATTACTCTCCTTAATTATAGATGCTAAAGGTGTTTCAATACCCTTAATTAATTCTATTAATGCATTAGAAGAGCCCCAATTTATTTGTTGATTATCTAAGTTCATAACATTTACTTTTTCTTATTTAACTTTTAACAATCCTCCCCTTATTAATCTTTTACATAATTTTATTTTATTGGCATCATTTATCAATGGAATTTCACTAACCTGAAATCCACCTTTATTTTCAGATATAAACTCAAAACAAGGTGCGATTGTAATAGGACCTCTAATAACATTTCCGGGAAAAATAATCCTTGAAATATTTCCTAATTGCTGCACAGCACTTGTTACATTGTTTCTTTTTACTAAGTGAGTATCTAGACCGATGCAATCCATAGCGTCCAAACTTTCAAAGTGACCATCTGCTTGTGGTGGATTTTCTGACCTTAATTCCTCTTTCAAAAGTTGCGCTGAACCGTAAACACTAGTTTTTTTAGAAATATCATTACATACTATTTGTGAAATTTCTTCAATTTTACTCTTGATTACATTAATGGCATCATTATCATTTAAGTAACCTATTGGTAATGCTTTACGAAGCGAAACATCAGTTTGAGCTAAGTTTTGTAGTGTTTTATTAAAAAAATCTAACCACTGTGTTGGATAAACTCCTATCGTTAAGTGTAACGAAGAATCGTCGGTAGTATATGCTTCGTGAGGTATTCCTCTAGGAATATACATCATATCACCTGCTTCTAGTGTAATTTCTTTTACATTTTGTAATTGTTCTCTTTGAAAAATTGGCTGAAAACTATTGACTAAAGGTGTTTTATACTGATCATCATATATTTTCCAATGCTTCTTTCCTGAAACTTGTACTACAAATACATCATGTGTATCGTAATGTGGTAATAATGCCTTTTGATTTTTTGGAGTCAAATACATATTACCTTTCGTCTTATGGTTTAATAACCCTTTTACATTTTGACATAATGTTTTAATAGGTTTCCAAAATCGATCTATTTCATTAATTACGATAGTGTACCCATCACCATAAGCAGCATATAATTGATTTAAATTTAGGCTTCCATCTTCATTCTCATATTTATTTTTATGTAATGGTTCTTGATTCTTCACCACTCGAATACTAGCTCCGTTTGGTCTATGGTAGTCTAAAACTTCATCTACTTCTGAAATTTTCAAAAGTGATTCATTAAAAGATCTGTCTTCTCTTTTTAAAAGTAGCACTTCATTGTCCCAATACTTTTCTTTAAATTCATCTAAAGATACAGGGTATATCAAATCATTAAAATTCGATATTGTTTTTTGTTTTTCTAATACCTTGTCCATACGTATATAATTTTAAATTCCCTATTATTCCCTCACCCTTTTTAAAGGTTTTTACTGGTACAAATCAAAGGCTGAAAAAGCGAGATTCAAAACGGATTATCTTTAGTTTTATAAATCTTAGTGTATGAATTTATAAATCCATGGTACAATAAAACATTTTTAAGAAACTGAAATACAGTCTTTTAAGATTATTTTTGACGTTACCATCAATAAATTGGTATTTTTGCATTTTGCTGAACTGATTTCAATGATAAATGCCAAACAAAACCCATATAATTTCTTAGACACTTATTGTTTAAGAACTCCTTTTTTTTCATTAAAATTTTACAATCAATTAATTCGAAAAAAAGAATTCTCTTTAGACGATTTAAAAAAATATTGGAAAGAACCTGCATTTAAAGAAGGTCTATTTTTGGCATCACCAGAACTCTATTCTGAGATTGAAAAAACTCTAAAAGGTAGCTATAACCAAAAAAAAATTAAAAGTATATGTCAAACTGTTTTTAAATATCTAATTAGGGCTTCCACTAGATGTACTCCATTTGGTTTATTTTCTCAAGTAAGTTTAAAAACTATTGATAATAGTAATGAAGAGACGACTTCTTTTACAAGACGAACAGACTTTGACACGAATTACTTATTTTCATTAGCTTTAAAACTATCAAGAATTGATGAAATAAAAAATCAGTTGCTCTTTTTTCCCAATACTTCTCTTTATAAAACTGATAATGATCAATATCGTTATGTAGAATATTTTATCGAAAAAAATACAAGATCATATAGTATAGAAGCTATTGAAGCTACTGAATATTTAGATATTATTATCAAAGAATCTGAAAAAGGGAAAACAATACATCAATTAGCCAACTACTTAATCGATGATGATATATCCTATGAGGAAGCAAAAGGATATATCGAAATACTGATTGATAATCAAATCTTAATTAGCGAGTTATACCCTAATGTTACAGGTAATGATATTTTATCTGAACTTATTTGTACACTAGAAAAATATGATAATTTAGAACATCATATCGAAAAATTGAAATCTCTTCAAAATGATTTAAATTGCATCGATCAAAAATTAGGAAATAGTCATTTTGTATACGAAGATATTATTCAAAAATTACAAAAACTTAGCATCCCTTTTGAAGGAAAGCACCTATTTCAAACAGATCTTTCTGTTGAAAAACAGATAGCATCTATCACTACTTACCAAGTAAACACAATAAAAAAGGTAATTCCTTTATTATTAAAATTAAATCAATTTACTGAAAGTGACCATCTAAAAAAATTCAAAAAAGCTTTTATAGATCGGTATGATCAACAAGAAGTTGATTTAGCTAACGTTTTAGATATTGAGAGTGGTATAGGCTATGTACAAAACAACGAAGTTGCGGATACTACACCTTTTTTGTATGATATAAAACCTAGCAAAAAAAATGTAGTTCAATCAGAACAATTTTTGTTGAATGAAGCGCAAAAAATTATATACCAAAAACTTTTACAAGCGCATAAAAACAACGATTATGGTATTGAAATAACAGATACAGATTTTAAAAATATTGAATTAAACTGGAAACATATTCCTGATACGATGGCAGCATTTACCGAAGTTGTGCATCAAAAAGATAAGCAACAAATTATACTGCATGGGTTTAGTCATGGAGCTGGAAAATTATTAGGTCGTTTTTGTCACTTCAATAAAAACATATTCAATTATGTAACTCGGATTACTGATATAGAACAGGATCTTAATTCTGATAAAACTTTAGCTGAAATTGTACATTTACCCCAATCAAGAACTGGAAATATTCTAAAAAGGCCTCATATACGATCTTATGAGATTCCTTACATCACAAATTCTACCTTACCCTTTAAAAATCAAATATCTATTAATGATCTTACTGTATCTATTAGAAATAATCGCGTTGTACTAAAATCAAAACGTCTTGGAAAAGAAGTCCTGCCTCGTTTAACTAATGCGCATAATTATTCATCTAAGGCATTACCTATATATCATTTTTTATGTGATTTAGAATTTCAAAATACCAAGACCTATCTTGGTTTTAATTGGCCTAACATTACTAAACAATTCTCATTTCTTCCCAGAGTTAGTTATCGAGGTATAGTGTTATCAAAAGCAAAATGGATTATTCATAAAGATGCTATTGATGAGATTGTTAATAAATATGATACAACTAATAATCCGATTGATTGCATAAAACAATGGAGAAAAAAACATGGTATACCTAAGTTTATTCAAATTAAAGAAGGCGATAATACACTATTGATTGATTTATCACACACTGAAAGTATTCAATTATTCGTTGATATTATAAAACGTAAAAACAATATGGTTTTACAAGAGTTTTTGCATATAAATGACGACTACTCAACAAGCAATGAAAAAGAAAATTATGTTAACGAACATATTTTCACCTTTTACAATACCCAAAAATTAAATTCTAAAAAGCTATGAAACGAAATTTTATTCTTGGTGATGAGTGGCTGTATTACAAAATATATTGTGGTAAACGAACTGCTGATGTAGTACTAACAGATATTATTCAACCGCTTTGTGGAAAATTATTAGAGGAAAACTTAATTGATCAGTGGTTTTTCATACGATATGAAGATCCAAAGCCTCATTTAAGAGTTAGATTTCATGTTACTGATACTAATAATTTAGGTACTGTCATTAAAAATGTTAACAATTATATAGGAACATATATTGATAATGGAACTATTTGGTCGATTCAAGCTGATATGTACTCTAGAGAACTAGAGCGCTATGGTTCTGATAGTATAGAAGAAAGTGAATATATTTTTTATATCGATAGTCAAACCTGTATAAATGCATTACGTTTAATAGATGACGATACGCTTTTGTTTTTATTTTCGTTACGTTCTATAGATACCCTTTTAAATGTGTTTAATTTTGATCTCGATCAAAAGATAAAATTTACAGCATATAATGGTGATCTATTCAAAAAAGAGTTTAACACCAATAAAACATTAAGTAAACAATTAAATAAAAAATACCAAACATTACGAAACCCCATTTTATCTTTCTTTGTAAAACCTGAGAAAGAATTCACCCCACTTGTTGAATTACTGAATAAAAAGTCAGAACTAATAACACAAAAAGTTAGACGTATAAATGACAGTATAAAAAACCAACATTTAAATCTTGAAGATCTATTAGCTAGTCATGTACACATGACAGTAAACCGATTATTTAGAGACAAGCAACGTTTACATGAGTTGGTTTGCTATAGTTGTTTATATAAATTTTATCAATTTCAAAAAAATGCGATTAAATAAAATTATTTTTTTTATAATTCTTGGTTTATGTATCACTTCTTACAGTCAAAAAGAAGATATAAATAAACTGTTATCTAAAACACCAGAACAATTAGAAGATTATTACTCTAATATAACAGGTGAAGAATCAAAGAAAGAAATTGTTCAGCAAGTTCTAATTAAGGCAAAAAAATCTAATAATTTAAACTTCCTATTCAAAGGATATTTTTTAAAGTTGTTAGAAAACTCACATACGACAACATCTATAAAATATGCAGATAGTATTTTATTCGTTGCAAAGAAAAAAAATGATAAGTACATTGAAGCTTTTGGAAAACTATACAAAGGAATTCAATTGTATTACGAATCAGAATATGTTGATGCCTTATCTTGCTATTTAAAGGCTCAAGAATATTTTAAAACTACTAGTAATGAGTTTTATAACGTTAAAATTCATCATTATATAGGTTTATTAAAAAATGCTTCAGGAAACAAAGCTCAAGCAATAAACTTTTTTAGAGATAATATCTCTTTCTTTGAAAAAGATGTCTCCTTTCAAAGAAAATACAAATCACAATATATAAAATCTTTATTTGCATTAGGTGATTCATACAATAGAAATAATTTATATGATTCCGCATATGTAATCAATAAATTAGGAATTAAAAAAAGTTTACAAATGGATAAAACTATGTATCCCTTCTTTTTGATGACATACGGAATAACTATGTATAATAGAGAGAAACCAGAATTGGGAATTGATAGTTTATTAAAAGTAACTCAATATTTGAAAGAAAAAAAAAGTTCATTATCTGATGCTCATAAATTTATATCAATAACGTACAAGAAAATGAATAAAAATGAATTACTTTTTAAAAATTTATTAAAAATTGATTCTATTTACGAAAAACATCCTAAAACAATAATCAATGCAAAATGGGCGAACTCGGAACTCTATACTTACTATAAAAAAACGAGAAATAAAGAGAAACAATTAAGTACTATTAATAAGTTGTTATTAATAGACAGTATTATAGAAACTAAATATTCTAAGTTAGAAAAAAAAATAACTGAAGGCTATGATATTCCTAATTTATTGTCTGAAAGAGAAAACCTAATTAGTGTATTACAAAAGAATAGTATTAAAAGTAAAAACACTTCTTTTCTATTTATTTTTCTAAGTATTTTATTACTCCTTTCTTTATTTTACTTTTTAAGAAAAAACCACATTCTAAAAAAACGATTCAACCTCGTAATTGAACAATCAAATAGTAATAAAAACTTAAAAAAGGAAAAACAAACTATACAACAAAAAACATCTCAAAAAGAAAAATCAACTATTGAACTACAACCTTCAGGTATCTCAGAAGATTTAACAAATAAGATTCTTTCTAGCCTTGAAAAGTTTGAAAAATCACAACGTTTTACAAAGAAAAAATATACTTTAAATTCCCTAGCAAAAGAAATAAACACGAATAGCTCCTATTTATCAAAAGTCATCAATTTAGAAAAAGGAAATAATTTTTCAAATTACCTTAATAATCTTAAAATAGATTATGCTATAAATAGATTGACAAAAGATTCTAAATTTCGATCTTATACCATAAAAGCTATTTCAGAAGAGTCTGGTTTTAATAACCAACTCACTTTTTCTACAGCTTTTCATAAAAAAACCAAGTTACAACCTTCATATTTCATAAAACAACTAGAAAAGAAACAAAACACTGAAAAATAATTACTTAAAAAGACAAAACATATATTGAATTTATAAATCTAAGTATACATTTTTTTAAAAACTCATGTTACCTTATTATGTTTGTTCCCAGAGAAAATTATATAAAACTAATACAACCATGAGAAATCTAAAAAATGAACAAAGAAAGTTGAGCTTGAAAAAATTCCAAATTGCTAAAATCAAAAACCCACAGACAATTGTAGGTGGTAATTTGGGTAATATTGATGATGATGATGATGAAACTGGAGGACCTATTACTCAAACGAGAGGAGGGAATCAATAATTTTTTACCAGATAACTTTTTAACATTTAAACCATGGGTTAAGAATAGCTCATGGTTTTAAATTATATATTTGTAGAATGAAGAAACTCTTATACTATTTTGCAGTAATTATTCTTATAATTCAATTTGCTTGTACAAATAAAAAACATCAAAGTATGGACTATCCTACTATAAAAAAACAGATAGTTAAAGACACTTTTTTTAATATAGAAATTCTAGACCCATACAGAAATATAGAAAATCTTAGTGATACTACCACTATAAAATGGTTTGAATCTCAAGACAGTTTAGCCAATATAACTTTACATAAAATTGAAGGAAGAGCTACTTTTTTAAATAATTTAAAAAAGAATGAAAATGAACGTCCTCCTGTTTTTTCAAAATTAAAAGAAGCTTATAATGGTTATATTTTCTATGTAAAAAGAATGCCTAATGAAAACATAGGTGAACTATATTTTAGAAATAAGTTCTCAGCTGATGAACAACTACTTTTTAACCCTAAAGAATTTGATAAAAAAAGTAAAATAACGTATAAAATTAACTATATACAACCTAGTTGGGATGGAGCTAAAATTGCAGTAGGCTTAAGTTATGATGATAAAGAGCATGCTAAAATCATAGTTATAAATGTTACAGATAAATCCATTTATGATGGTTTTGCTTCTAAATCTTTTCCTAATGCATATGGCGGTATAGAATGGTTAGCAGATAATTCTGGTTTTATGTATAGTAAATTACCTGATTCAAATAAAGGAAATACTGAAAGTGTAATTTATAAAATAGGCTCTGCTGCTTCCAATGTAAAACCCATTTTTTCTAAAGCTAATAATTCAGAAGTTCCTTTTGAAAATAATGATATTCCTGTTTTATATTACACAAATCCAAATAGCGAAATAGTACTTGGAGCAAATGTTAAAGGAAGTTCTAGGTATAGAAATACCTATTACACATATATTAAAGATATCGAAAAAAAACCAAAGTGGAAATTATACTATAGTAAAGAAGAAAAAATAAGAAATTTCAAAATTTCAAGTGATTATTTCTATTACAGAACTGGAAAAAATGCTTCAAACTTTAAAATTTGTAAAACACCTTTAACTAAACCTAATTTTGAAAATCCTATTGTTTTGGTTGAAGAAGATTCTTTGGCTGTTATTTCTGACTTTGCTATCACAAGCAAAGGGATTTTTTATGTGAAAACTAAAAACGGAGTAGAAGCTAAACTTTATCAACTTAACGAAAAAGAACAAAAAAGCAACGAAATTAAACTGCCAAAATCTGCTGGGTATATTAATATTTCTTCTAAAGGAGCAAAATTTGAAGATTTATGGGCTATAACCGAAGGTTGGATTAATAAAAAAGTAAGATTAAAGTTTAACTATAAAAATAACACTTTTGAGCCTCAAAATTTAATTTCTAAACCTAGAGAATCGACTTTAAATGATATTATTGTAGAAGAAATAGAAATCTCTTCTCATGATGGTACCATGGTTCCTCTTTCCATAGTTTACAAAAAAGGAATTCAACGAAATAAAAATAATCGCTTATTAATTAATGCTTATGGTGCTTATAAATGGACTAATGCTCCTTTTATGTATAATTATCTTGAACATTGGATTAAAAATGGAGGAATTTACGCTACAGCACATGTAAGAGGTGGAGGAGAAAAAGGAAATAAATGGCATAAAGCTGGTTTTAAAACAACGAAACCCAATACTTGGAAAGATTTAATTGCTTGTACAGAATATTTTGTTACTAATAATTATACTACTTCGGATAAAATTGTTGCATGGGGTGCTAGTGCAGGAGGAATTTGTATTGGGCGAGCAATTACTGAAAGACCAGATTTATATGCTGCTGCTATCATAAGAGTTGGTGGATTAAATCCTATGAGAATGGAATTTGGTCCTAATGGCTCTTTTAACACTAAAGAATTTGGTACGGTTAAAGATTCTGTAGAATGTAAAGCACTATATGAAATGGATCCTTATCTAAATATAAAAGACAATGTTAAATACCCTGCAGTTTATCTTACAGCCGGTTTAAATGACGTGAGACTTAAAGCTTGGCAACCTGGTAAATTTGCAGCTCGTATGCAAGAAGCATCCTCTTCGAATAAACCAATATTATTTTCTGTAGATAAAAAAGGTGGACATGGCTTTGAAAGCACTAAAGATAAACAAAATACAGAATTAGCAAATATTATTTCCTTCGCTCTATGGCAAACTGGTCATCCAGATTATCAAATCAAGGAATAATTATATATCATTTAATTCAAATAATAAAATGCCTGAATTCGAATAATAACGAATTCAGGCATTTTTAGCTCTTGGTAAGTATTATAAAACTACCCACACCCACAATCTGGCCCGCAACCATCCTTTTTAGATTTAAAAATAAATTTTCTACCTAAAAAAAGAACTGCTAGTATTACGATTGCATATGTTATAATCTCTTGAGTCATTATTGCAAAATTTGAAATGTTACTAATGCAGAGAGGTAAGCTAAAGCTCCCATTCCAAACAATTGAATTATTGGCCATTTCCAACTATTCGTTTCTCGTTTCACAATAGCTAATGTTGCCATACATTGCATGGCAAAAGCGTAAAAAATTAACAACGACATTCCTGTAGCAAAATTGAAACGTTTTTTACCTGTTTGTGGATTAATCTCAGCTTCCATTCGCTCTTTTATCGTTCCTTCATCTTCTACTCCTTCAATACTATAAATAGTAGCTAATGTTCCAACAAAAACTTCTCTTGCAGCAAACGAAGTAATTAAACCTATTCCGATTTTCCAATCGTAACCCAAAGGTTTTACAACAGGTTCTATAGTTTTTCCAGCTATACCAATATATGATCTTTCTAATTTTTTTGAAGCTACTTTTTGCTCTATTTCTTGTGTACTTAAATTGCTTGAAACAATGTCTTTTTTTACATCTTCTTCAGCTTTATGATAAGAAGAAGGTCCATGAGTTGCTAAAAACCATAATACAATAGATATTGGTAAAATTATTTTTCCAGCTTCAAAAACAAAGCTTTTAGTTTTTTCAACTACAGTAATTAAAATGTTTTTAAATGATGGTAGTTTATACTCTGGCATTTCAATCACAAAAAATGATTTACTCTTTATTTTTAAAGTCCTATGTAAAATAAATGCAGCTAATAAAGCTGTTGCAAAACCTAAGAAATATAACCCTAATAATGTAAGTCCTTGTAAATTAAAAAAACCAAAAACCTTTGTATTAGGTATAATAATCGCTATTAAAATTGCATACACCGGCAAACGTGCAGCACAAGTGGTAAAAGGAGTAATTAAGATTGTAATTAAACGTTCTTTCCAACTTGAAATAGTTCTAGCAGCCATTATCGCTGGAACTGCACATGCTGTTCCTGATATCAATGGAATTACACTTTTTCCACTTAATCCAAAACGTCGCATAATTTTATCCATCAGAAACACTACTCGACTCATGTAACCTGATTCTTCTAAAAAAGCAATAAGAAAATACAAAATTGCTATTTGAGGAATAAAAATAACCACTCCTCCAATTCCTGCAACAATACCATCTGTTATTAAATCAGAAACCATTCCTTCAGGAAGTACACCTTTTAAGTATGTTGTTAAACTAGCAAAAGACTCTTCAATAAAGTCCATTGGTATACTTGCCCATTCAAAAATAGATTGAAACATTAGTATTAGAATTGCTAAAAAAACAAAGTACCCTAAAACTTTATGAGTAAACACTTTATCTAATTTAGACCTTAAATCTTTAGCTTTACTCCGATCTAAAATATAACTCTCTTTTAAAACTGAATTTATTTTCTGATATCGATAAATCGTTTCTTTATGTTGGTACTTCTTTATTTTAGATATATCATCTAGAAAATCTGAAAGCTCCGCTTTATTTGTTGTTCCGAAAGATTGTTGTGTAACACCCAACCATAAATGATACAAAGACTCCTCTGTTCTAACTTTTTGTAAATCTTCATAAAATGAAACATCAATTTTTTTTGCAACCTCCTGAAAATTAGAAACACTTTTAAGCTCTTCATAATTTTCTATAGCAGATTTCAATTCTTTTATTCCTTCATTTTTCTTTGCAGAAATTAATACAACTTTTGTTGCTAAGCCTTGTTCTAATTTCGCTACATCAATAGAAATTCCTTTTTTCTCCATTTGATCTGCCATATTAATAGCTAAAATCGTTGGAACTCCAATATCTTGAACTTGGGTAAATAAAAGTAAATTTCTTTTTAAGTTTTCAGCATCGGCAACCACTACGATTACATCAGGGTAATTTGATTTAGAAGGATCTTGAAGTACCTTCAGTACAACACTTTCATCTACAGAAGTAGGATTAATACTATACGTACCTGGCAAATCTGTAATTGTTGCTTTTCCTGTTGATGATAAACTACAAGAACCTTGTTTTTTATCTACAGTGATTCCAGGATAATTTCCTACTTTTTGATTTAACCCTGTTAATCTATTAAATAATGATGTTTTTCCAGTATTAGGATTACCTATTAATGAAACTTGAATAGTATGCTTCCCCATTTAAAACTATACGTTGGTCACTTTAATTTTTTCTGCCATCTCTTTTCGTATTGCCATATGGCTCCCATTTACACTGATGTACAAAGGATCATTAAACGGGGCTTTTTGAACTAATTCAACCATTGTTCCTGGCAAACAGCCCATTTCTAATAATTTTAATGGAATTATATGTTCACTTTCTTCAGATATAATACCTGTTTGTCCTAATTTTAATGCTGCTATTGTACTCAAAAATGTGTGTTTAATACAAATACTCTCGAAAATACTGAGAATTGTAGAATAAACGCAAAGATACTAAATTAGAATCGTTCTAAAGAAGTTACACTCTTCTCTTTTTAGAAATGGTATATTTGTCGTATGACTTTTGATGAGATAATCGGACAAGAACATATAAAAAAGCATTTAATTGCTTCAGCAGAAAATGGTCGCATACCACATGCACAATTATTTGTTGGTAAAGAAGGTTCTGGGACACTTTCTATGGCAATTGCTTATGCACAACATTTACTTTGTAGTTTTTCTAGTGATGCTAATGCGTGTCATATAAAATGTAATAAATTACAGCATCCTGATTTACATTTTGCTTTTCCAGTTACCACTAACGATAAAATAAAAAAGCATCCAACAAGTAATCTTTTCTTAGAAGAATGGAGATCTTTTATAGAAAATACGCCTTACGGAAGTTTATATGATTGGCTAAAGCATATAGGAGTTGAAAATAAACAAGGTCAGATTGGTGTTGATGAAGCCGAAGATATCGTAAAGAAATTATCCTTAAAATCTTATGAAGGCGGATTTAAAGTGATGATTATTTGGATGGCTGAAAAAATGAATATTGCGGCTTCCAATAAATTATTAAAACTGATTGAAGAACCTCCTTCAAAAACAATTTTCTTGTTGGTTACTGAAGATGAAGGTCAGATTATAAACACAATTAAATCTCGTTGTCAGGCACTACATTTTCCTAGTTTGTCTGAAAATAACATTATAGATTATCTTTTAAAAAATGAAGATGTAGAACATCAAGAAGCTAACAGAATCGCTCAACAATCTGAAGGTAACTTAAACAAGGCCATTCATTTCTTACATAACGATGCTAACGATTTAATTTTTGAAGAATGGTTTATTACTTGGATTCGTAGTGCTTTTAAAGCCAAAGGAAACGCTGCTGTAATTCAAGATTTAATTCAATGGAGTGAAGCTATTGCGAGATCAGGTAGAGAAACTCAAAAACAATTTTTACAGTACTGTCTACAATTCTTCAGACAAGCACTATTATTAAACTATGGAGCTCCTGACCTTGTATATTTAGTTCCTCAAACTGCAAATTTTAAGCTAGAAAAATTTGCTCCTTTTGTACACAGTGGTAATATTTTAACTATAGAAAAAGAAGTAAATGAAGCACAATATCATATTGAAAGAAATGGAAATGCTAAAATAATTTTACTAGATTTATCTATAAAACTTACACGTTTGCTTCATACTAAAGAACAAAAAATCGAAGTATAATATGAAAATATTTTTTTTTATAATCATTATGAGTTTTAGCCTAATTTTTTTAGGCTGCAAAAATGAGAAAAACACAAATGAAAAGAAACTTAAAGATTTTATGGTTGGGAAATGGGAGACACAATACATAAAAATTGAATATCCTACATACCAAAAAACTGATAGTTCTTTTGTTTTTGAAGATGATTTTAGCAATCCAAATACCGGCAGGGCACAATCTGAATATTTAAATGATGGTACATTTACAGCATGGTTTAAAAATCCTGATAGTACAAGAATATTAGAAACTAAAGGTACATGGAAAACAAAAGGACAAGATAGCTTATTTGTAAATTATCAATATTCAGGCAACAAAGTTCAGGCTTGGTATTCCATTCAACAAAAAGACAACCAATTTTCAGGTGTTGCGATTTATGATTGGGATATAGACGGTACAAAAGACGATACATTAATCATGAAATCTAAACGAATACAATAAAATTGATCAATCTAAATAATATATCGCTACGTATTCGAATTTTTATTTCCATGATACTTCTCGTATTATTGGCATCTATTCTTATCGCAGTTGTAACCTATTATCAATATGGTGAACAAACCGAAGAGTACAACAAACACCGCTTAGAACGAAAAGAAAAAGCTACTCGAAATAATATAGAAATTGAATTACGAAGAAAAACAACATATGCTGTAACCGCAGCAAATCTTTCTAAGATATTTCAAGACCGAATTTATGAAATTGCCAACGTTCATAACTTAACAATTAGTATGTATGATATGAATGGAAAGCTTTTGAAGTCTTCCATTCCTTACAATTTTGAGGAAGTTGATGAGCAACCCTTACCTAAAAACACCGTAAATGAGTTAGCAAATAATTCTAATTATAGAATTTCTAAAACCAAAACAATAGGAGGCATAGCTTATCAATCTTCATACACTTATATTAACGATACTCGTTTTAAACGTATTGGTATCTTAGAATTGACCATTGCTCAGAACAATGACGAACAAAGAAAAGAGCTTCGTGAGTTTATGAGTAGGCTTTTAGTGGTTTACATTTTAATGTTGATAGCAGGTATCGCTTTAGCGTATTTTTTATCAACTTATATTACAAGATCTATACAAACTATTTCAAACAAGTTAAAAGAAACTCGTTTGAATAAACAAAATGAGAAAATTACTTTAAATGTTGCAAGTTCGGAAATCAACTCGCTAGTTGATGCATATAATAATATGATAGATCAACTTGAAGATAGTGCAGTAAAGCTAGCGCAAAGTGAACGTGAACAAGCATGGAGGGAAATGGCCAAACAAGTAGCCCACGAAATAAAGAATCCATTAACACCAATGCGATTAACAGTACAAAGTTTTCAGCGAAAATTCGATCCTACAGCTGCTAATATTAAAGAAAAAATGTCCGAGTATAGCGAAACTTTAATTCAACAAATAGATGTTATGAGCTCTATTGCTTCTGCTTTTTCTGATTTTGCGAAAATGCCTACACAACGAAAAGAGAATCTTGATGTAATAGATGTGGTAAAACATGCTTTAGATATTTTTAATGAAAATTATATTTCGTATTTCCCGGAAGAAAAAAAATTGCATGCACATTTAGATAAGACCCAGCTTGTACGAATTATGACCAATTTAGTTAAAAATGCCACTCAGGCAATGAAAGAGGGGGAAACTCATCCTAAAATAGAGGTGAAAGTTGCATCGAAAGGCAACAATGTCGTCATCACTGTTTCAGATAATGGAAAAGGAATTTCTGAAGAAAACAAAAAATTAATTTTCGAACCTAAATTCACCACTAAAACCAGTGGAATGGGCTTAGGTTTACCAATGATAAAAAACATTATTGAAGCCTATAATGGTGAAATAACTTTTTCATCTACGCTAGGCATAGGAACTGTTTTTACTGTAACTTTACCCAAAACTTAACTTATGAACTTTGAAAATATACTGGTTGAAAAAACGAATACTATAGCAACTGTTACCATTAATAGACCTAAAAAGTTAAATGCGCTTAATAAAGCTACTATTGAAGAATTACATGAAGCCTTTAAAAGTTTAAATAACGATCCAAACACTAAAGTAATTTTACTAACTGGTAGTGGAGAAAAAGCTTTTGTAGCTGGTGCTGATATCTCTGAATTTGCTCATTTCTCTGAAGAAGAAGGTGGGAAATTAGCCGCTAAAGGTCAAGAATTATTATTTGACTTTGTTGAAAACCTAACTACTCCTGTTATTGCCCTAGTAAATGGATTTGCTCTAGGTGGTGGTTTAGAATTAGCCATGGCTTGTCATTTTAGAATTGCTTCAGATAATGCCAGAGTTGGTTTACCCGAAACTTCTTTAGGTGTTATTCCAGGATATGGTGGAACACAACGTTTACCTCAACTAATTGGTAAAGGAAAAGCTATGGAATTAATTATGACTGCAGGAATGTTATCTGCCGAGGAAGCTAAAGCATATGGATTAGTAAATTATGTAGTTACTCAGGAAGAGTTACTTCCTTTAGGAGAAAAAATAGCAGGAAAAATTATTAAAAATTCTTCAGTTGCTATTGGCAAAGCAATTACAGCAGTAAATTCAGGATTCAAAGATGGTGAAAATGGGTATACTTCAGAAATTAATGCTTTCGGAGAATGTTTTGGTACAGATGACTTTAAAGAAGGAACTACTGCATTTTTAGAAAAAAGAAAACCAGATTTTCCAGGGGCATAACTACCTATGAAACTTATAAAAGTACTTACATGTACTATTTTTTTCTGTGCAGTATTACATGGTACTGCACAGGAATTTAAAGATAGTATTTATAAAAAAGAATTCAATACACTTATACAGTCAATTCCTAAAGAGGCTACAAATAGGGAAAAAATAGCAATCTGGACGAAGGTTATTCGTTTAACGGAAAGCTTAAACCTTCGCCTTATAACCATCTGATAAACAGAAACTACAATTGTAGTCTGGCTCAAATACACACAAAATACGCTATATTTAAGTGTTACTTCTTGATTTCTTTGCTTTTTATAAGCCTTTTTTAAAAAAAGACACTAAAAACGTATGAATGGTAGCTTTTTTTGTATAAATTGCAAAAAACTTTTTTACAAATGTTAAAAGCTATCATTGTTGACGATGAAGACAAAGCTATAAAAAGCTTATCCTGGGAACTTTCAAATTTTAATGATGAAGTTGAGATATTGGATACTTTTTCTAATCCTAATAATGCACTTGAATTTATTAAGAATAACACTATTGATTGTTTATTCTTAGATATTGAGATGCCTACTATGGACGGTTTTCAGTTTATTGAAAAACTTCCAAGAAAGGATTTTGCAATTGTAATCACTACTGCCTATAATGAGTATGCGATAAAAGCATTAAAAAAAGAAGCTATAGATTACCTTCTAAAACCAGTGGATACTGATGATTTGGAACAAAGCTTAAAAAAAATATCAAAATTCACGAAAAGAATCTCTGTAAGTAATACCAATGAAAAACTAGAAGAAATTCTATATAATTTTAATCAAAAATTAGAAACAAAAAAAGTTGTTATTAATGCTGATGGCCGATTAATATTTTTAGAGCCTTCTGAAATATTATGTATTGAATCTGATGGTAACTATAGTTCCATTTATACTACTGAGGGAAAAAAAATAGTTGTTACCAAAAAATTAAAAGAAGTAAACACATTATTACCAGATAAATTATTCTTCAGAATACATAACTCTTACATCATTAATCTGAATAAAGTTAAAGAGTATTATAAAACTGATGGTTATGTAATTTTAGAAAAAAATCATAAAATCCCTGTATCTCGACAACGAAAAACTGAATTTTTAGATAAGTTTTAAAAATGAAAAATAGGTTAGTAATTTGTGTTTTATCCCTCTTACATGGTTTTGTGTTCTCGCAAAATACTAACGACACTAATATTGAAAATACACTTAAACAATTAGTTTCCAATAAATATAAAAATTACTTTTCTTTAGATTCAATTATAAAATCTAAACATAATTTAAATGATATTTCTGTAGCTCAATTTCAAGAATTATACGAGAATAGCGTTAGAAATAACTATAGCATTGGTCAAGTTTACGCAAATAATGCCATAGGAAAACTATTAAGAACAAAGTCAGAATACAAAGCATCTACAGAATACCACATTAAAGCACTAAAGATTGTCAATACTTTAAAAGACAATACTATTAAAGCACACACATTAAACCTTTTAGGATCTAGTTATCGAAGGTTAGATGATATTAAAAATGCCTTAAATTGCCATCAAGATGCACTAGCCATTGCCAAAAAAAACAAAAAGGAAAGTATTATCAACAAAAGAAATAAAAGTATTTCCATTAATAATATTGGTAATATTTATTTGCTTTTAAAACAATACAATCTTGCTTTAGAACAGTTTGAAAATTCTATTTCAATTGCAAAAGAACTAGATAATAAACTTGGGTTAGCTATCAACTACCAAAACATAGGTTTTAGTCAAGAGAATTTGGGCTTATACGATGATGCCATTGAAAATTATTATAAATCTTTAGACATTAACAATGAAATAGATTCTGAAAGAGGAAAAATCATATGCTACAATAGTTTAGCGACAACCTATCTTAAAAAGTTAAACTTCAAAAAAGCGTTGAGGTTAATGCAACAAATTTATCCGTTAGCATTAAAAAGTAACAACAAATACTTTTTAGCTCGTACCTTAACAAATTTAGGAATTTCTTACTTGAAAAATGATAAATTGAGTGATGCCGAAAAGTACCTTAATGAAGCGATAACATTAGCTAAAAAAAATAACTTTAAACGAAGTGAAACACGAAGTTTTTTCGCACTCTCAGAACTTTATGAGCTTAAAAATGAAGAGAGCAAGGCTTTTGATCTTTATAAAAAAGCAGTAGAGCTTGAGAAAAAAAATCTTAATGAAAAAACCTTTTCCTATGTAAATAATCTTATCTCTAGGCAAAATATTTTGGCTGAAATCAATGAAAGAAACAATATGAAGAGGCAATTTCAAATCCAAGATTTAAGGATGGAGCAAGATAGAAACATTCTTATAATAACCCTTGTAACTATAGCCTTATCTAGTATTGCTTTGTACTCTGTTTATCGACAAAAATTATTGAACAACGATAGAAAAATATTACTTCTTGAGCAACAAGCATTACAAACGCAAATGAATCCTCATTTCATATTTAATGCTTTAAATTCGATCAAGTTATATGTAATTAATAACGACCAAAAACAAGCTGTATACTATCTGAATAAATTCTCCAAATTGATTCGAAACATCTTAGAGGTGTCTAAGGTAAAAGAGGTTAGCTTAAAAGAAGAATTATCTACAATGGATTTGTATATGACCATTGAAAATATTCGTTTTTCTAATGAGATCGATTACTCTCTTACTATAAACCCAGATTTAAACACTGACACCATAAAAGTTCCTCCTTTGGTTTTACAGCCTTTTTTAGAAAATGCCATATGGCATGGTTTATCTTCTAAAGAAGGAAATAAAAAAATTACATTAACAGCAGATAAGATATCTGAAGATATTGTGTCTGTTAATATTATTGATAATGGTATTGGTAGAGAAGCTGCTGGAGCGATAAAAAAATCTAAATCCTTAAAACGAAAATCAGTTGGAATTGATTTAACTATAGAGCGTTTAAAAACTTTTGCAGAAGATTATGAAGAAGAATTTACGCTTACCTATCACGACTTAAAAGACGATACGGGAGCACCCATTGGCACAAAAGTATCTATACAATTTCCTATTGTTTAAAATTCAAATCTTAACTGTACCCAAACAGGCTCTTTTTTCTCTGTATCTAAATTGCTAAACGAAATACCAAGTAAACGAACAGAATTTTTTAATTGATCTTGTAACAGCAACTCTTTAACTATTGGGAAAAATTCTTTCTTTTTTTGTATAAAATAAGTAATCGTTTTACTCCTAGTCTGTTGCGTAAAATCACTGTATTTAATTTTAAGCGTAACAGTTTTGCCTTTGGTATTAGACTTATACATTCGTTTTTCTAATTCATCAGCAATATGTGCTAGTTTTTCTAGCATAAAAACTTCTGAAGATAAATTTTCATTAAACGTTCTTTCCGCCGCTATCGATTTTCTAATTCTATTCGGTTTTACAGCACTATTGTGTATTCCTCGAACAATATTATAGTAATGAGTTCCAGACTTCCCGAACATTTTTGTAAGTTCTTCTAAGCTCCTATTTTTTAAGTCTAAACCTTTAAAAATACCCAAATTATGCATTTTTGCAGTAGTAACTTTACCTACACCATAAAATTTCCCAACTGGCAATTCTTCTAAAAAGGGAATAACCTCTTCAGGGTGTATCGTTTTTTGACCGTTAGGCTTGTTAATGTCTGAGGCTACCTTTGCTAAAAACTTATTAATGGAAATTCCTGCTGAAGCTCTCAATTCTAATTCTTCCCAAATTCTATTTCTAATTTCCTTAGCTATTAAACTTGCCGAAGGATTTCCCTTTTTATTTTCAGTTACGTCTAAATAAGCCTCATCTAATGACAGTGGTTCAACTAAATCTGTATATTCATAAAAAATCGCTCTAATTTTTACTGAGATTTCTTTATATCTAGCATATCTAGGCTTTACAAATATTAAATGTGGGCACTTTTTTTTGGCTAAAACGCCACTCATTGCAGAACGAACACCAAAAGTTCTAGCTTCATAACTTGCAGCTGAAACTACACCTCTAACTTCACTACCACCCACTGCAACTGGTTTATTTCGCAACTCAGGATTATCTAACTGTTCTACAGATGCATAAAAAGCATCCATATCTACATGAATAATTTTTCGATAAGGTGGTGGTGGTTGCAATTCCATTGTATAAAAGTAAAAAAAGAATAATTTAAATTCATTTTAAAGTGCTATCTAATTCTTCAAAAAACAAGTTATCCTTTGTTTTGCTTTATCTTTGTAAAAATTCTTTTGAGTTTTCAATATTATCAAAAATGAACGCTTTACTACTATATTTTAAATCTAAATTCCCAAAGATTACTAAGATTACACTAATTTCTGTGTATCTAATTTTTTTGGCTGGTGCTGTAGTACGAATGACTGGATCTGGTATGGGATGCCCGGATTGGCCTAAATGTTTCGGATATTTAATTCCGCCGACTTCCGAAGCCCAAATTACATGGCAGCCTAATAAAACGTTTAAAAAAGGAATGATTATCGTTAAAGACGAAGTTCTTTTTGTAGCTCAGAACGATATTAAAACTACGCAAAATTTTGCTGTAGAAAATTGGAAAAAATATACCAAACACGACTATGCAAAATTTAATAAATATCATACTTGGACAGAATATATAAACCGACTTGCCTCAGTTCTTTCTGGCTTTGTTTTTATATTTTTAATTTTGGGGTCAATTAAATATTGGAAAACAAAAAAATCGATTACACTACTATCATTTTTCGCCTTCTTTTTAATGGGGTTTGAAGCTTGGTTAGGAAAAACTGTTGTAGATACCAATTTAAAACCAACTGTAATTACCATTCATATGGTAGTAGGCTTAATAATCGTTGGAATTCTTATTTACTTAAATTTTATAGTCTCCGAAAGAAAAAAAACGGTTCAATACCATGCTCTTTTTAATAAATTATTAATCGCCTCTGTAATTTTTTCAATCATTCAAATTGCAATGGGAACCCAAGTAAGACAATTTATAGATGAACAGGTAAAACAATTTGGCTTTGAAAACAAGCAGTATAGTCTATTAAACCCAAGTTTTAAGTTTTATTTTCACCGTTCATTTACTATTGCTATTGTTCTGGTAAACTTTGGAATGTTTTACATCAATCAAATTAAAAATTTAGGGTATAAATTGGTCAATTGGATTGTGTTTTTGATTTTTCTAGAAACCATTACTGGTATTTTAATGTATTATGCTGAATTTCCTATCGGAACTCAAGCTACACATTTATTGGCTGGTGCTATTTTATTTGGTTTACAATTTCATCTTTGGATGCAAAGCAGAAAGGTTAATGTAAGAGTCTAGGTAACTAATACAATTGAAAATGAATATGATCATCATGACGAACTGCTTGACAACCATGATATCGTACTTTTCTATTCTGTAAACCTAATCTTGTTTTTAAATGAGGTTCAATAAAAAGCTTACTTACTTCTTTTTGTTGTAAAACTTCATCAACTAAAAACTTTGTTCCCTTAGCAGAAAGCCTAATATTTTTATTAATACTGCCGAAGGTTAAATATTTAGGAAAATCATATTGCCACTTTCCTCTTTGCTTACAAACTGTAATTTGATTATGTTCTCTTTTAGTTGGTCCGCTAAAAACCCCATAACCACTAATCGATTTTTTCTTATTCGTTAGCGCTTTATTTTCTTCATAAATTAATGAAAGATCTATTTTTTTCCCATCATTATGACTCAAATGTGGCAATAACGGAAATCCATCAAAAAAAGGAAAATTCGCATCTAAATATACCAACTTAATACCTGGGTATTTTTTATCTAACTCAGTGCTTACTTTAGTTAATATTGTATTTAGTTGTGGCACTACATAATTTCTATTAGTAAGCACATAAATAAAAGAATTTGGTTGAATATGCTTAGAATTTTTGATCTTCTCTCTCCCAAATACAGGAGCAACAAAAGGAATAACAAACAGAGAAATACAACAATAGGCACCAATAAAAGCGATAATTTTAATTTTTCTTTTCTTCTTGCTAAACACTACTACGGTTACAAGATAGACTACACCTCCAATTTGTGTTGTAATTGTAAGAAAAACAATGATTAAAACGTGTATAAAAACCTTAATTATCTTTAACAACATAATTTTGTGTATTTAAGGGTTACCAACTACCGCTTGCTCCTCCTCCACCTGAACTTCCTCCTCCACCAGAAAAACTACTACTGGATGAAGAACTGTACGATGAACTATAAGATGATCGACTACTAGACGTGCTTCCACTACTAGAAAAACTTGTAGAAAATACTACATTAGATTTAAAAAGTGAAAAGCCAAAATTCTGTTTTTTTTGAACACGCCTGAATGCAATTATACCTGTTATAAAAAGGAATAAACTAAAACAAGCAATTAAAAAAAGTGGAATATAAACTGGTTCAAACGACTTAAAAAGTTCATTAATATCTATTTCAAAAACAGTTTGAAGCACAATAATCGTACCTCCTAAAAGCGGTAATAAAGTAAAAAATAATCCACCTAAAAAAAGAAATAAAGCACCTGGTAAATAAAAAGGGAATCTAAAAACTCCTAAATCTCCAGTAAAAACGCCCTGAAATACTTCTATCGCTCTTTGGCAGGCTCCTTTTAGTAGTACCATTATTCCAATACCAACAAAAATACCCAGAAATCCTAAAATGAATAATGAAAAGAAAATCATGGTGAAAGTTTTAATGAACGCCGCAATGATGAGTATACTTAAGCCGATAAAAGCAAAAAACCGTTTTCGATTTGCTTGATACAATTCATTAATCTTAATTTTCTTGTTTTTTCGTACAGTACGATTAGTCACAAACAGCCCTAAAAACAGTAAAAAAGGGGTGTAAAAAGTTGCTGTGTAAATCCTAACAATGAAAGATGATTCAGTATTTTCCTCTTCTTCTTCAGTCTTTATAAACTCATTAATTAAATCAGGGTTATCAATTAACGTTATTATTTTAGAAACTCCAGAATCTATTCCTTTAAAGTAATCTCCATTTTTAAAATTTGGTGTAAATATTTCTCTTATAATTCTTGAAGCTACTGCATCTGTAATTATTGGTTCTAAACCATAACCAACTTCTATTCTTACTTCTCTGTCTTCTTTCGAAACTACAATAAGAATACCATTGTCGACTTCTTTCTGACCAATTTTATTGATTGCAAAAGTTTTTAATGCATAATTCTCAATCGTTTCTCCTTGTAAACTTTTAATAGTTAAGACTACTATTTGGTGTGTAGTCTTGCGTTCAAAATCAACTAATTTTTCGTTTAGACCTTCTGTTTCTGTATTGCTGAAAAGCTGAGCATTATCTGTAACAAACTCTTTTAAAAGAATAGTTTCTTTTTGAGCTAAACAAACTCCTATGTTAAGGATTAATACTAGAAATAAAAGAGGTTTATAAATATGATTTAAATTTTTCATTAAGCTGATTTTTATATTTAGCCTCTAAAGCTATTCCCCAAAATAACGAAGTGAAATTTTAAAAATTATTTTCTCCAAGCTAAAGTTTCCATCATTTTAATCATATCTGTTTTAATATAATCTACCGCAGGTAAAATACTATCAAAATTAGGTTTAGAATAAAAAAATAAGGAAGCTTTTAAAAAGTGATTGGTACTATCTGTAACATGAAACTGAACTTGCGATGCTGCGTCTCCGTAAATAAAGTACATTCTTCCATATACTTTTTCTTCAGCATTAACATAATTTTCTGTGTTAGAAATATTATCTGCTTTTACAGTATGTTCAAAAACTAATTTTTCTGCTTCAGTTAATAATTCTTTCAAATTATTAGTAACGGGTCTGTAGGTAATATCTACTGAAGCTTTTAATGTTGGGTAGGTAACTTTTAACCAATTCTTAGGTAAATCCTTTACTTTAGCTATCGAAGACACTTCAAAAGAATAAGGTCTTTCTTGGTGTATTTTATGGTATTTTGGCTTTGAATAATTCAAGCTTAAATACGCTTTAGGCTTAGGCAAAACCTCAGCACCACAACCCATTATAACTAATAACACGAAAACACTTACATATTTATACATTTCTAGTCAATTTTATTTGCTTAATTCTCTTTCTATCTAATGCTTCTATAGTAAACGTATAGTTTTTAAAATTTATTTTCTCCGACTTTCTTGGAAACTTTCCAGAAACTTCTAGAATAAAACCAGCTAAGGTTTCACTCTCTCCTTTTTGATCTTCAAAAATTTCTTCATCTTCATCTAAAACCCTACATAAATCTCTTATACTTACTTTTCCTTCAAAAATAAAATTATTAGCATCTATCTTAGAGTACGTAAGGTCATCATCATCAAATTCATCATTAATATCACCAACAATTTCTTCAATTACATCTTCTAAAGTGACAATACCACTTGTACCTCCATATTCATCAACTACTATGGCTAAGTGATTTTTCTTTTCCTGAAAATCTTTTAATAAATCATCTAACTTCTTGTTTTCTGGAACAAAAAATGGTGTTCTTAATAATGATAACCAATTGAAATTTTTCTTATTAAGATGTGCTAGTAAATCTTTAGCATATAAAACACCTACGATATTATCGATACTTTCTTCATAAACTGGGTTTCTAGAATAGCCGTTATTTAGAATTGTATGCAATACTTTTTCATAAGAATCTGAATTCGAAATAGCACAAACATCTGTTCTAGGTTTCATAATTTGTACTGTTTCTGTATTTCCAAAGGTAACAATACCTTCTAATATTTTCTGTTCATCTTTGGTCGTAGCATTTTCTGAAGTAAGTTCTAAAGCTTGTGATAAGCGTTCTACTGATAGGTTCGTATTTTTGTTTCCTAATTTCCGCTCGATACTATTGGTGATATTCGTTAGTGGTATGCTTAAAGGACTTAAAATTACATTTAACACAGTTAATGGTTTTGCTATAAAACTAGCAAATTGAAGTGATTTTCTACTCGCATACACTTTAGGCAGTACCTCTCCAAACAAGAGTATTAAAAATGTTACAAGGCCAACTTGAATAATAATTTTAACTAGTGAAGCTGGAATTAAAAAAACACCAAAGTCTAATGAAAAATTGATGTTCCCAAACATAAACTCATCTAGCGAAGCAAATATTAACACCACTAAAATATTGATAAAGTTATTGGTAATTAATATGGTTCCTAGTAATTTTTTAGGCTTTTCTAATAATTTTACAACTGTATTTTCTCCTTTAGTTTTTTCTGTTAATTCATCTAACTCTGTTTGTGATAATGAAAAAAAAGCTACCTCTGCACCAGAAACTAATGCAGAACAAACTAAAAGAATTAGTAATGTTAGTATACTTATTACGTTAAAAAAGGTAGTATTTGCTATAAATAAAAAAAGGGGTTCTGAATCCAATTTTTAAATTTTGGTTAAATTAGAATGGTAAATCATCATCTTCACTAGAAGTATGTTGAGTATTATTTTGTACTGCAGGTTGACTTCCTGCTTGATTTGTTGGCGTATTTAATTCCTTTTTGGTGGTCAGGAAAGTCATTTCTTGAACATGAATCTCAGTCGTATATCTTTTCTGTCCCTCAACTTCATATTGACGATTTTTTATTCTTCCTTCTAAATATACCTTATCTCCTTTACTCAAATATTTTTCACAAATTTCAGCAAGCTTATTTCGTACAACAATATTATGCCAATCTGTATTAGAGACACGTTCTCCTGTTTGTCTGTTTGTATAGGTCTCATTTGTAGCTAATGGAAAACGCCCCACAGCATTACCTTCGTCAAATCTATACATTTTCACTTCATCGCCTAAGTGACCAATAAGTATTACTTTATTTATTGTTCCTGCCATTATTTACACTTGTGTAACCTCAAATATACAAATTTAGTTGTTCTGCTTTTTGTATTCTAATAAAAAATTATTGATGAGTACTGGAACTGGATAATCATTAATGTTTTTCCATTCTATTAGCTCTTGTTCTAGATTCTTTGTTGTTATAATCCAAAACTTTGTAAATAGATGCTGATGCGATAGTTTATGAACAATATCTTTGGTGTTGAATAATTTAATTGTTGCTTCTTTGTTAAAAAACGAATTAAACTCACTCGTATTTACTAAATCTTCTACATCAATACTTTTATTGGTTTCTATCAAAGGGAACTCAAAAAGACCTTCCCATATTCCCTTACCTTCTCTTTTGTTTAGTATTGTTTCTCCTTTATGTTCTACAACCAAATAATTAAAGTATCGCTTCTTAATTTTTAGTTTCTTTTCTTTTACTGGTAATGCATCAACACGGTTTTTTGCTAAAGCAACACAACTATCGGCTAAAGGACATTCGTTACAATTTGGGCTTTTTGGTTTACATTGCAGAGCTCCAAAATCCATAATCGCCTGATTATAGGCCCCTATATTTTCTTTATCTATAATCTGTTGTGCTAATGCTTTAAAATCTTTTATTCCTTTCGTAGAATTTATTGGAGTATCAATACCATAATAACGAGAAAGTACTCGATATACATTACCATCAACTACTGCAGTTGGTTCGTTATAACATATAGATGCAATAGCAGATGCTGTATAATCACCTACTCCTTTCAATTTTAACAAATCTTTATAATTGCCAGGAAATTCTCCATGCAATTCATTAGCAACGTACTTTGCTGTGAAATGTAAGTTTCTAGCTCTAGAGTAATACCCTAGTCCTTGCCATAGTTTTAAAACATAACTTTCTTCTGCATTTGCAAGATCAAAAACTGTAGGAAAAGCCTCTGTAAACCTCAAGTAATATGGTAAACCTTGCACAACTCTTGTTTGTTGTAACATGATTTCACTTAACCAAATATGGTACGGATTTTTAGTTTTTCTCCATGGCAATTGCCTGTTGTTTTTTAAATACCAGTTTATCAATACGTTACTAAAATCCATTCAATTAATATTACCTTAGCAAAATTACTAGATTTTATTTAGATTTTTTTAAGAACAATTATTTTACGAATTGATTAATTATCATATATTTGCACCCTCGTAAAATTAAATTCACAACATAATAATATAAAAGTATATATACAATGACAAAAGCAGATATCGTATCGAAGATTTCAGATAAGACCGGGATAGAGAAAGCAGATGTTTTAGCAACAGTAGAAGCATTTATGTCTGAAGTTAAAGATTCTTTAGAGAGTGGAGATAATGTATATTTAAGAGGTTTCGGAAGCTTTATCATTAAAACAAGAGCTGAAAAAACAGGTAGAAATATTTCTAAAAATACTACAATTAAAATTCCTGCACATAACATTCCAGCTTTTAAACCTGCTAAAACATTTACAGAAGGAGTTAAAGCTAAGGTTGCAGTAAAATAAGATATTAACCTACTCTTTAATAAGAGTTTTTAAAACATTTTTAATATGCCTAGTGGTAAAAAAAGAAAGAGAGCTAAAATCTCTACACATAAAAGAAAGAAAAGAGCAAGAGCAAATCGTCACAAGAAAAAGTAAGTTTATACTTACTTTTTCGTTTGCTTTTTAAGAAACACAAAGTTCTTTGAAATTTGAGGAATATATCCTCAAACTGGTATTACAAATACCTGCTTAAAATCTTAATCAGTCTTCGTTTTTCGTTGACACAAAATTTATTCAGATGAAAACAGAATTAATTATTCGTTCAAATTCTTCTTCTGATATTGATTTTGCCTTATTAAGAGATGGTAGACTTGTTGAATTAAACAAAGAAACAAGCGACAGCAAATTTTCAGTCGGTGATATTTTTCTAGCTAAAATAGGAAAAGTCATGACGGGTTTAAATGCCGCTTTTGTTAATGTTGGTTATCCCAAAGATGGTTTTTTACATTACCATGATCTAGGACCACAAGTACAATCTTTAAACAAGTTTATAAAAAAAGTAAGCACAGGTAAATTTAAAGAGTTCACTTTAAGAAACTTCCGTTCAGAAAATGATATTGATAAAGACGGAAGTATTAACAACGTACTAAAATCAGGTCAAAATTTATTAGTACAAATTGTAAAAGAACCAATATCTACTAAAGGCCCTAGGATAAGTTCAGAATTATCCATTGCTGGTAGGTATTTAGTTTTAGTCCCTTTTTCTAACAGAGTGTCAGTATCACAAAAAATTAATGACAATAAGGAAAAAGAGCGTTTGAAAAAGCTAGCAAAAAGCATAAAACCAAAAGGTTTTGGACTTATTTTGCGTACTGTTGCTGAGGGTAAAAAGGTAGCAGAGCTTGATAAAGATTTACAAAATTCACTAAACAGATGGATATCTTTATGCAAAAGGATTCCAAATACAAATACACCTACAAAAGTGTTAAGTGAATTAGATAGAGCATCTTCTATTTTAAGAGATGTTATGAATGATTCTTTTACAAGTATTGTAACAAATGATGAGAGTTTAAAATTAGAAATCAAGGAGTATTTACAAGAAATATATCCTGAGAAAGAAAAAATTGTTAGACTCCACAAATCTAATATTCCTATTTTTGAAAAATACGGTATCGAACGCCAAATTAAAACTTCCTTTGGTAAAACCGTATCCATGAGTAAAGGTGCCTATTTAGTGATTGAACATACAGAAGCACTGCATGTGATTGACGTAAATAGTGGTAACCGATCTAACAGAGCAAAAAATCAAGAAGAAACTGCTTTGGAAGTTAATTTAATTGCAGCTACAGAAATAGCTAGACAATTACAACTTCGTGATATGGGAGGAATTATAGTTGTTGATTTTATAGATATGAAGTCTGCTGAAAACAGACAAAAGTTATTTCAACACTTTAGAGAAGCTATGTCTTTGGATAGAACCAAGCATAAAATCTTACCTCCAAGTAAATTTGGTCTTGTACAAATTACAAGACAACGAGTAAGACCTGAACTCGAAATTAAAACACGTGAACCTAATCCTAACAAAAATGGAGAAGTAGAAGCTCCTATTATCTTAATTGATAAAATTGAAGCAGAATTAGACAAAATATTGAGTAGTAAAACAGCATACAAAGAGATTACTTTAAATGTGCATCCGTTTATCTACGCGTATTTAACAAAAGGATTAACGTCTATTCGCTTTATGTGGTTTTTAAGATATAAAAAATGGATTAAAATTATACCTAGAGATGCGTATCAGTATTTACAATACCATTTCTCTTACAAGAAAAAAAACAAATAAGGCAATTTTCTTATTAAGAACTAAAAACCTACTTGAATTCAGTTTCAAGTAGGTTTTTTTATGTATCATATTATTTTTTTCTTTTCGAAAATAAAATACAAATGGAGTAAAATCATCTCATAATTCATCCTCTTCACTACATATTTGCAATTAAAACCAGAATCCTAAATTAAAAACTAAAAATTTATCATTATGATCTGGAGACCAAGTATACTTTAATTCTATAGGCCCTATTAAAGTTTCTAAACCATAACCAATAGCGTATCCAGACTTATTGTCTTTAAACAACTCTACTCTCCTTAGCACATTTTTTGATGCTTTTCCATAATTTCCTATAAGGCTTATATGATGCTTTTTAAACAACTCGTATCGTAAATGAAATTCTGTTTTTAAAAATGACTGATCTGTAAGAGAAGAAATATCATAACCATAAAATGGAATAAAATTATTAATAAAGTTCTGATTATACCCTCCTATACGATAATCAAAAATTTCTGAATCTTCTTCTCCTAAAGTAATTCCTATTTGATACGAATTTAAAAACGTGAATCGTTTCCAAAAAGTAGTAGCATAACTAAACAGAGCATCTGCTTGCGAATATTGATTAAATCCGATACTTCCATTAGCAAGATCATTTAAACTATCATTTCTATCTGACCACATAAACCATCTAAAATTCGCATTAAATAAAAATCCTTTTGTAGGAAACATATTTTTATTAAATGTATCTATATTTAAAAAAGCAAAAGAGTTAAAATAATTACTACTATCGAAAATAGTCTCTTCTTCATTTGTAAGAAAAGTGTCCGAAGAAATTCTTAAATTTTTAAATTCTAAACCAACACCAAAAGCTGTTCTTTTATTTAAAATTGTTTGTCCAAAAATTCTATTCGTAAAGTCTCTATAGTTTACATTTATTTTATTTAGATTATTCTCATTAAATAAAACGTCATTTTCAAAAGTGTTAAATCGGGAAGAAAAACCATAACTCAATAAGAATCCGTTATCGATAAAATACTGAAAATCATATCGAACTTCATCTCCAATAACTAAGTCTAAAGAGATTTCATCATTTGAAGAAAGTATTTTCTTTTGATTGTAATTTAAAAGCACCCCAGTTTTGTATACCAAATCGTAGTGAACACCTAAACTTACAAAACTCTTAATATCGTTTTCTTTTACGGTTACCTCTAATTTTTTTCCTTTAAATGAATTTTTTAACGTATAATCTATTCTTTGGAAATTCTTCGATGCTGTAAGTGTATTCACTTTTTTAGAAATATCTCTATACGATACAGAATCTCCTTCTTTTAATCTTAATTTACCTAGAATGTAATCTTGTGTATAATGTTTATTTCCTTTAAGAATTATTCTATCTATCAGAAATTGCTTCTCTTTGTATACAATTTTTTTTCTTTCTTTTTTAACCTTTTGTTTTTTAGTAATCTCTTTTAAAACCTTAAGATATGGTTTTACAGCCTTTACTCCTTCATTCAGAATTTCATCCTTTTTATCAAAAGAAACTACAGTAAACTCCTTGATATCTGGATGAATATGAATATCTAACTGTCGAATCTGTTCATCAGCCTTTTTATACATCTGAAAATTTACGATCTGACTTAAGAGCGATGCAACTGAAGATAATTGATCTCGTTTTAATAATGTTCCTTGAACATTTATTCCAATAACGATATCTACTCCCTTTTCTTTCATACGATCTACAGGAAAGTTATTTGCAACCCCACCATCCATTAAAAGTCGATTATTTATTTCTACTGGATTTAATAAGGAAGGAAAAGAGCCACTAGCTCGTAACGCCAAAGGAAGAGAACCATCTTCTAGCACAACTTCTGCTCCTGTTTCAGTGTCTGTTGCTACACAGAAAAATGGAATAGGTAACTTCGAAAAGTCATTAATATTGTCTACAGGTGCTAAAAGTTCGGTTAAAAAATTGAGTACATTCTGACCTTTAGATAATCCTAAAGGAAGACCTATTCTACCTTTTTTTATAGGTAGACTAATTGCAGTTTTTTCAAGGAATGCTTTTTCAAAATACGATTTATCTTCTCTGGAAATATTATCTTGAATTATCGATGAAAAATCGATATCCCTGATAATACGCTCTATTTGATTAGCATTGTAACCGGCAGCATACATTCCACCAACTATGGCTCCCATGCTTGTTCCTCCGATATAATCTATCTGAATTCCTATCTTTTCTAATTCTTTTAAAACCCCAACATGAGCAAAACCTTTTGCTCCACCTCCACTTAAAACCAAGCCAACTTTTGGCTGTTGCTGGCCAAAAACGAATAGTGGTAGTATGTATGTGAGTAGTAGTTTCTTCATTTCAATTTATTAGCATTGTAGTAATCAAATACTTTTTTAGCCCTTGCATTTCCAATTACCTCAATTAATTCGTCTAATGTAGCATTTTTCACTCTCTTAGCAGATTTAAATTTACGTAAGAGATTTGTTATCGTTTGTTTACCTACGTCTGGAATTTGTTCTAATTCAGATTGAATAGCACTTTTACTTCTTTTATTTCTATGAAAGGTAATTCCAAATCGATGTGCTTCATTTCGCAAATATTGGATGATTTTTAATGATTCTGATTTCTTATCTAAATATAAAGGTACGCTATCTCCCGGATAATAAATTTCCTCTAAACGTTTTGCTATTCCTATAATAGCTATTTTACCCCTTAATCCTAGTATATCCAAACTCTTTAAAGCTGAAGATAATTGTCCTTTTCCTCCATCTATTACAATTAGCTGTGGCAATGGCATATCTTCTTCTAAAAGTCTTTTATATCGCCTAAAAACAACCTCTTCCATAGAAGCAAAATCATCAGGCCCCTCTACAGTTTTAATATTAAAATGTCTATACTCTTTCTTACTAGGTTTACCATCTTTAAAAACAACACAAGCAGCTACAGGGTGGGTTCCCTGGATATTTGAATTATCAAAACACTCAATATGCCTAGGCTCAACACTCAAACGTAAATCTTTCTGTAGCTGCGCCATAATTCGTTTGGTATGACGATCGGGGTCTACAATTTTTATTTGTTTAAATTGTTCTTGTCGATAGTATTTTGCATTTCGCAATGATAAATCAACAATTCTTTTTTTATCCCCTAACTTCGGAACGGTTACTTTTATTTTATCTCCTAAATTAACAGCAAAGGGAACATAAACTTCTCTTGATAATGAATTGAATCGTTGACGAGTTTCTACAATAAAAAGTGCCAATAACTCTTCATCAGATTCATCTAATTTCTTCTTGATTTCAGTAGTATACGACTGAACAATCGCTCCATTCATGATCTTAAAAAAATTGGCATAGCCATGTGTTTCATCTGAAAAAATAGAAAATACATCAACATTATTAATACTCGGATTTACAATAGTTGACTTCGCCTGGTAGTTTTTTAATGAATCGAGTTTGTCTTTAATTCGCTGGGCTTCTTCAAAATTCATATCAGCTGCATAATCCATCATAATACTATGCAAACTTTCTAAGCTCTCTTTAAAATTCCCTTTGATTATATTTCGTATTGCACTAACATTACTTACATAAGCATCTTCATCTTGATATGCTTCGCACGGCCCTTTACAGTTTTTAAGATGATACTCTAAACAAACTTTATACTTCCCCGATGCTACTTTTGTTTTACTTAAATCGTAATTACAAGTACGTAAAGGATACAATTGTTTAATTAAATCTAATAAGTTATGTACTGTTTTAACACTTGTGTAGGGTCCAAAATATTCTGATCCGTCTTTAATTACTCTTCTTGTTATGAATATTCTTGGAAAACGTTCTTTTTTAATGCAAATCCACGGATACGATTTGTCATCTTTCAACAAAACATTATACCTTGGTTGATATTTCTTTATGAGATTATTTTCTAGTAATAAAGCATCTGTCTCTGTATCGACAACAATATGCTCAATTTTTACAATCTTTTTTACTAAAACTCTAGTCTTCCCATATTCATGATTTTTAGTAAAATATGAAGCAACTCGTTTCTTTAAATTCTTTGCCTTACCTACATAAATAATCTTGTCTTCTTTATCAAAATACTGATAAACTCCGGGAGAGTTTGGTAACGTTTTTATTTGTAGTTCTAAAGTAGTTGGCATATAACGAAAATACAACTTATTCAATTAATACCATTTGAAAATTATGCTACTGCTAAAAATTATAGTAATTAACGTGAGTTCGACATAATTTTATCTTGAATCCATTGCAAATAGTAATGTCATTGCGAAGGAGTGAAACGGATGAAGCAATCTTTGCCTTATACGATTTTCGGTATTTAATTTCGTATAAATGTTTCTGTCACTTCACATATGCGAAGAAACTAACCGTAAATCGTATTAAAAACGAGATTTTCGTTCTTAAATTAACAGATTACTTCTTCACTTCACTATGTTTCATTCATCGTAATGACGTAATTATTTGATTTACAAGTCTTAGAACACAACAAAATCTTAAAGATATTTTTCCGTTGTCAGGTCGAGCGGAGTCGAGACCTTATTATTGTTAGTGATTTTAATGAAAACCTCTCGACTTACTTCGTAAGCTATCTTCATTTAAAAGCTTTTAAATTCAATAATGCTCGAGGTGACATAACACATGTATTTTTATGTAAAATACTGATTATTAATCATGTATATCTGTAAGGTGTTTTTTTGTCATGTACTAAGAATTTTCGATACAAGCATCTGGTAATTAAACCCTTGGCTATCGCATGCGATTAAATCGCTTTCTCTAGGGTAAAAGAAAATTCCGACCCTTCGCCAAAAGTACTTTTTAATAAAATAGTTTCGTTATGCGCTTCAATAATATGCTTTACGATAGAAAGACCAAGCCCTGAACCTCCTTGTTCTCTCGATCTACTCTGATCTACACGGTAAAATCGCTCAAATAGTCTAGGAATATGTTCTTGTTTAATACCTTCACCATCATCTGCAATCTTAATCACAAACTTATTTTCGTTATATGATTCTACGGTAACAGTAGTAACACCATCAACTTTTCCATACTTTATAGAATTTACAATTAAGTTGATTAAAACTTGTTCTACTCGTTCTACATCTCCTTTTACAAATAACGGAAAGTCATAAACTTTATCGAAAACTAATTGAATGTTTCTCTTTTTAGCTTTCATTTCGAATAAATCGAAAACATTCTGAATTAATTCAATAATGTTAAAAGGCTCAATTTTCATTTTCATCCCATCTGTTTCCAATTTGGCAATCATATCCAAATCTTTTACTATAGAAGTCAAACGTTCTACACCTTTATTGGCTCTTTCTAGGTATTTGTCTCGTATTACTTTATCGTTTGCTGCTCCTTCAATTAAAGTTAAAATATAACCTTGCACAGTAAAAAGGGGGGTCTTTAATTCATGAGCAACATTCCCTAAGAAATCTCTACGAAACGAATCTCTTTCAGTTAAATTAGCAATCTCTTCTTTTTTTCCTTCTACATACTCTTCGACAGTTTTAGTAAACTCTTCTATATCTGTCGTTATTTTATCTCGTTTTAAATCTTGTACATCTAAAATCGAAATATCTTGATACAATTTTCGAACTCTTTGATAAATAAAATGTTCTGCTCTATATTGAATTACAAAAAATGAAACTGTAAACAATAAAACTCCAAAGATTATAATTGTGATTAAACCTAGCGGTTTAAAAAAAGACAAATATGAAAAAACAGCAATAACTACAGATATAATAGTTAAATATAAAGCTGAAGTAAGTGCGTAACTGTATGTTTTTTTTAATTTATTCAAAGAATTGTATGGATTGTTTTTTATTTATCTGCTTCTAAAATGAATTTATAACCAACTCCTTTCACTGTTTTAAAATGATGATCTCCTATCTTTTCTCTTAACTTTCTAATATGTACATCAATTGTTCTACCTCCAACTACAACTTCACTACCCCAAACACTATCTAAGATCGTTTCTCTTTTAAAAACTTTACCCGGCTTAGAAGTCAATAACGAAAATAATTCGAACTCTTTTCTTGGTAATGTAATTTTTTCTTCCCCTTTAAAAACAACGTACTCATCTCTATTGATTAGAATGTCTCCAATTTTTGTAGTTGTATCGGAACTTGTTTCTGCTTTCAATCTTCTTAGTAATGATTTTATTTTACTAACAAGTACCTTTGGTTTTATTGGTTTTGTAATATAGTCGTCTGCACCAGCATCAAAACCTGCTACTTGAGAATAGTCTTCTCCTCGAGCTGTTAAAAAAGAAATGATAACATTTTCTAAAGGTTTAATAGCTCTAATTTTTTCACACGCTTCAATTCCATCCATTTCTGGCATCATAATGTCTAATAAAATTAAATGTGGTGTGATTTTTCTAGCGATTTTCACTCCTTCTAAACCATTAGTAGCTGTAAAAACTTGATATCCTTCAGATCTTAAATTATAGCCTACAATTTCTAAAATATCTGGCTCATCATCAACTAATAAAATCTTAATATCGTTAGTATTCATACTGTTATATTTTTTGTGCGAAACTACCCAAATGTAACGATAATATAACAAAAACAGTTAAAGTCACTTTAAGTTAATGTTGATTTAATATTAACAAATAAACCAAAGATTAACATCAGCCTCCAGTTACTTAATGTTTTGGTAAACAAAATTTATTGTATCACCTCAAGCATTATTATAGTTAAAAACTTTACATGTGTGAGGATAATTTACAAAGTAAGTTAAGCAATTTTTTATTCCTAGAAAGAATAGTATCTTTCTTCCAATGAAAAAAATTTTATTCTTATCATTTATCTTTTTAATCACTTCTGGCTTTTCTCAGTCGAACTTTAAAAAATTCAAGAAATTATCCTCTCCCAAAAAATGGTGGGTAATTTTTCATCCTTTTAAAGCAAAAAAAGCGCTACAAATATCTAATGAAGCAAAAAAAGTTGCTGATAGTATAAGAAAAACAAATTTACTAGATAAAGATCATGCTGGCGGACAAGTAGATGCTTTTCGTCATGCCTATTGGATGGCTAGATTACGACAAGAACTTGGTAAATCTGCTGCTAGATCATTAGGGAAAGCTCATGAAAAAGAGAATTATTTAATGTACAAGAAACGAAAATTAGAAGAGGGAATTGTACCTGATGAAATTTCTTCTGAAATGGATTTATTTAATAATGAAATAGGGCTTTCATTAACCGTGAAAAATTGTAAAACTCCTAAAAACGGACTTATTTACAAGGTAGTTAATACCATTACTCAAGGGAAAATGAAGGTGATTAAAAAAAATAAAAAGGGACAGTTTTTAACTTGCGATGGGGAAATAATTAAACCTAAGTCTTTACACGGTAAGTGGAAAAACAATAAATGTTTAGTAAGTTCTGATTATAAGAGAAACTAATTTTAACCTGTGCAGCGTAGCAAAAGGGCAAAGATTTCGAAGGTTAGAATACACAGTCTTGTCTCTTGTCTCTTGTCTCTAATTTACTAGTGATATTTGACTTTCCTTAATACACGAACTACATCTTTATACTTAATGTAGGTGGTTTTATCATCTAAGTTTTTTATGTAATCTTTTGCTTTTTCTAATTGTTCTTTTGCATCTAAAAATCCGTTTAAATAACAGATCAGATAATTATTAGGTAGTCGATATACGTCTTCGTGCTCTGTAACTGATAATGGAATATTGTGCTCTATATTATGAACAATATTATTACTATTCTCGTAAATATGATTAATAATTCTACTATCGTAAGTTGGCGGTTCAAATAAAAATTCCTTAATAATATCTAACTTGCCATTATCTTTAAAATGAATAATTGTTTTTTCTAAAGGATATTTTACTTCATCTTTTTCTAAACCTAATGCGATATATTCAACTATAATAAATGAATGATGATTGATTTTAATTTTCACTTCATCTAAGGCCGAATAAAACAATTGTACTTGTTCATTTATCAATTCGATATCAACTCTAGAGTAGAATTCTTCGTTGTTTACTATTGTCTTTTTTCCTGCCCAACATAACACAAACTGTTCTTTGAAAACTTTGTATTTAGGATTGTACTCATCTTTATGTCTTCCGAAGAAATCAAAAACCCCATCTAAGGTTAATTGAATATTATTACTGGCATTAATCTCTATTGCCTCTACAATTTCTTTGTTACTGTTTGGAAGTTTAAATTCATCGATTACAGGCATAGAATTACTACCTCTGCGATAAAACACTGTTCCTCTGGGATATTTCCAAATAAATTTTGATAGATGAGAAATTTTATCTTTCGGATGAATGGTTACCAATCCTACTACTTTATACCTTGGTAAGCCTGGGAATGGTATATTTTCATATTGAATGTTAGGCGGATTAATTAAATATGCGTTTACGAGATTCTGTATTTTACTATCGTCAAAAAAATCTACGCCAATTACTTTATTATCTTCATCTCGAATACCAATTAAAATGTAAGAATTATTTTCAGGATTTGAATTGGATAAGGCACAAATATGTTTAATGAATTTTGCTTTCCCCTCTTTACTACCTAAGGATAGTTTTTGTTTTTTATCATAAAAACTATTCTCATCGTTGTGAGAAAGCAAATTCTTAATAAGTAGCCTTTTGTTTATCATTATTAAGCTACTTTATGTCCTCGACTAGCTTCATAAAGCGTAAACCAATCTTGAATATCTAAATCTATTTGTAATGCTTGATTTGATTTTTGTATTCTGTCTTTATTAGAAGTTCCAATTACAGGAGCAACGTTACAAGGATGTTTTAAAATCCATGCTAATAAAATTTGATCGTTTGTCGCATTATATTTCTCACACATGGGCCTTAGTACTTGCTGAATTCTATGAGCTTGTTCTGTTTCTAAATTAAAGAAACCTCCTAGAGGACTCCAACTCATCACTTTCATATCTTCTTTAATTAGATAATCTAAAGTACCTTGATCTATTGCTGAATTCTGAATTAATGAAAACTCTAACTGATTACATGTTAATGGTATTTTTTTCTTTAACAACTCCATTTGACTTGCAGTAAAGTTTGAAACTCCAAAATCTATAATTTTTCCCTCTTCTTGCAATTGCAAAACAGCTTCATTAATTTCATCATATTGCATTAACGGACTTGGTCTGTGCAACAACAAAACATCTAAATAATCTGTCTTTAAATTTTTCAACGATTGCTCTACACTCCAAATAATATATGCTTTTGAGTAATCGTAATATTTAACTCTATTATCAGGTCTTTCTTCTGTGATGTATTGAATTCCACATTTAGATATGAATTGAATTTGTTCACGAGCTACACCACTTTCAGCAAAAGCTTTCCCAAAAGCAGCTTCTGTAGTATAACCTCCATAAATATCAGCATGATCAAAAGTTATATTTCCTTCTTCAACACAAAAATGTATAAGATCAGTCATTTCTTTTGTTGAAAAATTTTTCCCCCATACACCCCAAGACATACATCCTATAATTATATCTGAAAGTTTAGTTTTCATTCTTATGTAAAATTGTTGCACTTGCTTGTGCGGTTGGATAAACAATTAAATCTTCGATATTAACATGATACGGTCTTGTGACTACAAAATGTATAATATCTGCAATATCTTCTGCTTGTAAAGCTTTATAACCTTTATAAACTTGTTTTGCTCTTTCTGAATCTCCTTTGAAACGAACATCTGAAAATTCTGTTTCTACCAATCCAGGATGAATTCCGCTTACTCGAATATTGTATTGATTTAAATCTAATCGCATTGATTTATTTAACGCATTTACTGCAAATTTAGATGCACAGTACACATTCCCATTCGGATACACTTCTTTACCTGCGATAGATCCTATATTCACAATAAAACCTTCATTTCTTTCAATCATTGTTGGAATTATTGCCTTAGAAACATATAATAAACCTTTTACATTACCATCAATCATAGCATCCCAATCATCTAAACTACCTTCTTGAATAGAATGTAATCCGTGAGCATTCCCAGCATTATTAATTAGAATATCTATAGCTTTAAATTCTGATGGAATACTTTCAATAGCTTTAAAAACATCTTCTCTATAACGAACGTCAAATTGTAATGTATGAACCTGAGTTTGTTTTGATAATTCTTTTTCTAATACATTCAGTTTTTCTAACCTTCTACCACATAAAATTAAATTATAATTATGTTTTGCAAATAAATAAGCACAAGCTTTGCCTATTCCAGAAGTAGCTCCAGTAATTAGTACGGTTGACATAAGTTTATTATTTACTATAAAAATAACGCTTTTAACACGATTTACGATTAAAAACTTCGCATAACATAATATCAAAAAGAAACCGCCCCGGTGGGGCGGTTTTTCTAATTGGTTATTTGAGAAATAACCAACCAAAAATCAACTAACCAAACTTTATTTTAATACTTTTCGTTTTACTTCTTTTCTTTTTATTTTAGTACGCTTTCTATCACTATTCCTTACTAATTTTTGAGACACTTTAACATCTCCTTTTAAGAACTGAATATATCCTCTACCTTCAAATACATAAGTTGTTTCTGTGTCTAAGTGAAACAATGCTATTTCACCATCATTAACAACGCTTAATTCAAACTCCTCAGTATCTCCTCCATCATAATTTAGTGTTAAAAACTTAAGATCATCGTATCCTGTTATGTTTGCTATGGTATAACCTCCTACAAAATCCCAATTGATAGAAGCAACATTTGTGCCAAATGCATCGTGAGATGAGTAAAAAGTTGTATTATCCTCTGGAGTAAACTGTAAGTAATGTTCATTATCAAACGGATTAGGTGTTCCATCTCTTGTTTCTACTCTTTCCCAAGCTATATATTCTTGTAAAAAGAATTCAATATTATCGTAGAACAACTTATCATAGTCAAAATCATCTCGTTGATAACCAATTAAAAAATAACTCACATTATTATTTAAATCATCTAATCGAATTTCATTACTGCTTAGTTCTATGACATCAAAACTATAATCTCCATCTCTTCTGTGAAATGTTTCTATCACACCATCATCAAATGTTCTGTATGTTCCTACACTAATTCCTAAGCCATTTCCTGTCCTTCCTATATCTACTATATTATTATTTGCATACATGTTACCATTCAAAAATGAAACAGTAAATGCTTTAGATAAAAATGGAATTTCTGCACTACCTTGTGTTCTATGAACATCTACATACCACAAATCATATCCTGAAACAATGCTTTCTGTAGGTACGAAATCATTTACAATAACTTCTTCATTTCTCACAACACAAGATGTTAATGTTGTGACGGCTATACATATTGCAAAAAGTAATTTTATTGTTTTCATATGTTCAAGTTTTAGGTTATATAAAGGTATAGTCAAAATGTATGCCAAAAAAAATAGAGCTACTCAAAAAGCAGCTCTATTTTTATTTATTTATCTTTTATTTACTGAGTAACGATACGTTTTCCTTTGACCAACTCACTATACTTGAAGTACTTAGTTTTATTATCCTCTATATAACTTAATACAACCTCATTATCATCTAATTTAAAAGGAAAAGGATTAGTATATCTTAAATCTTCAGGAACGGTATTGCCATATTCCATTTTTGACTCTTCATGCAATTGAAGATCATCAGATTTATTCATAAACTGCCCAAGAATTGAAGTTTGATTATTATAATTTTTAAAACTCACCTTCGTTTTTTTGTCTTTAAAAAAAATACTATCAAATTGTATTTCAACATCAGCTTTGTATGTAATGTTAATATTTGTTCCCGATACTCCAGGTATACCACCAACCCAATGGGTATAAGTTCCTTCTATAATAGTGAATGGTGGTTGCTTTTCAAATTGAAAGCTGCCACAACTAATAAGTGTTAGTATAAATAAAGGAAAAATTATTTTTCTGTTTTTTCTCATGATCATGTCGTATATTTTCAAAAATTGTATTTTCAAGGATTGTACCAATTTACAAATTTAAATGAAACCTTTTTCATAGTTTTAACGTATGATACAACTAAGTTATTGGGAACTTAAAGAATGGTTTACTCATATTGATTATACTGTTGTGGGTAGCGGAATTGTTGGGTTGAATTGTGCCTTACACTTAAAAACACGTTTTCCTAAGGCTAAAATCATAATTCTTGAAAAAGGGGTTTTACCTCATGGTGCGAGCACAAAAAATGCTGGTTTCGCCTGTTTTGGAAGCTTATCAGAACTTATCGATGATTTACAAGATCATACAGAAGAAGAAGTACTTAACCTGGTTCAACAACGTTGGAACGGATTGCAATTACTTCGAAAAAATTTAGGTGATAAAAACATCGATTTTCAACAAAATAAAGGATTTGAATTATTTCAAGATGAAGCGCTTTTAGACAATTGTTTATCTCAAAAAGAGTCTATCAACAAATTGCTTTCTAACGTGTTTGAAACTCCTGTTTTTTCAACATCAAAAAATATATTCAACTTTAAAAATAGTAAAGAACAATATATTGTAAATAATTACGAAGGACAGATAGATACTGGAAAAATGATGTTTGAACTTCTTAAAAAAACTCAATCTTTAGGTATTAAAATCGTGAACACTATTGTTGTTGAAGACATTCAAGACAATGTAGATACCGCACACATTAAAACCAATGTTTTAACCTTCTCTTCAAAAAAAGTATTTATAGCTACAAATGGCTTCTCCAACACCTTATTAGAAGAAGATATTAAACCTGCTCGAGCTCAAGTTTTAATTACTAAACCTATTAAAAACTTGCATATTAAAGGTACTTTTCATTTAGAAAAAGGGTATTATTACTTTAGAAATATTAATAATCGTATTTTACTTGGAGGGGGCAGAAATTTAGATTTTAAAGCTGAAGAAACTACAGAATTTTCTTTAACGACACTAATTCAAGGTCAATTAGAAAAAATTTTAAAAAATACGATTTTACCAAATACTGCATTTGAAATTGACCATAGATGGAGTGGAATTATGGGTATTGGGAATCAGAAAAAAAGTATTGTAAAACCTGTATCAAATAATGTATTTTGTGGAATACGATTAGGTGGTATGGGAGTAGCTATTGGCAGTTTAATCGGGCAAGAATTAGCAGATTTATTATGAGTATCAAGGAAAAATTATATCAAGAGTGTGTTTTGTATGTTGAAAAAAGAGAACAAACAATAAAAGAAATTATAAATTCAAACCAAAAAGCACTTCTTTCTGAAACGAAAAGCTCTGCTGGTGATAAGCATGAAACGGGACGAGCTATGCTTCAATTAGAAATGGAAAAAGCTAGTCAGCAAATAGTCGTTGTACAACAAATGAAAGAGACTTTAGCAAAAATTGATATTAAAAACGCTCATAATTTAGTTCGTTTAGGGAGCATTATTGTAACTGAAAAAGTGAATTATTTTATCGCAATAAGCTTGGGTAAAGCCACTGTTGATACTACAAATTATTTTATAATTTCCAGCTCTTCTCCTATTGGTAAGGTATTTTTAGGCAAGAAAGAAGGTGACACAATACTTTTCAACGGAAATTCAATCACGATTCAAGCTATACTTTAAAATCGATAAAAGTTTCTGAAGCTATTTTTAAATCAGAGGTATTGGCTACAAAAAGGTGTTGGTTTCCATAAGCTACTTCTACTAACCAATAAAACCCTTTAAAATAATTTTGTAGTACTTTAACTTTAAATGCTGAATCTTTTACAAATTGTATTTGATGTGGATATAATAGTTTCATTTCATTATTAACTACAACCTCATTTATATCATCAAATAATGCGGCAACATATTTGTTGTTCCTCTTTTTATATAACTCAGATGGACTTCCTTTAGCTATGATTTCATTATGCTGAATGACAATAAGCTGATCTGAAAAAGACAATGCATCATTACCATCGTGAGTCGCAACAATACACGCAATTTTATTCTTTTTTAAGTATGAAAATAAATTTCTTCGTAATCTATTTTTTTTGAAATTATCAATCTGACTAAAGGGTTCGTCTAACAATAGTAATTCTGGTTCTTTAGCCAAGGCTTTAGCTATTGCAACACGTTGTTGCTGACCTCCACTTAAATTTTTCACCTTTTCATTCGCGTAAGCTTTCATTTCTATAACATCTAATAACTCGTTTGTTCGTATTTCAGATTCCTCTGGATAAAATCTAGATAGAAATTTTGAAATATTTTCAGCTACTGTGGTATAAGGCATTAAATCGAAATGTTGAGGAACATATTTAAAAAAATCCATTCCAGGAACTAAATGATAAGCTGGACCAAGAACTTCTTGATCTTTCCAAAAAATTGATCCTTCGTCTACATCTAATAATCCATAAATAACTTTTAATAATGTTGATTTCCCACATCCACTCTCTCCCATAACACTTATGTGTTCTCCTTCAGCTAGTGTAAAGTTAATTTGCTTAAGTGTTTGCTTTTTTTTTGAATATGAAAATGAGATATTATTGACGTGTAGCATGTGTGTAAAAATAAGTTCTTTTCATGTAAAAAACATCCTCCTAAAAAAGTAGTTAATTAAAATTAGTCGAAATCATAGAAACTAAAGCTATAATAATAGACGTGAAAATTATGTAGAGGAAATATGTTAAAATAGTTAGAAGAATTGTTTTTAGTTTTTTAGTTCTTTGAAAAAAAGCTGAATAAGTCCAAAATACATAACCTAAAACAAAGAGTACTTCTAGTGTTTCTATTATGGTATTATCTTCTACAAAAGACTTTAAAACAGTAAAAAAAGTATAAATAATTGCCTGCTGCCCCGTTATAAAAGCATTTAGTACGAAATGCTCAAAATAGTTATAACCATACCTTCTAAATGATACGTATGAACCTAAAGAAAAAATTGGCAATAATAATAGCATCGTATAAGCATAATTCTTTACCAACCATTGAAAAATTAAAGCTTTACTATTGTCGACATTGGAATCTTCGTAAGCATTCCAACCCAAAAAAAGATCTCCAAGCATAGTTTCTTCATTAAAAAAATTAGCAACTAATGCATATAGTGTTGATAAAACAAGTATAAAAGCTATCGGCTTAAAGTAGTTCTTCCTTTTTCCTTTTATAAAATCTCTAATGCTATTTCCTGGAGCAATAGCCAACTGTTTAATCGTATAAAAGAAACCATGATTTAATTGAAAAAAAGAACTATTTATTTCTGCTAATAAATAATTAAGATTGATGGTGTTTACATTTGTTTTTTGTCCGCAATTTGAACAAAATTTTCCATTAACTTTAACCCCACAATTTTTACAATCCATAATTAATATAACTAACCACTAAAATTCCGCATATTAGTCGTTTCTTTTTCCTTTTCAAGTTGCAAAAAAGAAACCCTAACTAAGGCTATCCTTTTTTTTTCGGCTTGTTTAAAGAAAACAATTAACTAATTTATTTTAGCACATAACAAAAATCTTAAAAATAATACAGAAAACACATTATTTTATTCAACAAAAAAACCGATACTTTCGCATCGGTTTTTACTATTTAAAAAGTGTGTCTTTTTAGCTCTCAGTTTCTTCAGCAGCAGCTTTAGCGGCGTTACGAGACATACGTACTTGAGCAACCACAGTGTTATCTGGGTGTAAGAACGTAAACTTCTCATTTGCTAATTCAGTAATATAAAGCTTGTTACCGATTTCTAATTCAGTAATATCAGCTTCAATAAAGTCTGGTAAGTTCGCTGGTATAGCTTTTACTTTTACTTTACGCATGTTGTGACGTAAAGCACCACCAATCATAACCCCTTTAGAACTACCTACTAATTTAACAGGAATTTCCATAGTTACTGGCTTATCTTCGAATAATTGATAGAAATCAATATGTAAGATTTTGTCAGTTACTGGGTGAAACTGAATATCTTGTAAAACAGCTGCGTAGGTTTTACCGTCTAGTTCAATCGAAGCAGTATATACATTTGGAGTGTATACTAAACTTTTGAACGCTTTTTCTTCTGCTGAAAAGTGAACAGGTGTATCTCCTCCGTATAATACGCAAGGAACCTTTCCAGCATTACGTAGGGCTTTTGTTGCTTTTTTACCCACGCTTTCTCTTTGAGATCCGTTGATTGTAATCGATTGCATTACTTATCTATTTATATATTAAAAATTATTCAACTACCATTTTGGTGGTTGAGTGTAGCCGAAACTACATTAAAAACTTATCACTTATAGATGTATTATCTTGCACTTTGTGCATAACATCAGCAAATAATGGCGCGCAAGATACAACTTTTATTTTAGAAACATCCTTTTTTAAAGGAATTGTATCTGAAACAATTAGCTCTGTTAATCTAGAGTTTTCTATTTTATCATAAGCTCCACCAGACAATATAGGATGTGTACAAATTGCTCTTACAGATTTAGCTCCTCTTTCCATCATTAAATCTGCTGCTCTTGTTAATGTTCCTCCAGTATCAATCATATCATCAACAAGAATTACATTTTTACCTTCTACTTCACCAATTAATTCCATGTGCTCAATTACATTTGCTTTTTTTCTTTGCTTGTAACAGATGACAACATCACTAGCTAAATATTTAGAATATGCATATGCTCGTTTAGAACCTCCCATATCTGGAGAAGCAATAGTTACATTTTCTAGTTGTAAACTTTCAATATACTCCATAAAAATTGTAGAAGCATATAAATGATCTACTGGTTTTTCGAAAAACCCTTGGATTTGATCAGCATGTAAATCCATGGTCATAATACGAGTAGCACCAGCCGCTTGTAAAAGATTAGCAACTAATTTCGCACCGATTGCTACTCTTGGTTTATCTTTTCTATCTTGTCTTGCCCATCCGAAATAAGGCATAACTGCAGTAATATGTCTTGCTGAAGCACGTTTAGCGGCATCTAACATTAATAACATTTCCATTAAATTATCGGCAGTAGGAAACGTAGAGCCTATTATAAATACTCTTCTTCCTCTTACAGATTCTTCGAAAGCAGGTTGAAATTCGCCATCACTAAATGGTGTAATTTTTACATTACCTAGTTCTTCACCGTATTCTTTTGCTATTTTTTTTGCTAGTTCCATACTTTGTCTGCAGGCAAACAATTTTGGAGCGAGTTGATTATAAGACATTTATAAGTTGTGTTTATTGTTGTATTTGCGCAAAAGTAAAATTATTTTAAACAGTAATAAAGAGTTTTAATTGAATTCAATAAAAAATATTTAGATTTGCATCTCTTTTAAAGCCAAAGTGGTGGAATTGGTAGACACGTCGGATTCAAAATCCGATGCTCATTAGAGCGTGTGGGTTCGAGTCCCACCTTTGGTACTAAAAATCAAATATTTACTGTTTTTCAATATTTACCAGATTAATACTTATTTAGTCTACTTTTTGTAATAACAGGTACTTTTTTAGGTACTGTTTTGAACATCAAAAATAGAAATAAATACACAGATAATCAAACACATAATCACCTTCTTCTACTTCTTTTTATATCTATGATATTATATATGGCGTTTAAATCTTCTACATATACAATTTGATCCTCGTAGTAAGGATTTAAACTATGTAAAATTAATTGCCCTGTATTCACATCATGTTCCTTTATTCTTTTCACAAGTATACCTTTAGTTTTGTGAACAATTATAAAATCCCATTTATTTATATGAAGTTTACTCGTCCAGTATTCCTTTCTTACCTCTCTACCTAAAAGTAAATCCCCTTCCAGAATACTATCCCTGGGGCTATCACATTCCATACTATCGCCAACGACTTCAAATGTTAAATAATTTCCTTTATACTCCCTATCTACTTCCCATGGAATTTTAGGTAACTCTTCCATATATTCATCATCTTCCCAACCAGATAAAAACCCTGCTCTAGCTCTTTTGTTAATCAAAGGAACAAATTTAAAATGTTCATTTTCTTTTTGTATTGCATCTTCGGGTTCTGGATCAAATTTCATAATCATATCACCTAAACCAAGCAAAAGCCATTGTAAATTTACATCTCGATAATTTTCAACAATCAAACCTATATTGGTGTTTGTAACTCCCCTTGATAGCTTATCTGTGTCCAAAAAGCCTCTTTTTATTGTAGTAGTATCGTAAAATTCTTTTTTACTAATACCTTTATAATCAAGATACTCTATAAGCCTGTATTTAAAATCGACGACATTTATCGCTTTTGATTTGTTTTTTAACGACATTTGTAGCTATATTTGCATTGTGTTGTATGCAAATATAACATAAAAACACAATAAAACGACTTTTGTCGTTTAAAAGCTATGAAAAAGAACAACTTGATATTAACAATGCAACATTTTGGCAAACTTTCTCCAGATGAGAGAGCTTTGTTTTTGTCTGTTATATCTAGTGAAAATGAAGAAAAGAAAAAAAAGGATAAACCTAAAGTTAAAAAGCACCCTTACAATGAAGAGTATTTTTATCAATTACTAAAAAAGAATCATAACAAAGAAGTAAGGCAACGTTTACAAAAAATGAAGGAAAAGGACATTGAAATATATAATCTCACCACAGGATAAGTAGTACTTATCGACACTTTAAGCAACTCATTTTTTTGGGTGGGTTGCTTATTTCCAATCAACTACGAACATAAACTTCTTTTAGCTATACAAAAGACTGAAAGAAAGTAAAAAACATAAAAAAACCCACTCAAAAATTGAGCGGGAAAATTGCTATGAAAAAGAAAAAGAAACTACCCGTCGGTAGTCTTAAGAATGTAAAGTTATGAAAAAAACGCAAGAAAAAGAAACCAAAATTATAGTAACTGCTATAGGAGCGTATAATACTCGTGTCCGTTCATATTTAGCTACAATTAGTCTTAACGCAATTACTAGGCAAGCTATTCAAATATTTAAGGATAATGCACAGCGCAATCGACTTAATGTTACAGCATATAATAAGGCTGTAGCGGATTTTAATACCAGACATGGTTTATTACTTTTAAAAAGAGGCGCAGAGCAAACGCAAGAAAACGCAATTGATTATAATTATATCAATTTTCCTTACCTGAATAGACAGGGTATGAAAAAAGCTATGGACAACTACCGAAAGTATGTATATCAATACAATATTGAGGTAACCAAACAAAATAAGGAGATATCCAAGTACAATACTACTGTAGTAGCACCCTTTAGTATTGAGCTTGGTGATAATGAGCTAAAGAAGATCACAGCACTACAAGAAAACCCTAAAGGATTACTACCAAGGGAATACAATAAAGCTGTAGCGGCACTTAATACTGAATTACAGGTAAACTATATCCCTAAAAAGCGTATTCAAAAGGTAAAGTATACAAGTGAGCTAGTATTTAACGTACTGCTAGGCTTTTATATCTCACAGTTACAAACTCGTAATAACTATTTACAAGGGTTAGGCAAATCTACACGAGTACATAAAAACAATGTACCAAAATTAAAGATCGATAACCGCAAATTAGCCAATCATACTATTTCAGGAATACCAAGATTAGATTTGTGTAAGAAAACAGCGCAAAATCATATTAAAAGGCTTCGTGAAGCAGGGATACTTATAAACTATGAGTATGTTAATCAATACAAACCTATTACAGTACATTTTAATACAGCAATAGTACAGATTTTAGAGGGGAAATTTCCAAAAAAACAACACCCACAAAATCAATCATTTACTACAAAGTGCGAGAAAGATTTACATGATAATAATGATAGTAGTATATATTTAAAAAGAAAAGAAATAAAAGACTATGAAAATTTCATAGTTGGTGATAAATGCGGTTCGACTACGGAAGCAGACGTATGTCCTGCGGACGGCTACAAGAACACCAGCAGGATAAGCACTACAAAAAGCACAGGGGCGCAAAAGGATAAAAACACCATGCGCAAATTATTGCCAGATTTTTTACAAACTGCGTCCGAAAAAAACGGAACAAATGCGGTGTTAACTCGTAATTTTTTGGCAAAAATTACCGATGATAATAGCCTTGCCAAAGAACTAACAGCAGGCAAACACAATCAATACACAGTGCTTTCCTATCACTATTTGCGTAAGATTGCGCAATACGCAAATATAACTACACAAGAATTTAGAGCCGTTCTAATACAGGATTTTATTAAATCCTCAGCAAAGATTTGGAAACACCACAATTCGGTATACATGGGCAGTTGGAAAAAGGCTATTGATGAGTTGAATGGTGTATTATTTGATGGGCTTACTCAAAAAGAAACACTGATCGAAAAGTTAAAAGAGTACCGTTTTAAATTAGAATTTGCTCGCAAGTGGTTTTTAAAACGCAATCATTCAGCTTTATACCCTTGTTTATATTTTGATGTTACTCGAAAATGTTCAAGCGGGATAGGCTTTTTTGGCTTGCATTCTGTATGGCTTTCACATCTAAAATACCAAAAGAAAAAAGCGCAAGAACAGCAAGCAAAAAAGCGCAATGAAAACGCAAGGATACGCAAGCAAAACGCAAAACGTAGGTTATCAAACGCCATTACAGCGTATAAAAAAGGGAAATATACTGCAAAACAGTTGTTTCATTATGTGCAAGATAACTTGCCTCATGAATATTTGTTGGAGCTTACCAAAGCACTAGAACATAAACAATGCTAAAAAAGGAGAATTATAAAGACAATGAAAAAGAACCAATGCAAATGTGGTAAAAATCAAAAAATTACTTGTGCTACTTGTAGTGCTGTAAAAATGGTCATATTACTAAAAACGGGAAATAACGAACTTAAATACAAAAACGGAAATAATAGCTATGCTAATCCAGTTTGGTATAGTCCAATAGCAATGAATGGTAAACCTATACAACTTATTATTGATAGCATGTATAATCGTTTCCAAAAGTCTGTATACAATGCAGTAACTAACAAAGTGATGTTTTATGATAATTTCACTAAGGACATCATTGTGAGTATATAAAGAGAAAAATTAATTAAATAATGAGGAAAGATGAACAAGAAAAATTCACAAAAAAACCTAAACTGTCTATTAACAGCTAAGGTAGCACGAGGAAAACGATTATTTAAAATTGTGGATGGTACATGCCATCCAATACGAGATGCTCATGTTTTTTATCAGGGTTATATTAAGAATCTAGGGGAAACTATGAGTGCTTTTGTAGTCATGGGTAAAACCATTGAGGCATTTTATCGTAATTGGTATAGAAAGAATCGTCATCTAGTAATCAACTTTTACAAAAACAAATAAAAAAAGCTTATGAACACGTATGAGAAATGGCAAGAACTTGAAGAGGATAGAATTTTTTGGTTACAAAAAAATGAACGCAAGAAAATGCAAGAAAAACGCAAAAAAGAAGAACAATTAAAAAAACAGCAAAATGAGAATTAGACAAGAAGACAACGGAAACATAGTAATTATGAAGACTGACGGTGAGATACTGCATATTTTACCGAGTATGTATATACACCAGCACCCACGCAAGAAAAACGCAATTTTAATTACAAACTCGCCTACTTACATGAATGAACATTTAGGAATTTCAATTCTTGCAAGTGCAGTAAAAGATATAGGAGGCGAAAATTTTAATGGAGATGTTAAGAGTTTAAAAAGTGCATTGAGTAAGCGTATTGTGGTTAGTGGTAATGTTTTGCCACCAAAAGAAGATCCACAACCTTTACGTAAAGAAAACGATCCTAGGTATGTAGAATATTTACTTGCCAATACTTTTGAAAAAATGTTAGTGTTTGCTAAAGAGCATAATATTTATTCAGGAGATGGAGTTTGGAGGGATGGAAAATTAGTGCAAGAAGAGTTTTTCTGTCAATTTACAACCTTTACTATAAGAGTTACCTTGAATTATTTTTATAGAGAGGATAAACCAAATTTAATAAGATATATAAGCATGTTTGGAAGTACGGGGCATGTACATAAAACAAAAAAGGTATATCTATACGATAATGAGGATAACCTTACAGGATTTAGGTATGAAGAAAAATATTAAATGAGTTATGATTTACACGAAAAAAAAATTGTTTGAAAAGTATTTCTATTTACCAGATGGTGAAATGCGAGCAACGATAAACGAAATTATTGCTAACAATAGAAAATTACCTTTAGCAATAGCAAAATTTAAAAAGAATCTTAGACCTAATGAGGTACAAAAGTTTTTAGAGCTATATGATTTAGTATAATAAAACAGAGGGGTTTTCCCTCTGTTTTATTTAAATTAAAATATTATATCATGTACTTTAAAATTGGACTCTTTAGTAATATACTTAATTGCAATACCTTCATTTTCTTCAATAGCAATCTCAACTGCTTTTTTAGCAACTTCTAATAAATACTCACTTTGTTTCTTCAATGAAAAACTTTGTTCAATTAAGCTTTTTATATTTTTCTGTATGTTTTCCTTGATTTTAGGTATTCTGATTTTTATAAAATCATCCTTATTTAAAGAAGTTAAAATAGTTCCCGAGCAATTCTGCTTCAAAACATTTTGCATTAAGTCTGATTTAAACAAAACCAATAAACTTTCAGAGTTTATAATATCTGAATTAATAACGTAAAAACCTGTTGAACATAAAGCGTTATTGTATTCCTTCGTTACCATAGCACAAGATTCTAAACTGCCTTCAATAGAACTAATTATAACATCTCCAGTATTTACTTTTCTTCTTGCTCTTGAAGGTAACTCTTTTCCTAAATTGACTGTACAACCATTAATATCCCCAGTTTTTCCAACATTTGATAATTCAATATAATTATAGGTTTTATCATCTTCGGGTTTGAAATTTTTACCTTTTAAATTACAAATTGTGACAATAGCTTCCGAACCACCTGAATAATTGTTGATTAATTTTGAATAATCATCATATTTTGGTTGATAATACTCTGCATCTAACCTTCCACTAGTTGCAAAACTATCTTTAAAATTTTTAATGTTTACAGGTTCTTTACTTGGTGTAAAATCTTGTAGACCTATTTCTTTTAGCAATAGGTTTTCTGCATCAGCGTAGATTTGCTTTGAAACTACTTTATTGTTAAAACCAATATCAAAGCATTTTTTAATTTTATTTTGAAAGTTTAAAGATAATGTTGGTATTTCAATTGATTTAACTTCCTCAGGGTTTACATTTGTTTGATTTATAGATTGTCTAGCCCTTCTTTTTATATCATTTACACCATATTTAGAATTTAAAAAAGATGTTAAATATTCAGGCAATAAATATTTTTCATTTGGAATGAAACGGACAAGATAAGAAGCAAAGACAAAATCTCTATCATCCAACTTTTTATAAAGTCCTGTTCTACCAACCCATTCAAATGAATTTGTTCTATTAAAAACTACATCTCTATCATTTAATTTGAAGTTTTTTAATTCATTCGTATTTATATCTGCTGTTTTAGAAACCTCAATATCACAAAGCATATTGTGTATTTCGTTCATTCTATAAATAGGGTATCCAATAGAGTCTTCATTCATTGCTATAGAAATACCATATTGCGCATTATGAATTAAATTTCCAATTTTATCATAATTTAATTCAGGGTTTTTGTATGGTTCCTTGGTGTAAAATTGACTATCTACTCTAAAATCTTTATTATCTAGTGTTTCTGATAATTGTTTAATTTTTATTTCTAGCCCTTCTAACAATTCGTTATATCGAATTTCGTTAAAAGGGCTGTTTACTTTCCCACAAAAGATAATTTTTCTTTTTTAGCAAACTCTAAAAAAGCTTCTGCAATACCATCTTGAGTTAAACCATCGTGATTAAATAAATCATGTTTTACAATTAAATGATTGTGATCATCAAAAATATATTCGTCTAATTTATCTTTAGGAATATTAACCTTTCCATCAGAATCAAGATTTATATTATCTTTTTTTAATTTTTCAAATATTCTTTGCTCTTTATTTTCTTTAACTTTTTTAGATTCCCAAGACTTGTATTTTACAAAAATCTTTTCACCACTGTTGTCTTTACTTGGTTCTTGTTGTGTTGCAAAAAAGATTGGATAGTCTTCTTTTTTAGGACATAATTTATCATCCCATTTTTGTACAAATAATACAGAGGTTTTTGTTCCTGTATGTGGTTTAAACACATTGCCATGTAAACCAACTACTGCTAAAATCCTACATTTTTCAGCAATGTAATCGCGTATAGCTTTATCAGAGCTATTGTTAAATCTACCTTGTGGTAAAACTACCGCCATTCTTCCTCCTGGTTTAAGAAAATCTAAATTACGCTCAATAAATAAAATATCTCTACCAACTTTGGTCTGGTATTTTCCGTTTGGTTTTTTACCAAGTTCGTATTTTGCTAAAATTCTACTTTCTTTGATATCTCCAGCAAATGGAGGGTTCGCCATTAAAACATCAAAGTTAAAATCTCTATTACTATTTTTTGTAGTTCTTAACTTTCTTAATTTTTTCCAACCTTCGTAATAGGTGTCTTGCCATTGCTCATCTTCGGTTTTTTCATCCCAACGTTCGTAATCTAATGTATTTAAGTGTAAAACGTTAGTTTGTCCATCACCTGCAATTAAATTTAAAGTTCTAGCTACACGAACTGCTTTTTCGTCAAAATCAATAGCAAATACTTTATTTTGTACATAATCTGTACATTCTACTGGTTTTTCTTCTGAGGTAAATAAATGGCTTTTAGGCATCCCTTTTTCTTTAAGAATTTGTTCCCATACGTGGAATATAGAATGTACAGGGAAACCACAACTTCCCGCTGCTGTATCCATAACGGTTTCATGCACTTGTGGATTCATCATTTTTACACACATATCAATTACATATCTTGGTGTAAAATATTGCCCTTTTTCTCCTTTACTACTTTTACCAATTAAATATTCAAAAGCCTCATCTACTACATCAAGATTAGAATTAAAGAGCTTCACATCCTGTAAAGAAGAAACACAAACAGACAAGTGAGAAGGCGTTAGCATTATTTTACTGTCTTCAGAAAAAACGCCTTCCCATTTTTTTCTTGCATTATCAAAAATTTCTTGAACTTTTTCTTTTAGTTCTGTTTCTGTATCTCCGTAATTTCTGAAACGTAAGTGGCGTGATTTATTACGCCCGCTTTCCATTTCATCAAATAGTTTGGTAAAAATAAGTTTAAACAATTCTTCAAAAACATCTACACCAGCATTTGCCAAAACTTCGTCTTCCATTTCTAAAATCAAATCTTTTAATGATTTTTTTTCGGTGACTAGTTTATCTTTTTTAACTAAGTCTTCAATTGTCCAACGTTCTGTTAAAATATCAGATAACTTTTCTGTAGCAGAAGGTATTGCAGATAAATCTTCAAAATAATTAGGATCTTTTCTATGGTAATAAGAAATTGAATCTCCGTTACTCCAAACCCCAATAGGAGCACCTGTCGCATTACAATAAGATTTAAGTTGCTCTTTTCCGTCTTTTAATTTTGGTTTTTTAAGTTCAACCATAATGTAAATCGAACGGGTGTCTTGCTTATCAAAAATTACAATATCAGCACGCTTTTTTTCACGTCCAAAACTTACAGCATATTCAATTTCCATTCTATCAAAAGAGTAACCGTATTGTTCATTTAAAACCATTAAATACAATTGTCTTACTGCTTCCTCAGGCTTTAGTTGAATATCTTTTCTTCTAACTAAACAATTTACATAAGGTACTTGTTTACCACGTACCTCTTTTAAAAAAATATTCTTTTCTAGGGTTTGTATTTGTTCAGAAGTAAATTGTGTTAGTTTGTAGTTACTATCTCTTAATATTTCAGTTAACGTCATTACAAAATGTTTTTCTTTCAATTAAAAATTGTTAGAATTCTATTTATATTGGGTTTGTCCAATATTTATTTTAAAATTTTTGATTGATTTAATTCAGACTACTAAAGTAAAGAACAAATTCATAAGATGTTCTATATTTAGGGAGTATATCATTTTTGAATTTGCTTTTTATACATAGCTTGAGAATAAGTTAAATTTACAGGATTATAATGATCTTTAATAATGTGAATACCTCCTGTTGGTTCAAAACCTATTTCTATTAATTTATTTACTTTATTTTCAAGTTCAGAAAAACTTTCACCATGTAAAATTCTGTAATTGTTGTTCATTATAATTTAATTTTAAAGTGTCAAAAGGTACTTAATCTTTGTTAATTATAATTTATTTTATCATACTTTCTCTAAACCTTTTCAATCTTAAAAACACCCTTTTTCTTCTCTATACTTTTGAGGTAAGAAAAAGAAAAAGCGGTGAATAGTAAATCAATAAATTCCATATTATACAGACCAATCCAAAAGGGTAGTAAGTACAATAGTCTTATGCCCTTTAGTGATTGTTCAAGTACAAAATTAGCTACTGGTAATACTAAGGTAACTATTGATAGTATGGCACTTTGGGCAAGAAAGTACCAACACCATACCAAGAAACTTTCTCAAAAAGAATTTACCCACCTATCGCTTTCAAAATTATGTAAGAAGTTACACGGTTTTTTGTACTCACACCTACAATATAAAATAGATGAGTACGACCAGTTATTACGAAGTCCTGCTTGTGCATGGGCTAGTCGTGATAAGGGTTTGGATTGTAAGAGTTATAGCATTTTTGCAAGCTGTATATTACTGAATTGTGGTGTTTCTCATTATCTGCGTAGAGTTGCAACCCACAAGGAAGAGGGCTATAGTCATGTTTATGTAATTGTTCCGAAAAATCAAGATACATACAATATAAAAGACGGTTACTATACTATTGACGGTACATTACAAACATTTGAAGAGCAAGAGATATATAAGGCTGATGATGTTTTTATGTCAGCCAGTGCTACTGGATTATCGGGAGCGGTGGGGGCTTCGGTGATTCAAGGCGTAGGAAAACTAGTAAACTACGCTGTAGATGAATTTATTGCAGAAATGAACTCTTGTAGTGGTGCTGTTTATGATGCCGCTGTAGTGGAGCTTAAAATACGTCGAGATTTAAAAGATAAATTACAAATCAAGATTAATGATTTAGGCGAGGCTATCCTATTTAGAAATAGGGCAAGAATACAACATTTGTTCAATGCTATTTTTAAAGAAGTAGATCTAGGGATTGCACATTTACGCAACGAAACGGCTTTTAGTTCTTTTGAGCATTGCGATGGTGAAACATTAGCTCACGCTTTAGCATTTGCTGAGAAATTAAAAACCTTTATCGATAACTTTTACAAGGAGTTTACAACACGCAATCCACATTTTACAGTAGAGGAATTTACCAAAACAGCAAATGTAAATAGTCGTACGCTTTATTTTGTAGTACCTAATGATACCAACCCTATACAAGCGGACTATCGTTTTATTGTGCTTAGAAAAGAGGCGAACCCCTATGGTATAGATCCGATATTTCCATTTGAGGCAAATATCCATAGTTGGCTAACTAGTAACATAAACCATTTAAAACAGCGGTATGCAGACGGTCGGGAACATGCTTATGAACAAGAAATCACTCCACTACTTAACAAGGTTAGCGATTTACGAGCAAAGGCGGATTTGGGAGGCGAAATGCTCTACTATTTTGAACAGCCTTTACAACGAGAGATGTACCGTGTTTGGCTGAAATACGATAGTAACTATGTCGCATTTTTAAAAGAGCAAGCAAAAGGAGTATTAACAGCTAATGAGCTTGCCCTTAGAGATTATAAAGCACGATTTGCCCAAACCATTGCAGAGGATAAAAGCGCAAAAAAACGCAAAGCTTTAAAAATGCAATTGGGAATCGGAGGGCTTTTATCGGCTTTATTGTATGTGTATTTTAAAAAAAGAGAACAGTTATGAATGAAGAATTTGACACAATTAATACAAGTGTTACTACAGGGCTTAATGGTTGGTTCGATGGGTTTTGTCCTTCCAATGGAATTGCAGACCGATTAAACAACCAAGCCAAAGGCGTTTGGGCGCAAAAATCAGAATGGGATAAAAAAATGCAATCCCTTAAAAATGGTAAACAAGCCGCTGAGTGGGAATCGCTAAAAAGAGAAGTAAGACGTTTAGAACAAGAGATTAAAAATGAACAAATAAAACTCAATCAAGAAAAGGGGATTGCAGATGCATTAGGGCTTGGCGCATGGTGTAACGGTGCGGTTTCCAAAAGAAAGAAAGCAGAAGAGAGTTTGCGTAATGCAGAAAAATCATTAGGTCAGGTAAAAGGAGCATTTCAAACACTAGAGAATCAGCAACGCCAAGGAATTAAAACAGCCAACAGTGTACTGGCAAGTAACCGTACCAAATTAGAGGCGATTAAAGGGCAGATTGTTGTACTCCGTGAAAAGATTGCTCGATATAAAGCAGAGCGGGATAACAAGGTGGTTACCACCCCTAATCAGCACCCGATAAAGACACAAAACGCAAGGACAAAATCCATTGTAGGGAAACTCAAAGAAAATGCAATTCCTATTGTGGGCGGTTTGGCACTGGTAAGTGCTGTAGTCTATGTGCATCGAAGCAGTCCGAAAAGAAAAAGAAAAGCAGTAAAGGTTTAATTGAAAAAGAGCTATGGATTTAATACAAACACATTTTTTAATCGCCCAAGAAGAAGAGCAGAAAGCCCAAGGCGGGTATCTGTCAGGGAGACAAAACGGATTAAACGGCGATGGTAGTTTTTGGGATGGTGCAAACCTTATGGGAATTTTAAATACCATTGGTGGTACTTGGACACAGATTGAACAGGCAAAAAATGGAAAACCCGTATATGTTCAAAACGCTAATGGAGGACAACAAAATATTGCACCACAATTACTAGCTAAGTTAGAACAACAGGCACAAGCCAATAAAACATCGGTTGACAATTTAGTACGTGTAATGGAATTGCAATTTAGAAACCAAGCCCCACCTAAAAAGGACAACACATTATTGTATTTGGGGATTGGTACGGCATCCGTATTGGCATTTGGAACAATTATTTATTTAATCAATAAAAAGTAAACGTTATGAAAAAAGAACAATTGATAAGCTCCCTAGTGAGTGTGGCGAGTTTAACCGTCGGGGCTGTAGGTTCACGCTTGGCAGTTGAGCATGTACCGATAAAAAACACCTCGTTGAAAAGATGGGGTTTAGTTGTAGGCGGAATTGCAGGGGCAGCTACTTTAAACAGAAAAACTACAGGTAAGAAAATCGCCCAAGATATCGCCATTTCTACTGCTGTCACCCAAGCAGGCTATCTATTAAAAGATTGGTTGGGTGATAAGCTAAAAGACAGCAAAGTTATGGCACAGGCTTTAGGAAACCCCTATGATGATTATGTAGGACTGGATAGTACTAACTTTTTATCCAGTTATACCCATCCAAATTATGATTTTATTGCTGATGATATCAGCTATGAAGAAGTGGGAGAATTTGCAGGCTAATTAACAACAACAAATAATTAAAATAGAAAAAGAAAGATGAATTTTTTAAGAAACGAAGAACCGTATTTAAGAATCACAGAGTATTTAAAATATAAAAACTCGATGCGTAAAGAGAATGAGAAATGGAACATTACAGCGATGAAGCCCATGCCTAGTTTTTTATACGCCAATAAAAAAGTAGATGTAGGAGGTACAGTTGCCTTACTTACGGGTTCGTCAGTAGCTAAACGAGGAGTAACCAATTTTGACGGTAATAGCCTTGTCAAAGGTCGTGTTTTTGTTGCTAGTGGTATTACTATAAAATACGCTATTGATAATGCTACAACTCCAGAGCAAGACGTGGCATATAGTCTAGTGAAAATGCCTAATGTACTAATGCAATCTACCTTAGTAGTCAAGCAAAAGAATGAGATTTTAATAGAGTTACCTATTAGTGATATTCTAGCGGCTACAGAAAATGGGAGTCATTATTTTAAGTTGGGTTCATTTGCCTTATTAGAAGACGATACCATTACCGAGATAGAGATTCAATACCCAGAAGGTGCAAGATTGAATTTAGAGGCTGGCAAAGCCCTTTTTACTTCGGCACGATTGTCAGGTTTTGTGACTTATCAAAAACGATAACTCCCTGTTTTTATAAACTCAGACTTTGCGCTTTCCATGGCGCAAAGTCCTATAAACAAAAATTAAATGAAAAGGATATTTAAACGCATTAAGGTAAATAAAGAGCTATTGAAATTAGATACAAATTCATTTCTAGGAAAAGACTTTAGCGAGTATTTGATAAATGAAACAAGCGATACCATTCCTTCAGGAAAAGTAACAGGAGTTTATTTTATTTCCTATACCTCAGAGAGTCCAATTTCCCCTTATGACATAGGTGATAATTATCTTACATTTTCACCAAGCACAGTACTATCACATACCAATATTACCATAAAAGATAGTAGAGGGCATTTGCTTACAGAGCCTACCGATATACAAGATTATCAGCATAAAAGCGGTGGATATGGTTTAGGGTTCAAAGAATTGGATTTTGAAAGTAAAAATGAAGTGATTTTCATTGCATGGGAAACCCTTATGGGAACGCCTATTTTAGGAGAGTTCGTCTTTGTGATTGAAACCGATAATTGCGCATGTTAATGCTAAGTGTTGGATATGCAGTTGAGACCTATACAGATGATTTTCAAATTGATTTTGCCAAGAAAGAGAAATGCAGAGGCATTGTAAAGTTAGAGGTACAGGTAGTAAGCCAAAGTGTGCCGCTTTTAGTAAAAGACGGTTCAGGACAACGTATTGTAGCTCATGACAAACCTTTTGTTATCAGTTCTAATTACCCCATTACCAAAGGAAGTATACAATTTGAATTTACAGAGTATAGTGAGCTTGTAGAGTTTAACGAAAAAGAGAAAAAGAAAGCCATAGTTAGGTATTTGTATTGTGAAAAATAAACTAGTAAACATATTAACCGATCATTTAACAGCATCCCCACAGCATGTTGTCAAGATTGAAAAAGACGGTAGTAAGCTCGCCAAGAAAGGCAGTAAAAGACGTTATGCATTCAGTCTGGAAGAGATCGTGCAAAAATATGGTTCAATAGCTAATTTTTTACAAGCATTACCCGAAAAAGGTTTTGATACACAGGTGGTATTTACTTTACAGAAAATATATGGTAGTCCTACAAAAACAACCTACCACCTCGTACAACGAATCACAGAGGATTTAATAGTAACAGATATGAACGAGCAGGAATATAGAGGGACAGAGGGCGCAATGCCAATCACATCAAATACACATCATTTTTTAGGCACACCTGAGTTGGTAGCAAAAATGGTGGAGGCGGAACGCTCGGCAGATTATAAGGAACAAGTACAGGAGTTAAAAGAACGTGTAAAAGATCTACGTTCTCGCAACCGCTCATTGGAAGAAAAAAATAGTTCCCTCAAATTAAAATTAGATACAGCAAAAGAGCGAGAGGAACTACGGGTGGAACGAGAGCTTTTAAAAAAGAAAAGTTTTTTAGAAACCCCTGCCTTTGAAAAGACCATGGAAACATTAGGGGGAATGATTCCCAAAGTTTTGGAAGTGGCTGGAGCAAACCATGGTACGAGTCCACAAACAGGATTATCTAGCCCCAATATATCACAAGTACATAAGGCATTTATACAAAAGTTGTCTACCCATGGAGCTAGTGATGAACAGATACTATTTTTTAACTATTTACTAGACCATTGGAAAGAAGATTTGATTGCCTACACTGCGAATTATATCGAAGAAAAAGAACAAAATTATGAAGATACAGAATAAGCAAGAAGCATTAGCAGTACTTGCAAATTTACCAGATAAGGTGCTGATTCGAATGGCATCTTTAGCACAAAATGAAAAAGCAAAAAGTTATTTTACATGTCCTATTAAATACGGAGCAGTCAAAGGCTTTTTGAAATAAAAAAAGCTATGAAAAAGAAAAAGATACTATCGAGAAAAACGGGGGAAATTGCAAAAAAACAGTCGCTTAAAAAACTAGGCGATAATGCCAATACTGTCAGCGATTTTATCATAGCCTATAAAACGCCATTACTGATGGTGGGGGGTGCTGTTTTAGGTTGGTATTTGATAAAAAAAACTAAAACAGGAATTGCCAGTGTATTTAAAGAGCAGTCGGAGCAGGTGAACATTGATTTACCAATTGATCTTAAAAAAACTACGATTAGTAAAACACAGTCACAGCAGTTTGCACAACAATTACTAGATGCTAGTAATCATATGGCTCCCTTTTATGGAACAGATGAACAGACCATAAAACAGGTGTTTTTACAGCTCAAAACAGGTGAAGATTTTAAACTGGTCTATGAGGCTTTTGGCAATAAGAATTACAACGGCTGGAATTCTCCTCCAGTTGGCATCTTTAGACACTTAGACAACTATCAACCCAGAGACCTTGTGTACTGGTTGAAAAGTGAGTTAGAACCTTCCGATGGTGAGGTGTATACTATTGTAAAATCTCGTATTGAAAGCGCAGGTTGGACATTTGAAAAAGAGTAAGGAAAAAAGTTAAATAAAAAGAAGAAAATTATGGAAGCGGATTTACCAATTTATGGTTTGGCGTGTCCTTCAGTAAAACTTAAGCAAATAGAATTTGACACAAAAAATTGCGGTTGTACCATGAACACGAAAAAACCACCGATACTTTTATTACAAGGTATCATTATAGACAGTAGGACTAAAGCTCCTTTTCAAGCAGGACTCGTCAATGTATATAATGTAACTAAAGGCACAGGAACGTTACCCGATGCTAAGGGAATGTATGAGTTACAGGCATCTCCAAACGATCAGATACGTATTTCTTTTGTAGGCTATACCACAATTACCCTGTTAGCCTCAGCATTACCTAAGGTCATAACATTGCAAGAACAAACAGAGCATTTAGATGAAGTTGTCATAACGGCGAAAAAGAAAACAAAAAACTACGCCATAGCTGGTATAGGACTTACAGCACTACTTTTTATGTATGCTATTGCAGATGATGAAAAGGCGAAAAAGAAAAAAGAAAAAACTTAAAAAATCATGGAATTGTTATTGGAACATTGGGATAAACTAGTAGGAGTTATCAGCGTTATTGTCTCCTTTTTTGCGGGGCTTAAAATGCGCAGTATAAAACTACAACAAGCACAGGCAGAGGCTTTGGAACAACGCTATAATGCAGAGCTTCAAAAACTAGAGAACTACAAAAGAGCTTTTGAGATTAATTCAGAAATGATCGAGAGTGTTAAGAGTGATTTTTTAGCTCGCATACAATCCCTTAGTGAGTATATCGCACAGCTAGAACAGATGAATAAAAAATTGCACGGAATTATCGCAGTACAGCAAGAAAAACTGGAAAAGTATAGTAGTAAATACGGAACAGAGCTATAAAAAAAGCCTCATTGCTGAGGCTTTACCAAACTAGTTGTTTCCATTCTTTTCGGAGAACTTACTTAACTACTACTATGATAAATATACATAAAAAAATAAGACATAAACTAATGCCTATAAAAAACTATGAAAAGCGCAACACTTCTAACCTTTGGAGCGATAACTATTGCATCGATACTAGGGTATGTTAGTCATAAGAAAAAACAGCTAGAAACACTACTGGATCACTTGGAGTTTGGGGTGTCACGAATTAGTAATTTTAGCTTGTCTTTTAAACGCATTGCTGTAAAGCTACACCTACATGCGTTAAATCCTACTGAAACCTCATTTGAGATCAATACAGGATTTGTAAAGCTAAAGACACTACGGGTATACCATAAGAAAACTAATACATTGTTAGCACATACCCATTTAGATACTAATACGATTATCATACCAAGTAAGAGTTTTTACTTTTTTACACCGATTCATGTAAAATTACCCTTAGCCACAGCAGGAGAATTATTGGTGCAACAACTCGTAAAGAAAGAAAAAATCCAACAGGAATTTACCGAGCATTTAACTTTTGAATTGGAGGTTACAATACTTGGAAAAAAGCAATTAATACAATTTTAAAAAGAAAAAGAATATGGCAAGCTATGCATTATTTAAGCCCTCTTTAGAGAGTGCCGAGGGAGGGTATCAAAATTTAAAAAATGACAAAGGAAATTACAATTCTAAAGGGGAACGTGTAGGAACAAATTTTGGAATCTCAGCTAGGTTTTATGAACGTGTTATTGGTAGACCGCCTAGTATTGAAGATATGAAGGCAATCACTCAGTTTGATGCCCATATTTTGTTTAAAAATGAATTTTGGGATAAGGTAAAGGCAGATGAAATACAGAGTCAAGCAGTAGCGGAAATGATTGCCGATCATGCCATTAACGCTAACCCTAGAGTAACGGCTAAAATCGTACAACATACCCTTAACAAGTATTTCGGTAAACAATTAGTAGTTGACGGAGTTATAGGATCAAAAACCTTAGCTGAGATTAACGCAGTAGACCGAGAGAAACTATTTCTAAGAATCGGACAAGAACGTTTGGCGTATTACCAAAACCTAGACGATTATAAATACTTCGCAAAGAGTTGGGAAAGTAGAGTTTTTGCCTTAGGTAGAAAATTTGGTGTACTCATTAAAAAAAAAAGAAAACTAGTCTAGTTGTAGGCACTCTTGGAGTTGTACTAGTTAGTTATTGGATTTATAAAAATTGGAAAAAGAAATGAAAATTATAGACGAATTTAATGCTTTAAATGGTAGGGATATTAGCAAAGATGCGCTAATACAATTGATCGAAAAAGCAAAAAAAAGAAACAATACAGAGGTGGTATATCGATTGTCAAAAATCCTATTGGACAATCCAGAGGTAGACACCTTTACCATTGCAATACAGCAATACCCAACAGCTTTACATGCACCTTATCATGTGGGAGCATATAAAGAAGCATTGACCAAAAACGGAAAACTACGTAAGGGATGGCGATTTGAAAAAGGTAGGATTGTAAAAACAGCTAAAATCCCAAAGCCCTCAAAAAAAGAGGGCTTACAAGCAAACGGCAAACTAAAGAAAGGCTACAGGTATACTAAGGGCGGTAGGATTGAAAAAATTAGCTCAAAAAAAAAAGTAAAAAGCAAAACACTACAGTAAAAGCTAATACTAATGAGTTTCCATATGAGTTTTTAGCAGGACTGGATTATATAGAGGCAGATCATAACTTCAGTACTGCTTTACATGCCCCGTCTTTATCTCCAAATGCGATTTATCAAAAAATTACCGATATCATTATCAAATCGGTTAAGACATCAAAAGGAAAATGGAAACAAGAGTGGGACACCAATACCTTAGATCATGCGATTTATCTAAACCCAACTAGTTACGCTACAAAAAAGCCATACAGAGGTATTAATGTAATTGTGCTTAAAATGGGAAACCCTATAGCCGTTTTTAAAAATCCCTACTTCTTAACTAAAGATCAAATACGTGATAAAAAAGGAAAATTAAACCCTAAAGCAAAACCACACCTTATCGTGTATTTCACAAGCTTGTACAAGTTTGAGTCTAAGCGAAAAGACAAACACCTGACCACTTATAATAAAAATGAAATGCTAGAACATCTAAAAAATAATGGGCACGATACTAGTCATTTTGATTATTTAGTAAAAACCATTCCCATCTTAAAAGAATACATTGTTTATAATGGAAATGATGTTGAGGGTATCGATTTTAAATTGGATCATCTTACAGATCTAGAAAAAGCAAGACTAGGCTATATCCCACCTAAAAAAGAGCGTAAAGAAGATCAGAGAAACCCAATAGCGGAACTTATCATAAAGAATTTCCCAAAAAATAGTGCAATTATAAAGCATGGAGCGAAAGGAGCGTATTATTCTCCCTTAAAAGATATTGTAAGCATACCTAACTATACAAACTTTCATACAAGTGAGAGTTATTATAGCACACTGTTTCATGAGATGATCCACAGTACAGGACATCCGAAACGCCTTAACCGTGATTTAAAAAATAAGTTTGGTTCGGTGGAATATGCCAAAGAGGAACTTATCGCAGAATTTGGAGCAGTATTTTTATCCGCACAAGCAGGGATGCTATGGAAAACACAGAAAAATCATGCGAGCTATTTAAAGAATTGGCTATTAGCCTTACAGTTTATGGGGCAGGATAATAAACTGCTTATGCGTGCGGCTTCAGAGGCTCAAAAAGCAGTAGATTATTTATTACAGGTGAACGACCAAAAACAGCCTAAATTTTATGATACATTAAAGCAAAAAGCAACAGCAGATTTTACTGTAGAAGTAGAAAAAGTAAAACCTAAAACAAAACCTGTTACAAGTATTGGCTTAGCTAGCCCATTACCTACAAATGCACTAGAACAATTAGCTAGACCAACAACAAAAAAGTTAAATAGAGTACCAGGGGAGAAAGTCGATAAAAATTCAGCAGCCTTTTTAAAGGAACAACGTAAGCATAAAGTTGTAAAACGCTATGAAATTGCAGATCATCACCTCGCTACTTTCTTAGGAAAATTAGAGATCAAACCCAAAGAAAGTTTAGTCGCTACTATAGCAGGTAAACAAGGAAGCGGAAAAACACGATTTGCCTTTCGTTTTATTGATGCCTTAGCACAAAGGTATAAAGTAGCACATATTACCATGGAAGAGCATAAAGACAGTGAATTGTATTGGGAAAAAGCAGATCTATATTATAAAGGAGCAAAAACATTACACAATACTGATATTTTTAGTATAGATAATATCTCCGAACTAGACAAAATAATACGAGAACATGATGTGATTGTTATCGATAGTTTTGCCAAGCTGAAAGAATTAGATAGTAAGCTGGAGATTGATACTCATTTACGTAAGAAATACAACGGAAAATTGTTTTTAATTGTATTTCAACAAACAGCAGATGGAAAAATGCGTGGTGGTTCTAAAAGTGCTTTTGATGGAGATTGTATTTTTTATGTTGAAAAATCTCCAGACTTTAAAAAACATTATGTGTATACCGATAAAAACCGATACCAAAACAAAAATTTAGAAGAACTACACTATAATATTTATTCTGGGAGCTTAAATCTTATAAGTTTAGATATAAATGAACAAGAAGCTAAAATAAAAGAAGTGGAGTTTTAAAAGCTCCACTTCTTTTTTAGTATTTAATTGTAAAATGTATTATTTATCTCGATCGTTTTTTCTCTTTAAATCTTTTATACTAAGATTTAAGAATTTATTTAACTTATACAAAAAGTAAGGAACAATAAAAATAAGAGCTATTGAAACAAATTGCCATATAAAAAGCCCTAAGCTAAAATCATTTAATACTGTCATCTACTTTTTTTATTTTATTTAAGTGCCAAAAAGGTTCTGATGGTTTTTCTCTTAGGTGAGCATTAATAACCAAAGAGTCTCCTTTATTTGTTGTTGTTTTGATTTTCAAATCATACGATTTTATATCATGAAATACGATATTATATTTCTTATCAGGTTTAGTACTAACTACTATAGGGAAAATCTCGTTTTTGTTAAATTTGAATTGAAAAAAAATGTCATTTACTTCAACAAAAGGGTTGAATTTATTACCAATTTCATCATATGCGTTCAAAGTAATACTGGTTAATCCACTTTGAGATTTGTATTTTTTTATAGTGTATTTACCTTTATCCTTAACTAAATCTTTATTTGATTTGCATGAGATTAATACATTAGTCATGCAAAAAATTAATATAAAAGTTAATTTTTTAATTACACCTCTCACCTTTGGCGTCAGTTGTACTGTATCTTTCATTTTGTAGAATTTTGTTCTATCTGACAGATTTAATCAATTTACAAAATTGTAACCTCATAAAAAAGCATATTTTAGAAAAATCATTATCAAAATAGAAATTTAAAAACCAAAAGTATAATAATCTATTCTGGAAGGTTACATATAGGATTTAAAAGTCTAAAATAAAAGAAGTGGAATTTTAAAACTCCACTTCTTTTTTAAGAATTTAATTGTAAGGTGTACTTATTTATCTTGGTTGTTTTTCTTTAAATATTAATTTAATTTAAAACTTCATCATTTCAGCGTTCTTTTGTGTTCCTTCGTAAATTAAGGGTAAACAAACCATTTTAGACATGTTTCTTTTTTTGTAGACTAAAAAAATATTTTTTAAACTTAAAAAATCATGTAAATCACAAGGTTTTTTCTTTCCTAGCTTACGAATATCAACTACATTTTGAATCGTATCTAATTTCACCTCTTTTTCTAAATCTTCAACATCTTTAAAATTATCAAAACTCATCTGATTAGGAATGGTAAAAAGATAAGCATCATTATTGAATTTTTTGTTTTTAGATTTTATGCTAAAAAGATAGTGTAACTGTCTATGTTCATCACTATTAATAATTCGTTTATTATCTAAAATATAAAGCGTTTCTTTTTTCTGGCTAAATAGAATGAATGAATATAGTGTTAAAATTATAGTAATAAAAAGTTTCATTTTAATTAAAATCACTTATAAAATATCCAGGTCCTTGAGATCCTTTTTGTAATGTGTTAAATGCATAAATCTTATCTTCTTTCATAAGTACATAAGCAATAACTTTTGATTTTGCAGTTATTACATAAACATCTTTTATGATTTCTTTATAAAAAGGAATTAAATCATTATAATCACTTTCAGTGTATTTAGTAATAGTAAAAGAAAGGTTTTCTTTCTTATCCGATAATAAAGGATTAGTTTCTTTTAAAATTCTTACTCCTTCATTAAAAAATAATAATTTATCCTTCAAAGGTCTATCTGTTTCTATATAAATGTATTCTTTATGTAATTCCTCTCCTGTTTTGTTTTCAGTAATGAATACATCATTAAAAAAAGATTCAATTAAGGCTTCTTTCTTTTTTGAAGTACAAGAAATACAAATAATTAATACAACTAAAATTTTTATTGTTTTTATCATGATTATATTTATTTAGTCACATTCTCCTGATCTTGCTGGTGCTAGGCCTCCTGATCTATTTATTGTCATATTATTATTGTCCGGCATAGCTCGTATATCCTCTCCTAAATCAGAAGGGTTTCTACCTTTAAAAAAAACACTATATTTACCAATAGTTTTTGGCAAATCTAAACCACCTGCATTAGCTATTTGTATTGCAAAATCAGTACAATTATAATCATTTAATTCATATGTTTTAGGAAAATTATTTATTATATTAATAATGCTCGATAATTGATTACTAGAAATGTCTACTGATATACTAACATGAAAAGGAGATCTGCTATTGTCATGAATTTCACTGTTTTGGTTTCCTAAAACTGATGCCATTGGGCTATCTGGATAAAATCCTAAATTTCTAACTATGTTACCTTGTTGAATACCTACAAAAGCATGACCAATTCTAGCTGATATTTCTCTAGAATTTTGAATTGACTGTTCTGCATATATGATCATCTTTGCTGGTTTTGTTATATCAAAACATTTGGTTTCTTCTTTTGGATTAACTTTTGGAGTACTAAGGTATCGATTTGGGCTTAAAAATGTTACACCTTCTCTATTTTCATTATTAGTAAAAAGTTTTATTATTTCCTTAATAATTAACTTTCCATTTGAGCTAATAATTTCATTTACTCTGTTTTTATCTGCTAATTCTCTTAACCTATTCGCTTCTTTAGAAAAGTTATACAAATATCTTTTTTGTGAATTATCAGTAATTCCTAACTCTTCAATCATAGCTTGAACTAATCCTCCATTTTTAATCTCTGTTGAGGCTAATTCTCTTGCATTACCAAATGGTCCTTCAGTACCACCTACGATAATTATATCATCACCTAATAATGTGTTTCCATATTCTCCAATAGCTACATTTCTTTTTTGATCCTCAATAATTGTTTCGTAAAACTTAGCCCTATTAGGATTAGCATTTAACCAATTGAATTCATCTTTATTGGTAATACCTAACTCATTTACTAAATAGTCTACACTTGAATTAGCTCCTAGAGGTGTGTTCTTAACTAATCTATCACGCTCTTCCTTTATTAACTTTCTATGAAGGTTTTTAGCTGCATTTTGATTTAATAGCAATCCTCCAAAATGTTTATCTAATAATACTTTCCAGTAATCTGGGTGCATAACATACATATTATCCAAGTATTCTTGTTGCAAGAAATTTTCAATATATGCTCTTGTTGCTACAACAGTTTTACCATCAAATTTGCCGAATATTTGTAATTCTTGGTTGCTAAAAACAATCCCTGGAAAGCCTCTGCTTTTTAAAATTTTCTCTGTATGGACTAAAAGTTGAATATAATTTAATCGATCCCAATAATTGTAAGAACCATAATATTGATTTTTAACTCGATTAGTTTCCCTCAATAGTTCTTCTTGAAAAGGATTATTACGATCCATACTTTTAGCTAAAAAGCTATATTGGTGAGATCCCCATAACTTTCTATCTAAATTATTAGTTAATAATATTTTATTTCGTTCTCTGGTAATTGAACTTAAATTGTTAATGTTTTTAAGCGGTATTCCATTGACTTTCACATCAGCATATAAAGAATTCGAAATATTTCCATTTCTTATTTCTAGTTCACGTTGTTTAAGAGCTCTCAGCCCTTTTAAATCTTGGTTTTTACCTCTACTAACATTAGAATTTAATCTATTATATTCATTTTGAATATCGAAACGATTAATATCTATTGCTCTTTTCTCTGATTCAGCAAAAAGTCTGTTTTTAGCTTGCTCATAATCCCCACTATGGTCAAAGAAATTATTTAGGTGTTTACGTATAACTTCTTTTTGTTTTTCATACCAATCATGTGCAGCTCTTCTTGCAGCTTGTTGTATTAATAATTCGTTTGCTAAAGCAGCATTAAAACTATTGCTAAATGCAAAATTAAAATCTCTTATTTCTGAAGAGCAATTTCGACAACCATCTCCTGGTCCTGCAATGATAGCATTCCCACCACCAATCAAGAATTCGTTTTGATTTGTTGGTTTATCTGGATTTAAAAACTGTGCTTGTATAGTTACTGAACCTAAAACAAAAAGTAATAGGGTTAGTTGTTGATATATTTTTTTCATGGCTGTTTACTTTTTTACGATTACTCTAGTCTTTCTTTCCCCGTTTACCGTTACACTTACTACATATGCTCCTTTTTGTAGTTGTGAAGCATTAAAAAAGTAACGATGATCTCCTTTAGTTTGGGTTTTTCCAGTGGCTAATACAGCTTTACTGTTACCTGATAAATCTGTAATTTTTACTTGAACATTTGCTTGCTCTTCTAGGTTGTAAGACACAATTACATCATTAACAAATGGATTTGGATATAACTTAATAAAGCTTTCCTCTTGTTCTGATAATGCTTTTAAAGCGTCATCGCTTAATTCCTTATCACTATTAGCAAAGCCAACTACTTTTTTAAGTACCAATCGTGTAGGTACACCCGATTCATTCCACTTAGGGATATAACTGTCTATGTTTGCAGTTAAATAGTTAACACCTTCAAAAGATTTTAATTGAATATCACCCGATAATAATTGATAGGCTAATGCAGTAGGTATTGATTCCTTATACCCTGTATGAGGTAGTGTAATGTTAGTATTATCAAAATACAGGGTATTATCCAATAACAATACATCATCATTAATCGTCTGATTATTTGTAACTATAGACGATACTAATGTACCTGTTTGTTCATCTTTTTTGATGGTCAATTCAAAATCAATCTTTTTAGTAATTGTAGTTTTCGACCAATCCAATTGAATTAATTTTCCTTTCCAAGAACCTAATAAGCTTTCTTGGTCTACAGTATTGGTAGGGCTATTTGTAGTTGTTGTGATAGACGCTTCTGATACCGCACTAGTACTTTGTTGACTATCTGTATCAACAGTAGTACTTGAATTAGTAACGTCAAAATTAGTATCTAATAATTCGTTGGCTTTCTGAATGTTTTTAGACACTCCATAGCCATTCAAGTAACATACACCTAACCAATACTTAGCCATAGCATACTCGCTTTTTTCAAAATAGTTCACTGCTTTATTATAGTCTTGATCTATTGACCCGAGACCTTTTAAATACATATAACCAAGGCTATATATTGCCATTTCATTGCCTTGTTCAGCAGACTTTTTAAACCATTTTCTAGCTTTATTATAGTTCAGTTGGCATCCTTTACCGCTTTTGTACAACACCCCCAAATTAAACATAGCAATAGCGTTACCTGCTTTAGCGGCTTCTTTATAGAGTTTAAATGCTTTTCGGTGTTCTTTGTTTGTTGCTGAAGCTTCGTAAATAGTACCTAGCAGTACTTTAGCATACATATGACCATTAGAAGCGCAGGGCTTTAATAAATTAATGGCGAATGTTTGATCGTTAGTAGAACTTTTATCCTCTTTCAAAAAGGTTAAAGCTTGTTTAAAATTAGAATCACAATTTGATTCTTTTTCTTGTGCATAGCTCACCACAATACATAGCAGTGACAGCATACATGCGAATGAAAGTTTTCTCATGATGGTATTTAGAAATTAATAATTACGAGGTTAAATAACAAACAGTGCAAAAAGCTTAAAAAGCTAGCTTACAAAACAGTTTATCTACTAAAAAGAAAGAATGAAATATAAAAACAATGTGTATAATTTCATAGCTATCTTTTTCTTTTTCCGATACAAACATATACAAAAAAATTTAGCTGTGCAAAATGATAATAAGAGTCATAATTTTTTTTAGTATATTTGGTTAATTAAAATTTTAAATCAACCCAAGCCCTATTTCATACTCAGGTTGATTTGTCGTTCTAAGGATCAGTTAGAACTACTTAGCTAGGGATTATAAAAGAGGTTTCCCCTTCTTTTAAACCTTTAAAATCCCATTGCCCCCTCCATTAAACTGCCTGAAAAAGAAAATCTATTATCATATTAGAAAATTATTTATCAAAAATTTTAAGTATTAATTTTAAATAGATTTAAAATCTAATTTTCTGATAATGAATTTAAATTGTTTTTTTTAAACGTTTATATGTCATGTTTTTTTCATAAAAGACAAAGTTTTACTTTCCTGTAAAATTTGTTTGTACAGTTACTTAGTATTATTTGTCTATATTTGGTTAATACACGTCAAATATAGGGACAAATGTCACAAAAAACAAAAATAAAAGTGACTTTTTTCTTTTTTTATGAAAGATAGAATTAAAATAGCAATAAAGGAATCTGGTTATACTGTTAAACAAATTGCTCTTATGTTGGGTTTAAGCTATGATGCCTTTAGAAAAGGAATTAGTAGAGGGAGCTTAAATGAAGGATATTTAATATTACTTGAAAATAAAACAGGTATTTCAAAGGAGTATATATTGGAAGGAGTTTTACCTATAATAAAAAGTAGGGAACAGATTATATCTGATTTTATTGGTAGTAATATTGTGGAATTCTTGGATAGTATTGAAAAAGAAAAGATTATAAGCTATATGTGTTTGAAAGAAAAAGAATTCAACAAAATACACTCTTTTAATTTATTTATTGAAAAACAAAAAGTATCAAATAAATTAAAAGAAATATTTTCAGATGAAGAAAAAACTAAGAATAGCTAATTTTAAGGTTTTTCATAAATGATATTTCAAATTGAGTAAGCTCCTTATTGTTTTTTTCCTTTTTTTTTATTCTGTTTACTTCTTCTAATAATTTTACCTCATTCTCGTATTCTTTATTAAGATACTCTTCAAAAGATAATAAAAGTTTTTTTTGAGTACTATCTTGTATAGTTATCCCCAAATCTTTCAATTTTTCAAATATTTTCTTTTTCTCATTAGAATTCATCTTTCACAATAGATTTTAATGTGTTAAATATTTTTTGATCCATTTCCTTGGAATCCTTATCTATATCATTTTTTTGTAGTTTTTTTTGTGTTGCTTTTTTATTAAGTTTATAATAATGGTTTGTTCTAATGTCACCAATTAAAGCTATTAAATTTGAAATAAATGTTTTTAATTTTTGTTCTGAAATTAAAAATCCCTTCTGTATCAAAAAAAAGAATTTAGCAGAAAAAATTGAAAGAATTAACATACTTACCCAATAAAAGTAACTAGGATAATCTGGTGTTCCGAATAACTGTTTTTTAGGAATAAATAAATTTATCATAAAAAAACAACCTACATACATGAACATGTTAGCTCCAAAATTAATTAGCCTCATATTCTCTTTAGATTTAGAGGCAAAAAACTTTGTAAATAAAGCCAAACAGATAATGCATAAATTTATGCCTAATGCATTTAAAAAAGAGGACATATAAGCGTATCCAAATATGCCCTTTTGGTCATCTGTATTATAGATTACATGTATAAATCTTGAAATACAGCCTACGAAAATTAAGAATGTAACATATATACTGCTACTCTTTGTCGTCAGGTACGCCGTTACAGTTCCTGTCATTCTGCGGACAATCTTTTGCAGGATCAATTTGATTTTCATAAAACCCACTTTCTATTCTTTTTTCTTTTTGACTGGTTGACTCTATTAAATCTTCAGAATTGTCTGTACAACCTGTAAATAAAAATGCACTTAAAAACAATACCAAAACTAAAGTTACTTTTTTCATATTATACTCTATTTAAAATTAATACTAAGAGTAAATATAGTACAGTAAATTCAGTTTCAATATTATAATATTAAAACAGTATTATTTTATTCAAACATTTAGAATTAATGAAGAAACAAACCAAGTAAAGATTTAGGGAATCTGGAGTGTGTGTTTTTCATATTTGATTTACTTCGGGGTTAATTCTAAATATTACTAGAATATTTAAGGTGCTAATATAAATAAAATCTTAATTATTAATGCTTTTTAAAACTAAAACCATTTGAACAAATGTTCAAATGGTTTTAGTTTTAATTACATATCCTTTAATCTATTTAAAAATCAACTGTATAATTCTTGGTATAATCTTCTGGCAAAGATGCTCCAATTTCTCTTAGGTAGTTGCTAAGTCCATCTAAAGACTTATGCCTTGTAATGGTCATAAGTTTATGTTTTGCTTCTAAATCTGTTAAACCTTCTTTTTTAAATGAAAAGAATAAATCTAAAGCTACTGTATGCCTCGCTGAATAAATCCCATGATTTGAATTTAATAAGATTTCTTTACCTATTTTGTTCTTTACTTTTTTAAAACGTCTACTAAAAAACTCTGTCTTTGAACTTTCTCTTTTAACCTCCCATAGCCCCGGCACTTTGTTTTTTGTAAATAAAAAGTCATCTGGTTGGTATTGTTCTAAGTTCATATTTAACAATACCTTTTTCAATGGTTCAATGATTAAAATATTTGCCCTCTCAGTTTTAGTCTCTGCTTGTAAAATAACATTGTTTGCTAAGTCAATATGTTTTATTTGTAATCTACATATTTCAATAGGTCTCATTAAACCATAAGTAACAAATTTCATAAACTCATATAAATATGTGTCATGTTCAATTAAGTAATCCTTAATTTTATTAAGCTGTTGTTTTGTGAATGGTTGGTTTTTTTCTGGTGTTGTTTCTAAATCTGGAATTTTTTTAGCAACATTTTTTTCCAAAATATCATCATCAACTAATTGGGTTAATAAAGAAGAAATTACACTTTTAAAATTATTTCGTGTTGTATTAGATCTGCTGTCGGTAATTCCGTTTAGGAAAATGACAATATGTCGTTTGGTAAGTTCATTAATATCTTTATCTCCTAGCTTTTTTTCTATAATCCAATCTACAAATTGATTATAAAGGCTTTTGTTTCCGTTTCTTGTTTTTTCTGCCCAAGTTTTATTCTTTTCTTTCAAAGCAATTTCAAGTGCTTCAAGTACTGTGAAGTTTTCCTTATGTATTATATCTTCTTCTAATTTTTTAGCTTCTTGTTTTTCCTCTTTCTCTACAAAAGGATTATACCCCTCTTGTAATAAACGTAGTCTTGCTCTTCTTAAATCGTTACCAACTTGTTTGCGTTCTGTAATAGTTTTAATTCTATTTATACCTTTTTTCTCAATTATTTTTTCCATTTCACCAGTGAAAGGGTTTCTAAAATAATAAGAGATATACCAAGGCTTATTTATATCTGGTTTATCTGTTCCTTTTATTTTGGGTATGTATAGTATGGGTTCAGAAAACATTTTTTTTATAGATATTACAGGTACTTTTTCAGGTACTTTTTTTCTATCAAAGAAAATAAAATTTTTCATTATTTACATTTTCAATTTGTAAATAGCTGAAAAACAAATAAATTCATTTGAATATCAAAGGTGGGATTATGTAAATAAATGTTAATCAACGTTATATTCAAAATCCGATGCTCATTAGAGCGTGTGGGTTCGAGTCCCACCTTTGGTACAATATTTTTTATTGTAGAAATTTACAAATCAAATCCAATATCTTTTCTGTAGTTCATTTTTTCAAATGAAATCTTATCGATGTTTTTGTATGATGTTGCTAAAGCCTCTTTAATGGTATCACCAAAAGATGTTATCGCCATCACCCTTCCTCCATTGGTTAGTACTTTGCCCTCTTCTACTTTAGTTCCAGCATGGAATACTAGAGAATCTTCTACACCTTCAAATCCAGTAATAGCTTTTCCTTTTTCGTAAGCTTCAGGATATCCTCCAGAAACTAACATTACTGTAGTTGCAGTTTGTGAAGTTACTTCATACGTTTTCTCATGTAAGTTTTGATTCGCAACTCCTTCAAATAAATCAAATAAATCAGAATTGATTCTCGGTAAAACAACTTCAGTTTCAGGATCTCCCATTCTTACATTGTACTCAATAACAAAAGGATCACCAGCGACATTCATTAAACCGATAAAAATAAATCCTCTGTAATCGATTCCATCTTTTTGCAGACCGTCAACAGTTGGCTTTATAATTCGATCTTCAACTTTAGTAAGAAAATCGGCATCAGCAAAAGGTACAGGAGAAATAGCTCCCATTCCACCTGTATTTAATCCAGTATCACCTTCTCCTATTCTTTTATAATCTTTTGCAGAAGGTAAAACCTTGTAACTCTTTCCGTCTGTAAGCACAAAAACAGAAAGTTCTATACCATCTAAAAATTCTTCGATAACAACTGTAGCAGAAGCATCACCAAATTTTTGATTGGTTAACATTTCTTTTAACTCAGTTTTAGCTTCTTCAATATTATCTAAAATTAAAACTCCTTTTCCGGCAGCCAACCCATCTGCTTTTAAAACAAAAGGAGGATTTAAAGTTTCTAAAAAAGCATATCCATCTTCTAAAGAATCTTGTGTAAACGATTTGTATTTTGCAGTAGGAATATTATGTTTCTCCATAAATTGTTTAGAGAAATCCTTACTTCCTTCTAATAAAGCTCCATCTTTTTTAGGTCCGATTACAGGAATATTTTTCAGTTGTTCATCAGCTAAAAAGAAATCGTGAACACCTGCTACTAAAGGGGCTTCTGGACCCACAACAACCATATCAATTTTATGTTCTAAAACTGTTGTTTTTACAGCATCAAAATCAGTTGGATTAATACTTAAATTTTTGGCAATTTTATCGGTACCTGCATTTCCAGGTGCCACAAAAACTTGATTCACTTTTTCGCTTTGAGATAGTTTGTAAGTAAATGCATGTTCTCTACCTCCTGAACCTAAAACTAAAATATTCATGTGTGTTGTGTTGTTATTTGGCTGCAAATATAGTTATAACCATTTTACAAAATACTTAAACGCAGAAGATAAATGATACAGAAATAATTTGATGTTTTTTGCCGACCCTTGCTTTAAAACATGAGTCACTGTAACATTTGGATAATACAATTTTTTCTTACCTATCTGATCTATTTTTCTGCAAATATCAATGTCTTCCATATATAAAAAGTAACGCTCGTCAAAACCATGTAAAGCAACAAAATCTTCGGTTCTAAATAGCATAAAACACCCATGAACAGCTTCAGGATAAAAAGATTTTGATAGATCTCTGTCTCTGTATTCTTGTTTGTAGATTCTGTCTTTTGAAACACCCGTTTTTCGAATAAAAAGATCTAAAACAGATGGATATTTTCTAACTGTAAATTGCTCATTCCCGTTAGGGAATTGAACTTTAGGAGCTATCATAGCTACATCATCCATAGCTCCAATTTTTGTGATTAAATCACTAATTACTCCTTGCTTAAAAAAGACATCTGGATTTAAAACTAAATGATATTTAGAAAGCTCTTTAATTAATGATATAACTTTATTATGACCTGAACCAAAACCTATATTCTTATTGTTTTCTACATAATGAACAGTCTCATTAGTATTGTATGACAGGTTTTTATATTTTGAATCAGAGGTATTATCAATTAGGAATAATTTCTTGGATACAGGTATTTTCAAAAAACATTCGATTGTTTTTTTTAGAACGTCTAACTCTTCATTAAATAAAACTATTGATCCAGATATTTGTACTTTATTTTTCAGAATTTAATATGCTTTTTCTTCTCCTGTTAAAATGTTGAGAATTGTTTTTATTATAATTTTTACATCCAACATTAGAGACCAATTTTCTATATAAAAAACATCAAACCGAACTCTATTTATTATATCCGCTTGTTTAATTATCTCTCCTCTGTAACCACTGATTTGTGCTAAACCAGTTATCCCTGGCTTAACAGATTTTCTTTCCATGTAATTTGCTACTTCTCTATCGAATTTCTTCGAATGAATATCCATATGAGGTCTTGGTCCTACTACACTCATGTCTCCTAATAATACATTAAAAAACTGAGGAATTTCATCTATACTCGTTTTTCTTAAAACTCTTCCTAATTTAGTTACTCTACTATCATCTTTAACCGTGTGACCTTGATACAATTCATTTAAACGCATAGATCTGAATTTGTAACACAAAAATTCTTTTCCATTAATTCCTTCTCTTTTTTGTTTAAAAATAACCGGCCCTTTAGACTCTAATTTTATTAAAATCCATAAAATAGGATATAACCAAGAAATGATAAAAACACATACAAATACTGAGAAAAACACATCAAATATTCTTTTTATAATTCGGTTTTCAACAAATTCAAAAGGGAGTTGTTTTACGTTTAATACCACTAAAGAATCTCCATAAAACTCTGTTACTGTATTTTTATTATATAATTCGTTGGCATTAGGGATTAGTTTTACCTTTCTCTTATGACGAATCGCAAACTTTTTTATCTTTTTTATTTGCTTATTTTTTAATTCTGATAAAGAACAATAAATTTCATCAACATTATTATTTAAAACATAATTTTCATATTGTTTCAACGATCCTAAAAAATTAGTTGCATCAGTTTTATTATCAGTAAAAAAACCTAAAAACTGATATCCCAATTCTTTTTCGTTTTTAAACATGTCTGTAAGTTCAACTGTAGATTCGTCAAACCCTAAAACAACTATCTTTCTAAAGTTTTTTCCATAACTTCTGTACTTTTTCAATAAATAAAAGAATATAAGATGGGCAACACTAATCGTTACTATGATTGTAACCAATACTTTTGTTTGATTATGCACAACATCCCCTTCTCTAAACAAACTAAAATAGGTAAAAAAACCCAATACAAACAATATAATTTGCCCAGCTAAAAGTGATAAAATTTTAAAATAATTATAATATCTATAGTTCTTATTAGTGTTTGTTATTAATGAAGAAATTATCCAAAATAAATTGATATACACTAAAAACTGAGTGTTTAGATAATTTTTATCTTCTAATAATAATAGTGAGAAATTTATAATAAATAAATCTATTATTAAAGATAGGTAAGGGATATATGTTGAGTATCTTTTTTTCAAATTTTAATAATTACTTAAACTATCAAATGTATCGTAAAACTTGTTTAAAATATTTTGTTTAGAGAAATTATCTGACACATATTCTCTAGCACTTTTACCATACTCAACAGACTCTCTTTTTTTACTAACTAGGTTATTTATATAATCCTTTACCTCATTAGTTTCTTTGGATTGTAAATATCTACCTGCTTTGGCTTCTCTTATTATTGAAGCTACCTCAGAATCTTCATTCCCAGTAATAAGTGAAGGTCTTTCACTTGCCATCATTGCTAAAATTTTTGAAGGCATTACAGTATCTTTAACATTTTCTTTCTGAAATAAAATGTGTAAGTCTGCAGAACATAATAAATCAGATAGTTCTTCATAGGGTACAGGTAAAAAATGTTTTACGTTTAGTACATTCTGCTCTTTAATTTGGTCTAACAACCAATTTTTCTTGCTTCCATCTCCAACAACTACAATTTCTATATTTTCATTCCCCTCCAGGCTACGAGAAAAATTTAAGAAAAAATTCCAATCTTGTTTTTCACCAATATTACCAGCGTATAAAATTTTAAATTTATTGGATTTTAAATATGTATGTGTATTATATTTTTCTGGATAAATATTGTTTACATCTACCCAATTAGGTAACAATGTTCTACTTTTTCCTTCCTTTGTCTTAAGTCGGAGCTTATTAAACATAGACTTACTTATTGTACTAGTTAAATCAGCACTATTTAACAGTCTCTTTTCTATGCTAAAAAGGATATTAAAAAGCAACTTATTATTACCTATTAAATTTGTTTCAGAGGCAGCATCAAATTCAAAATCTTGAATATGAACCCAAAGTTTCGCTTTTTTTCGAATACTTAAAAGTTTACCCAAGATTATTGTACTAGTAAATGGTACTACACACAATACTACATCTGTTTTTTTTATCTTTATTACATTTATAATACTTCCTAAAGTAAAATCCATTAAATGAATTATTCGTTTTAGAAAAGTAGGCTTTGATGGTACATATTGTTTGTAACGATAAATTGTGATGTTCCCATTTACTTCCTTTGTATATTTTCTTTTATTCTTGTAATCATCATCTATCTTCCAAGCAGGGTAATAAGGAAAACCACAAATTATATTAACGTTAATATTTCTACTATCTAAATATTCAGCCAACTGAGTCGTGTATAATCCAATAGCCGTATTTTCTGGATAATAATTAACACCAATAATTGTTATACTTCTATTTTCTTCCATTCTCCTGAATTCTATCTTTAATCTCTTTTGCAGGATTCCCTACACATACTTTATGAGCTGGTAAATCTTTATAAACACTACTTCTTGATCCTACAACAGTACCTTTTTTAATGGTAATTCCTGGTGCTACAAATACATCGGTTGCTATCCAACATTCATCTTCAATTGTTATCTTCTTAGCAAAAATAGGAAAGCTTTTGGTTACATAATCATGCGATCCTGTACATAAATAACTCTTTTGTGATACAACTACATTGTTGCCTATTTCTATTTCACCTAAACTATACAACACAACATCATCTCCAATCCAAGAATAATCACCAATAGACACTTTCCATGGATAGGTAGTTTTTACTGAAGGTCTTATAATTACTTTTTTTCCAATTTTGGCTCCAAAAAGACGTAATAAAAAGCGTCTCCATCCATAAAATACTTGTGGAGATGTATTAAAAAACAATGTTTGTACTAACCACCATAGTTGTACTACAAATGCATTTCTACCTCTAAAATTTTTGGGGAGTTTAAATTCAGATAAATCTTGATAGTTAGGCATTTAATATTTTAATAATTCTATTTTTAAACTGATTAATTGTAAAGTTATTTTTAAAATACTCTTTATTTTTTCTTCTTATAGAATGCACTAATGTTAAATTATTAGACAACTCTGTTAATACAACCTGTAAACTTTCAACATTTCTTTTTTCAACTAAAAAACCGTGTTCTTTGTTGTTAATAACGTCTAAAATACCAGCATGTGCTGTTGTAATAATTAAATTTTCAGTTGCCAATGCTTCTAAAATTGAAATTGGTTGTCCTTCCATTTTATAATAAGTTGGTAAAATAAATGTGTTACTCCAACTTAATAAATCCTTCTTTTCATTTCCTTTAACAACTCCTATATAACTAGTGTTTTTTAAACTCTTTATGTTATCAAGAATTTCTTTTTCAATAGTAGCGTCAATATTACCTGCTATTCTTGCTTCGTAAGGAATATTCTGATCTTCAAGATACTTTAAAGCATTTAATAAAACTAATATCCCTTTTTCGAGCATTAAATTACTCAAAAAAACAATTTGTAATTTATTATTATTGGTAAGTAATTTACTGTTTTCATCTTCTAAAAGATAATCTTCAGCAAAATTAGGTAATTCATAAATTTTATCCTCATCTAAAAAAGGGGTTAAGTTGTTTCTCAATAACTTTGAAAGTACTATTCCTTTGGAAAATTGAGATACTAAAGCATAGAACATTTTTCTTTTTATTCCTTTTAATTGCGAATAACAATATCCTAGATAATTACCATGAACATGTATGACAAGCTCTTTTCTTAAAAGTTTTGATAAAAGAATGATTACTGAATATTTTACTATTCCAAAAAAAGTTTGCCCAGGTGTTATGTAAACTATATCTGCATTAAAAATCTTAAAAAAACTACTATTTATTTTTAGAAAAAATAGGAGTTTTTTTATTGAGAATTTACCTACATACTCATCAAAATAAGGATAAGATGTATTCACAATTGTTGTTGTATACTCATTAGATGCATCAAGTACATTTTTAACAACTTTATTTGCTAATGATACACCAGATATAGGATCTGGAAAAGGTCCTATTAATAATATTCGCTTAAACTTTTCTCTCAAAATACAGAAACGAAGTTAAAAATGAAAAAATGGTTAAACCTGCTTGTCTTTCTAAAATATTTTCAAACAACATTACAATAGCAAAAAATAAAACAATAAAGATTAGAGACGTTTGATGTATTTGTATACCAATATGCAATAATTTAAAAATAAAAAATAATAGTCCGAATAACCCGAACAAACCAGCAGCTAACATATAACTAAAATATTGATTATGTGAATTATAAAAACCTTCAAGATTACTAAAACTTTTGTTATCCTTATAACATTTTTTTAATTCATTTTTTACATCACCTAAACCATAACCTATTATAGTGGCTTGTTTTATTTTTTGAATCGCGCAATTATAAATAGCTACTCTAATACTTGTCGAATTATTACTATCAGTTTTTGTGTATGTTGATTTTCTAAAAAGCTCTGAAAACCTTGATTTGATAGATGGTACATTCCAAGAAAAAACTGATATCAATAGCAATACTCCAACTACAGTTAATTTTAATTTAAAATTATTAATTCTATATAAAACTAATAAGACTGTAATAATGAACAACGAAAGTAAAACCCCTTTTCGTGCCAGGATTAATAGTGTAACAATAATAGGTATTGCAAATACAATTAAGACAATTTTTTTCTTCTTTTCTATCTGAACATTTAAAAGTTCAAATAAAAAAAACAAAAGTGAAATTCCTAAAAATATAGACGCATATATAGGATGTTGCTTAATTAAAGGCATTTCTGTATTAAGATAATCTACAGCTGAATTAAGATGAATCTTATTAGTAAAAAAACCTAATTGTAAAAAGTAAAATAAAATGAAAATAGCATATATAGCACCTCCTAGAACAAACAAAAATGGTATTCGTTCTTTATGTATTTTTATTTTACTGCTGTACAACAACCCCATGGATATAGGTAACAATAATAAGCTTAGCCTTGCACTTAATGTCATATCTATCCGATACAAATTTTCTGTATATATGAGACTAGGCAATAGTATAGTGTAAGGTAATGATAATATAAAAATATCCTTTTTAGGAAAATTATTTTTCTCTTTAGTTTTGACATATATATATATTGATACAAAAAACAAAAATACCACAGGAACCCCCTTTAAAAAATTGGGTATCAACGACATAAAACAAAACATAGAGATTACCCCATACACTATTTTATTCTTCCTATTCATCTGCAACTTTACTTTTTATAGATTTCATTCCAAATGCAATCCAAAAAACGGGTGTAGTCCATAGAAAAGATGCAGCTGGTATAGCGTAGATAAAAATTAGTACAAAAAGTAAATCCCAAAAAACAAATAAACTATTTCTCTCAATTATTCTTTTTACTGAATTAAAAAAATCTATTACTAAAAAAACAAACATACTTAACCCTAATAAACCGTATTTATGTATAAATGAAAATGGTAGTATGTGTATATTATGTATTGTACTTGAACCCAACAAGGCTGTTTTTTTAACCGAAGGATCTATTAATAAATCACCATTAATAACAGCTCCCAAGCCTTCACCAAAAAGGAAAGACCATATACTATTTGTCCAACTAGAAACCACGAGTTTCACTTCTATAATTCTTTGTGCTATTGAGGTATGATAAGGGTTGTTATAATCAATTCCTTTACTTAAAATTTTACTTAACTGATCTATTCTATAATACATCTGACTTCCTTCAGGAACTAAACTTTGTAAGCCCAGAATTAATTCTTGGTAAAAACTTAAAAGGAGTACAAATACTATTGTTAAAATAATCAACAGATCTATTTTATTGACAACGTTTTTAATTTTTTCTATTCCAATAAAACTAAAGATAGTTACAAAACAAACTAGTAATGCTCTATTAGAATTTGCTGTTTGATAGATAAAAACAACGAGTAATAATAATGAAATCAGGTATTTTTTTTGATTAAAATAATAGTAGAGTAATGTGAGTAATATCAGGAAAAAAACCTCTGAAATTGTAACATCAAAAATTAAGAATAATACAATAGAAATTAGAAATTTAAACAAAAAAAAAGAAAAGTTATAACTTACTTTTATAGTAGGGCTTTTCGTTATTAATAAAAACAAAAAAAGCCCAAACATAATGTAAACAAAATCTGCAGTTACATATATTTTGGGATTAAACCTTAATACACCATGAAAAAACTCAAAAATTGTAAATATACTCCAAAGAATAACAATTAAAAATTCATTGGTAATCTTTTCTTTAAGGCTAATTTTAGTATATAAAAAATGAGGTATGAAAAAGCAAAATGAAAAAATAATAACTCCTATTCTATAAAATGGTATAAAAGAAAAACTATGCATAAAAAATTGCTCTAATGTAAATACGATTAGAACATCAAAAAACAGTAGATATAATAAAAATTTTAACACTGTATTTTGTTCTTTTTTTAACATCATACTAAAATCTTTCTTTTAGTTACATAATAAACCCTGATCAACATTAATACAAAATCAGAAAACACTCTTAGATAAATTAAATTCCAAAAAGTAAGTTCATTCATTATGTACAAAATAAATACTAAAAACAAAAACTGTAGTGCAGCAATTATTAGAGATAAATTAAACTCTTTTTGAAACCCAAAGGCTACTAAGGTTCCTGTACCTAAAATTAACGTAACAGCTACCATTGGAGGAATAATGGCTAACGTTTTTAAAACATCCTTGTAAAAAATCATTTCTTTACCTCCAAAAAGTAATAATAATTCCTCTGAGAAGAAAAATAACATAACGCTTAAAAAACACCCAATAAGAAAACTTACAAAAAGACTCTTTTTTATCATTCTTTTATCTTTTGTTCTTACAATAGTTGGATAAATAGCTTGCTGTAACATATCAAAAGGAATTATACAAACCAATACAATCTTCAAGGCAATATCAAAACCACTAACATAATCCATAGAATAAAACAATCCGATTAAAAAAATGGTTAAAAGATTAAAAGTAAGTGATAAAAATAGCCCTAAAAAAAACAAGTATGCTTCTTTTAAAATCGTATTTATCTGCTTTATTTTTATTTTAATAAAATGAAATTTATATTGTTTCAATAGTATGTAATACCCAACTACACCCATTAATAAGTTTGAAATAACCAATACATAAATATAATTTATTATATCTTGCTCTTGAACTACGAAAAATAATGTTCCAAGTATTAATACTATTCTTGAAAAAACTACAATGTAAGTAGCTAATTGTAATTTTTCAATACCTTGAAAATACCAAATTGGAAAAAAAACTTCTCCAAAACCCATCAATAACATCAGAAACAAAAAATGGTTATACAAATGAAAAACATCTAAATACGATAAAGAATATAGAATAAGAAAACTAAGTATTAAGAACAGAAATTTAATTGTAAAAATCGAACTAACTATCGAATTAAGTTTTTGTGGATTGGATTTATACGTTACTACATATTTGGCAGCATAAATGTTAAAGCCAAAATTTATAAAAATCAAAAAATATTGAATTAGAGAATCAACCCAAGTTAAAATACCGTAATTAACATTTCCTAAAACACGTATTAAATATGCTGCTAAAAAAAACTTTGTTGCTACATTTACACCTCTAGAGAGCGTTAAAAACGAAAGGTTTTTAATTACAATGATATAGTTTTTATTCATTTTTTTGAGTAATGGAATCTTTATACCATTTGTGCATTCTATCAATTCCTTCGTTGAGTTCAACGAAATGCTTCCACCCTAACTCATTTAATTTAGAAACATCAGTAACCTTTCTCAAAGTACCGTCAGGTTTGTTAGTATTAAACATTAATACACCATTAAATCCTACCTTTCTTTTAATTAACAGGGCCAATTCTTGTATTGATATTTCTTTTCCTGTACCAATATTTATATGTGTGTTCTTTATTTCTTTAGCATCTTTAATTAAGTCTTTAAAATCAACTTCATTCATAATATGAACACAGGCATCTGCCATATCTTCACTCCACAAAAACTCTCGCATTGGTTTGCCAGATCCCCAAATCTCTACACCTTCAGACGACACCCCAAATCTTGATAAAATAACTTGTGCTGCTTCAAAAGTATTAACCTGTAAATCTTTCATTACAGCCTCTTGATTTCCTTCTTCTAATAATTTAGCTAAATGAATTTTTCGAATTAACGCTGGTAAAACATGTGATTTTTCCAGATCGAAATTATCATTAGGTCCGTAGAGATTAGTTGGCATTACAGATATAAAATTTGTTCCATACTGTAAATTATAACTCTCACACATTTTTATACCGGCAATTTTTGCTATTGCATACGGCTCGTTTGTGTATTCTAGTTCATTTGTTAGTAATGAATTTTCTTTCAATGGTTGCGATGCGTTTTTGGGGTAAATACAAGTACTACCTAAAAACAACAATTTCTTTACTTTATGCTTATAACTTTCGTGAATCACATTATTTTGAATCATTAAGTTATTATAAATAAAATCTGCTCTATAGGTAGTATTGGCTACAATTCCACCAACTTTAGCAGCAGCTAAAAAAACATATTCTGGTTTTTCTTTTTCAAAAAAAGAAGCAGTTTCCACTTGATTCGTTAAGTCTAACTCTTTGTGAGTTCTTGTGATTATATTTGTATACCCTTTTTGTTTAAGGTTTTTTAGAATAGCACTACCCACTAAACCTCTATGACCAGCTACATATATTTTAGATGACTTATTCATAACTATTTAAAATATCATGACCTCCTTGTTGCAAGTAGGTTTCTCTTTCCACCAATTTCAAATCACTTCTCATCATCTCCTTAATCATGTCTTCGAGAGTATACTCAGGTGTCCATCCTAACTTATTTTTAGCTTTAGATGCATCTCCAATTAATAAATCTACCTCAGTAGGTCTGTAATAATGAGGGTCAATACAAACTACAGTCTTACCAACTTCCAAGTTAAATTGAGACTTTGAACAGGATTTTACTTTCCCTAATTCTTCTTTTCCTTCTCCAATAAAATCTAATTCAACACCAATTTCATGAAACGCCATTTTTACAAAATCTCGTACTGTGGTAGTTTTACCAGTAGCTATAACCCAGTCTTCTGGTTGTTCGGCTTGCAAAATCATCCACATCATTCGCACATAATCTTTAGCATGCCCCCAATCTCGTTGTGCATTTAAATTTCCTAAATACAATTTATCCTGTAAACCATAGGCTATTTTAGAAACAGCTCTTGTAATTTTTCGAGTTACAAATGTTTCTCCTCTAATAGGAGATTCGTGATTAAATAAAATTCCGTTACAGGCAAAAATATCATAGGCTTCTCTGTAGTTTACAGTAATCCAATAGGCATACATTTTTGCAACTCCATATGGACTTCTTGGGTAAAAGGGTGTTTTTTCTGTTTGAGGAACCTCTTGTACTTTACCATATAATTCGGATGTGGAGGCTTGATAAATCTTTGTTTTCTTTTCAAGCTTTAAAATTCGAATTGCCTCAAGTAAACGCAATGTTCCTAAGCCATCAACATTTGCTGTGTATTCTGGTGTCTGAAAAGAAACATGCACATGGCTCATCGCTGCCAAATTGTAAATTTCATCAGGCTGAACTTCTTGTAGAATTCGAATCAAATTTGTTCCATCTGTCATATCTCCATAATGAAGAATTAGATTCCTATGTTCAGCATGAGGATCTTGATACAGATGATCTATCCGTTGTGTATTAAAACTAGATGCTCGCCTCTTAATTCCATGAACAATATAATTTTTCCTTAATAAAAATTCTGCTAGATATGCTCCATCTTGCCCCGTAATTCCTGTTATTAATGCAGTTTTTCTCACGTTTGGATCTAGTTATTTATTATGTAAAGAAGCTTTTTTACTTTCCTGTATTTTTAAAAATGCATTTAATTGGATCAATAATAAAACAATAATCATTAAGACGATTCCTATTAAAGCATACTGAAACCCCTTATTTTTTTGAATTTCCTTTACTTTATGCCCAATAGGTTGGAAGTTAGACACAATGTTTATAATTTCTGATTTTTCAGATAAATCATCGCTTACCTCAACCAATTCTTCATTTAGTTTTAAACTCATCTCAAAAAGTTCTAACTCCCTATTTGTGGTCATGTTATTCCTTTCTCGAAGACTTATTGTTGTTCCTGAAGATGTTTTTTTAGCTTCCTCTAAAAGTACTTTTTTATATACATCATGTAATGAATCTGCTTGTTGTAAATTCTTTTTCAGTAATGCATCAGTTCTTAAAAGACTTTTTTTGTTATTCCCTTTTAGGGTTTTATAATAATCGTTATTAACAATCGATGAAATTATTGGGATACTCAATTTTTGAAAGACATCATTTTTTGATGAAATCACAGAAATTTCATGAACTTTATAATCGACATCTGTAAATGTTGCCTTAAATTTTGCATACGAATAACTTTTCACCGTTGCCGTATCAATAGATTGCATTAACTCATCAAATGAAGTAAGAATATCATTCTCATTAATTACAGGTTTAATAGAAAATTTTTTTATTGATTTTGCTTCTTCTGGAGAAATATCAAAAATCTTTGATAATTCTGAACCTTTTTTCTTAGCTACTAAATCATCATATTGACTTACTAAATCATCATAAAACTGAATATTGTTATACAATTGTCTTGCACTACCAAAATTAGGTTTTACATATAAGTTTGCTATGTATTTTGTTCCTGATCGTTGTTCAACTACAAAACCCGCAACACCACCTACAACAGCTGCAATACCTATTTTTAAAATATTAGATTTTAAAAACAGTAAAAAAGTTATCAAAAAATTAAAAACTCCCTGAAAAATACTTCCTATAAAATTAAAAAGCTTGGTAAAACCTCTTCCAATAATAACAAATAAAGATCCTAAATCTACTTCTTCGTTCTCCTGCTGCTTAGACATTGTTTAATTATTTAGTATTTGTTCTAGTATTTTTTGTGTAATAGCATATGTTGGTGTTACTCCACTCATTCCTAAACCTCCAGAAGCTAAGGTTGCGCCTGTTTCTAGTGGATTATCTGATGCGTAGTATGCATATCTTACCTTTACATTTTCTCCTATATTACCTCTAATTTTAGATGCTGATTGAATTGCTTTTTGGTAATGTGCTCCTTCCATTTCTAGTCCAATTACATCCCAAGTAGAATCATGGAAGAATTTTAAAAGATCTTTATTCTGTAATGAAGTTCCTAACACGGTAACCATAGCACCATCAAATACTTCAACACCAAAACCTTCTAAGTCTTCTTTTTTAAGCTCATTCTTAAATGGATAGTTATCTGCCGTACCTTCAAAAATATGAGAAGACGGAATCATAATATCACCTTTTCCTCCCTCTAATATTCCTGCTTTACCCATTATAGAAACAGATTCAACATTAATATGAACAATCTCATTATTACTCTTGTATGGTTTTAACAACTCATCCATAGTTTCATAAGCTTGCTCACCAAAAGCATAGTCCATTACAATAATTACGGGTTGCTCTGAAGTTTCTTGCGTTACAAAACCAGTAGCATTAAAATCTACTTTTGCCGTATCTATAATCTGTACATTAATATTTGTACCGCTTTCGTCTTTTAAATAAATTAATCCATTTTCAGAAGCGTAATTTTTTACTCTGGTTTGCAATGGCTTACTATCTGAATTACTTAACAATTCATATAACTCAAAACCTGAATTATTATTTTCTTCAGGTAAAGCGTTTTTAGCATAAATTGAATTTAAAACACTATGCATATTTGCACTTATAATATGAATAGGTCTGTCTAATAAATTATTTTCTAATAAGGTTTTCTTAATATCGTTTGCCCAAATTTCACCATGATAATGACGTCCTATTTCTTCCGATAATACAGAACTAAATCGTATTGATCTTTTCTTATCATACAATTCTTCATTAATTGCTAGCTTACCAAGCCAATAAATCAAATGAAAAAAGCGATGTGGATTTTCTTCGGTAGCATAGGTATTATGTGCTTGATAAACCTCATCATAAGTTCTTCCTAAAATACTCCCCAGATGAACTATCAATACATCTTTTTCTTCTTCAGTAAGTGATTTATTATGTAAAACAATTTCTTCTAAATTCTGCCATTCTCTAGTTGTCTTCTTTCCATCACTAATTAAAACACGATCTTTTATCTTATGTGATTCAATAAATAAAAAAGTAAGATGCGTTAAAATATCGTAAATATCAGATCTCCCTCGGGTAATCTCAATATTCATTTGATCTTTATCTATTCTATAACAATTTCTTCTTCTCTTCGGAGGTACTATTGCCTTAAATTTAGAATTTCTATATCCTTCATCTCCTGTCAGGTTAATAAACTGACACTCTTCTATACCATCTGGTAATCTTTCGATCACATAACTTAAACCATTAAGTTCTGTTTTATTTTCAGCAATAGAACCATAAATTTCTGGCCTTAATGATAGTAATGATTTTCGTAACGTTTCACCAGAAACTCCCATAGGCTTATAAAATCCTCTACTAAATAAATGACGCATAGAAATATATAATCGTTCTATAGCATTGGTAGATTCTTGAGCTCTTGTTCTTTCTTTATATAGTTTTGGCATATATGTTTTTAGCTATTTCCTAATATTTTATTATACTTAGATTTATTATTCAACACCTCAACAGCTTGTTGTATCGTAGTATCATGTTTTAAGTGATATTGATAAACTCCTTTTTTGTAAAAATATTGCTGTAGGATTTCATCTTGAATTTTTTCTAAAAGAATGTCTTTATTTTTGCTTATTTGTTGAACTTTATATGCTTTTACCTTTCCAATAAGCTGCTTATAATCTGATGAAACATCATTTTTGTTTTTTAATTTCTTGTATGCATTTTTAAACAGCTTTTCTTGTTCAGTGACAAATGCAGTATCTTTTACCTTCAGATATGTTTTAAAATCTTCGAACCTATTAAATGAAAAAGAATTGAGATCAGATTTAGGATTTGCTCTCACGTAATCCGTTGCAAAATTAAAAATTGCTCTTGATGTTAATAGTCTTTTGGTTTCTTCTGTTTTTTTAGAAATTTTGATAGCAATATCTGGTGTAACTCCTCCTCCATCATAAACTGCTCTTCCATTTTCAGTTTTAAATGAATTTACTTTACCCTCAGAAAACTTAGGAACTTTACCAGTTTTCCAATCGCGGTTTGCATAATCTAATTCTTGAATACATCTTCCACTAGGTGTATAGTATTTAGAAATTGTAGCTTTCATTTGAGTTCCGTAAGGCAAATCGAAGTAGCGTTGTACTAACCCTTTACCAAAAGAACGTTCTCCCATAACTACTGCTCTATCATAATCTTGTAAGGCTCCAGAAACAATTTCAGAAGCAGATGCAGATCTATCATTAATTAAAACAACAACGGGCATTAAATCATCTAATGGTTCTTGACTTGTGGTATAACTTCTTGAGTTTTTTCTTGTTTTCCCTTTAGTATCAACTACTCTTTTACCTTTAGGAATAAACAAATTGGTAATATTTACTGCATCGAATAAAGATCCTCCTGGGTTACTTCTTAGATCGAAAACCAATTTTTGCATTCCTTTCTCTTTCAGTTCAGTAATGGCATTTCGAACGCCATCTGTAGATTTCTTTGATGTAAACTGAGTTAACACAACATAACCCGTATCTTCATTAATCATTTCAAAAAATGGTACAGGATCATCTATAATTTTATCTAATTTCAAGTTGAAATTTAAAGTTTGATCTCCTCTTTTAACAACTAAAGCTATTGAAGTTCCTGGTATCCCTTTAAGTACCTGAGATAAGTTCTCATTATCTAAGTCTTGTATTTTTTGATTGTTAACATTAATAATAACATCTCCTGCCTTTAAACCTATATCATCCGCTGGAAAACCTTCTTTCACCTTACGGATGGTTATTCCTTCTCTTGAATACCAAGAAGAAATTCCGATACCACCATATTCTCCTTCACGTCTAATTTTAGCATCCTCCACTTGTTGTTCATTATAAAAACGCGTATAAGGATCTAAATTTTCTAAGGTGTTATTTATTGCTTTTGTAGTGATTTCACCTGGGTTAATTTCATTAATATAATCTATATTTAATGTCTTATATAAATTATTATAAATCTCTATTTGCTTCGCAATCTCAAAAAAACGAGATTGAAAAGAAAATGAAATTATAATAACAAAACTAATGGCTAGGAGTACTCTTTTTTTATTTCTCATCTTCAGAAACTTTTTCGGTAAACTTTATCAAGAGTTTTTCCATTGAGGATTTTATAACGGCATATGGTAACTCTTCTTTTGCAAGATAAGAAATCATAAAGACATATGGTTTTTTAACTTCCGAATACACTATATTTTTTTGTAAACGGTAACTTTCTCTTAATAAACGTTTAATTTTATTTCTACTTACAGCTTTTTTAAAATTTCGCTTGGGAACAGAAACGCCACATTGTACAGGAAAACTCGAATAATGCTCTACCTGTAAATACACCATTCTAAGCGGAAAAACTTTAATTGATTTTCCTTCACTAAATAGTTGTGTAATTAATTTTCTATGTTTTAATCGTTCTTGTTTTCCTAAAGTAAATTTCATCGAGACAAACATAAGCAAAGAAAGGCTAATATCTGTTTTTTTAGCTATTTTTGAATAAAGCAAAATGAATATGAAACCTGATCTTTTTAAAGCTCCTGACTATTATTTAGTTGATGATTTATTGTCTGATGAACACAAATTAGTTAGAAACACCACTCGAAACTGGGTAAAAAAAGAACTTTCTCCAATTATTGAAGAGTTTGCTCAACAATCTGAGTTTCCAAAACAGTTAGTAGGTGGTTTAGCTGAAGTTGGCGCTTTTGGCTCTTATATTCCACCTGAATATGGAGGTGCAGGTCTAGATCAGATTGCTTATGGTTTAATTATGCAAGAACTAGAAAGAGGTGATAGTGGTATTCGTTCTACTGCTTCTGTTCAAACTTCATTAGTAATGGGACCTATTTATAATTATGGTTCTGAAGCGCAACGAAAAAAATATTTACCTAAACTGGCTTCTGGTGAATGGATTGGAAGTTTTGGTTTAACTGAACCAAATCACGGATCTAACCCTGGAGGAATGGAAACGAAGTTTAAAGACATGGGAGATCACTATTTGCTAAATGGTGCAAAAATGTGGATTTCTAATGCTCCTATTTGTGATGTCGCTGTCGTTTGGGGGAAAGATGAAGAAGGTAGAATACATGGTTTGATTGTAGAAAGAGGAATGGAAGGTTTTACTACACCTGAAACCAAAAACAAATGGTCATTAAGAGCATCAATTACTGGTGAACTTATTTTCGATAACGTAAGAGTACCTAAAGAAAATATACTACCTAATAAATCTGGATTAGGAGCTCCATTAAAATGCTTAGATCATGCGCGTTATGGCATTGCGTGGGGAGCAATTGGTGCTGCAATGGACTGTTACGATACTGCGTTAAGGTATGCTAAAGAAAGAACGCAATTTGGAAAACCAATTGGTCAATTTCAATTACAGCAAAAAAAGCTAGCAGAAATGATCACTGAAATCACAAAAGCGCAGTTACTAGCATGGCGTTTAGGTGTTTTAAAAAATAATGGTAAAGCTACATCTGCTCAAATATCAATGGCGAAACGTAATAATGTAGAAATAGCATTGAAAATAGCTAGAGAATCAAGGCAAATTTTAGGAGCTATGGGTATTTCTGGTGAGTATTCAATTATGAGACATGCAATGAATTTAGAAAGTGTAATTACCTATGAAGGAACTCATGATGTACATTTACTAATTACTGGGTCAGACATCACAGGACTAAATGCATTTAAATAAAAAAAAGCTGCCCAATCCCCATGGCAGCTTTTCTTTTTAATTAGTGTTGGATAGCATAACTAGCCCCTTCACCTAGCTTACTAAGAGTTTTTGTAAGCTCTTTTAAAATAGTAGTTAACCCCTCTAAAAATTGTTCAAATAGTTTCATAATATGTTCCCTTTATGTTTGTAATCTGATAGTAATACAATTCAAATTCAAAACACCCTATACTTTTTTTAAAAAAAATAAAAAAAGCTATCGATTTTAGTTCGATAGCCTTTACATAAAGTTTGGTTTTTAATGCTGTATAGCGTAACTCGCCGCTTTACCACATTCTTTTAAAGTAATTAGAAAACGTTTTAAAATCCTCCTAACTTTAATAATTAAAATTTTCCCCATAATTTCAATTTTTAAAATAATCCCTAAACTTGTTATTAAAGAATAACACTGCAAATATAGTCTAGCAAGTACGTTTCTAAAAAGGGAAAACCGCAAGTTTCCTTGCGATTTTCCGTATTTCACTAATAATAAATTATACTCTTATTGAGCCAAACAAACAATTTGTTATGGTTTAATTTGCTCTGCTTTAGCATTAGGTAAATGCTCAAACCCCATATTAAATAATGTAAAACCATAAATATCTGCATACTGCTCTATGATTTTTGCTACAGGGGTTCCTGCACCATGACCAGCATCTGTCTCAATTCTTATCAATACAGGATTCGTTCCTTTTTGCTTTTCTTGTAATTCCGCAGCAAACTTAAAACTATGTGCTGGCACTACTCTATCATCATGATCTCCTGTGGTTACTAAAGTTGCTGGATATTCAACTCCTTTCTTAACATTATGCACTGGTGAATACCCTTTTAAGTATTCAAACATTTCTTTACTTTCTTCTGATGTTCCATAATCATAAGCCCAACCTGCTCCTGCTGTAAATGTATGATAACGTAACATATCTAATACACCTACTGCTGGTAAAGCCACCTTCATTAAGTCAGGACGCTGAGTCATGGTTGCTCCAACTAATAAACCTCCATTAGAACCACCTCTTATAGCTAAGAAATCTGAAGAAGTATATTTATTGTCAATTAGGTATTCAGCAGCAGCTATAAAATCATCAAACACATTTTGTTTTTGCATTTTAGTACCAGCAACATGCCATTTTTTTCCATATTCTCCTCCTCCTCTTAAGTTTGGAACAGCATATACCCCACCTTGCTCCATCCACACAGCATTTCCAATACTAAAACTTGGAGTTAAACTCACATTAAATCCACCATAACCATATAATATAGTTGGGTTTTTTCCGTTCAACTCAATTCCTTTCTTGTGTGTTATGATCATTGGAACTTTTGTTCCGTCTTTAGAAGTATAAAAAACTTGTTTGCTTTCATACGCATCTGAATTAAAAGCTATACTAGGCTTCCAATATTCCTTATAGCTTCCTTCCTTTGGGTCAAACTTGTAAGATGAACCTGGTGTTTTGTAGTTTGTAAATGAAAAATATAATTCTTTAGCTTCTTTTTTTCCTCCAAAACCTCCTGCAGAACCTACACCTGGCAATTCAATTTCACGAATAAACTTACCTGCATAATCGTACTGTAACACCTTAGAAACAGCATCAACCATATAGCTAGCAAAGAAATACCCAGAACCCGTAGACGGACTTAATACATTTTCTGTTTCTGGAATAAAGTCTTTCCAATTTTCTACTGTAGGATTCGAAGCATCTACTGTAATTACTTTTTTATTTGGTGCATTTAAATTTGTCACCAAATACAATTTACTACCTTCATTCTCTATTACATAAGTATCACTATTTACATCACCTAAAATTGTAACTAACGGACTATCTTTTTTTCTTAAATCTTTCATTAACAACTTATTCCCAGATGTAGAAATCCTAGGGTAAATAAAAAGATATTTCCCATCTTCCGTAACTGTACCTCCTACATACCTGTGCTTTTCTTCAGGTTTAGCACCAAAAATAACCTTATCTGATTTTTGGCTAGTTCCTAACTTATGATAATATAATTTGTGTTGATCTGTTTTAGCTGATAATTCACTTCCTTTTGGCTTATCATAACTAGAATAGTAGAACCCTTCATTATCTTTCCAAGAAATTCCAGAAAACTTCACATCTACTAGTGTATCTTCTTTAATTTTTTTCGATTCAGCATCCATAATAATAATCTTTCTCCAATCACTTCCTCCTTCTGAAATCGAATACGCTACTGTTTTTCCATCTTTTGAAAAACTTACTGTACTTAAAGAAGTAGTACCGTCTTCAGAAAAAGAATTTGGATCTAAGAATACCTCATCTTTTCCTTCTTTATCTTTTCTGTATATAACATAATGATTCTGTAAGCCATCATTCTTATAAAAATACGTATAATCTCCTCGCTCAAAAGGAACTCCCAATTTTTCGTAATTCCATAACTCAGACAACCTTTCTTTAAGTTGACTTCTATATGTAATTTTATCTAAATAATCGAAAGTTACTTCATTTTCTGCTTTAACCCAATTTTCAGTTTTCTCACTTCTATCATCTTCTAACCATCTATAATTGTCGGTAACTTCATTTTCAAAGTAGGTGTCTACAACTGGTATTTTTTCAGTATCAGGATAATTCAATGCTGTTTTAGTTTTAGATTCTTCTTGCTTACAACTTACTACAAGTAAGCCCGCAAGTATTGGTAAAATTATTTTTTTCATTATTTGGGCAGATTAGTTAATGTTTTCAAAATTAGATTAAAAAAGTCATGAAACGTTACAATTTAAGAGGTTTTTAACATCTTTAGTTTATATATGTAATTTCTCTTACATTTAACGTCTAAACTAAAAACGTAAGCAAAATTAAAATGACTGAATTATTATCAAAAGATACATTTTTAGAAAAAGTATTTAACTATGAAGAGAATAAAGAATGGAGTTATGCTGGTAAACTACCTGCAATTATTGATTTTTATGCAGACTGGTGTGGCCCTTGTAAAATGCTAGCTCCAATATTAGAACAACTAGGCGAAGAATATAAAGATAAAGTAGTAATTTATAAGGTAGATACAGAAGCTGAACAAGAGCTGTCTGCAATGTTTGGCATTAGAAGTATTCCTTCTATGCTTTTTTGTCCATTAGGCGAAGACCCACAAATGGCTCATGGAGCTTTACCTAAACAGCAAATTGAAAAAATTATCGAGGATGTTTTAAAAGTATCTAAATAAGACATTTTTATATTATTTTTAATTTAATGCGTTTTGTTTACCAAAGACACAAAAAAACAAACCATTTATACAAAAAATAATATTTAAACTGTTTAATCTCACTATATTTGCGGTGTACTTTTATGTATTCAACATTTACACAATCATAAATCGTAATATTGGGGATTATTCGAATTATGGAATCAAAGGCAACGTTTCTCAGACGTTGCTTTTTTTATGCAATAAATTTTACTTATAAAAAACGGATCATACCTAATTGTTGTGGTTAAGCAAAAATCTGGGTTAATCTGTACAAGAAGAATTCTACATTTCTCACGCCT